>CAWGOH010000020.1:0-32435 GCA_963824135.1 uncultured beta proteobacterium | reverse complement strand
CCTCGTAGAACCTCACCTTGGAAGTGCCGAAGCCGGGCTTGGGCGTGGCGAGCAGCACCACGTCGATGCCGCGCCCCTGGGCGAGGCGGATCATCGCGCGCACGTTGTCGCGGCGGCCGCCTCGCCGAGGCGGCGCAGGAAGTCGTTGCCGCCGTGGCAGAGGATGAGCAGCTGGGGCTTCAGCTCGTCGAGCACCTCGGGCAGCCGCGCGCAGGCCCTGCGTCGCTGGTCTCGCCCGGCACGCCGGCGTTCACCACCTTGCGCCCGATGAGCCGCTCGAGCACCGCGGGATAGGCCTCCTGCGGGATGCGCGCCGGTGCCGTAGGTGAGGCTGTCGCCGAAGGCGAGGACGACGGCGCCGGGATCGAGCCGCGGGACCTTCGGCACCTTCGGGCCGCACGCGGCGAGGAGCGAGCGCCACGAGCGCGAGCACCAGGGCGCGCCGGGCCTTCATGCCGCCGCCTTGCGCACCACCGGCTCGATCGCGATCGAGCCTGCTCGTCGGCGAACCAGACGTGGCCGTCCTGGATCGTGCACTGCAGCTTCATCTTGCGCGCCGCCTGCGCGGCCAGCGCGCGCGTGGCCTCCAGCGGGATCTCGACCACGCCCGACGTTGGCGAGCCGGCCCAGCGCCTCGGCGTTCTGCTTCCACCAGGGGTCCGCGCCGGTCCCGTAGGTGTAGACCGCGACGCGGTCCGCGCGCCCCGAGGCCTTGCGGATCTCGCGCTCGTCCGGGAGCCCCACGTCGATCCACAGGTCGATCGCGCCGGTGAGGTCGGTGAGGACGAGGTCCGCCTCGCCCTCGCTCGACAGGCCGCGCCCGAAGGCCAGGCGCTCGTCGGCGTTCAGCGCGAAGGCGAGCAGGCGCACCATCATGCGCTCGTCGGTCTCCGACGGGTGGCGCGCGATCGTGAGCGCGTGGGTCTCGAAATGGCCGCGGTCGAGGTCGGAGACCGTGAGCTCGGCCTTGAAGATGGTCGCCTTGAGGGCCATGGGTGCCGCTACTTCTTCGCGGCGAGGCCCTTCTTCAGCAGTTCCGCGACGGTCTCGTTGAGGCCGGCGCCGGAGGCCTGGGCGCGCGCCTGGAGCTCCTTCACGAGGTCGCCGTGCAGCTTGCAGGCGAAGGGCACGAGGCCGGCGGCCGCGTCGAGCTTCCTCTGCTCCTTGCGGTCGGTCACGTGCGACACGCCGCTGCCGTAGCGGTCGGATACGCCGCCGCGGCGGGCGTCGCCCTCGATCTTGAGGCCTTGGTTCTTGTGCAGGTCGGTGAGTTTCATGGTTTGTGCGCGCTTCGGGTAAGGGGATACCCCTATTCTACGCGGCGGCGGCTACAGCACCGGCGAGGAGAGGCGGGCGAGCGACTCCAGCAGCGCGGCCACGCGCGAGCCCTCGCGGCGGCGCTGGCGGAAATCGGCGCGAGCGGCGCGGTCCTCCTCGAAGCGGCGCGCCAGGGTCTCGATGACGTCCGGCGTCGTAGAACGCCGCGGCCACCTCGAAGTTGAGCCGGAAGCTGCGGTTGTCCAGGTTGGCCGTGCCCACCACGGCCACCGTGTCGTCGATCACCATCGTCTTGGCGTGCAGCATCGGCGGGCCGTACTCGAACACGCGCACGCCGGCCCGGGAGAGCGCCTCGCAGTAGGTGCGCGAGGCCGCGCTCACCACCCGCGAGTCGCCCTCCCGCGGCACGATCACCTGCACGTCCACGCCGCGCAGCACCGCCACGCGCAGCGCGCTCTCGAGCGGCTCGTCGGGGACGAGGTAGGGCGTCTGGATCCACGCGCGCGAGCGCGCGCCGTCGAGAGCCGCGAGGAAGAACGCGTGGATGGGCGCGTGCTCGTCGTCGGGCCCGGAGGCGAGGACCTGCACGGGCTGGCCCTCGGCCGCGGCGGCCGGGGGGAAGTAGCGCTTCACCGCCTCGAGGTCGGCCGACACCTCGCCGCCGGCGTAGATCCAGTTCTCGAGCAACAGGCGCTGCAGGCGGCGCACCGGCTCGCCCTCGATGCGCGCGTGCACGTCGCGCCAGGCGCCCTTGCCGGAGAACTCGCGGCTCACCGCCTCGTGCAGGTTGTTGCCGCCGATGAAGCCGATCGCGCCGTCGACGACCACGATCTTGCGGTGGGTGCGGAAGTTGGCGAAGTTGAGGCTCGCCAGCGACAGGCGCACGCGGGTTGAAGGCGAGCACCTCGCCGCCGGCCGCGACGAGCGGCTCCCAGAAGGCCGCGATCGACGTCGGGCGAGCCGACCGCGTCGAAGAGCACGCGCACCTGCAGGCCCCGCGCGCGCCGCCGCGGCGAGCGCGTCGCGGATCCGCGTGCCCACGCGGTCCGGCTCCCAGATGTAGTACTCGCAGTGCACGTGGTCGCGGGCCGCCGCGATGTCGCGCTCGAGCGCCGCGAGGCAGTCGTCGCCGTCCTCGAGGAGCTCGACCGAGGTCGCGAACGTGGGCCCGCCCTGGCCCAGGCGGTCGATCACGCCGGCGAGCGCGGCCGCCTCGGGCGAGAGCACGGGCGGCACCTGGCAGCAGGATTGCGCGCAGGTAGCTCGCTCACCTCCCCGGCGAGCGCCTTGCGCGCGGTGCCGTAGCGCAGCTTGCGGCGCTTGAGGCGGCGCGGGCCGAAGACGACGTAGTAGATGCCGGAGACGACCGGCAGGGCCACGAAGGCGAAGATCCAGGCGAGCGTGGCCGTGGGCGAGCGGCGCTGCGTGAGGAGCGTGAGGGAGGCGCCCACGACCCACAGGAAGTAGAGCGCGGCGAACGATCTCGAACCAGGGAAGCGTCGGCATGATTGCCAAGCATAACCGGGCGCCCGGCCCCCAAGCGGTAAAATGGGCGACTCGCCGAAGCGAAGGAACCGCGCCATGACCGCCCGCCCGAACATTCCCGCCGTCGCCGCCGCCCCCCTCGCGGCGCGCATCTCCCGGCAGTGGGACGACGACATCGTCCCGCAGCTCGTCGACTACATCCGCATTCCCGCCAAGAGCCCGCATTTCGACGCCGACTGGGCGCGAAACGGCCACATCGAGGCGAGCGTCCGCCAGGCCGAGCGCTGGGTGGCGGCGCAGGGCGTGAAGGGGCTTTCGCTCGAGATCGTGCGCATCGACGGCCGCACGCCGGTGCTCTTCTTCGACGTCCCGGCCACCGGCGGCCTCGCGAGCGAGCGCACCGTGCTCTTCTACGGCCACCTCGACAAGCAGCCCGAGATGACCGGCTGGCGGGCCGGGCTGGGCCCCTGGGAGCCGGTGATCGAGGACGGCAAGCTCTACGGCCGCGGCGGCGCGGACGACGGCTACGCGGTGTTCGCCGCGCTCTGCGCGGTGATGGCGCTGGACGCCGAGGGCGTGGCGCGGCCGCGCTGCGTGGGCCTCATCGAGACCTGCGAGGAGAGCGGCAGCTACGACCTGCCCGCCTACCTCGACGCGCTCGCCCCGCGCATGGGCGACGTGCAGCTCGTGGTGGCGCTCGACTCCGGCGCCGGCAACTACGACCAGCTCTGGGTCACCACGTCGCTGCGCGGCCTGGTGAACGGCACCCTCGAGGTGAAGATCCTCGAGGAGGGCGTGCACTCGGGCGATGCGGGCGGCGTCGTGCCCTCGTCCTTCCGCATCGCGCGCGCGATCCTCGACCGCATCGACGATTCGCGCACCGGCGTGGTGAAGCCGGCGGCGTTCAACGGCGAGATCCCCGCCGACCGCCTCGAGCAGGCGAAGCAGGCGGCCGCCATCCTGGGCGACGCGACGTGGAAGCGCTTCCCCTGGGCCTCGTCCTGCTGCGACGACCAGGCCACGGCCTCGATCTTCGCCGAGCCCGTGACCCGGGATCCCGTCGAGGTGGTGCTCAACCGCACCTGGCGGGCCGCGCTCGCGGTCACCGGCGCCGACGGGCTGCCGCCGACCCACTCGGCCGGCAACGTGCAGCGCCCCTCCACGACGCTCAAGCTCTCGCTGCGCCTGCCGCCGACCGTCGAGGCCAACGGCGCCGCGGCGAAGCTCAAGCAGGTGCTGGAGGCCGATCCCCCCTACAACGCGCGCGTCACCTTCTCCTACGACCAGGCGGCCAACGGCTGGAACGCGCCCGTCGTCGCGCCCTGGCTGGGCGCCGCGCTGGACGGCGCCTCGCAGGCGAACTTCGGCAAGCCCGCGGCCTACATGGGCGAGGGCGGCACGATCCCGTTCATGGCCATGCTGGGATCGAAGTTCCCGAACGCCCAGATGCTCGTCACCGGCGTGCTGGGCCCGAAGTCGAACGCGCACGGCCCCAACGAGTTCCTGCACATCGACTTCGCCAAGAAGGTGACGGTGGCCACGGCGATGGTCGTCGCGGCCGTTCGCTGATGCGCCCCCTGGTCGCGGCCGGCGTCGCCGTCGCCATCGCCGCCGCCTCCGTCGGGGGCTGGTGGCTCTCGCGGCCGGAAAAGGCGCCGCAGGCGGCCGCCAAGGGCGGCGGCGCGCGGTGCCGGTGACCGCGGCGCAGGTCGAGCGGCGCGACGTGCCGGTGCGCCTGCGCGCCAACGGCACGGCGGTGGCCCTGCAGTCGGTGGACGTGCGCGCCCAGATCACGAGCACCGTGCGCGAGGTGCACATCCGCGAAGGCCAGTCGGTGGCCCGCGGGGACCTGATCTTCTCCCTCGATTCGCGCGCCGAGGAGGCGAACCTGAAGAAGGCCGAGGCGCAGGTGGAGAAGGACCGCGCCGACCTCGCGAACGCGCAGCGCACCCTCGAGCGCCAGCGCCAGCTCTTCGAGCAGAAGTTCATCTCGCAGTCGGCGCTCGACGCGGCGCAGAACCAGGTCGAGACGCTCAAGGGCCAGCTCGCCGTCGACCTCGCGGCCGTCGAGGGCACGAAGGTCGCCCTCGGCAACACGCGCATCCACGCCGCCTTCGCCGGGCGCACGGGCACCATCGGCGTGCGCCCCGGCAGCCTCGTGCAGCCCAACGGCACGGTGCTCGTCACCGTGACGCAGACCGACCCCATCCAGGTCGGCTTCACGCTGCCCGAGAAGGAGTTCACCGGCCTGCAGCGGGCGCTGGCGGCGGGCCCCGTCATGGTCGAGGTTTCCCCCGACGGCGGCCGCGAGGTCCTCAAGGGGCGCGTGAACTTCCTCGACAACGCCGTGGACACGGTGACCGGCACGATCCGCGTGAAGGCGGAATTCGACAACCGCGCGAGCCGGCTGTGGCCGGGGATGTTCGTGAACGTCCTGGTGTCGCCGCGCACGCTCGGCCAGGCTTCCGTCGTGCCCGTGCAGGCGGTGCAGACGGGGCCGGAGTACCGCTTCGTGTTCGTGATCGGCGAGGACCGCAAGGTGGCCCTGCGGAAGGTCGGGGTGGACTACATCGACGAGGGCATCGCCGTGGTGACCGGGATCGAGCCCGGCACGAAGGTGGTCGTCGAGGGCGCGCAGAACCTGCGCCCGGGGAGCCTCGTCTCCCTGGGCGAGCGCGCGCCGGGCACGGCGGCGGCAAGGCGGGCGGCGGGAAGGCGCCGGGCGCGAAGTCCGGGGCGCATCGTGAACTTCTCCGAGCCGTTCATCCGCCGGCCGGTGATGACGGTGCTGCTGTCGGCCTCCTTCGTGGTGGCCGGCCTCCTCGCCTACGACGAGATCCCGATCGCCGCGCTCCCCCAGTTCGACACGCCCACCATCTCGGTGAGCGCGAACCTGCCGGGCGCGAGCCCGGAGAACATGGCCTCCTCGGTGGCCACCCCGCTCGAGAAGCAGTTCGCCACCATCTCCGGCGTGGACGTGATCACCTCGTCCTCGACGCTCGGCAACACGCAGATCACGCTGGAATTCGACCAGGACCGCGACATCGACAAGGCGGCCGTGGACGTCCAGGCGGCGCTCCTGCGCGCGCAGCGCTCGCTGCCGGTGGAGATGACCAACCCGCCTTCGTACCGGAAGGTGAACCCGGCCGACTCGCCGATCCTCTTCGTCTCGCTCACCTCGCCGTCGATGGCGCTCTCGGACCTCAACAGCTTCGCCGAGAACCTCATCTCGCCCACGCTCTCGACGCTGCCCGGCGTGGCGCAGGTGAACATCAACGGCCAGAAGCGCTTCGCGGTGCGCGTGCACGCGCGCCCCGACGAGCTGGCCGCCCGCGGCCTCACGCTCGACGACCTCGCCTCCGCCATCCGCTCGGCCAACGCCAATTCGCCCGTGGGCACGCTGGACGGGCCGCGGCAGACGCTCACGATCCAGGCCAACCGCCAGATGACGAAGGCGGCCGAGTTCGCCCCGCTCATCGTGGCGACGCTGCCCGGCGGGCAGGTGGTCCGCCTGCAGGACGTGGCCGACGTCGAGGACAGCGTGGAGTCGGTGAAGACGGCGGCCTGGACCAACGGCGAGCGCGCCATCACGCTCTCCGTGCAGCGCCAGCCGGACGCGAACACCGTGGCCACCGTGGACGAGATCCGGGCGGCGATCCCCAAGCTCCTGGCGCAGATGCCGGCCTCGGTGCGGCTGAGCGTGCGCAACGACCGCTCCGTCCCCATCCGCGCCGCCATCCACGACGTGAAGGTGACCCTCGGCATCACCGTCGTGCTCGTGGTGCTGGTGATCTTCCTCTTCCTGCGCCACCCGACGGCGACGATCATCCCGGCGCTCTCGCTGCCGATCTCGCTCCTGGGCACCGTCGCCATCATGAAGTGGATGGGCTACACGCTCGACAACGTCTCGCTCCTGGGCATCACGCTCGCCGTGGGCCTCGTGGTCGACGACGCCATCGTGATGCTCGAGAACATCGTGCGCCACGTGGACGCGGGCGAGTCGCCGATGCGGGCGGCCCTCAGGGGGTCGAAGGAGATGGGCTTCACCATCGTCTCCATCTCGCTCTCCCTCGTGGCCGTGTTCATCCCCATCTTCTTCATGCCGGGCGTGATCGGCGGGCTCTTCCACGAGTTCGCGGTGGTGGTCTCGCTCGCGATCCTCGTCTCGGCGCTGGTGTCCCTCACGCTCATCCCGATGCTGGGCTCGCGCTTCCTGCGCCGCCACCGCGAGGACGAGCCCGCCCTGCGCTGGACGGCGTGGTTCGAGGCCGGCTTCCGCTGGACCCTCGCGCGGTACGCGGCCGCACTGGACTGGTGCCTGGGCCGCCGCGCCGTGGTGATGGGGGTGGCGGCGGGCTCGCTCGCCGCCTCCGTGGCGCTCTTCGTCGCGATTCCGAAGGGCTTCTTCCCCACGGAGGACCTCGGCCAGATCATCGTGGTCGCCGAGGCGGTGGAGGACATCTCGTTTCCCGCGATGACGGACATCCTGCAGGAAGTGAGCAAGCGCATCGGCGAGAACCCCGCCGTGGAGGCGGTGACCGTGTTCGCCTCGGGCTCCAACACCGGCCGCATCTTCCTCAACCTGCTGCCGCGGGGCGAGCGCGCAGCCCATGGAGAAGGTGCTCGAGGAGCTGCGGCGGGAAACGCGGCGCATTCCCGGCGTCAGCGTGTTCTTCACGCCGCTGCAGAACCTGCGCCTGGGCGGGCGCATCAGCAAGGCGCGCTACCAGTTCGTGCTCCGGAGCGTGGGCGAGGGCGAGCTGCAGGACAGCGCCACGCGCATCATGGCGCTCATGCGCGCCGACCCCGCCTACCGCGACGTGACGAGCGACTCGCAGCTGCGCGGGCTGCAGGCGCAGCTCACGATCGACCGCGACAAGGCGAGCGCCCTCGGGGTGCAGATCCAGGACATCCGCAGCGCCCTGTACTCGGCCTTCGGCGAGCGCCAGGTCTCCACGATCTTCACGTCCGTCGACTCCTACCAGGTGATCATGCAGGCGGGCGACCCCGACCGGCGCGACGAGAGCGCGTTCGCCAAGATCTTCGTGCGCGCCAAGGGCGGCACGCTCGTGCCGCTCTCGTCGATCGCCTCGGTCGAGCGGCGCGTGGGGCCGGTGTCCATCAACCACCAGGGGCAGCTGCAGGCCATCACCATCTCGTTCAACCTCGCCGGGGGCGCCTCCCTCGGGGAGGCGTCGAGGAAGCTCGAGCGCTTCAAGGCCGAGGCGAAGCTGCCGCCGTCCGTGCTCACCGGCTGGGGGGGCGACGCGGCCGCCTTCCAGGCCTCGCAGGCGAGCCAGGTGTGGCTCATCGTGACGGCGCTCCTCGTGATCTACGTGCTGCTGGGCGTCCTCTACGAGAGCTACATCCACCCGATCACGATCCTGGCGGGGCTGCCCTCGGCGGCCGTGGGCGCGCTCGTCACCCTGTGGGTCTTCGGCATGGACCTGTCCATCATCGCGGTGATCGGCATACTGATGCTCATCGGCATCGTGAAGAAGAACGCGATCATGATGATCGACTTCGCGCTCGATGCGCAGCGCAGCCACGGGATGACGCCCGCGCAGGCGATCCGCGAGGCGTGCCTGCTGCGCTTCCGGCCGATCATGATGACCACCTCGGCCGCGCTCATGGGGGCGCTGCCGATCGCCCTGGGCCTGGGCGCGGGCGCGGAGCTGCGCCAGCCGCTCGGCCTCGCGGTCGTGGGCGGCCTGCTCCTGTCGCAGGCGGTCACGCTCTTCATCACGCCCGTCATCTACCTCGCCCTCGACCGCTATTCGGGCCGCGGGCCGGTGACCGCGAGCTTCGAGGGCGCGGAAGGGGCGCGCGCCGACTAGGGGCGTTGACGGGGATCATCGGCCCCCCGCGCGGCCGTGCTATATACGGCCCATCGGCCCCGCCGCACCGAGGAAGAAGCATCCATGCCGTCGAAACGCCCGGTCATCGCCCGCAAGAAGGTCCAGCCCGTCGTCCCCGCGAAGCCCCCGGCGAGGCGCCCGAAGCGCGCGCCGCCGCGGGACGCCGTGCGGCGCGCGGAGGCCGGCGACACGGCGCCCGTGCTCGAGCCCGATGCCATCGAGGAGTTCACCGCCGACCAGGCCGGGGCCGCCGCCGACGAAGTGACCGCGGGCGCGATCCGCGACCTCCTGGAGGGCGTGAACGCGGGCGACGCGGCCCGCATCCTGCAGTCCGTCCTGGAGCAGCAGCGGGGGCTGGACAAGCTCGCCCGCACCCACGCCGACCGCGAGCTCGCCGACGACTGGCAGAAGGGGGGCTACCCCTACAAGAACCTCCTCTCCCGGAAGTCCTACGAGCGCCAGAAGTACCGCCAGCAGGTGGAGCTCCTGAAGCTGCAGGCGTGGGTGAAGGAGACGGGCCAGCGCGTCGTCGTGATCTTCGAGGGGCGCGACGCCGCCGGCAAGGGCGGCACGATCAAGCGCTTCATGGAGCACCTGAACCCCCGCGGCGCGCGCGTGGTGGCCCTGGAGAAGCCCACCGTGGAGGAGCGCGGCCAGTGGTACTTCCAGCGCTACGTGGAGCACCTGCCCACGGCGGGCGAGATCGTCCTCTTCGACCGCAGCTGGTACAACCGGGCGGGCGTGGAGCGCGTGATGGGCTTCTGCACGGAGCCCGAGTACCAGGAGTTCATGCGCCAGGCGCCCGAGTTCGAGCGCATGCTCGTGCGCCAGGGCATCCACCTGTTCAAGTTCTGGTTCTCGGTGAGCCGCCGCGAGCAGCGCCGGCGCTTCAAGGAGCGCGAGGTGCACCCGCTCAAGCAGTGGAAGCTCTCCCCCATCGACAAGGCCTCGCTGGACAAGTGGGACGACTACACGGCGGCCAAGGAGGCGATGTTCTTCCACACGGACACGACCGACGCGCCGTGGATCGTGATCAAGAGCGACTGCAAGAAGCGCGCGCGCGTGAGCGCCATGCGCTACCTGCTGCACAAGCTCAGCTACACCAACAAGAACGCCGAGCTCATCGGCCCGCTCGATCCGCTCATCGTGGGGCGCGCCCAGCTGGTGTTCGAGCGCGGGGAGCACGTGATCACGGCGCCTACCTGAAGACGGGCTCCCCTCTCCCTTGGGAGAGGGGCCGGGGGTGAGGGTGCCTTCCTCCGTGTTCCCTTAGAATCCGCTTTCCCGATCCGCAAGGAAGAGCAGCCGCATCCATGAACGTCCTCTCCTGCAAGGCCATCCTCTCCGGCAAGGCCCCTTCCGGCGAACCCGTCACCCTGCGCGGCTGGGTGCGCACCCGGCGCGACTCCAAGGCCGGGCTCTCCTTCGTCCACCTCTCCGACGGCTCCTGCTTCCACCCGGTGCAGATCGTGGCGACCAACACGCTCCCCAACTACGCGACCGAGGTGGTGCACCTCACGGCCGGCTGCGCCATCGAGGCGGTGGGCAACATCGTGCCCTCGCCCGCCAAGGGCCAGCCCTTCGAGATGCAGGCGCTGGAGATCCGCGTGGTGGGCCGCGTGGACGACCCCGACACCTATCCCATCCAGCCCAAGGCGCACACGATGGAGTTCCTGCGCGAGGTCGCCCACCTGCGCCCGCGCACCAACGTGATCGGCGCCTGCTCGCGGGTGCGGCACACGCTCGCCACGGCGATCCACCGCTTCTTCCACGAGCGCGGATTCCTCTGGGTGAACACGCCCATCATCACCGCGGCCGACGCGGAAGGGGCGGGCGAGCTCTTCCGCGTCTCCACGCTCGACCTCGCGAACCTGCCGCGCGACGGCGCCGGGAAGGTCGACTTCTCGAAGGACTTCTTCGGCAAGGAGGCGTTCCTCACCGTCTCGGGGCAGCTCAACGTCGAGAGCTACTGCATGGCGCTGTCGAAGGTCTACACCTTCGGGCCCACCTTCCGCGCCGAGAACTCCAACACCAGCCGGCACCTGGCGGAATTCTGGATGATCGAGCCGGAGATCGCCTTCGCGGACCTGTCCGACGACGCGGACCTCGCCGAGGCCCTCCTCAAGTACGTCTTCCGGGCGGTGCTGGACGAGCGCCCCGACGACATGGCCTTCTTCGAGGAGCGCATCGAGAAGGGCGTCATCGCCAAGCTCGAGTCGATGGTGAGCGCCGAGTTCGTGCGCATGGACTACACGGAGGCGATCAAGGTCCTCGAGGGCACGAAGCAGAAGTTCGAGTTCCCGGTGAAGTGGGGCATGGACCTGCAGAGCGAGCACGAGCGCTTCCTCGCCGAGAAGCACGTGGGCAAGCCCGTGATCCTCATGAACTACCCCAGGGAGATCAAGGCGTTCTACATGCGCCTCAACGAGGACGGGCGCACGGTGGCGGCCATGGACGTCCTCGCGCCCGGCATCGGCGAGATCGTCGGCGGCTCGCAGCGCGAGGAGAGGCTGGACGTCCTCGACGCGCGCATCGCCTCCGCGGGCCTGGACCCGGCCGCCTACGGCTGGTACCGCGACCTGCGCCGCTACGGCACCGTGCCGCACGCGGGCTTCGGGCTGGGCTTCGAGCGCACCGTGGCCTACGTGACGGGACTGGCCAACGTGCGCGACGTGATCCCCTTCCCGCGCACCCCGGGCAGCGCGCGCTACTGATCCCGGGCCGGCGATGGGACCGAAAGCCGGCAGGACGGAGATCGCGGAGGCCTTCCGGGCCATCGACGAGCGCGATCATTCCGCCCTCGACCGGGCCTACGCCGACTGGTATCCGGAGCTGAAGAAGATCGCCCACGCGCGGCTTCGCGGCAGCGGCCTGCAGGGCGCCATCGAGACCACCGCCCTCGTCCACGACAGCTACCTCAAGCTCGCCGGCGGCGCGGGCGTCGCCGTCGGCGACCGGCTCCAGTTCTTCGCCTACTCCTCCCGCGTCCTGCGCAGCATCGTCGTGGACCTCGTGCGCGAGCAGCGCGCGCTGCGCCGCGGCGGCGACAGGGACATCGTCACGCTCGATACCGCGGCCGGCGAGGGGTTCGGCGGCTCGGCGGACGTCGAGGCGGTGAGCGACGCGCTCGACGACCTCGCCCGCCTCGATCCGGCCCTGGCGCGCCTGGTGGAGATGCGCTTCTTCGGCGGCATGTCCGAGGGCGAAATCGCGGAGGCGCTGTCGGTCTCCATGCGCACCGTGTCGCGCGAGTGGCAGAAGGCGCGCGCGCTGCTTCTCACGCTGCTCTCGGACGAGCCGTCCTGAAGCTCACGCCGGAGCTGTGGAGGGAGGTCGGAGCCGCTGTTTTCGGCCGCCCTGGACATGGAGCCGGGTCGCCCGCGCCGCATGGCTCGAAGGCCTCGACAAGTCGCATCCGGCCCTCGCGCCCCTGCTGCGCCAGCTGCTCGAGTCCCACGAACGCGGCGAGCGATCGCGGGAGCTCGAGACGGTGCCGCGCGTGGATTCCCTTCGCGGCTGGTCGAGCGCCCACGCCGCCGGCGAGCGCATGGGCCCCTTCGATCTCGTGCGCCTGCTGGGTCGCGGCGGAATGGGCGAGGTGTGGCTCGCGCGGCAAGTGGACGGCCGCGTGCAACGCGAGGTGGCGCTCAAGTTGCCCGCGCTGCCGCAGCACGGGGAGGTGTGGCGCGAGCGCTTTTCCCGCGAGCGCGACATCCTCGCCCGCCTCGAGCATCCGCACATCGCGCGTTTCTACGACGCGGGCGTCACCGAATCGGGACAGCCGTGGCTCGCGATGGAGTGCGTATTCGGCACGACGCTGCTCGAGCACGCCGCCGCGCGGGCGCTTTCGATTCCCCGGCGCCTGGCGCTCTTCCGGCAGGTCCTCGCCGCCGTCGCCCATGCGCACCGCCATCTCGTCGTGCACCGCGACCTGAAGCCGGGAAACGTCCTCGTCGACGAGGCCGGCGTGGTGAAGCTCCTCGACTTCGGCATCGCCAAGCTCGTGGAGGAGGGCGCCGACGACACCGCGGGCGAGCTCACGCGCCTGGGCGGCCGCATGATGACCTTGCGCTACGCGGCGCCCGAGCAGGTGGCCGCGGGAAGCATCACCACGGCGACCGACATCTACGCGCTGGGCGTCATTCTCCACGAGCTCGTCACGGGCCTGTCGCCCTACCGCGCCGTGCGCGAGGGCAAGCCGTTCAGGGACGCGATGCTGCTCGAGGAACAGTCGACGCTGCCGTCCCGGCTCGTGCCCGGGCCGCTGGCGAGGGCCGTGGCGGGCGACCTCGACGCGATCGTGCTGAAGGCGATGCGCCGCGACCCGTCGCACCGCTACGCCTCGGTGGAGCTCCTCGACGCGGACGTCGCGGCCCACCTCCAGCAACGGCCGGTGAAGGCGCGCGTGGGCACCTGGCGATACCTCGGCGGTCGATTCGTCGTGCGCCACAAGCTGCCCATCGCGCTGGCCTCGGCGGTGATGGTCACGCTGGTGGCGGGGCTCGTCGTCGCCGAAGGCGAACGCCGGAAGGCCGTCGCCGAGAGGGCGCGTGCCGAGCGCCACTTCGCGAGCGTGCGCAAGCTCGCGAACACCTTCATCTTCGAGGTCAACGCGAAGATCGAGAGCCTGCCGGGGTCGCTGGCCGCGCGCGAGATGCTGATCGCGACGTCGGTCGAATACCTCGACGCGCTGGCCCGCGAGCCCGGGCGCGATCCCGCGCTCATGCTGGAGCTCGCCTCCGCCTATCGCAGGATCGGCAACATCCAGGGCGAGCCGCGGGAAGCGAACCAGGGAAACTTCGCGTCCTCGATCGCCAATTTCGAGAAGTCCTCGGCGTTGCTGGAGGAGCTCGAACGGCTCAAGCCCGGCGATATCGCCAGCGTGCGTGAGCATTGGCGGACGAGCGTCGCGCTCGCGTTCGCCTATTACCAGGTGACCGACGCGCGTTGGCGAGACGAGATCCGCCGAACGGCCGGACTCGCGGAGCGGATCTCGGCCACGCCGGGTGCCAGCGTCGACGACCAGCTGCTCGCGACCTTCACCCGGGCCCGCGAGGCGTACCTCGTCGCCCTTTCCACCGGACGCACGCCCGGGACGGAGGCGACGATCCTGGAGGGCATCGCCCGCTTCGAGAGGCTGCGGGGCGAGGCGCCCCCCGAGGCAGCCCTGCGCGACAGGCTGGTGATCCTGTACCGGAACGCGGGCGTCATGCTCGCGGGGCCGGGCCAGGGCGATCCCCGGATGAAGGAGGCGATCGCGTACCTCGAGAAGTCGCTGGCGCTTTCCCGGGAGCTGTATGCGGAGGCGCCGGGCGACGCGCAGCGCGAGGTACTCGCACGGGTCGGCACGATGGTCCTTGCGCGCCACCTGGCCGCGATGGGAGACCTGTCGCGAGCGAACGTCCTGATGAACGAGGCGTTGGCGGTCGTCGAGAAGAAGGCCGCGCGGGACCCCGACGACGTCACCACGGCCGTGAACCGCCTCGAGATCCTCGTCGGCGCCGCCGACGTCGCGAATCGCCTCCAGGACCTTCCGCGTGCCATCCGGCTCACCCGGGAGGTCCTGTCGAGCGCGGCCAGGTTGCCGGCCGAGGCCTCCCGGTTGCGGGACGTGCGGATCCAGGTCACGGAGGCGAAGGTGATCCTGGGCTATGCCCTGGTCGCGACCGCCGAGTCCGGCACGCTCGACCGGGAGCGGCGCGTCGCGCTCCTCCTCGAGGCGCGGTCGAGGTTCGGGGACGTCGCGAAGTTCCTGGACGCCGTCGCCGCGCAGCCCAGCCTGGGCGCCGTGCCCGAGTACAAGCTGCGCGAATTCGCGGCCGCCCGGGAGCGCTGCGAGAAGGCGTTGCGGAGGCTGGCAGCCGCATAGGGCCACCTGGTTGGCGTGATTTCCGGCGGGATTGCGTTTGGCAGGTAGGAACCACCCTCGGAGACAGCCATGCCCCGCCACCCTTCGCCCGTCCTTCGACATGCCCTCGCGCTGGGCATCGTGGCGATCCTTCCCGTCGCCCAGGCCGCCGACTTCGCGCAGCCGGGCGCCAAGGCCATCCTCAGCGTCGACTACTTCTACACCTCCACCGGCCGCAAGAGCAGCCAGGGGATGTACGACCCCTACGAGTGGCGGGTGAAGCGCAACCTGAGCCTGGAGGCGCAACTCGCCGCGAAGGCGCCCTCCGCGATGCCGACCGTGCAGATGATCGACGACGCGCAGATGGCGCAGCTCCAGGGCAAGCAGGCGAAGGCCCAGTCGATGGCCACGCAGATGGCGCCGATGCAGATGGACATCCAGAAAATCATGGCCCGGTGCGGGGACAACGAAGACTGCATCTCGCGCGAGGTCCAGAAGATGGGCGCCGCGATGGCGCAGGACCCGAAGCAGATGGCCGCCATGAACGCCGTGAAGAAGGACGCCCAGTCCTTCGCGAGCCCGGGCGCGATGCGCTACCAGGCGTGGCGCCCGACCTCCCAGAAGGGCACCTACATGATCGACGAGCTGGTGCAGATCTCGGTGACGGACCCGATCTGCACGAGCAAGCCGAGGCACCGCTGCACCCGTGAGGAAACGCGCAAGGGCTCGGGCGAGGTGCCGGTGCCGGCCGATGCGCGGTCGAAAGGCAACGTGGGCGCGGTGGGGGGCATCTCCGCCGTCGAGCTCGACGCGCAGAAGGGCCTGCTCGCCATCGTGCTGCCGGTGCCGCTCGCGATGCTGGGGTACACCGAGACCATCACCAGCGACGAGCCCGACGGCACTTACGAAACGCCGATTCCCCGGGGCGCGCGCAAGCGCGAGGCGTTCTACCGCGTGAGCGCCTCCGGCGGCGGCTACATGCACGAAAAGCCGTTCACCGTGGCGCTGAAGGGCGGCTGGCGCGATCAGGCCGGCGAGCAGGTCGTGAAACTGAAGGGCGACTTCGGCAATGGCGGCACGCTCACGATCCGGTGGCGGTTCAAGGTGATGTGAAGTCGGTCGTGTCACGGAGCAATGTGCCGGGGAAAGGAGCTTGCGGTGATTGACCTGCGTTCTCTTGCGTTCGCGTTTCCGATGGCGTGGCTGTGCGTGGCGTGCGGCAACGACCCGCCCGGCACCCCGACCTTGAAAAGTCCCTCATCCACGGTCGCTGCCGGAAAGACACCCGATACGGTGCCGACCACCTTCACGCGCCCTGTGGTCGACAGGAACGCGCCGTTCCCACCCTTGAGCGGCGGTGTCCTCGACGCATTGGCCGCGCAGGTGCCCGAGCTGGCGAAGCAGCGCGAGGCCATCCTCGCCGCCGAGTCGGCAGCCATCCGGAAGCTCCTCGATCCAAGTCGCGGCAAGGCCGCCACCGGCCGCCCTGGCGCCTTCATCAGCCGGGTCCTCGACGACCTGGTTCCCTCGGCCATGGCGGGAGACCTCGCCATGGACCGGTTGATGAGCTTCGTGGTGGGCCACAACTTCGTGATGCTCCTGGGCACCGCCGGCGCCAACGAGGACACGTCGCGGGATCGCACCGGAAGGCGCACGGAATCCGTCGAGGGCGGCCAGGTCGTGGCCAACGCGTCCACCGCGATCGAGAACGGCCAGGCGGTCGCCACGCTGGAGACCACCGTCAACCTGCCGCTCTACTTCGTCGACGCCAACACGAAGACCTCGCTGGTGGGCAGCGTGTGTCCCTCGCCCGACGGCAAGGTCGATTTCACCCTGAAGCTGGGCGCCAACGGGCACGCGGGACGAGGCGGCGCGGCCACCTACGACCAGAACGTGGAGGTAAAAGTCGCGCTTCAGGTGAACGACGAGGCGGAGATCGCCGACACACGTTTCGACGTGAAGCAGGACACCCGCTCGAACATCGGTGGCCGGCAGGCCTGGGTGGAAAGCAACCTGTCGATGCCCGGAGGGCTGGCGGGCGCCGGCGGCAAGCCCACCGTCACGCGCTCGTCATCCCAGGTGACGGATGTCGAGTTGCAGAACGCGAACAACGCGATTCGACGCGCCGCCTACGCCGCGGAAGGCGCGGTCAGCGGCGCGATGGAGTTCTGGCAGAAGGGCGGTTGCATCCAGGTCGTCGCTTCTTCGCCCGGAAAGGTGCGGCCGGGCGCGTCCTCGAGGATTCCCGTGGCGGTGAAACACCGGAAGGACGGTTCCAGCGTGCCCGCGAAGGTGAAGGTCGAGCTATCCGGAGGCAAGTCCGTCGATCCCGCGCTGATCCCGAAGGCTCCGGGCGAGGTGACCCACGTCGCCCCGGCCGAAAAGAAGGCGGCGATGAAGATCACCCTCAGCGCCTCGTCCCGCCGCGGGAGGGCCAGGCTCGAGCTCACGCTCGACACCGTGGGGGGAGCGTTCACCGCGGAGGGGGGCCTCGACGACTTCCATGGCACGGGCGTCATCTGCGACATCGGCCAGACATTCACCATCAAAGGCGGCGGCAACGTGGTGACGTTCGAGCCGACCTCGGAGAAGGGTGGCAACTACAGCTACAAGGGGACGATGCAGGGCTTCGGGGTCTTTGGGAAGGGCACGTACACCGTTACCTACCAGGGGGACACGCCGGTGGGCATCACCGGCACCGGCGTGGGGTCGGTGAAGACGCCGATCGGAGTGGTTTCGAACTCGGGCACGGAGAGGTACACGCTGACCCCGCGCGACGGCTGCTAGGCGTGGCGGCATTCCGGCTGCCGGACCACGGGCAGGTCACGGATCGTTGCGCTGGGACAAGACAGCGGGGCGCGGTGGGCGGCAGAATGATCGGCGGAGAGCCGACGGATGAACCTCGATCACCTGCGCCTGCAACTGGACGAGCTGGAGCACCGGGCGGACGATGCTCGCGACGCGGCAGACAGGCGGCAGATCAGCCTGGAGTGCACGGCGCTCGAGCGGTCCATCGTCGCGGTCGAGCAGGAGTTCGAGCGCAACATCGCGATGCTGGAGGCCATCCGCAAGCGCCTTCGCCGCCTGCGCGCGCGCGCCTGACTTCCCGCTGGAAGACTCCGGGAGGCGCCCTTTTTCAGGCGGCCGATTATGCGGCAGAATGCGGCCTCCCCACCCCGGAGGCCGCCATGCAACTCATCGGCATGCTCGATTCGCCCTACGTGCGCCGCGTGGCCGTGTCGATGAAGCTCATGGGAATCCCCTTCGAGCACCAGTCGGTGTCGGTGTTCCGCCACTTCGAGCGCTTCCGCGAGGTGAACCCGGTGGTGAAGGCGCCCACGCTCGTGTGCGACGACGGCACGGTGCTCATGGATTCCACGCTCATCCTCGACTACCTGGAGGGCCTCGCGGCCCCGGGGAAGCGCCTCATGCCCGCGAAGGGCGCGGCGCGGCTCGAGGCGCTTCGCCTGGTGGGCCTCGCGCTCGCCGCCTGCGACAAGGGCGTGACGCTCATCTACGAGCGCGATCGGCGCCCGGCGGAGAAGTTCCACGAGCCCTGGTACGAGCGCTCCCTGGGCCAGGCGCTCGCGGCGTACGCGGCGCTCGAGGACGCGGCCGGGCGCGCGGGCCCCTGGCTGCAGGGCAAGGGCCCCAACGCGGCGGACGTGGCCACGGCGGTGGCCTGGCGCTTCGGCCAGTACTACAACGCCGAGCTCGTGCCGGCGTGGAAGTTCCCCGCGCTGGCCAGGTTCTCGGCGCAGGCCGAGGAGCTGCCGGCCTTTTCTTCGACGCCGCTCGACTGACGGGACTTGAAGCCGGCGGGAACCGCCACGATGTTCCGGGTGTCCACGACACCGGAATGCCCTCCATGAAGAAGTCGCTCCTGCTCGCGGCCGCGGCGCTTGCGGCCGCCGCCGCGCTTTCGCCCTGGGCGCAGAAGAACGGCGCGCCGGAGCCGCGCGCCGTGGCGCCGCGCGGGCCGCTCATGCCCCAGGAGCAGGCGCTCGCGGGCCTGTTCGAGGCCGCCGCGCCCTCCGTCGCCTACATCACCACCGAGCGCCTGGCGCGCACGGGCATGTTCACCGCCCAGGTCGCGCAGGGCGCGGGCAGCGGCTTCGTGTGGGACACCCAGGGGCACGTGGTCACCAACTTCCACGTGCTCGCCGGGGCAAGGAGCGTCTCCGTCAGCCTGGACGCGGGCAAGCCCATGTCCGCGAAGGTCGTGGGCTACGCGGAGGACTACGACCTCGCGGTCGTGAAGCTCGTCGATCCGCCGCGGAACCTGAAGCCCATCCCGCTCGGCACCTCGCGCGACCTGCGCATCGGCCAGGCGGTGTACGCGATCGGCAATCCCTTCGGGCTGTCGCGCACGCTCACCACCGGCATCGTGAGCGCGCTGGACCGGCACCTGCCCACCAGCGAGTACCGCGAGATCGCGGGCGCCATCCAGACGGACGCGGCCATCAATCCGGGCAACTCCGGCGGGCCGCTCCTCGACAGCGCCGGGCGCCTCGTCGGCGTCAACACGGCCATCCGCTCGACCTCGGGCGCTTCGGCGGGCGTGGGCCTCGCGATACCCGCGGACCTCGTGAACCGCATCGTCCCGCAGCTCATCGCGCGCGGGAAGGCGCCGCTGCCGGGAATCGGCATCCGGGCGATCGACCCGACGATCGCCGCGCGCGCCGGGATCACGGGCGTGGTGATCGCCGAGGTGGTGAAGGGTTCGCCCGCGGCGGCGGCGGGGCTGGTCGCCGTCAACCGCAGCACGGGCGACGTCGGCGACGTGATCGTGGCCGTGAACGGCCGCCCCGTGCAGGCCATGGGCACCTTCGCCGCGGAGCTCGACCGCGCCGGCATCGACCAGGTCGCCGAGCTCACGGTCGCCCGCGACGGCAAGGAGCGCAAGGTAAAGGTGAAGGTGGTCGACGTACAAAGGTAAAATGCGGGATTCGCAGAAAGATCCCTCCCGCATGGCCTCCCGCTACGACGAAAGAAGCATCCGCGTCCTGAAGGGCCTCGAGCCCGTCAAGGAACGCCCCGGGATGTACACCCGGACCGACACCCCGCTGCACATCATCCAGGAAGTCATCGACAACGCCGCCGACGAGGCCCTCGCCGGCGCGGCGAAGACCATCACCGTGACCCTCCACCCCGACCGCTCGGTGAGCGTCGAGGACGACGGCCGCGGCATCCCCGTGGGCCCGCACCCGGAGGAGAAGGTCCCCACCGTGGAGGTCGTCTTCACGCGCCTGCACGCCGGCGGCAAGTTCGACAAGAAGTCGGGCGGCGCCGCGTACGCGTTCTCGGGGGGGCTTCACGGCGTGGGCGTGTCCGTCACCAACGCGCTGTCCAAGCGCCTCGAGGTGCGCGTGAAGCGCGAGGGCGCGGCCTGGGCGCTCGCCTTCGAGGACGGCTTCCTCGTGGAGAAGCTCAGGAAGACGGGAGCGGTTCCGGCGAAGCAGACGGGCACCTGGGTGCGCGCCTGGCCGGACGCGAAGTACTTCGACAGCGACAGGATCCGCACGCCCGACCTCGAGCACCTGCTGCGCGCCAAGGCGGTGCTGCTGCCGGGCCTCGCGATGCGCCTCGCGGACGAGGCCACGGGCGAGGCGAAGGAGTGGAAGTACGAGGGCGGCATGGCCGCCTACCTCCAGGAAAGCCTCGCGGGTGAGGAGGGGGTCGCGAGCCCCGTGATCGTGGGCGAGTCCTGGGTCGCCGGGGGCGATCCGCAGTTCGCGGAAGGCGAGGGCGCGGCCTGGGCGCTCGCCTGGGTCGATGGCGGCGGCGGCGGCGAGTCCTACGTGAACCTCATTCCCACGGTGGAGGGCGGCACGCACGAGTCCGGCCTCAAGTCCGGCGTCTTCGAGTCGATCCGCGAGTTCTGCCTGCACCACGAGCTGCTCACGCGCGGCGTGAACCTGCAGACGGAGGACGTGTGGAAGAACCTGCGCTTCGTCCTTTCCACGCGCCTGCTCGACCCGCAGTTCCAGGGGCAGACGAAGGCGAAGCTCAACTCGCGCGACGCCGTGAAGCTCGTGGCCACGCGCCTGAAGGACCCGCTGGACGCCTGGCTCAACCAGCACGTGGAGGACGGCAAGCGCATCGCCGAGCTCGCCATCCGGGCGGCGGTGGCGCGGCAGAAGGCCGGCAAGGCGGCGGAAAAGCGCCGCGGTTCGGGGGTCGCCGTGCTCCCGGGCAAGCTCACCGACTGCGAGAGCGAGGAGATCGCGAGGAACGAGCTCTTCCTCGTCGAGGGAGACTCGGCCGGCGGCTCGGCGAGGCAGGGGCGCGACCGGCACTTCCAGGCCATCCTGCCGCTGCGCGGCAAGATCCTCAACACCTTCGAGGTCGATCCCACCCAGATCTACGCCAACAACGAGGTCCACGACATCGCGGTGGCCCTGGGCATCGAGCCGCACGCGCTCCAGGATGCGGACAAGGCGCTCGCCGGGCTTCGCTACGGCAAGGTCATCATCATGGCCGACGCCGACGTGGACGGCTCGCACATCCAGACGCTGCTGCTCGCGCTCTTCTTCCGCCACTTCCCGGGCCTGCTCGCCAACGGCCACGTGTTCGTCGCGCAGCCGCCGCTCTATTGCGTGAAGGTGGAGGCGCAGGGCAGGAGCCGCCCCGAGAGGCGCCTGTACGCCCTGGACGAAGGCGAGCGCGACGCGATCCTCACCAAGCTCGCGGACGAGAAGGTGCGCGAAAGCGCCGTCACGGTCGGCCGCTTCAAGGGCCTGGGCGAGATGAACCCCGAGGAGCTTCGCGAGACCACCATGAACCCGGACACGCGCAGGCTCCTGCCGCTCACGGTCTCGGCGGAAGTCGTCGCCGACACCGGCCGGATGTTCACCCTGCTCATGGGCAAGGGCGAGGCCGCCTCGCGCCGCAGCTGGATGGAAGAGCGCGGCAACCTCGTCGAAGCCGACATCTAGACAAAAGTAATCAGATTGAGAAAAGTAATCTGATTAGGAAGAGCCATGCTCGATACGAAGACGCCCGACCTGTTCGATTCCGCGCCGCCGCCGGCGAAGCCGCCCGGCCCGCCCTCCGGCGCCGACGGCGAGGGCAACGTCCCCCTCGCGCAGTTCGCGGAGAGCGCCTACCTCGCCTACGCGATGAGCGTGGTGAAGGGCCGGGCCCTCCCGGCCATCGAGGACGGGCAGAAGCCCGTGCAGCGACGCATCCTCTACGCGATGCGCGAGCTCGGAAACCGCCACGACGCGCCGTTCAAGAAGTCGGCGCGCATCGTGGGCGACGTGATCGGCAAGTTCCACCCGCACGGCGACTCCGCGGTGTACGAGGCGGCGGTGCGCATGGCGCAGGACTTCACGCTGCGCTACCCGCTCATCCAGGGGCAGGGCAACTTCGGCTCGCGCGACGGCGACGGCGCGGCGGCCATGCGCTACACCGAGGTGCGGCTCACCGCCTTCGCGGAGGAGGTCCTGCTCGCCGAGCTCGAGCGCGGCACGGTGGACTTCGTGCCGACCTACGACGGCTCGCTCCAGGAGCCGCGCCTGCTTCCCGCGCGGCTGCCCATCGCGCTCCTGAACGGGGCCTCGGGCATCGCCGTGGGCATGGCGACCGAGATGCCGCCGCACAACATGCGCGAGGTGGTCGAGGCCTGCGTCGTGGCGCTGAAGAACGCGAAGGCCGCGGACGCGGAGATCCTCGCCTCCATCCCCGGGCCGGACTTCCCCGGCGGCGGGCAGATCATCTCGCCGCCCGAGGAGATCGCGAAGGCCTACGAGTCGGGCCGCGGGTCCGTGCGCGTGCGCGCGCGCTGGTCGGTGGAGAAGCTCGCGCGCGGGCAGTACCGCGTGGCGGTGACCGAGATGCCGCCGGGCACGAACGCGGCCCGGGTGCTGGCCGAGATCGAGGAGCTCACCAATCCCAAGCCGCGGGCGGGCAAGAAGAGCGTCTCGGCCGAGGCGCAGGCGCTCAAGGCCGCCGTGCTGGGCGTGCTGGAGAGCGCGCGCGACGATTCCGACCGCGAGCACCCCGTGCGCCTGCTCTTCGAGCCGCGCACCTCGCGCGTCGCGCCCGAGGAGCTCATGAACCTGCTGCTCGCCCACACCTCGCTGGAATCGAACGCGCCCATGAACCTGGTGGCCATCGACCGGGAGGGCAGGCCGCGGCTGGCCGGCATCGCGCACTGGATCCGCGAATGGGCCGCCTTCCGCCTCGAGGCGCTCGAGCGAAGGCTCCGCCACCGGCAGGGCGAAGTCGTCGACCGGCTGCACATCCTTGACGGCCGCATGATCGCCTTCCTCAACATCGACAAGGTGATCAAGGTGATCCGCGGCGCCGACGAGCCCAGGCCGGCGCTCATGGAGAAGTTCGCGCTCTCCGAGCGCCAGGCCGAGGACATCCTCGAGATCCGCCTGCGCCAGCTCGCGAAGCTCGAGGGCATCAGGATCGAGCGCGAGATCAAGGAGCTGAAGGCCGAGCAGGCGGAGCTGGAGAAGCTGCTCTCGAGCGAGGGCGCGCGCCGCAAGCTCGCGGTGAAGGAAGTGACCGCCGACGGCGAGCGCTTCGGGGACGCGCGCCGGACGACGATCGAGGTGGCCGAGCGCGCCGCGGCCGCGCCCGTGGAGACCCTCACCGACGAGCCCGTCACCGTGATCTGCTCGCGCAACGGTTTCCTGCGCACGCGCACGGGGCACGCGCATCGACGCGTCGACGCTTTCGTGGAAGGAAGGCGACGGGCCGCTCGCGGTGATCGAGACGCGCACGGTGCACCCCATCGTGCTCGTGGGCGCCAACGGCCGCACCTACAGCGTGCGGGCGCTGGACCTGCCGGGCGGCAAGGGCGACGGCGTCCCGGCCACCTCCCTCGTGGACCTCGCCGGCATCGCGCGTCGTGGGCGTGGTGGCGGGCGACCCGGAGACGCGGCTCGTCCTCGCCTCGAGCGGCGGCACGGGCCTTCGCTGCCAGCTCAAGGACCTCGTCACGCGCCAGAGGGCCGGCAAGGCCTTCATGAGCGTGGGCGAGGGCGAGAAGTGCCTCGCGCCGGAGATCCTCGGCGGGGCGACCCGCGAGGTCGCCGCGCTCTCGGGCGAGGGCCGGCTCCTCGTCTTCCCGCTCGAGGAGGTGAACGAGCTCTCCGGCGGCGGCAAGGGCGTTATCCTCATGCGCCTGCACGAGGGCGAGGCGCTCCTCGGCGTGCGCGCCGTCGCGGGGGCGCTGAAGGTGAAGGGCAAGGGACGCGGCGACAAGGTCTCGTTCGTGACCGTGTCGGCCGCGGAGCTGGAAAACTACCGCGGCAACCGGGCGCGCACGGGGCGGGTGCTCCAGGGCTCGCTCAAGGCCGTGGCCGGATTCACCGACTGAGGGAGGAAAGCATGGCCGTGACCGTCTTCGACAAGCCCGGGCGCAAGGTCCGCCTGGACGGCATTTCCGCCGAGCCCCCGAAAGGCATGACGCGCGAGAAGGCCGAGAAGCGCTTCGCCACGCTCGGGCAGGAGCTCTTCGACCTGCAGGACGCCATGTTCGGTTCCAAGGTGAACAGCGTGCTGGTGGTGCTGCAGGGACGCGACAGCGCGGGCAAGGACGGCGCCATCAAGCACGTGGTGGGCTGCCTCAACCCGCGCGGGGTCATCGTCACCTCGTTCGGCGTGCCCACGCCGGAGGAGCGCCAGCACGACTTCCTGTGGCGCGTGCACCGCCATGCGCCGCGCCTGGGCGAGTTCTCCATCTTCAACCGCTCGCACTACGAGGACGTGCTGGTGGTGCGCGTGCACGACCTGGCGCCGAAGTCGGTCTGGGGGGAGCGCTTCGGCCACATCCGCGACTTCGAGGAACTGCTGGCCGAGCACGGCACGATCGTCCTCAAGTACTTCCTGCACATCACGAAGAAGGAGCAGGAGGAGCGCCTGCTCGAGCGCGAGGAGTCGCCCGAGACGGCGTGGAAGCTGAATCCCAACGACTGGAAGGAGCGCGACCACTGGGACGAGTACACCGGGGCCTACGAGGACGCCATCGCGAAGACGGCGGCGAAGCACGCCCCGTGGACGATCGTTCCGGCCAACGCCAAGTGGTACAGGAACCTCGTGATCGCCGAATCGGTCGTCGACGCGCTGAAGGGCCGGCGCAAGAACTGGGAAGAGACGCTGGAGTCCATGGGCAAGGCCGGCCGCGAGGAACTCGAGGCCTACCGCGCCCAGGTGGCGGCGGCCGCGGGGAAGAAGCGCAAGGCGAAGTGAGCGCCGCGCCCCGCCAATGAAAAACGGCAGCCCGAGGGCTGCCGTAATCGCTCGATGCGGGTCGAGGCCTAGATCGGCTTGATCGCCGTGGCCTGCTTGCCCTTCGGGCCCATCTTGACTTCGAACTCGACGCGCTGGTTTTCCTTCAGCGTCTTGAAGCCCGAAGCCTGGATTTCCGAGAAGTGCGCGAAGAGATCCTCGCCGCCGCCTTCCGGGGTGATGAAGCCGAAGCCCTTGGCATCGTTGAACCACTTGACCGTACCGGTCGCCATGTCTTGATTCCTTTGTACAAATTGATGAAAAGCGGGAATGCCCGCATAACGCAAGCGAGACAGGTTGACCAGACGGGAACTGAACAGGGGCGCCGGGATTCCGGCGGTACTGGAGTTACTGCTGAACAGACTGAATCACCGCTGGGCGACACTATACGCGAAAAGCGACTGATGCGTCAGGGTTTTTTCCCGCCGGCCGCCTTCGCGTCCTCGGCGTCCTGGTAGTCCTTCATCTGCTTGAGCCAGGCGGACCAGTCGTACGGTCCCTCGGCGAAGCGCTTCTCCAGGTTGGCGAGCACGCGGCCCCAGGCGCCGTTGAAGTAGTCGTAGGCCTTGTCCCACTGCCCGCCGTCGCCCCAGCCGGAGTGGGTGAGGCGCACGTCGGTGAATCCGTCCGTGCCGGGCGCCAGGCGGACGGTGACGCTCGTGCGCTGGGCGCGGGCCTCGGGCAGGTGCGGCGGGGCGTTCCAGGTGAAGGAGAGCATCCGGTTCTCCTGGAGCGCGAGGAAGACCATGCCGTCCGCGCCCTTCATGCCGGGCTTCGCGTAGGGGTTCATGTGGAGCTCGAAGAGGCCGCCGGGGCGCGCCTCGATCCGTGCGGAAGGCGCGAAGAAGGTCGTGATGCCCTCCGTGGTGGTCCAGGCCTTCCAGACCTCCTCCACCGGCGCCTTCACGCGGGCGGTCTTCACGATCGTGCGTTCCTGGGCGGCGGCGGCAAGCGGCACGGTGGCGAGCAGCAGGGCGGCGAGGGCGGTCTTCATGGCGTGATCCTTTCAGGCCTGGTCGTAGGCGGCGCGAAGCCAGCCCAGGAGCTCGGCGTCGATGTCCTTCGAGCCCGTCACGCGCACGCGGTGGCTCACCATGGCGTTGAAGCTGCCGGAGGCCTCGAGCCGTCCGCCGGGCGCGGCGCCCTTGAGGTTGATGCCGACGTCGAGCCGGTCGGCCGTCGAGGGCTGGACGAGGGCGAACTGCTTGCTGCGCCGGAGGCTCACGTAGGTCTTCTTCGGGGCGAGCTCCACGTCCGCGCCGAACTTCCCCACGGCCTTCGCGAGCTGGTCGTACAGGGGGCGCAGGGGCGCCTTCTTGCCGGCGTACTGGGCCTCGACGCAGGTCGTCGCCGCCGGGCGGAGGGCGCAGTCGCCCGCGAGCACCCGCTGCGCCACGAGGTTCGCGTAACCGTGGCCCATGCCGTGCTTCTCCTTGAGCATCTTCACGATCTCGCCGTGCTTCGCGAGCTTCGCCTTGCGCGCGATGTCGATCCACGCCTCGAGGGGCTTGCCGGTGTTCTTCTCGTAGTTGGCGATCATCGTCGCCAGCGCGTCGTCCATCGTCTCCTCCTTCCCGTTACTTGAGCGGCCAGTTTTCGGACTTCGTCTTGGCGGGGAGCACGAACTCCAGCGCGCCGAACATCGCGTACATGAGGCGCGTGCCGAACGGCGGGCTTCCCGGTCTCGACGATGGCCTTGAGGTTCTTCAGGATGAAGTCGCCGCCCTTCATCATTTCCTTCTCGGTGCCCGTGCCGGCCGGGATGTTCTCCACGGTGAGCGTCACCTCGACGCCGCCCTCGACCTTGCGCAGGTCGTAGACCACGGTGCAGGAGGGGTCGTCGTATTGCGTGAAGCGGTGCGTGTGCGCGAAGCGCGTGGGCGCCTCGTGCTCGACCACCTCGCCGACCACCACCGCATGCCGGCCGCTCACCGTGCGCATCTGCATCTTGCGGCCGCGCACGAGCCCGGGCTGCGTCGAGGGTGAGCATCGAGTTGAACACGGCGCCCTGCGGCTCGCCCGTCTTGGTGAGCTCGCGGAACACCGCCTCCATCGTGCCGTTGATGACGATCCTGAATACCGCCTTGCCCGGTTCAGCCACGTGCGCCTCCCTTCGCTCCTCGCCAGCGGAACCGGGGCGTTCTCGAGCCGGTACTTCATGCGCGCGAGCCGCCCCCCCCAGTAGTCGCTGAACTCGGTGGTCCAGCGATCGTAGATCATGTGGATCGGCACCGGGTTGAACCACAGCAGCCGCTCGCGCCCGGTCTTCTCCGAGACCACGAGGTTCGCCGCCTCGAGCGCCGCCAGGTGCTTCATCACCGCGATGCGCCCGATGTCGAAGAACCCGCACACGCGGCTCACGTTCGCGCCCGGCTCCTTCTTGAGGATGTCCAGGATGCGCCGCCGCGGCTCGCTCGCGAGCGCGGAGAACACGGCGTCCATCTCGTCGGGTTTCATAGGTCACCGAAAGGTGACATATCGGGCGCCGCGCTGTCAAGCGCGGGCGGCGGGGCCGCCGTCAGGCGGGGTCGGCGGAGGGGGAGGACGCGGGAGGCAGGAAGCCCTGGTGCCGGAACACCGGCTCGAGCGCGCGGCGAAGCGCCTTCGGATCCAGGTCCGGGTCGCGGGCGGCGCGCACGACGAGGCCCTCGATGAGGCACTGCATGAGGAGTCCCGCGCGTGTGCGCCTCCCCGGCCGGTGAGCCCGAGACCGCCCGCGCGGCGGTCCATCTGCAGCCAGCGCTCGAATTCCCGGCGGACCATGGGCGTCGGATGCCCGGATGGCCTGCGCGATCTCGGGCGAGCGCGAGGCCTCGGCGCTCATCTCGAGGAAGATCGCCGCGTTCATCACGTCGGGCGAGCCCGACTGCCAGGCCGCGGAACTTCTCCATGACGGCGTCGAGGAAATCGTTCCCGGACGCACAGCTCCTGGATCCGCTCGCGCTTGCCCTCGAGCTCGCGCGCGATGATCGCCAGCATGATGGCGTTCTTGCTGTCGAAGTAGCGGTAGGCGAGGCCCACGCTGATCGCGGCCGTCCTCGGCGATGCGCGCCATGCTGGCGCCGTGGAAGCCGTGCTCGATGAAGCACTTCTGCGCCGCGTCGAGGATGCGCTCGCGCTGCGACTCCGCGTGCGCCTCGGCCTTCGGGGTCCTGCGCTGCAGCGCGCTCACGGTGCCGGCCTCCCGCCAGTCGCCCCCCAGCACCTTGTAGAGGGTGACCCAGTTGGCCTGCTCGGCCAGGCGCGTGCTGATGAGCCCCTGCTGCGAGACGTAGAGCGTGCGCTGGTTGACCAGCCGGCCGAGGTAGCTGTCCTGCCCGGCCTGGTACCGGGCGCGCGCGAGCCGGTCCGCTTCGCTGGCCGCCTCGACCGTGGCCTCGAGCGCGCGGCGCTGGTCGGCGAGGGTGGCCGAGAACGCCAGCGCGTCGGCGACCTCGCGGAACCCCGACTGGATCGACCTCTCGTACCGGGCCAGCGCGATGTCGCGGTCGACGGTGGCCACTTCCAGGCCCGCCGTCAGGCGGCCGCCCTGGAAGATGGGCAGGTTCACCTGCGGCACCACGCTCCAGGCGAAGGTGCCGCTCTTGAACAGGCCCGAGAGCTCGCTCGCGGCCGTTCCCGCCGAGCCGGTGAGCGTGATCGACGGGAAGAACGCGGCGCGCGCGGCGCCGATGTTGGCGTTGGCCGCGAGCAGCGAGTGTTCCGCCGCGCGGATGTCGGGACGGCGAAGCAGCAGCTCCGACGTGAGCCCGGCCGGCACGCCCTTCCAGCGCGTCACGGTGCCTTCCCAGCCCTCCGGCAGGAGGGCCGGGTCGAACGGGCCGCCCACCAGCAGGGCGAGCGCGTTCCGGTCCGCCGCCACCTGGCCTTCGTACCGGGCCGCGTCGGCGCGCGCGGCTTCCACGAGGGTGCGCACCTGGGCATGGTCCAGGGCCGAGATGGCCCCCAGCTCCTTGCGCTTGGCCGAGAGCCGGAACTCGTCCTCGCGGGTGGCGAGGGTGGCCCTGGCCAGGCGCAGCTGCTCGCGATCCGCCGCGAGCGCGAGCCAGGCGTTGGCGACCTCGGCCACGAGCGCCAGCCGGACGCTGCGCTGGTTCTCCTCCTCGGCGAAGTAGCGCTCGAGGGCCGCCTTGTCGAGGCTCATCACCCGGCCGAAGAGGTCGATCTCGAACTGGGTGATGCCGACGCTGGCCGTGTAGGCGCTCGTCGTGTCGCGGTTGTCGCCGCCGGAGCGCACGAGCGCTCCCGAGGCGTCCACCGACGGAAAGCGGTCCGACCGCTGGATCTGGTGCAGCGCCCGCGCGCGTTCCACGTTGAGCACGGCCACGCGCAGGTCGCGGTTGTTCGCGAGCGCCTGCTCCACCAGCGCGACGAGCTTCGGGCTGGCGAGGAAGTCGCGCCAGCCGATGCCCGCCGCCTCGGCGGACTCCGCGGCGCCGGCGGCCGGCTCCCACTTCGCGGGCACGTCGGGCCGCGCTTCCGGCACCGCCGGCTCGAGCATCCCGCACGCGCTCGCGGCGAGCGCGCACGGCGACGAGGACGGCGTGACGGGCGAGCCTTCTCATGGCGCACCCCCTTCCGCCTGCTGCGGCGGCTTCTTCCGGCCGAAGATGCGGAAGATGACCACGAAGAAGAGCGGGATGAAGACGATGCCCAGGAACGTGCCCACCGCCATGCCGCCCAGCACGCCCGTGCCGATGGCGCGCTGCGCGCCCGAGCCCGCGCCGGTGGCGATGGCGAGCGGCATGACGCCCAGGCCGAAGGCGATCGAGGTCATCAGGATGGGGCGCAGCCGGTCGCGCCCGGCGGCGACCACCGCGTCGACCACGCCCATGCCCTTGGCCAGGTTCTCCGTGGCGAACTGGATGATGAGGACGGCGTTCTTGCTCGACAGGCCCACCGTGGCGAGCATGGCCACCTGGAAGTAGACGTCGCGCTCGTAGCCGCGCATCAGCGTGGCGAGCACCGTGCCCAGGATGCCCAGCGGCACCACCATCAGCACCGCCGTCGGCACGCTCCAGCTCTCGTAGAGGGCCGCGAGGCACAGGAACACCACCAGGATCGACAGGCTGTAGAGCAGCGGCGTCTGCGCGCCGGCGGCGCGCTCCTGGTACGAGGCACCCGTCCACTCCAGGC
This sequence comes from uncultured beta proteobacterium, assembly GCA_963824135.1. Lineage (GTDB taxonomy): Bacteria > Pseudomonadota > Gammaproteobacteria > Burkholderiales > Usitatibacteraceae > FEB-7. Next base: position 2,582 of record CAWGOH010000020.1, on the reverse strand, counting down.
CGATGCCCGGGGGAAGCTGCGCCACGAGGCGCTCGACTTCCGCCATGGCGTCGCCCGAGCTCACGCCCGGCGCGGCTTCGCCGTTGATGTTCATGGCCGGCACGCCGTTGTAGCGCTCCAGGCGCGGCGAGCCGTAGTTCCAGCCGGTGGTGGCGAAGGCGGTGAAGGGCACCATCTCGCCCTTCGCGTTCTTCACCGACCAGCGCCGGAAGTCCTCCGGCGACCATGCGGTAGGGCGCATCGGCCTGCACGATCACGCGCTTCACGCGCCCGCGCTCGTTGAAGTCGTCGATGTACTGGCTGCCCCAGGCCACCGAGAGCGTCGTGTTGATGTCGGCGGCGGAAAGCCCGAGGGCGCCGGCCTTGGCGAAGTCGACGTCGACGCGAAGCTGCGGCGTGTCCTCCTGGCCGTTGGGCCGCACGTTGGCCAGCAGCTTGCTCTGCGTCGCCATGCCCAGGAACTGGTTGCGCGCCTGGGTGAGGGCCTCGTGGCCCATGCCCACCGTGTCCTTGAGGTAGAACGCGTAGCCGCCGGCCACGCCCAGCTCGGGCACCGGCGGGGGCGCGAAGGCGAAGACGAAGGCGTCCTTGATCTGCATGAAGCGGCCCATGGCGCGCCCGGCGATCGCCTGCACCGACTGCGCCGGCGAAGTGCGCTCGGACCAGTCCTTGAGGCTCACGAAGGCGACGCCCGTGTTCTGCCCGACGCCGCCGAAGCTGAAGCCCTGCACGGTGAAGAGCGAGACCACGGCATCCTTCTCGGTGTCGAGGAAGTGCTGCTCGATCTGCTTCATGACCTCCATCGTGCGTTCCTGCGTCGCGCCCACCGGCGCCTGCACCTGCGCGAAGAGCATGCCCTGGTCCTCGGCGGGCAGGAAGGCGGTCGGGATGCGCAGGAAGAGCACCACCATCACCGCCGCCATGGCGAGGAACACCGCCATGAAGCGCTTCGGACGGCTCGTGATGCCGCGCACCGACTTCTGGTAGCGGTCGTTGCCGCGGTCGAAGACCTTGTTGAACCAGCCGAAGAAGCCCGTATCGGAGGCGTGGTGGCCCTTCTCGATCCTCGTGCATCATCGTCGCGCACAGCGCCGGCGTGAGGACGATGGCCACGACCACCGAGAGCGCGATGGCCGAGACGATGGTCGCCGAGAACTGCCGGTAGATGACGCCGGTCGAGCCGCCCAGGAAGGCCATCGGCACGAACACCGCCGCGAGGATCATGCCCACCGCCACGAGCGCGCCGGTGATCTGGTCCATGGACTTGCGCGTGGCCTCGAGCGGCGTGAGCCCCTCCTCGCTCATGAGGCGCTCGACGTTCTCGACCACGACGATGGCGTCGTCCACCAGCAGGCCGATGGCGAGCACCATCGCGAACATGGTGAGCATGTTGATCGAGTAGCCCAGCGCCGCGAGCACCGCGAAGGTGCCCAGCAGCACGATCGGCACCGCGATGGTCGGGATGAGGGTCGCCCGGAAGTTCTGCAGGAACAGGTACATCACGAGGAAGACGAGCAGCACGGCCTCCAGCAGCGTCTTCACGACCTCCTTGATGGAGGCCAGCACGAACGGCGTCGTGTCGAAGGGCACGACCGCCTTCAGCCCCTTCGGGAAGTTGGGCTGCATCTGCTTGATCAGCGCCTCGACCTTCTGCGCGGTGGCGAGCGCGTTCGCGTTGGTGGCGAGCGAGATGGCGATGCCCGCGGAGGGGCGCCCGTTGTAGCGCGCGACGGTGGAATAGTCCTCGGCGCCCAGCTCGACGCGCGCCACGTCGCCCAGCCGCAGCAGCGACCCGTCGGGACGGCTCCTCACCACGATGGCGCGGAACTGCTCCGGCGTCTGCAGGCGCTCCTGCGCGGTGATGGTGGCGTTGAGCTGCTGGCCGGGAACGGCCGGCGTGCCGCCGAGCTGGCCGACGGCGACCTGCGCGTTCTGGGCGCGGATCGCCGCGATGATCTCGGCCGGCGTGAGCTTGTAGGTGTCGAGCTTGCCGGGGTCGAGCCAGATGCGCATGGCGTAGCGCGCGCCGAACAGGCGCACGTTGCCGACGCCGTCGATGCGGCTGATGGGGTCCATCACCGAGCGCGCGCACGTAGTCGGCGATGTCGCGCTGGTCCATGCTCCCGTCCTCGGAGACGAAGCCGATCACCATGAGGAAGCTGGGGTTGGCCTTGCTCACCGAGATGCCCTGGGTCTGGACGATCTGCGGCAGCGAGGGGGTGGCGACGGCGAGCTTGTTCTGGACCTGGACCTGCGCGGTGTCCGGGTTCACGCCGCTGTCGAAGGTGAGCGTGATCGTCGACTGGCCGTTGCCCTCGCTGGTGGAGGCGATGTAGAGCAGGCCGTCCAGGCCCGTCATGGCCTGCTCGATCACCTGCGTCACGGCGTCCTCGACGGCCCGTGCCGAGGCGCCGGGGTAGTTGGCGCTGATGGTGACCGAGGGCGGCGCGATCGTGGGGTAGCGCGAGATGGGCAGGCGCGTGACGGAGATGGCGCCGGCCACCATGATGAGGATCGCGATGACCCACGCGAAGATGGGCCGGTCGATGAAGAAGCGTGCCATGGCGTCGTCCGCCTACTTC
>CAWGOH010000019.1:0-10611 GCA_963824135.1 uncultured beta proteobacterium | reverse complement strand
TGGTGGGCGCGCTGTCGGCCTTCTACCACGACTCGCTCGACATCAACAACGCCTCGCACCGCGAGATCTCGGCCTTCCGCCTGATCGCCAAGCTCCCGACCATCGTCGCGATGGCCTACAAGTACTCGATCGGCCAGCCGTTCATGTATCCCGAAGAACAACCTCGACTACACCTCGAACTTCATGCAGATGATGTTCGGGGTGCCGGCCGAGGAGTACGAGGTGAACCCCGTCCTGGTGCGCGCGCTCGACCGCATCATGATCCTGCACGCCGACCACGAGCAGAACGCCTCCACCTCCACGGTGCGGCTCGCAGGCTCCTCGGGCGCGAACCCGTTCGCCTGCATCGCGTCCGGCATCGCCTGCCTCTGGGGGCCGGCGCACGGCGGCGCCAACGAGGCGGCGCTGCAGATGCTCATGGACCTGCAGAAGGAAGGCGGCGTCGACAAGCTCGGCGAGTTCGTGAAGAAGGTGAAGGACAAGAACTCCGGCGTGAAGCTCATGGGCTTCGGCCACCGCGTCTACAAGAACTACGACCCGCGCGCCAAGCTCATGCAGGTGACCTGCCGCGAGGTGCTCGACGAGCTGGGCCTGCACGACGACCCGCTCTTCAAGCTCGCCATGGCGCTCGAGAAGGTCGCGCTCGAGGACGAGTACTTCGTCTCCCGCAAGCTCTACCCCAACGTCGACTTCTACTCCGGCATCGTGCAGCGGGCCCTGGGCATCCCCGTCTCGATGTTCACCTGCATCTTCTCGCTCGCGCGCACCGTGGGCTGGATCGCGCAGTGGAACGAGATGATCTCGGATCCGGAACTGAAGATCGGGCGGCCGCGCCAGCTCTACAACGGCGCGACCCGGCGCGACGTGGTGCCGCTCGCCAAGCGCGGCTAGCCCCGGCGCGACCCCGTCCCCGCCCAACGAGGCCCCAATGTCCAGCGTCATGAAGCAGTTCGAAGCCTCCTCGCACCTGTTCGGCGCCAACGCGCCCTTCGTCGAGGAGCTCTACGAGCACTATCTCCGGGATCCCGCTTCCGTCTCGCCGGAGTGGCGCGCGCAGTTCGACGCATGGCAGGCCTCGGGCGGCGGCAGGGACGTGGCCCACACCCCGGTGATCGAGGCTTTCGCGGCCGCCGCCAGGCGCGGGCCCCTGGCGGCCCCCACCTCGGTGGCCGCGGACGACGAGAAGCAGATGAAGGTGCTCATGTTCATCCGCGCGCACCGGACGACGGGCTCGAACTACTCGAACCTCGACCCGCTCAAGCGCATGGACTACGTCCCCGTCCCGGAGCTCGAGCTCTCGACCTACGGGCTGGGGGAGGCGGACCTGGACACGGTCTTCTCCATGGGCTCCTTCGGCAACAAGCGCCTGAGGAAGACCCTGCGCGAGATCGTCGCGACGGTGAGGAAGACCTACTGCGACACCATCGGCGTGGAGTACATGTACCTGTCGTCGATGGAGGAGAAGCGCTGGATCCGCGACCGCTTCGAGGGCACGCTCTCCACGCCCAGCCTGGGCGAGCGCCAGAAGCGCTTCCTCCTGGAGCGCCTCACGGCCTCCGAGACGCTGGAGCGCTACCTGCACACGCGCTACGTCGGCCAGAAGCGCTTCTCCGGCGAAGGCGGCGAGAGCCTGGTGCCGATGCTGGACATCCTGATCGAGGAGGCCGGCGCGCAGGGGGCGAAGGAGGTGATCATCGGCATGGCCCACCGCGGGCGCCTCAACGTGCTGGTGAACAACCTGGGCAAGGTCCCGGCGGACCTCTTCTCGGAGTTCGAGGGCAAGAAGGCCGCCGAGCTCGCCGCGGGGGACGTGAAGTACCACCAGGGCTTCTCCTCGGACATCCAGACCCCTGGCGGGACGGTGCACCTCACGCTCGCCTTCAACCCGTCGCACCTGGAGATCGTGAACCCGGTGGTGGAGGGTTCGGTTCGCGCCAGGCAGCATCGCCGCGGAGACTTCAAGGGCGAGACGGTCCTGCCCCTGCTCATCCACGGCGACGCGGCATTCGCGGGGCAGGGCGTCGTGATGGAGACGCTGGCGCTTTCGCAGACGCGCGGCTACAAGACCGGCGGCACGGTGCACGTCGTCGTGAACAACCAGATCGGGTTCACGACCTCGGACACGCGCGACAGCCGCTCCTCGCTCTACTGCACGGGCATCGCCAAGATGGTCGAGGCGCCGGTCTTCCACGTGAACGGCGACGACGTCGAGGCCGTGGCGATGGTGGCCAAGGTCGCCCTCGACTACCGCACGAAGTTCAAGAAGGACATCGTGATCGACATGGTGTGCTTCCGGCGCCTGGGCCACAACGAGCAGGACGAGCCCTTCGTCACGCAGCCGCTCATGTACAAGCGCATCGCCCAGCATCCGGGCACGCGCAAGCTCTACGCCGACAGGCTCGAGAAGGAGGGCCTCATCGCCCCGGGCTTCGCCGACGAGCTCGTGACCAGCTTCCGCGCCAAGCTCGACGAGGGCAAGCCCACGAACCCCAAGATCCTCTACGGGCTCAAGCACGCTCTCGCCGTGGACTGGGCGCCCTACATGAACGTGGAGTGGCGCCGCACGGCGACCACCGCGGTGCCCCTCGAGAAGCTCAAGCAGTACGCCCGGCGCCTCACCGACATCCCGTCCAACTTCAAGCTGCACCCGACGGTCGAGCGCATGCTCGCCGGGCGGCGCGAGATGGGCGAGGGCAAGGCCGTGCTCGACTGGGGAATGGCCGAGAACCTGGCCTATGCCTCGCTGCTGGACGAGGGCACGCCCGTGCGCCTGTCGGGCCAGGACTGCGGGCGGGGCACCTTCGCGCACCGGCACGCGGTGCTGCACGACCAGAACCGGGAGAAGTGGGACCAGGGCACGTACCTGCCGCTGCAGCACGTCCGCGACGGCCAGGGAAGCTTCCTCGTGATCGACTCGCTCCTGTCGGAGGAAGCGGTGCTCGGGTTCGAGTACGGCTACGCGACCGCCAACCCCTTCGAGCTGGTGCTCTGGGAGGCGCAGTTCGGCGACTTCGCCAACGGCGCGCAGGTGGTGATCGACCAGTTCATCGCCTCGGGAGAGGCGAAGTGGGGGCGGCTGTGCGGGCTCACGATGCTGCTGCCGCACGGGTACGAAGGGCAGGGGCCGGAGCACTCCTCGGCGCGCCTCGAGCGCTACCTGCAGCTGTGCGCGGAGCACAACATCCAGGTCTGCGTGCCCTCCACGCCGGCCCAGTTCTTCCACATGCTGCGCCGGCAGGTGGTCCGTCCCATGAGGAAGCCCCTCATCGTGATGACGCCCAAGAGCCTGCTGCGGCGCAAGGAGTCGACCTCGCCCCTGGAGGATCTCGCCACGGGCGCCTTCCAGTGCGTGATCGGCGATCCGGCGAAGCCTTCGCCGAAGAAGGTGAAGCGCGTGGTCTTCTGCTCCGGCAAGGTGTACTTCGACATCGCGGCCGAGCGCGACAAGCGCGGGATCGAGGACGTGGCGCTCGTGCGCGTGGAGCAGCTCTACCCGTTCCCGCACGCCGACTTCGCCGAGCAGATCGCCCTCTACGCGAACGCGAAGAGCATCGTGTGGGCGCAGGAGGAGCCGGGCAACCAGGGCGCCTGGCACCGCATCCAGCACTACCTGCTCGAGCACCTGCGGGCGGACCAGGTCCTCGCGGCGGCGCAGCGCAAGTCCTCGGCCTCCCCGGCCGTGGGCTACCTGGCGCTGCACAACCAGCAGCAGAAGGAAATCATCGACGCGGCGCTCACCCTGGACGCCGCCACCACGAAAAAAGCCGCCAACTGAGCGGCTCGCCGGTTCGATCACGGGAAGGATTCGACATGCAAGTGGAAGTGAAGGTCCCGCAACTGTCCGAGAGCGTCTCGGAGGCCACCCTCGTCGCCTGGCACAAGAAGGTCGGCGAGGCGGTCAGGCGCGACGAGAACCTGATCGACATCGAGACCGACAAGGTGGTGCTCGAGACGCCGGCGCCCGCCGACGGCGTGATCGTGAAGATCGTGAAGGCCGACGGCGAGACCGTCACCTCCGGCGACGTGCTCGCGCTCATCGACACCGCGGGCGCGGCCGCCGCGCTCGCCCCCACGGTCGATCCGGCCCTCGCGGCCAAGGCCGGCGCCGCTCCCGCCGCGGCCGCGGTCGCGAACGCGCCGTCGCCTTCGGCAAGGAAAATCGCCGCGGAAAAGGGCGTCGACGTGGCCGCGATCGCCGGCAGCGGCCGCGACGGACGGGTCACCAAGGGCGACGTGCTGGCGGCCCAGGCTCCCGCCGCGGCGCCGGCCCCGGCGGCCCGGCCCGCCCCCGCTCCCGCGAGCATCCCGACGGGCAGCCGCCCCGAGCAGCGCGTGCCGATGTCGCGCCTGCGCGCGCGCGTGGCCGAGCGGCTCGTGCAGTCGCAGTCCACCGCGGCGATCCTCACGACCTTCAACGAGGTCAACATGGCGCCGGTGATGGAGCTCAGGAGCCGCTACAAGGACCGCTTCGAGAAGGAGCACGGCGTGAAGCTGGGCTTCATGTCCTTCTTCGTGAAGGCCGCGGTCGCGGCCCTGCGCAAGTTCCCGGTGGTCAACGCCTCCATCGACGGTGGCGACATCGTCTACCACGGCTACTTCGACATCGGCATCGCCGTGGGCAGCGAGCGCGGCCTCGTGGTGCCGGTCCTGCGCAACGCCGACCTCATGTCGATCGCCGACATCGAGAAGGCCATCGCCGACTTCGGCAAGCGCGCCAAGGACGGCAAGATCACGATCGAGGAGCTCACCGGCGGCACCTTCTCCATCTCGAACGGCGGCGTCTTCGGGTCGATGCTCTCCACCCCGATCATCAACCCGCCGCAGAGCGCGATCCTGGGCATCCACGCCACCAAGGACCGCGCCGTGGTGGAGAACGGGCAGGTGGTCGTGCGGCCGATGAACTACCTCGCGCTCTCCTACGACCACCGGATCATCGACGGGCGCGAGGCGGTGCTCTCGCTCGTGGCCATCAAGGACGCCCTCGAGGACCCGGCCCGGCTCCTTCTGGACGTCTAGGAGGCGCCGCTTGGCGCGCCGACGCAAGTGGAAGCCCGCGATTTTCCTGCGCCGGGCTTTCTTTTTCGTGCTGGGATCGCTCCTGGTGGGGTTCCTGGCCGTCCTCTTCCAGCAGTCGCTGGGACTGTACCTGCCGCGGCACTTCGCGGTGTCGCTCGCGGTGGGCCTCGCGGTGGCGGCCACCTTCTGGCTGCTCGGGCTCCTCAAGCACCCGCCGATGTTCCTGAAGAACGTGCACCCGCTCGCGGCCGGCTTCTGCGCCGGCCTGGGCGTGCACATCGCCCGCTTCTGGCTTCGCTAGCGCGACGCTTCGCTTTTCGTAAGGCGGTTAACGCCGATGAACGCCGATAAATGCACGCCGATTGCCGCCGATTAATCTGGTTGGAAAGCGGGGAATTTCGAGCACCAGTGCCGGCCTATCATTTCAAACCTTCACTCCAATAGCCGTGATGCCGCGCCAATCGATCCGAACATCCACTCATATCGCCTTATCGGCGGCAATCGGCGTGCATTTATCGGCGTTCATCGGCGTTAACCGCCTTACCCCGCGCGAAGCGCGGCAGCCAGCAGCAGCAAACACACGAATGGAATCGCCATGACCCAGACCTACGACGTCGTCGTCATCGGTGCCGGCCCCGGCGGCTACATCGCCGCGGTGCGCGCCGCCCAGCTCGGGCTCCGGACCGCCTGCATCGAGGGATGGAAGAACGCGAGGGGCGAGCTCGCCCTCGGCGGCACCTGCCTCAACGTCGGGTGCATCCCGTCGAAGGCGCTCCTCGCCTCCTCGGAGGAGTTCGAGAAGGTGAACCACCACCTCGACGAGCACGGGATCACGGTCTCGGGCGCCAAGGCCGACATCGCGCGCATGCAGGCGCGCAAGGACGCGATCGTCACCAAGATGACCAAGGGCATCGAGTTCCTGTTCAAGAAGAACAAGATCACCTGGCTCCAGGGGTTCGGGAAGCTCGTCGCCGCGGGCGACGCCTACACGATCGAGGTGGCGAGCGGCGAGAAGAAGGAAACGGTGCAGGCGAAGCACGTGATCGTCGCCACCGGCTCCAAGGCGCGGCACCTGCCCAACGTGGCGGTGGACAACGTGACGGTCTGCGACAACGAGGGCGCGCTCGCCTTCGCGGCCGCCCCGAAGCGCCTGGGCGTCATCGGGGCGGGCGTCATCGGGCTGGAGCTGGGCAGCGTGTGGCGCCGGCTGGGCTCGGAGGTCACCATCCTCGAGGCGCTGCCGGCGTTCCTGGGCGCCTGCGACGAGGCGGTCCAGAAGGAGGCCTGGAAGGCCTTCACCAAGACGCAGGGCCTGGGCATCCGCCTGGGCGTGAAGATCGAGAAGGTGACCACGCGCAAGACGGGCGTCCTCGTCGAGTACACCGACGACAAGGGGCTCGCGCAGAAGCTCGAGTGCGACAAGCTCGTGGTGAGCGTCGGGCGCATCCCGAACACCGACGGCCTGGGCGCGCCGAACGTGGGGCTCAAGGTGGACGCGCGCGGCTTCGTCGAGGTGGACGGCCAGTGCCGCACCAACCTGCCGAACGTCTGGGCCATCGGCGACGTGGTGCGCGGCCCCATGCTCGCGCACAAGGCCGAGGACGAGGGCGTGATGGTGGCCGAGCTCATCGCCGGCCAGAAGCCGCACCTCGACTACGACTGCATCCCCTGGATCATCTACACCTCGCCCGAGGTGGCCTGGGTGGGCATGACGGAGCAGAAGGCGAAGGCCGACGGGATCGCGGTGCGCACCGGCCAGTTCCCGTTCGCGATCAACGGCCGCGCCCTGGGCACCGGGCAGTCGCAGGGCTTCGTGAAGATCGTGGCCGACGCGGCGACCGACCGCGTGCTGGGCGTGCATATCATCCACGCGCACGCCTCGGACCTCATCCAGGAGGCGGTGACGGTGATGGAGTTCAAGGGCGCCAGCGAGGACATCGCGCGCATCTGCCACGGGCACCCCACGCTCTCGGAGGTGATGCGCGAGGCGGCGCTCGCCGTCGACAAGCGCTCCCTCAATTCGTGAGTGGCTGGCGGAGGCAAAAGGCTTTGGAAACGCCGATGAACGCCGATGCCACGCCGATGAACGCCGATAATTCATGCGAGTCGATGGTCTCGAAGTGCCGATGTGGGCTCGGCAACCCAGTCGTCGCACCGCCGTGCCGACGGCAATCATCGACTGGATCGCCTTCATCGGCGTTCATCGGCGTACGTCTGGCGTTCATCGGCGTTCCCGCTTTAATCCGCGCATGCGACAACGAAGACTTGCCGGAAGGCCTAGACGACGAAGAGCTCGAGCCGGCGGACCCGAACCAGTACTCGGGCCCGCTCGAGTGGTACTGGCACTTCCAGCAGCGCCCGGACTTCGAGACCGACAGCGAGCAGCTGCGGGTGCTGGGGAAGCTCGAGCGCCTCTTCGGGGAACTGGAGGAATACCGCCAGTACCGCGCCGGGAAGCTGAACCGCCTCGTGACCAACCTGGGCGCCGGGCGCCGCCCGCCGCGCGGGATGTACATCTGGGGCGGGGTGGGGCGCGGCAAGTCCCTGATGATGGACGCGTTCTTCAAGGTGAGCCGGCACCGCCGCAAGCGCCGCGTCCACTTCCACGAGTTCATGCGCGAGATCCATGCCCGGATGCGCGCGCTCCCGGGCACCGAGGACCCGCTGGACGCGATCTCGACCCAGATCGCGCGGGAACTGCGGCTCCTGTGCTTCGACGAGTTCCACGTGAGCGACATCGCCGACGCCATGATCCTCGGGCGCCTCCTGGAGATGCTCGTCGCCAAGGGCGTGGTCTTCGTCATGACCTCCAACTACGAGCCCGACGGCCTCTACCCGAACGGCCTGCAGCGCGCGCGCTTCCTCCCGGCCATCGAGATCGTCAAGCGCGAGCTCGACGTGGTCGCGCTGGGCGGCGGCACCGACCACCGGCGGCGGATCCTCGAGGGCTTCCGCGTCTGGTACTCCCCGCCGGGGGAGGAGGCGGACCAGCACCTGGCGCAGTTCTTCGAGGCGGTCACCAAGGCGTCGTTCGAGCAGGGCGGCGCCATCGAGGTGGGCAGCCGCCCGCTCGCCTTCCGCCAGAGGGCCAAGGGCGTGGTGTGGGTCGACTTCGACGAGCTGTGCGTGCAGCCGCGCTCGCAGAACGACTACCTCGAGATCGCGAGCGGCTACCACACGGTCCTCGTCTCGGGCGTGCCGCGGCTGCAGCCCGCGCAGACCGACGTGATCCGGCGCCTGACCTGGCTCGTCGACGTGTTCTACGACCAGCGCGTGCGCCTGGTGATGTCGGCCGAGGCCCAGCCCGAGGACCTGGTCGAGCCGGCGAGCGAGGCCACCGGGCCGGGCCGGATGGTGAGGAACGAGTACGCGCGCACCGCGAGCCGGCTGCGCGAGATGCAGTCCCGGGACTACTTCGCGAGGAAGCACGCCTCGGCGGAGAATCCGCAGGTGCTGCGGGCGCGGTAGTATCGGAGCGGGCCCGAAGGCGGGGCGCAACCACCGGGAACGACGCGACCATGTTCAAGGCCATCCATCTCACGCGCGAGGCCGGGCAGTTCCAGGCCCGCGTGGCGGAGCTCGACGAATCCGCGTTGCCCGAGGGCGACGTGACCGTCCGCGTCGAGTACTCGACCGTCAACTACAAGGACGCGCTGGCGATCGCCGACAAGGCGCCCGTCGTGCGCAAGTGGCCGATGGTCGCCGGCATCGACGGGGCGGGCGTGGTGGAGGCATCCAGCCACCCGGAGTGGAAGCCCGGCGACCGCGTCATCCTGAACGGCTGGGGCGTGGGCGAATCGCACTGGGGATGCCTCGCGCAGAAGGCGCGGCTCAGGGGCGACTGGCTGGTGCGCCTGCCGCAGGCGCTCAGCGCGCGCCAGGCGATGGCGATCGGCACGGCGGGCTACACGGCGATGCTCTGCGCCCTCGCGCTCGCGAAGCAGGGCGTCGCGAAGGAGCAGGGCGACATCCTCGTCACCGGGGCCACGGGCGGTGTCGGGAGCGTGGCGGTCTCCATCCTGTCCGGCTGGGGCTACCGCGTCGTCGCCTGCACCGGCAAGGCCGCCGAGGCGCAGTACCTTCGCGATCTCGGCGCGGCCGAGGTGATCGACCGCAGCGCGCTCGCGCAGCCCGGCAAGCCCCTGCAGAAGGAGCGCTGGGCGGGCGTCGTGGATGCGGTGGGCAGCCACACCCTCGCCAACGCCTGCGCCCAGGCGAAGTACCGGGGGGTCGTGGCAGCCTGCGGCCTCGCGCAGGGCATGGACTTTCCCTCGAGCGTGGCGCCGTTCATCCTGCGCGGCGTCCGGCTCATCGGCATCGACAGCGTCATGGCGCCGCGCGCGGAGCGCGAGGAGGCCTGGGCGCGGCTCGCCTCGGACCTCGACCGCGGCAAGCTCGACGCGATCACCACCGGGCTCGCGCTCGCGCAGGCGATCGAGGGGGCGCATGACGTGCTGGCCGGCCGCGTCCGTGGCCGCCTGGTGGTGGACGTGAATTCCTGAACGAGAAAACGAGGAGAGACATGAAATCGCTTGCCGCTGTCGCCGCACTGGCGCTTGCCGCCCTGGCTCCCGCCGCCTTTTCCCAGGGCTGGCCCGCGAGGCCCATCAAGATCCTCGTCGGCGTGACGCCCGGGGGGACGACCGACACGCTGGCCCGGTTCCTGGGGCAGGAGATGTCGAAGGACCTCGGGCAGCCGGTGGTCGTGGAGAACAAGCCGGGGGCGGGCGGGAACATCGCGGCCGAGGCCGTCGCGCGTTCCGCGCCCGACGGCTACACGCTCGTCTTCGTGAACACCAGCCACTCGGTGAACATGGGCCTGTACGGGCCGCGGGTTCCCTACGACGCCGTGAAGGACTTCACGCCCATCACGCAGGTGTCCACGGGACCGGCCGTCCTCGTCGCCGCGAAGGACTTTCCGGCCCGGGACGCGAAGGACGTGATCGCGATGGCCAAGGCACAGCCCGGCAAGCTCGACTTCGCGATCGGCGGGCTCGGGACCTCGATCCACATGGCCGGCGAGCTCTTCAAGATGATGGCCGGCGTCGAGATCACCAACATTCCCTACAAGGGAAGCTCGCCGGCGCTCATGGACGTCGTGGGCGGGCAGGTGAAGCTCATGTTCGCCCCCGTGATCAACGCGGTGCCGCAGGTGAAGGCCGGCAAGGTGAAGGCGCTCGGCGTCACCAGCAGCACGCGGATCCCGGCCCTGCCGGACGTGCCCCCCATCTCGGACGTGGTTCCGGGATACGAGTCCGCGGCGTATTTCGGCCTGCTGGGCCCGGCCAACCTGCCCAAGGACGTCCTCGCGCGGCTGCATGCCTCGGCGGCGAAGGCCGCGCAGTCGCAGGAGCTCAAGTCGCGGCTCGAGCCCGACGGCTCGCGGGTCGTCGGCGGCACGCCCGAGGAATTCCGGGCCTTCCTCGTGGCCGACGTGGAGAAGTGGCGCCGGGTCGTGAAGGCCACGGGCGCCAAGGCGGACTAGGGAAAACCCTGATCCGCGAACCTGATTCGTTGAGGCGGATCAACTCAGCCGCGCAGGCGGAAATCTACGCTACAACCGCGCCGCTCCCGAGAAGGGCGGACGAAACGCCC
>CAWGOH010000018.1:0-272442 GCA_963824135.1 uncultured beta proteobacterium | reverse complement strand
GCGCGCGATGTAGTTCTGGATCGCGAGGTCGGAGGAGGGCGCCATCACGATCTCGAGGTCGGCGAGGTCGCTCGACATGTTGCGGTAGGTGGTGAGGTTCACCACCTTCGTCGCCTTCGCGGCGAGCTTCCGGTCGGTGATGCGCGACCACAGGATGGGGTGCGCCTCGGCCATGTTGGCGCCCCACAGGACCATCGTGTCGGCGAGCTCGATGTCGTCGTAGACGTTGGCCGGCTCGTCGATGCCGAAGGTCTGCATGAAGGCCGCGACCGCGCTCGCCATGCAGTGGCGCGCGTTCGGGTCGATGTTGTTGGAGCGGAAGCCCGCCTTCATGAGCTTGGCGGCGACGTAGCCCTCCTGGATCGTGTACTGGCCCGAGCCGATGATCGCCACGCCCGAGGGGCCCTTCTCGCCGTAGGCCTTGCGGAACTGGCGCTCCATCTCGTCCATCGCCGCCTGCCAGCTCACCGGCACGAACGGGCCCTTCTTGTCGAACTTGCCGTCCTTCATGCGCATGAGCGGCTGGGTGAGCCGGTCGGCGCCGTAGAGGATCTTGCCGTTGAAGTAGCCCTTGATGCAGTTCAGGCCCCGGTTCACCGGCGCGTCCGGGTCGCCCTTCGTGGCCACGATCTTGCCGCCGGCGGTGGCGACCTGGATGCCGCAGCCCGTGCCGCAGAACCGGCAGACGGCCTTGTCCCAGGCCCAGCCGGCCTCGGCGGACTTCGCCTGCGCGAGCACGGCCTGGCTCACGGGCAGGCCCACCGTCGCGGCGGCGGAGGCGGCGACGCTCGACTTGAGGAACGCTCGGCGGGTAAGGCTCGTCATGATTCTTCTCCCTCGGTGGCGAAGTAGTGGTAGACCATCTCGGCCAGGCGCACGTGGGGGCGCGCCTTGATGGCCATGAGGCCCGCCATCTCGGCGTGGACGTCGTCGGCTTCCTGCACGACGATGAGGCGGCCGGTGGCGGGATCGGTGTGGTGGACCTCGACGCCCGGGAGGGCCGCGAGGTCGGCGGCGCAGTCGGCCAGCCGCTCGGGCGGGACGACGACGAGGATGCCGGAAAGGTTCATCGGGGGGCGGACAGGAGACGTCGTCCGGAAGGGCGGATATGCCCCCCATTGGAGACCGGGCCGGCAGGGCGCCGGTTGACCCGGGTCAAAACCTGATCGAAATATGCCCCTTTTGGGCTACGCCCCGGCGGGCGTCAGGTCGCCTGGCCGGCGCCCCTGGGAAGCAGCGTGATGCGCTCGCACACCTGCTTCGTGCCCGTGACGGACTCCGCCGCCACGCACATGGCGTTCTTCTCCTCCTCGCTGTGGGCCATGCCCCAGAGGTGGACGACGCCTTCGGAAACCACGACGTTGATGTAGAGCGTGCGCGCGCCGGTCGCCTTGAGGGCGTCCATCACCGCCTCGCGCAGCAGCGCGGTCGTCGGCCTGGGGGGCGGGGGGCCGCGACTGCGCCACCAGCGCCTGCAGCAGGTTCGCGCGGCTCACGATCCCCACCACCTTGCCGGCGCGCATCACCGGCACGCGCTTGATGCGGTGCTTCTCGAGGAGCGTGGCGATGTCCTGGAGCGAGGCGTCCTCCTCCACGGTGAGCACGTGCCGGGTCATGACGTCGCGGGCGTGCAGGCCGTGGCTCTTCAGGTACTCGCGCGCCTCGTCCTGCGGCTCGGAGATGAGCGTGAGCCACCACGACGGGCGGCGCTCGGTGCCGGCCTCCGGGCGGCGCATGAGGTCGCCCTCGCTCACGACGCCCAGCAGGGTCCCGGACCCGTCCACCACCGGGGCGGCGCTGATGTGGCGCTCGAGCAGGAGCCTCGCGACGTCCGTCACGGACGCATCGGGGCCCACGGTCACCACGGGGCTGGTCATCACGTCCTTGGCTTGCATGGTGCATTTCCTCCAGGAGGGTCAGGCGGGGCGGCCGGCAGCCGCGTCGGCCAGGATGAGGTCGCTCGCCCGCTCGGCGATCATCGCCACGGGCGCGTTGGTGTTGCCGGAGACGAGGGTGGGCATGACGGAACAGTCGACGACGCGAAGGCCTGCCACGCCGATGGCGCGCAGCCTCGAATCTACCACCGCCATCGCGTCGCTGCCCATCCGGCAGGTTCCGGAGGGGTGGAAGATGGTCGCGCCGTTGCCGCGGCACCAGTCGAGGATCTCGGCGTCGCTCGCGACGCCCGGCCCCGGCTTGTATTCCTCGCGCACGTAGGGCGCCACCGCCGCGGTGGCCGCGAGCCGGCGCGCGAACTTCACGGCCTCCACGGCGCAGCGGCGGTCTTCCTCCGTCGAGAGGTAGTTGGGGACCATCGCCGGCGCCTGGAAGGGATCCGCCGACTTGATGCGCACCGTCCCGCGCGAGCCGGGGCGCAGCTGGCACACGCTCAGCGTGAAGCCGGAGAACGGGTGCGGCTTCGCGCCCGCGAGGTCCGCCGAGAGCGTGGCGATGTGGAACTGGATGTCCGGCCGCGTCGACTCCGGCAGCACGCGCGTGAAGAGCCCGCCCTGGTTGATGCCGATCGCGAGCGGGCCCTCGCGCAGGAGCAGCCACTGCAGCCCGATCTTCGCCGACCGCCACCACGAGGCGAGGTCGTCGTTGGTGGTGATGGGCTTCGTGCACTTGAAGACGAGGCGAAGCTGCAGGTGGTCCTGCAGGTTCTCGCCCACGCCGGGGCGGTCGGCCACCACCGCGATGCCGTGCTCGCGAAGCAGGTCGCGCCGGCCCCACGCCCGAAAGCTGCAGCAGCTGCGGGCTCTGCAGCGCGCCCGCGGCGAGGATCACCTCGCGGCGCCGCGCGCGCCACCTTCAGGCGCCCGTGCTGCCGGTACTCGACGCCCGTGGCCCGCGTGCCCTCGAAGAGCACGCGCGTGGCGTGGGCATCGGTCTCCACGCGCAGGTTGGGCCTGCCGCGCGCGGGCTTCAGGTAGGCCACCGCCGTGCTCGAGCGCCAGCCCTTCCTCGTGAAGAGCTGGTAGTAGCCCACGCCCTCCTGGCGCTCGCCGTTGAAGTCGTCGTTGCGCGGCACCCCGAGGGAGCCGGCCCCGGCGATGAGGGCCTCGATGAGCTCGTGCCGGCCGCGAGATGTCCGAGCACGAGATGGGCCCGTCGGCGCCGTGCAGCTCGGAGGCGCCGCGCGAATTCGACTCGAGCTTGCGGAAGTAGGGCAGCACGTCCTTCCACGCCCAGCCGTCGTTCCCGAGCGCGGCCCAGTGGTCGTAGTCCTCGTGCTGCCCGCGGATGTAGATGAGGCCGTTGATCGACGACGAGCCGCCGAGGCAGCGCCCGCGCGGCCAGTAGATGCGCCGGCCGTTCATCCCCGGGTCGGGCTCCGTCTCGAAGCGCCAGTTGTACACCGGGTGGAACATCGTCTTCCCGTAGCCGATGGGGATGTGGATCCAGAGGTAGTCGTCCTTCGGGCCCGCCTCCAGCAGCAGCACCGAGTGGCGGCCGTTCTCCGAGAGCCGCGCGGCCAGCGCGCACCCGGCGGTGCCGGCGCCGACGACGACGAAATCGTGGGTGGAGTCTTCGGCCATCGTGTCGGTCAGGGTCGCAGCAGGATCTTGGCGGCGGCGCTGCGGCCGTGGTGGAGGTCGTCGAAGGCGCGCGCGCCGTCGGCGAGCGGCCTGTCCTCGACCCAGGCGAGGTCGCCGAAGGCGCCCTCGTGCAGGGCGCGCGCGGCGGCGCGCAGGTCCGCCGTCGAGTAGGTGTAGGCGCCGATGAGCGTCACCTCGGCCAGCGTGAGCTTCCTCATGTCGATCTCGGAGGCCCAGTCCTGCAGGCCGATGTGCAGCACCACGCCGCCGGGCTTCACCGCGGCCAGCGCCGCCTTGCGCGTGGGCGCCGCGCCCACGGCGTCGATCACGAGCTCCATCGTGCCCTTCCGCCGGGCCGCCGCCGGCGAGCGGATCGAAGGCCTCGACGGCCGCCGCGCGGCGGGCGGCCTCGCGCCGCAGCGCGTTGGTCTCGGCCAGGTGGATGCGCCGCGCGCCCCAGGTGCGCAGCAGCAGCGCCGTGAGGAGCCCGATGGCGCCCCCGCCGATCACCAGCACGGCGCACTCCGGCACGGGGCGGGCCAGCGCCCGCGAGGCGAGGGTGAGCGCGTGCAGCGCCGTGGCGGCCGGCTCGGTGAGCGCGGCCGCGCGCACGTCCATGCCCTCGGGCAGGTCGATCACGGCGCTCGCCGCGGTGACCACGCGCTCGGCGAAGCCGCCCGGGCGCTGCATGCCGATCATGGTGCGGTTGGCGCACAGGTTGTCGCGGCCCTGCGCGCAGTACTCGCAGCGCCCGCAGGCGATGATGGGGTTCACGTCACCCGCCGTCCCTTGCCCGGGCCCTCGAGGATCTCGCCCGCGAGCTCGTGGCCGAGGATGAGCGGGGGCACGCGGCGCGGGTCGTGGCCGTGGAAGGCGTGCATGTCGGAGCCGCAGATGCCCACGGCATCGACGCGGATGAGGACTTCCCCCGCGCCCGCGGCGGGGTCCGGCTCGTCGCGGTGCACGACCTGGTTGGGGGCGGTGTAGACGAGTGCCTTCATGGGTTCACCCTGCCGAGAAGCCGCCGTCGACGAAGATCGTCTGGCCGGTCACGTAGTCGGAGGCGCGGCTCGCGAGGAAGACCGCGGTGCCGCGCAGGTCGCGCAGCTCGCCGTTGCGCTTCGCGAAGGTGGACTGCGCCATCTTCTCCCAGCGCGCCGGGTCGTTCGCCACGGGCGCGGTGAGCGCGGTGGGGAAGAAGCCCGGGCGCGATGGCGTTGGCGGTGACGCCGTCCTTCGAGAGCGCCTCGGCCTGGGCGCGCGTGAGCTGCATCACGCCGCCCT
The DNA here is from genome assembly GCA_963824135.1 of uncultured beta proteobacterium. Taxonomy (GTDB): domain Bacteria; phylum Pseudomonadota; class Gammaproteobacteria; order Burkholderiales; family Usitatibacteraceae; genus FEB-7. Next base: position 267,619 of record CAWGOH010000018.1, on the reverse strand, counting down.
TGGAGGCGCCGTAGGGCGCGCACATCGGGAAGGCGCGCAGCGACTGCAGCGAGGCGATGTTGATGATGCGCCCCCAGCGGCGCCGGACCATGGCCGGGGCGAGGGCCTGCGCGAGGAAGAAGGGCGCCGAGAGGTTGACCGCGAGGGTCGTGTCCCAGGCCGCGTCGCCGATCTCCAGCATCGGCCCGCGCAGGTTCACGCCGGCCGCGTTCACGAGGATGTCGGGGTCGCCGAAGAAGTCGCGCGCGCGCGCCGCGGCGGCGCGCAGCGACGCGCGGTCGGCGAGGTCCGCGGCGAGCGTGGCGGCGCGGCCGCCCTCGGCCTCCACCTCCGCGCGGGCCTCCTCCAGCTCCCGCGCGCGCCGCGCGAGCAGCACCACCGAGGCGCCGGCCTCGGAGAGCGCGCGCGCGATCTCGCGCCCGATGCCGGAGCTCGCGCCGGTGACGAGCGCGACGCGGCCGGCGAGGTCGAAGGCGGCAGGCGCGGCCATCAGCCCTGCACGGGAGCGCCCAGCTCGAAGCGCTCCTCCGGGAAGTACTTGGCCAGGCGGTCGTCGGCGGTGCGCGCGTGCGCCTCCATCCCCTCGAGCCGCGAGATGCGGGCGGTCACCTGCGCGATCTCGTGGCTCGCCGCGCGCGTCATGCGCTGCCAGGTGACCGTCTTGATGAACTTGTGCACCGAGAGCCCGCCCGAGTAGCGCGCGGCGCCGCGCGTGGGCAGCACGTGGTTGGGGCCGGAGGCCTTGTCCCCGAAGGCGACCGTCGTCTCCTCGCCGAGGAAGAGCGAGCCGTAGCAGGTGAGGCGCCCGAGCCACCAGTCGAGGTCGGCCGCGTGCACCTCGAGGTGCTCGCAGGCGTAGCGGTCGGAGACCTGCGCCACCTCCTCGCGGGAGTCGCAGAGCGATCACCTCGCCGTAGTCGCGCCACGCCGCGCCCGCGGCGTCCTTCGCCGTGGCGGGCAGGGCGTCGATGAGGGCGGGGACGCGGCGCATCACGTCCTCGGCCAGCGCGCGCGAGGTGGTGAAGAGCCACGCGGGCGACTCGTGCCCGTGCTCGGCCTGGCCCACGAGGTCGGAGGCCACGATGGCCGGGTCGGCCGTCTCGTCGGCGATCACCGCCACTTCCGAGGGGCCGGCGAACACGTCGATGCCCACCTTGCCGAAGAGCGTGCGCTTGGCCTCGGCCACGAACTTGTTGCCGGGGCCCACGATGATGTCGGCGGGCTTGCCGGTGAAGAGCCCGTAGGCGAGCGTGGCGATGGCCTGCACGCCGCCCAGCGTCATGATGACGTCCGCGCCCGCGACCTTCATCGCGTAGAGCACCTGCGGGTGGATGCCCTCGCCCTGGTAGGGCGTCGAGCAGGCGATCACCGTGGGCACGCCCGCGGCCTTGGCGGTGGCGATCGCCATGTAGGCCGAGGCGATGTGGGCGTAGCGGCCCGTGGGCACGTAGCAGCCGGCCACGTTCACCGGGATGAGGCGCTGGCCCGCCAGGAGCCCCGGGCCGCACCTCGATCGAGAACTCCCGCATCGACTCGCGCTGGGCCTCGGCGAAGCGGCGCACCTGCCCGGCGGCGAACTCGATGTCGCGCTTCACCGAGGGCTCGATCCCCGCGGTGCGCCGCTCGATGTCGGCCTCGGTCAGCACGATCTCGCCCGTCCACTTGTCGAGCTTCTCGGCGTACTCGCGCACGGCGGCCTCGCCGCGGCGCTCGATCTCGCCCAGCATCTCCTCGACCACCTTGCGCGCGTTGCCGCCCTCGGTGTCCGGCGTCTTCGCCGCCTTCTTCAGGTAGGTGATGGCCATGTCGTCATTTCCCGTAGATGTAGGTGGGAAGCCACAGCGCGATCTGGGGGAAGACGATGATGAGGATGAGCCCCAGGAGCTGCAGGCCCATGAACTGCATCATTCCCTTGTAGATGTCGCCGAGCTCCCACTGCGGCACCACGCCCTTGAGGAAGTAGGCCGACATCGCCACCGGTGGCGACAGCCACGCCGTCTGCAGGTTCACCGCGACCAGGATCCCGAACCACGCCTTGTCGAAGCCCAGCTTGTCCACCAGCGGCAGCAGGAAGGGCACGACGATCAGCACGATCGGCACCCACTCGAGCGGCCAGCCGAGCAGGAAGATGAGCGCCATGATGATGAAGAGCATCACGTACGGGTTCAGGTCGAGCCCGAGCAGCAGCTCCGTGAGCATGGAGGGCGTGCCCAGGCGCGCGAACACGGCGCCGAAGAAGTTCGACGCCGCCACGAGGAAGAGGATCAGCACGGAGATCTCGAGCGTGCGGATGAGCGAGTCCTTGAGGTTGGTGCGCGTGAGCCGCCCGTACGCGGCGGTGAGGAAGAGCGAGCCCAGGGCGCCGCAGGCCGCGCCCTCGGTGGGCGTGGCGAGGCCGAAGACGATGCTGCCCAGGGCCGCGAGCACCAGCACCGCGGGCGGCACCAGGCCCTGGAAGAACTGCACCCACACCTCGCGCATGTTGGCCGGATGCTCCTCGATCGGCAGCGCGGGCCCGAGCGCGGGGTTGATCATGCAGCGGATCATCGCGTAGCCGGTGAAGAGCAGGGCCAGCATGATCCCCGGGACGATGGCCGCGGCGAAGAGCGTGGTGACCGGCACCTCGAGCACGGGCCCCATCACCACCAGCATGATCGAGGGCGGGATGAGGATGCCCAGCGTGCCGCCCGCGGCGATGAGGCCGGCGGAGAGCTTCACGTCGTAGCCCGAGCGCGTCATGGACTTGCCCGCCATGATCCCGAGGATGGTGACCGAGGCGCCCACGATGCCGGTGGCCGCGGCGAAGATCGTGGCCACGAACATGACGGCGAGGTAGAGCGAGCCGCGCACGCGCGCGAGCATCTTCTGCACCGCGTCGAAGAGGCGCTCCATGAGGTTCGCCTGCTCCATCATGATGCCCATGAAGACGAAGAGCGGCACCGCGGCGAGCGTCTGCTCCATCATCGAGGCGTTGAACTGCAGCGTCATCAGGTAGAAGACCAGCTCGCCGAAGCCCCAGTAGCCGAACACGAGGCCCAGGAAGATCAGCGTGAAGGAGATCGGGAAGCCGACGAAGATGCCGGCCAGCATCGCCCCGATCATGAGGAAGCCGATCATCTCCGGGCTCATTGCGGCCACCTCCCGGCGCGCGCGGCGTGCATGCTCTTCAGCAGCTCCGAGACGCCCTGGATCAGGAGGAAGGCGATGCCGAAGGGCAGGCAGGCCCGCACGGGCCCCAGCAGCGGCATCCACGCGGTGTCCATGCCGCGCTCGCCGCGCTCGATCGGCGGTCCAGGCCCACTTGGAGGCGACCCACATGAAGACGAGCATGGCCGGGAAGTAGAAGACGACGTAGAGCGCGGTGTCCACGCGGCCCTGCGTCTTCACCGACCAGTTGCGGTAGAGGAAGTCCGAGCGGATGTGCACGCCCTTGGAGAGCGCGTAGCCGGCGCCGAGCACGAAGAACGCGCCGTAGATCATGCGGCTCAGGTCGTAGGCCCACACGGTGGGCGCGGTGAACGCGTAGCGGGCGACGACCTCGTAGACCATGGCGAGCATGAGCGGGATCGAGAGCCAGCTCACCAGGTGGCCGATCCACTGGCTGAAGGTGTCGATCACGACGATCGTGCGGTGCATCCACGGCGGCATGTCGTCCGGCAGGCCGACGCTCACGTCGGCGCGGCGGCCGGCGATCATCTCGTCGGCGAGTTCGGGTGTGTCGGCCATTTCCGGCGTGCCTCCTGGTTCGTATTGCGCCTACGCGGGCGCGCGACTCCCGGCGGCACGGCGAGCGTGCCGCCCGGTTCGGTCGGGTCGGGGATGAAGTGGCCGCGGGCGGAACGCGCCCGCGGCCGCGAGTCGCGCTACTTCTTCTTCTTCGCCAGTTCCTCGGCGTAGGCCGAGCCCAGGTTCGCGTTGGTGCGCTGCGCCTGCGCCCAGAAGGGGATGGCCGTCTCGGCGAAGGCCTTCTGGCTGTCCCACACCTTCTTGAAGAAGGGGTTGGCCGCCGCGTTCTTCTCGAAGTTCTTCATCGCGGCCGCGGAGTACTCCTTGAAGTATTCCGGCGGCGTGTCGTGCAGGATCACGCCGTGCTTCTCGGTGAGCTCCTTGAGCGCCTTGCCGTTCTCGCTGATGCGGTAGGCGAAGGCCTTCGTGAGGGCGGCGTTGGCCGAGACCTCGATCGCCTTCTGCTGGCCCGGGGTGAGCTTCCTCCAGACGTCGCCGTTGAGGTAGAGGTCGGCGTTCACGACCACCTGGTGCAGGCCCTGCAGGTAGTAGTGCTTGAGCACCTTCTGGAAGCCGAAGGTCATGTCCGGCTTCGGGCAGCACCATTCGGCCGCGTCGATCACGCCCTTCTCGAGGCCGGGCAGGATGTCGCCGCCGCCCATGGCCACGGAGGCCACGCCGATGTCGTTGTAGATCTGGCCGGGGATGCCGGGGGGCGTGCGGAAGCGCAGCTTGCGGAAGTCCGCCATGTTGTCGATGGGCTTCTTGAACCAGCCCAGGGCCTCGGGGCCCACCGGCTGCAGGATGAAGCCCTTCACGTTGACCTTCATCTCCTTCCAGAGCTGGTCGTAGAGCTGGATGCCGCCGCCGTAGAGGTACCAGGAGAGCCAGGCGAAGTTGTCCATGCCCACGCCCGAGCCCGCCGCCGGCGAGCCGAAGAGCGCCGCGGCCGGGTGCTTGCCGGACCAGTAGTGCGTCCACGCGAAGCCGCCCTCGATGACGCCCTTGTCCACGGCGTCGAGCGTGTCGTTCACCGCCACCACCGCGCCGGCCGGCAGGATCTCGAAGGTCACGCGTGTTGTTGGTGAGCGCGGCGACGTCCGCCGCGAAGTCCTTGAGCATCGTCACCTCGTCGGCCGAGGTGGGGATCACGGACTGCACGCGGATCTTCACGGGCTTCGCCGGCGCCTGCGCCTGCGCCAGGGCGGGCGCGAGCGCCAGGGCCGCGGCGGCGAGGGCCGCGCGGGCGAGCTTCCATCGGGACTGGACCATCGGGATCTCCTCCTTGTATGGGCGGCCGTGGGCTACCGGGGCGCCGGTTTGTGTTGGGCCCGCCGCGGGTGGCGGACAGCGCCCCGGTACTTCCCGACCGGCTGGAAATGAAAGCGCTTGCACGCAGGGTATGCATGCGGCCGGCCGAGCGTCAATGTGCACCGCAGCATGGGGGTATCACAAGCGCTTTCAGGGTGGTGGTAGAGTCCTTCCCATGCCGCGAAGCAACCCCAACCCCCGTCTCGCGGACGTGGCGCGCGCCGCGGGCGTCTCGCTCGCGACGGCCTCGCGCGCGCTCTCCGAGCCGGGCATGGTCCGCGACGACACGCGCGGGCGCGTCGAGCAGGCCGTGGCCATGCTGGGCTACGTGCCGCACGGCGCCGCGCGCGCGCTCGCCACGAGCCGCACGCGCACCATCGGCGCGGTCTTCCCGCCCGTGGACAACCCCATCTTCGCGGGCGCGACCCACGCGCTCGCGCAGGAGCTCGCCGCGGCCGGCTACACGCTGCTGCTCGCGAGCTACGACTACGACCTGGACGACGAGCTGGCCGCCACGCGCGCGCTCGTCGGGCGCGGCGCCGACGGCATGGTGCTGGTGGGCCTGGACCACCGGCCCGAGACCCTCGCCGTCCTCGAGCGCGCGGGCGTGCCCTGGGAGATCACCTGGTCGCTCGACGAATCGGGCCGCCACCACTGCATCGGGTTCTCGCACCGCGGCGCCTCGATCCGCGTCACGCAGCACCTGCTGGACCTGGGCCATCGCGAGATCGCCGTGATCGCGGGCGACACGAAGCGCAACGACCGCGCGCGCGAGCGCCTGGCGGGCGTGAAGGACGCGCTGGCCGCGCGCGGCGTGAAGCTCCCGGCCAAGCGCGTGGTCGAGGTGGACTTCTCGGTGGCCAACGGCCGCGCGGGGTTCGCGAGGCTCCTGGAGCGCGCGCCCGGCTTCACCGCCGTGATCGGCGGCAACGACCCGCTCGCCATCGGCGCGCTCTTCGAGTGCCGCGACCGCGGCATCGACGTGCCCGGGCAGATGTCGATCGCGGGCTTCGACGACATCGAGCTCGCGGGCGAGCTCTCGCCCGGGCCTCACGACCGTGCGCGTGCCCTCCGCGGAGATCGGGCGCGAGGCGGGGCGGCGGCTCCTCGCGCGGCTGGCGGGCAAGAGCGTGCCGCGCGTGAAGGAGATGCCCGCGCCGCTGGTGGTGCGGGGGACGACGGGGCCGCCGCCGAAAAGGGGCGACTGAAGCAGGGTTGTCCATCGCCTTGTGTCCCTTCGGGGCATGTGCCGATGGTCCAACGCGGGACGCTCCGGCTTCGGTGGGTTCCCTGATCGCGGTCAACCGGCCGCGGGGAGGCGAAGCGTAGCTTCGAAGCAGCAGTCGAGGCGGGCGTGGGTCGCATTGGCGCGAACGCCGCCTTCATTCAACTCTCGGAAACAAATTCCATGGACATCACACTGAAATCCGTCTTGGCGCGGATGCGGTGCTTCGCATCCGCGTTGCTTGTCGCCGCCTTCTCGGCGGCGAGCCTTCTTGCTGTCGCTGCCGTTCAACCGACGCGCGCGGAGAACGCCGCGCTGCCCATCATCGTTTCACCCGCCCAGGCGAAGGCGCTCATCGCGCAAGGCGCCAAGGTCCTCGACCTGCGCGCCGCGAAGGACTACGACGCCGGCCACATCGCCGGAGCGATCAGCTTCCCGTGGCGGGCGCTCAACGTGGCGGAGGTCGACGGCGTGCGCAACGAGTTCGCCAGCGACGCGGTGATGGAGAAGGCGATCGGCGGCGCCGGCCTCACCTATGACGACACGCTCCTTGTCTACGAAAACAACGCGCTGCCCGGCCGCGCCTACGTGATGCTGGAGTACATCGGCTTCGGCGGGCGCATCCACGTGCTCGACGGCGGCATCCGCGCCTGGGGCGGCGAGCTCAGCAAGACGGCGGTGAAGGTCGCGCCCAGCGACTTCCGCCTGACCCGCAAGAGCGACCCGCGCGTCGACAAGGCGTATGTCGCCGGCAAGGTCGGTGCCGCCGACGTGGCGATCATCGACTGCCGCGACGAGCCCGCGTACGTCGACGGCCACATTCCGGGCGCGCGCAACCTGCCCCAATCGACGCTGATGACGAAGCAGGGCACGCTCCAGCCTGCCGAGGAAGTCACGCGCCTGTTCCGCGGCGCCGGCGTCGACGGCAGCAAGCCGGTGATCTCCTACTGCGGCAGCGGCGTCTATGGCGCGAACGCCTTCCTCGCGATGCGCAACCAGGGCTACCGGAACATCGTCCTGTACGACGGCAGCTGGGACGAGTGGAGCCGGGATCCGAACGCCAGGCAGGACAGCTCGCTGGCGAACTACACGATCGATTCCGCCGGCTTCAAGCCCGCGAAGAGCGGCCCGCGCTTCCTCGACCGCAAGGAACTGCAGACGGCGATCGATTCCAACCGCAAGGGCGTCGTCATCGTCGACGTGCGCGCGCCGGCCGACTACGACTGGGGCCACATCCCCACGTCGGTGAACGTGTTCTGGGACAACACGGTCGACGCCAACCGCAAGCTGCTGTCGGAGGCGGAGCTGGGCGCCATGTACGCGAAGGCCGGATTGTCGCCCGACAAGCGGGTCATCATCTACGCGCGCGGCGGCTACCAGCTGACGCACACGTACACGGTCCTCAGCATGCTCGGCTACAAGGACGTGGATTTCTACAACGGCAAGTTCGAAGGCTGGAAGGCCAAGTAGGGATCCGGCGATTCCGGCAAGGACGGGCCGTCCCTGGACGGCCCGTTTCGTCATGCGCGCGAAAGCTCCTCAGGGCCGTGCTGGCAACTCCCGCTACCTCCAGCAGCGAAAGGCGGCCGCGTAAAGTGGACCCCATGAAAGTCGAAGTCCTCCTGGCCGTCTCTCTCCTTGCCTCCTGCCTGGCGCTCGCCGCCTGCAGCAAGGGGGCTCCCGAGCCCGTCCACACGCCCAGGCAGGCCAAGCCGGCCGAGGCGGAAGCCGCTCCCGCGCGCACGAGCTTCGAGGAGCCGCCCGAGGATGTTCTCAGGAAGTTCATGTTCAAGGCCTACGAGAAGATGGACGACGCGGGCGGGCTGCCCGTGACGGTCACCGCGACCGGGCGCAGCGGAAAGCTGCGCGTGAAGCTCTACGAGGTGAAGAAGACCGGCTGCAAGCTGATCGACATTCCTTCGGTCGCCCCACCCGGCAAGTTCGAGTGCACGGTGAACCTGCAGGTGAAGATGTGGTGGGACGGCCAGCGCGAGCCGCGCGAGCCCGGCGACGACAACAAGCGGATTTCCGTGATCCAGGACGACCGCGGCAACTGGCTCGACTGCGATCACGATGCGCAGGAGAACAAGGACTTCTGCGACGTGCGTGCGGCGAAGAAGCGCAAGCGCTGATCTTCTTCGCGTCTTGCCTGCCAGGCTCTTACCTGGTCAGCTTGACCGCTTTCACTTTTCCGTCTTGACCTTTGTTACTTCCTTCTTCACGGCCGGCCCCGCCGATGCCTGCTTCGCCAGCCGTTTGCGCTGCTTGGCTGCGACATCGAGAAGCTTCCTGGTCTTTTGGTTCTGCCGCCTGGTTTTCAGCATTGACGCGTGGGTCATATTGACCTCCGATGGATGAAAGATCGAATTCAACTTCAGTTTGATCCGATCTTGCGTACTTGGCCAACTCGACCTGCCCGGGGATCCCCAGGCCATCCACGACCTGGACGTTGCCGCTGCGGTGGCGGAGGCGCGACCAGGCACGTCAGGGCCGATGCGCGCGCAACTGCCGCCACAGCTTGAGCGCAACAAGCAGCAGCGGCGTCGCATGCAGACCCAAGTCGAAGATGTCGAGTGGGCGTACCAGCGCACCATGGGCCAGGAGGCGCAGCTTCTCGACCAGATGGGGCTCGGGCGTGATCGGCGCGATGGCCATCCAGGCGGCCAGCAGCAGCAACCAGATCCACGGCAAGCGCTCGAGCAGGCTCAGCATCGCCGGACACGCGCGATGCGGCACGGGAGCCGACGCCCTCAAACGAAGTTCTTGTATTTCGCCAGGTGCCGCACCGGCTTCGACAGCGCATCGCGGCGGAACGGGTCTCCCAGCTCCTTCGTGACCATCATCTCGATCACGGTGGTCTTCCCCTCCGCCTGGCGCTTGACCGACTCCGTGAGCGCGGCACCCACGTCGCCCACCTTGTCGACCACCACGCCCTCGCAGCCGAAGCTCTTCGCCACCGCCGCCCAGCTCGGGTTCACCAGCTCCACGCCCTGGTAGCGGCGCGAGTAGAAGTCCACGTGGTTCTTCTTCTCGGCGCCCCACTGGCCGTTGTTGAACACGACCACCGTCACGCCGATCTTCTCGCGCGCGCAGGTGAGCAGTTCGTTGAGCGAGATGCCCCAGGCGCCGTCGCCGACGTAGGCGATGGCGGGGCGGTCGGGGCGCGCCACCTTGGCGCCGCAGGCCACCGGGAAGGCGTAGCCGCAGTTGCCGAAGCTCATGGCGGCGAGCATGGAGCGCGGCTCGTCGAAGCGCAGGTAGGAGTTGGACACCGAGCAGATGTTGCCGATGTCGGTGGAGACCATCGCCCCCTTGGGCATCGCGCGCTCGAGCGCGCGCAGCATCTGGCGCGGGTGCATGGCGCCGCTGCCGGCGGCGATCTCGACGGAGTACGGGTCCGTCTCGTGCGTCCACTTGTCGAGCTCGGCCTCCCACGCGGCCTTCTCGGCCTTGATGGCGGCGTCGCGCTCGGCCTTGTTGGCGTGGCAGGCGAGCGTCTTGCCCGAAAGCCGGGCCACCAGCGCGGAAGCCGCCGCCTTCGCGTCGCCGCAGATGCCCACGGAGATCGCCTTCACCAGCCCCAGCATCTTCGCGTCGGCGTCGACCTGGATGATCTTCGCGTCCTTCGGCCAGTACTCCATGCCGTACTGCGGCAGCGTGCCGAACGGGCCCAGGCGCGTGCCGAGGGCCAGCACCACGTCGGCCTTGGCGATGAGCTTCATGGCCGCCTTCGAGCCCTGGTAGCCCAGCGGCCCGACCCACAGCGGGTGCGAGGCGGGGAAGGCGTCGTTGTGCAGGTAGCTCACCGCCACCGGCGCGTGCAGCAGCTCCGCCAGCTTCGCGGCCGCGGCCGTGCCCTCGCCCATGATGACGCCGCCGCCGGAGAGGATGACCGGGAACTTCGCCGCGGCCAGCAGCTTCGCCGCCTCGTCGAGCGCGCCCTCGTCGCCGGCGCCCAGGCCGATGCGGATGGGCTTGGGGATCTCGCACTCGATGTCGCCGTAGAAGTAGTCGCGCGGGATGTTGAGCTGCGTCGGGCCCATGTCGAGCATGGCGCGGTCGAAGCAGCGCGCGGTGATCTCGGCCATGCGCTTCGGGTTCATCACGTGGCCCTGGTACTTGGTGATCTTGGAGAAGATGGGCAGCTGCTCCGTCTCCTGGAAGCCGCCCAGGCCCATGGTCATGGAGCCCGTCTCCGGCGTGATCAGCACCACCGGCGAATGCGCCCAGAAGGCGGCCGCGGCGCCGGTGACGAAGTTGGTGATGCCCGGGCCGTTCTGCCCGATGCACACGCCGTGGCGGCCGGAGACGCGCGAGTAGCCGTCGGCCATGTGCACCGCGCCCTGCTCGTGGGCCACGGGGATGAAGCGGATGCCGGCGGCCGGGAAGATGTCGAGGGCGTCCATGTAGGCCGAGCCCACGATGCCGAAGACGTCGGTCACGCCCTGGGCGACCAGCGTCTCGATGAAGGCCTCCGAGGGCGTCATCTTCTGCCGGCCTTGCACGACCTTGCGGTCGGCCTGGGTCATGTCGTTCATGGGTGCTCCTCCTGGATGGTTTTGTCTAGCGAAATGAAAGGGCTCGAAAGGCTGAACAATATGCCATGAATCCGGCCATTGCAAGCATATATTCCGGTGAACGGAACCATATGATTGCAACGCCGGAACTGATCGGCGTAGGCTTCCGGCATGGCTTCCATCCTCGAAGAACGCCCTGACCGGGCCCCGCGCGAAGGGGCGCAGGAAAACTCCTCCACGCTCAAGGCCCTGGCGGTGCTCGAGGCCCTGGTGCGCTCGCCGCGCCCGCCCACGCTCACCCAGCTCATGCAGGCCACGGGGCTGCCCAAGCCTTCCCTCTACCGCACGCTGGCCCTCTTCGAGGAGGCCGGGTACGTGCAGCGCGAGCCCGCCGGGCGCGCCTACGCCGTCGGTCCCGCGCCTGGAGGGGCTGGGCCTGGCCATCCTCGCCAACGATTCCGTCGCCACGCTGCGCCGCGCGATCCTGCGCCAGCTCGTCGAGGACGTGGGCGAGACCTGCAACCTGTCGATGCTGAGGAAGGGCGAGGTGGTCTACCTCGACCGCGTGGAGGCCGACTGGCCGCTGCGCCTGCACCTGCCCGTGGGCAGCACCGTGCCGCCGCACTGCAGCGCGAGCGGCAAGCTCCTCGTCGCCTCGCTGCCCGCGGCCGAGCGCGAGGCGCTGGTGGCGGAGATGCCGCTGCCGCGCTTCACGCAGCGCACGATCACCGACCGGGCGCTGCTCGCGCGCGAGCTCGACCGCATCAACGACGCGGGCTACGCCGTGGACGACGAGGAATACGTGCTGGGCGTCGCGTGCGTGGCCGTTCCCGTGCGGCTTGCCGACGGCCAGGCCATCGCGGCGGTGGCGGTGCACGCGGCCACCGCCCGCCTGCCGCTGCAGCGCGCCATCGAGCTCGCCCCGCGGCTGCACGAGGCCGCGCGGCGCCTGGCCGCCACGTTCGAGTAGCGGCCAGCTAGGCCGCGGCGCGAAGGCCCAGGATCGCGCGCGCTTCCGCGGGTGTGGCGGGGCGGCGGCCGAAGCGCTCGCAGTTCTCCGCGATCTTCCTCACGAGCTCGGCGTTGCTCGCCGCGAGCTTGTCCGGCGTGATGCGAAGGTTGTCCTCCAGGCCCGTGCGGCAGTGGCCGCCTTCCTCCAGGCACCACTGGTTCACCTCCCACTGGAAGCGCCCCACGCCCGCGGCGACCCAGGTGGCCTTCGGCAGCACCGCCGCGAGCTCGCTCCTCAGGAAGTCGAAGATCGTGCGGCGCGCGGGCATCGCGTTGGGGATGCCCATCACGAACTGCACGTGCGGCGGGTCGAGCAGCAGCCCCTTCTTCACCAGGTTGGCGGCGTTGTAGAGCATCGCGAGGTCGAAGACCTCGATCTCCGGCTTGATCCCGTTCTCGAGCATCGCGCGCGCGAGGCTCTCCACGAAGTCGGGCGCGTTCTCGTAGATGTTGGTGGGGAAGTTGACCGATCCCGTGGCGAGCGAGGCCATGTCGGGCTTCAGGTGCAGCATCGCGCCGCGCTGCGCGGGATCGCGTCCGCGCCCGCCCGTGGAGAACTGCACGATCATCCCGGGGCAGTGCTTGCGCACGCCCTCCTGCACGCGCCCGAAGAGCTCGGGGTCGGAGGCGGGCGACTCGTCGGGATTGCGCACGTGCACGTGCACGAGCGAGGCGCCCGCCTCGAAGGCCTCGTGCGTGGACTCGACCTGCTCGGCGGGAGTCACCGGCACGGCCGGGTTGTCCTTCTTCCTCGGCACCGCGCCGGTGATCGCGACGGTGATGATGACGGGGTTCGCCATGGGGGTCGGCCTCGCGTGAAGGGTCGGGGGAGGGGCCGGGGCATTATTGCAAAGGCGGCGGGCGCGTGCAAATATGTCCGCCAAACGGAACTCCAGATTCCAATAAATGAGAAAGCCCCGCTCCCCCAAGGTTGCCGCCAAGGCCCCCGCCAAGGCCCCCGCCAAGGCCCCCGCCGCCCCGGCGCCGGGCCCGCGCGCGCCGACCTACGACGACCTCCTCGCCATCGCGAAGCTCGTGGAGGCCGGCTCGCGCTTCACCGAGTTCCGCCTGCGCTCGGGCGACATCGAGGTCGAGTTCAAGCGCTCGGCGCCCGCGGCGCCGGCCTCGCCCCTGCCGCCGCCGCGGCGCGCCTGCCGCCGGGCTTGCGGCTGCCGCCGCGGCGGCAGCCCGCGGCCGCGATGCCGGACCTGCCCGCGGGCACGAGCCTCGTGCGCTCGCCGATGGCGGGCACCGCCTACCGCGCGAGCGCGCCCTCGGCGCCGCCCTTCGTGGAGCCCGGCGACCGGGTCGAGCCCGACACGATCGTGTGCATCGTGGAGGTCATGAAGCTCATGAACTCCGTGACCGCCGACGTGGCCGGCGTGGTGACGCACGTCCTCTTCGCGAACGCGCAGTCCGTCGAGCCCGGGCAGGCGCTCGTCGCGATAAGGCCCGAACCGTGAGCCCCCGCAAGCCGCCCGCGCGACGGCGCACGATGCGCTTCGTCGACCTGACGCTGCGCGACGCGCACCAGTGCCTGTGGTCCACGCGCATGACCTCGGCGATGATGTCGCCCATCCTCGGCACCCTGGACCGCGTGGGCTACGACGTGATCAACGTGATGGGCGGCGCCGTGTTCGACGTGTGCGTGCGCTTCCTGCACGAGAACCCGTGGCGGCGCCTGCAGATGCTCTGCGAGCGGCTGCAGACGCCCGTCGACGCCCTCACGCGCGGGCAGAGCCTGTACACCTTCGAGCTCTTCCCGGACGACATCGTCGAGCTCAACTCCCGCGTCCTCGCGCGGCTGGGCGTGAAGGTGCTCACCGTGTACGACGCGCTGAACGACAACCGCAACCTCGAGAGCTCGGTGCGCTCCGGCAAGGAAGCGGGCATGAAGGTGAACGGCTGGATGACCTACACGCTGAGCCCGGTCCACACGGACGAGTACTACGCCGAGCGCACGCGCGAGCTGGTCGCCCTCGGCGTGGACTACCTGTGCGTGAAGGACCCGACCGGGCTTCTCACGCCGGAGCGCGGGCGCACGCTCTTTCCCGCCGTGGTCGCCGCGGGCGGGGGCATCCCGCTGCAGCTGCACTCGCACTGCCAGTCGGGGCTCGCCCCGGAGGTGTACTCCGAGGCGATGCGCGCGGGCTTCGAGTACGCGTACACCGCGCTGGAGCCGCTGGGCAACGGCGCGTCGCTGCCCGACGACGCAGGAGATCCACCGCCGGGCGCTGGCGCTGGGGCTGCGCTCCGGCCTGGACGAGGAGGCGATGGCCGAGGCCTCGCGCTACTTCGAGTGGCTCACCGTGCGCGAGGGCAAGCCGCGCGGCGAGGTGGCGCGCTACGACCCGGCGCTCTACGAGCACCAGGTGCCCGGCGGCATGATCTCCAACCTGCGCACGCAGCTCGCCGCGATGGGACTGGGGCACCGCCTTCCGGAGATCCTGGAGGAGGCCGCGCTCGTTCGGCGCGACCTGGGCTACCCCATCCTCGTGAGCCCCTTCGCCCAGTTCATCATCACCCAGGCCGTGCTCAACGTCGTGCAGGGCGAGCGCTTCCGGACGATTCCCGACGAGGTGCGCAAGTACGCCTGCGGCTACTACGGGCGCCTGGCCGCGGAGCCCTCGGCGGAGTTCCTGGAGCGCGCCCGCATCCGGCCCGAGGAGCGCGTCACCGAGCGCCCCGGGGAGCACGTCGCGCCCGCCATCCCCGGGCTGCGCGCGCGGCTGGGGCAGGGCGTGGGCGACGAGGACCTGCTGCTGCACGCGTTCTACGACGCGAAGCTCCTGGCGCCGCTGCGCGACCCGACACCGGAGTGCCGCAATTCCACGACGCCGCTGCACGAGCTGGTGGGCTGGCTCATGGAGCGCCGCGACATCCAGCGCGCCCGCATCCGCTTCGCGGGCACCGACATCACGGTGGCCGCGTGAGCCGGGCGCGCGGTTCCGACGACGAGGCGGGCGCCGTCCCCAAGGCGCTGCGCGTGCTGGAGGAGGTCGCCGCGCGCCGGCATCCCCTCGCCGTCGCCGAGATCGCCACGGCCCTGGACCTGCCGCCGCCCACCGCGCACCGGATCGTGGCCGCGCTCGAGCGCCTGGGCTTCGTCGGCCGCGAGCCGGGGCGCCGGCGCGTGGTCGAGGGCGAGCGCCTCGTGCGCCTGGCGCTCGACGTGCTCCAGGCGGCCACCGCGTCCGGGACGCGGCACGCGATCCTCGCCGCGCTCGCGGCGAAGACGGGCGAATCGTGCAACCTCGGCGTGGTGGCCGACGGCCAGGTGGTCTACATCGACCGCGTGGAGTCGCAATGGCCGCTGGGCCTGCGCTTCGAGGCCGGGAGCCGCGTGCCGCTGCACTGCACGGCGATCGGCAAGCTCATGCTGAGCCAGATGCCCGAGGCGATGGTGGACGCGCAGCTCTCGCGGCGGGAAGCTCGCGCGCTACACGACGGGCACCATCACCGACGCGAAGCGCCTGCGCGCGGAGCTCGCCCGCATCCGCCGGCAGGGCTACTCGATCGACAACCAGGAGTTCATGTCCGGCGTCGTCTGCCTCGCCGTTCCGGTGGCGGGGCCGCGGGACGAGAAGGTCTGCGCGGGGCTCGCGATCTCCGCGGCGCAGGCGCGGCTCACGCTCGCGGGCGTGAAGCGCTTCCTGCCGGACCTGCACGCGGCGGCCGCGCGGATGTCCCGCGAGCTGGCCGGCAATGGAAGCGAAGGAGGGAAGGCCGCAGCGAAACGCACGGGATGACCGTCCCGGCACCACGAACGGAGGAGAAAGCCATGAGAAAGCAGTTGCTCGCCGCAGCGCTCGCACTCGCCACCGCCCTGCCTGTCGGGGCGCAGCAGAAGTTCACGGACTGGGGCTGGCCCACGCCCTACGAGAAGGTGTCCGACAAGTCGGTGAAATGGCTGAAGGACAAGGGCTGGTGGCCGGTGCAGGTGGCCTACCAGGCGCCGTGGTCCGGCCAGAACACGGTCAACATCGTGATGGACCGGATGGACCTGCTCAAGCACCGCGGCCTGGAGACGAAGTTCCAGGCATTCCCCTCGGGCCCGGCGATCAACGAGGTGATCGTCTCCGCGCGCTTCCAGGCGGGCAACGGCGGGAACTTCCCGTTCACCTCGCTCCTCGACAAGAAGATCCCGGTGAAGGCGATCGCGATCCAGAGCCCGAACCTGCTGCACGCGCTCGTCGTGCCGCCCGATTCGCCGCTGAAGAGCGTGAAGGACCTCAAGGGCTCCAACCCGCCCGCGACCATCGGCATCGTCACGGGCTCCTCGGCGGAGTTCTACTTCCAGATGTCCATGCAGGTGAACGGCCTCGAGGCGGGCAAGGACGTGATCCTCAAGAACATGCCCCCGGGCGAGCAGATGGCGCTGCCCGAAGGGCATCGCCGGCGTGGTGCCCTGGGACCCGACGCCCACGATGATGGTGGACGAGCGCAAGAACGGCCGCATCATCGACTCGATCTTCCCCTACAACATGTACGAGGGGCAGTTCTACCTGCGCGCGGAGATCGTCGAGAACGCGCCCGACGTCGCGCAGGCGTTCTCCGACGCGTTCGCCGAGGCGACGCTCTGGATCCGCCGCCACCCCGACAAGGCGGCCGACCTCGAGGCCGAGGAGCCGACCCTCAAGAACTACTCGAAGGCGATCCTCCGGCAGCAGGTGGACGCCTACAACAACCTCTACAAGCCCACCTACATCTATCCCGCACTCGCAGTTCTGGGGCGAGGTGAACGAGACCATCTTCAAGTGGCTGCACGGCCAGAAGCGGATCACGCGCCCCCTCGCGGCGAAGGACTTCGCCGACGCGGTCGACGAGCGCTTCATGCGCCGCACCTTCGAGAAGCTCGGCTGGGCGGTGCCCAAGCGCCCGCCGTTCCTGCCCGCGGACTGGAAGGGCGATCCCGGCAAGCCGCCGTTCCCGGAATACGTCAACGCGATCAACACGAAGCAGCCCCAGGCCTTCCCCGAGAAGGGCGACCTCGTGAAGGCGTGGTCCTTCGCCGGCAAGTCCCACGCGCCCTGAGCCGCCGATGCACGCCGCCGTCCTCGCCCGCGTGTCGAACCTCGGCCTGCTCGCCGCGGTCGTCGCCGCGTGGTGGGGCGGCAGCACGTACCTGCTGGACCAGGGCACGCGGGCGCTGCTCCCGCCGCCGCAGGACATCGTCGCGGCGGCCTGGGAGCTCGCGCGCTCGGGCGATCTCTGGCGCCATTTCCGCGACAGCATCCGGCGCGAGGCGGTCGCCTTCCTCTGGGCGACTTCCGCGATCCCGCTGGGCATCGCCATGGGGTGGTGGCAGTCGGTGGAGGACCAGGTGGACCCCCTCGTGGAGGTGCTGCGGCCCATCCCGCCGCTCGCCTGGATCCCGCTCTCCATCCTGTGGTTCGGGGTCGGCGACACGCAGAACCAGTTCATCATCTTCCTGGGCTGCTTCTTCCCGATCCTCGTGAACACGATCTCGGGCGTGAAGGGCGTGGAGCCCAACCTCGTGCGCGCCGCCCGCTGCCTCGGGGCGGGCGAGGCGCGGATCCTGTGGCACGTGGTGCTGCGCGCGGCGCTGCCGCAGATCATCACCGGCGTTCGCGTCGGGCTGGGCGTGGGGTGGATGGCGCTCGTGGCGGCGGAGCTCGTCGGCGCCAACACCGGGCTGGGCTTCCTCATCAACGACGCGCGCACGGTGCTGCGGACCGACCAGGTGATCGTGGGGATGGCCACCATCGGCCTGGTGGGGCTCGGGATCGACCGCGCGATCCGCGGCGCGGTCGCCCGTCTCATGCCGTGGTCGGGCGCGATGCGCCGATGAGCACGGTCACGATCTCCGGCGTGGGCAAGATCTACCCCGGCCACGGGTCCGGGGACGAGCCGGTGCAGGCGCTCGACACGGTGAGCTTCGAGGTCGCCGACCGCCAGTTCTGCTCCATCCTCGGCCACAGCGGCTGCGGCAAGACCACGCTCCTCATGATGCTCGCGGGGTTCGAGCAGCCCACCTCGGGGACGATCCTCGTGGACGGCCTGCCGGTGCGGGAGCCCGCCTGGCAGCGCACCGTGGTCTTCCAGGACTACGCGCTCTTCCCGTGGATGAGCGTCGAGGACAACATCGCCTTCGGGCCGGCGATGAAGAAGGTTCCCGAGGCGGCGCGCCGGGAGATCGTGCGGCGAAACGTCGAGCTGGTGGGGCTGAAGGGATTCGAGCGCCGCTACCCGCACCAGCTCTCGGGCGGGATGAAGCAGCGCGTGTCCATCGCGCGCGCCCTGGCCGTGGACCCCGCGGTGCTGCTGATGGACGAGCCCTTCGCCGCCCTGGATGCCCAGAACCGCTCCCGGATGCAGGAGGAGATGGGCCGCATCCTCGCCTCCGACGACCCGCTGGTGAGGAAGACCATGGTGCTCGTGACCCACAGCATCGAGGAGGCGATCCTGCTCTCCGACCAGGTCGTCGTGCTGACGCGCCGGCCCGGGCGGGTGAAGGAGCAGATCCGCGTCGACCTGCCGCGGCCCCGGAGCGAGGGCGACCCGGCCTTCGTCGCGTTGCGCGAGCGGATCCGCGCCCTGATCCACGACGAATTCGAGATCGAGACATGAGCAAGCTTTCGGGGCGGGTGGCACTCGTCACGGGCGCCGCGCGCGGAATCGGGGCGGCCATCGCCGATCTCTACGAGGCCGAGGGCGCCTTCGTTTACCGCGGCGACATCCTCGCGGGCACGAACCTCGCCCTCGACGTGACCGACCGCGACTCGGTGCGCGCGGCGCTCGAGCGCATCCGCGCCGAGCGCGGCGGCCTCGACATCCTGGTGAACAACGCGGGGCTCATCTGCTCCGGCCCTCCGGAGGCGCTCCCTGGCGAGGCCTGGGACCGGCTCGTGGCCGTGAACCTCACGGGCATCTTCAACTGCGTCCAGGCGGCCCTGCCGGCGATGCAAGGCCGGCCGGGCGCGGCGATCGTGAACATCGCCTCGGTCTCGGCGGAAAAGGGCGGCGGGGCGATCGGCAACGTCTGGTACGGCGCGACGAAGGCGGGCGTGGTGGCGATCACAAAGGGCCTCGGGCGCGAGCTCGCGCCGCGCGGCATCCGCGTGAACGCGATCTCCCCGGCCCTGCTCGACACCGACATGACGCACGAAATGCTCACGCCGGAGGTGCGCGCGCGGGTGCTCGCGCGCATCCCGCTCGGCCGCCTGGCCGAGAAGGCGGACATCGCGCGAATGGCTCTCTTCCTCGCCTCCGACGATTGCGCCTTCGTGACCGGCGAGACGGTGGCGGTCGACGGTGGATTCCTTCGCGCCTGAGACCATCGCGATCGCCGCGGCGATCGCGGTGGCGGCGGGGCTGATCCGCGGCATCACGGGATTCGGCGGCGCGATGGTCATGTCGCCGCCGTTCGCGCTCCTGCTGGGGCCGCTGGTGACGGTTCCCGTGGTGCTGCTCCTCGAGGGCGTCGCCGCCCTGCCGATGGTGGCCGCCGCGCGCTCCCTCGTCCGCTGGCCGGTGATCGGGCCCATCACGGCCGCGGCGTGCCTCACGATCCCGCTCGGGACCTGGGCGCTCGTCAGCGTGGAGCCGGTCACCATGCGGCGCGTGATCGCCGCCACCGTGATCGCCTTCGCGCTCGCTCCTGTTGCGCGGCTGGCGCCACGCGGCGAGCGGCACCGGCCCGCGACGGGGCTCGCCCGGGCGCGCTCTCCGGCACGATGGTGGGCGCCACCGGCATGGGCGGCCCGCCGGTGATCGTCTACCTCCTCGCCGGGCCGGACCCCGTCGAGGTCACGCGCGCCAACCTGACGGTGTTCGTGTGCGCGATCTCGATGGCGGGGCTCGCGGGCCTGTGGGCGGCGCGGCGTCGCTCACCGCGGCGAGCCGCTGGCCTCGCCGCGCTCCTCGCGCCCGGCTACTACGGCGGGATCGTGCTCGGCGACGCGCGCTCTTCCCGCGGCTGGACGACCGGCGCTTCCGGCGCTCGTGCTGGCGCTGCTCGATGGCCGTCTCGCTCGGGATCCTGCTCGCGTGAGTCAGTCCGCCGCTCGCGCCGAAGGTCCTCGCGATGCGCCCGGCGGCGGCCTCGAGGCGCGGCACGTGGCCCATGAGGCCGTCGATGGTCGCGCGCCCCGCGGGCGCCTGCAGGGCCACCGCGGCGCAGGCGCGGCGGCGGTCGAGCATCACCGGCACGGCGATGCCGTACATGCCCGCAGGTGCTCCTCGCGGTTGATGCCGACGCGGCGGCTGCGCGTGGCCTCGAGGTCGCGCTCGAGCGCGCGCCGGTCGACGAGCGTGTTCTCCGTGTACCCGCGCAGCGTGATCTGCTCGAGCAGGCGCTTTCGCTGCGGGAGCGGGCAGGAGCGAGAGCAGGAGCTTGCCGCTCGCCGAGGCGTGCAGCGGCACGTGCGAGCCGGGGGCGAGGAGCATCCTGAGCGGCCAGGAGGTCTCCACGCGGTCGAGGTACACGATGTCGGTGCCCGCGAGCGCGGCGAGGTTGCAGGTCTCGCCGATCTCGGCGACGAGGGCGGAGAGGATGGCGTGGCGCTCGGCGCGCGCCGGCCCGTTCATGAGCGCCGCCTGCGCGAAGCGCTCGACGCGGGTCGCGAGCTGCACGCGCCTCGTGCCGGGCTCCTTCACCACCAGTCCCGCGAGCTGCAGCTGCCCCACGAGGCGGTGCACCGTCTGCTTGGGCAGGCCCACCGCCTCGACGATCGCGGCGAGGGCGCAGCCGTCGCGGTGCTGCGCCACCACCTCGAGCACGCGGAAGGCGCGCACGGCCGCGGCGTTCGACTGGTTGCTCTCCATGGCGTCGGCCTCCTGGCGCGGAAATCGAGGAAAACGGGACTTTTGTGCACCGCAATCTGCACCATAGTCTACGCCGCAGCACCGAACGCGGGCAGCAAGACCCGCGACACCCGAGCCGCCCGACAACAGGAGGAGAACCCATGGACGACCGCAACCCGAACGCGCTTCGCCGATCGCTGCTCATCGCCGGCTCCACCCTCGCGCTCGCGCCGCGCCTGGCGCTCGCGCAGTCGAAGTACCCGTCGCGCCCCGTGGATTTCGTGGTCCCGTGGGGCCCGGGCGGCGGGGCGGACCAGCTCGCGCGCCGCCTCGGCTCGCTCCTCGAGAAGGACCTGGGCACGTCCCTCCCGATCCTCAACATCGCGGGGGCCACCGGCAACACCGGCATGGCGAAGCTCCTCTCCGCCCCGCCCGACGGGCACACGCTCGCGGTGTTCATCGCCGACACGCTGGGCACGCTCGCCGGCGGCAAGGGCCGCTACAAGCTCTCGGACCTGGCGCCCCTGGGCATCATGATCCGCCAGCCCAGCGGCTTCTTCGTGAAGGCCGACGCGAAGTGGAAGACCTTCGACGAGCTGCTCGCCGACGCGAAGAAGGGCGAGATCAAGGTGGGCATCACCGGCTTCGGCGGCCCGGACGAGATGCACGTGGTGAAGTTCAACGAGCAGGGCGCGAAGTTCCGCCCGGTGCCCTTCGCCAAGCCCGGCGAGCGCTACGCCTCGGTGCTGGGCGGCCACGCCGACGTGGTGATCGAGCAGGCGGGCG
This sequence comes from uncultured beta proteobacterium, assembly GCA_963824135.1. Taxonomy (GTDB): domain Bacteria; phylum Pseudomonadota; class Gammaproteobacteria; order Burkholderiales; family Usitatibacteraceae; genus FEB-7. The sequence continues at coordinate 246,277 of CAWGOH010000018.1, read as the reverse complement.
ACGTGCGCTCCTTCCTCGACTCGAAGCAGATGCGCCCCATCGTCTTCTTCGCCGACCAGCCGCAGGTGGGCTACGAGGACATCGCGCTCGCGAAGAAGTACGGCGTCACGCTCGCCATCAGCCAGTTCCGCGCCATCGTGATGCGCGCCGGCACCGACCCGAAGCAGGTCGCGACGATGGCGGCGGCCATGGACAAGGCGGCGCAGTCGGCGGAATTCAAGAAGTACCTCGCCGACGAGCTCGCCTTCGCCGACAGCTACATCCCGGCGGCCAAGGCGGGCCCGTTCCTCGCCGAGCAGCTCGCGCTCATCGACGCCAACATGCCCAAGTCCTGAGCGGGCGCGTCCCCGATGCCCAGGACCCTCCGGCTCGTGCTGCCGCACGGGCTCCTGCTCGTCGCGACCGTCCTGCTGTACTGGGCCGCGACGGGCATCCAGGCGAGCACCGGCGCCGGCCGCATCGGCCCGGACGCCTGGCCCAAGGCGATCATCGTCTGTCATGGGCCTGCTGTGCGCGTGGGAGATCGCGCGGCGCCTCGCCGTGCGCCCTCGCGGCGGCGGCCCGGGGGCGAGCGCAGCGGAGACGGGCGACGCCTCGCCGGCGCCGCCCGCGATCCAGGCGGGCAAGCTCGCCGCCGGCGCCGGGCTCGTGCTCGCCTACGTCGTCACGGTTCCCTGGCTCGGGTTCTTCGTCGCCACCGCGGTCTTCCTCGCGGCCTTCCCGTGGTTCGGCGGCCTGCGCCGCCCGCTCCTCACCGGCGCGCTCGGCGTCGCCGGGAGCCTCGCGCTCGTGGTCGTCTTCATGCGCGTGGCCTACATCTCGCTGCCGCTGGGCGAGGGGCCGTTCCGGTCGCTGTCGCTCGCGCTGCTCGCGGCCATCGGCGTTTCCTGACGGGGCCGCGTGGAGATCCTCACCCACCTCGCGGGCGGCTTCGGCCACCTCTTCACGCCGCTGAACCTCCTCGTGCTGGCGGTGGGGCTGGTGCTGGGCATGCTGGTGGCGGTGCTGCCCGGCCTCACGCTGGTGATGGGCGTGGTGCTGGCGCTGCCCTTCACCTACAAGATGGGCGTGGCGCCCGCGCTGATCCTGCTCACCGCGATGTACGTCTCCGGGACCTACGGCGGGGCCATCACCGCGATCCTCTTCCGCATCCCGGGCGAGCCCATGGACGTGCCGCTCATCTGGGACGGCTACGAGATGGCGAGGAAGGGGGAGGCGGCGCTGGCGCTGGGCTGGTCGCTCGTGGCGGCCCTCGTGGGCGGCCTCGTCTCGGCGGTCGTGATGGTGCTGCTCGCCAAGCCCGTGGCCGCAGGTCGCGCTCGCCTTCTCGACGCCGGAGTTCTTCGCGATCGTGTTCTTCGGGCTCGCGAGCGTGGTGACGCTCTCGGGCAGCTCGCTCGCCAACGCCCTCATCAGCCTGTGCCTGGGGCTCCTCATCGCGACCGTGGGCGTGGACGAGGTCTACGGCGCCGAGCGCTTCACCTTCGGCCAGCCCTTCCTGCAGGACGGCATCGAGTTCCTGCTGGTGATGGTGGGCGCCTACGGCATCGGCGAGGTGCTCACGCGCATGAGCACCGGGTTCGCCGCGCAAGGCGGCGAGGCGGGGCAGGGGGCGAGCCGGTTCAAGACCTCGTTCCCGAGCCTCTCGCGCATCCTCGCGATGAAGGCGACGTTCGCGCGCGGCACCGCGACGGGCATCGTCGTGGGCATCGTGCCGGGCGCGGGCGCCACCGTCTCGGCGTTCGTCGCCTACGGGCTGGAGAGCCAGTACGGGAAGAACCGCGCGGCGCTGGGCACCGGCGCCCCCGAGGGGATCGTCGCGGCCAAGTCGGCGGCCACCGCCTCGGTGGGCGGCGCGCTCGTGCCCCTGCTCGCCATGGGCATCCCGGGCAGCGGCGCCACCGCGATCATCCTCGCGGCCTTCCTCCTGCACGGCATCCAGCCGGGGCCGCAGGTCTTCGTCAACAACACCGACCTCGTCTACACCGTCTTCGCGACGGTGTTCGCCGGCGTGATCGGCATGTGCATCCTCGGCTACTTCGCGATCCGGCCGCTGTGCAAGGTGCTGGAGGCGCCGGAGGCCATCGTCTCCGCGTTCGTGGTGGTGTTCTGCTTCGTGGGCGCCTTCGCCGCGAGGAACAACCTCTCGGACCTCAACGTGATCGCGGCCTTCGGCGTGCTGGGCTTCCTCTTCGAGCGCTACGGCTTTCCCATCGCGCCGCTGGTGCTGGGCACGATCCTGGGGCCGCTCGCGGAAACCAACTTCATGACCACCATGGTGAGCTTCGACAACGACTGGACCGTCTTCTTCACGCGCCCGATCAGCGGCGGCATCCTCGCGCTCGCCGCGGCGGGCCTCGCCTGGCCCCTCGTGAAGGCCACCCTGAAGCGCCTGCGCGCCTCCCGGAGTGCCCATGCCCAGCCCGGCTGACGCGGCGCGCGGCCCGGCCTTCGAGGCGGTGGCCGCGCTGGTGGCGCGCGCTCGCGCCGCGCAGGCCGTCGCGGACGCCTTCGACCAGGCGCGCGTGGACGAGCTGGTGGCCGCCGCCGGCTGGGCGATCCTCGAGCCCGCGCGCAACCGCGAGCTCGCCGAGCTCGCCGTGGCCGACACGGGCATCGGCGACGTCGAGGACAAGATCCGCAAGAACCACCGCAAGACGCTGGGGCTGCTTCGCGACCTCGCGGGCATGCGCACCGTGGGCGTCATCGCGGAGGACGCCGCGAAGGGGCTGGTGGAGATCGCGCGGCCCGTGGGCGTGGTGTGCGCCGTCACGCCCTCGACCAACCCCGCGGCCACGCCCGCCAACAAGATCATCAACGCGCTCAAGGCGCGCAACGCCGTCATCGTCGCGCCCTCGCCCAAGGGGGCGTCGACCTGCGCGCGGCTCATCGAGTTCGTGCACGCGCAGTTCGACCGCATCGGCGCCCCGCGCGACCTCGTGCAGATGCTGCCGGCTCCGATCACCAAGGAGGCGACGGCGGAGCTCATGCGCCAGTGCGACCTCGTGGTGGCCACCGGCTCCCAGGCCAACGTGCGCGCGGCCTACGCGAGCGGAACGCCCGCCTTCGGCGTGGGCGCGGGCAACGTCGCCTCGATCGTGGACGAGACGGCCGACCTCGAGGCCGCGGCCGCGAAGATCGTGCTGTCCAAGACCTTCGACCACGCGACGAGCTGCTCCTCGGAGAACAGCCTCGTGCTCGTGGAGGCGGTGGCGGACGCGATGCTCGCGGCGCTGGCCCGCCGAGGATGCGTGCTGCTGGACGCGGCGGACCGCGAGCGCCTGCAGGAGGCGATGTGGCCCGACGGCAGGCTCTCGCCCGCGGTCATCGGCCAGGCGGCGGGCCGGATCGCGGCGCATGCCGGGCTCGCGAATCCCGCGGCGCAGGCGGCCCGCGTGCTCCTCGTCGAGGGCGGCGGCGTCGGCCCGGGGCACCCGTTCTCCGGCGAGAAGCTCTCGCCGGTGCTGGCGGTCTACCGCGTGCGCGACTTCGGGCAGGCGAAGGAGACCGTGCGCGCGAATCTACGCCTTCCAGGGCGCCGGCCACTCCGTGTCGCTGCACAGCGCGCGCGAGGACCGCGCCCTCGACCTGGGGCTCACGCTCCCGGTGGCGCGCGTGATCGTGAACCAGGCGCACGCGATCGCCAACGGCGGCAGCTTCTCGAACGGCCTGCCCGTGTCGCTCTCGATGGGCTGCGGCACCTGGGGCCGCAACAACTTCTCCGACAACCTGAACGTGCGCCAGTACATGAACGTGACGCGCGTCTCGCGGCCGCTGCCGGAGAAGCGTCCCCGAACTGGACGACCTGCTCGGCGCGTACTTCGCGCGCTGGGGACGCTGAAGTGGACGCCGCCGGGGACGCCACCGTCGCGGGCCTCATCGAGGCGCAGGCCGCCGCGCGGGGGCAGGCCAACTACTTCACCGCCGCGGAGACGGGGCGCACGCTCGCCTTCGGCGAGCTGGCCGGGTCGGCCCGCCGCGTGTCCGCGCTCCTCGCGCGCGAGGGTTGCCCGCCGGGCGCGCACGTCTCGGTGGTCATGCCCAACGGCCTGGCCACGGTGCGCCTGCTGCTGGGCGCCATGGCCGCCGGCCGCTGCGTGAACCCGGTGAACCTGCTCTCGAGCCCGGAGCAGATGCGCTACGTCCTCGACCACTCCGACAGCCGCGCTGGCCTTCGCCTCGCCCGACTGGGCGCCGCGCCTTCGCGAGCTGGCGGCCGGGATCGCGCGCGGCGTGCGCGTGATCGAGGTCGATCCGGACGCGCCCCTGCTGCCGGGGGAGCGCGAGGAGGACGCGCGCTCCCCGCTGCCGACCGTCGCGCCCGGGCAGCCTCGCCCTCCTCATGTACACCTCGGGCACCACGGGCAAGCCCAAGGGCGTGATGCTCTCGCACGCGAACCTGGTGGCCAACGCGCGCGCCATCAGCGCCGAGCACGCGCTCGGGCCCGGCGACCGCGTGGCCGCCGTGCTGCCGCTCTACCACATCAACGCCTTCGCGGTGACGATGCTGGCGCCCCTCGCGCACGGCGGCTCGCTGGTGATGCCCGCGCGCTTCTCGTCGGCGAAGTTCTGGCCGATGGCGGCGCGGCGCCGGCTGCACCTGGATCAACGTGGTGCCCACCATCGTGAGCTACCTGCTGGAGGGCGAGGCGCCGGCGCGCGAGCCGCTCTCGCGCATCCGCTTCTGCCGCTCGGCCTCGGCCGCGCTGCCCCCGGAGCACCACCTCGCCTTCGAGCGCAAGTTCGGCATCGGCATCATCGAGACCATGGGGCTCACCGAGACGGTGGCGCCGGCGTTCTCCAATCCCCTGGACCCCGCGCGGCGCAAGGTGGGCTCGGTGGGGCGCGCCTCGGGCTGCGAGGCCCGCGTCGTGGACGAGCGCGGCGCGGACCTGCCCGACGGCACGCCGGGCGAGATCGCGATCCGCGGGCCGCAGGTCACCGCCGGCTACTACAAGAACCCGGAGGCCACCGCGGCGGCGTTCTTCCCCGGCGGATGGCTGCGCACGGGCGACATCGGCCGGCGCGACGCCGACGGCTTCTACTTCATCACCGGGCGCATCAAGGAGCTCATCATCAAGGGCGGCGAGAACATCGCGCCGCGCGAGATCGACGAGGTGCTGCTTCGCCACCCGGCCGTGCTGGACGCCGCGGCCGTGGGCGTGCCCGACCGCCACTACGGGCAGGAGATCGCCGCCTGCGTCGTCCGCCGCGAGGGCGCGGCGTGCACGGCGGAGGACCTGCGCGCCTTCTGCCACGAGCACCTCGGGCGCTACAAGACGCCGAAGGCCATCCATTTCGTCGACGAGCTGCCGCGCGGCCCGTCCGGGAAGGTGCAGCGGCTCAAGCTCCTCGACATCCTGCCGGCCGGGGCCTGAGGGGGCGGCCGGCATGACGGACCACGTCCTCACGCTCAACGCGGGCTCCTCCTCCGTCAAGTTCGCGCTCTACCCGGCCGGCCGCCCCGAGGGCGCGCCGCGGCTCTCGGGGATCGCCGACGGCCTGGGATCGCGCGGGCGGCTGCGCGTGCAGGGCGCCGGGGGCGCAGGCGCTCGCCGACGGGCTCCTCGCCGGCGCGGGCGGCGCCCCCGCGTCCCACGACGACGCGTTGCGGGCGACGCTGGTCCTGCTGGGCGAGCACGCGCCGGAAGTGCGGGTGGTCGCGGTGGGGCACCGCATCGTCCACGGCGGCGTCGAGTTCGACCACCCGGTCGCGATCGACGACGCGGTCCTCGCGCGGCTCGCGGCCCTCGAGCCCCTGGCCCCGCTGCACCAGCCGCACAACCTCGAGGGCGTGCGCGCCGCGCGCCACGCGTTCCCGGACGTGCCGCAGGTGGCGTGCTTCGACACCGCCTTCCACCGCGCGCAGCCGGAGCTCAACCAGCGCTTCGCCCTGCCGCGCGCGCTGCACGACGAGGGCGTGCGCCGCTACGGCTTCCACGGCATTTCCTACGAATCGATCTGCGCGCAGCTCGCGGCCCGGGGCCTCCTGGCGGGCCGCGTCGTCGCGGCGCACCTGGGGCACGGCGCCTCGATCTGCGCCATCCGCGACGGGCGTTCGGTCGCGACCACCATGAGCTTCTCGCCGCTGGACGGCCTGCCCATGGGCACGCGCTGCGGGCGCCTGGACGCGGCCGTCGTCCTCCACCTCCTGCAGCAGCGCGCCATGGCGCCCGAGCGCATCGCGCGCCTGCTCTACCGGGAATCGGGCCTGCTGGGCCTGTCGGGAATCACCGGCGAGATGCGCGAGCTCGTCGCCTCCCCGGAGCCGGCGGCGCGCGAAGCCGTCGACTACTACGTGGAGCACGCCTGCCGCGAGCTCGCCGGCGATGTGCGCGGCGCTGGGCGGGATCGACCGCCTCGTCTTCACGGGCGGCATCGGCCAGAACGCCGCGGCGGTCCGGGCGCGCATCGTCGATCGCCTGGGCTGGATGGGGCTCGCGCTCGATGCCGCCGCGAACGAAGGCGGCGCGGAGATCGTCTCCGCGCCGGGCAGCGCCGCCGGGATCCTCGTCCTCGCCACCGACGAGGAAGCGGTGATCGCGCGCCAGGCGGCGCGCTTCGTCAGCGCGTCGTGAGCGTGGCCGGCGCCCGCAGCCAGGTGCCCAGCGACTCCGCCGTCGCGTGGGCGCTGGCGATGCAATCGCCCACCGAGACGCCGCCGCGATAGTTGGCGCAGAACCGCAGGCCCGGCACGGCCTTCTCGGCCTCGGCGACCTTCGCGATGCGGCCGAGGTGGCCCAGCTCGTACTGCGGGATGGCGCGCGGCCAGCGCGTGACCACGTTCCACAGCGCCGGCGCGCGCGCGCCCAGGAGCGCGCGGTGCTCCGCGGCGACCTTCTCCACGATGGTGCCGTCGTCGGCCGCGGCGAGCTCGGGATTGCGCCGCCCGCCCACGAAGTTCGTGAGCAGCACCTGGCCCTCCGGCGCGCGGCCCTCGAACATCGAGCTCGAGAAGAGCGTGCCCAGGACGGCGCGGCCCTCCACGCGCGGGGCGAGGAAGCCGAAGCCGCCCAGCGTCGTGCGTCACGTCCTCGCGGCGGTAGGCGCTGGCGACCACGGTCACGGGCGGGTACTCGATCTCCTGCAGCGCGCGCGTGGCTTCCGGGGCGAGGGGATAGGCGAGGCGCGCGGCGTCGCCGGCCGGCACGGCGAGCACGACGGAGCGCGCGTGGCGGGTGAAGCTCGCGCCGCCCTGCTCGAAGGTCACGGCGAAGGAGCCGTCCGGCAGGCGCTGGAGCGAGACGGCCCTCGCGCCCAGCGTGACGCGCTGGACGCCGCGCGCGAGCGCGTCGGTGAGCGTCTGCATCCCGCCGCGGAACGAGAAGCTCTTGGCGGTGTTCTTGGCCGTCTCGGCGCGCTTCCTGCGCTCGCGCGCGCCGAGGATGGCGCCGAGGATGAGGCTGCCGTAGCGCTGCTCGAGGGCGTGCAGCTTCGGGAAGGCCGCGGGCACCGAGAGCCGGTCCGGGTCGCCCGCGTAGATGCCGGCCACGAAGGGCTCGATGGCGTAGTCGAGGAACTCGCGCCCGAGCCGGCGGCGCACGAAGTGGGCGATGACCTCCTCCTCGTCCGGCGGTCCTGGCGGCGGATGAAGGGCTCGAGGGCGAGGCGCGCCTTGGCGAGCGGCGAGAAGAGCGGCGTGGCGAGGAACGCGCCCGGCGACATCGGCAGCGCCACGGGCCGGCCGCCGCGGACCACGAAGCGCGTGTTGGAGATCTCGCTCGCGGGGATGCGCTCGGAGGCGATGCCCGCGGCCTCGAGCAGCTCGCCGATGAGCGGCGTGGTGTCGAGGGCGCTGTTGGGCCCGGTCTCGTACAAGGCGCCATCGCGCCGGACGGAGCCGATGACGCCGCCGGGCTGGACTGGCCGGCGTCGATCACTTCCACCTGGAAGCCGTTGCGGACGAGGCCGAAGGCGGCCGCGAGGCCGGAGACGCCGGCGCCCACGACGAGGACGTCGAGGCCGGCGGGAGAGGTATCCATGGAGGTCTTTCCGGGATTCATGTACTCGATTCGCCCTTTTTAGGTCATTGCCGGGACCCGCGGTTGATGGCCGTCAACCGGCGGGGGGGTATGGGGCGCGTCATAATGGCACCATGGTCCTACAGGCGGGGCTTTTCCCCGGTTTCCGGGTCGCCGACGCCGATTCCGGTGGCGTGCGGGTGCACGCCGTCGTCGGCGGCAGCGGCCCGCCGCTGCTGCTCCTGCACGGCTATCCGCAGACCCTCGCCATCTGGCACAAGGTGGCCCCGCGCCTGGCGGAGCGCTTCACCGTCGTTTGCGCGGACCTGCGCGGCTACGGCGATTCCGGCAAGCCCGCGACGGACGCCCGCCACGAGCCCTACTCCAAGCGCGCGATGGCCCGCGACCCGGTGGCGCTCATGCGCGGCCTGGGTTTCGAGCGCTTCCGCCTCGCCGGCCACGACCGCGGCGGCCGCGTGGCCCACCGCCTCGCGGCGGATCATCCGGAGGCCGTGGAGCGCCTCGCGGTGCTCGACATCGCGCCCACGCTCGCCATGTACGAGCAGACGGACATGGCCTTCGCGCGCGCCTACTGGCACTGGTTCTTCCTCATCCAGAAGGCGCCCATCCCCGAGACGATGATCGGCGCCGACCCCGCCTTCTACCTTCGCCACAAGATGGGCGAGGGCTCGGCCGGCATGTCTCCCTTCGCGCCGCAGGCGTGGGCCGAGTACGGGCGCTGCTTCACCCCCGAGGCCATCCACGCGAGCTGCGAGGACTACCGCGCCGCGGCCACGACCGACCTCGAGCACGACCGCGCCGACCGCGAGGCGGGGCGCAAGCTCTCCTGCCCGCTGCTCGTGCTGTGGGGCGCGCACGGCGTGGTCGAGCGCTGCTTCCGCCCGCTCGAGGACTGGGGGCGCGTCGCCACCGACGTCCGCGGACGCGCGCTGCCCGCCGGACACTACCTGCCCGAGGAGGTCCCCGGCCTCGTGGCGGCCGAATTCGAATCGTTTTTCGGAGGCTGAGAGACCATGAAGACCTATCGCATCGCAACCATACCCGGCGACGGGATCGGCAACGAAGTCGTGCCCGAGGGCATCCGGGTGCTGGAGGCGGCCGGGCGCAAGTTCGGCATCGGCTTCACCTGGGACGAGAAGCCGTGGAGCTGCGCCTACTACGCGAAGCACGGCCGCATGATGCCCGAGGACGGGCTGGCGCAGATCCGCCACCACGACGCGATCTTCCTGGGCGCCGTGGGGTTCCCGGGCGTGCCCGACCACGTCTCGCTCTGGGGCCTGCTGGTGCCCGATCCGCCGCGAGTTCCAGCAGTACGTGAACCTGCGGCCGGTGCGCCTGATGCCGGGCGTGCACAGCCCGCTCGCGGGGCGCAAGCCCGGCGACATCGACTTCTGGGTGGTGCGCGAGAACAACGAGGGCGAGTACTCCTCGATGGGCGGGCGCATGTACGGCGGCACGCCGGAGGAGTTCGTGACCCAGCTCTCGGTGTTCTCGAAGAAGGGCACCGACCGGATCATGCGCTACGCCTTCGAGCTGGCGAAGACCCGGCGCCGCAAGCACGTCACCTCCGCCACCAAGAGCAACGGCATCGCCATCACGATGCCCTACTGGGACGAGCGCTTCAAGGCGATCTCGGCGGAGTACCCCGAGGTGCAGACCTCGCAGTTCCACATCGACATCCTCACGGCCCACTTCGTGCAGCACCCCGACTGGTTCGACGTCGTCGTGGGCTCCAACCTCTTCGGCGACATCCTCTCGGACCTGGGGCCGGCCTGCACGGGCACCATCGGCATCGCCCCGGGCGCCAACATCAACCCCGAGCGCGAGTACCCCTCCATGTTCGAGCCGGTGCACGGCAGCGCCCCGGACATCGCGGGCAAGCACGTCGCCAACCCCATCGGGCAGATCTGGTCGGGGGCGATGATGCTCGCCCACCTGGGGGAGGCGGAGGCGGGCGAGGCCATCGTGAAGGCGATCGAGCGGGTGCTCCAGGACGGCCCGCGCACGCGCGACATGGGCGGGACCGCGGGGACGGCGGAAGTGGGCCGGGCGATCGCGGACGCGATCTAGGCGCCCGTCATTGGCAAACAGGGGCGGAACGCTGTATACAATCGGCTCCGGAGCCCGTCAGAGGCCCCGATCAACCGGAGGAGACCCAAGTGAAGAGACGTGAATTCCTGGTGGCGGGCGGCGCGGTGGCCGCCTCGATCGCCTTGCCGGCCCGCGCGGCCTATCCCGAGAAGCCCATGCGCATGATCATCGCGTTCGCCGCCCGGCGGCGAGTCCGACATCGGCGCGCGCCAGCAGCAGATCGTGTTCAAGAGGCTCTTCGGGCAGGACATGGTGATCGAGTCGAAGGCGGGCGCGGGCGGGGCCCTCGCGTGGAGCACGCTCAACACCTACCCGGGCGACGGCTACACGGTGATGGGGACGAACCTGCCGCACATCGTCCTGCAGCCGCTGGAGGGCAACGTCCAGTACAAGACGGAAGACATCACCAACGTCCACTTCTACCAGTACACGCCCGACGCGATCATCGTCCGCAACGAAAGCCCCCTGAAGACCTACGCCGACCTCGTCAAGGCCGCGAAGGAGGGCCAGGACAAGATCACCTTCGCGGGCTCGGGCACGAACTCCGCCAACCACGTCGCCCACACGCGGCTCAACCGCCTCATGGGCACGAAGACCACCTACGTCCCCTTCAAGGGCACGGGCGACCTCGTCGCCTCCGTCCTCGGCGGGCACGTCACGGCGGCGATGTCCTACAACACGCTCGCGCTGTCGCAGAAGGGCAAGATGCGCATGCTCGCCGTGGGCTCCGAGAAGCGCCTCGCGGCCTTCCCGGACGTGCCGACCTTCAAGGAGCTGGGCGGGGACTGGGTGGACGGCGCCTACCGCGGCGTGGGCGTGCCCAAGAGCACCCCGGAGGACATTCGCCGGAAGATCTCCGACATCTTCTCCGAGATCAACCGCGACGCCGACTTCCGCCAGAAGATGGCCGACGGCGGCTTCGAGCTGATCGACGTCACCTACGACAAGATGCCGGCCTTCATCGCGGAGCGCACGAAGGCGTACCTCGAGATCGCCAAGATGATGGGGCTCGCGAAGTAGGCGTCGCCGCGCGCAGACACGGTCCGGGCCCGGGCATATACTGCTTCGGGCCCGGGATGCCGGATGCTGACGGGAAGCTTACGGGCCCGCGACACTAGAACCCAAAGAGGAGGCGCCGGCGCAGCGGCCGGCGAAAGGAGCGCATGAAGCACCTCATCAAGAATCCCCGCGACTTCTGGGCGGGCGTCATGTTCCTGGGACTGGGCGGCCTCTTCGCCGGCATCGCACTGACCTACAAGCTGGGCACGGCCGCGCGCATGGGCCCCGGCTTCTTCCCCTTCGTGCTGGGCGCCATCCTGGCCGGCCTCGGCATCGCCATCCTGGTGATCGGCGATGCGGCCGAAGAACGCGGGGCCCGGCGGTCGACAAGTTCCACTGGGGGCCGGTCTTCTGGGTCCTCATGCCCATCGTCGTGTTCGGCGTCGGGCTCAAGATCGTCGGGATGATCGTGATGGGGCTCTTCGTGGTGATCGTCTCCAGCATCGGCAGCGAGGAGTTCAAGCTGAGGCCCACGATATTCCTCGCGATCGGCCTGGTGATCTTCTGCAGCCTCGCGTTCGTCGCCGGGCTCAAGCTGCCGATCCCGCTGTGCCCGGGGTTCGATTTCTTCGACCAGTTCGCGCTCTGCCGCGTCTGAGGCGACCATGGAACTCCTCGCGAACCTCCAGCTCGGCTTCGGCGTCGCCCTCGCGGGCACCAACATCCTCTACTGCTTCATCGGCGTGCTCCTGGGCACGCTCATCGGCGTGCTGCCCGGCATCGGCCCGGTGGCCACGATCGCGATGCTGCTGCCGGCCACCTTCGTGCTGCCGCCGGTGTCGGCGCTCATCATGCTGGCGGGGATCTACTACGGCGCGAGCTACGGCGGCTCCACCACGGCGATCCTGGTGAACCTGCCGGGCGAGGTGAGCTCGGTGGTCACCTGCCTCGACGGCTACCAGATGGCCAAGCAGGGCCACGCGGGCAAGGCGCTCGCCATCGCCGCCCTCGGCTCGTTCTTCGCGGGCACGGTGGCCACCCTGCTGGTGGCGGCCTTCGCGCCCCCGCTCGCCGAGCTCGCCCTCAAGTTCGGGCCGGCCGACTACTTCTCGCTCATGGTGCTGGGCCTCATCGCGGCCGTCGTGCTCGCGCACGGCTCGCTCATCAAGGCGGTCGCGATGATCGTCCTGGGCCTGCTCGTGGGCCTCATCGGCACCGACGTGAACTCCGGCGTCGCGCGCTACAACTTCGGCCTGCCGGAGCTGATCGACGGCGTGGGCATCGGCCCCATCGCCATGGGCATCTTCGGGTTCGGGGAGATCATCCGCAACCTCGAGCACGGGCAGAAGCGCGACGTGCACGTGAAGAAGGTGACGGGGCTCATGCCCACCTGGGAGGACATCAAGGTCTCGGCGATGCCCGTCGTGCGCGGCACGATGCTGGGCTCGTTCCTGGGCATCCTTCCGGGCGGCGGGCCGATCCTGGGCTCGTTCTCGGCCTACACCCTGGAGAAGAAGCTCGCGAAGGACCCGTCCCGCTTCGGCAAGGGCGCCATCGAGGGCGTCGCGGCGCCGGAGTCGGCCAACAACGCGGCCGCCCAGACCTCCTTCATCCCGCTGCTCACGCTGGGCATCCCCTCCAACCCGGTGATGGCCCTCATGATCGGCGCGATGATCATCCACGGCATCCAGCCGGGCCCGCAGATCATGACCGCGAAGCCCGACCTCTTCTGGGGGATGATCGCGAGCATGTGGGTGGGCAACCTCCTGCTCGTGGTGCTCAACCTGCCGCTCATCGGCATGTGGGTGAAGCTCCTCACGCTGGAGTACCGCTTCCTCTATCCCGCGATCCTGCTCTTCTGCTGCATCGGGGTCTATTCCATCAACAACACGTGGATGGACGTGCTCCTCGCCGCCGGATTCGGGTTCATCGGCTACCTCTTCGGCAAGCTCGACTGCGAGGCCGCGCCGCTGCTCCTGGGCTTCGTGCTCGGGCCGATGATGGAGGAGAACCTGCGACGGGCATTGCTGCTCTCGCGGGGCGACCCGGCGGTGTTCGTGACGCGCCCCATCAGCGCCACGCTCCTGGTGCTCGCCGCTGCTGCTCCTCGTGATCGTGCTCGCGCCGTCGGTGCGCAAGAAGCGCGAGGAGACCTTCGTCGAGGACGTCTAGCCGGCCAGCAGCCGCGCCAGCCCGGCGAGGTCGTCCACGACCGCGTCGGGCGGCGAGCCCAGCCGCTCCACGGGGGCCTTGCCCCGGTTCACCCACCAGGCGGTGAAGCCGAAGGAGCGCGCGCCCGCGGCATCCCAGCCGTTGGAGGAAACGAAGCCGATCGACTCGGCGGGCAGCTCGAGCCCGGCGCAGGCGAGGGCGTAGACGCGCGGGTCGGGCTTGAAGACCCCGGCCTCGTGCACGCTGTAGACCCGGTCGCCGAAGAAGACGCGCAGCTCGTTGTGGTCGACGACCGCGTCGAGCATGTCCGGATGGCCGTTGGAGAGGATCGCGAGCGGGCGGCGCCGGCCCAGGCGCTCGAGCGCGCCGCGCACCTCGGGAAAGGTGGCGAGCTCGCGGTAGGCCAGCATCAGGGCCGAGCGCTCCCCGGGTCCGGCCGCGAGGCCCAGCGAATCGAGCGCCCAGTCCAGCGCGTCCGCGGTGACCGCGTTGAAGTCGTCGTAGCGTCCCATGAGGCTGCGCAGCCAGGTGTACTCGAGCTGCTTCGTGCGCCAGGCCTGCGAGAGGGCGGCGCCGCGGCCGGCGAAGAGCGAGTCGGCCAGCCGGGTGACGCAGTGCACGTCGAAGAGCGTGCCGTAGGCATCGAAGACCAGCGCTTTCGGATCGGCGTTCATGGCGTTTCCTCCCGGACTTCAGGATACCTCCGATGCCGCCCGCGCCGGTGCTACCATCCTCCTACTCCGCCCACTTCCCCCCGTACCGCCATGCTCCCCCGTCCGCTCGTCCTCGCCGCCGCGCTCCTCGCGGCCGCCTTGCCTTCGCTCGCCCAGAACTGGCCCAACCAAGACCGTGAAGATCGTCGTGCCGTTCCCGGCCGGCGGCCCGACCGACGTGCTCACCCGGGTGCTCGCGGACAAGCTCGGCGCGCAGCTCGGGCAGCCCGTCGTCGTGGAGAACAAGCCGGGCGCCGGCGGCTCCCTCGGCGCCGACGTCGTGGCCAAGAGCGCCGCCCGACGGCTACACGCTCGTGATGGCCACCACCAGCACGCACTCGATCGGCCCCTACATGGGCAAGCTCGCCTACGACCCGGTGAAGGACTTCACGCCGATCGTGTGGGTCGGCAACGCCACCAACATCCTCGTGGTGAGCAACCAGGTGCCGGCCAACTCGGTGAAGGAGCTGATCGAGCTGGCGAGGAAGGACCCGGGCAAGCTCAACTACGCCACGAGCGGCATCGGCACCATCTCCCACCTCACCACGGAGCTCTTCGCCTCCATGGCCGGCGTGAAGCTGAACCACGTGCCCTACAAGGGGACGCAGCAGTCCATCCCGGACCTGATGTCCGGGCAGGTGTCGATCCTCTTCGACAACGTCATGACCTCGCAGCCGAACATCAAGGCGGGCAAGGTGAAGGGGCTGGCCATCTCGTCGCCGAAGCGCTCGCCGCTCGCGCCGGACCTTCCCACGGTCGCGGAGGCGGGGCTGCCGGGCTTCCAGAGCCTCACCTGGTTCGGGCTGCTCGGGCCGGCGAACACGCCGAAGGCGGTCGTCGACCGCGTCAACGCCGAGATGAACAAGGCGCTCGCGCTTCCCGACATCCAGGCGCGCTTCGCGCAGATGGGCTTCGAGCCGGCCGGCGGGACGGCCGCGGATTTCGCGCAGGCCATCGAGCGCGACTCGCAGAAGTGGTCGAAGGTCATCAAGGACGCCGGCGTCAAGGCGGAGTAGCCACCAGCGCGGAAGCCAAGGCCATGTTCACCTGGGAATTCCCCTACCCGTCGCAGCGCATGCCGCTGCTCGCCAAGAACGTCGTGGCGACCTCGCAGCCGCTCGCCGCGCAGGCGGGCCTGCAGGCGCTCGCGAGGGGCGGCAACGCGGTCGACGCCGCGCTCGCCGCCGCGATCACCCTCACCGTCGTCGAGCCCACCGCCAACGGCATCGGCTCGGACGCGTTCGCGATCCTCTGGGACGGCGAGAAGCTCGTGGGGCTCAACGCCTCGGGGCGCGCGCCCGCGGGGTGGACGCCGGAGCGCTTCCAGGGCCGCACCGCGATGCCGGTGCACGGCTGGGACGCGGTCACCGTCCCGGGCTGCGTCTCGGCGTGGGTGGCCCTGTCGCAGCGCTACGGCAAGCTCCCGTTCCCGGACCTCTTCCAGGCCGCCATCCGCTACGCGCGCGACGGCTTCATGGTCTCGCCGATCACCGCGCTCAGCTGGGCGCGGCAGGCGCCCAACCTCAAGGGCTTCTCGGAGTTCTCCTGGACCTTCCTGCCCAAGGACCGCGCCCCGCGCGCGGGCGAGCGCTTCTACTGCCCGCAGCAGGCCGAGACGCTCGAGGAGATCGCCGCCAGCAAGGGCGAGAGCTTCTACCGCGGCAAGCTCGCCGAGCGGATCGCGCTCGCCTCGCGCTCGGAGGACGGCGCGCACACGGTCGAGGACTTCGCCGCGCACCGCTGCGACTGGGTCGAGCCGCATCTCGGTCGAGTACCGCGGCTACCGCCTGCACGAGATCCCGCCCAACGGCCAGGGCATCGTCGCCCTCATGGCGCTGGGGATCCTGCGCCACTTCGACCTCGCCGCGCTGCCCGTGGACGGCGCCGACAGCCTGCACCTGCAGATCGAGGCGATGAAGCTCGCCTTCGCCGACGCCTACCGCTACGTCTCCGACCCGGCCACGATGGAGTTCGACGCGGACAGCGCTCCTCGCCGACGACTACCTCGCGGCGCGCGCGAAGGCGATCGACATGAAGCGCGCGCAGGCACCCGCCGCCGGGCGAGCCGCGCGCGGGCGGCACGGTCTACCTCACCACCGCCGACGCGAACGGCATGATGGTGTCCTACATCCAGTCCAACTACATGGGCTTCGGCTCGGGCATCGTGGTGCCCGGCACGGGCATCTCGCTGCAGAACCGCGGCGCGGGCTTCTCGCTGAAGCCCGGGCACCCCAACCTCGTCGGCCCGGGCAAGCGCCCCTTCCAGACGATCATCCCCGGCTTCCTCACCAAGGACGGCAAGCCCGTGATGAGCTTCGGCGTGATGGGCGGGCAGATGCAGCCGCAGGGCCACGCGCAGATGGTCACGCGCATCGTCGACTACCACCAGAACCCGCAGGTCCGCGAGCGACGGGCCGCGCTGGATCGTGAACAACGACTTCAGCGTGAGCTTCGAGACGGAGCGCTTCGCGCCCGGCGTGCTCGACGAGCTCGAGGGCCGCGGCCACCGCGTCGTGGAGTCGGAGGCCGCCATGTTCGGCTTCGGCGGCGCGCAGCTCATCTGGCGCCTGGACGACGGCTACTGCGCCGGCTCGGACCACCGCAAGGACGGCCACGCCATAGGGTTCTAGTCGTCGGCGGGCTTCGAGGGGACGGGATCGGCGATCGCGCCGCCGCCGTGCGAGGCGGCCGCGCCGCCGGTGAACCAGGCCTTCGCCCGGCGTCCCAGCGAATCCACGTAGGTGAAGAGCACCGGCACCACGACGAGCGTGAGCATCGTCGAGGTGATGATGCCGCCGATCACCGCGCGGCCCATGGGCGCGTTCTGCTCGCCGCCGTCCGCCGAGCCGATCGCCATCGGCAGCATGCCGAAGATCATCGCCATCGTCGTCATCAGGATCGGGCGCAGGCGCACCTGCCCCGCGGCGAGGATCGCGTCGTGCCGCGACATGCCCTCCCGCATGCCCTGGTTGGTGAAGTCCACGAGCAGGATCGCGTTCTTGGTCACCAGCCCCATCAGCATGATGATGCCGATGATCGAGAAGATGTTGAGCGTGCTGCCGGTCACGAGCAGCGCGAGGAACACCCCGATCAGCGTGAACGGGAGCGAGGCCATGATGGCGAGCGGCTGCAGGAAGCTGCCGAACTGCGAGGCGAGGATGAGGTAGATGAAGATCACCGCCATGCCCAGCGCCGCCACCGCCGCCGTGAACGACTCCTGCATCTCCTGGGTCTGGCCCGCGACGTCGAAGCGGTAGCCAGGCGGCAGCTCGATGGTCTTGAGCAGGGCCTGCACCTCGTTGCCCACGTCGCCCGGAGGGGCGGCCCTCGACGTTGGCGTAGATGCCCACGCGCCGCTGCAGCTCCTGGCGCTTGATGATCTGCGGGCTCGTCGACTCCCGGAACTCGACCACCTGGCGCAGGGGCACGAGCACGGGCGCGCCGTTGGGCCCGGGCGTGCTGCTCACGACGTGCAGCTCGCCCAGGTCGGCGGTGATGCGCCGGTCCGACTTCGGCAGCTGCACGTTCACCTCGTAGTTCTGCCCGTCCGGCGCGAGCCAGTGGCCGATCACGTCGCCCGCCACGAGCGGGCGCACCGCGCGCGCCGATCTGCGAGACCGTGAGGCCCAGGTCGCTCGCGAGCTCGTTGTTCACCTTGATCGTGATCGCCGGGTTGTTCGCCTTGAGGCTGCTCTCGAGGTCCGTGATGCCCTTGATCTTCGCGATCTTCTCCATCACGTCGGCCGTCACCTTCTCCAGCCCCTCGTTGGAGGGGCCGAGCAGGTTGATCCAGATGGGCCGGTTGTAGCCCACCGAGAGCTCCACGCCCGGGATGGCGCGGATCTTCTGGCGCACCTTCGCCTCGAACGCCTTCTGCGTGAGGTGGGGCCGCTCGCGGCGGTCGGACGAGCTTCACCTCGATGCGGGCGACGTTGCGGCCCTCGTCGGTGCCGACGTTGGCGGCGACCACCTGCACCTCGGGGAAGCCGCGCAGGATCGCCTCGACCTGGCGGGTCTTGGCGTCGGTGTACTCGAGGCTCGAGCCCACCGGCGTGGTGAGCTTGAACGAGGTGCGGCCCTCGTCGGACTCGGGCGCGAACTCCGTGCCCACCAGGGGCAGCACGAAGAAGCTCGACACGAAGACCGCGGTGGCGATCGCCAGCACCTTCTTGCGGTTGCCGAGCGCCCACTCCAGCAGCTCGCCGTAGCGGTGGTGGGCCCACTCGACGCCCTCCTCGACGCGGTTCATCACGCGCCCGAGCCAGGGCACGTAGCGGAAGCGGTTCTCCGGCGGGTCGCGCCAGATGGCCGAGAGCATGGGGTCGAGCGTGAAGCTCACGAAGAGCGACACCAGGACGGCCACCGCCACCGTGATGCCGAACTGGAAGAAGAACTTGCCGATGATCCCGGACATGAACGCGACCGGGATGAACACCGCCACGATGGCGAAGGTCGTGGCCATCACCGCGAGCCCGATCTCCTCGGTGCCCTCGCGCGCGGCCCGGTAGTGGTCCTTGCCCATGCCGAGGTGGCGCACGATGTTCTCCCGCACGACGATGGCGTCGTCGATGAGGAGCCCGATGCACAGCGACAGCGCCATCAGGGTGAGGAAGTTGAGCGTGAAGCCGAAGAGGTGCACGGCCACGAAGGTCGCGATGACCGAGATGGGGAGCGTGAGCCCCGTGATGATCGTGCTGCGCCACGAGTGCAGGAACAGGAACACGATGAACACGGTGAGGAGCGCCCCCTCGACGATCGTCACCTTGACGCCGTTCAGGGCCTTCTCGATGAAGTCCACGTCGGCGTAGACGAGCTTGAGCTCCACGTCGGGCGGCAGGGTCTTCTTCAGGGCCGCGGCGGCCGCCTTGGCGCCGTTGCCCACGTCGACGATGTTGGCGTCCTGGACCTTGAGGACCTGGATCGTGAGGCCGGGCTGGCCGTTGATCCGCGAGAGGGACTCGGCCTCCTTCTCGCCGTCCACGACGTCGGCCACCTGCTCGAGGTACACCGGCCCGTTGGCGCGGCGCGCGACGATGATCTTGCCGAAGCCCGCGGGCTCCTTGATGCGGCCCTCGATCCGCACCAGCTGCTCCGTGGGGCCGTGCGAGATGCGCCCGGCCGGCACGTCCAGGTTGGCGGCGCGGATCGCGGCGATGATCTCGTCCACGCCGACGGACTGCGCCTGCATCTGCGCGGGCCTCAGGTTCACCAGGACCTGGCGCGCGACGCTGCCGGAGACCCGCACCTGGCCCACGCCGGGCACGTTCTGGAAGCGCTTGACGATGACCTGGTCGGTGAGCGTGGAGAGCTCGCGCAGCGTGCGCGTGGGCGAGGTCACCGCGAGCGAGACGATGGGCTGGGCGTTGTCGAAGTCGCCGCGCAGCACGAGGGGATCGCGCGTCTCGCGCGGGAAGCCGGGGCGGATCAGCGCGATCTTGTCGCGCACGTCCTGCACCGCGCGCGCCATGTCGGTGTCGAGGCGGAACTCGATGAAGGTCTCGCTGCGGCCCTCCAAGGAGTTCGAGCGGATGATCTTCACGCCGTCGACCGTGTTCACCACCTCCTCGACGGGCTTGGTGATGTCGTTCTCGACGGCCTCGGGCGCGGCGCCCGGGTACTTGATCTCGATGAAGACGAACGGGATCGTGATGTCGGGCATGCGCTCCACGCGCAGCTTGTTGTAGGAGAAGATCCCGAGGACGCACAGCGCCACCATCACCATGGTGGCGAAGACGGGCTGGTTGATGCTGGTCTTGGTGATCCACATGGCGGCGCCCTCCCTAGCCCGCCTTGGCCGCGGGCGCGGCGGCGTCCTTGAGGACCGCGGGCGTCCCGGCCTTGAGCCCCGTCGCGCGCGAGCTGCACCACGGTCTCGCCCGCGTCGAGGCCGCTCCGCACCTGGACGAGGCCGGCCTCCTCCTCGCGCCGGCCGAGCGCCACCGCGCGCCGGCCGATCTTGCCCTTCTCGATCGTGAACACGAAGGCTCTGGCCCGCTTCCTCGCGCACGGCCGTCGCCGGGATCGACGGGCGCGGTCTCGCCCTCGTCGAGGACGAGGCTGCCCTTGGCGAACATGCCCGCCGCGCAGCGCCCCGTCGCGGTTGGAGACCGACAGGTAGACGGTGATCGCGCGCGAAGCCTGCTCCGTGGTCGGGTTGATGCGCTCGAGCTGCCCGGCGAACACGCGCTCGCCGAACCCGTCGACCCGCAGCGTCGCTGCCTGCCCGACGCCGCACGCCCGGGATCTCCGAGGCGGGCACGGGCGCCTCGACCTCCATCCGGGCCAGGTCGACGATCGCGAAGAGCGCGCCGTCGACGCTCGACGCTGCTCGCCCGGGTTGACCATCCGCGTGGCCACGATGCCCGTCGATGGGCGAGCGCACGACGCGCGTCGTTCATCGCGTTGCGGGCGAGGCGCACCTGCGCCTCGGCGGATTTCGCGGCGGCTGCGGCCGCCTCGAAGGAGCTCTGCGTGGTGTCGAACGCGTTCTGGGAGATGAACCCCTGCGTGTGCAGCTGCATGCGCGTTGTCGCGGTTCTTCGCCGCGATCGAGAGCCTCGCCTTCGACTCCTCGAGGGCCGCGACCTGCGCGTCGAGCCGCGCCTGCAGGTCCGCGGTGTCGATCTCGGCGAGGAGCTGTCCCTGCGCGACCTTCTCGCCCTCGCGCACGTGCACCCTGCGCACTTCCCCGGGGACCTTCGAGCGCACCGTCGACTGCGCCACGGGCGACAGCGAGCCCGAGATCGGGATCGTGCGCGCGAGGTTGCGCAGCTCCACGACGGCGACGTCGGCCGGCGTGAACTCGAGCACGGTCGCGCTGGCCGCCTTGGCCGGCTCGTCCTTCCTGGCCGAGCTCACGCGGAACGCGACGAGCGAGCCGGCGACCAGCACCAGGACGAGGGCGGCGGCGGCGGGCTTGGCGAACCGGCGGCGGCGAGACGGCGCGTCGGCGGAGGCGGGGTCCTTCTTGCGGAAGAGCATGGCGGTCGTCCTGGCGGTTCGCGCCCCGGGGCAGGGCGCGGTCATGCCCCGTTGGACGGCGGGGCGGGGCGGTCTGGATTCAACCGGGTCCGTGGCGAGGCGCCATTATAGATCCGGGGGGTAACCCACCCCGTTACCTTCTGTCACTTCGCGCGACCTGCCGGGGGGTATCCGGGCCGGGTCCCAGCCGCGCACGGCCGCGGCGAGGATCTCGGGCGGGCGCGCGGGGGGCGGGACCGCCTGGCCCAGGAAGGCGAGCGCCGCCCGCAGGGCCGCGGGAGCCGGCCGCCGCGTCCACGGCCGGGGCCAGGGTCTGCTTGGAGAGCTTCTCGCCGCCGCGCGTGGCGACCGGGAAGTGCAGGTAGCGCGGCGTGGCGAAGCCGAGCGCGCGCTGCAGCGCGATCTGCCGGGGCGTCGAATCGAGGAGGTCCGCGCCGCGCACCACGTCGGTCACCCCCAGGTCGGCGTCGTCCACCACCACGGCGAGCTGGTAGGCGAAGAGGCCGTCGCGGCGGTGCACGACGAAATCGCCGACCTCGGCGTCGAGGCGCTGCGACAGGCGCCCCTGCACGCGGTCGTCGAAGGCGACGGCCTCGCCGGGGACGAGGAAGCGGGTGGCGGCCGGCGCGCCCTCCGGGATGCGCGGCGCTGCCGGCAGGTGCCGGGATAGACGATGCCGTCGATGCCGTGCACGCCCGGAATCGGCGATCTCCCTGCGCGAGCACCGGCAGCGGTAGGCGAGCCCGGCGCGGCGCAGGGCGGCGAGCGCCTCCTCGTAGCGCGCCGTGCGCTCGCGCTGGCGCACCACCGGGCCGTCCCAGCGCGAGGCCGAGCGCCTCGAGCGTGCGCAGGATGTCGTCCTCGGCGCCCGGGCACCGTGCGCGGCTCGTCGACGTCCTCGATGCGCAGGTGCCACTCGCCCGCCGGCGGCGCGCGCGTCGAGCCAGCTCGCCACCGCCGCCACGAGCGAGCCGAAATGCAGCGGCCCGGTGGGGGAGGGCGCGAAGCGGCCGACGTACTTCGCCATCGGCGTCACGACATGAGCGAGGCCGCGACGAGCGGGTCCTCGAGCCGCTTCACGAACCACTTCGCGGCCTTGCCGGCCGACGAGGGGCGCCAGGCCACGACCATCTCCACGGGCGGGCGCGGCGCCTCGGGCTCGAGGATGACGAGCCGCCCCGCCCAGGCCTCGCGCTCGGCGACCCAGCGCGGCAGCCACCCCACGCCCAGGCCCGCCACGTGGGCGGCGACCTTGGCGTCCAGGGAGGCCACCGTGAGCACGTCCTGCCCCGAGAGCAGTCCCGTCGTCCGCGGCGGCAGCAGGCGCGAGCTGTCGGCGATGCTCACCGCGCGCGTTTCGCAGGAGCATGGCCTCGGTGATGGGGGGCGGCGCCTTGGCGAGGGGATGGAACGGGGCGGCCACGAGCACCATGTCGAAGCGGCCGAGGGGGCGGGCGGTGTAGGCGCCGCCGGCCGGCATGTCGCCGGAGGCGCCGATCGCGAGGTCGGCGCGCCCCGAGGCGAGGGCGTCCCACGTGCCGCCCAGGACCTCGTGCAGGAACCTGCAGGCGCGTCCCGGTGTTGGCCTCGTAGAACTCCGCGACGATGCCGTAGAGCTTCTCCATCCCGATGAGGGTGCTCACGGCGATGCGAAGCTCCGCCTCCCATCCCTTGGCCACCTGGCGCACCCGGCACTCGAGGTCGGCCGCGGCCCGCAGCAGGTGCCGGCCCTCCTCGAGCAGTTCCCGGCCCGCGTCCGTGAGCTTGGCCCGGTGCCCGCGGCGGTCGAAGAGGAGGACGTCGAGCGCCTCCTCCAGTCTGCTGGACGGAGTAAGTGATCGCTGACGGAACGCGATGCAGTTCCTCGGCGGCGGCGGCGAAGGAGCCGCGGCGGTCGATCGCGTCCAGGACCTGCAGGGAGTCGAGCGTCAGCTTCATGTTCAAAAAATCAGAATGATACGGTGAGAATTATTCGCTTTTATTGGATGAAACATCAAACATATCATGCATCTCATCGTTCGATTCAACGGATAAACAGGAGGCCTAGCATGACCGAGCTTCGCCGCGCCACGGATCGGGGACACGCCAACCACGGATGGCTCGATTCCTGGCATTCCTTCTCCTTCGCCGACTACCACGACCCCGCCCACATGGGCTTCGGCCCGCTGCGGGTCATCAACGAGGACCGCGTGCAGCCGGGCATGGGCTTCGGCACCCACGGCCACCGCGACATGGAGATCATCAGCTACGTCCTCGAAGGGCGCCCTCGAGCACAAGGACAGCATGGGCAACGGCTCCGTCATCCGCCCGGGCAACGTGCAGCGCATGAGCGCGGGCACCGGCGTGCGCCACAGCGAGTACAACCCCTCGGCGAGCGAGGGCGTGCATTTCCTGCAGATCTGGATCGAGCCCGCCGAGCAGCGGCGTGGCGCCGGGCTACGAGGAGAAGAACTTCGACGCCGCGTCCAAGCGCGGCCGCCTGCGCCTCATCGCCTCGCCCGGACGGGCGCGAGGGCTCGGTGACGATCCACCAGGACGCGCTCGTCTACGCGGCGCTCCTCGACGGCGCCGAGACCGCGACGCAGTCGCTGGCCCCGGGGCGCCGGCTCTACGTGCACGTGGCCCGCGGCGAAGTGACCGCCAACGGCCAGCAGCTCCGGGCCGGCGACGCGCTGAAAGCGACCGGCGAAACGCGAGATCCGCCTCGAAGCGGGCCGCAATTCTGAAGTCATCGTCTTCGATCTTCCGTGAAAATCAACCTAAATACACTAAAAAGGACACATCCATGAACGCACTGCCCAACACCGCAACACTCGACCGCGCCGAAAACGGCCAGGAAACGCTCCTCAACGCCACCCTCCTCGCCGGCCGCGTGGCCCTGGGCCTGCTCTTCGCCATCTCCGGCTACGGCAAGATCGCCGGCTTCTCCGGCACCGCCGCCTACATGGCCTCCAAGGGCATGCCCTTCGCCGAAGTCCTGCTGGTCGGCGCGATCGCCATCGAGCTGGTCGGCGGGCTGATGCTCATCGCGGGCTTCAAGGCGCGCTGGGCCGCGCTCGCGATCGCCGCCTTCCTCGTGCCCACGACGCTCATCTTCCACAGCCCCGTCGGCCCCGAGGGCGAGGCGCAGATGACGCAGTTCCTGAAGAACCTCTCGATCCTGGGCGGGATGCTCTACGTCGCGGCCTTCGGCCCCGGCGCCTGGAGCGCGGACCGCCGCTAGGAGTTCGCCATGCAAACGATCGCCTCCCGCGCCGTCGAGCGTGTCATCGCCTCGCAGCCCGCCTCCGCGGGAACGATGCCGGTGCGCCGCGCGCTGCCGGATCACGCGCGCCGGTCCGTGGGCCCCTGGGTCTTCCTCGACCACTTCGGCCCGCTCCGCGTCGTCCCCGGCGACGAGGGCGTGGGGGCGCACCCGCACGCGGGCATCGAGACCGTCACCTACCTGCTCAGCCGGCCGCAACGAGCACCGCGATTCGGCCGGGCACACGGGCATCGTGACCGCGGGCGGCGCGCAGTGGATGAGCGCGGGGCGCGGCATCGTGCACTCGGAGCGGCCCCTCGCCGACGGCGAGGGGGAGACGATCCAGCACGGCATCCAGCTTTGGACCTCGCTGCCGCGCGCGCTGAAGATGATGCCGCCGCGCTACCGCCGCATCGACGCCGCGCAGATCGCCGAGGCGCGCCTGCCCGCGGGAACCCTGCGCGTGGTGGCGGGCGACGGTCGCCGGCGTGACCGGCCCCGCCGAGACGCTGATGCCCGCCTTCCTCGCGCACGCCACGGTGCGAGCCCGGCGCAAGCGCTCGAGCTCGACGTCGCCGCCTGCCACGAAGCGGCGGCCTACGTGATCGAGGGCGAGGGGCGCTTCGGCGCCGAGGGCGAGGTCCCGGCAGGAGCGGGCGAGCTCGTCGTCTTCGCCGACGGCGGCGGCGAGGTCTCGCTTCACGAACGCGGGCAGCGTGCCGCTCGGCCGTGATGCTGCTGGGCGGCGCGCCCGCCGAGGGCCCGCTCGTCTTCCACGGACCGTTCGTCATGAACAGCCTCGAGCAGGCGCGCGCCGCCGAGATCGCCTTTCGCACCGGCCGCATGGGCACGCTGGCCGACGCTCCCTGACCCCCACCTTTCGAAACCCCCGGCGCACGCCGCAGACCCACAGGAATCCACACCATGAACGACAAGCTCTTCACGCCCGTCACTCTCGGGAAGCTCACCCTCGCCAACCGCGTCGTCATGGCGCCGATGACGCGCAGCCGCGCCATCGGCAACGTGCCCAACGACCTGATGGAGAAGTTCTACGCCGAGCGCGCCGACGCGGGCCTCATCATCACCGAAGGCGTGGCGCCCTCGGCCGACGGCCTGGGCTACGCGCGCATTCCCGGCCTCTTCACCGACGAGCAGGAGCTGGGCTGGAAGCGCGTCACCGACGGGGTGCACCGCGGGGGCGGGCGCATCTTCGTGCAGCTCATGCACACCGGGCCGCGTCGGCCACCCGGCGAACCTGCCGGCCGGCGCGCGGATCGTCGCGCCCTCGGCCGTCGCCGCGCCCGGCCAGATGTGGACGGACGACGGCGGCATGCAGCCCCACCCCGTGCCCGTCGACGATGGACGAGGCCGACGATCGCGAAGGCCATCGGCGAATTCGCCGCGCGCCGCGCAGCGGGCGCTCGCCGCCGGTTTCGACGGCATCGAGCTGCACGGGGCCAACGGCTACCTGATCGACCAGTTCCTCAACACGGCCTCCAACCAGCGCACGGACCGCTGGGGCGGCAGCGTCGAGAACCGCATCCGCTTCGCGGTGGAGGTCGCGAAGGCCGCCGCGGCGGCGATCGGCGCCGGATCGCGTGGGCACTGCGCATCTCGCCCTACGGCGTCTTCAACGGCATGGCGCCGGACGCCGAGATGGACGCGCTCTACCTGCGCCTCGTGGAGGAGATGAACGCGATCGGCATCGCGTACATCCACGTGGTGGACCACAGCTCGATGGGCGCGCCGGAGGTGAGCCCGTCCGCTGCAAGGCGGCGATCCGCGAGGCGTTCAAGGGCCGCTACATCCTGTCCGGCGGCTACGACGCGCGCGCGGGCCGACGGCCGACCTCGAGGCCGATCGCGGCGACCTGGTCGCCTTCGGCCGGCCCTTCATCTCGAACCCGGACCTCGTGCGCCGGCTGCGGAAGGGCATCGCCGCTCGCGCCCGCCGATCCCGACGACGTTCTACACGCCGGGCGAGCGCGGCTACACGGACTATCCGCTGGCAGACGCGGCCTGAGCCGCGGGCGGCCGACGGGACCGGAAGAAGGCCATGGCACGCATCCTCGCCTTCGCCGGCAGCGCCCGGCGCGACTCTCTCAACAAGAAGCTCGCCCGGGCCGCGGCGCAGTACGCGCGCGAAGCGGGCGCCGAGGCGACCTTCGTCGACCTCGACGACTACCCGATCCCGCTCTACCACGGCGACCTCGAGGCGGCCTCCGGGCATGCCGGAGAACGCGCGCAAGCTGCGCGAGATCTTCCTCGCGCACGACGCGCTCCTCATCGCCTCGCCCGAGAACAACTCCTCGCTGACCGCCCTCCTCAAGAACACGATCGACTGGCTCTCGCGCGACGTGGGCGACGGCAAGGGCGATGCCTCGGGCCTCGCGCCGTGGCGCGGCAAGGTGGCGGGCCTCATGGCCGCCTCGCCGGGCGCGTTCGGGGGCGTCCGGGCGCTTCCGCACCTGCGCCAGGTGCTCTCGGCGCTGGGGGTGACGGTGCTCGGCAGCCAGGTCGCGGTGCCGAAGGCGGACGACGCGTTCGGGGCCGACGGCTCGATCGCCGACGAGCGCGTGGCCCGCTCGGTGCGCGCGCTCGCCGCGGCCGTGGCCGACCTCGCGCGGCGCAGCCGGGATAGCCCGCCAATCGCGCGGTGCAAATATCATTGGATGCGCACGGGCGATTCGCCGGAAACTGGACGCATCCTGCATCGCATGGAGGCTGACGTGGCAAGGAAGGGACGGTGCCGGGCTCTCGTCCATCCCGAGACCGACGGCGTCCCCGAGGCCCGCGAATGATTCGCCTGCTGGTCGAGGGCCAGCCAGCGCCGACCTCCTCACCCAGCGCATGCAGGTCCACGAGAAAACCGCCTGGATGCTCCGGGCACTACTGGAGAAATAGCAGAGATGGCCGTCGTAGAACTCACGAAGGAGAACTTCGAGCAGGTGGTGACCGGCAACCCGATGGTCATCGTGGACTACTGGGCCCCCTGGTGCGGCCCCTGCCGGGGATTCGCGCCGGTGTTCGAGAAGGTGGCCGAGGCGAACCCCGACGTGGTGTTCGCCAAGGTGAACACCGACGAGGAGCAGGAGATCGCGGCGCACTTCCAGATCCGCTCCATCCCGACGCTCATGGTGTTCAAGGACCAGGTCATCGTCTTCTCGCAGCCGGGCGCGCTGCCGCAGGGCGCCTTCGAGCAGGTGGTGGAGAAGACCAAGGCGCTCGACATGGAGATGGTGCGCAAGCAGATCGCGGAGCAGGAAGCCGCCGAGGGCTCCGCGCAGTAGGTTTCGGTGGGGAGTGATGCGGGCGTAAATCTTTGGAACGCCGATGAACGCCGATGCCACGCCGATGAACGCAGATAAGGACTTGAGCTCGTCGCATGTCGATGGGCGGGCATCCGACGCACCTGTCAGCGGCTCGTCGATTCCCGATCAGATCTCATCGGCGTTCATCGGCGTGACATCGGTGTTCATCGGTGTTCCAAAGACTTACGCCCGCATCACTCCCCGCCGCCAGCCAACCTTGAGATTCCCCGCCCCCCTCGTCGAAGGCAGGCTCCTGCGGCGCTACAAGCGGTTCCTCGCGGACGTCGAGCTCGCCTCGGGCGGCACGGTCACCGCCGCCTGCCCCAACACCGGCTCGATGATGGGCTGCTGCGAGCCCGGGAGCCGCGTGTGGCTCTCCGAGAGCGACTCGCCCACGCGCAAGTACCGCCACACCTGGGAGCTCGTGGAGGCCGGCGCTCCCGGCCGCGAGGTCCTGGTCGGGATCAACACGGGCCTTCCCAACCGGCTCGTGGCCGAGGCGATCGCCTCGGGCGTCATCCCGGAGCTCTCCGGCTACGGCGCGATCCGCCGCGAGGTGCCCTTCGGCGAGGAGAGGAGCCGCGTCGACCTGGTGCTCGAGGCGCCGGGGCGCGAGCCCTGCTACGTGGAGGTGAAGAACGTGACCGCGGCCGTCTCCGGCGGCGTGGCGCTCTTCCCGGACGCCGTGAGCGAGCGCGGCACGAAGCACCTGCGGGAGCTCATGCGCCTGCGCGGGCGGGGATCGCGGCCCGTCCTCGTCTTCTGCGTGCAGCGCGGCGACGTGGACGAGGTGCGGCCCGCGGACTCGATCGACCCGCTCTACGGGCGCACGCTGCGCGAGGCGGTCGCCGCGGGGGTGGAGGTGATGGCCTGGCGCGCGGTGGTGACGGCGCGGGCGATCGCGCTCGGGACGCGGATCCCCGTCACTCTTCCTTGAGCTTCGCCACGCCCTTCGGGGCCTTGGCGCCCGAGAGCAGGACCACCATCGCCGTGCCGTCCTCCTTCCAGGAGCCGACCGCGTCCCGGCAGATCTCCACGAAGGTGGAGAACTGGTCCGGATGGGCCGCGAGCAGGCCGTCGATGTGGTCGTAGTAGATCAGGTAGCCGGGCGCGTCCACCCACTCCATGTCCGCGAGGCACTCCTCGAGCGCGTCCCAGTTGTCGCCGAAGTAGCCCGGGAAGCGAAGCGCCGTGGCCACGTGGTTCAGGAGCTGCTCCTTGCGCGAGATGTTCTTGCCCTCGATGTGGAAGTAGGCGAACTTCGCGCGCCGCGCGGCCGCCTGCACGTCGCGGGGCTCCGCGTGCCGGGGCAGGAAGAACACGCCGCCGGTCTCGTCCTCGAGGAGGTCGTTCGAGCGCGTCAAGGGGCATGGCCTGGCCTCATTCTCGGATCCGGCGGAAAGTGGCGTAGTGGTCGTCGGTGTACCAGTAGTCGCCGTCGCGGCCCGCCACGATGCGCCGCTTGCCGCGCGTGCGCTCGCCGGGCGTCTTCACCGTGTACTCGCGATAGTAGCCGCGCTTCTTCCTCGGGCAGCCGGCCCTCGCGGTTGCCGAAGACGGCGCCGTCCTTGGCGTAGGGGAAGGGCCCGCCCTTCTTGACGAGCGCGAGCGTCTCGCGCGCCTCCTTCGGGAGGTCCTTCGCGGCGATCTGCGCCGGCGGGCGGGGAGGGCGCGAACTGGGCCTGGCTCGCCGGGGAGGCGATCGCCACGAAGGCGGCCAGGGCGGCCCAGGCCAGGGTGCGCAGCACGGCGCTCACCCGTCCTTCGGGCGGTCCGGGCAATCCGCCTTCAGGCAGTCGGCGTACAGGTAGAGCGAGTGGTCGTGGATCGCGAAGCCGCGCTCGCGCGCGATCTTCGCCTGGCGCTTCTCGATCTCCGGGTCGTAGAACTCCTCGACCTTGCCGCACTGCAGGCACACGAGATGGTCGTGGTGCTTGCCCTCGTTCAGCTCGTAGACGGCCTTCCCGCCCTCGAAATGGTGGCGCACCAGCAGCCCCGCCTGCTCGAACTGCGTGAGCACGCGGTAGACGGTGGCGAGCCCGATGTCGGCGTGCTCCTCGAGCAGGCGCCGGTAGACGTCCTCCGCCGTGAGGTGGCGCTCCGTGCTCGTCTGGAAGAGGTCCAGGACGCGAAGCCGCGGCGCGGTGACCTTGAGGCCGGTGCTGCGCAGTTCCTTGGGGTCGCTCATGGCGCGTGGGAGTCCGGGGGGTGGCTCGGGGAATCATAACCGCGATCCGCGCCGGCCGGGGCGGGGGAGGGGGTGCCCCCGCGCTATAATGCCCCGCAACATCCGACTGCCCACGCCATGCGCTTCCTCGCCACG
The DNA here is from genome assembly GCA_963824135.1 of uncultured beta proteobacterium. Lineage (GTDB taxonomy): Bacteria > Pseudomonadota > Gammaproteobacteria > Burkholderiales > Usitatibacteraceae > FEB-7. The sequence continues at coordinate 216,462 of CAWGOH010000018.1, read as the reverse complement.
CTCCTCCTCCCGCTCGCCCTCGCCGGCTGCGTATCCGTCATCCACAAGATCGACATCCAGCAGGGCAACCTCGTCGCGCCGGAGACTTTCGCGAAGCTGAAGCCCGGGATGACGCGCACGGAGGTGCGCACGCTCGTCGGCACGCCGCTGCTCACCGACGTCTTCCACGCGCAACCGCTGGGACTACTACTTCCGCAACGAGCAGCGCGGGAAGCTGGTCGAGCAGAACCGCTTCTCGGTGTTCTTCGAGAACGAGAAGGTGGTGCGCATCGAGGGCGGGCCGACCCTTTCGGCCGCCGGCACGGCGCCGAAGAAATGAGCGCGGTGAGGCTCGCGATCGCGGGCGCGGGCGGGCGCATGGGCCGCGCCCTCCTCGAGGCCGGCAGCAGCGACGCCGGCACCGCCATCGCCGCGGCGCTGGAGGTCGCCGGCTCCGCCGTTCGCCGGGCGCGACGCCGGCGAGCTGGCGGCCGGCGCGAAGGGGGTCGCGATCGGCTCCGATCCCGCCGCCGCGCTCGCGCAAGCCGATGTCCTCGTCGATTTCACCCGCCCCGCCGGCACCCTGGCGCACCTGGCCGCGTGCGTGGCGGCCGGCAAGCCCATCGTGATCGGCACCACCGGATTCGAGCCCGGGCAGGTCGCGACGATCCGCGAGGCCGCGCGCGCGATCCCCGTCGTCTTCGCGCCCAATTTCGCCATCGGCGTGCTGGTGATGATGAAGCTCGTCGACATGGCCTCGCGGGCGCTGGGGCCGGACTACGACGTCGAGGTCTTCGAGCTGCACCACAAGCTCAAGGTGGACGCGCCCTCGGGCACGGCGCTCAAGCTCGGCGAGGTGGCCGCGGCCGCGCGCGGGACTTCCCTCGGCGAAGGACGGCGTCTTCGCGCGCCACGGCGCCACCGGCGAGAGGAAGGCCGGCACGCTCGGCTTCTCGGTCGCGCGCGGCGGCGACGCGATCGGCGACCACACGGTCTACTTCCTCGGCACCGGCGAGCGCATCGAGATCACGCACCGCTCCGCGAGCCGCGCCACCTACGCGCAGGGGGCCATCCGCGCCGCGAAGTGGCTCCACGGCCGCGCTCCGGGCCTCTACGACATGGACGACGTGCTGGGGCTCCGTGGCTGACGGAGGCGCAAATCTTTGGAAACGCCGATGAACGCCGATGTCACGCCGATGAACGCCGATAAGTTCGGCGATGTGATCGCTGATGCTGGATCGCTGTCGTCGAGCGATCCCGCATCGGCGATCAATCCGATCGGCATTATCGGCGTTCATCGGCGTGACATCGGCGTTCATCGGCGTTTCCAAAGATTTGCGCCCGCATCACTCCCCACCGCATCCCTACACGAATAGCCCCACCACCGCCGCAGTAAGGCAGGTGGCGAGGGTCCCGGCCACGATCGACTTCATCCCCAGCGCCACGATCTCCCCGCGCCGCTCGGGGACCATCGCGCCCATGCCGCCGATGAGGATGCCCAGGCTGCCGAAGTTGGCGAACCCGCACAGCGCGTAGGTCATGAGCAGGCGCGAGCGCGCGCCCATCGCCTCCGGCGGCAGCTTCGCGAGGTCCACGTAGGCCACGAACTCGTTGAGGATCGTCTTGGTCCCCAGCAGCGCGCCGCCGGCCTGCGCCTCCGCCCAGGGCACGCCCGCGGCCCAGGCGAGCGGGGCGAAGGCCCACCCCAGCATGCGCTGCAGGGTGAGGGGCTCGCCGCCGGGGCCGGGCAGGACGGAGAGCGCGGCGTTCGCCAGGTGCACGAGCGCGACCAGCACGATGAGCATCGCCACGATCTGGACGAGGAGCTGCGCGCCCTCCACGGTGCCGCGCGTCACCGCGTCCATGGCGCTCGCGTCCTGGCGCGGGATCTCGATGGCGGCCTCGCGCGACATCTCGCCCGGGCACCATGAGGGCCGCCACGACGATGGCCGCGGGGGTCGCCACGAAGGAGGCGACGATGATGTGGCCGATCGCGTCGGGCAGCACGGGCGCGAGGATCGCGCCGTAGAGGGCCATCACGGTGCCCGCGATGGTGGCCATGCCGCACACCATCACCATGAAGAGCTCCGAGCGCGAGAGCCTCGCGAGGTAGGGCTTCACCACCAGCGGGGCCTCGACCATGCCCACGAAGACGTTGACCGCCGAGGAGACGCCCACCGCCCCTCCCAGCCCCATGGTGCGGTTGAGCACCCACGCGAAGGCCTTCACCACGGCCGGCAGCACCCGCCAGTGGAAGAGCAGCGCCGACAGGGCGCTCACCACCAGCACGAGGGGGAGGGCGCGGAAGGCGAGCACGAAGGACGCGGCGGGGTTGGTCTCGGCGTAGGGCGCGGGACCGCCGGCGAGGAAGCCGAAGACGAAGGAGGCGCCGGCCTGCGTGGCGCGCTCGAGCGCCGCGAGGCCCGCGTTGAGCGAGAAGACGGCGCCCTTGAGCCAGGGCACCGCGAGCAGGAGCCCCGCGAGCGCCACGGTGAGCGCGAGGCCGGAGGCCACGACCCGCCAGCGCACGTCGCGGCGGTCCTCGGAGAGGGCCCAGGCGAGGGCGAGGAGGAAGGCGGTTCCGGCGAGCGCGTGAAGGGCCTGCATGGTGTGCGGGAATTATCCTCCCGAAGCCGGCCTTCGTTGAAGAAAGGGCGCGGATTTGCTATGATTTGCGGCTGATGAAAGCGGGATGAGCCCAGGTTTAAGCAAAAGCTCCTCCCGTTTTTTTGCGCCCGTCGTTTTCCCCGCTTTCGGAGCCGTCCTTGTCGCAAAAGACCCCCGCCCTCCTGGTTCTCGCCGACGGGTCCGTCTTTCGCGGCGCCGCCGTCGGCGCCCCCGGCCGGACGGTGGGGGAGGTGGTCTTCAACACCGCGATGACCGGCTACCAGGAGATCCTCACCGACCCCTCCTATTGCGGGCAGGTGGTGACGCTCACCTACCCGCACATCGGCAACACCGGGGCCAACCCGGAGGACGTCGAGTCGCGCGGCGTCTTCGCCGCCGGCCTCGTCATCCGCGACCTGCCGATCCTCGCCTCCAGCTGGCGGATGACGGAGACGCTCCCCGCCTTCCTGGAGCGCCACGGGGTCGTGGCCATCGCCGACATCGACACCCGCCGCCTCACGCGCATCCTGCGCACGAAGGGCGCGCAGAACGGCTGCATCGTCACGGGGGAAGCCGACGAGAAGGCGGCGCTCGAGGCCGCCCGCGCCGCGCCCTCCATGGCGGGGCAGGACCTCGCCAAGGTCGTCACCTGCAAGGCGCGCTACGAGTGGAACGGCTCGCTCTGGGCGCTCGGATCCGGCTACGGCGAGGGCGGGGCGCCGCGCTTCCACGTCGTCGCCTACGACTACGGCGTGAAGCACAACATCCTGCGCCACCTCGCCGAGCGCGGCTGCCACGTGACGGTGCTGCCCGCGCAGACGCCGGCGAAGGAGGCCCTCGGGTTCAAGCCCGACGGCGTCTTCCTGTCGAACGGCCCCGGCGACCCGGAGCCCTGCGCGTACGCGATCGAGGCCATCCGCGAGATCGTCGCCTCCGGCACGCCCGTCTTCGGCATCTGCCTGGGCCACCAGCTGCTGGGGCTCGCGAGCGGCGCGAAGACGGTGAAGATGAAGTTCGGGCACCACGGGGCCAACCACCCCGTCCAGGACCTCGACACGAAGCGCGTCTTCATCACCAGCCAGAACCACGGCTTCGCGGTGGACGAGGCCACGCTCCCGGCCAACGTGCGCGTCACCCACAAGTCGCTCTTCGACGGCTCGCTCCAGGGCATCGAGCGCACCGACGCCGCCGCCTTCAGCTTCCAGGGCCACCCCGAGGCGAGCCCGGGCCCGAAGGAGATGTCCTACCTCTTCGACAAGTTCGTCGCGATGATGGCGAAGGGCAGGGGCTGACGGATGGGAAAATCTCCGGAAACGCCGATGAACGCCGATGTCACGCCGATGAACGCCGATGAATCCCAAGAGGGTTCAAGTCCGTGTGCTTGGCAGGCTGCATCAACGCAAGCGACGTTGAATATCTCGCATCGGGGTTATCGGCGTTCATCGGCGTGCACTTATCGGCGTTCATCGGCGTTTCCAAAGAATTTCGCCAATCGTAGCCACACCTGGGCAATCGCATAGATGCCTAAGCGCACCGACATCAAGAGCATCCTGATCATCGGCGCCGGCCCGATCGTCATCGGCCAGGCGTGCGAGTTCGACTACTCGGGCGCCCAGGCCTGCAAGGCGCTGCGCGACGAGGGCTACCGGGTGATCCTGGTGAACTCGAACCCGGCCACGATCATGACCGACCCGGAGATGGCCGACGTCACCTACATCGAGCCCATCACCTGGCGCATGGTCGAGAAGATCATCGAGAAGGAGAGGCCCGACGCGCTGCTGCCCACCATGGGCGGGCAGACGGCCCTCAACTGCGCGCTCGACCTCGCCAAGCACGGCGTCCTCGAGAAGTACGGCGTGGAGATGATCGGCGCCAAGAAGGAGGCGATCGACAAGGCCGAGGACCGCGAGAAGTTCAAGAACGCCATGGCCAGGATCGGGCTCGCGAGCGCCCGCTCGGCCCTCGCCCACTCCCTCGAGGAGGCGGTGCAGGTGCAGGCGAGCGTCGGCTACCCCACGATCATCCGGCCCTCCTTCACGCTCGGCGGCGCCGGCGGGGGCATCGCCTACAACAAGGAGGAGTTCGTCGCCATCTGCGAGCGCGGGCTGGAAGCCTCGCCCACCAAGGAGCTCCTCATCGAGGAGAGCGTCCTGGGCTGGAAGGAGTTCGAGATGGAGGTGGTCCGCGACAAGGCGGACAACTGCATCATCATCTGCTCCATCGAGAACCTCGATCCCATGGGCGTGCACACCGGCGACTCCATCACGGTCGCCCCGGCGCAGACGCTGACGGACAAGGAATACCAGATCATGCGCGACGCCTCGATCGCGTGCCTGCGCGAGATCGGGGTGGAGACGGGCGGCTCGAACGTGCAGTTCGCGATCAACCCGCAGGACGGGCGCATGGTCATCATCGAGATGAACCCGCGCGTGTCGCGCTCCTCGGCCCTCGCCTCCAAGGCCACGGGCTTCCCCATCGCCAAGATCGCGGCCAAGCTCTCGGTGGGCTACACGCTCGACGAGCTGCGCAACGACATCACCGGCGGGGCCACGCCCGCGTCCTTCGAGCCCACGATCGACTACGTGGTCACCAAGGTGCCGCGCTTCGCCTTCGAGAAGTTCCCGCTGGCCGACGACCGCCTCACCACGCAGATGAAGAGCGTGGGCGAGGTGATGGCCATCGGGCGCAACTTCCAGGAGTCCCTGCAGAAGGCGCTGCGCGGGCTCGAGGTGGGCGTCGACGGCTTCAACCTGAAGTCGGTCGACATGGAGAAAATCGAGGACGAGCTCGCCTACCCGCGCGCCGAGCGCCTGTGGTACGTGGCCGACGCCTTCGGGGTCGGCATGAGCCTCGAGGAGGTCCACCGCTGCACGAAGATCGACCCGTGGTTCCTCGCGCAGATCAAGGACCTCGTGGACACCGAGCTCGCCATCGAGAAGCGCTCGCTCGCGGACTTCGCGTCCGCGGAGCTGCGCGAGCTCAAGAGGAAGGGCTTCTCGGACCGGCGCCTCGCCTACCTCTGGAAGACGAGCGAGCAGCAGGTTCGCGCCCGCCGCCACGGCTTCGGCATCCGCCCGGTCTACAAGCGGGTGGACACCTGCGCCGCGGAGTTCGCCACGAAGACGGCCTACATGTACTCCACGTACGACGAGGAGGACGAGGCCGAGCCCACGGACCGCAGGAAGATCATGGTGCTGGGCGGCGGGCCCAACCGGATCGGGCAGGGGATCGAGTTCGACTACTGCTGCGTGCACGCGGCGCTCGCCCTGCGCGAGGACGGCTTCGAGACCATCATGGTCAACTGCAACCCCGAGACCGTCTCGACCGACTACGACACCTCCGACCGCCTCTACTTCGAGCCGCTCACGCTCGAGGACGTGCTGGAGATCGTGGACAGGGAGAAGCCCGAGGGCGTGATCGTCCAGTTCGGCGGGCAGACGCCGCTCAAGCTCGCGCGCGACCTCGAGGCGGCGGGCGTGCCCATCATCGGCACGAGCCCCGACTCCATCGACAAGGCCGAGGACCGCGAGCGCTTCCAGCAGATGCTGCACGAGCTGAAGCTCCTGCAGCCGCCCAACCGGACGGCGAGGACGCCCGAGGCGGCCCTCGAGGCGGCCAGGGAGATCGGCTACCCGGTGGTCGTGCGCCCGTCGTACGTGCTGGGCGGGCGCGCGATGGAGATCGTGCACGCCGAGACCGACCTCGTGCGCTACATGAAGGAGGCCGTGAAGGTCTCCAACGATTCCCCCGTGCTCATCGACCGCTTCCTCAACGACGCGATCGAGGTGGACGTGGACGCGGTGAGCGACGGCAAGGACGTCATCATCGGCGGCATCATGGAGCACATCGAGCAGGCCGGGGTGCACTCCGGCGACTCGGCCTGCTCGCTGCCGCCCTTCAGCCTCTCGGAGGAGCTGCAGGACGAGCTGCGCCGCCAGACCGTGGCGATGGCGAGGGGGCTCGACGTCGTGGGCCTCATGAACGTGCAGTTCGCCATCCAGGACGACAAGGTCTTCGTGCTCGAGGTGAACCCGCGCGCCTCGCGCACCGTCCCCTTCGTCTCGAAGGCGATCCGCACGCCGCTCGCCAAGGTGGCCGCGCGCTGCATGGCCGGGCGCTCGCTCGCCTCCCAGGGGGTGACCCGGGAGGTCATCCCGCCGTACTTCTCCGTGAAGGAGGCCGTGTTCCCCTTCATCAAGTTCCCCGGGGTCGACACGATCCTGGGACCCGAGATGAAGTCCACGGGCGAGGTGATGGGCGTGGGCCACACCTTCGCCGAGGCCTTCGTGAAGAGCCAGCTCGCGGCCGGCGTGCGCCTGCCCAAGTCCGGCAAGGCCTTCCTGTCGGTGCGCGACGAGGACAAGCCCAAGGCGGTGGAGATCGGCCGCACCCTCGTCGGCCTGGGTTTCGCGCTCGTGGCCACGAAGGGCACGGCCGCGGCCCTGGAGGCCGCCGGCCTCGCGGTGCAGCTCGTGAACAAGGTCCAGGAAGGCCGGCCCAACGTGGTGGACATGATCCGCAACCGCGAGATCAGCCTCATCATCAACACCGTCGAGGAGGACCGCCGCTCGGTGCGCGACTCCTGGTCGATCCGCAACTCCGCCCTGCAGGGCCGCGTCACCTATTACACCACCGTCTCCGGCGCGCGCGCGGCGTGCGTCGGCATGCAGCACATCGAGGAGCTGCGGCCCTACGACCTGCAGGGCCTGCACGCCACCATCAAGTAGGAGTCAACCCGGCATGGGAAAATTTCCGATCACCCGCGTCGGCGTGGAGCTGCTGAAGGCGGAACTGCACCGGCTGAAGACGGTGGAGCGCCCGGCGGTCATCACCGCCATCGCGGAGGCGAGGGCCCACGGGGACATCTCCGAGAACGCGGAATACGACGCGGCGCGCGAGAAGCAGGGGTTCATCGAGGGCCGCATCCTGGAGCTCGAGGGGAAGCTCGCCAACGCCCAGGTGATCGACCCGGCGCTCCTCGAGGACGACGGCCGCGTGGTGTTCGGCACGACCGTGGAGCTCGCGGACACCTCCGGCGCGGAGTCGATGACCTACCAGATCGTCGGCGAGGACGAGGCCGACATCAAGGCCGGCAAGATCTCCTACTCCTCGCCGATCGCCAAGGCCCTCATCGGGAAGTTCTCGGGCGACGTCGCCGAGGTCCGGACTCCGGGAGGGATGAAGGAGTACGAGATCGTTGACGTTCGATACGAATGAGCTCCTCGGCGCTGCGGTGCTTCTTCTGACGGCTTGAGGCGCCCGCGGGCTTCTTCGGGGCGCTCTTGCGGGGGGCGGGCCTGGCCGCCTGGGCCCTCGCCTTCGCTTTCTCCGGGCTCTCGCGCCAGAGGACGAGTATCTTGCCGATGACCTGCACGGAATGCGCCGCGAGCCGCTCGCACAGCTGGGCCATCCAGGCGGCGCGCGCCTCGCGGTCGTCGGTGGACGCCTTCACCTTGACGAGCTCGTGGGCCAGGAGCGCGCGGTCCACCTCGGCGACGACGGATTCGGTGAGCCCCTTGTCGCCGATCATGACGACGGGGGAAAGGCCATGGGCCTGGGCGCGCAATTCGCTGCGGCGGGCGGCGGTAAGGACGGGCATCCGGGGATTATGACGCGATTCGCGAAGGCTTTCCGATGAAGCGCTCGGCATCGAGCAGGAAGTGGCTCCAGCGCCACGTGAACGACCCCTACGTGCAGCGCTCGAAGAAGGAGGGCTACCGCTCGCGCGCGGCCTACAAGCTGATCGAGATCGACGACCGCGACCGGATCCTCGCGCCCGGGGCCGTCGTCGTGGACCTGGGCGCCGCGCCCGGGGGCTGGACGCAGGTGTCGGTCATGCGCGCGGGCCCGAAGGGCCGGGTGGTGGCGATCGACCTCCTGGAGATGGAGCCGGTGGCCGGGGCGACCTTCCTGCGCGGGGATTTCGCCGGGCCCGCGGGGCTCGCGGCGGTGGAGGCGGCGCTCGCCGGGGCGAAGGTGGACGCCGTGCTCTCGGACATGTCCCCCAACATTTCCGGCATCGCGATCACCGACCAGGCCCGGTCGATGGCCCTCGCCGAGCTCGCCCGGGACTTCGCGCTGGCCCACCTGAAACCCGGGGGCGCCTTCGTGGTCAAACTTTTCCAGGGCGTCGGGTACGAGGAGTACCACCGGTCGCTGCGCGCCGCCTTCGTCAAGGTGGTGGTCAGGAAGCCCGACGCTTCCCGGGGCGAAAGCGCCGAGCTCTATGTCCTGGCCCGCGGCCTCAAGGACGGCGCCTGACGCCAAACGGGGGCGGTTTTCGGCCGCCGCCGGCGAATCCTGCCTTCCGCCCCCTTGAATACGGGCCGGGCGCCCGAACTTTGCTATAGTAGACAGTTCCCCTATCCCGCTGATTCGCTAGGGCCTTTTTCGAGGAACCGCAAGTGAACAACACCGTTCGCACCATCATGGTCTGGCTGGTCATCGGCATCGTGCTGACCATGGTCTTCATGCAGGTCGGCAACCGCCAGACGAGCGCCAACGTGATCGACTACTCCAGCTTCATGGAAGAGTCGCGGCAGGGGCGGATCGCCAAGGTGAAGATGGACGGCAACCGCACCCTCAAGGCCACCTCGAAGGACGGCAAGTCCTACACCGTCTACACCCCCGGCATCATGGACCCGTGGATGGTCTCCGACCTCCTGAAGAACGGCGTGTCGGTCGAGGCCAAGCCCGAGGAGGAGCCTTCGCTCCTCATGAACATCTTCGTGTCGTGGTTCCCGATGCTGCTGCTCATCGGCGTGTGGATCTTCTTCATGCGCCAGATGCAGGGCGGCGGGCGCGGCGGCGCCTTCTCCTTCGGCAAGAGCCGCGCGCGCATGCTCGACGAGAACCAGAACCAGGTGACCTTCGCCGACGTGGCCGGCGTGGACGAGGCCAAGGAGGAGGTCGGCGAGCTCGTCGAGTTCCTGCGCGACCCGACGAAGTTCCAGAAGCTGGGCGGGCGCATCCCGCGCGGCGTGCTGATGGTGGGCGCGCCCGGGACGGGCAAGACGCTGCTCGCGCGCGCCATCGCGGGCGAGGCCAAGGTGCCCTTCTTCTCCATCTCCGGCTCCGACTTCGTCGAGATGTTCGTGGGCGTGGGCGCCGCGCGCGTGCGCGACATGTTCGAGCAGGCCAAGAAGAACGCGCCCTGCATCGTGTTCATCGACGAGATCGACGCGGTCGGCCGCCAGCGCGGCGCGGGCCTGGGCGGCGGCAACGACGAGCGCGAGCAGACGCTCAACCAGCTGCTGGTGGAGATGGACGGATTCGAGGGCAACTCCGGCGTGATCGTCATCGCGGCGACCAACCGGCCGGACGTGCTCGACCCCGCGCTCATGCGCCCGGGCCGCTTCGACCGCCAGGTGGTGGTGCCGCTCCCCGACATCCGCGGCCGCGAGCAGATCCTCCTGGTCCACATGCGCAAGGTGCCCATCGCGCCGGACGTGGACGCGTCCGTCATCGCGCGCGGCTGCCCGGGCTTCTCCGGCGCCGACCTCGCGAACATCGTGAACGAGGCGGCCCTCTTCGCCGCGCGCGGCTCCAAGCGCCTGGTCGACATGGAGGATTTCGAGAAGGCGAAGGACAAGATCATCATGGGCGCGGAGCGCAGGTCCATGGTGATGCCGGAGGAGGAGCGCCGCAACACCGCCTACCACGAGTCGGGCCACGCCATCGTCGCGCGGCTGCTGCCGGGCACGGACCCGGTGCACAAGGTCACGATCATCCCGCGCGGCCGGGCGCTCGGCGTCACGGTGCAGCTGCCGGAGCAGGACCGCTACAGCTACAACCGGGACTACCTCCTCAACAACATCGCCGTTCTCTTCGGCGGCCGCATCGCCGAGGAGCTGTTCATGAACCAGATGACCACGGGCGCCTCGAACGACTTCAAGCGCGCGACGGAAATGGCGCGCCGCATGGTCACCGAGTGGGGCATGTCCGACGCGCTGGGTCCGATGACCTACAGCGAGAACGAGGGCGAAGTCTTCCTCGGCCGCTCCGTCACCACGCACCAGGCCATCTCCGACGAGACGATGAAGACGGTCGACAAGGAGATCCGCCGCATCATCGACGAGCAGTACAAGCTCGCCAGGAAGCTCCTCGAGGACAACCGCGACAAGGTCGAGGCCATGACCAAGGCGCTCCTGGAGTGGGAGACGCTCGACGCCGACCAGATCAAGGACATCATGGAAGGCAAGCCCCCGCGCGCGCCCAAGCCCGTGGCGGCCAAGCCCAGCCCGCCGCCGAGCGACGGCGGCGCCAAGAGCGCGGAGCCGCCGACGCATCCGTCGCCGGCGGAATCGGCCTGATGCCCGGCGCGGTCCTGCCAGCGGGGCGGCTGCGGCCGCCCCGTTTCGCTTGATGGCCGCGATCCTGCGCTGCGGCGCCTTCGAGCTCGCCCTCGACCGCCCGAGGGTGATGGGCATCCTCAACGTCACCGCCGACTCCTTCTCCGACGGCGGGCGCTTCCTCCCGCAGGATCGCGCCATCGCGCACGGCCTCGCGCTCGCGGCGGACGGGGCGGACCTCGTGGACGTGGGCGGGGAGTCGACGCGCCCGGGCGCCGAGCCCGTCCCCCTGGAGGCCGAGCTCGCCCGCGTGATGCCCGTCGTGCGCGCCCTGGTCCGCGAGGGCGTCGCGGTCTCGGTGGACACCATGAAGCCCGAGGTGATGCGCCAGGCGGCCGACGCCGGCTGCGCCATGGTGAACGACGTGAACGCCTTCCGGGCCGAGGGAGCGATCGCCGCCGTGGCGGCCTCCGGCGTCGGGCTCTGCGCGATGCACATGCTGGGCACGCCCGCGACGATGCAGGAGGATCCGCGCTACGACGACGTCGTGCTGGAAGTCCGCGACTACCTCCTCGGGAGGGCGCGCGCCCTCGAGGACGCCGGCGTGGCGCGCAGCCGCATCGCGCTCGACCCGGGGTTCGGCTTCGGCAAGAGCTTCGCGCACAACGCGGCGCTCCTCGCGGGCCTGCCGGCGATCGCCGCCGCCGGCTATCCCGTGGTGGCGGGGCTCTCGCGCAAGCGCATGATCGGCGAAATCACGGGCCGCCCCGTCGAGGGCCGCGCGGCCGGCAGCGTTGCCGCCGCCCTCATCGCGGTTCAGAATGGCGCGAAGATCGTGCGCGTGCACGACGTGAGGGAGACGGTGGACGCGCTCAAGGTTTTGCAGGCACTGACGAAATGACCCGCAAGTACTTCGGCACCGACGGCGTGCGCGGCAAGGTGGGCGAGCCTCCCATCACGCCGGACTTCGTCCTCAAGCTCGGCTACTGCGCGGGCAAGGTCCTCTCGCGCGCGGACGTGGCGCCCCCGCACCGCGACCGCCCCGCGGTCCTCATCGGCAAGGACACCCGCATCTCCGGCTACATGCTGGAGGCGGCGCTCGAGTCGGGGCTGTCGGCCGCCGGCGTCGACACCCTCCTCGTGGGCCCGATGCCGACGCCGGGGGTCGCGTTCCTCACGCGGGCGCTGCGCCTGTCGGCGGGCATCATGGTCTCGGCCTCGCACAACCCGTTCGAGGACAACGGCATCAAGTTCTTCTCCGGGGAGGGCACCAAGCTCCCGGACGCCGTCGAGCACGAGATCGAGGCGGAGCTGGGGCGCCCCCTGGTCACGCGCGAGTCCGCGGAGCTCGGCAAGGCCGAGCGCGTGCACGACGCGGAAGGGCGCTACATCGAGTTCTGCAAGGGGACCTTCGCCAAGCACCGCACGCTCCGGGGCGTGAAGCTCGTCGTGGACTGCGCCCACGGCGCCGGCTACCGCGTGGGCCCGCGCGTCTTCCAGGAGCTCGGCGCGGAGGTGGTCGCGATCGGCGCGCACCCGAACGGCACCAACATCAACCACGGCGTCGGGGCCACGCACGCGGCGACGCTGGCCAGGGCGGTCGTCGAGCACGGCGCGGATTTCGGCATCGCCTTCGACGGCGACGGCGACCGGCTCGCCATGGCCGACCACGACGGCCGGCTCTTCGACGGCGACCAGCTCCTGTACGCCATCGCCAAGCACCGGCACGAGCAGGGGCGCCTGCGCGGCGGCGTCGCGGGCACGCTCATGACGAACTTCGCCCTCGAGCGGCGCCTCGCCGAGCTGGGCATCCCGTTCGCGCGCGCCAAGGTCGGCGACCGCTACGTGGTCGAGATGCTGCACGAGAAGGGCTGGGAGTGCGGCGGCGAGAACTCGGGCCACATCCTCTGCCTCGACTGCCATTCGACCGGGGACGCGATCATCTCCGCGCTCCAGGTCCTGGAGGCCCTCGTGGCCGCCGGGCAGACGCTGGGCGACTTCACGCGCGAGCTGACGCTCCTGCCGCAGGTGCTCACCAACGTGAGGCTCGGGAGCCGGGCCGACGTCACCGCGATGCCCGCGGTCCGGGCGGCCGTCGAGGCGGCCGAGTCCGCCCTCGCGGGCCGCGGCCGCGTCCTGCTGCGCCCGTCGGGCACGGAGCCCGTCATCCGCGTGATGGTCGAGGGCGAGGACCCGGCGCGGGTCCGCACCCTCGCCGAATCGATCGCCGAGGCCGTCCGCCAGGCGGCCTGAAAGCCCCTTCGCCGCGGCGGGCCCTGTCATGGGCCTGTCACATGGGATCCCTATAGTCGGGGAACCGAAATCAGGAGATCCCCCCATGTTCCAGCGCTTCCTCGTCCCGGCTGCCCTCGCGGCCGCCCTGGCCCTCCCGGTGACCGCGTCCGCCGCCGACATCACCGGCGCCGGCGCCACCTTCCCCGTACCCGATCTACGCCAAGTGGGCCGACGCCTACAAGAAGTCGACGGGCACGGGCATGAACTACCAGTCCATCGGCTCCGGCGGCGGCATCAAGCAGATCACCGCGAAGACCGTCAACTTCGGCGCCTCCGACATGCCGATGAAGGCCGAGGACCTGGAAAAGAACGGCCTCATGCAGTTCCCGGCGATCATGGGCGGCGTGGTGCCCGTGTACAACCTGAAGGGCATCAAGGCCGGCGAGATCAAGTTCACGGGCGAGCTGCTCGCGAGCATCTACCTCGGCAAGGTGAAGAAGTGGAACGACGCGGCCATCGCCGGCCTGAACCCCGGCGTGAAGCTCCCCGACGAGACCATCACGGTGGTGCACCGCTCCGACGGCTCCGGCACCACGTTCCTGTGGACCAACTACCTGTCCAAGGTGAGCGCCGAGTGGAAGAGCGCCGCCGGCGAGGGCACCTCGGTCAAGTGGCCCGCGGGCGTGGGCGGCAAGGGCAACGAGGGCGTGGCCTCCTACGTGCAGAAGATCAGCGGCGCGCTGGGCTACGTCGAGTACGCCTACGCCAAGCAGAACAAGCTCACCGCGGGCCAGATGCGCAACAAGGCCGGCAAGTTCGTCGAGCCGACCGACACCTCGTTCAAGGCCGCCGCCGCGGGCGCCGAGTGGACGAAGACGCCGGGCATGGGCGTGGTGCTGACCGACCAGCCCGGCGACGGCAGCTGGCCGGTGACGGGCGCCTCCTTCATCCTCATCCACAAGGCGCAGGAGAAGCCGGAACTGGGCAAGGAAGTGCTCAAGTTCTTCGACTGGGCCTTCGCCAACGGCGAGAAGATGGCCGACGAGCTCGACTACGTCCCGATGCCCGCCCCGGTCGTGAAGGTGATCCAGGCCGAGTGGAAGAACATCAAGGACGCCTCCGGCAAGCCGGTCTACTGACCGGCGTCCCCGGATTGTTGATCGAGCGGGGGCGGTGACGAGCCGCCCCCTCTTTCCGTTCACGCTCCCCGCTTTCCTCCCATGGCCACGGCAGTCGAACAGGTCGGGCATACTAGAGCCCCCGCGACGAGAGAGAATTCCCGCGCCGTGGAGCCCGGGAAAACGCCTCCGATGACCCGCAACAACGCCCTGATGGATGCGATCTTCCGCAACGTCACGCGGTTCTTCGCTTTCATGGTGTTCAGCCTCCTCGCGGCCATCCTGGTCACGCTCCTCGCCGGGAGCATGCTGTCCCTCGAGAAGTTCGGCCTGGGGTTCCTGTTCAACGCGAACTGGGACCCCGTCCAGGAGGACTTCGGGGCCCTGGTTCCGATCTTCGGCACGCTCGTCACCTCGGCCATCGCCATGGCCATCGCGATCCCCGTGAGCTTCGGCATCGCGATCTTCCTCACCGAGCTCTCGCCGGTGTGGCTGCGCCGGCCCCTGGGCACCGCGATCGAGATGCTCGCGGCCATCCCCAGCATCATCTACGGCATGTGGGGCCTGTTCGTCTTCGCGCCCCTGTTCCAGGAGCACGTGCAGCCGTTCTTCATCGCCACGCTCGGCAACGTGCCCGGGGTGGGCTTCCTCTTCCAGGGGCCGCCCATGGGCATCGGCATGATGACGGCCGGCATCATCCTCGCGGTCATGGTGATTCCCTTCATCACCGCGGTGATGCGGGACGTCTTCGAGCTCGTTCCCCCCATGCTCAAGGAGTCGGCCTACGGCCTGGGCTCCACCACCTGGGAGGTCACGTGGAGGGTGGTGCTCCCCTACACGAAGGTGGGCGTCATCGGCGGCGTCATGCTGGGCCTGGGGCGGGCCCTGGGCGAGACCATGGCGATCACGTTCGTGATCGGCAACGCGCACCGGCTGAGCCCCTCGCTCTTC
The DNA here is from genome assembly GCA_963824135.1 of uncultured beta proteobacterium. Lineage (GTDB taxonomy): Bacteria > Pseudomonadota > Gammaproteobacteria > Burkholderiales > Usitatibacteraceae > FEB-7. The sequence goes on along the minus strand of CAWGOH010000018.1, from coordinate 201,281 downwards.
GCGCCGGGCAACAGCATCGCGTCGGCGCTCGCCAACGAGTTCACCGAGGCCGTGGGCGATCTCTACACCTCGGCGCTCATCGAGCTCGGGCTCATCCTCTTCCTCATCACCACCATCGTGCTGGCCTGCTCGAAGCTGCTGCTCATGCAGCTCGCCAAGCAGGAAGGGGCGCGCACGTGAGCGCCGGCATGGATTCCGCGAACCCCGTCTACGCCCGCCGCCGCCGGCTCAACGCCGTGATGATGGTCCTGTCCTCGCTGGCGCTCGCCTTCGGGCTCTTCTGGCTGGTGTGGATCGTCGCGACCCTCCTGTGGGAGGGCGCGTCGGCGCTGCGTCCCTCGCTCTTCACGCAGCCCACGCCTCCGCCGGGGGGCGACGGCGGGCTTTCGAACGCCATCCTGGGCAGCGTCATGATGGCCGGCGTCGGCACGCTGATCGGCACGCCCGTCGGCATCCTCGCCGGCACCTACCTCGCGGAGTTCGGCCGCAAGGGCTGGCTCGCCCCGGCCACGCGCTTCATCAACGACGTGCTGCTGTCCGCGCCGTCGATCGTGATCGGGCTCTTCGTCTACGCGGTCTACGTCGCCCAGGTCGGCCATTTCTCCGGGTGGGCGGGGGCGCTGGCGCTGGCCGTCATCGTGGTCCCCGTGGTCGTGCGCACGACGGACGACATGCTCAAGCTCGTGCCCAACAGCCTGCGCGAGGCGGCCGTGGCGCTGGGCTGCCCGGCGTGGAAGATGATCACGATGGTGAGCTACCGCGCGGCGCGCGCCGGCATCCTCACGGGGATCCTGCTCGCCATCGCGCGGATCTCCGGCGAGACGGCGCCGCTGCTGTTCACGGCGCTCAACAACCAGTTCACCTCCACCAACATGAACGCCCCGATGGCGAACCTGCCGGTGGTGATCTTCCAGTTCGCCATGAGCCCCTACGACGACTGGCAGCGCCTCGCCTGGGGCGGGGCCGCCCTCATCACGCTCCTGGTGCTCGCGATCAACATCGCGGCCCGGATGCTCTTTTCCAAGAAGAACTGACGGAGAACCCCGGCCATGGCCACCGTGCTGGAGCTCGAGAACCCCAAGCTGCGCGTGCGCGACCTGGACTTCTACTACGGCCAGTTCCACGCCCTGAAGAAGGTCTCGCTGGACGTCGCGGAGAAGAAGGTGACGGCGTTCATCGGCCCTTCGGGCTGCGGCAAGTCGACGCTGCTCAGGACCTTCAACCGCATGTTCGAGCTCTATCCCGAGCAGCGCGCCGTGGGCGAGATCACCATGGACGGCGAGAACCTCCTCGCCTCCAAGCGCGACGTCTCCCTCATCCGCGCCAAGGTGGGCATGGTCTTCCAGAAGGCCACGCCCTTCCCGATGTCGATCTACGACAACATCGCCTTCGGCGTGCGCCTGTTCGAGCGCCTGCCGAGGGCGCAGATGGACGAGCGCGTCGAGTGGGCGCTGCAGAAGGCGGCGCTGTGGGGCGAGGTGAAGGACAAGCTGCACCAGAGCGGGGCGAGCCTCTCGGGCGGCCAGCAGCAGCGCCTGTGCATCGCGCGCGGCGTGGCCGTGAAGCCCGAGGTGCTGCTCCTCGACGAGCCGTGCTCGGCCCTCGACCCGATCTCGACCGCCAAGATCGAGGAGCTGATCGAGGAGCTCAAGAACGACTACACCGTGGTGATCGTCACCCACAACATGCAGCAGGCGGCGCGCTGCTCCGACTACACCGCGTACATGTACCTCGGCGACCTCGTGGAATTCGGCGAGACCGACCAGATCTTCCTGAAGCCCAAGGAGCAGGCCACGGAGGACTACATCACGGGCCGGTTCGGCTAGCGCGCCCGCGCCCGGTAAGCAAAACGTCGCAGTCCGGTCATGGCGCGGTCACCCCGCGCCCCTACCGTATGGGCAATCCAACGCTCGTACGAGGGCACGATGACCGCAAGAGGCCGGTTCCCCGGGCACGCGTCCCGGTTCGCAGTGACCATTTCCCGCGACCGCGCCGCGGTCGAGGATGCGCAGCGCCTTCGCTACCGCGTCTTCGGCGAGGAGCTGGGCGCGCGCCTCGCCCCGGGCGGGCACGGCCTCGACGAGGACGAGTTCGACCGCCACTGCGATCACCTCGTCGTGCGCGACGTGCTCTCCAGCCGGGCCGTCGGCACCTACCGCATCCTTCCGGCGGAATCGGCGCGCGCCGTCGGCGGCTACTACACCGAGCGGGAGTTCGACCTCGGGCGGCTCGCCCCGCTGCGGCCCCGGATGGCGGAAGTGGGCCGCACCTGCGTCGACTCGGCCAGCCGCTCGGGGGCCGTGATGCTGCTCATGTGGTCGGCGCTCGCCCGGTACATGCAGTGACAGCGGCCACCACTACCTCATCGGGTGCGCGAGCATCGGCCTGGGCGCAGGCGCGCAGGGAGCGGCGAACGTCTTCCGGCGGCTCGCGGCCGACGGGATGGGGCCGGAGGAGTACCGGGTGTTCCCCCGCCTGCCCCTGCCCCTCGATCGCCACGAGACCGGCGTGCAGGCGAGCGTTCCGCCGCTCGTGAAGGGCTACCTCGGCCTGGGCGCGTGGGTGTGCGGCGAGCCCGCCTGGGACCGCGACTTCAACTGTGCCGACGTGCCGATGCTGCTCGCCCTCGAGCGCCTCGATGCCCGCTTCGCCCGGCACTCGATCGGCCGGGCCGCCTGAGGCCGCGGCAGCCTACTCCAGGAGGGGAAGCAGGACCAGGGCCCAGACGGCCGCGAGCAGCACGAGGGTCACCAGCACCGCGGCGCTGCCCAGGTCCTTGGCGCGCTTCGAGAGCGAGTGCCGCTCGAGCGAGATGCGGTCGATGGCGGCCTCGACGCTCGAATTGAGCAGCTCCACCACCAGCACGAGCAGGACGCTGCCCACCAGCAGCGCGCGCTCCGGCCCGGTGACCGGAACCGCGAGGGCCGCGGGCACGAGGACCGCCGCGAGGAGGATCTCCTGGCGGAAGGCGCTTTCGTGACGCCACGCGTCGCCCAGCCCCGCGAGCGAGTTGAAGAACGCCTGCACGATTCGCGCCGCGCCCGTCTTGCCCTTGAACGGGCTTTCGGCCGGCGCCGCCTCAGCGCGCGAGCGGCCGTCCATCGCCTGCCGCGTCCAAGTGCCAGCCGGCCACGCCTCTCGCGGGCACGAGGTGCGCGGCGAACTGGCGCGTGCTGCGCTCCCAGGAGAAGCGCTCGGCGTAGCGGCGGACGTCGCCCCGGTCCAGGCCGAGCGCCGTCATCGCCGCCCGGCCGAGGTCCTCGTCGAGGATGCCGGCCGAAGGATCCTTCACGACGTCTATCGGGCCGCGCACGGGAAAGGCCGCCACGGGCGTGCCGCAGGCCATCGCCTCCAGGAGGACGAGCCCGAAGGTGTCGGTGCGGCTGGGGAACACGAAGGCGTCGGCGCGCTGGTAGAAGCTCGCCAGCTCGGCTCCCGTCTTCGCGCCGACGAAGACCGCCTTCGGGAAGCGGCGCTCTAGCGCCGCGCGCGCCGGGCCGTCGCCGACCACGAGCTTCGTGCCGGGCAGCTCCAGGCGAAGGAATGCCGGGAGGTTCTTCTCCACGGCGACCCGTCCCACGAACGCGAAGACGGGCCGCTCGTATTCCGCGAACCTCCCGGGCCGGGGATGGAACAGCTCGAGGTCCACGCCGCGCGACCAGTCGGCGACGTTGGCGAAGCCGCGCTGCTCCAGGAGGCTGCGGATGGTGTCCGTGCCCACCAGGACGGCGGAGGAGGGCCGGTGGAAGCGGCGCAGCCACGCGTAGGTCCAGGCAAGCGGCACCCCGAAGCGGGGCTGCACGTATTCCGGAAAGCACGTGTGGTACGCGGTGGTGAAGGCGAGGCCGTTCGCGACGCAGTAGCGGCGCGCCGCCGCTCCCAAGGGGCCTTCCGTCGCGATGTGAACCGCCTCCGGATCCACGTCGCGGAAGCGGCGCGCCACCGCCCGGCCGGGCAGCACGGCGAGCGGGATCTCCGGGTAGGTGGGCATCGGGACGGTCCGCATTCCCTCCGGCGACAGGACGTGGACCTCGTGCCCCCAGCGCTCGAGGCAGGCGATGGTGTTGCGCAGCGTCACGACGACGCCGTTGATCTGGGGCGCCCAGGCGTCAGTCACCAGGAGCAGTCGCAAGCTCCTCCTCCCGGGGCGCGGCCACCGCCCTCGCCTTGACTTCCTCGATGGCGCGCCAGTCGACGATGCGCAGCTCGCCGCTTTCGAGCTCCACGAGGGCGGTGAGGCTCTCGACCCAGTCGCCGTCGTTGCAGTAGAGGATGCCGCCGATGTCGCGGATCCCGGCCTTGTGGATGTGGCCGCACACCACGCCGTCGAAGCCGCGCCGCCTGGCCTCGTGGGCCAGCGCCTCCTCGAAGTCCGTCATGTAGGAGACGGCGTTCTTCACGCGGTGCTTGAGGAACTGCGAGAGGGACCAGTACGCGATGCCCAGGCGCGCGGTCAGGTGGTTGTACCACTGGTTGAGCTTGAGGATGAAGTTGTAGAGCCAGTCGCCGAGGTGGGCGAGCCAGCGCGCCCGCTGCACGACCGCGTCGAAGAGGTCGCCGTGGACGACGAGCAGGCGCCTGCCGTCGGCCGTGACGTGGACGGCCTCGTCGCGGATCTCGATGCCGCCGAAGGCGACGCCCAGGAACTGGCGCAGCGCCTCGTCGTGGTTGCCCGCGATGTAGACGACCCGCGTGCCCTTGCGCGCCTTCCTCAGGACCTTCTGGACGACGTCGTTGTGGCTCTGGTGCCAGTACCAGCGGCGCCGAGCTGCCAGCCGTCGACGATGTCGCCCACGAGGTAGAGGTGGGCGCTGTCGGTGAGCCGCAGGAACTCGAGCAGGAGGTCGGCGCGGCACCCCGGCGTGCCCAGGTGCACGTCGGAGACGAAGATCGAGCGGAAACGCAGGGCAGGGGAGTCGTCCATCTTGTGCCGGCATTCTCCGGGCGGCGCAAGTAAGGATCGTGTCGGGCGCGTGACCGCTTCGCGTCAGCGCCGGCGGACGGAAACAGTTCCGTCACCGGGGTGAAACAGCGCGGGCCCATCATCGCTGCGGCACTCGAAGGCGCTCCGGCTCTTCTCCGGCGCCACCAGCGTCCTCCTCATCCGATCACTGGTGGCTTTCAGGGCGATCACCCGGTCGCCCGTTTTTTTGCCGGCGTCCCGTCACGGAAGTGTCACGGAAATGTCGCACCATCCCGGCATACGACGGCCGGGAGGCGGCATGGGCACGACGCTGGACATGTTTCGCAACGAGAGCGATGGCCGGGCCTACGCGGCGGGCCAGGGCATCTTCTCGAAGGGCGACGAGGGAAAGTCGATGTACGTCGTCCTCGAGGGGGAGGTGGACCTGCGCATCGACGGGGAACTGGTCGAGACGCTCGGACCCGGGGAGCCCTTCGGCGAGATGGCGCTCATCGACCACGCGCCGCGCGTGGCGACGGCGACGGCGAGGACCGCCTGCAAGGTCGTGGAAATCCCGGAGAAGCGCTTTCTCTTCCTGGTGCAGCAGACGCCCTATTTCTCGCTGCAGATCATGCGGGCCATGGCCGAGCGCCTGCGCAAGATGAACGACCGCCGCTGACGGCCGCGCCGCCGCCTCAGGCCCTTCCCGCCTCGTACCACCCCTTGCTCGCGTTCACGACCTTCACCACCACGAGCATCACCGGCACCTCGATCAGCACCCCCACCACCGTGGCGAGGGCCGCGCCGGATTCCAGCCCGAAGAGCGTGATCGCCGCGGCCACCGCCAGCTCGAAGAAGTTGCTCGCGCCGATGAGGCACGACGGGCCGGCCACCTCGTGCGCCACGCCGAGCCGGCGGTTGAGGAGGTAGGCGAGCCCCGAGTTGAAGAACACCTGCAGCAGGATCGGCACCGCGAGGAGCGCGATGACCAGGGGCTGGCGCAGGATCGCCTCGCCCTGGAAGCCGAACAGCAGGACGATGGTCGCGAGGAGCGCCGCGATCGAGAAGGGCCCGATGCGCCGGAGCGTCGCCTCGTAGGCGGCCTGCCCCTTCGCGAGCAGCATCCTGCGCCAGAGCTGGGCGAGCGCGACCGGGATCGCCACGTAGAGGATCACGGAGGCGAAGAGCGTGTCCCACGGCACGGTGATGCTGGAGATCCCCAGGAGCAGCGCCACGATGGGCGCGAAGAGGAAGATCATCAGCGTGTCGTTGAGCGCCACCTGGGAGAGCGTGAAGTAGGCGTTGCCGCGGCACAGCTGGCTCCAGACGAACACCATGGCCGTGCACGGCGCCGCGGCGAGGAGGATCAGCCCCGCGATGTAGCTGTCGATCTGGGCCGCCGGGAGGTACGGGGCGAAGAGGACGCGGATGAAGACCCAGGCGAGCAGCGCCATCGAGAAGGGCTTCACGGCCCAGTTCACGAAGAGCGTCACGCCGATCCCCTTCCAGTGCGCCTTCACCTGGTGCAGCGCCCCGAAGTCGATCTTGAGGAGCATCGGCACGATCATCACCCAGATGAGCGCGCCCACCGGGAGGTTCACCTTCGCGACCTCCAGCCGGCCGATCGCGGCGAACGCGCCCGGGAACACGCGCCCGAGCACGATGCCGGCCACGATGCACAGCGCCACCCAGACGGTGAGGTAGCGCTCGAAGAAGCCGATGGGCGCGGGTTCGGACTGCGCCGGCGAAAGGGCGGCCATGGTTCCTAGGGTTCCTTGCCGATCTCGGAGAGCCGCTTCTGCAGCGAGAGCTTGTCGAGGCTTTGCAGAGGCAGGTTGGCGAGGAGCGAGATCCGGCGCTGCAGCCTCACGAAGGCATCGCGGAAGGCCTTTCGCTTCGCCTCGTCTTCGCCCTCGACGGCGGCCGGGTCCGGGATCCCCCAATGCGCGCTCATGGGATGGCCGGGCCACACGGGACAGGTCTCCGCGGCGGCGGAATCGCAGACGGTGAAGATGAAGTCGAAGGCGGGGCTGCCCGGCGCGGCGAACTCGTCCCAGCTCTTGCTGCGCAGCCCCTGCGTGGGCAGGCCGTTCTTGGCCAGCAGCTCCAGCGCGAAGGGGTTCACGCGCCCGCCCGGGTGGCTGCCTGCGCTGAAGGCGCGGAATCGCCCCTGCCCGAGCGAGTTGAGCAGCGCCTCGCCCAGGATCGAGCGCGCGGAGTTGCCGGTGCACAGGAAGAGAACGTTGTAGGTTCGGTCGGTCATCGCGTCTGTATCCATTGTGTCGGGATGGCAATCGTGGCGAGGTTCATGGACAGCTCCCCTTCCGATCCGTGGAGCCGCAGCGCGCCAGCGCCGTCTCCATCGGCCCGATGCACTCGCCGGGCATTCCCTGGCAGCAGTTCTCGGTGAGATAGGTCATGAGGGCCGCCATGCGTTCGTAGTTGGCGGAGTAGTAGATGAACCGCGACGCGGTCCGGGGCGTGGCGAGCCCGGCGCGCGTGAGCTCCTTCAGGTGGAACGACAGCGTGGCCGGTGCCACCTCCAGCTTTTCGGCGATGGCGCCCGCCGGCAGGCCTTGAGCGCCGGCCTGGACCAGCAGCCGGTAGATGGCGAGCCTGGTTTCCTGGGCCAGCGCCCCGAGGGACTCGACGGCGTCTATTGATTTCATAGTTTGAATAATATGGAAATGACAATTCCGCTTGTCAATCCCCCTCGTTTCGCGGAAGGGGCGCAGGGCGGGTGGGCGATCGCCAAAATTGACCCGGTACCCCCCGATGCCGTAAAATCCTGCGGTTTTGAGGGGCGTCAATTGAGGCCGAAATACGTCGTCGGGAACTGGAAGCTCAACGGAAGCCTTCCCGGGAACGAAAGCCTCCTTCGGGCGATCCTCAAGGAAGTGTCGGCGCAGCCTGGCCGGCACATCGCGGTGTGCGTTCCGGCACCCTACCTGGCGCAGGTGCGCGGGCTCCTCGAGGGCTCGCCGGTCGGCTGGGGCGGGCAGGACGTGAGCCGGTTCGAGAAGGGCGCGTACACGGGGGACGTCTCCGGCGCGATGCTCCGGGAGTTCGGGGCCACCTTCGCGATCGTGGGCCACTCCGAGCGCCGGTCCCTTTTCGGGGATGCCGACGAGGTGGTGGCGGAGAAGTACGCCGCCGCCCGGAAGGCGGGCCTCGTGCCGATTCTGCTGCGTGGGCGAGACGCTCGCCGAGCGCGAGCGGGGCGTCACCGAATCGGTGCTCGCCCGGCAGATCGACGCGGTGCTGGAGAAATCGGGCGCCGCGGCGCTCGACGGGGGGCTGGTGGCGTACGAGCCCGTGTGGGCCATCGGCACCGGCAGGACCGCGACGGCGGCGCAGGCGCAGGAAGCCCATGCCTTCCTGAGGGCGCGGGTGGCGGGAAGGGACGCGGGCGTGGCCTCGCGGCTGCCGATCCTCTACGGGGGCAGCGTGAAGGGCTCGAACGCGGCGGAATTGTTCGCGATGCCGGACGTCGATGGCGGTCTCATCGGCGGGGCGTCGCTGGTGGCGGAAGATTTCCTGGCGATCTGGCGAGCGGCCGTCGCCGCGGCGTAGTCGAGCAGCGAGCTGTAATCCTGACTGAACTGAGGTTTATCGATGCATACCCTGGTGATCGTGCTTCACGTGCTGGCGGCGGCGGCCATCGTCGTCCTGGTGCTCCTGCAGCACGGAAAGGGCGCCGACATGGGCGCCGCCTTCGGCAGCGGCTCGGCCGGCAGCCTCTTCGGCTCCTCGGGCGCGGCCAACTTCCTGTCGCGCTCGACGGGCATCCTCGCGGCCGTGTTCTTCGTGACCAGCCTGGGGCTCACCTTCCTTTCGGCGTCGCCCTCGAAGTCCGGCGGCGTCACGCAGTCGATCAAGACCGACTCGGGCACGCCCGCGTCGCAACCGGCGGTGCCTGCTCCCTCGGCACCCGCGCCGTCGGGGGGTCCCGCCTCGAAGTCCTCGGAGATCCCGAAGTAGTCGCGAGTCCCTCGCGGTGCCGGCAGTAACGTGAATGCGGTCGTGGTGGAATTGGTAGACACGCTGTCTTGAGGGGGCAGTGCCGAAAGGCGTGAGAGTTCGAGTCTCTCCGACCGCACCAGTTCGAATGAAGCAGCCGGGCTTCGTACAATTCCCGGCACGGGTTCCGCGGTCCCATCAGGCGCCATGCTGGAAAACTACTTTCCCGTCCTGCTTTTCCTCGCGATCGGATGCGCCGTCGGCATCGGTGCCATCGTCGTGAGCGGCGTGCTGGGGCGCCTCACGGGCGCGTACCAGCCCGACGCCGAGAAGCTCAGCCCCTACGAGTGCGGGTTCGAGGCCTTCGAGGACGCGCGCATGAAGTTCGACGTGCGCTACTACCTGGTGGCCATCCTCTTCATCCTGTTCGACCTCGAGATCGCCTTCCTCTTCCCCTGGGCGATCGTCCTGCAGGAGATCGGCTGGTTCGGCTTCTTCTCGATGATGGTCTTCCTCGGGATCCTCGTGGTCGGCTTCGTCTACGAGTGGAAGAAGGGGGCGCTCGAATGGGAATAACCGGCACCCGTGACGCCCGGCCGCCGCCGAGGGCATCTCGCACCAGGGATTCGTCGTCACCCAGGTGGACAACGTCCTCAACTGGGCGCGCACCGGGTCCCTGTGGCCCATGACCTTCGGGCTCGCCTGCTGCGCCGTCGAGATGATGCACGCGGGCGCCTCGCGCTACGACCTCGACCGCTTCGGCATCGTCTTCCGCCCCAGCCCCCGCCAGTCCGACCTCATGATCGTGGCCGGCACGCTGTGCAACAAGATGGCGCCCGCGCTGCGCAAGGTGTACGACCAGATGGCCGAGCCGCGCTGGGTGCTCTCGATGGGCTCGTGCGCCAACGGCGGCGGCTACTACCACTATTCCTACTCCGTCGTGCGCGGCTGCGACCGCATCGTGCCGGTGGACGTCTACGTCCCCGGCTGCCCGCCCACCGCCGAGGCGCTGATCTACGGCCTTCTGCAGCTGCAGAACAAGATCAGGCGCACCCAGACCATCCGCCGCAGCTGAGCCATGACGGACACGATCGAATCCCTGCAGGGGGACGTCGCGGCTGCGCTCGGGACGAGGCTCGCCCGCGCGGCCGTCGGACCGCGGCGAGCTCACCGTGGAGGTCGCCGCCGCCGACCTGCGCGAGGCCGCCCGGATCCTGCGCGACGACGCCTCGCTCGCCTTCTCCACGCTCGTGGACCTGTGCGCCAACGACTACGAGGGCTTCGGCGACGCCCCGCCCGCGGGCCCGCGCTTCGCCGTCGTCCTGCACCTGCTGTCGATCCGCCACAACCGCCGCCTGAGGGTGAAGTGCTTCTGCCCGGACGACGGCTTCCCCGTCGTCGATTCCCTCGTCGACGTCTGGCCCTCGGCCAACTGGTACGAGCGCGAGGCCTTCGACCTCTACGGCGTGGTCTTCGAGGGCCACCCGGACCTGCGCCGCATCCTCACCGACTACGGCTTCATGGGGCACCCCTTCCGCAAGGACTTCCCCGTCTCGGGGCACGTCGAGATGCGCTACGACCCGGTGCAGAAGCGCGTGGTGTACCAGCCGGTCACCATCGAGCCGCGCGAGATCGTCCCCCGCGTGATCCGCGAGGATTCCTACGGGACCGGCAAGAGCTGACGCCATGGCCGAGATCAAGAACTACACGATGAACTTCGGCCCGCAGCACCCGGCGGCCCACGGCGTGCTGCGCCTGGTCCTCGAGCTGGACGGGGAAGTCGTGCAGCGGGCCGACCCCCACATCGGGCTCCTGCACCGCGGCACCGAGAAGCTCGCCGAGACGCGCACGTTCCTGCAGAGCGTCCCCTACATGGACCGCCTCGACTACGTGTCGATGATGGTCAACGAGCACGCCTACGTGATGGCGATCGAGAAGCTCGCGGGCGTGACGGTGCCCGAGCGCGCGCAGTACATCCGCGTGATGTTCGACGAGATCACCCGGATCCTGAACCACCTGATGTGGATCGGCTCGCACGCCCTCGACATCGGCGCCATGACGGTCTTCCTCTACGCCTTCCGCGAGCGCGAGGACCTCTTCGACATGTACGAGGCGGTCACCGGCGCGCGCATGCACGCGGCCTACTACCGCCCGGGCGGCGTCTACCGGGACCTCCCGGAGCGCATGCCGCAGTACCAGTCCGGCAACCAGCGAAGCGCCGCCGAGATCGCGCGCCTCAACGGCAACCGCCAGGGCTCCTTCCTGGACTTCGTCGAGGACTTCACGAACCGCTTCCCGGGCTACGTGGACGACTACGAGACGCTGCTCACGGAAAACCGCATCTGGAAGCAGCGCACGGTGGGCATCGGCGTGGTGAGCCCCGAGCGCGCCCAGGCCCTGGGCTTCACGGGGCCGATGCTGCGCGGCTCCGGCGTGGCGTGGGACCTGCGCAAGAAGCAGCCCTACGAGGTCTACGACCGGATGGATTTCGACATCCCCGTGGGCACGAACGGCGACTGCTACGACCGCTACCTCGTGCGCGTGCAGGAGATGCGCGAGTCGAACCGCATCATCCGCCAGTGCATCGCGTGGCTGCGCGCGAACCCGGGCCCGGTGATCACGGACGACCACAAGGTCGCGCCGCCCTCGCGCGAGCAGATGAAGGCCTCGATGGAGGAGCTGATCCACCACTTCAAGCTCTTCACCGAGGGCATGCACGTGCCGCCGGGCGAGGTCTACGCGGCGGTCGAGCACCCCAAGGGCGAGTTCGGCATCTACCTCGTCTCGGACGGGGCCAACAAGCCGTGGCGCCTCAAGATCCGCGCGCCGGGCTTCCCGCACCTGGCGGCGATGGACGAGATGGTGCGCGGCCACATGATCGCCGACGTCGTGGCCATCATCGGCACCATGGACATCGTCTTCGGGGAGATCGACCGGTGAGGACGATCGACGCCAGGGTGGTCAACATCGACGAGCTCGAGCTGGAGCACTCTTCCGCGGTGGGCGGCAAGTTCGAGAGCGACGGCGCCCGCGTCGGGCCCAGGCTGGGCGCGAAGGACCTGGGCTACTCCTACGACGTGGTGCCGCCGGGCAAGGTCTCGTGCCCGTTCCACAGCCACCGCGGCGAGGAGGAGATGTTCTTCATCGTGAGGGGCGAAGGGACGCTGCGCTACGGTTCCGAGCGCAGGAAGATCCGCGCGGGCGACTTCATCTGCTGTCCCGTGGGCGGTCCCGAGACGGCGCACCAGATCGTCAACGATTCCGGCGCCGAGCTCGCGTACATCTCCGTCAGCACCATGATGCCCGCGGAGGTCTGCGAGTACCCGGATTCGGGAAAGATAGGCGCGTTCGGCGGCCAGGGCGAAGCGCGCCTTCGCCACATGACCGAGGCCTCGAGCCGCGTCGACTACTGGAAGGGCGAGGAATGAGCGTCCTGTCCGCGGATTCGCTCGCGCGCATCGGGCGCGAGGTCGCCAAGTACCCGCCGGACCAGAAGCAGTCGGCGGTGATGAGCGCGCTCGCCATCGCGCAGGACCAGCACGGCTGGCTCGCCGACGAGGTGATCGAGGCCGTGGCCGCCGTCCTGGGCATGCCGCCCGTGGCCGTCTACGAGGTCGCCACGTTCTACAACATGTACAACCTGAAGCCCGCGGGCAGGCACAAGGTGACGGTGTGCACCAACCTGCCGTGCGCCCTGTCCGGCGGCGTGGACGCGGCCGAGCACCTGAAGCGCCGGCTGGGCGTGGGCTTCGGCGAGACGACGGCCGACGGCTGCGTCACCCTCAGGGAAGGCGAGTGCATGGGCGCCTGCGGGGACGCGCCGGTGCTCCTCGTGGACAACAAGCGCATGTGCAGCCGCATGTCGGACGCGAGGCTCGACGCGCTGGTCGAGGAGCTGAGGAAATGACGCTCCTCGACTACGGCCCCGACGCCGTCATCATGAAGGGCCTGGACGGCTCCAACTGGCGCCTCGCGGACTACGAGGCGCGCGGGGGCTACCGGGCGCTCAGGAAGATCGTCGGGGAGAAGGTCACGCCCGAGGCGGTGATCGCGGAGGTGAAGAAGTCGGCGCTGCGCGGCCGCGGCGGCGCGGGCTTCCCCACGGGCCTGAAGTGGTCGTTCATGCCGCGCGCCTTCCCGGGCCAGAAGTACCTCGTGTGCAACACCGACGAGGGCGAGCCCGGCACGTTCAAGGACCGCGACATCCTGCGCTACAACCCGCACGCCCTCATCGAGGGCATGATCATCGCGGGCTACTCCATCGGCGCCACCGTGGGCTACAACTACATCCACGGCGAGATCTGGGCCGAGTACGAGCGCTTCGAGGAGGCGCTGGAGGAGGCGCGCGCGGCCGGCTACCTGGGCAGCGACATCCTGGGCGGGGGCTTCGACTTCCAGCTGCACGCCCACCACGGCTACGGCGCCTACATCTGCGGCGAGGAGACGGCGCTGCTCGAGTCCCTCGAGGGCAAGAAGGGCCAGCCGCGCTTCAAGCCCCCGTTCCCCGCGAGCTACGGCCTGTACGGCAAGCCCACCACGATCAACAACACCGAGACCTTCGCGGCGGTGCCGGCGATCATCGCGAACGGCGGCGACTGGTTCCTCGAGCTGGGCAAGCCCAACAACGGCGGCACCAAGATCTTCTCGGTCTCGGGCCACGTGAACCGGCCCGGCAACTACGAGGTCCGCCTGGGCACGCCCTTCGCGAAGCTCCTGGAGATGGCCGGCGGGATGCGCGGGGGCAGGAAGCTCAAGGCCGTGATCCCCGGCGGCTCCTCGATGCCGGTGCTGCCGGCCGACGTGATGATGGCGCTCGACATGGACTACGACTCGATCCAGAAGGCCGGCTCCTTCCTGGGCTCGGGCGCGGTCATCGTGATGGACGAGGGACACCTGCATGGTGAAGGCGGCCGAGCGCCTCGCCTACTTCTACTTCGAGGAGTCCTGCGGGCAGTGCACGCCCTGCCGCGAGGGCACCGGCTGGCTCTACCGCATCATCCACCGCATCGAGCACGGCAAGGGCAGGCCCGAGGACCTGGACCTGCTCCTGAACCTCGCGGACAACATCCAGGGCCGCACCATCTGCGCGCTGGGGGACGCCGCGGCGATGCCCGTGCGCGCCTTCGTGAAGCAGTTCCGCGCCGAGTTCGAGCACCACATCGAGCACAAGCGCTGCCTCGTCGCGCCCGGCGGCTACTCCGGCGCGTCCGCCGACGCGCACAAGCTGGCGGCGGACTGACCCCATGACGATCAAGCTCGAAATCGACGGCAAGCCCGTGGAGGTCGAAAACGGCGCCACGGTGATGGAGGCCGCGACGAAGCTCGGCACCTTCGTGCCGCACTTCTGCTGGCACCGCAAGCTCTCCATCGCCGCCAACTGCCGCATGTGCCTGGTGCAGGTGGAGAAGGCGCCCAAGCCGCTGCCGGCCTGCGCGACGCCCGCCACCGAGGGCATGAAGGTGTGGACCCAGTCCGCGCCCGCGATTGCCGCCCAGAAGGGCGTCATGGAGTTCCTGCTCATCAACCACCCGCTCGACTGCCCCATCTGCGACCAGGGCGGCGAGTGCCAGCTGCAGGACCTCGCCGTGGGCTACGGCGGCTCCTGCTCGCGCTACGAGGAGGAAAAGCGCGTGGTGGTGAACAAGAACCTGGGGCCGCTCATCTCCACCGACATGACGCGCTGCATCCACTGCACGCGCTGCGTGCGCTTCGGCCAGGAGATCGCCGGGGTGATGGAGCTGGGCATGGCCGGGCGCGGCGAGCACTCCGAGATCCTCTCCTTCGTGGGGCGCACCGTCGATTCCGAGCTCTCCGGGAACATGATCGACCTGTGCCCCGTGGGCGCGCTCACCTCCAAGCCCTTCCGCTACTCGGCGCGCACGTGGGAGCTCTCGCGCCGCAGGTCGGTCTCGCCGCACGACGGCCTGGGCTCGAACCTGGTGATGCAGGTGAAGGGCGAGCGCGTGATGCGCGTCGTTCCGCTCGAGAACGAGGCCGTGAACGAGTGCTGGCTCTCGGACCGCGACCGCTTCGCCTACGAGGGCCTCAACACCGAGGACCGCCTCACCCGCCCGATGGTGTGCAAGGACGGCGCCTGGGTCGAGGTGGACTGGCCCGAGGCGCTGGAGGCGGTGGTGGCGGGGCTGCGCAAGGTGGCGCAGGCCCACGGCCCGTCGTCGCTCGCGGCCCTGGTCTCGCCCACCCTCACGCTCGAGGAGCTGCACCTGGCCGCGCGGCTCGCGCGCGGCCTGGGCACGGACAACATCGACCACCACTTCCGCGCGCTGGATTCGCGGGCGCACTTCGCCGGCGCGCCCTGGCTCGGGATGCCGGTGGCCGAGCTCGGGGGCCAGCAGGCCGTCCTCCTCGTGGGCTCGACGATCCGCAAGGAGCACCCGCTCCTCGCCAACCGGCTGCGCCAGGGGGCGAAGAAGGGCCTCGCCGCTCAGCGTGGTGCACGTGGCGGGGGACGACCTCGCCATGCCCGTGGCCGGCCGGCTCGTGGCGCGGCCCTCGGGGCTCGCGGCCGCGCTCGCCTCGGTGGCGGTGGCGCTGGCGGAGGCGACCGGCAGGCCGCTGGAGGGCGAGGTCGCGAAGGCCGCCGCGAACATCGCTTCGACGGACGAGGCGCGGGCGATCGCGAAGAGCCTCGCCGGGCGCGAGCGCGCCAGCGTGCTCCTGGGCAACTACGCGCAGCAGCATCCGGAATTCGCGGCGCTCGCGGCGATCGCGCGCGAGATCGCGCGCCTGGCCGGCGCGAAGCTGGGCATCCTCGCGCAGAACGCCAACAGCGTGGGCGCCAAGCTCGTGGGCGCGCACCCGCTCGCCGGCGGCCTGGACACGCGCGCAATGATCGCGAACCCGCCCAAGGCGTGGATCGTCGCCGGATTCGAGCCCGAGCGCGACGCCGCGCTCGCCCCGGCGGCCATCGCCGCGCTCGGCAAGGCCGAGTTCGTGGTCGCGCTCTCGGCCTGGCGCTGCTGGGCGCCGGAGTACGCGCACGTGATCCTGCCGATCGCGCCCTCGGCCGAGACCGCGGGCACCTTCGTGAACATGGAAGGGCGCGTGCAGTCCTTCCACGCCGTCGTGAAGCCGCGGGGCGACGCGCGCCCCGGGTGGAAGGTGCTGCGCATGCTGGGCTCGATGCTGGGGCTCGAGGGCTTCGGCGCCGACAGCGATCGACGAGGTCCGCGCGGCGATCGCGCCGGACCTCCAGGCCTGGGCGGATGCGGGCCTGTCCAACGACGCCGCGCCGTTCGCCTTCGCGATCCCCGCGCCCGGCACGGGCCTGGAGCGCGTGGCCGAATGGCCCGTCTACGGCACCGACCCGCAGGTGCGCCGCGCGCCGAGCCTGCAGGCCACCGCCGACGCGAAGGCCGCCGGCAAGGCGCGCATGAACGCCGCCACCGCCATCGCGGCGGGAGCTCGCCCTCGGCGAGCGCGTGCGCCTGACCCAGGGCGGCGGCGAGGCCGTGCTCGCGGTGGCGATCGACCCGGCGCTCCCCGACGGGTGCGTGCGCGTCGCGCGCGGCGTCGCCGCGACCGTGGCGCTGGGCGAGGGCCCCCTCGGGCTCGAGAAGGCCGCCGCGGAGGCCGCCGCATGACGGAAATGCTCGGCACCGTGCAGGGCGCCTTCCAGGGCTGGTTCGGACCGGTCTGGGGCCCCCACGCCTGGGTGCTCGCCAAGTCGCTGGCGGGCATCGTGGCCGTGCTCGTGCCGCTGCTCGCTCACCGTCCTCTACTACCAGCTGGTCGAGCGCTGGGTGATCGGCTGGATCCAGGTGCGCAAGGGCCCGAACCGGGTGGGCTGGAAGGGCGTGCTGCAGCCCATCGCCGACGCGATCAAGCTCCTCATGAAGGAGCGCATCGTGCCGGCGGGCGCCTCCCGGGGCCTGTTCTTCCTCGCGCCCATCATCGCGGTGGCGCCGGCGCTGGCCGTGTGGGCCGTCGTGCCCTTCTCGCCCGGCTGGGTGATCGCGAACGTCGACGCCGGCCTCCTCGTCGTGCTCGCCATGACCTCGATGGGCGTCTACGGGATCATCATCGCCGGCTGGGCGTCGAACTCCAAGTACGCGTTCCTGGGCGCCATGCGCTCGGCGGCGCAGGTGGTGGCCTACGAGATCGCCATGGGCTTCGCGCTCGTGGGCGCGATCATGGCCGGGCAGAGCCTGAACCTCACGCAGATCGTGATGCGCCAGGACGGGGCCTTCGGGCTGCTGGAGTGGTTCTGGCTGCCGCTCGCGCCCCTGTTCGTCGTCTACTTCATCGCCGGGCTCGCGGAGACCAACCGCCACCCCTTCGACGTGGCCGAGGGCGAGAGCGAGCTGGTGGCGGGCTTCCACGTCGAGTACTCGGGGATGACCTTCGCGGTCTTCTTCCTCGCCGAGTACGCGAACATGATCCTCGTCTCGACGCTCGCGAGCCTGCTGTTCCTGGGCGGATGGCTCTCGCCGTTCCCGGCGGCCTGGGGGATCCTCGGCGCGCCCGGCATCGGGTGGCTGCTCGCGAAGATCGCCTTCTTCATGTTCCTGTTCCTGTGGGTGCGCGCCTCCTTCCCGCGCTACCGCTACGACCAGATCATGCGCCTGGGCTGGAAGGTGTTCATCCCCGTGACGCTCGTGTGGATCGTGGTGACGGGCGTGATGATGCTCGAGCCCGTGCGCGACATCGCGCCCTTCTCCCTCTGGTTCGGGAAATGACGGCCATGTGGAACCGCGCCAGGGAGATCGTCTCGAGCCTCATGCTCACGGAGCTGCTGAAGGGCCTCGCCCTCACCGGCCGCTTCCTCTTCGCGCGCAAGGTCACCGTCCTCTTCCCCGAGGAAAAGACGCCGCAGGGCCCGCGCTTCCGGGGGCTGCACGCCCTGCGCCGCTACCCCAACGGGGAGGAGCGCTGCATCGCCTGCAAGCTGTGCGAGGCCGTGTGCCCGGCCCTGGCGATCACCATCGAGAGCGAAGAGCGCCAGGACGGCACGCGGCGGACCACCCGCTACGACATCGACCTCGCCAAGTGCATCTTCTGCGGATTCTGCGAGGAGAGCTGCCCCGTGGACTCCATCGTCGAGACGCGCATCCTCGAGTACCACGGCGAGGCGCGCGGGGACCTCTACTACACCAAGCCCGTGCTGCTGGCCATCGGCGACCGGTACGAGGCGCAGATCGCCGCCGACCGCGCCGAGGACGCGAGGTACCGCTGACGTGAACCTCCCCCTCGCCGCCTTCTACGTGTGCGCCGCGATCCTGATCCTCGCGGCGCTGCGCGTCATCACCGCCCGCAACCCGGTGCACGCGGCGCTGTGGCTCGTGCTCGCGTTCTTCACCGCGGCCGCCCTCTGGCTGCTGCTGTACGCGGAGTTCCTGGCCGTCACCCTCGTCCTCGTCTACGTGGGCGCGGTGATGGTGCTCTTCCTCTTCGTGGTGATGATGCTGGACATCAACTTCGACAAGCTGCGCGAGGGGATGTGGCGCTACCTGCCGCTCGCCGGCGGCGTGGGCCTTCTCATGGCCCTCGAGATGGCGCTCGTGGTGGGCGCGCGCGAGTTCGGCCTGCAGGCGGCGCCTTCGCCCGGGCGCCCCGGCCGCGGGGCATTCCAACACCAAGGAGCTCGGGCGCCTGCTCTACACCGACTACGTCTTCCCGTTCGAGCTGGCGGCCGTCGTGCTGCTGGTGGCGATCGTGGCGGCCATCGCGCTCACCCTGCGCCGGCGCAAGGAGACGCGCTACCAGGATCCCGCGGTGCAGCTCGCGGCGACCAAGGCCGGGCGCCTGAAGATCGTGAAGGACGCGCCCGCGGGCCGCGGGCCGGGCCGCGGAAGGGAAGGCCGAATGATCCCGCTCAATCACTACCTCGTCCTCGGCGCCGTCCTCTTCGCCATCGCGGTGGCGGGCATCTTCCTGAACCGGAAGAACCTCATCGTGATCCTCATGGCCATCGAGCTCATGCTCCTCGCCGTGAACATGAACTTCGTCGCCTTCTCGCACTTCCTGGCCGACCCGGCCGGGCAGGTGTTCGTGTTCTTCATCCTCACCGTGGCCGCGGCGGAATCGGCCATCGGCCTGGCGATCCTCGTGACGCTCTTCCGCAACCTCAGGTCGATCAACGTCGACGACCTGGGCTCGCTCAAGGGATGAGGCGCCGATGGAGCTGATGACGATCGCCACCATCGCCGCCTTCTCCCCGCTCGTGGGGGCGGCTGCTCGCGGGCCTCCTCGGCTGGAAGCTCGGGCGCGCCTTCGCGCACACGGTGACGATCGCCTCCGTCGCGGTCTCGCTCGCGGCCTCCCTCCTGCTCCTCAGCCAGGTCGCGGCGGGAAACTCGTTCTCCGGGCCCCTCTACACCTGGCTCGCCGGGCAGGGGTGGAGCCTGCACGTGGGCTTCCTGGTCGACCGCCTCACCGCCGTGATGATGGTGGTGGTCACCTTCGTGTCGCTCATGGTGCACGTCTACACCATCGGCTACATGGCGGACGACCCGGGCTACCAGCGCTTCTTCGCCTACATCTCGCTCTTCACCTTCTCGATGCTGATGCTGGTGATGGCGGACAACTTCCTGCAGCTCTTCTTCGGCTGGGAGGCGGTGGGCCTGGTCTCGTACCTGCTCATCGGCTTCTGGTTCAAGCGCCCGACGGCCATCTACGCGAACCTCAAGGCCTTCCTCGTGAACCGGGTGGGCGACTTCGGGTTCCTGCTGGGCATAGGCTTCGTCTTCGCCTACTTCGGCACGCTCGACTACGCCGAGGTCTTCGTGAAGGCGCCCTCGCTCGCCCACATCGGCATCGAGCTCGTCCCGGGGCAGTCCTGGGCGCTGGGCACGATCATCTGCATCGGGCTCTTCGTCGGCGCCATGGGCAAGAGCGCGCAGTTCCCGCTGCACGTGTGGCTGCCCGATTCCATGGAAGGCCCCACGCCCATTTCCGCGCTCATCCACGCCGCCACGATGGTGACGGCGGGGATCTTCATGGTGGCGCGCATGTCGCCGCTCTTCGAGCTGTCGCAGGCGGCGCTCTCCTTCGTGATCGTGATCGGGGCCATCACCGCCTTCTTCATGGCGCTCGTGGCGATCGTCCAGGTCGACATCAAGCGCGTGGTCGCCTACTCGACGCTCTCGCAGCTGGGCTACATGACGATGGCGCTGGGGGCCGCGGCCTACCCGGTGGCGATCTTCCACCTCATGACGCACGCCTTCTTCAAGGCCGTGCTCTTCCTGGGCGCGGGCTCGGTCATCATCGCGCTGCACCACGAGCAGGACATGCGCAGGATGGGCGGGCTGCGCAGGTACCTGCCCGTCACCTACGCGACCGTCCTCATCGGCGCGCTCGCCAACGCGGGCCTGCCGCCCTTCGCCGGGTTCTTCTCCAAGGATTCCATCATCGAGGCGCTGCACCTGTCGCAGACGCCCGGCGCGGGGTTCGCGTACGCCCTGGCGCTCGCGGGCGTGTTCGTGGGCGCGTTCTACTCCTTCCGCCTCGTCTTCTTCGCCTTCCACGGCAAGGAGCGGTTCCGGGACGCCCACGGCCACGGCGAGGGCCACGGCGGCGACGAGGAGGAGCCGGGGCACGAGGATTTCCACGGCACCCCGCACGAGTCGCCCTGGGTCGTGACCGTGCCGCTCGTGCTGCTCGCCGTCCCGTCGGTCGCGATCGGCTGGTGGGCCATCGGGCCCATGCTCTACGGCGGCTGGTTCGGCCAGGCGATCGCGCCCACGCAGACGATGGCCGAGATGGCGAAGCACTTCCACGGCGCCGGCGCCATGGTCCTGCACGCCTTCGGCACGCTGCCGTTCTGGCTCGCGGCCGGCGGCGCGGGGCTCGCGGGCTACCTGTACCTCGTGCGCCCGGACCTGCCGGCCGTGATCAAGGCGAAGTCCGGCGTGCTCGCCACGATCCTCGAGCGCAAGTACGGCTTCGACGACTTCAACGACTGGTTCTTCGCCGGCGGCGCGAGGGGCCTGGGCGAGGGCCTCGCGAAGTGGGGCGACCGCACGCTCATCGACGGGATCATGGTGAACGGCACCGCGAGGCTCATCGGCTGGTTCGCGGCGCTCGCGCGCCGGGTGCAGACGGGCTACGTCTACCACTACGCGTTCACGATGATCTTCGGCGTGTTCGCGCTCCTCACGCTCTGGCTCTGGAACTCGAGGATCTGAGCGCAAACCCCATGCCCCAAGGCTTCCCCATCCTCTCGCTCGTCACCTGGCTGCCCATCGCCTTCGGCGTGGCCGTGCTCGCCACCGCCTCGGAGCGCAACCCCGGGCCCGCCCGCTGGACGGCGCTCGCGGGCTCCGTGCTCGGCTTCCTCGCGGGCATCCCCCTGTGGACGGGCTTCAGCGCGGCCGCCGGCGGGGCCATGCAGTTCGAGGAGATCCATCCCTGGATCCCGCTCTTCAACGTGAACTACCACCTCGGGGTGGACGGCATCTCCATGCCGCTCATCCTCCTCAACAGCTTCATGACGGTGCTCGTCGTGATCGCGCACTGGGAGGCGGTCACCGAGAAGGTGGGCCAGTACCTCGCGGCCTTCCTCATCATGTCCGGGCTCATCAACGGCACCTTCGCCGCCCTGGACGCGATCGTCTTCTACGTCTTCTTCGAGGCCATGCTCATCCCGATGTTCCTCATCATCGGGGTGTGGGGCGGGCCGAACCGGGTGTACGCGGCGGTCAAGTTCTTCCTCTACACGCTGCTCGGGTCGCTGCTGATGCTCGCGGCCTTCATCTACCTCTACCACCAGACCAACGGCAGCTTCGAGATCCTCGACTACCACAAGCTGCCGCTGGGCGACACGGCCCAGAAGCTGATCTTCCTCGCGATGTTCATGTCCTTCGCGGTGAAGGTGCCCATGTGGCCCGTGCACACGTGGCTCCCGGACGCGCACGTGGAGGCGCCCACCGGGGGCTCGGTGATCCTCGCGGCCATCACCCTCAAGATCGGCGCCTACGGGTTCCTGCGCTTCAACATGCCCATCGCCCCGGACGCCTCCCACGCGCTCGCGGGCTTCATGATCGCGCTCTCGCTCGTGGCCGTGGTCTACATCGGGCTGGTGGCGCTGGTGCAGTCCGACATGAAGAAGCTCATCGCCTACTCGTCCATCTCGCACATGGGGTTCGTGACCCTGGGCTTCTTCCTGTTCAACGCCGAGGGCGTGCTGGGCGGCCTCGTGCAGATGGTCTCGCACGGCTTCATCTCGGCGGCGATGTTCCTGTGCGTGGGCGTGCTCTACGACCGCGTGCACTCCCGGCAAATCGCGGACTACGGCGGGGTGGCCAACACCATGCCCGTCTTCGCCGCCTTCTTCGTGCTCTTCGCCATGGCGAACTCGGGCCTGCCGGCCACGAGCGGCTTCGTGGGCGAGTTCTTCGTGATCATGGGGGCGGTGAAGGTGAACTTCTGGTACGCGTTCCTCGCGGCGACCACCCTGATCTTCGGCGCGGCCTACACCCTGTGGATGGTGAAGCGCGTGCTGTACGGCGAGGTCGCCAACGCCGGCGTCGCGGCGCTTAAGGACGTGAACGGGCGCGAGCTCGTGTTCCTCGCGCTCCTGGCGGCCTGCGTGCTCGCGATGGGCATCTACCCGAAGCCCTTCGCGGACGTGATGAACCCCACCATCCATGAGCTCCTGAAGCACGTGGCCACCTCGAAGCTCTCATGAACACGGCCACCTTCTCGCTCGCCACGCTCGCCCCCGCGATCCCCGAGATCGCGCTCCTCGCGTTCGCCTCGCTCCTGCTCGTCATCGACCTCTTCGTGCCGGAGCGCGAGAAGCACGTGACCTACTGGCTCGCCATCGCCTCCCTCCTGGGCACCGCGACGCTCGCCGGGACGACCATCGGCACGCCCTCGGCCGTCACCTTCCAGGCGATGTTCGTGTCGGACCCCATGTCGCAGGTCCTCAAGGTGGCGGTCCTGCTCGCCGTCGCGGTCACGCTCGTCTACAGCCGCCTGTACCTCCAGGCGCGCGAGATGCTGCGCGGGGAGTTCCTCTGCCTGGCGCTCTTCGCCACGCTGGGGATGATGGTGATGATCTCGGCCCACCACTTCCTCACGCTCTACCTGGGCCTCGAGCTCCTGGCGCTCTCGCTCTACGCGATGGTGGCCCTGCAGCGCGACTCGGTGCGCGCCACCGAGGCGGCCATGAAGTACTTCGTGCTGGGCGCGCTCGCCTCCGGGATGCTCCTGTACGGCATGTCCATGCTCTACGGCGCGACGGGCTCGCTCGACATCGCCCGCGTGGCCTCCGCCCTGGGCACCCCGTACGCGAGCCAGTCGCTCGCGGTCTTCGGGCTGGTGTTCGTGGTGGCCGGGATCGCCTTCAAGCTGGGCGCGGTGCCCTTCCACATGTGGATCCCCGACGTCTACCACGGCGCGGCCACGCCCACCACGCTCTTCATCGGCGCCGCCCCCAAGATCGCCGCCTTCGCCTTCGTCATGCGGCTCCTCGCGCAGGCGCTGGGCGGCATGGGCGCCGACTGGCAGATGATGCTCGCGATCCTCGCCGCGGCCTCCATCGGCCTGGGAAACCTGGTGGCCATCGCGCAGACGAACCTGAAGCGCATGCTCGCCTACTCGACGATCTCGCACATGGGCTTCCTGCTGCTGGGGATCCTCGCGGGCACCGACAACGGCTACAGCTCGGCGATGTTCTACGTGCTCACCTACGTCCTCATGACGCTGGGCGCCTTCGGGATGATCCTGCTGCTCTCGCGCGCCGGCTTCGAGGCGGAGGAGCTCGAGGACTTCAAGGGCCTGAACCGCCGCTCGCGCTGGTTCGCGTTCGTCATGCTGGTCATCGCGTTCTCGCTCGCCGGGATCCCGCCGGCCGTCGGCTTCCTCGCCAAGCTCGCGGTGCTGCAGGCGGCCTGGGAGTCCGGGTTCGCCTGGCTCGTCGTCTTCGCCGTCCTGATGAGCGTGGTGGGCGCCTTCTACTACCTGCGCCTGGTGAAGCTCATGTACATGGACGAGCCCGCGGGGGAGATCACGATCGCCGGGCGCGCGGACATGCGGGTCCTCCTGTCGGTGAACGCGCTCGCGGTGCTGGGGCTGGGCATCGTCCCGGCGCCCCTGATGGACCTGTGCGCGCGCGCGATCACCGCGAGCCTCTAGGGCCCGGCCGTGAAGCGCCCGCTGCCGGAACCCTCAGGCGACTTCACCGAGTCGACCCTGGCCTCGGAGCTCGCCTACGAGGGCGGGTTCCTGCGGCTGCGGCACGACAAGGTGCGCCTGCCCGACGGCGCCCCGGCCTGGCGGGAGTACCTGGAGCACCCGGGCGCCGTGGTCATGATGGCCTTCCTCGACGACGAGACGATCCTGCTCGAGCGCCAGTACCGCTACCCGCTCAGGCGCCACTTCGTCGAGCTGCCGGCCGGCAAGCTCGAGCCCGGCGAGCCCCACCTGGAGACGGCCCGGCGCGAGCTCGTGGAGGAGTGCGGCTACGAGGCGGCCGAATGGTGGCAGATCGCGACCCTGCACCCGTGCGTGGGCTACTCCGACGAGGTGATCGAGCTCTGGGGGGCGAGGGGCCTCGCGCACGTGGGCGCCTGCCTGGATCCCGGCGAGCACCTGGAGGTCTTTCCGGCCCGGATCGAGGACGCCCTGGAGTGGGTGCGGGAGGGGCTCGTGAGCGACACCAAGACCATCATTGGCCTTTTGTGGTGGGCCCGGTTCGGCCGGGCAAGGTAAAGTAGAGGGTATCCCGGCGAACCCGGGGGAAAGGAAAAATAACAATGTCGTCCCAGTCGGCAAGAGCGGCGGACTACGACCTCCTCGTCATCGGCGGTGGCATCAACGGAGCGGGCATCGCGCGCGATGCGGCAGGCCGCGGCCTCAAGGTGCTGGAGGTGGAGATGGCGGACCTCGCCTCCGCCACCAGCGGGTGGAGCTCCAAGCTGATCCACGGCGGGCTGCGCTACCTCGAGTACTACGAGTTCCGCCTCGTGCGCGAGGCCCTCGAGGAGCGCGAAGTGCTCCTCAACGCGGCCCCGCACATCGTGCGCCCCATGGGCTTCGTCCTCCCGCACGACCGCACGATGCGCCCCGTGTGGATGATCCGCATCGGCCTGTGGATGTACGACCACCTGGGCAAGCGCGTGTCCCTGCCCGGCTCCCACACCGTCAAGTTCCCCCACGTCGAGTACAGCGCCGGCCTGAAGCCCGAGATCCGCTCCGGCATCGTCTATTCCGACTGCCGGGTCGACGACGCGCGCCTCACGATCCTCACCGCCATGGCGGCGAGGGACAAGGGCGCGAAGGTGCTCACGCGCACGAAGTTCATGGGCGGGCGGCGCGAGAACGGCGTCTGGAAGGCCGAGCTCCAGGACATGCGCACGGGCGGGCGCAGCACCGTCACCGCCACGGCCATCGCGAACGTCGCGGGCCCGTGGGTCTCCAGCGTGCTCGAG
Organism: uncultured beta proteobacterium; assembly: GCA_963824135.1. GTDB lineage: Bacteria > Pseudomonadota > Gammaproteobacteria > Burkholderiales > Usitatibacteraceae > FEB-7. Next base: position 176,024 of record CAWGOH010000018.1, on the reverse strand, counting down.
GGCGTTCCCCACGCGGCCACGGGCGCCAAGGTGCGCCTCGTGAAGGGCAGCCACATCGTCGTCCCCAAGGTGCACTCGCTGGGCCACGCCTGCATCCTGCAGAACACCGACAAGCGGGTGATCTTCGTGATCCCCTTCGAGGGCCGGTGGAGCCTCATCGGCACGACCGACGTCCCGGTGGACACGCCCGAGGAGGCGGTCGACATCACGGACAAGGAGACGGACTACCTCATCGAGGCGGCCAACCGCTTCCTGGCGAAGCCCATCTCGCGCGCCGACGTCGTGTGGACCTTCGCCGGGGTGCGCCCGCTCTACGACGACGGCAAGTCCGACCCGTCCTCCATCACGCGCGACTACACCTTCGAGCTGGACGAGGAGGGCGGCAAGGCCCCCGTGCTCTCGGTCTACGGCGGCAAGCTCACCACCTACCGCTGCCTCGCCGAGTCGGCGCTGGACAAGCTCGCGCCCTTCCTGCCGCCCCTGGGCCCGAAGTGGACCAAGGAGTCGCACCTGCCCGGCGGCGACATGTCCAACTACAACGCGTTCCGCGACGAGATGTTCGACCGCTACAAGGGCTTCCCGCGCGACCTGCTCGACGGCGTCGTGCGCCGGCACGGCAGCCGCGCGCCCCTGCTCCTGGGCGACATCCAGAAGCCCGAGCAGCTCGGCCGCAACTTCGGCGCCGGCCTCACCGAGCGCGAGATCGAGAGCTTCATCGCGGACGAGTGGGCCGAGACGGCCGAGGACATCCTCTGGCGCCGCACCAAGTGCGGCCTGCACATGGACGCCGCCCAGAGGCAGGCCGTCGAGGACTACCTCAGTCGCGCAAGCCGGCGTAGCGCGGCGCTAGCCGCCCGAGCCGCCGATCGAAGGCGGACGGGGGATCGGGGCTGGATGGGCTGGGTCTTTTTTTCGCTTTTGGGCCGAGTGAACTTGCCGTTGGCTTCGACGCCGGAGCACCTCGACATAGGCTGGGCATCGACGCCGGATGCGACTTGAGTCGGCCCAAAAGCGAAGAAAAGACCCAGCCCATCCAACCCCTGCTACGTCGGAGTGATCACGCGCCGACTCGCTTCGACACCGGGTCTGCCACCATGAAGCCACTCGCCGAATTCCCCCTCGAAGCGCGCCGCGCGGTCCGCGGCGTCCTCGCCGACATCGACGACACGCTCACGACCCACGGGCGGCTGCACGCGGTGGCGTACTCGGCCCTCGAGCGCCTGCGCGAGGCCGGGCTCCTGGTCATCCCGGTGACGGGCCGCCCGGCGGGGTGGTGCGACCACATCGCGCGCATGTGGCCCGTGGACGCGGTGGTGGGCGAGAACGGCGCGTTCTGGTTCCGCCACGACGCGGCCGCGGGCAAGCTCGTGAAGCGCTACGTGATCGGGCGAGCCGGAGCGGCAGCGCCGGGCGCAGCGCATGGACGCGATCGCGGCGCGGATCCTGGCGGAAGTTCCCGGCTGCGGCATCGCCTCGGACCAGCCCTACCGGGAGGCCGACCTCGCCATCGACTTCTGCGAGGACGTGCCGCGCCTGGGGCGGGAGGAGGTGGCGCGGATCGTCGCGATCATGCAGGCCGAGGGCCTCACCGCCAAGGTGAGCTCGATCCACGTGAACGGCTGGTTCGGCGGCTACGACAAGCTCTCGACCACGCGCCTGGCGCTCGCGCGAGGACTTCGGCGTGGACCTGGACCGCGACAAGGAGCGGCTTCGTCTTCGCGGGGGACTCGCCCAACGACCAGCCGATGTTCGCCTTCTTCCCCAACGCGGTCGGCGTGGCGAACGTGCGCGACATGGCCGACCTCATGACGAGCCTGCCGCGCTACGTGACGCCGTCGGCGGGGTCCGCGGGATTCGCCGAGCTGGCGCAGGCGCTGCTCGAGGCGCGCTGAGGGTCACCCCTGCTCGTCGGGGAGCTTGCCGATCGCCTGCAGGATCGCGAGGAGGTTGTCGCGCCGGAAGGGCTTGGCGAGCGTCCCGTCGAAGCCCTCGGCGATCTTCGCCTCGCGGAAGGCCGGCGAGTGGTCGATGCTGGTGGCGTAGATCTTCGTGGCGTGGGGGTCGCGCTTGATGTGGCTGCGCAGGATGGCGGCCGCGTCGGGGCCGTCCAGCCCCTCGAGCGAGGCTTCCACGAACACCAGGTCGTAGACGTCCTGGTCCAGGGAGGCCACGGCCTCGGCGAGGTCGGCGGCCACCACGAGGCTCGAGTCGCGCTTCCTCAGGATGTGGGCCGCCAGCATGTGGCTGTCGCGGTGCGGGTCGACGAGGAGGATGGTCGCGCCCTTCCTCTGCTCGCGCAGCGAGTGGCGGGTGACGAGCGTGGGGGTCTCGTCGGCGTCCACCGAGGCGCCGGTGACGGCCACGATGGCGTCGTTGAGCTGCTTGTCCAGGAGCGGGTAGCGCAGGTAGGCGGCGATGCCGTTCTCGCGGCAGGCGATGGCGTCGCCGGGCCGGCCCTCGGTGGCGAGCATCATCACCAGCGTGGGGGCGAGCGTCGGGTGGTTCTTCACCCGGAAGGCGAGGAGGAAGCCGTCCTGCACCTGCCATGCGGTTCGACACCAGCATGAGCGGCACGGGGCTCGCCCTCCTCGTGCATGCGCTCCAGCAGCGCGATGGCCATGGCCGCGTTGTCGGCCTCCATGGGCGTCATGCGCCAGCCGCGCAGCAGGGTGGAGAGCTCGTGGCGCTGGGCCGGGTCCGCGCTCACCACCAGCACCGGCATGCCCACGAGAGAGACGAAGGTGGCGCGCCGCGGCGGTTGCGGCGCCTCGCGCACGGGGAACTCGATGGTGAACGCGTAGAGCGGGTCCGGGGGCCGCGCGCCCACCTCGAGCTTGCCGCCCATGGCGGTCACCATGAAGCGCGCGACCGCCACTCCCATGCCGCCGTCTCCCGACGAACGCGGCGCGGCCTTCTCCGGGACCTCCGCCGCGACCTCGAAGGAGAGGTGGATGCCGGTCTCGGTCGTGTATTCCGGGGAGATGGAGAGCAGGACGTCGGCGCCGGGGAAGGCGGAGTAGGCGCTCTCCAGGAGGTTGCGCAGGAGCAGCTGCAGGCGCGCGACGTCGCCCTCGAGGTAGTCGGGCACGTCCTGCTCGACCTTCACGCGCAGGCGGCCGCCGCTTTCCTCCACGCCGTGCAGCACGCGCTTCACGAGGTCGGCCACGGCCCCGCGCAGGCTGAAGTCGGCTGCCGAGAGCTCGATGCCGCCCTCGACCTTGGAGAAGTCCACGAGGTCGCCGATCGCCACCAGCGCCGTCTCGGTGGAGGCGCGGATGCGCTGGAAGTGCTCGACGAGGGCGGGGTCGAACTCCATCTGCTGGGCGCGGATCGAGATCGCCGAGAGGCCCTCGAGCGCCACCGAGAGCTCCGCGCCGATCTTCTCGATGAGCGCGATCTCCGAGGCGCCGCGGTCGGGCTCGGAGGGCGCCTCGCCCGAGGCCGTGTGCGAGGACCACAGCGCGCCGGCCGGCTCCTCGTCCACGAGCAGGCGCTGGCGCTCGAGCGTGGCGGGCGGGCCGTCGGGGCGCTCGAGCGCGAGGCTCGTGGTCGCGTCGGGCTTCCTGTGCGCGCGCGCGAGGGCCTTGGCGTCGACCGCCTTCGAGCGCCCGATGACCTCGACGGCCGGCAGCCCCAGCAGGGACTGCGGCGCGCTCTCCAGGCCGAGCAGGCGGCAGAAGGCCTCGTTCACGAGCTCCACGTCGCCGTCGGCGTTCTCGATGAGCGCGGCGTTGGGGGAGGCTTCCACCAGCGCCATGAGGCGGGTGCTCGTGAGGTTCAGGGCGTTCTCGGTCTCGCGCTGCCCGGCGATGTCGTGCAGCACCGCCACGATGCCGGCGGGCTTCTCGCGCGCGTCGAGCGCCGGCTGCAGGGAGAGCTGGACCCAGTCGCCGGTCGAGGCCACGCGCGCGTCGATGAGGGCGGAGGCCGTCTTGCCCTCGGCGATGCGCGCCACGTTCTGCTGCACGCGCCGGGCGTCGTCCTTGTGGAAGAAGGCCGGCAGCGCCTGGCCCGGGACGCCGCGCTCCGGGTCGCCCGCGAGCTGCACGAAGGAGGGGTTGGCGAACGCGACCACGCCCTTCGGGTCCGCGATCGCCACCGCGATGCGCAGCGTCTCGACGATCCGCTTGAAATCCTCGGTGGACATGGTGGCGGTTCGCCTCAGCGGGCCGGGCCGCCCTCGGCGGCCCTGCGCACGATGCCCAGCAGGTGGCGGGTGGCCGGGTGCAGCGGCGCCGCGCCGCCCTCGGCGAAGCCCGGGAGGATGCGCCCGGCGATCGCCTTGCCGAGCTCGACGCCGAACTGGTCGAAGGGGTTCACGCCCCAGATCACCGCCTGCGCGTAGACCTTGTGCTCGTAGAGGGCCACGAGGGCGCCCAGGGACGCGGGCTCCAGGTTCGCGAGGACGATGGTGGTGCTGGGGCGGTTGCCGGGGCAATCGCGGTGCGGGTTGCCCGTGGCGCGCCCCGTCATGAGGGCCTCGGACTGGGCGAGCGCGTTGGCGAGGAGCACCGCGTGCTCGGGCGCGCGCGAGCCCATGGGGCGCGCGACGACGATGAAGTCGCAGGAGGCCTCGTCGGTGCCCTGGTGCAGCCACTGGTAGAAGGCGTGCTGCCCCAGCGTGCCCGCCTCGCCGAAGAGGGCGGGGCAGGTGGGCACCGGCACGGGCTTGCCGCCGGCGTCCACGCGCTTGCCGTTCGACTCCATCTCCAGTTGCTGCAGGTAGCCGGGCAGGCTCGCCATGCGCTGGGCGTAGGGCAGCACCACGTGCACGGGGATGCCGAGGAAGTCGCGGTTCCACACGCCCGTGGCCGCCAGCAGGAACGGGACGTTCCGCTCCGGCGGCGCGGAGCGGAACTCGAGGTCCACGGCGTGCGCGCCGGCGAGGAAGCGCTCGAAGGCCGGCATGCCCAGGGCGAGTGGCGATCGGCAGGCCCACGCTCGACCACACCGAGAAGCGCCCGCCCACCCAGTCGCCGAAGGGGAAGACGTTGCATTCCGGGATGCCGAAGCGCCCGGCCTCGGCCACGTTCGCGGTGGCGGCGACGACGTGCCTGGCGACGGCGGCCTCGCCCAGGGCGGCGACGATCCAGCGCCGGGCCGCGGCCGCGTTGGCCATCGTCTCCTGCGTGGTGAAGGTCTTGGAGGCCACGACCACCAGCGTGGAGGCGGGATCCAGGCCCGCCAGGGCGTCGTCGAGCGCCGCCGGGTCGACGTTGGCCACGAAGCGCACCTGCGGGCCGTCGGCCGCCGCGGCGAGGGCCTCCACGGCGAGGCGCGGGCCGAGGTAGGAGCCGCCGATGCCCAGCGAGAGCACGTGCCGCACGGGCTCGCCGGTCGCGCCCTTCCACGACCCGTCGCGCACCGCCGCCGCGAAGACGCGCATGCGCTCGCGGCAGCGCCGCACCTGGGCGCGCACGTCCTCGCCGCCGGATTCGATGCGCTCGTCGCCGCGCAGCGCCATGTGCAGCGCCGGGCGGTCCTCGGTGTTGTTGACGTGCTCGCCCGCGAAGAGCCGGGCGACCGCGCCGGCGAAGTCGCGCTCCCTCGCGAGGGCCGCGAGCAGCTCGAGGGTGCGGGCCGTCATCCGCTGCTTGGAGAAGTCCACGGCGAGGCCGGCGCAGGCGAAGGTGAACGCGGGCCCGCGGGAAGGGTCGGCGGCGAAGAGCTCGTCCACGCGCAGCGCCGCGATCTCGTCGCGGTGCGCCTCGAGGTCATGCCAGGCTGGGCTGGTGGAGGTCGGGGAGGGCACGGGGGCGCCGGCGGGGCCGAAGGGGATGCGGGGATTATAACTGCCGGGGGGCGCTCACCCGGCGGACAGGCCGGCCACCCCGAGGGCCATGCCCACGGCCGCCACCAGGCGCCGGGCGAGGTCGCCCTCCTTGAGGAAGTGCGCGCCCATGAGCGCGGCGAAGAGGATCGAGACCTCGCGGGCGGGAGCCACCAGGCTCACCGGGGTGAAGACCATGGCGGTGAGCACGAGGATGTAGGAAAGGGGCGACAGGAGCGCGATGGCGACGACGGTGCCGCGGCGCTCGCGCCAGGCCTTGCCGATCGAGCCGGGCCAGCGCCGCTGGGTGAAGGGCACGAGCACGAGCGAGCGGAAGAAGTTGCAGCCCCAGTCGTAGACGAGCGGCGGGATGAGCCAGGCGGCCACGCTCGCCTTGTCCGTGATCGTGTACACCGAGATCGTGAAGCCCGTGAGGAGGGCGAAGCCGACCGCCTGGCGGGCCTCGGACTTGTGCCAGGCGAAGGGGTTGCCCGTGAGCAGGAGCGCGGAGGCCACCACCAGCATCGCCCCGGCGAGCGCCGTGGGGCCGGGCCGCTCGCCCAGGAGGAGGACGGCCACCCCGATCGTGAGGAGCGGCCCGGTGGCGCGGGCCAGCGGGTACACGATGGAGAGGTCGCCGCCGCTGCGGTAGGCGCGGTCGAGGAGCAGGAAGTAGGCGGTGTGCACGAGGCCGCTCATGAGCATCAGCGCCAGGTGCACGGGCTGGAAGGCGTAGCCCTGGAACCAGGCCGCGCCCGCCACCACGGGCGCGTAGGCCGCGAGCGACAGCAGGCAGGCGGCGGTGATGAGGCCCGGCCCCCCGCCGCTCTTCTTCAGCAGGAAGTTCCAGCTCGCGTGCACGAGCGCGGAGGCGAGGACGAGAGCCAGGGCGAGCCCGGTCATGCGGCGCCTTCAGGCGCGCGCCGCCGGGCCCGGCGCTGGACCGCTGCGTCAGCTGCCGAAGTCGCTACCCGGTGTCGTCACGTTCACCAGCCGCGCGACGTCGTCGAAGCCGGCTCCAGCACCCCGCGCGCCGTGCGCCCGGGCGAGGGCCGCGAGCGCCGCGGCGCGCACCGCCTGCTCGTCGTGGAAGAGGCGCATCAGCTCGTTGAACGGGCCGGCGAAGACGGGCTCGGAGACGTAGAGCCAGCCGCCCGGCACGAGCACGCGCGCGATCTCCGCGAGGGCGGCGTCCATGCGCGCCGCCGCGGCACGTGGTGCAGCGACTTGAGCATGAGCGCCACGTCGACGCTCGCCTCCGGCAGGGGGATCGCGTCGGCGCCCGCGAGGATGAACTCGAGTCCCGGGACGGCCGGCGCGGCGAGGTTCTTCGCGTGCTGCGCCCGGTCCACCTCGAGCGCCGCCACGGAGCGCGCGAGGCCGCCCTCGAGGAGCCTGCGCGACAGCTGCGCCGCGCCGCAGCCGATGTCGGCCACGCGCGCGCCGGCGAGCGGCAGCAGGCGCCGGATGAGCTCGAGCTCGTCCTCGACGAGCTCCGGGGGCGGCCGCGCTCATGCCCTGAGCAGGCGAAGCAGGTCGAGGTACAGCGGGTCCTCGGGGGCGAGCACCGCGTTGCGCAGGAGCGCGTCCACGGTGACCGCGCCCGCGTCGAGCGTGAACTCGCCGGCGAGGATCGCCTCGATCGTCTCCGGGATCGACAGGCAGTAGAGCCGCGCCACCTCGCCGTCCTGGTTCTGCGGGCGGAAGTCCTCGGGGAGCCAGAGGTCGTGCGTGAAGATCACCTCGCGGTGCAGGCCCTCGGGCACGGAATACTCCACGCGCACGGCGCCGGCGCAGGCGAGCCCCTTCAGGAGCGCGGGCGGGATGCCGGCCTCCTCCCACGCCTCCTTGCGGATGGTCTCGTCCACCGTGTAGCCGCAGGCGATGCGCCCGCCCACGAGGTTGTCGAGGCGGTCGGGGTCCACGCTCTTGGAGGCGGCGCGCCGGGCGATCCACAGGAAGGGCTCGCCGCGGCGGCGCGTGAAGCCGTTCAGGTGCGCCCCGTAGGCCATCATGCCGAAGTGGCGGGTCGCGGCGCGCTCGACGCGCAGCAGCTCGGGCGCGGCGTAGTGGTTCGTCACGCTCACCATCTCGTCGCGCCAGCCGCGGATCACGCCCTCCCTTTCGAGGGCGGCGGTCACCTCGGCCATGGCGGCGGTGCGGCCGTGAACGGTGTCCGGGCTCGCGCGCAGCGTGGCGAACGAGGCCGTGACCTCGAAGTGGTGCGGCCAGCGCCGGAGCAGGTCGGCGAAGGAGGGCCGCAGCCAGCCGACCGGCTGCTCGCGCACGTAGAAGGGCAGGAGCGGGACCTCGCGGTCCAGGTGCGAGGCGTGCGTGCACGCGGCGCGCGCGAAGGAGACGAGATCGGCGAAAAGTCGGGTCTTCATTCGTTGACAAGTCTAGGGCATTTCCCTATAGTCCGCGCCAACTCCGGGAGGAGAAGCGGGCAAGGGGAGAAGCGCGGGCAGGACGGCGCTTCTCCCCTTGCCCGTTTCCGGGCTCCCGAAAAGACCGCCATGAAAGTCATCGTGCTGGGCGCCGGCGTGATCGGCACCGCGAGCGCCTGGTACCTCGCGCAGGCGCGGCCACGAGGTCGCGGTCGTCGATCGCCGCGAAGGGCCCGGCCTCGAGACCTCCTTCGCCAACGGCGGCCAGGTCTCCGTCGTGCCACGCCGAGCCGTGGGCCAACCCCGGCGCGCCCCTCAAGGATGCTGCGCTGGCTCTCGCGCGAGGACGCGCCGCTGCTCTTCCGCCTGCGCATGGATCCCGTCGCAGTGGTCGTGGGGCGCTTCGCTTCCTCCTCGAGTGCACTCGCGTGGCGCACGCGCGAGCAACATCGCGCAGATCCTCGCGATGGCCTTCTACTCGCGCACGGCGCTGCGGCGAGCTGCGCGCGCGCGACGGGCATCGCGTACGACGAGTCCGACGCGCGGCATCCTGCACTACTACACCGACGCGCGCCGAGCTCGAGGCCGCCCGCGAGGCCACGCGCCGTCCATGCGCCGCCTCGGCCTCGACCGCGTCGAGCGCACGCGTCGAGGAGGCGCGTGCGCCATCGAGCCCGCGCTCGCGCCGGCGCGCGGCGCGGCATCGTCGGCGCCACCTACACGCCCTCGGACGAGTCGGGCGACGCGCTACCTGTTCACGGCCGCGCTCGCGAGGCTCGCCCAGGCGAAGGGCGCGCAGCTTCCTCTGCGGCCGCGAGATCCGCGGCCTGCGCGCGACGCGACAAGGGCGTGACGCGGCGTGGTGAGTCGCGGGCCCGGGGGGCGAGGAGACGATCGCGGGCGACGCGTTCGTGGTCGCGCTGGGCAGCTACAGCGGCGCTGCTCACGCGCCCCTTGGGCATCGAGCTGCCGGTCTATCCCGCCAAGGGCTACTCGGCGACGCGTCGCCGTGGCCGATCCGGCGCGGGCGCCGCGCGGTGAGCCTCACCGACGACGAGGCGCAAGATCGTGATCACGCGCCTGGGCGAGCCGCCTGCGCATCGCCGGCACCGCCGAGCTCTCGGGCTACTCCACGGACCTGAATCCCGTGCGCTGCGAGGCGCTCGTGCGGCGCGCGCGCGAGATCTTCCCCGGCGCGGCGCGACTGCGGCGCGCCGCCGTCTGGACGGGCCTTCGCCCGGCCACGCCCTCCAACGTGCCGCTCGTCGGGCGCACGCGCATCCCCAACCTCTGGCTCAACACCGGCCACGGCACGCTCGGGCTGGACGCATGGCCTGCGGCTCCGGCGCGGCGCTCGCCGACCTGATCTCCGGCCGCCGAGCCCGACGTCGACTTCCGTTCCGCGCCTGAGCCGCATGCGAATCACGGACAATGGCGATGACGGTGACGATCGACGACATCCGGGCCGCTGCGGGCGTGCTGCAGGGGCAGGTGCTGGACACCCCCTGCCTGCACTCGCGCACGCTCTCCGAGATCACCGGCGCGCAGGTCTACCTCAAGTTCGAGAACCACCAGTTCACCGCCTCGTTCAAGGAGCGCGGCGCGCTCGAACAAGCTCGCCTCGCTCGACCCGGCGGCGGCGCGGCAAGGGCGTGATCGCCTGCTCGGCGGGCAACCACGCGCAGGGCGTGGCCTACCACGCCTCGCGGCTGGGCATCCCCGCGGTGATCGTGATGCCGCGCCACACGCCCTTCGTGAAGGTCGAGCACACGCGAAAGCACGGCGTCGAGGTGATCCTGCACGGGGACGACTTCGACGAGGCCAAGGCGCACGCGCTGGCGCTGGCAGCCGCGCGCGGCCTCACGCTCGTGCATCCCTACGACGACGAGAAGGTGATCGCGGGCCAGGGCACCATCGCGCTCGAGATGCTGCGCGAGCACCCGCAGCTCGACCTCCTGCTCATCGCCGTGGGCGGCGGCGGCCTCGTCTCCGGGCATGGCCACCGCGGCCAAGGCCCTCAAGCCCGCCATCGAGGTGATGGGCGTGCAGACGGTGCGCTTCCCCTCGATGTTCCACGCCCTTCGCGGCACCGACGCCCGAGTTCGGGGCCTCGACCCTCGCCGAGGGCATCGCGGTGAGGGAGCCGGGCCGCCTCACGCTCGAGATCGTCCGCCGCCTCGTGTCCGACATCGTGCTCGTGGACGAGGGCGACATCGAGCAGGCCATCGTGATGCTGCTGGAGATCGAGAAGACGGTGGTCGAGGGCGCGGGCGCCGCGAGCCTCGCCGCCATCCTCCGCGAGCCGCAGCGCTACCGGGGCCGCCACGTGGGCCTCGTGCTGTGCGGCGGCAACATCGACCCGCTGGTGCTCGCCGGGATCATCGAGCGCGGCATGGTGCGCGCCGGCCGGCTCGCGCGCGTGCGGATCGAGGTGCGCGACCTCCCGGGCTCCCTCGCCCGGGTGACCGCCTGCCTGGCCGGGCAGAACGCCAACATCGAGGAAGTCCACCACCAGCGCGCCTTCACCCACCTCGCGGTGCAGAACGCCGAGGTGGACGTGGTCCTCAAGACCCGCAACCACGAGCACGTGCGCGAGATCGTGGCCGCCCTCTCGGCGGAGGGCTTCGCGGCCCGCGTGCGCAACTTCGACGAGTGATTCCCTTCACGACAATCCAGAGGCAACCGAACATGACGATCCAGCGATTCCACGTGGCCAAGCGCCTTTCCGAGATGGTCGTGCACCACGGCACGGTCTACCTCGCCGGCCAGGTGGCCTCCGACATGACCAAGGACATCATCGGCCAGACCGAGGAGGTGCTCGCCTCCATCGACCGGCTCCTGGGCGAGGCGGGCAGCGACAAGACCAAGATCCTCTCCGCGCAGATCTTCCTGCCCGACATGGGCGACTTCGCGGCCATGAACTCGGTCTGGGAGCGCTGGGTGGCTCCCGGGAACACGCCGGCGCGCGCCACCATCGAGGCGAAGCTCGCCAATCCCGCGTACCGGATCGAGATCCTGGTCGTCGCGGCGACCTGACGGTCCCGGTCCGGCTACTCCGCCATGGGGCGCGCGCAGTTCCTCATCCTCGCCCTCCTCAGCGTGCACGTGCTGCTGGGGGGGCTGTGCCTCGCGGCGTCGCGGGGCGAGCGCGAGTCGCCGGGGCTGCGCTGGTGGGGGTGGGGGCTGCTGGTGTACGCGGCGGGCCTCGCCTTCACGCTGGGACTCGTGCTCCCGAAGCCCGTGGCCAGCTTCCTGGGCAATTCGCTCATCACGCTGTCCGCCGCGCTCACCATCCGGGGCGTGCTGCACTACACGGACCGGCAACTGAACTGGCCGGTGTCGCTCGCGGCCGTGGCGGCGACCGCGGTGGCGATCGCGGTGGGCAATTTCGCGATGGACGCGAGCGCGGCGGTGAACATCATCGCGCCGACGGTGACGGCGACGGCCTTCTTCGCCTTCGGCGTCGCGATGCTCCTGCTCCACCCCGTGCCCGACGCCGTCCGTCCGGCGCGCTTCGTCGCCTTCGTTCTCGCCGCTGCCGTCCTGGTGTGGTGGGTGCGCATCATCGCGATGCCGCCGCTCATGGCCGAGCCCGTGGACCGCGACCGCCTGGACATGGTGGTCTCGTCCTTCGCCATCGCGCAGATCCTCGTGGGCGTGGGGGCCGCCTTCGGCCTGTTCTGGGTGGAGGTGCGCCGCGTCCAGTCCGCCATGTCGCACATGGCGTTCACCGACTCCGCTCACCGGGCTCGCCAACCGGCGCGCCATCGTGGCGCGCTTCGAGGAGGAGGCGGCGCGGTGGTCGCGGACCGGCACGGGCTTCGCGCTCGCGATCCTCGACATGGACCGCTTCAAGGCGGTGAACGACGCCCACGGGCACCTCGTGGGCGACGCGCTGCTGTGCCACGTCGGCAGGGTCCTCGCCGGCGCCAAGCGCACCGAGGACGTGCTCGGCCGGCTGGGCGGCGAGGAGTTCGTGGTGCTGATGTGCGGGCACCAGTCCGGGGGAGCGACGATCGCGGCCGACCGCCTTCGAGTGGCCGTCGCGGCCCACCCGATGGTGCATGGGGGCGAGGAGCTTGCGGTCACCCTGAGCGGCGGGATCGCCGAGCTGCCGGCCGACGGCACGGACTGGGACAAGGTGTTCGCGGTGGCCGACGCGCGCCTGTACGAGGCCAAGCGGTCCGGCCGCAACCGCGTCGTGGGCGGGGCCGCCGCCTAGCCGGCGAGCCGCCCGGTCAGCGGATAGGCGGGGTCGTTGTAGCCCGGCGTGGAGGGATGGCCCGGGCGCACGAGCGAATCGACCAGCGCCTCGTCCTCGGCGTCGATCGGCTTGCCGAGCGCCTCCAGGTAGTCCTCCCACTGCTCGAGCGTGCGCGGGCCGGCGATGACGCTCGATGACGATGCGGTTGGCGAGCACCCAGCGCGGTGGCGAACTGGCCGGCGCGTGATGCCCTTCTTCTCCGCGTGCGCCTTGAGCGTCTGCGCCATGGCGAGCGATTCCTCGCGGAACTCGGTCTGCATCATGCGCTTGTCCTTGCGCGCCGGCGCGCGTGTCCGCCGGCGGCTCCTCGCCGGGCCGGTACTTGCCGGTCGAGCACGCCGCGCGCGAGCGGGCTGTAGGGCACGACGCCGAGGCCGTAGTACTGGCAGGCCGGCAGCACCTCGACCTCGGGCTGCGGTTCATCGCGTTGTAGTAGGGCTGGCAGACGACCGGCCGCGGCACGCCCAGCTCGCCGGCAGAGGCGCACGACCTCGGCGATGCGCCAGCCGCGGAAGTTGGACAGCCCGAAATAGCGCACCTTGCCGGCGCGGATGATGTCGCCCATCGCCTGCGCACCGTCTCCTCGAGCGGCGTCGTCGTCGAAATCCCGGTGCAGGTAGTAGATGTCGATGTAGTCGGTGCCCAGGCGCTCCAGGCTCTGCGTCGATGGCCGCGAGCAGCCACTTCCGGCGCCAGGCCGCTGCTCGTTGGGGCCCTCGCCCATGGGATTGCCGACCTTGGTGGCGAGCACCCAGTGGTCGCGGTCGGCTGGCGATCAGCTTGCCGACGATGCGTCTCGGACTCGCCCTTCGCGTACGCGTCGGCGGTGTCGATGAAGTTCACGCCCGCCGTCGCGCGCGCGAGCCCACGATGCGCGCGACTTCCGCGTAGTCGGTGCGGTCGCCGAACATCATCGTGCCGAGGCACAGGGGCGAGACCTTGAGGCCGCTGCGGCCGAGCTTGCGGTATTCCATGGCGGTTTCCTTCAGGCGCGGCGGCCCAGGGACTCGATGAGCTGCATCCCGGAGCGGATGCCGGCCAGGTAGAGCGACACCTTCGTCGATTCGTTGGGCGCGTGGTTGTTCTCGTCGTAGGGCGCCAGCGGCACGACGATGGACGGCAGGCCCAGCAGCCGCGTGAAGACGTAGTCGGGCGTGGTCCCGCCCAGGCTCGGCACCACCAGGGGCTCGCGGCCGAACCCTCTCGCGACGGCCTCCTTCACCACGGGCACGAACGGGTCGTCGAGGGCGGTGCGCGAGGCGGGCGTGCTCTTCAGCTCGCGGATCTCGATTCCCGCGTAGCCGCGCTCGGCCGCGAACCGGCGCACGCAAGCGAGGACCTTCGCGGGATCCTGGCCGCCGACGAGGCGGATGTCCGCCTTGGCGAGCGCCTCCCTGAAGATGATCGTCTTGTGCCCGGGGCCGGTGTAGCCGGAAGCGAAGCCGGAGACGTTGAACGCCGGGCGCAGCATCAGGCGCTCGTGGAACAGGTCATCCGGCACCGAGGGCGGCACGCCCATGCTCGCGACGACGCCGTCGCGGTCGAGCGGCAGCGCCTTGACGCGCGGCGGCCTCGCCCGGCGTCACGGTGACGTCCGCGTAGCCCGCGCCCGGCACCTGCAGGCGCCCGTCGCGGTCCACCATCTCCGCGAGCAGGTGGATGAGGTCCAGGGTGGGGTTGGGCGCCACGCCGCCGAAGTTGCCGGAGTGGAGGTTCCGCTTCGCCCCCGTGGCCGCGAACTCGAGCCCGAGGACGCCGCGCACGCCCATGAGCAGCACGGGCTGGTCGTTGGGGAACATCGGCCCGTCGGAGTAGCAGCACAGGTCCGCGCGCAGCATCTCGCGGTTCGCCGAGACGAACTCCGGCAGCGGGCGGCTTCCCGTCTCCTCGTCGCCCTCCAGGATCACCTTGATGCGGATGGGGAGCTCGCCGTGCAGCTCGCGGTAGAGCGCGATGGCGTTGAGGAGGGCGAGGTGCTGGCCCTTGTTGTCGCCGGTGCCGCGGCCCCAGATGCGGTCGCCTTCCACCACCGGCTGCCAGGGGTCGGTCCTCCAGCCCTCGGCGGCCGCGTCGGCCGGGTAGACGTCGTAGTGGCCGTAGGTGAGCCAGGTGAAGGCCGCGTCCTTCGGGCCGATCTCGCCGTAGACGATGGGCTGGCTCGCGGTGGGGAAGACGCGCACCTCGAAGCCCCAGCCGCCGCATGCGCCCGGCGAGGAACTCCACCGCCTCGCCGATGCCCTCGCCGGTGAGGCTCACCGACGGGATGCGCACGGACTCGAGCAGGGTCTCGACCAGCTCCGCGGCGCGGCCCGCGACGGCGGAGTCGATGGCGTTCATGGCCTGTCCACGGCCGCCGTCACCTCGATCTCGATCGCGTAGCCGTGGTGCAGCTCGCCCACGGGCACGACGGCGCGGGCCGGGCGGTGCTCGCCGAAGAACTCCGCGTACACCTTGTTCACGGCGGGCCAGTGCGCGATGTCCGACACGTACACGGTGCAGCGCAGGACGCGGTCGCGCCGCGACCCGCAGGCGGCGAGCACCTGGTCGACGTTCGAGAGCACCTGGCGCGCCTGCTCCTCGATCGTGCCGGGCGGGCGGTCGGGCTGTCCGGGCACGTGCGGAAGCTGGCCGGCGAGGTAAGCGATCCCGCCGTGGACCACGGCGTGGGAATAGTGGCCGGCCGGCTTCGCGAGCCCGGGGGCGTTCAGGCATTCGAGGGTTCTCATTGCGCTTGCCTCCTCTACCAGCCGCCGAAGCGCGGCCACCGGGCGAGAACCCCGGGGCCGCCCCTCACGACGTGGTAGGCATCGTGCTGCGCCGCCGTGGCGCAGGCGTGGTTGGGAAGGATCCTGAGCCGCGTGCCGACCGGGAAGGGCGAAAGGTCGAGTTCGCCGCCGCCGCGCCGGCTGACGATGCCGTGCTCCTGGTTGGCGTCGGAGACGACCAGGTCGCCGATCACGCGGCCCGACTCGTCGCACACCAGGCCGTATCCCTGGTCGGTGGCCTGCTTCGCCGTGCCGCGGTCGCGCGACATCGCCATCCAGCCGCCGTCGGTGATGATCCAGCCCTTCTCGCGCTGGTGGCCGATGACGGTGGCGAGCACCGAGACGGCGATGTCCTCGACGCGGCACACGCCGAGCCCCGCCATCACGAGGTCCTGGAAGACGAAGACGCCGGCGCGCACTTCCGTCACCCCCTCGAGGCTGCGCGCGAAGGTGGCGGTGGGGGTCGACCCCACGCTCACCACGGGGCAGGCGTAGCCGGCGGAGCGAAGGACCGCGGCGCTTCTCACCACGGCGCCGCGCTCCTTCTCCGCCATGTCGGCGATGGCCTCCACCGAGCGGCAGTTGTAGGAGTCTCCCGCGTGCGTCATGACCCCGCGCGGCTGCGCGCCCCTGGCGAGCGCCTTGGCGATGTCGAGGAGGACGGGGTGCCCCGGCTTCACGCCCGCGCGGTGGCCGTCGCAGTCGATCTCGATGAGGGCGGGGATGCCGGCGCCGCGCGCGGCCACCGCCTGCGCGGCCTCCACGCTGTCCACGACCACCGCGAGGTCGGCGCCGCGCTCGCGTAGCGCTTGCACGTGCCCCAGCTTGCCCGGCGCGATGCCCACCGCGTAGAGGATGTCGGTGACGCCCGTGCTCGAGGAACTGCTCGGCCTCCTTGAGCGTGGAGACGGGGGGAGGGGGAGAACACGCGCAAGGAGCTTCGTGGCGCCGGAGGCGCTGCGCACCAGGTCCACCTTCGGGGTGGAGACGGCCAGGCCGTCGTCGCCACGTAGCGGTAGCGCTCGCCTGGCTCTGGCCGAAGTCCCGCGCGAGCTTGTCCACGGTGCGCGTGGCTGGCGCTCGATCTCGGCGTCGGCGAAGCCCTGCTTCTTCAGGAAGGCGAGCACGGCCTCGCGGTCGGCGGCGATGCGCTGGTGGCGTCGCCCAGCGTGTCGCCGCGCGGCGCAGCCCAGCGCCACACCGCCGCGCCACGCGCCAAACGGTGATCGGGCCCGCGGGCGAGCCTGCCATGAGGCCGCCGCGCGACCCGATCCACTTCAGGTCTGGCATCACGTATCGCCGGCGCCCAGCTGCGCAGCGCCCGGTACAGCTGCGCGCGACCGTAGAAGTTCTCGCCCAGTTGCAGAGGCGTCTTGAGATCGCGAGCCAGCAGGGCGTAGCCCTCCAGGTTGTTGTAGGTCGTGGGCTCCTCGAACCAGTACAGGCCCTGGTCGTCGAGCGCATGGCAGCGGTGGATCGCGTCCCCCAGGGTGAGACCCTGGTTGAAGTCCACCATGAGCTTGACGTCGTCGCCGGCGCCGCTGCGCACCTGGCGCGAGAGCTTCCAGGTCGTCCGCCAGCTGTCGCGGCCCAGGCGCAGCTTGAGTCCGGCGAATTCCCCTTCGGCGACCAGTTCGGCAGCCTTCGTGGCCAGCGTTGCCGGAGTCGGTCAGCCACAGGCCGTTGCTGTTGTAGCGGGAACCGGGCCGACCGAGCCGCCCAGCAACACGGCGAGCGGCATGCCGGCCGCCTTGGCGAGGACGTCCCAGGCCTCCATGCGCCCGGCGTCCAGGATCAGGCGGGGTGTCTCGAGCTCCGGGAGATTCACGGCCCGCCCTCGGCGCGCCTCCATGGACATGACTCCCCAGGCAGCGAGCGCCGCGATGAAGCGGCTGGAGCGGGAACTTGGCGTGAAGCTTTTCGCACGCAGCACGCGCAACCTGCGCCTCACGAGCGAGGGCGAGAAGTTCCTGGTGGGCTGCGAGGCCGGCCTGGGGCTCATCCTGTCGGCCGGCGAAAACCTTTCCGCAGGTGGTGGCAAGGTCCGCGGCAAGATCCAGCTGTCCGTTCCTTCGGACCTCGGCCGCAACCTCGTGCTCCCGTGGCTGTGCGAGTTTCGCCGGCGCCATCCCGATGTGCAGTTGAGGCTGCAAGTGTCCGACCGCCTCGCCGGCGTGTACCGGGAGCAGGTCGACGTCGCCTTGCGTTACGGAGAGCCGCCGGATTCCTCGATGATCTCATTGCCGGTGGCACCGGGAAACGTCCGAGTGCTTTGCGCGTCTCCCGAATACATTCGCCGCCATGGAGAGCCCCGATCGCCGCAGGAACTGGCCAGGCACAACTGCCTCTGCTTCATGCTGGGCGAGCGCCCCCACAATCGGTGGACGTTTCGCCGGGCCGGGCAGGAGATCGAGGTGAAGGTGGGCGGGAGCTTCCTGTGCGACGACGGCGATGCCGTGCACAAGCTTGCGCTGCTCGGGGAGGGTGTCGCCTACAAGTCCCTGCTCGATGTCTCCGGGGACATCCGCGAGGGGCGCCTCCTGGCCATTTGTCGCGACTGGCAGGGTGAGCTTGCGCCGCTCAGCCTGCTCGGCGCCGACCGGGACCAGCTGCGACCCGCGGTCCGCGCGCTGCGCGAGTTCCTGATCGAGCGTTGCCGGGAGGTCGTGCCCGCCTGAGGCGAGGAAAACGGGCGCCGCGAGGGCGCCCGTCAAGGGCGGCGACGGTGGCGTCCGGCTACCCCAGCTTCTGCGCCAGCGTCTCGAAGCGCGCCTTCATCGCCGGCGGAAGGCGGCTGCCCAGCTTGTCGAAGAACTCGCGGTGCAGCGGCATCTCCTGCTTCCACATCGACTTGTCGATGGCGGAGATGGCGAGGTACTTCTCGGCGGCGAAGCCCTCGAGCCCGCTGCCAGTCGATGTCCTTGTGCCGCGGCACGTAGCCCCAGGCGGTGCGCTCGGCGTCCGCGAGGCCCTCGACGCGCTCGACGATCCACTTGAGCACGCGCATGTTCTCGCCGTAGCCGGGCCAGACGTACTTGCCGTCCTCGCCCTTGCGGAACCAGTTCACCATGTAGATCTTCGGCGGGTAGGGGATCGCGGCGCCCCATCTCGATCCAGTGGGCGAAGTAGTCGCTCATGTTGTAGCCGCAGAAGGCGAGCATCGCGAACGGGTCGCGGCGCACCACGCCCACCTGGCCCGTGATGGCGGCGGTGGTCTCGGAGCCCAGGGTGGCGGCCATGTACACGCCCTCGTCCCAGGTCGCGGCCTCGGTCACCAGCGGCACGGTGGAGGAGCGCCGGCCGCCGAAGACGAAGGCGGAGATCGGCACGCCCGCGGGATCGTCCCAGGCCGGGTCGATGGAGGGCGAGCGCGAGGCGGCCACGGTGAAGCGCGAGTTCGGGTGCGCGGCGGGGCGCCCGCAGCCCGGCGTCCACTCCTTGCCCGTCCAGTCGGTGAGCTTCGCGGGCGCTTCCTTCGTCATGCCCTCCCACCACACGTCGCCCTCGGGCGTGAGCGCGACGTTGGTGAAGATGGTGTCGGCCTTGATGGCCTCCATGCAGTTCGGGTTGGTGTCGTAGCCGGTGCCCGGGGCCACGCCGAAGAAGCCCGCCTCCGGGTTGATGGCGTGCAGGCGCCCGTCCTCGCCCGGCTTGATCCAGGCGATGTCGTCGCCGATGGTGGTCACCTTCCAGCCCTTGAAGGCGGCCGGCGGGATCAGCATCGCGAAGTTGGTCTTGCCGCAGGCGCTGGGGAAGGCCGCGGTCACGTAGTGCTTCACGCCCTGCGGGGACTCCACGCCCAGGATCAGCATGTGCTCGGCGAGCCAGCCCTGCTCGCGGCCCATGACCGAGGCGATGCGCAGGGCGAAGCACTTCTTGCCCAGGAGCGCGTTGCCGCCGTAGCCGGAGCCGTAGGACCAGATCTCCTTGTCCTCGGGGAAGTGGACGATGTACTTGTGGTCCTTGTTGCAGGGCCAGGCGACGTCCTCCTGCCCGGGCGCGAGCGGCGCGCCCACCGAGTGCACGCAGGGGACGAAGTCGCCGTGCTCGCCCAGGGTCGCGAGGACCGCGCTGGCCCATGCGCGTCATGAGCTTCATGTTGACCGCGACGTAGGCGCTGTCGGAGATCTCCACGCCGATGTGCGAGATGTGCGAGCCGATGGGGCCCATGCTGAAGGGCACCACGTACATCGTGCGCCCGCGCATGCAGCCCTTGAACAGGCCCTTGAGCGTGGCGCGCATCTCGGCCGGGTCCACCCAGTTGTTGGTGGGGCCGGCGTCGTCCTTCGACTTCGAGCAGATGAAGGTGCGGTCCTCCACGCGCGCGACGTCCGAAGGGTCGGAGAGGGCGAGGTAGGAGTTGGGGCGCAGCTTGCCGTCCAGCCGCCGGAAGGTGCCCGACTCGACCAGCTGGGCGCACAGGCGGTCGTACTCCTCCTGCGAGCCGTCGCACCAGTAGATGCTGTCGGGCTGGGTGAGGGCGGCGACTTCCGCGACCCACTTGAGGAGCTTCGCGTTGCGGGTATGGGCGGTCCCGGGAACGGGCGCGGCTTGGGCGTGCATGGAACTTCCTCCGAGAGAGGCGCCTGCTGTCACGGGGGTGACGCCGGCTTGGAATGGGTCGTCAATTATTGCATACCCCCTCGGCGCCCCGGCCCTTCAATCCCGGTCACGAAAGCTGTTACCCGGTTTGAAAGGGGACGGCTCGAAGGAACCGTCCCCTTTTTCAGGGTCAGGGGGCGTAGTGGCTCAGGCGCGTCGAGTGGTGCCCGGAGCCGCCGGTGATGGCCTCCAGGCGCCCGGCGAAGCCGAGCAGGTCGCGCAGCGGCGCCGCGGCCCGCACGATGAACGTGCGCCCGCGCAGGCACTCCTCGTCGATGCGGGCGCCGCGGCTGCGCAGCTCCTGCATCAGGGCCAGCGAGTGCTCGCGGCGCACCGTCACGCGAAGCGCCATGACGGGCTGCTGCAGCGGATGCCCCGGCAGGCAGCGCACGCGCGGCGGGCGGATCTCCACCGCGTCGCCATAGCGCTGCAGCAGCACCGCGACGGGCCGCTCCAGCGCGTCCTCGTGGGAGGCGAACATCGCGAGGCCGCGCGCGGTCGGCTCGAAGCGCGAGTCGTCGGTCTCCTCCAGGCTGGCGAGCGCCTCGCGCGCGAAGTCGAGTTGCGAGTCGCTGTCGGCGGTGGCGCGCCATCCTCTCGAGCGGAAGCTGGAAGTACATGGCAGCCTCCCCCGCTCAGCGGTTGAAGTCGCCCGACGCCTCGGGCTGGTAGTGGACCTCCAGCACGCGGATGGGCCGCGGCGCCGCCGTCGGGCAGCTCGACCTCGGCGACGGCGCCGACCGCGCGCCCCAGCAGGGCCCGGCCCACCGGCGAGAGGACGGAAATGCGCCGCTCCGCGATCGACACCTCGGCGGGATAGACGAGCGTCACGCGCGAGGCGAGGCCGGTCTGCTCGTCCCGGAACGAGACGGTCGAGTTCATCGTGACCACGTCGGGCGCGACCTTCGGGGCCCGGGACGATCTCGGCGTCCACCTCGACCTGCTCGACGAGGTCGCGAAGGCCCGGCAGGCCGCGGCCGCCGTCGGGAAGGCGATTGCCCAGTTCGCGGATGCGCGCGGCATCCAGCTCGGTGACGACGAGGGGCGTGTAGTACATCATGGCGTTCTCCTGTGCGGGCGCCTGCGCCATGCGCGGGGCCCGGATGACCGATGCCGTGAAGGGGAGCCGGCGCGACGCGCGCGCGAGGCCCGGGATCGATTCTGGGAGGGGAGGCCCGGAAGCCGCCGGAAGGGGAACCCGCCTGTTTCGCGGGGCCTTCGGGCGCGGCTACCGGGCCGCGGAGACGAAGGCCGTCGCGCGGCCCCGGACTGGTGCGGGGCTGCGTTGCCGTGGAGGGTGGCGTGCGGCGTCTTCATGAGCGTCCATTTTACCCGCTCGCGCATTTCCCTAGCGCGGGCCGTAGTGGCGGAAGCGCTCGACGATGCGGGCCATCTCGGCGTCGTCCAGGAGCGCGGGCTCGGCCACCTGGATCGCCTGCCAGTAGAGGCGCGCCATGGCCTCGACCTTGTCCGCCAGCCGCAGGGCGTCGTCGAGGTCTGCCCCGAAGGCGATGGCGCCGTGGTGGGCCAGCAGGCACGCGCGCCGGCCCTCGAGGGCGGCGAGGGCCGCGTCCGAGAGCTCCTGCGTGCCGAAGGTGCGGTAGGGGGCGCAGCGGATGTCGCTGCCGCCCGCGAACGCCACCTCGTAGTGGAAGGCCGGGATGTGCGCGGCCCAGGCAGGCGAGCGTGGTCGCGAAGGCCGAGTGGGTGTGCACGACCGCGCCCGCCTCCGGGCCGCGTCGCGTAGATGTCGCGGTGGAAGCGCCACTCGCTCGAGGGCTCCCGGTGGCCGGTGGCGTGCCCGCCCATTCCCACGTGCACGATGTCCCCGGGCTCCAGGCTGTCGTAGGGGATGCCCGAGGGCGTGACGAGGAAGCCGCCCTCCACGCGCGCGCTCACGTTGCCGGAGGCGCCCTGGTTGATGCCCAGGCGCGTTCATGCGCCGCGCCGTGGCGACGATCCGCTCGCGCAGGGCCAGGTCGATCACGTGAGGAAGGCCTTGCTCTTGCGCAGCCGCGGGAAGAGCTCGAGGAGGGCCGTCTCCTTCGCGGCGAAGACGCCGCGCTCGGTGACGATGCCGGTGACGAGCGCGGCGGGCGTGACGTCGAACGCGGGGTTGGCCACCGCGGTCGATTCGGGGGCGATCGCGACGGTGGCGGGGCGGCCGGCGCCGTCGAGCCCGCGCACGATGCGCAGCTCGTCGCCGCTTCGCTCCTCGATGGGGATGTCCGCCAGCGCGTCGTCGATCTCCCAGTCGATGGTGGGAGTGGGGACCGCCGCGTAGAACGGGATGTCGCTCGCGCGCGCCGCGAGCGCCTTCAGGTAGGTGCCGATCTTGTTGGCGACGTCGCCCCGGCGCGTCACGCGGTCGGCGCCCACGAGCACCAGGTCCACCTTGCCGTGCTGCATGAGGTGCCCGCCCGCGTTGTCCGCCACCAGCGTGTGCGGCACGCCGTGGCCGGCGAGCTCCCAGGCCGTGAGGAGCCCCTGGCTGCGCGGGCGCGTCTCGTCCACCCACACGTGCACGGGGATGCCCCTGTCGTGCGCCATGTAGATGGGGGCGAGCGCGGTTCCCCAGTCCACGGTGGCGAGCCAGCCCGCGTTGCAGTGCGTGAGGATGTTGACGGTGCGCCCGCGCGCGGCGTGCTCGCGCTCGACGAGGGCAAGGCCGTGGCGGCCGATCGCCTCGTTCAGGGCCACGTCCTCGTCGGCGATCGCCTGCGCCTCGAACCAGGCGGCGGCGGGCCGGTCCGCGGGCGCCAGGTCCCCGAGCGCCTCGCGCATCCGCGCGAGGGCCCAGGCGAGGTTCACCGCCGTGGGCCGGGTGGCGGCGAGGCGGCGCGCGTTCGCCCGCAGCGAATCGTCGGAGGCGTCGCGCGACATCGCGAGCGCGATCCCGAAGGCGGCCGCCACGCCGATGAGCGGCGCGCCGCGCACGCGCATCGTCTCGATGGCCTCGGCCACCGCCTCGGGCGAGTCGAGCGAGCGCGTCTCGAAGGCGTGCGGCAGGCGCGTCTGGTCGATGATGTGCACGGGGCCGCCGGGCTTGTCGGCCCAGAGGCTGCGGTAGTGGCGCTCGCCGACTTTCATGCGCTCATTTTCGCACGCCCGCGGCCCCGTTGACCGGGATCAACCCGGCGGCCCCGGCCGGGCGTAATAACGATGGACGGATCCGCACCCTTCGAGGGGAGAGCCGACATGTCGAGCCAGATCGCAAGAATGGAATCCTGGGCCGTCCTGGGCGCCGCGCTGCTCGCCGGCTGCGCCGCCGTCGAGCCGCTCGTGCCGCCCACGGACCTGCCCGAGATCCGCCCCGGCTACGTCGCGGGCTACCTGCAGCCCGACCAGCTCCCGAACACCGTGGCGCTCCTGCCGCCGCCGCCGGCCGCCGGGTCCGCCGCGCTCGCGGCCGACGAGGAGATGTACAGGGCCACCCGCAAGCTCAAGGACACGCCGCGCTGGGCGCTCGCGGCGAAGGACGCGGAGCTTCGCTTCCCGCAGGCCACGGAGCACTTCTCCTGCGCCCTCGGGATGGCGATCTCCGCCGAGGCCACGCCGCACCTCAACATGCTGCTGCGCCGGGTGCGCATGGACTCCAGCCGCGCCAACGACAAGCCGAAGGACCACTACAAGCGGGCCCGCCCCTTCATGGTGTCGAAGGAGCCCTCCTGCACGCCGAAGGGCGACGCGACCGCGAAGCCCGATTCCTACCCTTCCGGCCACGCCTCCATCGGCTGGGCCTGGGCGCTCACGCTGGCCGAGGTGGCGCCGGAACGGGCCGACGCGATCCTCGCGCGCGGGTACGCCTACGGGCAAAGCCGCGTCGTCTGCGGCGTGCACTACAGGAGCGACGTCGAATCGGGCCGCGTCGTCGGTGCCGCGACCGTGGCCCGGCTGCACGCCGACCCGCTGTACACGGCGCAGGTGGCCGCTGGCGCGCAAGGAAGTCCAGGCCGCCTGGGCGGCCGGCTCGAAGCCCAAGGTCGACTGCGACGCCGAGGCGCGGGCGCTTTCGCTGGATCGCTGACCAATCCGGTAAGCTCCGGGCCGGGAGGATTCCGAACGGCCCATGGAAGGCGGATTCCGGATACTGGCGGGGCTCTACCTGCTGACGGGAATCGTCGGGCTCCTGCCCGGCGCGTTCCTCCTGATCGTGGTCGCGTCCGCCCTGGCGTTCTGGGCCGTGGCGCTTCGGGTGGCGACTCCCCCGGTCACCTTCGCGTACTTCCTCGAAGGCATGCAGGTCGCCACGCTCGACGCCTTCCCGGATTTTCCGCTCGGCATGGCCGGGCTCGGGCTCCTCGCGCTGCAATGCCTGGTGTCCTTCCCGAATCTCGTCGGCGGCCTCGCGCTGCTGCGCAGGCCGGAAGCCGCCCTTCCGTGGGCGAGGCGCCTGGCGGCCATCAACCTCCTCGTCTTTCCGGTCGGGACTGCGCTTGCCATCGTCACGTTCTGGATGCTCGCGCGGCCGCGGCCGGCCGGCGACCGGCCGCCGCAGCAGTGGGGTCGACTATCTCGTCGGGAGACTGAAGGGTGCCGCCGGGGCGCTCGTCGAGCGCGCCGCCGGTCTCCTCGAACGAGGCCGGCGCGCTGGCGGTGCACCGCAGCCGCCTCGCGCGGGGCGGACACGGCGCCGCGGGACGCGCGTCCGGCGATCGCGGGAACCGCCGGCGCCGGGGGTTTCACGCAGCGCCGCGGCAAAAGCCTGGACGTGGCGCTCCTGGTCATGTTCGTCTTCTTCCTCCTGGGGATCGCGGCCCTCGTGGCGCGGGTCGTGGCCGACGTCTCGCGGAAGGGGGCGGCGGGCGTGAACTGGGCCGTGGCGATCCCGGGACTCGTCATCGTCGGCGGGTTCCTTTCCCTTGTCCTGGTCTTTCTCGGGCGCCAGGTCCTGGCGGGCCTCGCGCACGGTGGCGAGCTCGCCGTCAGCGGGTGGCCGCTCCGCCCGGGGGGCGAATCCCGGGCGCGGCTTCGCGTGACGACGCGCCCGGGCGCGAAAGTGGAGCGAATCGCCGCCAGGCTTCGCTGCGTCGAGACCGTCCTGTTCAAGGACAAGGACTCGAAGACGCAGTCGACGAGATTCATCGTCCGCGACGAGCCGCTGCCGGAGGTGACACCGCTTCCCGCGGCAGGCGGTTCGGCCAGCGTCGAGTGGACCCTTCGCATGCCCCGGGACGCGCCGACCTCGTTCGCCGGCGCCGGCGCCCACCTGTCGTGGCAACTCGTGGTCGACTTGCGCGTCGCCGGTGCGCCGGACGGGATCCTTTCCTACGACCTGCTCGTGCTGCCGGGGAGCGCCGGGACATGATCGAGTTCACGCACTCGGAGGTCCCGGTCGGCGGCGTGGTGTCCGGCAGGCTCGTGCTTCGGCCGGGCCGGAGCGCGCCCACGGGCGTCACGGTCGCCTGGCTCGTCTGGAGGACGGAACAGGCGAGGTTCGCGACGCTGGGCGCGGGCGAGGCGATCGAGGACTACGTCGTCGTCGAACACCGGCGGTTCGCGCCCGATTCCCTGGAGAACGCCTTCGAGTTCCGGATACCGGTCCAGGGACCGGTGTCGTACGAAGGCAAGCTCTTCCGGCTCGTCTGGGAGGTCGTCGTGGGCGGGCAGTCGCCGGCCCCGGAACCGGTGGCGTGCGCCACCTTCACGGTCGTGGCCGCTCCGCCCTCCGCCCGCTGAGAGTCCCCGGAGAAATCGCGGCCGCAAGTTCGGGTAAAATCTAAATTTCCAGCCGGGGATCCCCAAGATGACCAAGTATGTGTTCGTGACTGGCGGCGTGGTCTCCTCCCTGGGCAAAGGCATCGCCGCCGCCTCCCTCGCCGCGATCCTCGAGTCGCGCCAGATCAAGGTCTCCCTCGTCAAGCTCGACCCGTACATCAACGTGGACCCGGGCACGATGTCGCCGTTCCAGCACGGCGAGGTGTTCGTCACCGAGGACGGCGCGGAGACCGACCTCGACCTCGGCCACTACGAGCGCTTCATCTCCTCGCGGATGAAGAAGCTCAACAACTTCACCACCGGCCAGATCTACGAGCGCGTCATCAACAAGGAGCGCCGCGGCGACTACCTCGGCGGCACCGTGCAGGTGATCCCGCACATCACCGACGAGATCAAGGCCAGCGATCAAGGCCGCCTGCAAGGACGTCGACGTCGGCATCATCGAGATCGGCGGCACGGTGGGCGACATCGAATCCCTGCCGTTCCTCGAGGCCATCCGCCAGATGGGCATCGAGGAGGGCCGCACCAACACCTGCTACATGCACCTCACGCTCGTGCCGCACCTGGCCAGCGTGGGCGAGATCAAGACCAAGCCCACCCAGCACTCGGTGAAGGAGCTGCGCGGCATCGGCATCCAGCCCGACATCGTGATGTGCCGCTCGGAGCAGCCCGTCCCCGACGAGGAGACGCAGGAAGATCGCGCTCTTCACCAACGTCGACGTGCGCTCGGTCATCTCCTGCTACGACGTGAGCTCCATCTACAAGATCCCGACGATGCTGCACAAGCAGGGCCTGGACGAGATCGTCTGCAGGAAGCTCGACCTCGCCGCCTACCCGGCCGACCTCTCGATGTGGGACAGGATCGTGGACGCGCTCGAGAAGCCCGAGCACGAGGTCGACATCGCCATGGTGGGCAAGTACGTCGACCTGCAGGATTCCTACAAGAGCCTTTCCGAGGCGCTCATCCACGCCGGCATCCACACCCGCACGCGGGTGAAGATCCACTACGTGGATTCGGAGCAGATCGAGGCGAAGGGCACCGAGACGCTCGAGAACATGGACGCGATCCTCGTCCCCGGCGGCTTCGGCAAGCGCGGCATCGAGGGCAAGATCGCGGCGGTGCGCTACGCGCGCGAGAACAAGGTTCCCTACCTGGGCATCTGCCTCGGCATGCAGATCGCCGTGATCGAGGCGGCCCGCGACCTGTGCCACCTCGAGGGCGCCAACTCCACCGAGTTCGACCCGGACACGCCGCACCCCGTCGTGGCGCTCATCACCGAGTGGCAGGACCGCGACGGCAAGGTCGAGCGCCGCGACGCCAGCTCCAACCTGGGCGGGACCATGCGCCTGGGCGCGCAGCCGTGCAACGTGAAGAAGGGCTCGCTCGCGCACAGGATCTACGGCACCGACGTCGTCTCCGAGCGCCACCGCCACCGCTACGAGGTGAACGACCAGTACGTGGCGCGGCTGGAGGCGGCGGGCCTCGCGATCAGCGCGCGCACGCAGTCCGAGAACCTGGTGGAGATGGCCGAGCGGCCCGACCACCCGTGGTTCTTCGGCTGCCAGTACCACCCGGAATTCACCTCGACGCCGCGCGCCGGGCACCCGCTCTTCATCTCCTACGTGAAGGCGGCGCTGGAGCAGCACCGCAGGCGCGTCCCGGAGCCGGGGCTCAAGGTCATCGGCGGCGGAGCCGCCTGAGTAAGGCGGTGGGACGCCGATGATACGCCGATAGACTAGGCACGGATGAACGCCGATGAGAGCACGGATGATTCCATCGTGGCGAAGGACTCGCTGTGCCTCGAACTGCGTCGCCGATCGCCAATGGCATCGTCCTAGCTCGGCGATCATCGCGTGTTCATCGGCGTTCATCGGCGTCCCCTTTGGCCGCATTACTCCACGCGCCAGCGTGAAAAGGAAAGCATGAAACTCTGCGGCTTCGAAGCCGGCCTCGACAAGCCCTTCTTCCTCATCGCCGGCCCCTGCGTCGTCGAGAGCGAGCAGCTGCAGATGGACGTGGCCGGGCAGCTCAAGGAGATCACCGGGCGCGCTGGGCATCCCCTTCATCTTCAAGAGCTCCTACGACAAGGCCAACCGCTCCAGCGGCAAGAGCTTCCGCGGCCCGGGCATGGAGAAGGGCCTGGAGATCCTCGCGAAGGTGCGCAGGACCCTCGGCGTGCCGGTGCTCACCGACGTGCACACGCGAGGACGAGGTGCCCGAGGTGGCGAAGCACGTCGACGTGCTGCAGACCCCCGCGTTCCTGTGCCGGCAGACGGACTTCATCGTGGCCGTGGCCCGCGCGGGCCTGCCGGTGAACATCAAGAAGGGCCAGTTCCTCGCCCCGCACGACATGAAGAACGTCGTGGACAAGGCGCGCGAGGCGAGCGGCACGGACAACATCATGGTCTGCGAGCGCGGCGCCTCCTTCGGCTACAACAACCTCGTCTCCGACATGCGCTCGCTCGCGATCATGCGCGAGACGGGCTGCCCGGTCGTGATGGACGCCACCCACTCGGTGCAGCTGCCGGGCGGGCAGGGCACCTCCTCGGGCGGGCAGCGCGAGTTCGTGCCGGTGCTCGCGCGGGCCGCGGTGGCCACCGGCGTCTCCGGCGTCTTCATGGAGACGCACCCCGATCCCGCGAAGGCCCTGTCGGACGGCCCGAACGCCTGGCCGCTGCCGCGGATGCGCGAGCTCCTCGAGACGCTGAAGGAGATCGACGTCGCTGGTGAAGCGGCGCGGGTTCGCGGAAGCGTCGACCGTCGGACGGGCATGAGACTTCTCGTCCTCGGCGCCGGCGGCATCGGCGGCTACTTCGGCGGCCGTCTCGCGCAGGCCGGCGTCGACACCACCTTCCTCGTGCGCCCGGGGCGGCGCGAGCAGATCGCGAAGGACGGCCTCGTCATCGAGAGCCCCCTCGGCGACGCGCGCATCGACGCGAAGACCGTCGTGGCCGGGGAGCTCGAGCCCGGCTACGACCTCGTCCTCTTCACCTGCAAGGCCTACGACCTCGACTCGGCCATGGACGCGATCGCGCCGGCGATGGCGGCGCGGCTGCGCCGTGCTGCCCATGCTCAACGGCCTCGCGCACCTGGACCGGCTGGACGGGCGCTTTGGCAGCGCGAACGTGATGGGCGGCACCTGCCAGATCAACGTGGGCCTCGCGCCCGACGGCACCGTGCAGCACATGGAGCCGCTCAACCGCTTCCTCTTCGGCGAGCGCGACAAGTCGAAGTCGGCGCGCGCGCAGGCCGTCGCCGACGCGCTCGCGAAGACCACGATCGACTGGACCTGGTCCGAGGACATCCTGCAGGACATGTGGGAGAAGGTCACCTTCCTCGCGGCGCTGGCCGCGACCACTTGCCTCTTCCGGGGCAACATCGCGGAGATCATGGCCACGCCGGAGGGAAGAGCGATCGCGCTGCGCTGCTTCGAGGCCAACGTCGCCATCGCCAGGGCCGAAGGCCACCCGCCGGGCGAGAGGATCCTCGGCTGGGCGAGCGAGCGCCTCACGCGCCCGGGCCCGCAGAGCGCCTCGATGCTGCGCGACATGGAGGCCGGCAAGCCCGTCGAGGCCGACCACATCGTGGGCCACATGCTCTCGCTCGCGCGCAAGCACGGCATCGACGACACCGTTCTCCAGATGGCCTACACGCACCTCAAGACCTACGAGGCGCGCCGGGCCGCGAACCGGTTGGGTTAGCGAGTGATGCGGGCGAAAATCTTTGGAAACGCCGATGAACGCCGATGTCACGCCGATGAACGCGGATGAGATCATGGTCGATGGCAGCACTGCGATGACCGATCCGTCGCACGTCGCATGACCGGTCACATTGCAATCCATCCATGGCCTTATCGGCGTTCATCGGCGTGTCATCGGCGTTCATCGGCGTTTCCAAAGATTTTCGCCCGCATCACTCCCCACCCCATGCGTGAATACGACTACGTGATCGTCGGCGCCGGCAGCTGCGGCTGCCTCCTCGCCAACCGCCTCACCGCCGACGGGAAGTCGAGCGTCCTGCTGCTCGAGGCGGGCGGGCAGGACGACTGGTTCTGGATCCCGATCCCCGTGGGCTACCTCTACACCATCGGCAACCCGCGGACCGACTGGTGCTTCAAGACCGCGCCCGACCCGGGGCTCAACGGGCGGCAGCTGGGCTACGCGCGCGGCCGCGTGCTGGGCGGCTGCTCCACCATCAACGCGATGGTGTACATGCGCGGGCAGAAGGAGGACTACGACCACTGGGCCTCGCTGGGCAACGCCGGCTGGTCGCTGGGACGACGTGCTCCCGCTCTTCAGGCAGCACGAGGACTTCTTCGCGGGCGCGAGCGACTTCCACGGCGCCGGCGGCGAGCTGCGCGTGGAGGAGCCGCGCGTGCGCTGGGAGATCCTGGACGCCTGGCGCGAGGCGGCGCAGGAGTGCGGCATCCCGAAGATCGACGAGTTCAACCGCGGCGACAATTCGGGCAACGCCTACTTCCACATGAACCAGAAGCGCGGGGTGCGCTGGAGCGCCACCAACGCCTGGCTGCGGCCGGCGCTTCGGCGGCCGAACCTCACCGTGGCCACGAAGGCGCACGCGACGAAGCTGCGCCTGGAGGAGAAGGACGGGCGCCGCCGCGCCACGGGACTCGACTACGTGGCCGAAGGGC
The DNA here is from genome assembly GCA_963824135.1 of uncultured beta proteobacterium. Taxonomy (GTDB): domain Bacteria; phylum Pseudomonadota; class Gammaproteobacteria; order Burkholderiales; family Usitatibacteraceae; genus FEB-7. The sequence continues at coordinate 145,866 of CAWGOH010000018.1, read as the reverse complement.
AGGGGCCGGCGACGGCGAGCGCGCGCAAGGCGGTGATCCTCGCCGCGGGCGCCATCGGCACGCCGCAGCTGCTGCAGCTGTCGGGCGTGGGCCCCGGCGCGCTGCTCTCGAAGTTCGGCATCCCCGTCTTCCACGAGCTGGCCGGCGTGGGCGAGGACCTGCACGACCACCTGCAGATCCGCATGGTGTTCAAGGTCGCGAACACGACCACGCTCAACACGCGGGTGAACAGCCTCTGGGGCAAGGCGGCCATGGGACTGGAGTACCTCCTGTTCAAGACGGGCCCGCTCACCATGCCGCCGTCGCAGCTGGGCGCCTTCGCGAAGAGCGACCCCGCGCAGGCCACGCCCAACATCGAGTGGCACGTGCAGCCGCTCTCCCTCGACAAGTTCGGCGACCCGCTGCACCCCTTCCCGGCGATCACGCCCGTCGGTGTGCAACCTGCGGCCCACCTCTCGCGGCTGGGTGCGCATCACCTCGACCGACCCCCTGGCCCATCCCGAGATCAAGCTCAACTACCTGTCGACGGACGCGGACCGGAAGGTCGCCGCCGACGGCATGCGCTACACGCGCCGCATCATGGCCTCGCAGGCGCTGGCCAGGTTCTCGCCGCAGGAGTGGAGGCCGGGCCCCCTGGCACAGTCCGACGAGGCGCTGGCGAAGGCCGCGGGCGACCTGGGCACCACCATCTTCCACCCCGTTTCCACCTGCCGCATGGGCCGCGACGACAGGGCGGTCGTGGACGATCGCCTGCGCGTGCGCGGGATCGAGGGCCTGCGCGTCGTGGATGCCTCGATCATGCCGCGCATCACCTCGGGCAACACCAACGCGCCGTGCTACATGATCGCGGAGAAGGGCGCCCGCATGATCCTCGAGGACTGCGCTTGAGCCTGAAGCAGTTCCTGGCCGTCGCCGCGTTCGTGGTGGTCGGTGTCCTTGCCTGGGACCTGCTGCGTCCCCAGGCGGCGCCGGAGCCGGAGGCGCCCGCGGCCGCCGCCAGGCCTCCCGCCGCCGCCGCGGTGAAGCCCCCGCCGGCCCCGGCCGGCCCGGCGCAACTGCCGGCCGCGCCCAATTTCCTGCGCCCGCCCGCCGGCGCGATCGTCACGGCGTCCCCGCTCGCGCGCGATTTCGGCAACGCGCTCGCGTGGAAGCCCATCTACGAACGCCTGCGCAACACGACGGAAGGCGAGACGCCCGAGGGGAAGTACTTCCTCTACCGCATCCTTCGCGCCTGCGCCACGGTGGCCGACCGCAAGGGCGGCCCGCAAGTGCGCACCCAGGGCGCGGCGCAGCTCGAGGAGCGGCGCCAGCAGATCGCCGCGAGCTACAAGGAGGGCGATCCGCGCCGCGAGCAGCGCCTGGAGGCCTTCGACAAGGCGACGGCGGACCAGTGCGCGGGCCTCGCGGGCGTCACCGTGACGGAGGCCGAGCTGGGCCAGCTCCTGAAGAGCGCGCTCGACGGCGGCGACCCCAAGGCGCGCGCCTGGCAGATCGAGCAGGACATGTGGCAGGAGCGCCGCTCGTCCAACATGCCCGGCCGGGCGGGCGCCACGCTGGGCGAGTCGCAGGTCGGCGCGCTCCGGGAGGCGTTCTCCTCCCGCGACCCCGAGGCCATCGTGATCGCCGGGCGCGTGCTCGCCAATTCCTTCCGCGACCTCACGGTGCGCGCCGGGCCCGACCAGGATCCCGTCGAGAACCGGATGTTCATGAACGCCGCGCTCCTGCTCGCCTGCGAGTACGGGTACGCCTGCGGCGAGAACAACGCGCGCGTGCTCGACGCCTGCGCCTTCCAGGGGCACTGCGGCGTGGCGAGCCTGCCGGACTACCTCTTCTACTACGGCGCCTCGCCCTACGACGCGCAGCTCCTCGACCGCTACCGCGGCCTCCTGCGGCAGGCGGCGGAGACGGGCGACTGGTCCGCGATCACGATCGAGCGCGGGAACCGGTCGCCGAACCAGCCGTCTTATCCTTTTGCGGGGCCGCTGGGCCGCTAGGCCCCGCGTTCCTCGCGAATCCCCGGGAGACACCATGCTCAAGCTCAACGTGAACGGCCGCGTCCATTCGCTGGACGTGGAACCCGAAATGCCGCTGCTGTGGGTCCTGCGCGACCACCTGAACCTCCCGGGCGCCAAGTACGGCTGCGGCATCTCGCAATGCGGCGCGTGCACGGTGCTCGTGGACGGCGAGCCGCAGCGCGCCTGCATCGTCACCGCCTCGCAGGCGGCGGGGAAGAAGGTCGTGACCATCGAGGGCCTCGCCAAGCCCGGCCTGCACCGCGTCCAGAAGGCGTGGATCGAGCACGAGGTCCCGCAGTGCGGCTACTGCCAGACGGGGATGATCATGGCGGCCGTGGCGCTGCTGGCGAAGAAGCCCCGGCCCAGCGATGCCGACATCGACGACGCCATGACGAACCTGTGCCGCTGCGGGACGTACGCGCGCGTGCGCAAGGCGATCCATGCCGCGGCCGCGCCCGTCGCCTCGGTCACCCCGGCGAAGAAAGGCTGAGGAGACCCGCCATGACGATCCGCTCCCCGCAACGCCGCTTCTTCCTGAAGGCCTCCGCCGCCGTCGGCGGCGGCCTCGCCCTCGAGTTCTCCTTTCCGCTCGCCGCCAACGCCGCGAAGGGGGCCGCCGCCACCGAGGTCAACGCCTGGGTGGTGATCCACACGGACGACCGCGTGGTGGTCCGCATCGCCCGCTCCGAGATGGGGCAGGGCACCTACACGGCGCTCGCCCAGCTCGTGGCCGAGGAGCTCGACTGCGACTGGGCGAACGTCACGGCCGAGTTCGCCTCGCCCAACGAGCACGTGCGGCGCAACCGCGTCTGGGGCTCGATGTCCACGGGCGGCAGCCAGGGCGTGCGCGGCTCGCACGACTACGTGCGCAAGGCCGGCGCCGCGGCGCGCGAGATGCTCGTGGCCGCCGCCGCCGCGCAGTGGAAGGTGCCGGCCGCGGAGTGCGCCGTGGACAAGGGCGTCATCACCCACGCCCCCTCGAAGCGCCGGCTGCGCTACGGCCAGGTGGCCGCGCGGGCGGCGATGCTCCCGGCCCCGCAGGACGTGAAGCTTCGCGACCCGAAGGACTGGAAGATCGCCGGCAAGCCGATGCGGCGCCTGGACATCCCCGACAAGGTGCTGGGCAAGCCCGTCTTCGGCACCGACGTCATGCTGCCCGGGATGCTCCACGCCTCCATCGCGCAGTGCCCCGTGTTCGGCGGCAAGGTGAAGTCGCTGGACGACTCCGCGGCCCTCGGGATGCGCGGGGTGAAGAAGGTCGTGCGCGAGGCGGACTTCGTGGCCGTCGTCGCGGACAGCTGGTGGCGCGCCGACCAGGCCCTCAAGAAGGTCAAGGTGGAGTGGGATCCCGGCGAGTTCGGCACAGGCCTCGGACGCGACCATCACGGCCATGTTCCGCGAGGGCCTCGCGGACCCGAAGATGATGGAGGCGAAGAAGGCGGGCGACGCGGCCGGGGCGCTCGCCACCGCGGCGAAGGTGCTCGAGGCCGAGTACGCCTCGCCCTACCTCAACCACGCGACGATGGAGCCGCAGGTGTGCACGGCGTGGGTGAAGCCCGACGGGTTCGTCGAGGTGTGGACCTCCACGCAGAACGGCGAGGCGTCCCTGGCGGAGGCCGCCCGCACCGCCGGCGTCCCGCAGGAGAAGTGCGAGGTCCACAAGATGATGCTGGGCGGGGGCTTCGGGCGCCGCGGCGCGCCGCAGGACTTCGTGCGCCAGGGCGTGAAGATCGCGATGGCGATGCCCGGCAAGCCCGTGAAGCTCATGTGGTCGCGCGAGGAGGACATGCAGCACGGCTTCTACCGCCCCGCGAGCCTCGTGAAGCTGCGCGGCGGGCTGGACGCCCAGGGCCGGCTCGTCGCCTTCGAGGCGAAGGTCGCCTGCCCGTCCATCCTCGACACGGTGATGCCGGGCGCGCGCAAGGGCGGCGTCGACTTCACCGCCGTGCGCACGCTCTCCGACATGCCCTACGAGATCGCCAACCAGTACGTGGGCTACGCGCTGCGCAACGGCCACGTGCCCACGGGCTTCTGGCGCGCGCCGGGGCAGCAGAACGGCGTCTACCGCGAGTGCTTCCTCGACGAGCTGGCGCAGGCCGCGGGCAAGGATCCGCTCGAGTTCCGCCTCGCGATGCTCAAGGCCGGCGACAAGAACCGCCTGGTGCTCGAGGCGGCCGCCAAGGCCGCGGGCTGGGGCGCTGCCGCTGCCGGCGGGCGTGGGCCGCGGTCTCGCCGTCGTCGAAGGCTTCGGCAGCTACGCGGCCGGCGTGGCCGAGGTCACGGTCGACGCGGGCGGCAACCTCAAGGTGCTGCGCTACGTGGTGGCCATCGACTCGGGCCACGTGGTGAACCCCGACACCTGCGCGGCGCAGGCCGAGAGCAACGCGATCTACGGCCTGGGCGCGCTCTTCGAGGCCAACACCGTGAAGGACGGGCGCATCCAGGAGTCGAACTTCCACGATTTCCCGATCCCGATGATCGGCGACATGCCCAAGGTCGAGCTCGTGCTCGTCCCGACGGGCGGCTTCTGGGGCGGCCACGGCGAGCCGGGCATCCTGCCCTTCCAGGCCGCCGTCCTCAACGCCGTATTCGCCGCCACCGGCAAGCGCATCCGCACCCTGCCGCTGCGCAAGGAGGACTTGCGCAGGGCGTAGTCATCCGGGAGAGGCAAATGTCGCTGCTTGCGCGTAAAGGTCTTGCCATCCCGGCCTTGGCTGCAGCCATGGCCGCGGTGCCATTCGTGCACGCGGTCCACCTCGACCCGGGCGGGCGGGGCCAGGCGCTCATCTATCCCTACTACACCGTCCAGTCGGCCTCCGGAAACGCCTTCAATACCTACCTCTCGGTCGTCAACTACGCCCAGGAAGCAAAGGTCATCCGGGTGCGCTTCCGGGAGGGGCGAAACGGGCGCGAGGTCGCCGGCTTCCATCTTTACCTGCACGGCGGGGACACCTGGGCGGCGGCATTGGTGCCGACGGCGTCGGGAACGAGGCTCCTCACGGTCGACAAGTCTTGCGTCAACGGCCCGTTCGCCGTCGGTGATGGCGAGAGCCCGGTGCGCACCTATGAATTCACCAACGCAGGCTATTCCGGCACGGCGGACGACGGACTGGGATCGGGGCTCGATCGCACGCGCGAAGGCTACGTGGAAATGATCGAGATGGCGACGCTCGCGGGGTCCAGCCAGGACGCCGTGTCGCTGCCCCCGAACGACTTCCAGGACGACACGCCCGCGAATTGCCCGGCCGTGCAGGGAGCGACCGTGCCGCTGCAGACCGCGGCGCCGACCGGAGGGCTGTCGGGCACCCTGACCCTGATCAATGTCGCGAGCGGCATGGACTTCACGGTCAATGCCGTCGCGTTGGCGCAGCTTTCGACGAGCCCCTTCTACCGCGACGTCGGCGATCCCTATCCGGATTTCAGCTCGAGCGAGGTGATCCCGGTCAGCCATTTTGTCGCGGGAGGCAAGTCCTATCGGGCGACCTTCGCGACGGGTGTCGAGGCCGTCGCCTCGACTCTCGTGGCCGAATCGCTGGGCAACGAAACGGTCATGGACACGGGCACCCGCTCGGGCACCGACTGGATCGTCACGCTTCCCTTCCGGCGCTTCGGGATTGCGCAGGCCCCCCGGCCCCCGACCGCGTATCCGCCGTCGACACTGGAAGGCAACCTGTTCCACTTCACCTGGAGATCCCGGGAAGGACGGGGCCGCTATCTGGCTCCCTGCGAATTCTCTCCCTGCCCCCAGATTTTCGACGTCTCGCCCCGACTTCCCTGGGCGGCCTCGGTGGTGACCTTCTCGCGCGAGGGCCCGCCTCGTTCGTCCGAGCCGGTGCCCCTGTCGACGGTGCTGGGATCCACGAACGCGGTCCTGCTGAAGCTGTGGACTCCCGAGTACGAGAACGGCAGCGGATCGATGGACTTCATCGACCGGGCGAGACTTGCCTTCCGGGGAGACTCGATGGGCCTCGACGGCACGAACTTTGGCCTGGAGGGCTACGCGAGAGGAGTGCCGGCCATCGGGTTCATGGTCCGCACCTTCGAGAACGGGCAGCTGGCCTGCGGCAGCATCGTTTGCCAGGGGAACTACGGCGGGGCGTTCCCGCACACGTCCAGTCCCGCGGACGTCTACATTCCGTAGCGGCGGTCTGCATGCCGTGGTACCGGCCCGGTCGCCTTCGATTTCCGTGCGCCGCGGCGCCTATAATTGAAGGGCATTGCGCTAACCCAAGGGAATCGCCATGAAAAGGCAGTTGAAGGTGTTGTGCATCGCGGGCTGGGCGCTCGTCGCGTCGCAGGCCTGGGCGGACGTGACGGTGACGGAGGCCTGGGTCCGGGGAACGGTTCCGAAGCAGCAGGCCACGGGCGCCTTCATGAAGCTCAAGAGCACGGAGGACGTCTCGCTGGTGAACGCGGCCTCGCCCTCGGCCAACATCGTCGAGATCCACGAGATGACGATGCGCGGCAACGTGATGGCCATGCGCTCGATCGACGACATCCCGCTGCCGGCGGGCAAGGTGGTGGAGCTGAAGCCCGGCGGCTTCCACGTGATGCTGATCGAGCTCGTGAAGCCCCTGGCCAAGGGCGACAAGGTGCCCATCACGCTCACCTTCGTCGGCAAGGAAGGCAAGCGCACCAAGCTGGAGATCAAGGCGGAAGTCCTGCCGCCCGGCGCCACGCCGGCGCACAAGTAGCGGGGGCGCTCAGGCCGCCTTGGCGGGCACGTGGCTCATCGCGTGCTCCGCGACGGCCGCGATGGTGAGGCTGGGGTTCACGCCGGGGTTGGCCGGCAGCGTCGAGCCGTCGCACACGAGCAGGTTCTCGTAGCCGAAGACGCGGCTGTGGCTGTCGACGACGCCATCGCCCGCGTCGCGGCCCATCACCGCGCCGCCCAGGATGTGGGCCGTGGACGGGATGTTGGCCACCGCCTCCAGCGCCATGCTCTGCGCGACGCCGCCGGTGCGCTTGGCGAGCCACAGCGCGGCGCGGTTGCCGGCCTCGATGTAGGTGGGGTTGGGCCGGCCCTCGTCCTGCTGCGTGGCCAGGTGCACGCCCCCGAGCCAGCCCTTGCGCGCGCGGAAGCGCAGGGCGTTGTCGAGCGACTGCATCACCAGGATGATCAGCGAGCGGCGCGACCAGCCGAAGGGCCAGGCCGTGCGCAGGAAGCGGACGGGGTGGAGCAGCGCAACGCCCAGGAGCTTCAGCGGGCGGGTGAGCCGCGTGCCCTCGCCCACGAGGAGCGTGGTGAGCGTGGACATGAAGTCCCCGCGGCGGCCGTAGGTGACGAACTCGATGTGCGTCTGCGGGTCCGGGTGGATGCTCGCACTGATGGCCACGTCCTTCCACGGCGCCAGGCGGTCGTCCGGAAGCGTCACCGCGAGGAGCGACTCGCTGTTGGTGCGCACGAGGTGGCCCAGCCGGTCGCTGAGCGCCGGCAGCGACCCTCCCAGCTTGCAGCGCGCGAGGAGCCGGTTGGTGCCCAGCGCCCCCGCTGCCACGACCACGCCATTCGCCTCGAGCGTGCGCCGCCCCCGGCGCAGCCACGCGCCGGGTCGGGCCGTCTCGACCACGTATCCCCCGGAGCCGTCGCCGGCGCCGCGGGGCCGGATGTCGGTGACCTCGGTGTCGGCCAGGATCTCGACGCCCAGCTTCTCGGCGAACCAGAGGTAGTTCTTCACCAGCGTGTTCTTGGCGCCGGTGCGGCAACCCACCATGCACGCGCCGCAGCGCTCGCAGCCGGTGCGCGGCGGGCCCTCGCCGCCGAAGAAGGGATCCGGTACCGTGACGCCCGGCTCGCCGAAGTAGACCGCGCACGAGGTGCGCACGAAGGTCTGCGGAACGCCCATCGCGTCCGCCATCTCGCGAAGCAGCTTCTGCCCGTCGCTGTCGTGCGGCACGGGCGTCGCCCCCAGCATCCGCTCGGCGGTGTCGTAGTGGGGCGCGAGGGCCGCGGCCCAGTCCCGGTCGCCCGGCCACTGGCGGTGCGTGAAGAACGCGGGTTTGGCGCGGTAAAGCGTGTTGGCGTAGACGAGGCTGCCGCCGCCGACGCCCGCGCCGCTCGCGATGAACACGTCGCGGAAGACGGACATGCGCAGGATGCCGCGCAGCCCGAGCGCCGGCGCCCAGAGGAAGCGGCGCAGGTTCCACGTGCTCGTCGCGAAGTCCTCGTCGCGATAGCGCCGCCCGCACTCGAGGACCGCCACCTTGTAGCCCTTCTGGGCGAGGCGAAGCGCCGAGACGCTGCCCCCGAAGCCGGAACCGACGACGATCCAGTCGTAGGCCATCGGCGTCACGCCGACACGAGCTCCCGGACGTGCGCGGCGACGCTTCGCGCCAGCGCGTGCAGGTGGTAGCCGCCCTCGAGCATCGACACGACGCGCCCGTCGCAGTGGCGGTTCGCCACCTTCACCAGCTCGCGCGTGACCCAGGCGTAGTCGCTCTCGACCCAGCGCATGCCGGCCATGTCGTCGGCCTGGTGGGCATCGAACCCGGCGGAGATGTAGATGAGCTGCGGGCGGAAGGCGTCCAGCGCCGGCATCCAGTACTCCTGCACCGCCGCGCGCAGCTGCTCGCCGCCCGCGCCCGCGGGAAGGCCCACGTTCACCATGTTGAGCCCCTTGGGCTCCTCGCCCTGGAACGGATAGAGGCCGCGCTGGAAGGTGGAGGCCATGAGCACGCGCGGGTCGGAGGCCAGGATGTCCTCGCTGCCGTTGCCGTGGTGGACGTCGATGTCGATGAGCGCCACGCGCTCGAGCCCGTGCACGTCGAGCGCGTGCCGGATGCCCACGGCGACGTTGTTGAAGAAGCAGAAGCCCATCGGGGCGTCGCGCGTGGCGTGGTGCCCCGGCGGGCGCACGGCGCAGAAGGCGCTGCGCACCTCGCGCTTGAGCACGAGGTCGGTGGCGAGCACCGCCGCGCCGGCCGCGCGCAGCGCGGCCTTCACGGTGTGGGGGTTCATGGCGGTGTCGGGGTCCACGTGCACGTAGCCCTGGCTCGGCGAGGCGGCGAGGATCTCCGTCACGTGGTGCGCGGTGTGCGCGCGTTCGAGCTGCTCGAGCGTGGCCTCCGGCGCGTCATAGGGAATGAGCAGGCTCATGATCCCCTGCGCGAGCAGGTGGTCAGAAATCGCGTCCAGCCTCTCGGGGCATTCCGGGTGCCCTTGCCCCATCTCGTGGAGCAGGCAGTCCCGGTGGGATATCCAGGCGCAGGGCATGGTCTTGTCTTTACTCCTCCGAATCCCATCCTAGAGGGGCGCCCGCCGCGACGCCTTGCGCGGCGTCAAGCCTGGGGTCGAGGGGGAGGCGGGGATGCGACGAGCGGGATCCTGGGCGGGCAAGCGTGACCGTCGGATGGGTGCCCGGAAAGTCGAAGGCCGCCAAACACGTCGTCCTTCGACTTTCCACCCATCTAGTGGCGACGGCGCTGCGCTCTGTCGCCCTGCGACGGTCGCCCGCCAAGGATCCCGCTCGTCGCATCCCCGTCCACCCCCAGCACTCCGTGGACGCGTCGTCGAGTGCGCGCACAGGCACGGCGGTTCCAAGGAGCGGGCAGGCGAGGGAGGAAGCGTTTCCGCATCCATGGCGCGCGACCGTCCAGGTTGACGAAGCGAAGCGCCGTCAACATTGGATGGGTAAAAAGTCGAAGTCCGACGTGTTTGGCGGACTTCGACTTTTTGGGCACCCATCCGGACGGTCACGCTTGCGCGCCCTGGATGCGGGAACGCTTCCTCCCTCGCCTGCCTCAACCCCTCGACAGGCTAGAATCACGCATTCAACGACGCGCTCCACCCCAACCATGACCGTCATCACCGACCGCAAGGCCTTCGACAAGGCCGCCACGCCCATCCTCGCCACCGACGCGAAGCGCCTGCCCAGGCTGCTCGAGAAGCTCACCCCCGCGCAGCGGCGCTGGGTGCAGGCGAGCGACTTCGAGGGCAAGAGCCACACGCACTGCGCGGTTCCGGGGACCAAGGGCGAGATCGAGCTGGTGATCGCGGGCGTGCGCGACGCGCGACGACCCGTGGGCGCTCGCGCACCTGCCGCTCAAGCTCGCCGGCGGCCGCTACGCGCTCGGCAAGGGGCCGGTGGCGCTCGGCGAGGACAAGGCCGCCTTCGGCTGGGCGCTGGGCAGCTACCAGTTCTCCCGCTACCGCAAGGCGCGCCGCAAGCCCGCGGACCTGCAGCTGGAGGGCTCGGCCCGGGTCGTCCACGCGCTCGGGCTCGCCGAAGCGGTGAAGCTCGTGCGCGACCTCGTGAACACGCCGGCCGAGGACATGGGCCCGGCGGAGCTCTCCGACGTGGTGCGCGAGCAGGCCGACCTCTTCGGCGCCGAGTTCGACGAGTGGGTGGGCGACGAGCTCCTCGCGCAGAACTTCCCCGCCATCCACGCCGTGGGCCGGGCCGCCGCGAGGCCGCCGCGCCTGCTGGAGCTCAACTGGGGCGACGCGAAGCACCCGCGCCTCGCCATCGTGGGCAAGGGCGTGTGCTTCGACACGGGGGGCCTGGACATCAAGCACGCCGAGGGCATGCGCCTCATGAAGAAGGACATGGGCGGGGCCGCGCACGCCATCGCGCTCGCCCGCCTGGTGATGCAGCGGAAGCTTCCCTACCGCCTGCAGCTCCTGGTGCCCGCCGTCGAGAACTCCATCGCCGGCAACGCCTACCGTCCCGGCGACGTGATCCGCACGCGCGCGGGGCACACCATCGAGATCGGCAACACCGATGCCGAGGGGCGCGTGGTGCTCGCCGACGCGCTCGCCTACGCCATCGAGGACAAGCCGAAGCTCGTCATCGACTTCGCGACGCTCACGGGCGCCGCGAGGGTGGCCCTCGGGCCCGAGCTGCCCGCGCTCTTCGTGAACGACGACAAGCTCGCCGCGAAGCTGCTGGCCGCGGCCGAGGCGGTGGAGGACCCGCTCTGGCGCATGCCGCTGTGGCGCAGCTACCGCCGCCTCTTCGAGAGCGACGTGGCGGACTTCAACAACGCCGGCAAGGGCGGCTTCGCCGGCGCCATCGTGGGCGCGCTCTTCCTCGACTGGTTCGTGCCGCAGTCCACGCCGTGGGCGCACTTCGACACCTACGCGTGGAACGACGCCTCGCGCCCCGGCCGCCCGGCCGGCGGCGAAGCCATGGGGCTGCGCGCGGCGCTCGCGGCGCTGGAGTAGCCCCGGCCGGGGCGAACCCGCGATTTACAGGGGGCGCGGCATTCCGTAGAGTCGCCGCCGAGGCCGCGAAGGCCCTGGATCGAGGAGATGCACGTGGGAAGCGTGATCGACCGAATCGTCCCGCAGCGCTACTGGGCCTGGGCGGCCTGCGCGCTCCTCGCGGCGGCGTGCTTCGCGATGGCGGCGCTTTCGCCCCTGTGGCTGTGGCCCGGGGCGGTGTTCGCGGTCCTGGCGCTGGTCGGCCTCGTGGACTTCTCGCAGCCCCGCCAGGCGATCCGCCGCAACTACCCCGTCATCGCGCACTTCCGCTTCTTCTTCGAGTACATCCGGCCCGAGATCCGCCAGTACTTCATCGAGGCCGACACCGACCACACGCCCTTCTCCCGCGCCCAGCGCTCGATCATCTACCAGCGCGCCAAGGGCGTGGTCGACAAGCGCCCGTTCGGCACGCAGATGGACTTCTACGAGCCGCACTACGAGTGGATCAACCACTCGATCGCGCCGGTGGAGATCGGGAGCCACGACTTCCGGATCGGCGTCGGCGAGGGCAGGGTGGCGAAGCCGTACTCGGCGAGCGTCTTCAACATCTCGGCCATGAGCTTCGGGGCGCTGTCGGCCAACGCGATCCTCGCGCTCAACGAGGGCGCGCGGCGCGGGCGCTTCTACCACGACACCGGCGAGGGCTCGGTCTCGCGCTACCACCGCGAGCCCGGCGGCGACCTCGTGTGGGAGATCGGCAGCGGCTACTTCGGCTGCCGCGACGACGCCGGCCGCTTCAACGAGGAGCGCTTCGTCGCCAACGCCACCTCGGACCAGGTGAAGATGATCGAGGTGAAGCTCTCGCAAGGAGCGAAGCCGGGCCACGGCGGCGTGCTGCCGGGCGCCAAGGTGACGCCGGAGATCGCCGCAGGCGCGCCACGTGCCCGAGGGCGTCGACTGCATCTCGCCCGCGCGGCACTCGGCGTTCTCCACGCCCATCGAGCTGCTGCGATTCGTCGACCGGCTGCGCACCCTCTCCGGCGGCAAGCCCACGGGCTTCAAGCTCGCCATCGGCCACCCCTGGGAGTGGTTCGGGATCGTGAAGGCGATGGTGGAGACGGGCATCACGCCCGACTTCGTGGTGGTGGACGGGGGCGAGGGCGGCACGGGCGCCGCCCCGCTCGAGTTCACGGACCACGTGGGGGCGCCGCTTCGCGAGGCGCTCATGCTCGTGCACAACTCGCTCGTGGGCGTGAACCTGCGCGACCGGGTGCGCGTGGCCGCCAGCGGCAAGATCGTCACCGCGTTCGACATCGCCCGCACCATGGCCATCGGCGCGGACTGGTGCAACTCCGCGCGCGGCTTCATGTTCGCCCTCGGCTGCCTGCAGGCGCAGACCTGCCACACCGGCCACTGCCCCACCGGCGTCACCACGCAGGACCCGCGGCGCATGCGCGCGCTCGTGGTCCCCGACAAGGCCGAGCGCGTCTTCAACTTCCACCAGAACACGCTGAAGGCGCTCAAGGAGCTGCTGGGCGCCGCGGGCCTCGCGCACCCGAGCGAGCTGGGCCCCGAGCACGTGATCAAGCGCGTGTCCTCCAACGACGTGCGCTCGCTCTCGACGCTGCACCACTGGCTCGCGGCCCGGCGAGCTCCTGGAGGGCGTGCCCTCGAGCCCCGTGTACCAGGTCTTCTGGAAGAACGCCCGGCCCGACACCTTCGAGGCGCCGCCCAGCGTCCTCACGGTCCGGACCGGCAAGACGCGCTGAAGCCCGGTGCGCGCCCTTCTCCTCGCCCTCGCCCTCGCGGCGCCGCTCACGGCGCGGGCCGTCTACGAGGGCCCGATCTTCGACGCGCACCTGCACTACAACGACGAGGCCGTCGAGCGCTACTCCATCGGCACGGTGATGGAGCTCTTCTCGAAGAACGGGGTGAAGGCGATCCTCGCCAACAGCCGGCCCAACGACGGCACGCGCGCGCTCGTCGAGGCGAGCCGCAAGTCGCCGCGGGCCGGCTTCTCCGTGGTCCCCTTCATCCGGGTCTACCGCGACCGCGCCGACTACGGCACCTGGCACGCCAACCCCGAGATCGCGCGCATGGTCGAGGAGGAGGCGAAGCGGGGCTACTACCGCGGCGTCGGCGAGTTCCACCTCTTCGGGCGCGAGGCGGCCTCGGGCGTCGTGAAGCGCATCGTGGACTTCGCGGTCGCGAACGACCTCGTCCTGCACGCCCACTGCGACGAGGAGGCGCTCGAGATCCTCTTCTCCCACAACCCGAAGGCCCGCATCATCTGGGCGCACACCGGCTTCGGCACGCCGCTTGCGCGCGTGGAGGAGCTCTTCGCGCGCTATCCGATGCTCTGGGGCGAACTGTCCTACCGCGGCGACATTGCCGAGGACGGCCGCCTCGCGCCGGCCTGGAAGGCGTTCTTCGCGAAGCACCCCGGACGCTTCCTCCTGGGCTCGGACACCTGGGTGAACGAGCGCTGGCAGTCCTATCCGGAGACGATGGGCCGGTACCGCCGGTGGCTGGGAGAGCTGCCGCCGGAGGTGGCCGCGAGAATCGCCTGGGGGAACGGCGCCCGGCTTTTCGGCGTCCAACGGGGCCCGGGGCGCTAGAATGGCCCGTGAGAGCGACGCAACAGGAACCGACGAAAGGGGTGCGACACATGCGAAAGACCACGACGATGACCGCTGCCGCGCTGGCCGCCTGGGCGGCCATGGGCGCCTGCGCGCAGGACGCCTTCGACGCCTGCGAGGTCTTCACCCAGGCCGACGCCCAGAAGGTCCTGGGCGCCAACGTCGATCCCGAGCCGGTCAACCCCAAGGCGAAGCGCCCGAAGGTGATCTCCACCTGCACCTGGTGGTCGTCGAAGGACGGCAAGCCCGTCTCGGCCTCCGCCAACTTCCGCTTCGCCCGCACCGAGGCCGACGCCCAGCGCGCCTTCGACGACGAGAAGCTCAAGTTCCAGTCCAAGCCCATGCTGATCGGGGGCGCCACGGCCTTCTGGAGCGCCAAGCAGGGCGCGCTGCAGCTCCTGAAGGGGCGCACCTGGCTCGTGGTGGCCGTGGGCGGCGCCAAGCCCGCCGAGCGCGACGCGGAGGCCTCGCGCAAGGTCGCCGAGATGCTCGTGAAGAAGCTCTGAGCGCGGCCGTGCCCGGGGTGGGCGGTCCCCCTTTGGCATAGAATAAAGCCCTGGATTCGAAGCGCCGCGAGGCGCCGCCAACGAAAGGGAGCCGGAATGACCGCCATCGTCGAAGTCGTTGCCCGCGAGATCCTCGATTCGCGCGGCAATCCCACCGTCGAAGCCGACGTGCTGCTGGAATCGGGCGTGATGGGCCGCGCGGCGGTGCCCTCGGGCGCCTCCACCGGCTCGCGCGAGGCGATCGAGCTTCGCGACGGCGACGCCCAGCGCTATTTCGGCAAGGGCGTGCAGAAGGCGGTGGAGCACGTGAACACCGAGATCTGCGAGGCGATCATCGGCCTGGACGTCTCCGAGCAGGCCTACATCGACAAGGTGCTCATCGAGCTCGACGGCACCGAGAACAAGTCGCGCCTGGGCGCCAACGCGATCCTGGCCGTGTCGGTCGCCTGCGCCAAGGCCGCGGCCGAGGAGTGCGGGCTGCCGCTCTACCGCTACTTCGGGGGGAGCGCCCCGCGCCGCATGCCGGTGCCGATGATGAACGTGATCAACGGCGGCGCGCACGCCAACAACTCCCTGGACATGCAGGAGTTCATGATCATCCCCGCGGGGCTGCCGAGCTTCCGCGACGCGCTGCGCTGCGGCGCCGAGATCTTCCACACCCTCAAGAAGATGCTCCACAAGGAGGGCATGTCCACCACCGTCGGCGACGAGGGCGGCTTCGCGCCGAACCTGCCCAACAACGAGGCGGCGATCCAGTGGATCCTCAGGGCCATCGAGGAGGCCGGCTACAACGCCGGCAGCGACGTGCTGATCGGCCTGGACTGCGCCGCGAGCGAGTTCTACAAGGACGGCAAGTACCGCTTCGAGAGCGAGCACCTCTCCTACACCTCGCAGCAGCTCACCGACCTGCTGGACTCCTGGTGCGACAAGTACCCCATCGTCTCCATCGAGGACGGCATGGCCGAGGGCGACTGGGAGGGCTGGGAGATCCTCACCAAGCGCCTGGGCGAGGGCGTGCAGATCGTGGGCGACGACATCTTCGTCACCAACACGCGCATCCTCGAGGAAGGCATCCGCCGGGGCGTGGCCAACTCCATCCTCATCAAGATCAACCAGATCGGCACGCTCTCGGAGACCTTCGAGGCCATCGAGATGGCCCGGCGCGCCGGCTACACGTCGGTGATCTCGCACCGCTCGGGCGAGACGGAGGATTCCACCATCGCCGACCTCGCCGTGGGCTCCAACGCCATGCAGATCAAGACCGGCTCGCTCAGCCGCTCGGACCGCATCGCCAAGTACAACCAGCTCCTGCGCATCGAGGAGGAGCTGGGCGAAGGCGCCCACTACGCCGGTCGCGGGGCGTTCTACCAGCTCAAATGAAGTCCCTCGCCGCCGTCCTCGCCGGTCTCATCGTGGTACTCCAGTACCCGTTGTGGTTCGGGAAGGGCGGCTGGCTGCGCGTGCGCGAGCTCGACCGCCAGGTCGCCTCGCAGCAGGCGGTGAACGCGGGGCTCAAGGCGCGCAACGAGACCCTCGACGCGGAGGTGCGCGACCTGAAGCAGGGGCTGGACGCGATCGAGGAGCGCGCCCGCCTCGAGCTCGGCATGATCCGCAAGGACGAGGTCTTCTTCCAGGTCGTCCCCGCGCGCCGGTGACCCCCGCCCGGATCCGCGCCTTCTGCCACTCGCTTCCGGGCGCCACCTACGACTTCAAGTGGGACGTGGACCACGTCTACTCGGTGGGCGGGAAGATGTTCGCCGTCGTCTACGACGCGAAGAAGGGCCAGGAGACGGTCTCCTTCAAGGTGGACGCCTCGCGCTTCCTCGAGCTCACCGACCATCCCGGCATCGTTCCCGCGCCCTACCTGGCGCGCGCGAAGTGGGTGCAGGTGAGGGACCGCAAGGCGCTGCACGAGAAGGAGCTCAAGGCCCTCGTCGCGCGCTCGCACGCGCTGGTGGCGGCGAAGCTCACGCGCGCCGTGCGCGAGTCCATCGGCCTGGCCTAGCTGCCGCGCTTCGCGAGCCAGATCCCGGCGAGCACCACCGCGCCGCCCACGAACTGCGCCGCGCCGATCGCCTCGCCGAAGAGCGCCCAGGCGAAGAGCGCCGCCATCACCGGCTGGATGAGGAGGCTCACCGAGGAGAGGGAGGCGGGCAGGTGCGCGAAGGCGTAGGCGATGAGCCCCTGGCCCAGCACCTGCGACACGAGGGCGAGGCCCGCCAGGATCAGCCAGCCCTGCGCGCCCTGGGGCAGCATCGGCTGCGGGGAGAGGAGCGCCACCGGCAGGAGCGCGACCGCGGTGATCGTGGTGCTCCAGGCCATGAGGCGCGCGGTCGAGGCGCCGGCGTCGCGGGCGGACTTGATGGAGAGCATGTAGCCGGCGTAGAAGACGGCGGTGAGCGCGCCCAGCGCATCCCCCGCGAGCCGCGTCCCCCCGACGGCGAAGTTCGGTCCCACGAGGATGAACATGCCCGCGATGGCGGCGACCATGCCCACGAGGAAGACGCGCGTGACCCTCTGGCGCCAGAGCACCCAGCCGGCGAGCGTCACGAAGATGGGCGCCAGGTTCGCGAGCAGCGTGGAGTTGGCGACCGAGGTGTACAGGATCGACCAGTGCCACACGCCCAGGTCGCAGGCGAAGAAGATGCCCGCGCCGGCGAGCGCACCGGCCGGGATCCGCGCGGGCGAGGGGTCGGCGCGCAGCGCCCAGATCCACAGCAGGGGCGCCGCCAGCGCCGTGCGCCAGAAGGCGCTCGCCACGGGCCCGGCGTCGGAGAGCCGCACGAAGATGGGCGCGAAGGCGATGGCGCAGCCGCCGGCCAGCAGGCCCAGGAAGGCGAGCGTTTCGACGCGGGTGGGCGGGGGCGCGGCCGGGGCGTTCACGGCGCCATTTTCGCACGCGGGCGGGCGGCGCCCGGTGTCGCGTAAAATGGTGGGCTGACCCGAACGATCGCGATGAACAACGAATTCCTCTCGGCGGTGATCCTCCTCACGCTGGTTACCGACCCCTTCGGCAACATGCCGCTGGTGAACGCCATGCTCGGCAGCGTGGCCGAATCCCGCCGGCGTTTCATCGTCGTGCGCGAGTGCCTCATCGCCTACGGCCTGCTGCTGGTCTTCATGTTCGGCGGGCAGTCCTTCCTCGCCCTCATGCACCTGTCGCAGACGTCGCTGTCGATCGCCGGCGGGGTGATCCTCTTCATGATCGCGATCCGCATGGTGTTCGCGAAGCTCGAACGGCACCTTCGGCGACGAGGGCGGCGGGGAGCCCTTCATCGTGCCGCTCGCCATCCCGCTCATCGCCGGCCCCTCGGCGCTCGCGACCGTGATGCTCATGGCCTCGCGCGACCCGGAACAGGGTCGGCATGTGGGCCGCCGCCATCACGGTGACCATGGTCATCACGACGCTCGTGCTGCTGGCCGGCACGAGGCTGCACCGCTTGCTGGGCGAGCACGCCATGCACGCGATCGAGCGGCTGATGGGCCTCATCCTCACGGCCATCGCCGTGGAGATGCTGCTCGCCGGCATACGCGACTTCATCAAGGGACTATGAGCAAGGCATTCACCAGGGAAAGCGACGCGGCCGACGACCTCGACGAGCTCGAGGAGCCGAGCCCCATCCCCGCCGGCGCCAAGAACTACATGACGCCGCACGGCTGGCGGCGCATGCGCGACGAGCTCTCGCACCTGGTGAAGGTCGACCGCCCGCAGGTGACCAACGTCGTCTCCTGGGCCGCGCGCAACGGCGACCGCTCCGAGAACGCCGACTACCAGTACGGCAAGAAGCGCCTGCGCGAGATCGACCGGCGCATCCGCTACCTCACCAGGCGCCTCGAGAACGCCGAGGTGGTGGACCCCGCCACGCGCGAGGAGACGGACCAGGTCTTCTTCGCGGCGACGGTCACCTATTCCAACGCGGCGGGCGAGGAGCTGACGGTGCGCATCGTGGGCCTCGACGAGACCGACCACGCGCGCGGGTACATCAGCTGGATCTCGCCGGTGGCGCGCGCCCTCATCAAGGCGCGCGAAGGCGACACGGTGCCGCTCGTCACGCCCGGCGGCCGCGAGGAGCTGGAGATCCTCGAGGTGCGCTACGAGGAGATCCCGATGGACCCCTTCGTCCCGGCGCACAGCAGCTGGGCGCCCAACGCGAAATAGACACTCCCGCAACGGTACCCCCGATGACCATCCGCCTCGTTCGCTTCGTCCTGGCCGCCGCCCTCGCGGCCGCCGCCTTCCCGCGGCCGCCCAGACCGCCGCCGTCCTCCCGTCGCCGCAGGCCGCCTCGCGCGAGTTCATCTGGGAGGTTTCCTCGCTCACCAACAAGGTCTACCTCTACGGCACCGTCCACGCCGGCAAGGCGAGCTTCTACCCCCTGCCGGACTCGGTGGAGAAGGCCTTCGCGGACTCGAAGGTCCTCGCGGTCGAGGCCGACATCACCGACGCCGAGGCCATGCGCAAGGGAAGCTCCACGATGACCTATACGCCGCCCGACGGGCTCTCGAAGCACCTGCCCGCGCCCCTCCAGGAGCGGCTGCGCCGGCAGCTGCAGCGCTTCGGCATGCCCGAGGCGCAGGTCGAGCCCGTGAAGCCCTTCTTCGTGGCCTCGCTCCTCGTCTTCAACGAGTGGTTCCGCCAGGGCTACCTGCCCAACCACGGCGTGGACCTGCACCTCATCAACCGCGCGAAGAAGGCGAAGATGCCCCTCGTGGAGCTCGAGGGCGCGCAGGCCCAGTCCGACCTCATGTCGGGGCTCTCCGAGAAGGAGGGCCTGCAGGCCCTCGAGGGGGCCGTCACCGCGCTCGAGAGCGGCCTCACGCGCGACCAGATCACCGGCGTCGTGAACGCCTGGCAGGCGGGCGACGCGGCTCTCCTGCTGGAGGTCGACGCGCGCCTACAACGAGACCGTTCCCGGCGCGAAGGATCTCGAGGAGAAGTTCATCTGGTCGCGCCACGAGGCGATGGCGAACAAGATCGAGGCCTTCCTCCTCTCGGGACGCGACCGCGTGTTCGTGGCCGTGGGCGCCCTCCACCTGGCCGGGCCGCGCGGCCTGGTGGAGATGCTGAAGAGCCGCGGACACACCGTGAGGCAGCTATGAGCACCGAAAGGCAGGGCGGCCGGATCCTCGTCGAGCAACTCATCGTCCACGGCGCCGACACGGTCTTCAGCGTTCCCGGGGAGAGCTTCCTGCCGGTGCTCGACGGCCTGCACGAGCACCGCGCGAAGGTGAAGCTCGTCACCTGCCGCCACGAGTCCGGCGCGGCCAACATGGCCGAGGCCCACGCCAAGCTCACCGGCCGCCCGGGCATCTGCTTCGTCACCCGCGGCCCCGGCGCCACGCAGGCCTCGGTGGGCGTGCACACCGCCTTCCAGGATTCCACCCCGATGATCCTCTTCGTGGGCGACGTGGGATCGGACTTCCGCGACCGCGAGGCCTTCCAGGAGGTCGACTTCGCCGCGATGTTCGCGCCGCTCGCCAAGTGGGCCGCGCGCATCGATTCCGTGGAGCGCATCCCCGAGTACGTGAACCGCGCCTTCACCGTGGCCATGTCGGGCCGGCGCGGCCCGGTGGTGCTCGCGCTCCCGGAGGACCTGCTCACGGCCCGCGCGAGCGTCGAGGACGCGCGCATGTACGCGCCGGCGCACGCCGAGCCCGGGGGCGGGCGAGATGGAGCGCCTGCGCGAGCTGCTCGCCACCGCCAAGCGCCCGCTGGTGGTGCTGGGCGGCAGCGGCTGGACGGCCGAAGCGTGCGCGGACATCCGCCATGTTCGCGGAGGCGAACCACCTTCCGGTGGCCTGCGCCTTCCGCTTCCAGGACCTGTTCGACAACCGCCACGCCCACTACGTGGGCGACGTGGGCGTGGGCATCAACCCGATCCTCGCCGAGCGGGTGCGCACGGCCGACGTCCTGCTGGTGGTCGGCGCCCGCATGGGCGAGATGACGACGAGCGGCTACACGCTCATCGATTCGCCGGTGCCCCGGCAGAAGCTCGTGCACGTGATGACGGGCCCCGAGGAGCTGGGCCGCGTGTACCAGGCGGAGATTCCCATCCTCGCGGGCATGGGCCGCTTCGCGCGCGCGGTCCGGGCGATGGCGCCGGTGGACGCCTCGGCCTGGAAGGCGAGCGTGGCGGAGACGCGGGCGGATTACCTCGCCTGGACGTCTCGCCGCGAGATCCCGGGCAAGGTGCAGATGTGGGACATCGTGGACTGGCTGGACAAGCACCTTCCCGAGGACGCGATCCTCACCAACGGCGCCGGCAACTACACCACCTGGCTGCACCGGTTCCACCGCTACACGGGATTTCGCACGCAGCTCGCCCCCACTTCCGGCGCCATGGGCTACGGCGTTCCGGCGGCCATCGCGGCGAAGATCGCCGAGCCTCACCGCACCGTGGTCGCCTTCGCCGGCGACGGCTGCTTCCTCATGGCGGGGCAGGAGCTCGCCACGGCCGTGCAGTACGACGCGGCGATCATCGTCGTGGTCGTGAACAACGGCATGTACGGCACCATCCGCATGCACCAGGAGAAGCACTATCCCGGGCGCGTGCACGGCACGGACCTCGTGAACCCGCACTTCGCGGCCTATGCGCGCTCCTTCGGCGCGGCGGGCGAGATCGTGGAGGAGACGGCGCAGTTCGGGCCGGCGTTCGAGCGCTGCGTCGCTTCCGGCAAGCCCGCGGTCATCGAGGTTCGCATCGACCCGCAGGCGATCACGCCCAACACGACGCTGGACGCGATCCGGGCGGCGGCTTCGGCGAAGAAGTAAGCCGCGGGCAATCCCCTCGGACGGGTCAGTCCATCGGCCGCAACTGCTGCAGCAGCGTCGGCACGAGCTCGGTCACGGTGGGGTGGATGTGCACCGTCCGGGAAATCACGGTGTAGGGCTGCTTCGCCGCCATCACGTCCAGGAGGGAATGCACGACCTCGTCGCCGTTGACGCCGAGGATCGCCGCGCCCAGCAGCAGCCGGCTTTCGGCGTCGGCCAGCACCTTCATGAAGCCCTGGGTCTCGCCCATCTCGCGCGCCCGGCCCACGCGCTTCATCGGCATCTTCGCGTGCAGCACGGGGCGGCCGGACGCGCGCGCCTGGGCGTCCGACATGCCGATGCGCCCGAGCGGCCGGATCGATGAAGAGCGCGTAGCAGGGGATGCGGTCCGCGATGCGCCGCGGGTCGCCGTCGAAGAGGTTCGCGACGACGATCTCGTGGTCGTTCCAGGAGGTGTGGGTGAAGGCGCCGCGGCCGTTGCAGTCGCCGACCGCCCAGACGCCCTCGGCGCTCGTGCGGCACGCTTCGTCCACGACGATGTAGCCGCGCTCGTCGGTGCGGATTCCGGCTGCCTCGAGCCCGAGGCCGTCGGTGTTGGGTCGCCGGCCGACCGCGAGCAGCAGGTGGCTGCCCACGATGCGCGGCCGCTCGCCGCCGCACGCGGCGCCGACCGCGATGCCCTCGCCCTCCCGCGAGAGCGAGATGCATTCGGACCCCAGCTCGAAGCGCACCCCTTCGCCCTCGAGGATCGCGCGGATGCCTTCGGAGACGTCCTCGTCCTCGCGCGGCAGCAGGCGGGGCGCGCGCTCCACGACCGTCACCTCCGCGCCGAAGCGCCGCATCAACTGGGCGAATTCGAGCCCGATGTAGCTGCCGCCGACGATCACCAGGTGCCGGGGAACCTCCGAGAGCTCCATCACCGACGCGTTGTCCAGGGTCGGCACGTCGCCGATGCCGGGGAGTTCGGGCGTCACGGACCGGCCGCCGACATTGAGGAAGATGCGCGGCGCGGTGAGCCGCCGCCCCGCCACCTCGAGGGTGGAAGGCGCGACGAACCGGGCGTCGCCCGCGATGACCTCGGCCTTCGCGAGCCCGCGCATCCAGGCCTCGACCCCCTCGCGCGACTGGCGGACGATCGCGTCCTTGCGCGCCTTCACCCGCGCCATCTCGACGCGGATGGCGCCGGCGGCGAAGCCGAACTCCTCGCCGCGGCGGGCCTGGTGGATCGCGCGGGCGCTCGCCACCAGCGTCTTGGTGGGCACGCAGCCTACGTTCACGCAGGTGCCGCCGAAATGCCCGCGCTCGACGATGGCGGTGCGCAGGCCCTCCTTGCTGCAGCGCGCGGCAATGGCCGGCCCGGCCTGGCCGGCGCCGACGACGATCGCATCGAAGGATTCGCTGTTCATGCGTGCTCCTTTCCGGCTGCGCCCGCTCAGGCCTTCCGGACGAACTCCGACTTGAGCTTCATGGGGCCGATGCCCTCGACCTTGCAGTCGATGTCGTGGTCGCCCTCCACCAGGCGGATGCCCTTCACCTTGGTGCCCACCTTGACCACGAGCGAGGTGCCCTTGACCTTGAGGTCCTTGATCACGGTGACCGCGTCGCCGTCGTGCAGCTCGGTGCCGTTGGAGTCGCGCACGACGCGGGCGGACGGCGCGGCCTCCTCGGCCGCCTGCCTGTCCCACTCGTGGGCGCATTCCGGGCACACGAAGCGCGTCCCGTCCTCATAGGTGAATTCCGATCCGCACTGCGGGCACTTGGGCAGGCTGCTCATGGGGCTTTCGTTCCTCCAACCCCGATTATCCCGCAGCGAAGGGCGGAGCGCGTCCTAGTGCCGGTCGAACTTCACCGACAGCACGAGCGAGCTCTGCGTCTTGCCCACCCCCGGCAGCGTGCCGATGGCGTCCAGCACGCCGTCGATCTCCTCCGTGGTGTCGCCCTCGACGAACACCAGGCTGTCGAACGCGCCGCTGATGGCGTAGACGCCGCGCACCTGCGGGATGCCGCGCAGGGCCGCCACGACCGCCTCGCCCTTCTTGGGATCGACGCTCAGGAGCACGTGCACGCGCAGCATCCGGCCCTGCACGCGCGCGTTGAGCCGCACGGTGTAGCCCGCCACGATGCCGTCCCGCTCCAGGCGCTTCATCCGCTCGACCACGGTGGTGCGCGCCACGCCGAGGCGGCGGGCGAGGGCGGCCGTGCTCAGGCGCGCATCCTCGCGCAGGAGGGCGAGGAGGCGGCGGTCGGTGTCGTCCTTCTGTGCGATTCGTCGCATGATGTCGTCATAATGTAGTGCGGAATGCAGCAAACCGTCAATATGTGGGGTTCATTCCGACAGCCGCCCCTGCTACAGTCGCGCCCACTCATCCAGGGAGCGGGGCCATGCGCAAGTCGAAAGTGGTGCTGGCGGGAGCCGGCAAGATCGGGGAGGCGATCGTGGCGCTCCTCGCCCAGTCGGGCGACTACGAGGTCACGGTCGTCGAGCAGGACGGCGAGCGGCTGCGCGCCTTCGCGCGCGAGGGCCTGCGCACGCACACGTGCTCGCTGGGCGAGCCTGGCGAGCTGGTCCCGGTGCTCAAGGGGCAGGATGCGGTCATCTCCGCGTGCCCGTACCACCTGACGCCGCTCGTGGCCCGCGCGGCGCGCGAGGCGGGCGTGCACTACTTCGACCTCACGGAGGACGTGGAGTCCACGCGCGTGGTGAAGCGCCTGGCGGAGGGCGCGGCGAGCGCCTTCGTCCCGCAGTGCGGCCTGGCGCCCGGCTTCATCTCCATCGCCGCGCACGACGCCACGCGGGGCTTCGACAGCCTGCGCGACGTGCGCATGCGCGTGGGGGCCCTGCCCATCTACCCGAGCAACGCCCTCAAGTACAACCTCACCTGGAGCACGGAGGGCCTCATCAACGAGTACTGCAACCCGTGCGAGGCCATCGTCGACGGGGCGGTGCGCGAGGTGGCGGCGCTCGAGGGGATGGAGGAGTTCTCGCTCGACGGCGTGGCCTACGAGGCCTTCAACACCTCCGGCGGCCTGGGGACGCTGTGCGAGACGCTCGCCGGGCGCGTCGAGAACCTCGACTACAAGACGGTGCGCTATCCCGGCCACCGCGAGATCGTGAAGATCCTCGTGCGCGACCTGCGGCTGGCCCGCCACCGCGAGGTGCTCAAGGACGTCTTCGAGGCCGCGATCCCCATGACGACGCAGGATCTCGTCATCGTCTTCGTGACGGTGACGGGCCACAAGGAGGGCCGCCTCGTGCAGGAGACCTTCGTGCGCAAGATCTACTCGAAGCGCGTGGGCGGGAAGCACCTGTCCGCGATCCAGCTCACGACCGCGGCCGGGATCTGCGCGATGGTGGACCTGCAGCGCGAGGGGAGGCTTCCGGCGCGGGGCTTCGTGCGCCAGGAGGAGGTGCCGCTCGCGGACTTCCTGGGCAACCGCTTCGGCCGCCACTATGCCGAGGGCGGGTCCGCGCACGCGGCGGGCGGGCACGGCCCCGTCGAGGCGCGCATCGCCGCCTGAAGCGCTTCGCTCAGCCCTGCGGGGCCTTGAGGATCGCCAGCACCTCGCGGAAGCGCGGGTGCTCGCAGCTGCGCAGCCACTCGAAGACGATCATCTCCACGCTCGCGACCACGGCCCCGGACTGCCTGAGGCGCGCGAGCGCGAGGTCGTGGTCCGCGGGATGGCGCGTCCCGCAGGCATTGGCCGCGATCCACACGTGGAAGCCCGCGCGCTGCAGGCCGTGGGCCGTCTGCAGGAGGCACACGTGCGTCTCGCAGCCGGCCAGCACCACGTCGGTCGGCGCCGGGTGCCCCGGGGCGCGAAGCCACTGCACCAGCCCGTCCTCGCAGCCGTTGAAGTGAATCTTGGAGACGACGCGGTCGCAGCGCTCGCGGATCGCCTCGGCGTTGGGGCCCAGGCCCCCGGGGTTCTGCTCCGTCCCCACCACGCGGATGCCCAGCGCCCGGGCGCAGTCGGCCAGGCGCGCGGCCTCGGACACGATCTCCATGCCGCGGTGGATCGCGGGAAGCAGGCGCTGCTGGAAGTCCACCAGCACGACGGCGCATCTCCCCGGTTCGATCGCGACGTTCACGAGTGCTCCTCGTTCAGCCCAGCAGCACGTTCACGATGGCGTTGCCGATGCCCATGAGCGCGGCCCCGGAGATGAGGCCCGCGCAGATGGGCTCGCAGCCCTCGACCCAGAAAGTATGGCCCTTCGTGCCCGGCACGGGGTTTCGCCTGCCCGCCCACCAGAAGACGAGCGCGCCCACCCACATCGCGAAGGTCGCCTCGGGCGGCAGCACCACGCCCAGCCCGATGGAGACGGCGGAGAGCGGGAAGCGCCCCTTCGTCGCGATCTTGGCCACCTCGATCGCCGCCGCGCAGGCGGCCGCGACCGCCATCGACACGACGGCGGAGGTCGCGAGCCCCGACAGGCCCTTGGTGATGAGGTCGGCCACGCCCTTCCACTGCAGCGCGGCGGGCATGGCGAACTGGTCGGAGACGATGGTGGCGGTGGAGCGAAGGCCGTTCGCGTCCGCGGGCAGGAAGAGGAGGAAGTAGAGCGGCACGCAGGCGAGCGCCCCCGCGAAGAGCCCGATCACGTGCCCGATGGCCTGCTGGCGCGGCTTCGCGCCGAGCATGTAGCCGGGCTTGATGTCCGAGAGCAGGTTCGCGGCGTTGGAGGCGATCTCGCCCGTCATGCCCGCGGGGATGAGGTTGCTCGCCGGGTTGGTGCGGTCGATGGCGCCCATCGTGAACTGGGTGATCTTGGCGAGCGAGCCCGTCGGCGTCCACGAGGTGAGCGCCATGGAGTTCGTGCAGATCACCGTGAGCACGAAGATGAGCGGCAGCGCCACCAGGGCGAGGAGCCAGGGCACGCCGAAGAACTCGTGCGAGACCCACGCGCCCAGGACGCTGAAGATCGGCACGCCGACCCAGGACATCCACAGCGGCAGCTCGATGTGCGCGAGCACGTCGGCCCCTTCCTCCTTCCTGCCGCCCTTCATCGAGCGGAAGGCGCTCCTGAAGAGCTCGGGACGCCCGAAGAGGCTCACCAGCGAGCCCACCACCATCATCGTGACGCCCCACCACAGCGACCACTGGTTCACGATCTCGCCGCGGTTGAGGGGGATGACGGCCCCCGTGGCCGACACCCGCGGCACGATGTCGCCCGCCTCGATCATGATGGGCGCGAGGATCACGAAGTTCACGAAGGCGCCCAGCAGGCAGCTCGTGGCCACGGCGATGCCCATGAGGCCGCCCACGCCCAGCATCGCGGCGTCCAGGGTGAGCCGCAGCCCCAGCTGGCGGATGTCGGTGCCGAGGATCTTCGGGATCCAGAGCGAGGACTTGGCGGCGATGGCGTAGTAGTAGGCGTCCAGCCGCTCCGAGAAGTGCCAGGCCTCCTTCATGCCCGCCCACTGGTCCATCCGCAGGATCTTGAACTGGAGGAGCTTCATCCAGCCGTCGCTCACGAGCATCTGGTACAGGCCCGTGAGGAGCGCCGTCCAGCCCAGCAGCTTCGCCTTGAACATCCCCGCGCTCGCCGCGCCGGTGTAGAGGGCGTCGAGCACCACGCCGCAGGCGCGCCCCTCGGGGAAGGGCAGCTGCTCGTCGTTGATGAAGCGGCGCTTCATCGGGAAGGCGAGGAGCACGCCGATGATCGACACCACGATCATCCACACCACCATCTGCCACCAGGGGACGATGTGGCCCGTGACCAGCATGTAGGCGGCGAGGCTGGAGGTGAGCGGCGACACCACGTAGCCCGCGGCGGTGGCGATGGACTGCGTGCAGTTGTTCTCGAGGATCGTGTAGTCGGACGCGAGCCCGGCGCCGTGCATGATGCGGAACATCGCGAAGGCGAGGATCACGGAGGTGAGGCCCACGCCGATGGTGATGCCGGTCTTGCCGGAGATGTACAGGCCGGTGGCGGCCAGCGCGCCGCCCAGGAAGAAGCCGGTGAGGCCGGAGCGGATCGTGAGCTGCGGCATGTCGCCGCGGAACACGTTCGCGAACCACCATTGGTCCTTCTGCGCCCGCGACCAGGTGCGGACCTGTTCCTCGTTGAGCTGGGTGAGCGCCATGGATCCTCGTGGGGGAACCGTTTCCCGCGACGCGAGGATACCCTAACGCAGGCTCAGCCGGCGCTGCGTCTCGGCGGTGAACTCCTCCATCTCGGGGTCGAGCGCGCTCCTCGAGGAGACGATGCCGACGGCCTCGCCTTCCTCCACCACGGGCACGTGGCGGAAGCCGCCGTCGTGCATCGCCAGCAGGGCGCGCCCGAAGATCTCGTTGGGGCTCACGGTGACCGGGTCGGGCGTCATCACCTCGCCGATCGCGGTGGTGGCCGGATCGAGGCCGGCCGCCATGACGCGGAAGACGGCGTCCCGCTCCGTGAAGATGCCCACGAGCCGCTTGCTCTTCACCACCATCACGGCCCCGACGTTCTTCTGCGCCATGAGCTTGGCGGCCTTGGCCACGGTCGTCTCGGGCGTGGCGACCAGGCGCTTCTTGCGCTCCATGACGCTCTTCACGCGCATGCTGTACATGGCGTTCTCCTCCTCCGGCATCTCCTCGGGGGAGGCTATGCGGCGCCCGGCCCGCCGGCTTGACCAGGATCAACGACCGGGGTTGTTGCGCCAGGCGATGCGGTAGATGGCGTTCGCGTGGTCGTCGGAGACGAGCAGGGCCCCGTCCGGCATCACCTGGACGTCCACCGGCCGGCCCCAGGCCTGGTCGGCGGCCGCGTCGAGGAAGCCTTCCGCGAACACGCCGTAGTCCACGACCCGGCCTCCCTCCACCTTCGCGCGCATCACGCGGTAGCCGCTCTTCCTCGAGCGGTTCCAGGAGCCGTGCTCGGCGATGAATGCCTGGTTGCGGTACTCCGGCGGGAACATGGCGCCCGTGTAGAAGCGCATGCCGAGGGAGGCCACGTGCGCCCCGAAGCGCTGCGCGGGCGGGGTGAAGTCGGCGCACGGGCGCCCCCGGGCGAAGTCCGGGTCCGGGAGGTCGCCGCCGTGGCAGTGCGGGAAGCCGAAGTGCATCCCGGCCCTGGGCGCGTGGTTCAGCTCGTCCGGCGGCACGTCGTCGCCCATCATGTCGCGGCCGTTGTCGGTGAACCAGAGCTCCTTCGTCTGCGGGTGCCAGTCGAAGCCCACGGTGTTCCGCACGCCGCGCGCCACCACCTCCATGGCCGACCCGTCGGGCTTCAACCGGGTGATGGTGCGCGTAGGGGTCGCCGCGGTCGCACACGTTGCAGGGCGCGCCCACCGGGACGTACAGCCAGCCGTCGGGGCCGAAGCGGATGAATTTCCAGCCGTGGTGGCGGTCGGTGGGGTACTTGTCGTGGACGAGGACGGGCTTCGGGGCCTTCGGCAGGCTCGACTCGATGGCGTCGTAGCGCCAGATGCGGCTCACCTCGGCCACGAAGAGCGCGCCGTCCTTGAGGGCCACGCCGTTGGGCATGTTGAGGCCGGTGGCGATCGTCACCGTCTCGAGCGCCTTCTTCCCGTCGTGGCGGATGGCGTAGACGTTGCCGGCCCGGCGGGTGGAGACGAAGAGCCAGCCCTTTTCTCCCAGGGCCATCGAGCGGGCGTCCTGCACGCCTTCGGCGAAGACCGAGATCTCGAACCCGGGCGGCAGCTTCACGCGCTCGACGGGGGGCGCAGCCCACGCGGTCCCGGTGAGCGCGAGGGCGAGGAGAAGGCTGGAAAGGGCGGCTGCGGGCATGGCGCGATCCTCAGGGCTTGGCGGAGGCGAGCAGGCGGTCCATGGCGCCGGCGTCGAAGCCGCGCATCCGCTGCTCGCCCACGATGATGAGCGGCACGCCGCTGCCGCCGTACTCGGCGAACTCGCGCCTGCCGGCTTCGGAGGCCTCGATGTCCACCTCGCGGTAGCTCACGCCCTTCTGCGCGAAGTACGCCTTGGCGCGCTTGCAGTGCGGGCACCAAGAGGTGGAGAACATCGTGACCGCGCTTGCGCGGGGCTTCGAGGTGTCGACGGCGGGCGGGCGCTTCAGGACCTGCGCCCAGGTGTCGACCTGCGCGGGGCCGCCGAAGGACTGCACGCCGATGCGCAGCTCCTCCTTCTTCGCGTCCCCGGGCGGGCGGTCGCCGTAGTGCGTGCGCCCGTCGGGCCCCGTCCACTTGAACACCTGGGCGCCCGCGGGCGGCGCCGCGAGGGCGGCCACGGCGAGAAGCAGCACGGCGAGCGTTCCGGGATTCACGGCGATGGTCTCCTCGCCGCGATTCTACGCACTCACGAAGCGCAGCTCGGAGGCGGGCACCGCAATGGCCACGGGCGTTCCGGCGGCGATGGGCTCCTGCCCCCGCGCGTGCGGGATGTCGGCCGTCACCATGGCCTCGCCGACGCGGATCTCGTAGCGCAGGAACTCGCCCAGGAACTCGGAATTCTCCACGGCGCCGCGCAGCGCGATGTCCGTGGCCGAGCCGGCCGCCCCGCCGATGCGCACCGCGTGCGGCCGGAAGGCGAGGTCGAAGTCGCCCGCCGGCGGCTCGACGCCCGCGGGCAGCTCCACGGTCCCCAGCTTCGGGGAGGCGAAGCGAAGCGTGGCGCCCTCGCGGCGGTAGGTGCCCGCGAAGAGGTTCACGGAGCCCACGAACTGCGCCACGAAGCGGTTCACGGGGAAGTCGAAGAGCTCCATGGGAGTTCCCACCTGCTGGATCACGCCCTGGTCCATCACCGCCACGCGGTGGCAGGTGGTGAGGGCCTCGATCTGGTCGTGGGTGACGAAGATCGTGGTGATCCCCAGGCGCCGCTGCAGCTTCACCAGCTCCTGGCGCGTCTGCACGCGCAGCTTCGCGTCCAGGTTGGAGAGCGGCTCGTCCAGGAGCAGCACCTGCGGCTCGATGGCGAGCGTGCGCGCGATGGCCACGCGCTGCTGCTGGCCGCCGGAGAGCTGGCCCGGCCGGCGCGCGCCCAGCTCCCCCAGGCCCACGAGGTCGAGCGCGGCCTTCACCTTGGCGCGGATCTGCGCGCGCGGGAACTTCCTCTCCTCCAGGCCGAAGGCGACGTTCTGCTCCACGGTCATGTGCGGCCACAGCGCGTAGTTCTGGAACACCATGCCGACGTTGCGCTTCCAGGGCGGGGTGCCGGTCACGTCGCGGCCGCCGATGAGCACCTCGCCCGCCTGGTGCTGGTTGAAGCCCGCGATGAGGCGAAGCAGGGTGGACTTGCCGGAGCCCGAGGGGCCCAGGAGCGCGAAGAACTCGCCGGGCTCGACCGTGACCGAGATGTCCTTGAGGACGGCGGTCGCGCCGAAGGAGAGCGCGACGTGGCGGATTTCGACTCCGACCGGGTTCATTTCTGGCCTCCGGATGACTGGTGCGGCGAGTTGGCCGCGACGAGACGGTGCGAGATGTAGGTGCCCAGCGCCACGAGCGCCACCGCGACGACGCCCAGCGCCGCCCCGGGCCCGCGCCCCAGCACCGACTGGAAGTAGAGGTAGATGCCGTAGGACATGGGCGCCATGCTCTCGCGGCTGGTGAGGAGGATCGTCTCCGAGATCTCCGCCGCGGCGGTGATGAAGCTGGTCACGAAGCCGGCGAGGATCCCGCCCATCATGAGGGGCACCACCACGCGGCGGATCGTGCTCCAGCGGCCGGCGCCGAGGTTCTCGGCCGCCTCCTCGAGCGCGGGGTGCACCTGCGTGAGCGCCGCCATGCAGGAGCGCAGCGCGTACGGCAGGCGCCGACCGCGTAGGCCAGCACGAAGATGATCCAGCTCGCGGTGAGCGCCCCGCCGCCGAAGGGCAGCTCCACGCCCTTGAAGGTGCGCAGGTACCCGATGCCCAGCACGAGGCCCGGCATGGCGAGCGCCACGGTGACGAGGTGGTCGAGGAGCTGGCGCCCGGGAAGCCGCGTGCGCAGCACGATGTAGGCGATGGCCGTGCCGATGGCCACGTCGATGAGCGCCGCGAGCCCGCAGTAGAGGAACGTGTTCCAGATCATCTGCTTCGATTCCGTGAACACGGTGGCGAAGTGGGCCAGCGTGAACTGCTCCGGCAGCACCGTGAAGCTCCACACCTTGGAGAACGACAGCAGCAGGATGCCCAGGTGCGGCGACAGGACCAGGAGCAGCATCGCGCCGATCCAGCCGTAGGCGAGGAAGGTCTGCCAGGCGGTGAGCCTGCGCTTCGGGGCCTGCACGCCGCCGCGCGAGACGAGCGCGTAGTCGCGCCGCTTCACGAACCACCACGAGCCGCCCATCGCGCCGACGGAGAAGGCCACCAGGATCACGCAGATCACGTAGCCGATGGGGTCCTCGAGCCCGATCGAGGTCACGCGCAGGTACGCCTGCGGGGCCAGCATGTTGGTGACGTTCAGCACGAGGGGCGTGCCCAGGTCGTCGAAGACCTTGATGAAGACGAGGGAGGCCCCGGCCACGTAGCCGGGCATGGCGAGCGGGAAGACCACCTTGCGGAACAGGCGCCAGCCCGAGGCGCCCAGGTTCTGCGCCGCCTCCTCCATGGACGAGTCGATGTTGGCGAGCGAGGCCGAGAGGTTGAGCAGGATGAAGGGGAAGTAGTGCAGGGTCTCGACGAAGATGACGCCGTTCAGCCCGTCCATGAGGGGGACCGTGATCCCGAAGGCGTCCTTCAGGATCAGGTTCACCGAGCCCGAGCGCCCGAAGAGCAGCTGCATCGCCGCCGCGCCCACGAAGGCCGGCATCACCAGCGGCAGCACGCCCAGCGTCTGGATGAGGATCGCGCCGCGGAACTGGAAGCGCACCGTGAGGTAGGCCAGGGGCACCGCGATGAGCGTGCCCAGCCCCACCGTCATCCCCGCCACGTACAGGCTGTTGGCGAACGACTCGCGCATCAGCGAGATCCCGGAGAACGCCGAGAAGTGCGCGAGCGTGAACCCGCCCTGCCCGTCGGAGAAGGCGGTGTACACCACCGCCACGACGGGAACGACGAGGAACGCGACGAGGAACGCGGCGATCGCCAGCGCGATCGCCACGATGCCCGGGTGGGTCCTCACGTATCGCGGCCCTCACCCCCACCCTCATCC
Source organism: uncultured beta proteobacterium (assembly GCA_963824135.1). Classification (GTDB taxonomy): domain Bacteria; phylum Pseudomonadota; class Gammaproteobacteria; order Burkholderiales; family Usitatibacteraceae; genus FEB-7. The sequence goes on along the minus strand of CAWGOH010000018.1, from coordinate 113,759 downwards.
CCGACCCTTCTCCCAAGGGAGAAGGGAGAACGACGCTCCCCTCTCCCGCTCGGGAGAGGGGCTCGGGGGTGAGGGCGAATCTCACTTCGCGCTGTTGGCCAGCTCGACGGCCCTCGCGTAGTTGGCCTTCGCCTTCGCGGCCCATTCCTCCTCGACCTTCGCCTTGGCCTTGGAGGCGTCCGCGTCGGTCTTCTTCGCCTTGAAGAGCGCGAGGAGCTGCTTGTCCGCGGCCTGCTTCTCGTCGACCACCGGCGCGAGGACGAGCTTCCTCGCCTCGTCGACCTGCGCGCTCTTCCTGCCGCCCAGGCGCTTGTCGGCGTCGTTGATCGGCCTTCATCGCCGCCGCGAGCTCCTTGTGGCGGAAGGTGATCTGCTGGTCGAAGAGCGAGACCACGACGTAGTAGCGCGACTCCGAGAGGTTCGAGTCGAAGTTCACCTTCGCCTGGATCTTGCCGCCGAAGGGGTTGGGATAGCCCGCCGGGGCCTTGGCGTAGACCGAGGGCAGCACGGGCAGGCGGCTGATGTCCTTCTGCAGGAGCAGCGTCTGCCCTTCCTCGGAGAGCGTGTACTCGATGAAGCGCATGCCGGCGTCCTTCGACTTGGCGCCGTCGATGAGCGCGATGTTGGCCGGCACGATCGCGGTGACGGACGGGTAGACGAACTCCACGGGCATGCCGGAGTTCTTGGCGGCCAGCCCGAAGAAGTCGATGACCAGGCCGATGCCGAACTGGCCGTTGTTCACGCCGTCCGGGACGCCGAAGCTGCGCTCGGTGATGGCGGCGCTGTTGGCGCAGATGGCGAGCAGCTGCTCCCAGCCCTTCGTCCAGCCCTCGCCCTGCAGGATCGTCTCCACGGTGAGGTGCGTCGTGCCCGAGCGCGACGGGCTGGAGATGGCGAGGTGGCCGAAGTAGACCGGGTTCACGAGGTCGGCCCACTCCTTCGGCTCGGGGAGGTTGTTGGCCTTGAGGTAGCGCGTGTTCCACATGAGCCCGTAGCCGGCCAGGGCCTGGCCCCGGTAGTAGCCCTCCGGGTCGTTCACCGGGTAGTTGCCGACCTTGGCCGGGATGGCGGGGTTGCCCTGGCCGATCTTCGCGAGGAGCTTGGAGCCCGAGAGCACCTCGAAGGCGTCCGGCGCGGAGGCCCAGAACACCTCGGGGCGCGAGCCCGCGGACTGCTCGCGGACGTAGGCGATGCCGGCGGCGGTGTTCTTGTTCAGGATCTCCACCTTGTCCTGCGGGTACCTGGCCTCGTAGGCCTTCTTGTAGGCCGTGGTGATCTCCTTGGGGAAGGAGGTGACGACGGTCACGGTGTCCGCGGCGGCGGCGAGGGGCAGGCAGGCGGCCGCGAGCGCGAGTGCGCGGATGAGGGGCTTCTTCATGGGTTCCTCCGGGAGTGGGCTTGGGTGGCTTTTCGGCCGATTCTAGCAGCCGCCGCGCGCCCTTCCGGTTTCGCCTGAAATGCGCGCCGTGAGGCACCGCACGAAACCGGGCTGCGGGGCGTGGTAGCCTGCCCAGGTACCCGCCCGGATAGCGCCTCCAATGGCCGTCACCCCCCACGATCCGGAGCTGAGCGCAACCGCCGAGGTCCTCGACGACCCGGTGGCCCACGCCTCGCTCTTCAACGCCTTTCCGAGCATCGTCTGGTGCGCGGACGGCGAGGGCGGCTGCAGCTTCGTGAACCAGGCCTGGGCCGACTACACCGGCCGCGGACTGGAGCTCGCGCAGGGCGCCGGCTGGCTCGAATCCGCGCACCCGGAGGATCGCGAGGCCCTCGGCCGGCAATGGTCCGAGGCCTTCGGCCTGCGCCGGCGGCTGGAGACGGAGTTCCGCCTGCGGCGCGCCGACGGCGGGTACGGCTGGGTGCACCATTCCGCCGAGCCCGTCACGGATTCGGACGGGCGCCTCGCGGGCTACCTGGGCACCTGCCACGACATCAGCGAGCGGCGCGAGGCGGAGCTCGCGGCGCGCGCGCGGGCCCAGGAGTTCCGGCTCCTCGCCGACAACGTCCCGGTGCTCATCGCGCACTTCACCCCGGACCTGCGCTGCCTGTTCGCGAACAAGGCCTACGCCACCACCTGGGGGTGGAGCGTGGACTCCGTCGTCGGCCACACCGTCGAGGAGATCATCGGCGCCGAGGGCTACGCGCGAGATCGAGCCGCACATCCGCCGCGTGCTCGAGGGCGAGACGGTCACCTACGAGCGCGCGATCAAGGCCGCCGGGGGCGCGCAGCGCGTGCTCGAGGTGAACCTGCTGCCGCAGCGGGACGAGGACGGCGGGGTGCAGTCGGCGTTCGTCCTCATCACCGACATCACGCGCCACCGGCTCTCGGAGCTCGAGGTGCGCGAGAGCGAGGAGCGCCTGCGCAAGTTCGCCGACGCGACCCACGAGGGGATCGTCTTCCACGAGGACGGCGTGATCACCGACTGCAACGACGCCGGGCTTCGCCTCATCGGCTACCGCTACGACGAGCTCGTCGGCCGGCGCGTGCTCGACTTCGTGGCGCCGGACTCGCGCGACGCCGTCCTCAACAACATCCGCCTGGGCTACGAGCGCGCCTACGAGGGCGCGATCCTGCACAAGGACGGAACCCGCATCGCGGTCGAGCTCACCGGCAAGACGATGCCCTACAAGGGCAAGCACTACCGCATGACGGTGATCCGCGACATCCGCGACCGCAAGGCGGCCGAGGCGCGCATCCAGTTCCTCGCCCACCACGACACGCTCACGGGGCTGCCCAACCGCGTGCTCCTCATGGACAGGCTCGAGTTCATCCTCGCCTCGGCGCGCCGGCGGCAGCGCGAAGGTGGGCATCCTCTTCATCGACCTGGACAACTTCAAGACCGTGAACGACTCGCTCGGGCACGCGGCCGGCGACGCGCTGCTGCGCCTCACCGCCACGCGCATCGAGGGGTCGCTGCGCTCCGTGGACGTGGTCTCGCGCCTGGGCGGCGACGAGTTCCTCGTGGTCCTGCCGGACCTGGAGAACGAGCAGTCCCCGGTCCCGGTGGCCGAGAAGCTCCTCGCGGCGGTGAGCGAGCCCGTCGACGCTCGAGGGGCAGAGCCTCTCGGTGAGCCCCTCGATCGGCATCACGGTCTTCCCGCGCGACGGCGCCAGCGCCGAGACGCTCATCCGCAACGCCGACGCGGCGATGTACCTCGCCAAGGACCGTGGCCGCAGCAACTTCCAGTTCTTCAGCGAGCGCCTGTCGCAGGCGGCCTTCAACACGCTCTCCCTCGAGACGCGCCTGCGGGAGGCGATCCGCGAGGAGGCCTTCGAGCTGCACTACCAGCCGCAGGTGCGCGTGGACAACGGCGCGCTCGTGGGCATCGAGGCGCTCATCCGCTGGCCGCAGCGGGAAGGCCCGCCGGTGATGCCCAACGACTTCATCCCCATCGCCGAGCAGCGCGGCCTCATCATGCCCATCGGGGCCTGGGTCCTGCGCCAGGCCTGCCGCCAGAACCGCATGTGGCAGCTCGTCGGGGCTGCCGAAGATCCCGGTGGCGGTGAACCTGTCGGCCGTGCAGTTCAAGCAGAAGAACCTGGTCGAGGAGGTCGAGCGCGTGCTGGCCGAGACGGGGCTCGACGCCGCCTGCCTCGAGTTCGAGCTCACCGAGAGCATGCTGATGGAGGAGACGCCCGAGCTCATGCGCACCCTCGACGGGCTGCGCCTGCTGGGCGTGCGCCTGGCCATCGACGACTTCGGCACCGGGCACTCGTCCCTGGCGCACCTGAAGCGCTTCCCCATCGACAAGCTCAAGATCGACCGCACGTTCGTGCGCGACATCGCGAGCGACCCCGACGACCGCGCCATCACCGCGGCCATCGTGGACATCGCGCGCGCCATGTCCATCACCTCCATCGCGGAGGGCGTGGAGAGCGAGGCGCAGCTCGAGTTCCTGCGCGCGCGCGGCTGCGACGAGCTGCAGGGCTACCTCGCGAGCCCGCCGCTGCCCGCGGCCGAGGCGGCCGCCTGGCTCGCCGCGCACCAGGGCGGTCCGGGGGATTCCCGGCGCCGCCCTTCCGCGAAGCGCCTGAGCGCTGCGGGGCCGCTCAGCCCGCCTGCCGGCCGAGGGCCCAGGCCACGTGCTCGCGCACGAGCGGGTCGGCGTCGCCCGCGCGCGCGCGCAGCGCGGCGAGCGCCTCGGGGCTGGCGGGCGCGTTGCCCAGCGCGACGGCGATGTTGCGCAGCCACCGGGCGTGGCCGATGCGGCGGATGGCCGAGCCCTCGAGGCGCGATTCGAACTCCTCGCGCGTCCAGGAAAAGAGCTCCACCAGCGTGGCCGCGTCCAGGCCGTTCCTCGCCGCGAAGTCGGGCACCCGGGCCTTGCGCGCGAACTTGTTCCACGGGCAGGCGAGCTGGCAGTCGTCGCAGCCGTAGATGCGGTTGCCGATCGCGGCGCGAAACTCCTCGGGGATGGGGCCGGGGTTCTCGATGGTGAGGTAGGAGATGCAGCGGCGCGCGTCGAGCTGGTAGGGCGCCACGATCGCGCGCGTGGGGCACGCCTCGAGGCAGCGCTCGCAGGTGCCGCAGTGGCCGCTCACCGGCGCGTCCTTCGCGAGGTCCAGGCCCACGAAGAGCTCGCCGAGAAAGTAATGCGAGCCGCCATCGCGCGCGAGGAGCAGCGTGTGCTTGCCGCGCCAGCCCAGCCCCGCGCGCGCCGCGAGCGCCACCTCCATCACCGGGGCGCTGTCGGTGAAGGCGCGGTAGGCGAAGGGCCCGAGCTCCGCCAGCATGCGGTCGGCGAGCGCCTGCAGGCGCGCGCGCAGCACCTTGTGGTAGTCGCGGCCCACGGCGTAGCGGGAGACGTAGGCGAGGGCGGGATCGGCGAGGACCCCTTCGGCCGCGCGCGCCTCGCCCGGCCAGTAGTCCAGGCGCACGCTCACCACGCTCGCGGTGCCGGGCACGAGCTCGGCGGGACGCGAGCGGCGCGTGCCGTGGCGTGCCATATAATCCATCGCCCCGTGCCATCCGCGGCCGAGCCACTCGAGGAGGCGCGCCTCCTCCTCGGCGAGGTCGATGCCCGATATCGCCACCGCGTCGAAGCCCGCCTCCAGGCCCCAGCGCTTGACGCGCTCGGACAGGGCGGCGGGAGAATGTCCCGTATCCATCGCCCGTGATGGTAGCCCGAAGCGCCTCCCCGAACCCCGTGCCCACCCTCCCGCTCCCCGACGAAAACGCGACCCTCGCCCTGGGCGCGGCGCTCGCCCCGCACCTCGCGCCGGGCATGGTGGTCACCCTTCGCGGCGAGCTGGGGGCGGGCAAGACGACCCTGGTGCGGGGCCTGCTGCGGGCCCTCGGTTACCCCGGGCGGGTGAAAAGCCCTACCTACGCGCTGGTTGAAGTTTATGAAGTTTCTAGGTTAAGCTTCTATCACTTTGATTTTTATCGGTTCCACGACCCAGGCGAATGGATCGACGCAGGCTTCCGGGACGTGTTCAACGGGCGAAACATCTGCCTGGTCGAGTGGCCGGAACGGGCACGGGGACAACTGCCGCCGGCGGACCTGGACATCGCGCTCGAAATGACGGAACCGGGCCGCTCGGCGACCCTCACCGCGGCGTCCCCTCCTGGCGAGCGCTTGCTCGCCGCCTTGCGCCCTTCCTGATCGCCCTGCTCGCCGCGCCCGCCGCGCTGGCCGGCCAGGCCGTGATCGCCTCGCGCGTGTGGCCCGCGCAGGAATACACGCGCGTCACCTTCGAGACGGCCAAGCCCGTCCGCCACCAGTTCTTCGAGATACCCGACCCGCCGCGCCTCGTGCTCGACCTGGAGGGCGTGGACCTCGACGCGGAGCTGAAGAGCATCGTGTCCAAGGTCCGCGAGGACGACCCCTACATCAAGCAGGTGCGGGTGGCGGTGAACCGCCCGAACGTGGCGCGCGTGGTCTTCGACCTGAAGAGCGCGGTGAAGCCCTACGTCTTCCCGCTCGCGCCGGCGGGCGACTACCGCCACCGTCTCGTCCTGGACCTCTACCCGGAAAAGCCCCGCGACCCGCTGCTCGCCCTCGTGCAGCCCGGACCCGATCCCATCGGCGAGATCGCGAACGCGCCGGTCCTCGAGCTGGCCCCGGCGGCGCCCGCGACGCAGCCCGTGGTGCCGGAACTGCCGGTGGTGAAGCCCGACCCCGGCAAGCCCTCCCCGGGCAAGCCCGCGGAGAAGGGGAAGCCGCCCAGGGTCGAGCAGCGCCTCGTCACGGTGGTGATCGACCCCGGGCACGGCGGCGAGGACCCGGGCGCGCGCGGCCGGCGGGGAACGCACGAGAAGGACGTGACGCTCGCGATCGCGCGCCGGCTCAAGGAGCGCATCGACCGCGAGCCGGGCATGCGCGCCGTGCTCACCCGCGACGGCGACTACTTCATCGGGCTTGCCCAGCGCGTGCAGAAGGCGCGGCGCGTGCAGGCCGACCTCTTCGTCTCGGTGCACGCCGACGCCTTCGTGCAGCCGCACGCCCGCGGCTCGTCCGTGTTCGCCCTCTCCGAGCGCGGCGCGACCTCGGCCGCGGCGCGCTGGCTGGCCAAGCGCGAGAACGAGTCCGACCTCATCGGCGGGGTGAACCTGGACGTGAAGGACCCGGTGCTCGCGAGGACGCTGCTCGACCTGTCGCAGACGGCGACCATCAACGACTCGCTCAAGCTCGGCAAGGCGGTGCTCGGCGAGCTGGGCGACATCAACCACCTGCACAAGGCCTCGGTCGAGCAGGCGGGCTTCGCGGTGCTCAAGGCCCCCGACATCCCCTCGATCCTGGTGGAGACGGCGTTCATCTCCAATCCCCAGGAGGAGCTGCGCCTGAAGGACTCCGCCTACCAGGAGAAGATGGCCGACGCCATCCTGCAGGGATTGCGCAACTACCTGGCCAAGAACCCGCCCCTGGCCCGCGCGCGCCTCGCGCAGAACCCCTGAGGCGGGGCCGCGCGCGCCCTCAGGCCGCGGTGCGCCCGCCCGCGCCGCTCGCCTGCGCCCGCAGCATCGCCGAGGCCTCGAGCGCCGTGAGGGGCTTGGAGAAGAGGTAGCCCTGGAAGGTGTCGCACTGGTGGGCGCGCAGGAAGTCGAGCTGCGCCCGCGTCTCCACCCCCTCGGCCACGACCCGCAGCCCCAGGCTCCTCGCCATGGCGATGATCGCCTCCGCGATGGAGGAGCTGGAGGCGTCGTCCGGGACGTTGGACACGAAGGAGCGGTCGATCTTGAGGGCGGTCGCCGGCAGGCGCCGCAGCTGCCCCAGCGAGGAGTAGCCCACGCCGAAGTCGTCGATGGAGACCCCCATGCCGACCGAGCGCAGCTGGCCCAGGATCTCGATGGACTGCTCGAGGTTCCTCATGACCATCGTCTCGGTGATCTCGACCTCCACGCGGTGCGGGTCCGCGCCCGCCTCGCGCACGATCGCCAGGAGCGAGGTCACGAGCCTTCGCGACATGAACTGGCGCGGCGAGATGTTCACGGCGACGCTCACGTCCCGCACGCCCTCGGATTCCCAGCCCTTCAGCTGCCGGCAGGCGGTGCGGAAGGCCCACTCCCCCAGCTGCACGATGAGGCCCAGCTCCTCGGCGACGGAGATGAAGTCCTTGGGGAAGATCTCCCCCTTGACCGGGTCGTTCCAGCGCATGAGCGCCTCCATCCCCACGATGCGGCCGGTGGCGACGTCCACCTGCGGCTGGTAGCGCAGGAAGAACTCCTCGTTCTCGATGCCCTTGCGCAGCCGGCCCTCGACCTCGAGGCGGCGCGACAGCAGGTAGTTCAGGTCGCTCGTGAAGAAGCGCACGGTGTTGCGGCCCGAGTCCTTCGCCTGGTACATCGCGCTGTCGGCGTGCTTCAGGAGGTGGTTCACGTCGGTCGCGTCGCTCGGGTAGTGGCTGATCCCGATCGAGGTCGTGATGTGGATGTCCTGGCCGCCGATCTCCACGGGCCTGCCGAACTCGCGCAGGATCTTGTCGGCCACGATGCGCGCGCTCTCCGGCCGCTCGAGGTCCGGCAGCACCACGACGAACTCGTCGCCGCCCTCGCGCGAGACGGTGTCCACCTCGCGCACGCAGGAGGTGAGCCGGCGCGCCACGTCCTTCAGGATGTAGTCGCCGGTGTCGTGGCCGAGCGTGTCGTTCAGGAGCTTGAAGCGGTCCAGGTCGAGGAAGAGCACGCCGACGTGGCGCTGCTTGCGCCGCGCCTGCATGATCGCCTGGTTCAGGCGGTCCTGCATGAGGCGCCGGTTGGGCAGCCCCGTGAGCGCGTCGTGGTGCGCCATGTAGTGGATCGTGCGCTCGGTGTTCAGGCGCTCGGTCACGTCCTGCACGAGGGAGGCGAAGCCCACGACCCGCCCGCCCGGGTCGACGAGCGGCGTGTTGTACCACTCGCACTGGATCGTGCGCGCCGTTGCGCGTGATGTTCTCGAGGCTCACCTTGGTGCCGTCGCGCGTCTCGGCGAGCTCGAGCCACATCGATTCCACCGCCTCGGCGCTTCCGGGCGGCACGATGAACTCCGGGGCGCGGCGCGCCCACGGCCTCGCTCGCGGGGAAGCCGAAGATCGCCTCGGCCGCCGGGTTCCAGGCGGTCACCCGGTGCTCGCGGTCCCACTCGATCACCGCGAGCGGCGTGCGCTCGACGTGCATGCGCAGCTTCTGGGCGACGATGAGCTCGGCCTGCTGCGCCTTCAGGCGCCCGACCATCTCCTCGGCGAGCGCGTCGTTCGCCTGCTGCAGCCGCGCGCGCTCGACCTCGAGCTCGCCCGCGAGCGCGTCCTTGTCCTGCCGCGCGGCGAGCGAGCCGACGAGCGCGCGGTTGAGCTGGTCGTGCACGTAGGGCAGCACGCCCGCGAGCAGCAGGATCGCCCCCGACAGGAACATCTGGATGCGCTCGCCCGAGAAGCCCAGCGACAGCGCGAAGGGCACCAGTCCCACGAAGGCGCTGATCTTGAAGGCGTGCGGGTGCGGGGCGTAGTAGCCGACGGCGCCGGTCACCAGGAGCGTCACCAGCATCACCACCGTCAGGCGCTGCGCGAGGTGCGCCGAGTCCGGCAGCAGGAAGGTCGCGATCGCGGCCCAGCACAGCGACGTGAGGAACGAGCCCACGAGGAAGCGGCGCTCCCAGGCGTCGAGCTCCGCCGGGGCGGGGTCGCGGTTGATGAAGAGCTTGTACAGCGCGTAGCGGCCGACGGTGATGACCGAGATGGCCGCGAACCAGGCGAAGAGCGGGGGCCGCGCGAGGTCCTCCCACAGCACCGCCCCGAGGATGAACACCACGAGCAGCGTGGCGAGGTAGCCCACGAGGGAGAAGCGGAAGAGGAGCCGGACCTGCTCCTCGCGGACCGCGCCGATCGGCGCGGGGCGCGGGCTGGCGGCTTCTCGGGGCATTCGTGGCGGGTCGTTGGGGCTCATGCCGCTCCGGCGCGCGTGCAGGCGCGCCTCGTTTCGGCGCGCTCGTTGTCGTGCTTTGAGTGTAACATTCGCCCTCGATCCCGGGACGAAAATCCCCTTGCCGCGCGCCGGTTCGAACGGCGCGCGCCGCCACGATGGGCCACATCCGCGAGCTCCCCGACCTGCTGGTCAACCAGATCGCCGCCGGCGAGGTGGTCGAGCGGCCGGCTTCCGCGCTCAAGGAGCTGGTCGAGAACAGCCTGGACGCCGGCGCGCGCTCGGTGTCCGTGGACCTCGCCGAGGGAGGCATCCGCCGCATCCGGGTGGCCGACGACGGCGAGGGCATCGAGGCCGCGGACCTGCCCCTCGCCCTGGCCCGCTTCGCCACCAGCAAGATCGCGTCCCTCGAGGACCTCGAGCGCGCCGCCACGCTGGGCTTTCGCGGCGAGGCGCTCGCCTCCATCGGCGCCGTCTCGCGCCTGGCCATCACCAGCCGCCGGGCCGGCGACCGGCACGCCTGGCGCGTCGCCTGCGACGGCGGCTCGCTCTCCGCCGTGGAGCCCGCCGCCCTCGCCGGAGGCACGACCGTCGAGGTGGAGGAGCTCTACTTCAACACGCCGGCGCGGCGCAAGTTCCTGAAGAGCGAGACCACGGAGTTCGCCCGCTGCGAGGAGGCGTTCTCGCGCGTGGCGCTCTCGCGGCCGGCGGTCGCCTTCTCGCTCACGCACAACGGCCGGCGCGTGGCGCACCTCGCCCCGGCCTCGGCGCGGGAGCGCACGGCCGGCGTGGTGGGCGGGGACTTCGCGGCCGCGGCCGTGGAGGTCGAGGCGAGCGGCGCCTCGGTGCGCGTCTCCGGACTGGCGGCGGCCCCCGGGTTCACGCGCGCTTCGCGCGACGCGCAGTACCTCTTCGTGAACGGCCGGTTCGTGCGCGACAAGGTCCTCTCGCACGCCATCCGCGAGGCCTACGCGGACGTGCTGCACCACGACCGCCATCCGGCGTACGTCCTCTTCCTCGACATCGACCCGCGGCTCGTGGACGTGAACGTGCACCCCGCCAAGACCGAGGTGCGCTTCCGCGACGCGGGCGCGCTGCACCAGTTCGTCTTCCACGCGCTTTCGCGCGCGCTCGCCGCCCCGCTCGCCGGCGCCGCGAGGCCCGCGCCCGCCGCGCCGCCCGCGGCCGCGCCCTTCGCCTATTCCCAGGGCTCGCTCGCCGTGGCGCAGCCGCCCTCCCGCTACGAGGCCTTCCTCGCGGCCGCCACGAACGACGAGCGCCGCCCGGCCGCGGCGCCCGAGGGCACCGAGCCGGGCGCGCCGCCCATGCTGGGCTACGCGCTGGCCCAGCTGCACGGCGTGTACGTGCTCGCGCAGAACGCCGCGGGGCTCGTGGTCGTGGACATGCACGCGGCCCACGAGCGGATCGTGTACGAGAAGCTCAAGGGCGCGCTCGAGGTCTCCCGCCTTCCCATGCAGCCGCTGCTCGTGCCCGTGGCGATGCCGGCCACGGCCGAGGAGGTCGAGGAAGCCGGCCGCTCGGCCGAGGCGCTCGCGAGCCTGGGGTTCGAGGTGGGCGCGGCCGGCCCCCGCGAGCTCGTGGTGCGGGCGGTTCCGGCCCTGCTCGCCGACCTGGACGCGCCCGCGATGCTGCGCTCGGTGCTCGCCGGGATGCGCGAGTTCGGGGCGAGCCGCGTGCTCCTCGAGCGGCGCAACGAGCTGCTCTCCACCATCGCCTGCCACGCGGCCGTGCGCGCCAACCGCAGCCTCACGGTCCCCGAGATGAACGCGCTCCTGCGCGAGATGGAGGAGACCGAGCGCGCGGGCAGCTGCAACCACGGCCGCCCCACCTGGGTGCAGTTCTCGATGGCGGACCTCGACCGCCTCTTCCTGCGCGGCCGCTAGGGCCGCCGGCGATGCAGGGGCTGCCCCCGGCGGTCTTCCTCCTCGGGCCCACCGCGAGCGGGAAGACGGCGCTCGCCCTCGACCTGGCCGCCCGGTTCCCGCTGGAGATCGTGAGCGTGGACTCGGCGCTCGTCTATCGCGACATGGACATCGGCACGGCCAAGCCCGGCGCGGCCACGCTCGCCGCCGTGCCGCACCACCTCGTCGACATCGTGCCGCCCACCGAGGCGTACTCGGCGGGGCGCTTCCGCGACGACGCGCTTCGCGTGGCGGGCGGGATCGCCGCGCGCGGCCGCGTGCCGCTCTTCACCGGCGGCACCATGCTCTACGAGCGCGCCCTGATGCGCGGGCTCGCCGCGCTGCCGGCGGCCGACCCGGGCGTGCGGGCGGAGCTCGACCGTGAAGCGAAGGGCCGCGGGTGGCCCGCGCTGCACGCCGAGCTCGCGAAGGTCGACCCCGCGAGCGCCGCGCGCCTCGATCCCAACGACGCGCAGCGCATCCAGCGCGCGCTGGAGGTCTGGCGACTTTCCGGCCGCAGCCTCACCGCGCTCATCGCGGGCGAGGGCCGCTCGCGCCCGCCCTTCGCCGCGCTCACGCTGGTGCTCGAGCCCTCGGACCGGGCGGCGCTGCACCGGCGGATCGAGGAGCGCTTCCGCGCGATGCTCGCCAGCGGGCTCGTGGAGGAGGTGGTGGGGCTTCGCGCCCGGTACGCGCTGGACGCGGGCCTGCCGTCGATGCGGGCCGTGGGCTACCGCCAGGTGTGGGAGACGCTCGAGGGACTCGAGCCCGCCGCGACGCTGGAGGCGCGGGGAAGCGCGGCCACGCGGCAACTGGCCAAGCGCCAGCTCACGTGGCTGCGGGCGATGCGGGAAGTGGAGCGGCTGGACTGCCTGCGCCCCGGCCTCGCGGGCGAGGTGGCGGGGCGCGTGGGAACGTTCCTGGACGAGGGCCCTCCAATCGTCCCCGTGGTACTTGAAGCTCAGCTTGAGCTTCGCGCGATAGATGAGCTTGCCGCTTTCGATCTTCACGTCGAGCCGGTCGACCTCGGCCACGCGCAGGTCGCGCAGGCTCTTCGAGGCGGCCTTGATGCCGTTGGAGGCGGCCTCGGCCCACGACGTGGAACTCGTGCCGACGATCTCGGTGATCCGGTAGACGGCGGGCGTGGCTGCCCGGGGCTTCTTCGCCTTCGCTTTCTTGGCCATGCTCTCTCCTCCTGGAGGTTGTTGGTATCGCCAAACCACTATACGCCGGGCCGTTTCGGCGAGGAATCCGCCCGCGGCTCCTCGACGCTGACGCGCGCGCCTCCCTCGGCGAAGGTCACCTCGAGCGCGTCGCCGCGCTTGAGCGCGGCCCCGGAGCGGACGACATCGCCGCCCGGCGCGCGCACGATGGCGTAGCCGCGCGCAAGCACCTGCGTGGGATCGAGGTGGCCCAGCGACGCCGAGAGCGCCGAAAGCGCGGATTCGCGATCGCGCTGCGCGCGCGCGGCCCCCGCGCCAAGGCGGCGCGCCAGGCGGCCCAGGTCCCGCGCGAGCCCGGGCAGCGCGGGCAAGGCCCCCCGCAGCCGCGGCGCGATCCCGCGCAGCGCCGCGGCGCGCAGGTCCAGGGCCTGCCGCGCCTGCCGCGCGAGGCGCCGCGACATCGTGGCGAGCTCGCCCCGGGCGCGCTCGATCCGCTCGGCGGGCGTGAGGAGCCGGCGCGCCGCGAGGTCGAGCCGCTGTCCCGCATCGTCCAGGGCGCGCGCGGCGCCGCGCGCAAGGCGGGCGCGGGCGCGGGCGAGCTGCGCGAGGAGCGCGTCGCGGTCGGGGCTCGCGGCGACGGCCGCGGCCGTGGGCGTGGCCGCCCGCAGGTCGGCCACGAAGTCGGCGATCGTGAAGTCGGTCTCGTGGCCCACGCCGCTCACCACCGGGATGGCGGAGGCGGCGATCGCGCGCGCGACGGGCTCCTCGTTGAAGGCCCACAGGTCCTCGAGGCTGCCGCCGCCGCGCGCCACGATGAGCACGTCGCACTCGCGCCGGGCGTTGGCGGCCGCGATCGCGGCGGCGACCTGGGCGGCCGCCCCGTCGCCCTGCACCGGCGTGGGATAGAGGATCACCGGCACCATGGGCGCGCGGCGCGCGAGCGTGGTGAGGATGTCGCGCAGCGCCGCGGCCGCCGGCGAGGTGACCACGCCGATGGCGCGCGGGTAGGCGGGCAGCGGCTTCTTGCGCGAGGCCTCGAAGAGGCCCTCGGCGCCCAGCCGGGCCTTGAGCTTCTCGAAGGCCTCGAAGAGCGCGCCCAGCCCCGCGTGCCGCATCTGCTCGACGGCGAGCTGGTAGGCCCCGCGCGGCTCGTAGATCGTGACCCGGGCGCGCACCTCCACCTTCAGGCCGTTCTCGGGCCGGAAGTCGAGGTACTGCGCGCGGCCCTTGAACATGGCGCAGTCGATGGCCGCGCCCTCGTCCTTCAGGACGAAGTACCAGTGGCCGGAAGTGGCGAGGGTGGCCCGGGAGATCTCCCCCACCACCCAGACCAGCCCGAACTGGTTCTCCAGGAGCTGCCGGGAGCGGCGGTTGATTTCGCGTGACGGTGAGGGGTGCCGAGGGGGGCAGGGAGGCCATGGGGGCGCATCCTAGACGCTTTCGCGGGGCGCCGCGACGGGCCCTCTATCCACTGTCACGGCAGTGACGCACTGCGGAAAAGCGCCGCCCGGCGAAACTCTCCCCTTGACAGGGGAAAAAAACTGTAAGTGTTTGATTATTAGACGTGAACCCCGGACGCTCAAAAAATGAGCGGAGGAAAAAAAAGCCTTACCGGAACACGACTTGGAGAAGCCCTCCGGCAGGAACCCACAGGGTTATCCACAGGCTCTGTGGATGATTCGAGACACTGTGGCTTTGCCCCATCGGGAGCCCGTTGTCGCGCGAGAATCGACGCCGCTTTCCGGGCGATTTCGGCCGCAAAGGCGCGCCGTTGCTCGATCCGCGGCCGGCGCGCGCAAAACCGCACCTCAAGTGATTTCTCAACGCGCTTGTGGAGGCGCGCGCGATTTGCCACTAGGGCTTGTGGAACGCGGGTGGGCAGGCGAAAATGCCGTGCGAAATTTCCCGGAAGGACACGCACGCGTGCTGTCTATCATCGAAGCGGCCGGATGGCCGATCTGGTTCATCCTCCTCACCTCCATCGTCGCGCTGGCCATCATCGGGGAACGCTTCTGGTCGCTGCGCGCCGCGGTGGTCGCCCCGCGCGAGCTCCTTCCCGCCACGATCCGCGAGTACCAGTCCAAGGGCGTGACGCAGGACCTCCTCAACCGCCTGCAGCAGGGGCCGCTCATCGGGCGCATCTTCGCCGCGGCGCTCGCCAACGAGAAGAGCCCGCGCGAGGTGATCAAGGACGCGGTGGAGGACGCCGGGCGCGCGGTCTCGCTCGACCTCGAGCGCTTCCTGAACACCCTGGGGACGATCGCCACCGTCTCCACGCTGCTGGGGCTCTTCGGCACGATCGTGGGCATGATCGAGATCTTCGGCTCGCAATCCCCCACCGGGGGCGGCAACCCGGCGCAGCTCGCGCACGGCATCTCGGTGGCGCTCTACAACACGCTCTTCGGCATCGGCGTGGCCATCCCCGCGGTGATCTTCTACCGCCACTTCCGCAACCGCGTGGACGTGCTGGTGGTCGAGATGGAGAGCCAGGCCATCAAGCTGGTGGAGATCCTGCGGGGCGAACGGCGCGCATGAATTTCCGCCGGGGCAGGGCGCGGGAGGAGCCGGAGATCAACCTGATCCCGCTCATCGACATCCTCATCGTCGTCCTGATCTTCCTCTTCCTCACCACGACCTACAGCCGCTTCGCCGAGCTGCAGATCAACCTGCCGGACTCGGCCGCGGAAAAGTCGCCCGACCGCCCGCAGGTGCTCACCGTGGCGGTCGACTCGAACGGGCGCTACGCCGTCAACGGCGCCACGG
This sequence comes from uncultured beta proteobacterium, assembly GCA_963824135.1. Classification (GTDB taxonomy): domain Bacteria; phylum Pseudomonadota; class Gammaproteobacteria; order Burkholderiales; family Usitatibacteraceae; genus FEB-7. The sequence continues at coordinate 98,573 of CAWGOH010000018.1, read as the reverse complement.
TCGCCTACGACAACCCGTCCGGCCTCGCCGCGCGGCTGCAGGAGGCGGCCAAGGGCGCGAAGGAGCCCGTCGTGGCGATCAGCGCGGACGCCGCCGCCACGCACCAGTCCGTGGTGAACGTGATGGAGGCGGCGCGCATCGCGGGCTACAACCACATCTCCTTCACCACGCAGTCCCGCAAGTAGGGGCGGCGTACCCCGTCCATGGGCGCCTGGCTGGAACGGGAATGGCAGCGGCTCGGCGGCGGGGCCCTCGTCTTCCTGCCGCTCGCCCTCGTCTTCCGCGCGGCCTCCGCGCTTCGCCGCGCGCTCTACCGCGCCGGCATCCTGCGCTCCTGGAAGGCGCCCGTTCCCGTGATCGTGGTGGGCAACATCACCGCCGGCGGCACCGGCAAGACGCCGCTGGTCATCGCCGTGGTGGAGCTGCTGCGCGCGGCCGGCCGCAGCCCCGGCGTCGTCTCCCGCGGCTACGGGCGCGTGCCGCCCACGGAAACCGATCCGCGCGGCGTGGTGCGCGTGCTTCCCGGCGTGGCCACCCCGGAGCTCTTCGGCGACGAGCCCGTCCTCATCGCGCGGCGCACCCGCGTGCCGGTCTATCTCTCCCCGGACCGCCCCGCCGCCGCGCGGGCGCTCCTCGCGGCGCACCCGGAGGTGGACGTGCTCGTGAGCGACGACGGCCTGCAGCACTACGCGCTGGCGCGGGACGTGGAGATCGCGGTGGTCGACGGCGAGCGCCTGTTCGGCAACGGGCTGCCGCTGCCCTCGGGGCCGCTGCGCGAGCCGGTGTCGCGCCTGCGGGAGGTGGATTGCGCGGTGGTGAACGGGGGCTACTCGGATACGCGTGCCGGCGCCGCGCCAGTTCGCGATGCGCCTGGCGGGCGAGCGCTTCGTCTCCCTGTCCGGCCAGGACCTCGCGCCGGAGGAGTTCGCGCTCGCCGCGCGCGGCCACCGGGTCGCGGCCGTGGCCGGCATCGGCAGCCCCGCGCGCTTCTTCGCGCACCTGGAGCGCCTGGGAGTCACGGCGGAGCGCCACCCCTTCCCGGACCACCACCATTTCCAGCCCCGCGAGCTGCGCCTGCCGGGCGCGGACCTCGTCGTCATGACGGAGAAGGATGCCGTAAAATGCGCGGCATTCGCCGATGCGCGGATGTGGTTCCTGCGGGTCGAGGCGGCGCTGCCGCCGGAATTCGACGCCTTCCTCCTCGAACGCCTCGCCGACCGGAAAAGCCCCTGATGGACCCCAAGCTCCTCGAGATCCTCGTCTGCCCCATCTGCAAGGGCCCCCTCGTCCACCGCCGCGAGGCCCGGGAGCTCGTCTGCCGCGCCGACCGGCTCGCCTTCCCCGTGCGCGACGACATCCCCGTCATGCTCGAGGAGGAGGCAAGGAAGCTCGGCCCCGAAGAGGAAGCCTGAGGCGCCCTTCGCCTTGAAGACCCTCGCGTTCACGGTGATCATCCCGGCGCGCCTTCGCTCGACGCGGCTGCCGGGCAAGATGCTCGCCGACATCGCGGGCAAGCCGATGCTCGCCTGGGTGGCCGAGCGGGCCGCGGAGAGCGGCGCCGGGGAGGTGGTGATCGCCACCGACCACGCCGACATCGCCGACGCCATGGCGGCGCTCGGCTGGCGCGTGTGCACGACCTCCTCCGCCCACCCGACGGGCACCGACCGGCTGGCCGAGGCCGTGGACCTGCTGCAGCTCGCCGACGACGAGATCGTGGTGAACGTGCAGGGCGACGAGCCGCTCATCGACCCGCTCCTCGTCCGCGCGGTGGCGCGCGAGCTGGCCCTGCGCCCCAAGGCCTCCATCGCCACCGCCGTGCACCCCATCACGAGCGCCAAGGCCTTCTTCGACCCGAACGTGGTGAAGGTGGTCCACGACACCGACGGCTACGCGACCTACTTCTCGCGCGCGCCCATCCCGTACGCCCGGGACGCCTTCGCCGAGACCAAGGGCAAGCTCCCGCCCGGGTTCCCCGCGCTGCGGCACATCGGCATCTACGCCTACCGGGTGGGCTTCCTGCGCCGGTTCTCGGGCCTGTCGCAGACGCCGGCGGAGCGCTTCGAGGCGCTCGAGCAGCTTCGCGCCCTGGGCCACGGGCACCGGATCGCCGTGGCCTTCTGGAGCGAGCCCGTCGAGGCGGGCGTGGATACCCCCGAGGATCTGGCACGGGTGCGGAAGATTCTCGGCCGGGGCGCGGGCTGATACCCCCCTCCTGCCGGGTTTCCCCGGGTTTGACCCGCCTCGCCCGGGGCGGCGATAATTGACCGCTTTTCCAAAAGAAACCCCTTGAGGGAGGCAGGCCCATGCGCCTGATCTTGTTGGGCGGCCCTGGCGCAGGCAAGGGCACCCAGGCCGGCTTCATCACGCAGAAGTTCTCCATTCCGCAGATCTCCACGGGCGACATGCTCCGTACCGCCGTGAAGGCCGGCACGCCGCAGGGCATGGCGGCCAAGGCCATCATGGACCGCGGCGAGCTCGTCTCGGACGACATCATCGTGTCCCTCGTGAAGGACCGCATCGGGCGGCCGGACTGCGCCCGCGGGTTCCTCTTCGACGGCTTTCCGCGCACGATCCCGCAGGCCGAGGCGCTGAAGGCCTCCGGCATCGACGTCGACCACGTGGTCGAGATCGCGGTCGAGGACGCGGCCATCATCGACCGCATGTCGGGCCGGCGCGTGCACCTGCCCTCGGGCCGCACCTACCACGTCAAGTACAACCCGCCGAAGGTGGCGGGCAAGGACGACGTCACCGGCGAGGACCTGATCCAGCGCGAGGACGACAAGGAGGAGACGGTCCGCCACCGCCTGGTGATCTACCACGACCAGACGATGCCCCTGGTCGAGTTCTACGCGCGCTGGTCGGCCTCGGGCGACCCGCACGCGCCCAGGTGCCACCGCATCCCCGGTGACGGCACGGTCGAGCAGGTGCGCGACCGCGTCTTCGCCGCCCTCGGCATGAGGCACGCCATGGCCCGCAACGCTTTCTATGCCCAGTCCGGCGGTGTCACCGCGGTGATCAACGCGAGCGCCGCGGGCGTGATCGAGACCGCGCGCCGGCACAAGTCGAAGATCGGCAAGGTCTACGCGGGGCGCAACGGCATCATCGGCGCGCTCACCGAGGACCTCATCGACACCAGCCGCGAGCCGGCCGCGAACATCCGCGCGCTCATGCACACGCCGGGCGGGGCCTTCGGCTCCTGCCGCTACAAGCTCAAGGGCGTGGAGAAGGGCGGCCACGAGTACGAGCGCCTCATCGAGGTCTTCAAGGCGCACGACATCGGCTATTTCTTCTACAACGGCGGCAACGACTCCGCCGACACCTGCCTCAAGGTCTCGCGGATCGCCGCGCAGATGGGCTATCCGCTCGTCGCGGTGCACGTGCCCAAGACGATCGACAACGACCTGCCGGTCACCGACAACTGCCCCGGCTTCGGGTCGGTGGCCAAGTACGTGGCCACCAGCATGCGCGAGGCGGGCCTCGACGTGGAGTCGATGGCCGAGACCTCGACCAAGGTCTTCGTGCTCGAGGTGATGGGCCGGCACGCGGGCTGGATCACGGCCGCCGTGGGCCTGGCGCAGGCGAAGGCCGGCCAGGCGCCGCACATGCTCCTCTTCCCCGAGATCGCCTTCGACGAGGAGGCCTTCCTCGCGAAGGTCGACGAGAGCGTGAAGCGCTACGGCTACTGCGCCATCGGCGTCTCCGAGGGGCTGCAGGACAAGGACGGCAAGTTCCTGTCGGAGTCGGGCCTCAAGGACGCCTTCGGGCACTCGCAGCTGGGCGGGGTGGCGCCGATGATCGCGGGCCTCGTGAAGTCGAAGCTCGGCTACAAGTACCACTGGGCGGTGGCGGACTACCTGCAGCGCGCGGCGCGCCACATCGCGTCGAAGACGGACCTCGAGCAGTCCTACGCCGTCGGCAAGGCCGCGGTGGAGCTCGCCGTCGCCGGCCGCTCCGGCGTGATGCCGACCATCGTGCGCGTCTCGAGCCGCCCGTACCGCTGGAAGATCGGCGTGGCGAAGCTCGAGGACGTGGCCAACGTCGAGAAGAAGATGCCGCGCGACTTCATCACGCCCGACGGCTTCCACATCACCGCGAAGTGCCGGCGCTACCTCGAGCCGCTCATCGCCGGCGAGGCCTACCCGCCTTTCGAGAAGGGCCTTCCGCGCTACGTCCGCCTGAAGAACCCGGCAGTTCGCAAGAAGACCAGGTCCGCCTTCAAGCTGTAGCGGCGGCGCCGCCAGCAAGCTTTTCCGACTCTCATCCTCGAACCAAAGGGAGAAGCACGATGTTGAACTCAGCAATCATCCTGGCGCTCGCCTGTGGCGCACTCGCGCTGCTCTACGGCGCCTGGACCGCGAAGTGGATCCTCGCGCAGCCGGACGGCAACGACCGCATGCGCGAGATCGCCGCCGCGATCCAGGCCGGCGCCAAGGCCTACCTCAACCGCCAGTACACGACCATCGGCATGGTGGGCGTCGTGCTCTTCGTGGTGATCTGGCTCGTGCTCGGCACTGGCGCACCGCGCTCGGCTTCGCGATCGGCGCCATCGCCTCGGGCGCGGCGGGCTACATCGGCATGAACGTGTCGGTGCGCGCCAACGTGCGCACCGCGGAAGCCGCGCGCCGCGGCATCGGCCCGGCGCTCGACATCGCCTTCAAGGGCGGCGCGGTCACGGGCCTGCTGGTGGTGGGCCTGGGCCTGCTGTCGGTCACCGGCCTTCTTCATGCTGCTGCAGGGCTCGTCGGGCCACGGCGGTGAAGATGAGCGACATCGTCAAGCCGCTCATCGGCCTCGCGTTCGGCTCCTCCCTCATCTCGATCTTCGCGCGGCTTGGCGGCGGCATCTTCACCAAGGGCGCCGACGTGGGCGCCGACCTCGTGGGCAAGGTGGAAGCCGGCATTCCCGAGGACGACCCGCGCAACCCGGCGGTCATCGCCGACAACGTGGGCGACAACGTGGGCGACTGCGCCGGCATGGCCGCGGACCTCTTCGAGACCTACGCGGTGACGATCATCGCCACCATGGTGCTGGGCGCGCTCCTCCTGCCCAGCCCCGCCGTCGTCGGCAACGTCGTCACCTATCCGCTGGTGCTGGGCGCCGTGTCGATCATCGCCTCGATCATCGGCGTCTACTTCGTGAAGACCGCCGCAGGGCGGCAAGATCATGAACGCCCTCTACCGCGGCCTCGTCGTGGCCGGCGTCATCTCGCTCGTGGCCTTCTGGTTCGTCACCGGCTGGATGATGAAGGACGTCGTGGCGGCCTACCCGCACCTGACCGTGGTGAACCTCTGGGGCGCGTGCGTCGTCGGCCTCGTGCTCACCGCGCTCATGGTGTATCATCACCGAGTACTACACGGGCACCGACTACGGCCCGGTGAGGCACGTCGCCGAAGCCTCGACCAAGGGCCACGCCACCAACATCATCGCGGGCATCGGCGTGTCCATGCGCTCGACCGCCTGGCCGGTGCTGTCGGTGTGCCTGGCGATCTGGGCGGCCTACGCGCTGCGCCGGCCTCTACGGCATCGCCGATCGCGGCGACCTCCATGCTCTCCATGGCGGGCATCATCGTGGCGCTCGACGCCTACGGCCCGATCACGGACAACGCGGGCGGCATCGCCGAGATGGCCGAGCTGCCGAAGGAAGTGCGCAACGTGACCGACCCGCTGGACGCCGTGGGCAACACCACGAAGGCGGTGACCAAGGGCTACGCCATCGGCTCCGCGGGCCTCGCGGCCCTCGTGCTCTTCGCCGACTACACGCACAAGCTCGAGGAGATGGGCCGGCACATCACGTTCGACCTCTCCAACCCTGCGGTCATCATCGGCCTCTTCGCCGGCGGCCTGATCCCCTACCTCTTCGGCGCCATGGCGATGGAGGCGGTGGGCCGCTGCGCGGGCTCGGTGGTGGAGGAAGTGCGCCGCCAGTTCCGCGAGATCAAGGGGATCATGGAAGGCACGGCCAAGCCCGACTACTCGAAGGCGGTCGACATGCTCACCAAGGGCGCCATCAAGGAGATGATGATCCCGTCGCTCCTGCCGGTGCTCTCGCCGGTGGCGGTCGCGCTCATCGTCGGCTTCCTGATGGGCAGGGACGCGGGCGTGCAGGCCCTGGGCGGCATGCTCATGGGCACGATCGTGACGGGCCTGTTCGTCGCGATCTCGATGTGCACCGGCGGCGGCGCGTGGGACAACGCCAAGAAGTACATCGAGGACGGCCACCACGGCGGCAAGGGCTCCGACGCCCACAAGGCCGCGGTGACGGGCGACACGGTGGGCGACCCCTACAAGGACACCGCCGGCCCGGCCGTCAACCCGCTCATCAAGATCATCAACATCGTGGCGCTGCTCATCGTGCCGCTGCTCTGACCGGGCCCCGCGCCGGGACGAAGGGCCGCCCCCGGGCGGCCCTTTCGTTTTCGGTAGACTGCCACCCGGAACACGAACGACAAGGAAACCCTCATGGCACTCACCTTTTTCCACGGCCACGGCTCGCCCTATTCCTGGCGCGTCTGGCTCGCCCTCGAGCACCTCGGACTTCCCTACGAGCTGAAGGTCATCTCGTTCTCGGACAAGGACCAGCTGAAGCCGGAGTTCGTGGCCCTCAACCCGCGCCACCAGGTGCCCACGATCGTGCACGAGGGCTTCGCGCTGTGGGAGTCGCTCGCGATCCTCGAGTACCTGGACGAGATCGCGGGCGGGCACCGCCTCTTCCCGGGCACGGCGCAGGAGCGCGCCCGCCTCTGGCGCCTCGTCCGCGAGGACGAGGAGCACCTGGACGGCAAGGGGCTCACCCCGATCTACGACGAGCTCTACAAGAAGGCCGAGGGCGTGGCGCCCGACGAGGCGCGGCTCGAGGCGGGCAGGAAGAAGCTGCGCGAGGAGCTCGACTACTTCGGGCGCGAGCTGCGGGGGGCGTTCCTCGCGGGAGACGCGCCCTCGGCCGCCGACTTCGTGCTGTACCCCGACGTCGCCTACGTGAAGCGCATCGCCCTGAAGAAGCCGCAATCGAAGCTCGAAGGGATCCTCCCGCCGCCCATCGCGCAGTGGGCCGCGCGCATCGAGGCGCTGCCGTACTTCGAGAAGACGTTTCCCGCCGCACTGGCGCTCGTGAAATTCGACCTCCTCGCCACCGACGGCGCTGCCCGCCGCGGCACGCTCACGCTCGCCCACGGCAAGGTCGAGACGCCGGCCTTCATGCCCGTGGGCACCTACGGCACGGTGAAGGCGATGTCGCCCGCGGAGCTGGTGGAGATCGGCGCCGACATCGTGCTCGGCAACACCTTCCACCTGTGGCTGCGCCCGGGGCTGGAGGTGATCGCCGCGCACGGCGGGCTGCACCGCTTCATGGGCGTGGGACGAGCCCATCCTCACCGATTCCGGCGGCTTCCAGGTCTACAGCCTCGGGCCGCTGCGCAAGGTGAGCGAGGAGGGCGTGGCCTTCCAGTCGCCCATCAACGGCGACAAGCTCTTCCTCACGCCGGAGGAGTCGATGCGCATCCAGCGCGTCCTGGACTCCGACATCGTGATGATCTTCGACGAGTGCACGGCCTACCCGGCCACGCGCGACGAGGCGGCGCGGTCGATGCGGCTATCGCTTCGCTGGGCGGGGCGCTCGAAGGGCGCGCACGAGGGCAACGCCAACGCGCTCTTCGGCATCGTGCAGGGCGGCATGCACGAGGACCTGCGCGACGAGTCGCGCGAGGCGCTCGAGGCCATCGGCTTCGACGGCTATGCCATCGGGGGGCTCTCGGTGGGCGAGCCCAAGGAGGACATGGCGCGCATCCTCGCGCACACGGCCCCGAAGCTGCCCGCGGGCCGGCCGCGCTACCTCATGGGGGTGGGAACGCCCGAGGACCTGGTGGACGCCGTGGCGAAGGGCATCGACATGTTCGACTGCGTCATGCCCACCCGGAACGCGCGCAACGGCTGGCTCTTCACCCGCTTCGGCGACCTGAAGATCAAGAACGCCCGCCACCGCGCCGACACGGGCCCCCTCGACGAGACCTGCGGCTGCCACGCCTGCCGCCACTTCTCGCGCGCCTACCTGCACCACCTGCACCGCGCCAACGAGATCCTGGGCGCGCGCCTGAACACGGTCCACAACCTGTTCTACTACCAGGCCCTCATGCGGGAGATGCGCGAAGCCATCGCGGCGGGGTCGTTTTGCTGCCTTCAGGGAGCGCTTCCGGCGCGAGCGCGCGAGCCGGGAGCCGGAGCCCCCGGAGGGTTGATCGCCCAGGGGGACGCCCCCATGTGGGGTCGAATGCACCCCCGTCCGCGTGCTAGAATCGCATGTTTTCCGGCAGGCTAACCCCTTGCCACATCAAGAAATTCCGCCCGGAGACCCCCCATGATCGGTTCTGCCTACGCCCAAGCCGCCGGAGCCCCCGGCCAGGGCGACACCCTGATGGGCCTCCTGCCCATCGTCCTGATGTTCGTGATCCTGTACTTCCTCATGATCCGGCCGCAGATGAAGAAGGCGAAGGAGCACAAGTCCATGATCGACGCGCTGCAGAAGGGCGACGAGGTCGTCGCCGTCGGCATCGTCGGCAAGGTCGTGAAGATCGACGACAACTACGTGGGCCTCGAAGTGGCCAGCAACGTCGTGATCCAGGTCCAGCGGCAGGCGGTGAACACGCTCCTTCCCAAGGGCACCATCAAGTAGGCTTCCCCGAGTCCCCCTTCGCATGAACAAGTACCCGATCTGGAAGTACGTCGCCATCGCCCTCGCGCTGGTGGTCAGCCTGCTCTACGCCGCCCCGAACCTCTTCGGCGAGGTGCCGGTGGTGCAGGTCTCCGGCGTCCGCGCGACGACCAAGGTGGACGAGGCGATGCGCGCCGACCTGGAGGCCGCCATCAAGGGCGCGGGCATCGCGCTCGCCGGCGTCGAGATCGCCGAGGGCCACGTGTCCTTCCGGTTCGCCGACACCGACACCCAGATCAAGGCGCGGGACGTGATCCAGCCCAAGGTGCCCGCGGGCTACGTGGTGGCCCTCAACCTCCAGCCGAACACGCCGCACTGGCTGCAGGCGATCGGCTCCAAGCCCATGTACCTGGGCCTCGACCTGCGCGGGGGCGTGCACTTCCTGCTGCAGGTGGACATGAAGGCCGCGGCCAACAAGTCCGTCGAGCGCTACGTGGGCGACATCCGCAGCCTCCTTCGCGACAAGAAGGTGTACTACACCGGCCTCGCCCGCGAGGGCGAGCGCGTGGTGGTGCGCTTCCGCGAGGCCGACCAGCGCGCCGCGGCGCTCAAGCTGATCCAGAAGGAGATGCCCGACCTCACGATCCGCGAGCAGGTCGCGGGCGAGGAGGCGTCGATCGTCGCCTCCATCAAGCCGGAGGTGGTGAAGAAGGAGCAGGAGCTCGCCCTGCAGCAGAACATCCAGACCCTGCGCAACCGCGTGAACGAGCTGGGGGTGGCCGAGCCGATCATCCAGCAGCAGGGGGCGGACCGCATCGTGGTCCAGCTCGCCGGCGTGCAGGACCCCGGCCGCGCCAAGGAGATCCTCGGCCGCACCGCGACGCTCGAGGTGCGCATGGTCTCGGAGGAGCACGCGACCGGCCCCGGCCAGAACGCCTTCGCGGCCTACAAGGACCAGCCCGCGCCCTTCGGCACCGACAAGTACCTCGACTCCGAGGGCAGCACGGTGCTCGTGAAGAAGTCCCTCGTCATCACGGGCGACCGCATCAAGGACGCCCAGCCCGGCTTCGACCAGCGCGACGGCCGCCCCGTGGTCTCCATGGCGCTCGACGACACGGGCGGGCGCATCATGCGCCAGACCACGCGCGAGAACCTCAAGAAGCGCATGGGCGATGATGCTCGTGGAGAGGAACTCGACGGTCGTCCTCACCTGGCCCGTCATCCAGGAGGAGTTCGGCAACCGCTTCCAGATCTCGGGCATGGGCGACGTGGAGGAGGCGAGGAACCTCGCGCTGCTGCTGCGCGCCGGCGCGCTCGCCGCCCCCATGGACATCATCGAGGAGCGCACCATCGGCCCCTCGCTCGGCGCGGAGAACATCGACAAGGGCTTCAAGTCGGTGGTGTACGGCTTCATCGCGATCTCCGCCTTCATGGTCGTGTACTACGCGCTCTTCGGCCTGATCTCGGTCACGGCGCTGGCGGCCAACCTCCTGTTCCTCGTGGCGCTGCTGTCGATGCTGCAGGCCACGCTCACGCTGCCGGGCATCGCGGCCATCGCGCTCACGCTCGGCATGGCGATCGACGCCAACGTGCTGATCAACGAGAGGATCCGCGAGGAGCTGCGCGCCGGCATGAGCCCGCAGATGGCCATCCAGGTCGGCTACGAGCGCGCCTTCGGCACGATCTTCGACTCGAACATCACGACCCTCATCGCGGGCCTGTCGCTCCTCGCCTTCGGCTCCGGCCCCGTGCGCGGCTTCGCGGTGGTGCACTGCCTGGGCATCCTCACCTCGATCTTCAGCGCGGTGATGGTCTCGCGCGGCATCGTGAACCTCATCTACGGCGGCCGCAAGAAGGTCGCCAGCGTGTCGATCGGCAACACCGACTGGCACAAGAAGGGCGCGACGGCCTGAGGGCCGCCGAAGCGCACCCAACCGGGAACCCTAGACCATGGAATTCTTCAAGATCCGGCGCACGATCCCCTTCATGCGCCACGCGCTGGTGTTCAACGTGATCTCCCTGATCACGTTCGTGCTGGCGGTGGGCTTCCTCGCCGTGAAGGGCCTGCACTTCTCGATCGAGTTCACGGGCGGCACGGTGATGGAGGTGACGCACGCCAAGGCCGCGCAGCCCGACCAGATCCGCGAGGCCCTCGACAAGGCCGGCTTCAAGGACATCAACGTGCTCAAGTTCGGCACGTCGCAGGACGTGCTGATCCGCCTGCCCCTCAAGTCGAACCCGGACCCCCGGATCCAGAACGAGGAGATGCAGAAGCAGAGCACGGCCGCCATGGAGGTGCTCAAGGTCGTGGACCCCTCGGCGCGGCTGGTGCGCACCGAGTTCGTCGGCGGGCAGGTGGGCAAGGAGCTCGCCACGGACGGGGCGCTCGCGCTCCTCGTCGTCTGCGTCGGCATCATGATCTACCTCGCCTTCCGCTTCGAGTGGCGCTTCGCCGTGGCCACCATCATCGCCAACCTGCACGACATCGTGATCATCCTGGGCTTCTTCGCGGTGTTCCAGTGGGAGTTCTCGCTCCCGGTGCTCGCGGCCGTCCTCGCGGTCCTGGGCTACTCGGTGAACGAGTCCGTGGTGGTCTTCGACCGGGTGCGCGAGAACTTCCGCAAGATGCGCCGCGCGGGCGTGGACGAGATCATGGACGCCTCCATCACGGGCACCATCTCGCGCACCATCATCACCCACGGCTCGACGCAGATGATGGTGCTGTCGATCTTCTTCTTCGGCGGGGCGAGCCTGCACTACTTCGCGCTCGCGCTCACGATCGGCATCTGCTTCGGCATCTACTCGTCCGTGCTGGTGGCCGCCCCGCTCGCCAAGTACCTCGGCGCCTCGCGCGAGGACTTCGTGAAGCCCGAGAAGAAGGCCGCCGAGCCGGCGATGCCCTGAGCGGCGGCGCGTGGAGATCCTGGCCGGGCTCCTGGACGTCGTCCTGCGGCTCGACGTCCACCTCGGCGCCCTGATCCAGGACTACGGGGCCTGGGTCTACGCGATCCTCTTCGCGGTGATCTTCGCGGAGACGGGCCTCGTCGTGACGCCCTTCCTGCCCGGGGACTCGCTCCTGTTCGTGGCGGGGGCGCTCGCCGCGCTCGGCGGGCTGGACGTGCACCTGCTCGTGGCCTCGCTCACCGCCGCGGCCATCCTCGGCAACACCACCAACTACTCGATCGGGCGCTGGCTCGGGCGCCGGTTCTTCGACGGGGGCCGCTCGCGCTGGGTGAAGCGCGAGCACCTCGAGCGCACGCACGCGTTCTACGAGCGCTACGGCGGGACGGCCGTGGTCATCTCCCGCTTCCTTCCCATCATCCGCACCTACGTCCCCTTCGTGGCGGGGCTCGCGCAGATGGGCGCGGCCCGCTTCACCGCCTACAACGTGGGCGGCGCCGTGCTGTGGGTCGCCTCGCTCGGCTACGCCGGCTACTTCTTCGGCAACCTGCCCTGGGTGCGCGCGAACCTGTCGCTCATCATCGTCGGCATCGTCGTCGTGAGCCTGCTTCCGCTCGCCGTGGCGGCGTGGAAGGCGCGGGGCGGCGCAGGCCGCGCTTGACGCCCGCGGGGGCGAGCCCCTAGATTGCCGCGATGCCCGTCCTCGATTCCCACGTCTTCGACATGACGCGAGCGATCCAGCTCGCCGTCGCCCCGGTCTTCCTCCTGACGGCCATCGGCACGCTCATCAACGCCCTCATGGGCCGGCTGGGCCGCGCGGTGGACCGGCGCCGCAAGCTCGAGGAGCTGCTGTCGGCCTTCGAGGGCGACACGCGCGACTCCATGGAGCGCGAGCTCGGCATCCTCGCCCGGCGCATCCGGCTCGTCCTCTGGGCCATGGGCTTCGCCGTGCTCTCCGCCATCCTCGTGTGCCTGCTCATCGGCACGGCGTTCCTCGGCGCCTTCGTCGCGCTGGACCTCTCCAAGCCCGTGGCCGCCATGTTCGTGCTCGCGATCGGGGCCCTGACCGTGTGCCTGCTCGCGTTCCTGCGCGAGGTCCACCTGGCCGCCATGGCGGACCGGGCGCGGTTCATCGGCTAGGGACTCCCTCTCCCTGGGAGAGGGCCGGGGTCAGGGCGAATGCGCGTCGCCCGCGTCGCGCGCAGGTAGGCGACGGCCGCGGCGAAGAAGGCGGCGCCGAGGGCGAGCTCCAGGACGGCGAGCCGCGCCGAGGGGCCCGGGTCGGAGGCGGCCCGCAGCGCGCCCTCCACCATGTAGGCCCACACGAGGAGCGAGCTCCACTTGAACGTGTAGCGCCGCCCGCGCAGCAGTCCCATCAGGGGCAGGAGCAGCGGCAGCACCTTGAGGACGAGCCACGAGCCCCCGGGCCTGAGCGGCGCCAGGCGCAGCTCCCACGCGAGGCCCAGGAAGACGAGGCCGATCCACGCCGCGCAGGCCGCGAGCCAGGCGGCGCGCGCGCTCACGCGGCGAGCTTCCTCGCGATCGCGGCCAGGCGCCTGCCGAGGGCGAGGGCGAGGCGCTTCTCCTCGTCGCTCACCGGCCGGTCGCCCAGCGGGCCGGCGACGTGCGAGGCGCCGTAGGGCGTGCCGCCGCCCGCGGTCGTGCTGAGGTCCGGCTCGGCGTAGGGAATGCCCACGAGCACCATGCCGTGGTGGAGCAGCGGCACCATCATCGTGAGGAGCGTGGCCTCCTGGCCGCCGTGCATCGTCGAGGTGGAGGTGAAGACCGCCGCGGGCTTGCCCGAGAGCGTGCCGCGCGTCCACTCGCCGCCCAGCGTGTCGAGGAAGTGCTTCACCGGCGCGGCCATGTTGCCGAAGCGCGTGGGCGAGCCGAGCGCGAGCCCCGCGCATTCCTCGAGGTCGCGGGCCTCGACGTAGGGCGGGCCGGCGGGGGGGACCGCGGGCGCGGCCACCTCCGTGACGGGCGAGACGCGCGGCACCGTGCGCACCCGGGCGCGCATGCCCTCGACGGTCTCGACGCCGCGCGCCACGCTCTCGGCGAGGGCGCGGACGCTTCCGTTGCTGCTGTAGTAGAGGACGAGGATGTCGGCCATGGCTTCGCGTCGATCAGGGCCCGCGTTTCACGGTGCTATGATACCTGCCGCTTGAATTCCCTCACCGTCTTCCTCCGCGACATCGCCGGGTTCGTCGCGTTCGTGATCCGACGCTGGCAGGAGGACCGCTGCCCGCAGATCGCGGGCGCGCTCACCTTCACCACGCTGCTCGCCATCGTGCCGCTCTTCACGGTCGCGATGGCCGTCCTCTCGGCGCTGCCCTTCTTCGAGGGCGCGATGGTGCAGATCAAGATCTTCCTGCTGATGAACCTCGTTCCGGAGATCGCGGGCAAGATCATCACGGTCTACATGGGCCAGTTCGCCGAGGCCGCCGGGCGCCTCACCACGGTGTCCCTCGTCGCGCTCCTCGCGATGGCGCTCGCGACGCTCTTCACGGTGGACCGCTCGCTCAACGTGATCTGGCGCGTGGACCGCCACCGTCCCCTGTGGCTCTCGGCGACCGGCTACCTGGCGCTCCTCGTGCTCGGGCCGGTCCTCCTCGGGCTGTCGCTCTGGGCGACCTCGTGGCTGGTGGCGGCCTCGCTCGACCGGCTGTCGATGCCCTCGGCGCTCGATGCGGCGGTGCTGCGCGTCGTGCCGGTGGCCGTGAGCGCGGTCCTCTTCTTCCTCCTGTACCGCATCATCCCGAACCGGCACGTCCCGGCCCGCCACGCGCTCGCCGGCGGCATCCTCGCGGCGGCCGTCTTCGAGATGATGAAGTCGGTCTTCGCGGCCTACATCCGCGCGGTGCCGACCTACCAGCTGGTCTACGGCGCCTTCGCCTCGATCCCGATCTTCCTCGTCTGGCTCTACCTCTCGTGGCTCGTCGTGCTCCTCGGGGCGGAGTTCACCGCCTCGCTCGCCTGGTGGCGGGGCCTTCGCGGGCAGCACGAGGACGCGCGCGCGGAGGAGGACCGCGCGGCCTTCGCCGTGGGGCGGGCCCTGGCGATGGCCGGTGGCGCCCCGGTGGCGCTCGCGTCGCTTCGCGAGGCCGCGGGACTGCCCGACGACCGGATGCAGGACCTCCTCGAGCGCCTGGCGCGCACCGGCGCGGTGGGCCGCGAGGGCGAGGGCTGGGTCGCCCTCGCGCCCGGGAAGACGCCCGGCGCGTGAATCAGGATTCGGCGATGTGGAAGAGGTCGAAGCGCCCCGTGCGCTCGATGAGGCTGGTGGCGCGCACGCGCGAGATGAATCCCTCGTCGTCGATCTCGAACTCGCGCAGGTCGCTGTAGGTCGCCGGGCCCGTGAGCAGCGTGTCGGGCGACTCGAACTCGCCGCTATCGGACAGCAGCAGGCCCGGGCGCACCGTTCCGGCCGAGCTGATCGTGGGCTGCACGGCGACGTAGCGCGCCGCGGGGGCGAGGTACTGGATGCCGAACTCCATGCCGCCCTCGTCGAGTATCGTGAGCCAGCGCACCACGCCCACGGTCCAGTGGGTGTTGCCCATGAACTTGATGCCGAGGACCTCGCCCACGACGACCGATTGCGCCGTGGTGCCGATGCGGCGCACCTTGAGCCCGCCGGCGCTCTGGTTCACGACGTCCCACTCGCCCACGTTCATGCCCCTGGAGACCTCGTCGTCCGGGATGAAGACGAGCGGGATCGTGTTCGCGCTCGCGATCGCATCGGCCTCGATGCGCCGGGTCGGCCCTCGGCTCGAGCGACACGAAGTGGGTGATGGCGCGCATGCCGGCGCACACGGCCACGGAGGCGTCCATCGGGTCGCGCCGGGAGGCGCGCTTGGGCGGGTCGCCCCAGAGCGTGACCAGCTTGGCGAGGAGCGCCAGCATCTCCGGGCCCACCGCCTTGCTGGTGGTGGCCGAGACGTTGCCCGTCTCCACGGCCTGGCGGCGCGCGCGAAGCCGGTCGACGAGGGGGTTCGCGTCGAGCAGGCGCCAGTTGGGCCCGCCGGGATCGTCGCTGGCGGAAAGCAGCGGCTTGGGGGGCCGGTCCTGGTCGCAGGGCACGAGGAAGTGCGCGCCGGGGCGCGTCTGCGGCCTCGCCTGCCCCAGCGTGAAGGCGCCGCGCTGGCCGCCGATCACCTGCAGGACGCGGTCCAGGTCGCCCGGGACGAGGCGGTAGGGGTCGGTCAGGGAAACGAGCAGGGTCTCGGAGTACAGGTCGGAGATGCTCGCCTTGCTCTCGGGGTCCGCGGGCTCGCCCGCGAAGCCTTCCTTCTCCGCGTGCAGGTAGAGCAGGTGGATCTCGCGCCAGGAGCCCTGGGGGATCGGCGTGTACGAGCGGTAGCTCGCGTGCAGCAGCCGCGCCAGGCTCTCCATCGCGCGATACGCGACGAAGGGCATCTGCTTCTTCGAGCCGAAGGCGAGGAGCTTGCCCGTCTTCTCCAGCAGGAGCGTCTTGTAGCCGTAGCCGAACTCGGTGGCGAGCTCGCGGGCGAGGGCGAGCGCCTCGCGCGCCTTGGGCGGCAGCGGCAGCAGCGACTTGCCGTACACCGCGTCGAGCTCGTCGAACACGACCTCGGCCACGGGCCGGTAGGCCTCGTACAGCTGCAGCCGGTCGTCGAACTCGACCTTGGTGCGGTTGATCGCGCAGAGGTTGGCGAGGATCTTCCGTCCCGCCTCGGCGCTCTGGCTGAGGGGAAGCGATTCCACCCAGGCCCGGGCCTGCTTCGGGCGCAGGTCCAGGTCCCGGGGCGGGGCGATGCGTTCGGCGGGGACGCGAAGATCGAGGGCCACTGCTGTGTTAATCTTTGATTTTCAACGGCTTAATTGGATGCCCCGCCTTCCCGGGCGGGTGCGACACCGAGAATAGACGAGCGCAATGCTTTTGAAAACGAATGCATTTGTTATTGCCGCCGCCCTCGCGCTGCTCGCCGGCCTCGCCGCGCCCGCGGCGCTCGCCTTCGAGGTCACCGACACGGACGGCAAGCGCCACCGCCTGGCCGACTACCGCGGCAAGTGGGTGGTGGTGAACTTCTGGGCGACGTGGTGCACGCCGTGCATCAAGGAGATCCCCGAGATCGCGGCCTTCCAGGACGCCAACGCGCCGCAGCGCGCGGTGGTGCTGGGCATCGCGCTCGACTCCGAGGACGAGGCGAAGACGCGGCAGTTCGCGAAGAAGTTCGGCCACACCTACCCGCTCGTGCTCGAGGACGACGACACCGAGAAGGTGTTCGGGAAGGTGAAGGGCCTGCCCACGACCATGCTCTACGACCCGTCCGGCAAGCGCGCCTGGGTGCGCACGGGCACGGTGACCCGCAAGTCGCTCGAGGACGCCATCGCGAACGCGGGACGGCCGAAGGGCTAGGCTCCCGCGGGCGACCAGCGCGCGTCCATCGCGCGCAGCACGCGCTGCGGGTACTCGGGGCGCCCGAGGCTGCCGTTGTAGCGTCCCAGGGCGTTCGCGAGGTTCCCGTTCTCGACCTGCGAGGTAGTGGCGCAGGATCACGCAGCCGTAGCGCAGGTTGGTGCGGGCGTGGAAGAGGTTCTGCCCGGGCATCCCGATCTCGCGCACCCAGAAGGGCATCACCTGCATGTAGCCGCGGGCGCCCGCCGTCGAGACGGCGTACTTGCGGAAGCCGCTCTCCACGTCGATCACCGCGAGCACGAGGCGCGGCTCCAGCCCCGCCCGCAGGGCCTCGTAGCGGACCATCTCCAGGATCTCCCGCGCCAGGCGCTCGTCGCGCACGCGCTCGTGCACGCGAGCGTGCATGGCGCGCACCCAGGCGCGCGACTCGGGGTCCTCCAGGCGCGCGAACTGGCGGTCGGAAACCGCCTTCGCGAGCGAGGCGCGCACCGAGGCCGAGAGCGCCTCGTACTGCTGCGCGCCGGCGAGCGCGAAGCCGGGGGCGAGGCCCAGCAGCGCCGCCGCGGCGAGGATCGCCGCCAGCGGCCGCGGGCTCATCGCGCGAGGCGCTCCCGGACGAACGCCGCCACCTGCGCGAGCGGCACCTTCGTCGCCTCGGCGTCGCGCCGGTGCTGGTACTCGACCATGCCTTCCTTGAGGCCGCGATCGCCGATCACGACGCGGTGCGGGATCCCGATGAGCTCCTGGTCGGCGAGCATCACGCCCGGGCGCTCGCCGCGGTCGTCCAGCAGCACCTCGACGCCGGCGCCGGCGAGCTCCGCGTAGAGCTTCTCGGCCGCGTCCCTCACGGCCTCGCTCTTCTGCATGCCGAGCGGGATCACCGCCACCGTGAACGGCGCCATGGGGTCGGGCCAGATGATGCCCCGGTCGTCGTGGTTCTGCTCGATGGCCGCGCCCACGATGCGGGTGACGCCGATGCCGTAGCAGCCCATCTCGAAGGGCTTCGCGGTGCCGTCCTCGGCGGTGAAGGTCGCGCCCATCGCCTCGGAGTAGCGCCGGCCCAGCGCGAACACGTGGCCCACCTCGATGCCGCGCACGATGGCGAGCGTGCCCTTGCCGTCGGGCGAGGGGTCGCCCGGGACGACGTTGCGGATGTCGGCGACGAGGTCCGGCTCGGGGCAGTCGCGGCCCCAGTTGACGCCGCGGATGTGGAAGTCCTTCTCGTTGGCGCCGCAGATGAAGTCGGACATCGCCGCCACGGTGCGGTCGGCCACGACCGTGATCTTCGAGCGGTCGAGCCCCACCGGGCCGAGGTAGCCCGCCGGCCCGTCGGCCGGCGGCGAGGATCTCCTCGTCGCTCGCCCAGCGCCATCCCTTGAGGCCGTGCACCTTGCCCGTCTTCACCTCGTTGAGCGAGTGGTCGCCGCGGATGAGCAGCATGTGCACGCGGTGGTTGGCGTACAGGAGGATCGCCTTCACGGTGCGCGAAAGGGGCTCGTTCCAGAGCCTCGCCACGCCCTCGCAGGTGGAAGTGCCCGGCGTCGGGTCCTTGCGCATCGGCTCGGTCGGGGCCGCGCGCGGCGCCGCGGGCGCGAGCGCCTCGGCCTTCTCGATGTTGGCCGCGTAGTCGGAGCCGTCCGAGTACGCGATCTGGTCCTCGCCGGAGTCGGCCAGCACCTGGAACTCGTGCGAGGCGCTGCCGCCGATCTCGCCGGAGTCGGCCGCGACGGGGCGGAACGTGAGGCCCAGGCGCGTGAAGATGGCGCACGTACGCGTCGAACATCTTGCTGGTAGGACTCGAGCATCCCGGCCTCGTCCGCGTCGAACGAGTAGGCGTCCTTCATCGAGAACTCGCGCGCGCGCAGCACGCCGAAGCGCGGCCGGATCTCGTCGCGGAACTTGGTCTGGATCTGGTAGAAGTTCACCGGCAGCTGGCGGTAGCTGCGCAGCTCCTTGCGCGCGATGTCGGTGACGACCTCCTCGGCCGTCGGCGCGTAGCAGAACTCGCGCTCGGCCCGGTCCTTGATGCGCAGCATCATGGGCCCGTACAGGTCCCAGCGCCCCGTCTCCTGCCAGAGCTCGGCCGGCTGCACCGGCGGCATGATGATCTCCAGGGCGCCCGCCCGGTCCATCTCCTCGCGCACGATCCGCTCGACCTTGTGCAGCACGCGCATGCCCATCGGGAGCCAGGAATAAAGGCCGCTGCCGAGCTTGCGGATGAGGCCGCCCCGCAGCATGAGCTTGTGGCTGGGAAGCTCGGCCTCCTGGGGGGCTTCCTTGAGGGTGGCGAGGAAGAACTGGCTGGCGCGCATGAACTCTCCGGGTGGGGCTGGGTCAGACAGGCTGTTTTCGGAATCAAATCATCGGCTTGCGAAGCGCATTCTACACCGGCCCGGGGCGGGATCTAAGCTGGCGGGCACTCGCAAACTGTGGAAAAATGGCCACAACTCAACGGATTGGATGGTGACTGCCATGATCGATCGGGACGGATTCCGCCCGAACGTCGCCATCGTGCTCGTCAACCACAAGAACCAGGTCTTCTGGGGCAAGCGGATCAAGGAGCACGCCTGGCAGTTCCCCCAGGGCGGCATCAAGCAGGGGGAATCCCCCGAGCAAGCGATGTATCGCGAGCTCGAGGAGGAAACGGGCCTCAAGCCCGAGCACGTGGAAATCCTCGGCCGCACCCGCGACTGGCTGCACTACCACGTGCCCAGCCACTGGGTGAAGCGCGAGTGGCGCGGCACCTACAAGGGCCAGAAGCAGATCTGGTTCCTGCTGCGGCTCGTCGGCCGCGACACGGACGTTTCCCTGCGCGCGAGCGGCCATCCCGAGTTCGACGCCTGGCGCTGGCACGACTACTGGGTCCCGCTCGACACGGTCATCGACTTCAAGCGCGAGGTGTACCGGATGGCGCTCGAGCAGCTCGCCTTCTTCCTCGACGTGAGGAAGGAGCGGCGCCCCGTGGGCATGTCGCCCTACGGGCGGCGGCGCCGCTCGCGGTTCCCCCGCCCCGCGGCGGGACTCTCGGACTAGCCCTGCGCGCCGGGCCCGGGGGCTAGAACCCGCCCGGCCGGCCCGGCAGCATGAGGGCCGAGATCGTCCCGATCACGACCGAGAGCACGATCCCCACGAGGATCACCACCACCGTGTAGGGGAGCGCCTTCTCCTGCGGCGTCTTCATGAGGCGCGGCAGGCCCACGTAGAGCAGGTACAGGCTGTACAGGCCGAGGAGGCCGAGGATCGAGAGCGCCGGCAGGATGGCGAACACGCCCGCGAGCCAGGAGGCCACCGGCGCGAAGGCGGCGACCTTGAAGGCCTGGGCGAAGTTCTTCTCGCCGCCGAAGGTGGGCGAGAGCGCGTCGATGACCAGGGCGAACACGTAGATGCTCGCGAGCGAGAGCAGGTAGGAGGCGATCGCGTTCGAGACGCCGGCCACGATCGGCACGCGGTAGGAGAAGCCGAAGGCGCCGGTGCCCACGATCGAGAACCCGATGAAGGTGGCGATGGGCGGGATGGCGGCGAGGATCATGATCCAGCCGGTGTACAGCCCCTGCACGGTGTGCGTCTCCGCCGAGATCTTGTCCCATTCCGCGGCGGGCGTGAGGATGAGGTTCTTCGCGCGATCGACGATGTTCACGATGGTCTCCCAGTGCCGTTGTTGTGGGGCCAGTATAGCCTCCACCGCAATTCGGCCGTCCTAAAGGATGACCAGGTTGTGGTTCCGGCCCGCTCCCTCCGGTCGCTTAACCTGCCAAGGGCGGCAGGTTAGCCTCCACCGCAATTTGGCCGTCCTAAAGTACGACCAAATTGTCCCGGTGGATGAGCTCGGGCTCGGCGACGTAGCCGAGCGTGGGCTCGATCTCGCTGCTGGGCTTGCGCAGGATGCGCCGCGTCTCGCCCGCGCCGTAGTTCACGAGCCCGCGCGCGATCTCGCGGCCGTCGGGGGAGATCGACGCTCACGACGTCGCCGCGCTCGAACTCGCCGTCCACCGCCGTCGCGCCGATGGCGAGCAGGCTCTTCCCGTCCGTGGTGAGCGCCTTCACGGCGCCCGGGTCGAGCGTGATGCGGCCGGCGGGCTTCAGGTGGTCGGCGAGCCACTGCTTGCGGGCCGCGACCGCCGGGGTGGACGACCACGAGGAGCGAGCCGATGGGCTCGCCCGCGAACAGGCGCGTGAGCAGCTCCGGCTCGCGCCCCCAGGCGATGACGGTGTGGGCGCCGCTGCGCGCGGCGCGGCGCGCCGCGAGCACCTTGGTGATCATGCCGCCGCTGCCGATCTCGGAGCCCGCGCCGCCGGCCATGGCCTCGAGGGCCGGGTCGCCCGCGGTGGCCCGCGACACGAGCGTGGCCGCGGGGTCCTTGCGCGGGTCGGCCGAGAAGAGGCCCTTCTGGTCGGTGAGGATCGCGAGGGTGTCGGCCTCGATGAGGTTCGTCACGAGGGAGGCGAGGGTGTCGTTGTCCCCGAAGCGGATCTCGTCCACCACCACCGTGTCGTTCTCGTTGATGACGGGCACCACGCCCAGCCCGACCAGCGTCTTCAGCGTGGTCCGCGCATTGAGGTAGCGGCGCCGGTCGCCCAGGTCCTCGTGGGTGAGGAGCACCTGCGCGGTCCGCAGCCCGCGCTCGGCGAAGCACGACTCCCACATCTGCACCAGGCCCATCTGGCCCACCGCGGCCGCCGCCTGCAGCTCGTTGACCGCGCTCGGCCGCTTCGTCCACGCGAGGCGCTTCATTCCCTCGGCGATGGCGCCGGAGGAGACGACGAGCACCTCCACGCCGCGCGCGCGCAGGGCGGCGATCTGCCCCGCCCAGTCGGCCACCGCCTCGCGGTCCAGGCCCGCGCCCGCGTTGGTGAGCAGGCTCGAGCCGATCTTCACGACGACGCGCTGCGCGCCGGCGAGCTCCTCACGCACGGCGGTTCGCCTCGAGGAACTCCATGATCGCGAAGCACAGCTCGCGCGTGCCCTCGCCGTTGACGGCGGAGACCATGTACCACGGGCCCTTCCAGCCGAGCTTCTTCACGAAGGCCTTCGCGCGCTTCTCGCGCTCGCCGGCGTCGATGAGGTCGGCCTTGTTGAGCACCAGCCAGCGCGGCTTCGCGAAGAGGCCGGGGTCGTACTTCTTCAGCTCCAGCGCGATCGATCTGGCTTCCTTCACCGGGTCCACGGACTCGTCGAAGGGCGCGAAGTCCACCACGTGCAGGATGAGCTGCGTGCGCTGCAGGTGGCGCAGGAACTGGTGCCCGAGCCCGGCGCCCTCGGCCGCGCCCTCGATGAGGCCCGGGATGTCGGCGATCACGAACGAGCGGTTCATGTCGACGCGCACGACCCCCAGGCTCGGGTTGAGCGTGGTGAACGGGTAGTCGGCGACCTTGGGGCGGGCGGCCGAGACGGCGCGCACGAAGGTCGACTTGCCGGCGTTGGGCATTCCCGCGAGGCCCACGTCGGCGAGCACGCGCAGCTCCATCTCGAGGTTCCTGCGCTCGCCCGTCCCGCCGGGCGTGAACTGCCGCGGCGCGCGGTTCGTGCTCGACTTGAAGTTCAGGTTGCCCAGCCCGCCCTTGCCGCCCCTGGCGAGCACGGCCTGGTCGCCGGCCTTCGCCAGGTCGGCGATGGTCTCGCCCGTGTCGGCGTCGCGGATCACGGTGCCCACGGGCACGCGCAGGATGATGTCCTCGGCGCCATGGCCGTTGCGGTCGCGGCCGCTGCCGTTTTCGCCGTGCTTGCCGCGGAAGATGCGCGTGTAGCGGTAGTCGATGAGCGTGTTGAGGTTGAAGTCGGCCACCGCGAGGATCGAGCCGCCGCGGCCGCCGTCGCCGCCGTCGGGGCCGCCGCGCGGGACGAACTTCTCGCGCCGGAAGTGCGCGGAGCCGTCCCCGCCGTCGCCGGCGATCACCTCGATCCTGGCTTCGTCGAAGAACTTCATGTCCTGCCCATGTCGGGCATCGCCACCCGGATCCCGAGCGCGATGAAGGTGAGGCCGGCGAAGACGTTCAGGCGCCGGCCCGCGGCCGGATGGGCGCGCAGCCTCTCGCCGATCCAGCCCGAGAAGAGCGCCACGGCGCCGAAGATGACCACCGTCTGCGCCATGAAGACGAGCCCCAGGACCGCCATCTGCCACTCGAGGCCGCCGGCGCGCGTGTCCACGAACTGCGGCAGGAACGACAGGAAGAAGAGCGTCACCTTGGGGTTCAGGGCGTTGCCGATCACGCTCTGCCGGTACACCGCGAGGAGCGCCTTTGCGTCGCCTCCGCCGGCGAGCGAGAACGAGGCCGGTGGCGCAGCGCCTGGATGCCGATCCACACGAGGTAGGCCGCGCCCGCCCAGCGCACCGCGTTGAACGCGAGCTCGGAGGAGCGGATGAGGGCGGCCACGCCCAGCACCGCGAGCGCCGTGTGGAAGAGGCAGCCGGTGGCGAACCCGAGCGCGGCCGCGATCCCCGCCTTGCGCCCCTGGCTCACGCCGCGCGTGAGCACGTAGACGATGTCGGGCCCGGGCGCGATGGTGAGCACCGCGGCGGCGACGAGGAAGAGGGCGATGTCGGGCATGTTCTTGTCAACCGGCCCCGGAAACGAAAAAGCCCCGTGCGATGACGGGGCTCTTTCCGGGAGAAAGGAGCCTTTAGGCCTGGGCCGGCTCGATGCTCACGGTGTTCTTCTGCTTGGGGCCGTGCTGGCCATACTTCACCGTGCCGGTCACCATCGCGAAGAGGGTGTGGTCCTTGCCGATGCCCACGTTCTGGCCCGGGTGGAACCGCGTGCCGCGCTGGCGCACGAGGATGGAACCCGCGTTCACGGTCTCGCCGCCGAAGGCCTTGAGGCCCAGGCGCTTGCTCTCGGAATCGCGGCCGTTGCGGGATGAGCCGCCTGCTTTTTTATGTGCCATGATCGCTACCCGTTACTGGTTGATGGCGTCCACACGGATTTCCGTGTAGTTCTGCCGGTGGCCCTGCGTCTTCTGGTAGTGCTTGCGCCGGCGCATCTTGAAGATGCGGATCTTCGGGCCCCGGCCGTGGGAGACCACGGTGGCCGAGACCTTGGCGCCGGCGAGGGTGGGCGTGCCGACCTGCACGGCCTCGCCATCCGCCACCATCAGCACCTGGTCGAGCACGATGGTGGCGCCGACGTCCGCCTCCAGCGACTCGATCTTGATGTTTTCGCCCGGGGCAACGCGGTATTGCTTGCCGCCGGTCTTGATGACCGCGTACATGTTGGTACTCCTGTTTTGATTTGATAATTCACGGCCTTTTGCACCGCGAACCCGCTATAATACGCGAAATCCCAAGCAACGTCAAAGACTTGTCTGCGGGCCCGTCCGCGCCCCGGCACCCCGAACGCCGTGAACCAACCCCACGTCCCCGTGAACCTCGAGTCGATCCGGGCTCCGATCGCCGCCGACCTCGCCGCCCTCGACGAGGTCATCCGCCGCCGGCTCGATTCCGAGGTGTTGCTCGTGCGCACCATCGCCGACTACATCATCGCCGCCGGGGGCAAGCGCCTGCGGCCGGCCCTGCTGCTGCTCACCGCCAACGCGCTGGGCGCCCAGGGGCCCTCGCGCCACGAGCTGGCGGCGGTCATCGAGTTCATCCACACGGCCACCCTCCTGCATGACGACGTGGTGGACGAATCCAGCCTGCGCCGCGGCCGGCGCACGGCCAACGCCGAGTTCGGCAACGCCGCCGCCGTCCTGGTGGGCGATTTCCTGCACTCGCGCGCCTTCCAGATGATGGTCGCGGAGGGGAACCTGCGCGTGATGCAGGTGATCTCCAACGCGACCAACGTCATCGCCGAGGGCGAGGTGCTCCAGCTCCTCAACGTGAAGGACCCGGACACCGACGAGGAGAGCTACCTGCGCGTCATCCGCTACAAGACCGCCAAGCTCTTCGAGGCCGCCACCCAGGTGGGCGCGATCCTCGCCGGGGCGCCGCCGGAAACCGAGCAGGCGCTGGCCGAGTACGGCATGCACCTGGGCACCGCCTTCCAGGTGATCGACGACGTGCTCGACTATTCGGGCGACCTCGCCGAGACCGGCAAGAACCTGGGCGACGACCTCGCCGAGGGCAAGCCCACGCTGCCGCTCATCCGCGCGATGCAGGTGGGAAGCGGCGACGAGAAGGCCCTCGTGCGCCGCGCCATCGAGGAGGGCGGCAAGGCCGACCTGGGCGCCGTGGTCCAGGCCATCAACAGCACCGGCGCCCTGGACTACGCGCGCGACTGCGCGCGCAAGGAAGCGGCCATCGCCACCGCGAGGCTGGAAGCCATTCCCGGTTCCGCCTGGAAGGACAGTCTGCTACAATTGGCGCACTTTTCCGTCGAGCGCAAGTTCTAGCCCGGCGGAAGATCCGACGGGCGCTGCTGAGGCGCCCGTTTCGGCCTCGGGGTGTAGCTTAGCCTGGTAGAGCGCTACGTTCGGGACGTAGAGGCCGGAGGTTCGAATCCTCTCACCCCGACCATTCCCTCCCGCGCCCGGTCCCTCCCCGGAGGGGCCGCGCGGCCTCACTCGAGGCCGTAGCGCTTGATCTTCCTCCACAGCGTGGACTTGTCGATGCCGAGTATCTCCGCGGCCGTCGCCCGGTTCCCCTGCGTCTCGCGCAGGGTCTTCGCGATGAAGTACGCCTCGATCTCCTCCAGGCTCTGCGGCTCGATCAGCTCCATGGCGCGCCCCGGCGCGGCCGTCTCGGCGGCGAGCCCCGGCGGCAGGACGTCCACGTCCAGCATGTCCGTCTCGGTGAGGATGATCATCGACTGGATCGCGTTCTCGAGCTCGCGGGCGTTTCCGGGCCAGTCGTGGCGCATGAGCGCCGCCAGCGTCCTCGTCGTGATCCCCTTCACCGGCTTCTTGAGGCGGGCGCTCTGGCGCGCCAGGAAGTAGTTGGCGAGCAGGGGGATGTCGCTGCGCCGGTCGCGAAGGGGCGGCAGCACGATCTCCACGATCCGCAGGCGGTAGTACAGGTCCATGCGGAAGGCGCCGCTCTCGACGAGCGCGGGCAGGGGGCGGTTGGTCGCGGCGATGAGCCGCACGTCGGCATGCCGGGGCTCGGTGTCGCCCATGCGGTAGTAGGTCCCGTCCTGCAGCACGCGCAGCAGCTTCGCCTGGAAGGCGGGCGAGGCGTTGTTGATCTCGTCGAGGAAGAGCGTGCCGCGGTCGGCGGTCTCGAACAGGCCCGCCTTGGCGCGGTCGGCCCCGGTGAAGGCGCCGCGCTGGTAGCCGAAGACCTCGCTCTCGATCACGTTTTCCGGGATGGCGGCGCAGTTGAGCGCCACGAAGCGCCCGTCGCGGCGGCCGCTCGACAGGTGGATCTGGTGCGCGACGACTTCCTTGCCCGTGCCCGACTCGCCGGTGACGAGCACGCCGCAGTCGTAGCCCGCGGCCGCGCGCACCATGCGCCGCACCTGCTCGATGGCGGGGTTCTTGCCCACCAGGCCGTCGAACTCGGCGTAGGCGCGGTTGGTCTCGCGAAGGCGCACGTTCTCGCTGTTGAGCCGCCAGTACTCGAGCGCGTGGTCCACGATCCGGCGCAGGTCGTCGGGCTCGAAGGGCTTCTTGAGGTAGTCGTAGGCGCCGTTCTTCAGCGCGTCGACCGCCGACTCCACGGTGGCGTGCCCGGTGAGCAGGATCACCTGCGTCATGGCGCTGCGGCGCCTGGCGAAGCGCAGCACCTCGAGGCCGCTCACGCGCGGCATGCGCAGGTCGGTCACCACGACGGACACGTCGTGGGCCTCCAGGTAGTCGAGTGCCGCCTGCGAGCTCTCGGCCGTCACCACGTCGGCGTCGGCGCCGGAGAGCACCTCCTGGATCATGCGCCGCATGGCCGCGTCGTCCTCGACCACCAGCAGCGTCGGCCGCGCGGGCGGCTGCGCCTTGGCCTCGGGGCTGGTCTCGACCGTGTCCATGGGGCTAGGCGGCAAGGGGCAGCGTCACCACGAAGCGCGCGCCCCCCCGGTACTCGGGATCGCTGTGGATGCTGCCGCCGATGCGCGTGACGATCTGCTGGCTGATGGGCAGCCCCAGGCCCGTGCCCGCCGACTCCCCCTTGGTGGTGAAGAAGGGCTCGAAGAGCCGCGGCCGGATCTCGGGCGGGACGCCGGGCCCGTTGTCCGTCACGCTGACCACGGCGTTGCCGCCCGCGACCTCGCAGGTCACGCGCACCCGGGGCTCGGCGACCTCCGAGGCCGCCTGGACCGCGTTCACCAGCAGGTTCACGAGGACGATGTCGAGCTGCCCGGCGCCGCCGCGCACGAGGACCTCGCCCGCCACGTCGGCCTCGATCGCCACGCACTGGCGCCGCCCCTGGCAGTTGGTCACCGCCTCGACGGCCTCGCGGATGAGCCCGTTCACCTCGCAGCTCTCGGTCGGGCAGACGTCGCGCCGGGCGTAGGCGAGGAGGTTGTCGATGATGCGCGCGCAGCGCTTGGTCTCGCCGTGGATGATGCGCGCGTACTCGGCGCGCTTGTCCTCGCTCGCCTTCCCCTCGTTGAGGAGCTGGGCGTAGCCGAGGATCGTGCCCAGCGGCGTGTTGAGCTCGTGCGCCACGCCGGCGGCGAGCTGCCCCATCGCCACCAGCTTCTCGGCCTGCGTCGCCATGTCCTCGAGGCGCTTCCAGTCCGTGACGTCCTGCAGGATGATCGCCGCGCTCGCCTGGGCCGCCCGGGGGGACTTGCCGAAGAAGGTGAGGTTCAGCGAGACCTGCCGCACGGCATCACCGACGCGCAGGGCGAGCAGCTTGTTGCTCACCTGCTGCTCGTAGAGGAAGGCTTCGCGCAGGAGCTCGCGCCCGGCCTCGTCGGGGAGCAGGAGGTCGAAGACGTTGGCGCCGGCGAGCGAGGGCGCCGGGACCCCGAAGAGCGATTCCGCCTGGCGGTTCGACAGCGTCACGCGGAAGTCGCCGTCGACCACGAGGAGCGCGCCGGGCAGCCCCTGCAGGATCGCCTCGTGGCGGTTTCTCTCCGCGATGATCGCGAGCTGCGCCTGCTCCATCTCGCCGAAGAGGGAGCCCAGGTTGCGCGCGAGGGCGTTGTACTCCGCGGCCAGCGGCCCCACCAGGGCGCGGGCGGCGCCCGGAAGCGCCACCGGCTCGAGGGCGCCGTCGTTGGCGCGCTGGAGGGCCCCGTGCACGGCGGAAAGCCCGCGCCAGTAGCCGTAGAGCCCGAGCCCCGCGGCGACGGCGAGGGCCGTCGCGGCCCAGGCCACTCCCGAGGGCGCGAGCCACGCGACGGCCGCGAGGGCGCCGATGGCGGCAAGCGCGAGCGTGAGGGCGCCGCGGTGCGCGGTGCCGTTCGTGTCAGGGGTCCTGTCGCGGGAACTCGCCGCGAGGTCGACGCTTCCCAATCGCTCCTCCGGGGGTGCGCCATCGAGGGCGCGGTGAGGGAACGATGATGCCACGGGGCCGGCCGGGACGGTTGATCCCGGTCAGCCCCGCGCAGGCGTCAGAAGATGAACTGCAGGCCGAACGTGTACTGGTTGTAGTCGCGCTGCGAGGCGTCCGTGGGGTTCTGCACGTCGAACTTCACCTTGGCCGCCTCGAAGCTCAGCTTGAGCAGCTGGCCGTTGAGGAAGTAGTGGAAGCCGATGCCGTCCCACTTCTGGTCGCGGTAGCCCGTCGGCAGGTTGTAGTCGGAGTCCTCGTGGCGGGCGAAGATCTGCAGGCGCCCCGGGCCGACCTTCTGCGGGAAGAGGTAGCCCGCCTTCACGTACCAGCCCTCCAGGTCCGTCGTCGCCGGCAGGTTCGGGTCGGGCGAGAGCCCCCAGTGGACGTCGCCGGTGTCGTAGCGCATCACGGCCGCCGAGCCCGTGAACGTGCCGACGGAGGTGGGCTGCTCGTAGAAGATGTCGGCCGTCCACGCCTTGTAGTCCTTCGGGTCGGTCTTGCCGACGTAGTCCCCGTAGGCGACGTCCTTCTGGAAGTCGTAGGAGGCGCCGATGGTGAGCACGTTGCGAGTGCCGAGGTAGGTGCCGCGGTAGCCGTACTCGTACTCCGGGTCCAGCAGCGTGAGGTGCACCCGGCCCGTGAACCGCGGCGTGTCCTTCACGACCGCGTCGCCCTCGCGGCCGTCGGAGACCATGACCTTGTACTGGAACTTGCCGTCGGCGAAGTTGCCCCACACCGCGGCGCCGGTGTCGCGGCTGCCGCCCCAGGGGGTGTAGGCGAGCACCTCCGCCCGGTCCATCGTGAGGGGGTCGAAGCAGGCCTCGAGGTTCTCGCGCGAGAAGGCGTTCTTGAAGCGCCCGACGATGAAGCGCAGGCCGTCGCTCTGGTCGATCGTGACGTAGGAGTCGCGGAAGAAGATGCTCTTGTCGTCCTCGCCGTACTTGCTGTCCGAGGGCGCGTCGATGTTGGCGTAGAAGCCGACCAGGTCGTTGAACTGGCCCGAGAAGGTGAGCCGGTTGCGGCGCAGGAAGAAGTCGGTGGACTTGCCGTCGTCCGTCGCCGAGCTGAAGTCCCGGGTCTGTCCCCAGGCCTGCAGCGAGTAGTTGAACGTGAGGTTGCCTTCCTTGCCGAAGGCGATCGTGGGGCCCGCGGTGGCGCTTCCCGCCCAGGGCAGGAGCGCGAGCGCGCACGCGCCCGCCAGCTTCGTCGTCGTGGTCGTCCTGCGGATCGAATCCCTGCTGAAACGCTTCATGTGTTTCCCCTCCTTGGGATCACTTCTTGTTGTAGGCCTTCACCAGGTCCGCGGAATTGCCCGTCTTGTGGCAGCTCGCGCACATCTCGGCCGGCTTCGCGCGCGGATCCTTCACCATCTCGGTGTGGGCGAGCTCCTTCTTGATGAGGCGGGGGTTGCCCTTGTGGCAGCCGACGCAGGAGTTGTCCACGCTCTTGTGGTCGGCGTGCCATTTCTGCTCGCTGGGCGCGGCGGCGCGCGTGCCGTTGTGGCACTTGAAGCAGGAGGAGGCGCCCATCCCGCAGGCGTTCGCCTCGGCGATCGGCGACACCGCGCGCATCGCGTCGCGCACGTCGGCGAGGGCTTCCGCGCCCCAGCCCGCGGGCCCGGCGGCCGGCGCCGCGGCCGGGTCGGCGCGCTCCGGCGTGGAGCTCGCGAGCGACCAGGCGAGCGCAAACGCCACCACGGCGGCCGTCCCCGCCGCGGTCCGGATGGCCGCGCGCGCGGCCGTACGCAACCTGTCCACGATCGTCTTGCTCTGCTTCATTTCTCGCTCCTCCTCGTTTGTGGTTCCTTGTCCTGCTTCGCCTCGGCGGCCTTGATGTCGTCCTCGCCCAGCGCGCTGACGCAGGTGCAGGTGGGCCGTTCGCCCTTGAACTTGAGCCGGCGCCTGGGCGCCGGCGGCTCCTCGGCCGCGTCCTTCGCTCCGGCGGCGGCCGTGGCTTCCTTCGCGGGCGCCGGCGCGGCCGGCGGCGTGACCTGCGCGTGGGCGCAGGGCACGACGACCATCGCGACGACAAGCCAGCGGCGCAAGCTCATGGCAACTCCCGGTGACAGGACCCGATGGCGACACCCAGCAGATTGCGTGCCATGGGGCGACGACTGAAAAAACAGGGGGTTAGGGGTTCGCCGCACGGGGGCGGCATTGCATTACCCCTTGCGCGCCGTGGGGCCTTTCAATTTGCAACCGCGCGGGCCGAGCCCGGCGCCTCCGGAACGGCCACCCGCACCTCGTCCAGGAAGTAGCGCGCGGAAACCGCCTTGGCGAGCGCCTCGTCGAGGAGGGCGAGCGTGGCCTCGTCCAGGGCGGGATTGCGCCGGCGCATGTCGGCGAACATGCGCTCGTAGTGCTCCCCCGGCGCGACCTCGGTGGCGAGGATCGCCTCCCAGCGGCCGGGTCCCACCGCGACCTCGAAGGAGACCTCCTTGCGGCCGTCGGGCGCGAGGCGCGTGTCGGCGATCTCGCGGTCGAGGGCGACGTTGAGCGTGCGGCCCACGACGTGCTGGCCCACGAGCATGCGCGTGCCCGGGCCGCGCAGGTGGACGTTCACGTACAGCTTGGGCACGACGTAGGTCGGGAGGTAGTGCCCCGCGTCGCGGTTGGCGAGCACGGCGCTCACGCGGATGCGCCCGGCGTCCACGCGCGTGACGGAGATCTCGCGGTGCAGCGCGCGCCGCACCATCTCCTTGTCGTGGACGCCGCGCCAGAGGTGGCGGCGGCCGGGCATGTGGCAGGACTGGCAGTGCCGGCCCTCGCGCGCATGGCGGCTCGCGCGCCACTCCTCGAAGGTGTTCTCGAGGAGCTTGCCGTTCACCTGGCGCCCGTTCGGCGCGAACTGGTGGCAGGTCGAGCAGAAGCGGCTGTCGGAGAAGGCCGCCTGCTCCGTGGCGCCGCCGTGCGGCAGCCGCGTGCCGGCCGCGGGGGGCGGCGTGCGCGCCTGCGGGCCGAAGCGCTCATGCCGGCGCACGTGGCAGGCGGCGCAGACGAGCCCCTGGCGATGCAGGTCCGGCGGTACCCAGGCCGGGGGCGGCGGAAGCGGGCGCGTTGGGCCAGGCGCGCTCCATCGCCATCAGGGCCTTCTGCTCGGCGAGCGGCGCGTGGCAGCGCAGGCAGTCGTTGCCCTCGTGCTGCGGCATCGTGCGCAGCTGCCAGAGGATGCCCGGGCCGACCGCGCGGGAGTGCAGGCTCGTCTTCCAGTCCGCGAGTTGCGCCGCGTGGCAGGCGCCGCAGCCCTCGGGACCGAGGGCTGCCTCCGGCGGCGTGAATTGCGAGGGGGGATTCCCCTGGGGGGCGAGAGGCTGCGCCCAGTGCCGGGCGAGGAAGGCCTCGATCGCTTCGTCGGCGCGCCGCTCGGAGAAGTGGCGCCAGCCGGCCCACAGGGCGAGGCCGGCGAGGGCGACCAGGAGGGCCGCCCCGCCGGCACCGCGGATCGTCAGCCGCAGGGGTTGCCTCCGCCGCTGCCGCTTCCACCCGAGTCGGCCGGGTTGATGCCGCGCTTGTAGGCCTGGTCCTCGAGGATGATCTTGTTGGCGTGGATGGCGTAGGCGTTGGTGATCGTGCGCTTGCCCACCAGCGCGGGGCTCGTCGCGGGACGGAAGAAGGACTTCACGTCCGTGCGCCACGGCGAGTCGGCGGGCAGGATGGGCGCGCCCGTCAGGTCCGCGATGTTCGAGAGCGAGTTCCACTCCACCATGGCGCCATCATAGAACCGGACCGGCAGCCCCAGGATGCCCGCGGAGGCGAAGCCGGTGATCATCGCGCGGAAGGTGGTCTCGCAGTAGGCGTAGATGACGTCGCCCGCCTGGTAGGCCATGCCCTCGCCCACGCCCGAATAGGTCGCGTCCACGAAGCGGGTGCCCGCGGCGTTGGCGCCGCCGTTCAGGAAGTTCTGCAAGTCGGCCTTCGACCGGTAGGAGAAGCCCTTGGCCGGATCGAGCAGGTTGGTGTACTGCAGCTGGAGCGTGCCCCACGGGTGGCCCTGGCGCGAGCCGCTGTTCTGGAACGTCGCCATGTAGTTGTATCCCGCGGGCGCGGCGCAGTTGGCGGCGCCGCAGGCCGTGAAGCCGGCGTCGCCGGCCTCCAGGCGCTCGCCGGCGCTGTACTGGCCGATGCTGCGCGCGTCCCAGACGAGCACGCCGTCGTCGCGCTTGTTCACGTCGGAGGCCGGAAGGACGGCGAGGACGTCCTCGAACGTGGCCTGCAGCGCGGTGTTGTCGACCGGGATGCTCTTCACGCTGGCCGTGCCGTTGCCGGGCGCCGTGCTCGCGGCGACGGCGAAGTCGGTGGCGTCGAGGCCGTTGCCGTTGATCCACTGGTTGCCGCCGTTGAGGACCGCGACGTTCTTCTTGTCCACGCCCCAGTAGCGCAGCGCGTACCAGCAGCGGCCCTGCGCCATGGCGTTGGGGTTGCTGCCCGTGCCCATGGCGCACACGACCATGTCGTTCACCGGGTCGACGTTGTACTTCTTCAGGAGCGCGTCGATGGTCAGGCCGTCGAGCACCATGCTCTGCGTCTCGATGACGCCGTTGGTGCGCGTCTGGATCCACTCGGAAGACGGCGACAGGTAGGTGAAGACGGTCGTGCCGTTGGGCTTGATGTACTCGGCGCCGGCCGGGCCCACCGTGGCCTGGAAGATGACGAGCTTGCCGGTGATGCCCGCCGGGCGGTTGGCCGTCCAGTTCGACATCCAGCGCTTGAGCGTGGCGGCGGTGACGAGCCCGTTCACGTTGTCGTTGTAGTTGTCCGCGGAGGCCTGCGCGATGGTCTGCGGCGTGTTGACCACGATCTTCACGACGTTGCCCGAGGACGTGTCCTCGCCGCCGCCGCCCCCGCACGAGGCGAGCGCGAGGCAGGCCGCGACGGCCAACCCCGCACGCCGGTTCAGGATCGCACCCACGTTCGCGCCCAGCTGTTGCGTGTTCATCTTGTTCTCCTCCTTCGCGTTGGCCATTGCCGATTGCGGGTCCAGCCCGTCCGGACCGTTTTTCTAGCACATTGCATGCCGGTTGCCTTCCGCGAGGAAAAACAACGGCTTGGCGCGCCGCGCCCGAGTGCCCGGCGTTGCACATTCCACCGGGGAGCGGGGCGGCCTCTCAAATTGCAAGGCGGCCCCGGACGCCTCCCCGCGCGGGCGGTCGCGATTGCATAATCCAATCCCGGAAGAGCGTGGCCGGCCGCGATTGCGACATGCACGGTGGCCGCGCGCGCGCCGCCACCGCCCGCAAGGGGGAGGACGCGCGCGACGCGGGCGCGGCACGCTACTTGCTAACTCCACACTCGACGAACCAACCGAGGTCCCGCAAGGCCGTGTACCGAATGCTCGACACCATCGCCTGGATGTTTCCCGCGCTTCGCCGGGCCGGCGCCGATGTGGGCACCGGCGCGGCGAGGGCGGTGGACGTGCCGGGCCACGGGGCGATGGTCGCCGACCTGTGCGTCGACCTCACGGGCGAGAACTGCCTGCGGACCAACCTCGTGACCAAGCGCGCGCTCGATGGCGCGGCCGCGGGGTCGGTCATCGAGATCGTCTCCGACAACCTGAGCTCGGTGGAGACGATCCCGTTCATGCTGGCGGGGCACGGGTGCGCGCACCTGGGCACGCTGCACCTGGAAGGCACCTGGAAGATCTACGCGCGCAAGCAGCGCGCGGACGACGGAGGAAGCAAGAAATGACGGAAGGCGTATTGGACACGACGGAAGGGGTGGGCCAGGCGGCGAGCCGGGCGAACGCGATGAGGGCCGCGGCGGTGGTGGGATTCTTCCTGCTCGTGTCCGCGGGAACCTTCGCGGTGGACTCGCGCTACCTCTACTTCTCGGCCTACCTCTGGTTCGGCTTCATCTACGGCGCGAGCCTGCAGTACGGGCGCTTCTGCATGGCCTCGGCGATCCGCGACCTCTTCGCCGTGGGCGTTCCGCGCATGGCGGTCGGGATCATGATCGCCGTGGTCCTGTTCAGCCTGGTGTCCGCCGCCGTCACCGTCGCCGGCAAGAGCACCTTCCACGCCTCCCCCATCGGGCTCTACTCGGTGATCGGCGGCGCGATCTTCGGCTTCGGCATGGTGTTCACCGGAGGCTGCGCCACGGGCTCGCTCTACAAGACGGGCGAGGGCAGCGTCGCGGCCCTGCTCGTGGTGCTCTCCTTGAGCTTCGCGCAGGCCCTCTTCGTGGACGTCGGCGGCGTGCTCGATGCCCTGGTGCCGGCCTCCTGGACGGCCTCGGCCGCGGCCAAGTCGATGCCGGCCGAGCTCTCCGCCACGACCGGGTGGTACGACCAGTTCCTCGCGGGCTACATCTGGGACCTCAAGGCGATCACGGTGGGCGAGGCGCTCGGCTTCGCGAGCCCGGCCGCCAAGGCCTTCATCGGCAACTCGCTGATCAACGCGGTCCTGCCGGCGGTCGCGATCCTCGTGGTCATCTACGCGATCTGGTACCGCAAGGGGTGGCTGCGCAAGAACAAGGACGCCGCGCCGGGCCTCGCCCGCGAGGCCGCCGGATGGTGGAGCATGGTCACCGCCTCGAAGCGCACCGCCATCGCCGGCCTCGTGCTGGGCGTGGCCGCGGGCCTGCAGATGTGGGTGATGCAGTCGCTGCAGCAGAAGTTCGGCATCACGAACGCCGGCGAGCTCCTCGTGGCGATGGGCCACACCTCGGGGCTGAGCCTGCAGGAGACGGTCTTCGATCCCGGCTACTTCTACGTGACCACGCAGGAGGCCCAGGGCGCGGCCTGGGTGCTCGCGCAGCTCGGCATGAACCTCACCGACAACATCTTCTTCGGGATGGAGAACGGCATCCCCAGCCCGCTCGCCAACCCGGTGCTGTGGATGAGCTTCTCGGTGATCGGCGGCTCCATGGCGATGGCGCTCCTCGCCAACGAGTTCAAGCTCAAGATGCCCACGCGCGAGATCGCCATCTGGGCCATCGGCGGGGGCATCCTCATGGGCATCGGCTCGCGCATCGGCATGGGCTGCAACATCGGCGCGTTCTTCGCGACCGTGACCAACGGCGACCCGTCCGGGTGGCTCTTCGCCCTGGGGATGACGGGCGGGGGCTGGATCGGCGTCAAGTTCTTCAACTGGTGGATCGAGCGCAAGATGGCGAAGGAATCGCCGCTCGGGTTCTGATCCCCCGCATCCGTTTCAACCAACGAAGGAGCAGCGAGTTCCATGGCCGCGAAGTTCGAGAAGGTGAGCGAAGGGAAGTACCAGCTGGACGTGCAGGGCTACGTGTGCCCGCACCCGCAGATCTACACCAAGAAGGCGCTGGAGAAGCTCCAGCCCGGCGAGACGCTGGACCTGGTTTTCGACAACCCGTCCTCGGGCGAGTCGATCAACGCGATGTGCGATTCCCAGGGCGACCAGATCGTCTCGCAGGCGCAGGACGCCGGCAAGACGATGCGCTGGACGATCCGCAAGCACTGACGGGCGGACGCCGCATGCAACTGGGAATCGTCGCCTCGCACGAATCGGCGGGGCCGCACCTCGAGGGCCTCGCCGCGGCCGCCGCGGCAAGGGGCTGGGCGTGCCGCTGCTTCCTCACCGACTCCGGCGTGAGGCTCGCGGCCTCGGCGCGGCTTCTCGAGCTGGCGCGCTCGGGCGCCATCCGCCTCGACGTCTGCGAGCACAGCTGGGCGCACTTCGGCGGCGGCGAGGCCCCCGAGGGCGCGCGGATGGGCACGCAGTTCCAGAACGCGGAACTGGTGCGCGAGTGCGACCGCGTCGTCGTCCTGCCGGGGGTGCGATGAAGAACATCCTCGTCATCGCGCGCCACAACAAGGCCGAGGCGCTGCGGGTCGCCGCCGGGCTCACGCTGCTGAGCGACCCGGTGCGCGTGGCGGTCATGGGAACCCTCGAGGACACGCCCGCGGTGGCCGAGCAGCGCGAGCTGCTCGAGTTCGCGGAGGTGCCGTGCGAGGAATTCGCGGACCCCGCCGCCGGGCGCGGCGCCCTCGCGGGCGCGCTGCGCCAGGCCGACGTCGTGTACGTGA
Organism: uncultured beta proteobacterium; assembly: GCA_963824135.1. GTDB lineage: Bacteria > Pseudomonadota > Gammaproteobacteria > Burkholderiales > Usitatibacteraceae > FEB-7. The sequence continues at coordinate 62,287 of CAWGOH010000018.1, read as the reverse complement.
TCTGACCATGGCGAACAACATCCTCCTGCTGCACGAGGCGGGGAGCCTCCCCGCGGGCCTCGAGGAGCTCGCGGCCGAGGCGCGCGCGCAGGGCGCCGGCGTGGTGGTGCGGCCCTGCGCCGAGCCCTACGACGCGGTCCTGGACGCCATCGAGAAAGCCGACACGGTCGTCTTCTGGTCGTAGCGCCGCCCGGTTTTCTTGAACCGGTTCAAGGCCGTCCGGCACCCCGGGGCGCATCATTGCGCGGGTGACGATCCCCATTTCGAAGGCCGGGCACGGCCCCGCCGAGCGCCGCTCCACCTGGGCGGTGTGGACCTGCGCGCCGCACCGCATGCTCTTCCTGCCGGGGGCGCTGCAGCTGCTGGCGTCGATGCTCTTCATGGCCTGGGACATCGGCGGCCGCAACCTCGGCCTGTGGGCCGTGCCGGCCTGGCCGATCCCGCCGGCGTGGGCGCACGCCTGGCTGATGCTCTACGGCCTGTTCCCCTGGTTCATCTTCGGCTTCGGCCTGACCGCCATCCCCAACTGGACGGGCGTGCGGCCGCGGCGCGGCGAGTGGCTCGCGGCGGGGCTGCCCATGATCGCCGGGCTGCTGCTCTTCTACGCCGGCCTCTTCACCACGCGCGAGGTCCTCGTGGCCGGGGGCCTCGTGCACCTCGCGGGCTGGCTCGCGGGCACGATCGCGCTCACGCGCGTCGTGTTCACCGCCGAGGCGCGCGACCCGCAGGGAGTGGCGATCGTGGTCCTGCTGTATGTGGGCGCCATCGGTTCCGGGTGCAGCTTCCTCGCCATCGCGCTGACGCAGGCGGACTGGCTGGCGCTCGCGCGCGACGCCGGGCTGTGGCTCTTCCTGCTGCCCGTGTTCCTGGTGGTGAACCACCGCATGATCCCGTTCTTCTCCAGCCGCGTGCTGGCGGGCTATGCCCTGTACCGCCCGGCCATCTCCCTGCCGTTCCTCGGGGCGGCGTGCACGGCGCACTACCTCCTCGAGAGCGCCTCCCTCGGGGAGTGGACCTGGGTGGCCGATGCGCCGATGGCGGCGTGGGTGGGATGGCTCGCGTGGAAGTGGGGGCTCACGCAGAGCCTTCGCGCGCGGCTCCTCGCCATGCTGCACATCTCCCTCACGGTGCTCGCGGTCGCGCTCGCCTTCTCCGCCGTCGCGAGCCTCGCCGCGCTCGCCGGCCACCCGGGGCTCTTCGGGCGCGGGCCGCTGCACCTGCTCGGCGTGGGCTACCTCGCGGCGATGACCTTCGGCATGGTCTCGCGCGTCTCCCTCGGGCATTCGGGCCGGGCGCTCGAGGCCGACTCGATGACCTGGTACGGGTTCCTCGCGCTCATCGCGGTGGGCGTTGCCCGCGCGGCGGCCGATTTCGCGCCCCTGGGCGGCGCGGCCCGGTCCGTTCTCCTGGGCCTCGCGGCGCTCGCGTGGATCGCGGTCGTCGCCGGCTGGGCGGTGCGGTTCGTGCCCATCTACCTTGCGCCGCGATCGGACGGGCGCGAGGGCTAGGGGCCGCGGCCCATCCGGGGGGAACCTAGACCGGGTACTCGACGCCGCGCCGCGACGCCATCGAACGCCCCAACGCTTCCAGGTCCGCCGGCGTGAGGTAGCGCTTGGCCAGGTCCGGGATCGCCCCGTCCTCGGACGGGATGTGGGTCGCGTAGATCGAGCGGAAGGCCTCCACGTCGCTGGCATCGAGCGACTTCGGGATCCCCTCGGCGATGCCCTGCAGGGGCTTCCTCAGCTTCGCCCAGCAAGCCGCCATGCGCGCGTGGTCCGCCTCGAGCCGCGCGCGCAGCTCGTGGAAGCGGGCGGCCTCGGTCGCGTCCGAAATCCGCTTCTCGATCAGGGGGAAGAGGTCGCGGTCCTCGTCCTCGTGGTGGTGCCCGGCGGACTTCTCGAAGTAGCGCAGGATCGCCTGGGCCGCGTTCGTCGCATCCGCGTCGACGCCCTTGTCGGCGAGGTGCGCGGGGAGCTTCGCGAGGGTCTTCAGCTGCTTCTCGATGCGGCGGTGACAGCCCAGCCACATGCCGATGGGATCGTCGAATCCCGCGGGAGTGTCGAACAGGTTCATGGGCGCGCAGTCTACCCCCGACTTCGTGACAATTGGGTTGCGGTGCAGCATCGCCGATCGCGCGTAATCAGATTAGGAAAATTAATCTGATTACGCGCGGTCGGCGATGACGACGTAGCGCTGCGCGGTGCCCGGCCGCACGGCGTCGAAGGGCCAGCAGGTGATGAGCGTGAGTTGCGGGGAGTCGGCGGGGTCGAGGAGCCGGGTCTGGGACTTGTCCACCACCGCCACCTCGCGCACGCGGTAGCGCGTGAGGCGGCCGCGGGTGTCCTCCACCGTGATCTCCTCGTCCTCGCGCAGGTTGCGCAGGAAGGCGAAGTGCGTGTCGCGGTGCGCGACGATCACGCTGTTCCCCGCGGAGCCGGGCAGGGCCGTGCCGTCCACGTGCCCGGGTCCGAAGGCGAGCGAGCGCCCGCTCGTTCCCGCGAGCACGTAGAGGGAGATGCCGCGCGAGGGCACCCTGAGCCGCGCCACCGGCCGCGTGTCCGCCCCCGGCCACGGCCGCCGCGCGCCGTCCTTCTTCGCGCCCTCCCACGCCGAGGCGATGAGGTGCTGCGCGAGAGCGGCCTTGGCGTGGATCCACGCCGCGCCCCCGAGCTGCCACGCCGCCAGGGCGAGGAGGAAGAGGACCGCGGCGGCGAGAGGCCAGCGCCGCCGGCTGCGCGCCGGCTGCGAGGAGTCCTCGAAATCCTCCGTCCGGTAGGCGCGCCCGCGCAGGGCGAAGCTCGAGGGCCCGTCCACGGGAAAGGCGCTCATCGCGCGGCCTCCATGCGCACGGCCCCTCCTGCCGGGATGAACCGCCCGATGAGGGCGACCATCCCGGCGGCTGCCAGCGCAAGGAGTCCCAGCAGGATCTGCAGCGTCGCCTCGGTGTCGGTCTGCGGGAGCTGGCCCGCGACCATCCCGTGCGGGGCGGAGGCCTTCACCAGCGCGGTGCGCGACTCGCCCGCGGGGGCGGTGGGCGTCACGTCGACCGCGACGAGGCTCGTGTAGCGCGAGACCAGGTGATGCTCGAGGGCGACCTTCACCACGGCCGGGCGGATCACCGTCTCCTCGGCGCCCAGGCGAAGCTCGTCCATGAGGCTCGCGATCTTCGCCCTGGCCCAGAGGGCGCCCACGCCGGTCGGCTCGCTGCTCGTCGACGGCGTGAGCGCCACGCTCCAGGGTTCGTTGCCGCGCAGGCCGGAGACCACGATGGTCCCGGCGGCGCTCGGGTGGGCGGCGGCGACCACGATGGGCTCGCCCAGGTAGAGGTCGGGCACGCGCGGGGGAAAGGTCTCCACGGCCGTGCCGTCGGGCCAGCGGATCGAGACGTCCTTGAGCACCGGGGATTCGATCCGCGCGAAGAGCCCGGCCATCTTCTCCTGCACCTCGCGCAGGTCGCCGACGTAGGTGAAGGTGCCGCGGCCGAACTGGGCGGCCTTGGTCATGAAGTGGCTGTTGGGCGCGGTGCCGATGCCCACGGTGAACAGGCGCGAGCTGCCGAGCCGCTTCGAGATGAGGCGGAAGAGCTGGTCCTCGTTGCCCACGGCGCCGTCGGTCATGAAGATCACCTGGCGCAGGTAGCCGGGCGTGTCGCGCCCGTCGAGCGCGAACTCGAGCGCCCCCGCCATCTCCGTGCCGCCGTCGGCGCGCAGCTTCGCCACCCAGGCCTGGGCGTGCCGCACGTTTTCGGCGGTGGCGGGCAGCGCCGCGGGCCACATCGGGCGGGTGGAGGAGTTGAACTCGACCACGTTGAAGCGGTCGCGCGGCGTGAGCGTGGAAAGGCCGGTGGCGAGGGCCTGCTTCGCCTGCTGGATGGAGGTGCCCTGCATCGAGCCCGAGGTGTCGATGACGAAGACCGTCTCGCGCGGGATCGTGGCGAGCGCGGCCCTCTGCTCGGCGCCGGGCTGCGGGGGCGTCACCATGAGGAGCGTGTAGTCGGTCCCGCCCTTCGTCTCGGTGAACACGGCGGCCTGCGGCGCGCTGCCGGCAAGGGGCGCCCACACGAGCTCGAAGTCGCGGTCGGCCTCCTCCTGCTCCTTCTGCAGGTAGAGCACGGTGCGCGTGTCGGAGTCCTTCTCGACGATGGCCTCGTGGTAGGAGCTCGTCACGCGCGCGAGCGGGGCGCCGAAGTTGATCTCGACGGCGATGGCCACCGGGTTCGCGCCGCCGCTTCCGGCAGGCGCGTAGTCCGGGTGCAGCACGGCGTCGGCGAGCGCGCCGCCCGCGTAGGGACCCTGGTGGGCGACCCGCAGCGGCTCGACGGTCTTGGGCTCGTCGGGAAGCGCGCTGCCCGCCGGCTCGTAGCGCGGGGTGACGGCGAGCGGGAAGCGCAGTCGGTACTCGCCGCCGACCAGCGAGAGCGTCTGCTGGTACTCGATCAGCACGCGCACGTACTCGCCGGGGCCGATGTGGGCCACCGCGTTGGTGAAGAGGTTGGGGCGCTGCTGCTCGACCAGCGCCGCCTTCTTCCCTTCGCTCTTCGCCTGGGCGTAGACGCGGCGGGCCTCTTCCTTCTCCTTGACCTGCCCCTCGATCACGCGGCTGCCGATGCGAAGCCACAGGCGGTCCACCGCGGCGTTCTCGGGCAGGGGAAAGACGTACAGGCCCTCGACGAAGTCGCTGCCCGGGTTGTGGAAGGTCTGCGTCACGCGCGTGCGGGCGACGATGCCGGTCACGTGGATCATGACCTCGGTCTCCACCTTGGGGGCGGGCAGGAAGGCGCCCTCGGCGCCCGCGCGGAAGAGGAGGGTGCCCGTCTTCGCGTCGCCCGGCTTCGCCTGCGCCTGCGCGGCCGTGGAAAGGCCCAGCGCCACGAGGGCCAGCGCGAGGCTCACGGCGATGCCCGACAGGATCGCCTTGCCCAGCAGCTGCAGGAAGTCCACCGCCGCGGCATCCGCGCCGCCCCGATACCCGCCCGACCCGTTCGCCATCTTCTTTCCCCTTGTTTTCGCGCCGACCCATTCGGCAGGGCCATTACGCGCGGGCGCGGAGGCGCCCCCATTGGCGAAAAGGGGAAGGGCGGCGACGAATTGGGGCAAAAAAATGACGAATCGAAAAGGGGACGGTTCCAGGAACCGTCCCCTTTTCCCTTTTCCGGGATAATTCGGCGAATGCCCAGAAGAATCGCGCTCGTCGAGGACGACGCCACCATCCGCCAGAACTACGCCGACGCGCTCCAGCGCGCGGGCTACGAGGTGCAGGCCTTCGCCGACCGGCCGCAGGCGATGCGCTCCCTGGCCACGCGGCTGCCGGACCTCGCCATCATCGACATCGGCCTGGGCGCCGAGATCGACGGCGGCTTCGCGCTGTGCCGGGATCTGCGCGCGCAGTCGGCCACGCTGCCCATCATCTTCCTGTCGGCGCGCGACTCCGACATCGACATCGTCTCGGGGCTGCGCCTGGGCGCCGACGACTACCTCACCAAGGACGCGAGCCTGCCGCACCTGCTGGCGCGCATCGCGGCGCTCTTCCGCCGGGTCGAAGTGGCGGGGGACCCCTCGCCCAAGGACGACGAGCGCATCGTGCGCGGGGCCCTGGAGCTCGACGCCGCCCGCATGACGGCGCTCTGGCGCGGCTCGCCCGTGGACCTCACGGTCACCGAGTTCTGGATGGTGCGCTCGCTGGCCCGCCACCCCGGCCACGTGAAGGGCCGCGACACCCTCATGCGCGACGCCGAGATGGTCGTGGACGACGGGACCATCACCTCGCACGTGAAGCGCATCCGCCGCAAGTTCCTCGCCGTCGATCCCGCGTTCGACGGCATCGAGACGGTGTACGGCATGGGCTACCGCTGGACGGAACGGGCGTCCTGACCGCCGCGATGCGCGCGTCCTTCGTGCACGGCATCCGCTTCCGGCTCCTCGTGGCCTCGCTGGTGCTGCTCGCCATCCCCGCGCTCGCGGCGCAGTTCATCAGCCGCATGGAGGCGTTCCTGCGCGGGGCGCAGGAGCAGGACATCGCCGTCACCGCGCGCGCCGTGGCCTCGGCGCTCTCCGACCGCCCGGCGCTCTTTCCGCCCGCGGGCGGCGAGCCCGGCGATCCGGAGGACGAGGAGCGCCGCAGGATCGTCGGGCTCTTCGGCGCCGCCGACCCCGTGGCGGCCGCGAGCCTGGGCAAGGCCTACGCGCCCTCGGAGGAGATCGAGCGCTTCCTCGAGATCATGGGGCGGCGCGCCTCGCGCCTGTGGGTGGTGGACACGCGCTCGCGGGTGCGGGGGCTCTCCGGGTCCCTGCGCGAGCCGCCTCCGGCCAAGGGCGAGGCCTCGCGGGTGGCGATCGCCGCGTGGCTCAAGCCCGTGGTCTCGCTCGTCGTCTCGGCGCCGCAGGTGCCCGCGGGCGACGAGTCCAAGCCCGTGCGCGCCCAGATCGACCGCGCCCTCATCGGCGTGTCCTCGACCTACTGGCGCGGCACGCGCGACCGCGAGGTGGCCATCGTCTCGGCGGCGCAGCCGGTCTTCGTCGGCGACGACATCGTGGGCGCCGTGGTGGTCGAGGAGACCACGGCCCCGATCCTGCTGCTGCGGCAATCCGCGCTCGAGAACCTCATCGCGTTGACGCTCGCCGTGTGCCTGGCGGCGTTCGCGATCCTCCTCGTCTTCGCCAGCCGCCTCGCCACGCGCATCCGCCGCCTGCACGCGCAGGCCGACGCGGCGATCGACGCGCAGGGCCGCATACGCGGCGACATCACGCTCACGGGCGCGCGGGACGAGATCGGCGACCTCGAGCGCACGATAGCCGCCGTGCTGGGGCGCCTTCGCGACTACAACGCCTACCTCGAGCAGATGGCCTCGCGCCTGTCGCACGAGCTGCGCACGCCCGTGGCCGTGGTGCGCTCCTCGCTGGACAACCTGCGCAGCCAGTCGCCCGGGGGCGAGGCCGGGGTCTACCTCGACCGCGCGCAGGAGGGCGTGGAGCGCCTCTCGCGCCTGGTCTCGCGGCTCTCCGAGGGAACGCGCCTGGAGAAGATGCTGGAGAGCGCCGAGCGCGAGCGCTTCGACCTCGCGGCGGTGGTGCGCGGCTGCGTGGAGGGCTACCGCAGCGCCTACCCGGGCCGCGAGTTCGCCACCGACATCCCGGCCGGGCCCGTCCCGATGACGGGCGTGCCGGACGCGATCGCGCAGCTGCTGGACAAGCTGGCGGAGAACGCGCTCGACTTCGCCCCGCCGGGAAGCGCCATCCGCGTCGCGCTCTCGGCCGACGCCCGCGTCGCGCGGCTCGCCGTGGCCAACGAGGGCCCGCCCATTCCGACGGAGGTCCTGCCGCGGCTCTTCGACGCCATGGTCTCGGCGCGGGGCGAGGGCCAGGGCCGCGGCGGCCACCTGGGCCTGGGGCTCGCCATCGTGCGCCTGGTGGCCGTCCACCACGGCGGCGGCGCGCGCGCCGTGAACCTGCCGGACGGGCGGGGCGTCCTCTTCGAGGTGGAGCTCGCGCGGGCGTGAGCTAAACTGGCGGGAAGGACTTCCGACGGAACCGCGAACTTGGCCCGAATCCTCATCCTGCTGGCGATCGGCTTCGTCATCTACCTCGTCTTCCGGGGCTTCTTCCGCTCCCAGGTGAAGGGCGACGCCGAGCCCTCCGAGCCCAAGGACGTGGAGGACATGGTCGCCTGCTCCATCTGCGGCGTGAACATGCCCCGCAGCGAGTCGAAGGAGGAGGGCGGCAAGGTCACCTGCCGCGACCCGGCCTCCTGCCGGCACGCGAAATGACCCCCGCCGCGTTCGCCCCCGCCATCGCCGACCGCCTGCGCGCCGGCGGCCGCCTGCCGATGAGCGCGGCGGGCGACGACACGGCCTGGCGCACGCTCGTCGTCTTCTCGGCCTACCGCGTCGTGCTGGCCCTGGGCCTGTCGGGCGCCTACGCCTTCCTCAACGCGTTCTTCCAGCTCGGCACCCTCCAGCCGGGGCTCGCCGTCACCACGCTCGTCACCTACGCCGTGGCCGCGGTGCTGCTCGTGGTGCCCGCCCTCATCCGCGAGCCGCGGATCTCCCTGCAGGTGACGGCGGCGGTCCTGGTGGACGTGCTGGCGATCGTCGTGCTGATGCACACGAGCGGCGGCATCCGCTCCGGCATCGGCGTGTCGCTGCTCATCTCGCTCGCGGCCGCCGGCCTCATCACGCGCGGCCGGCTCGTCTTCTTCCACTCGGCGGTCGCCGCCCTCGCGATCCTCCTCGAGCAGGCCTTCCAGATGTGGCGCTTCGACGCGCCGGCGAGCGACTTCGTGCAGTCCGGGCTCACCAGCATGGCGCTCTTCGCCACCGCGGGCCTGGGCTGGACGCTCGCGCGCTACGCGCGCACCAGCGAGACCATCGCCGAGCAGCGCACCATCGACCTGGCCAACATGTCGCAGATCAACGAGCTCGTGATCCGCGACATGCAGGACGGCTTCCTCGTGGTGGACCCGGAGGGCACCATCCGGCAGAGCAACCCGCGCGCCGCGCAGCTCCTGGGCCCGCTGCCCCAGGGACGGCGCCCGCTCCTGTCGGAGTACTCGCCCGAGATCGCGCGCCTGATGGATTCGTGGCGCCGCGGCCCGGAGGTGACCTACGCCCCGTTCCGCACGCCGCGCTCTTCCTCGGAGCTCGCGGTGCACTTCGTCCCCATCGGCGGGGGCGAGACGCCGCCCACGGTGGTGTTCGTCGAGGACGTGGGCCGGCTGCGCGCCCAGGCGCAGCAGATGAAGCTCGTGGCCCTGGGGCGCCTCACGGCCTCCATCGCGCACGAGATCAGGAACCCCCTTTCCTCCATCAACCACGCGGCCGAGCTCCTCGCCGAGACCGAGCACGCGCAGGCCGGCGACGACCGCCTGGTCACGATCATCCGCGACAACGTCCACCGCCTGGACCGCATCGTGCAGGAGGTGCTCTACCTCAACCGCCGCGACCGCGCCCAGCCGGAGCCGATCGAGGCGCGCGCCTTCCTCGAGCAGTTCACGGCCGACTTCTGCGCCAACGAGCAGGTGCCCGCCGACGGCGTGCAGCTGGAGATCCGCACCACGCAGCGCATGAACTTCGACCGCCAGCACCTGCACCAGGTGCTCTGGAACCTGCTGCGCAACGCCTGGCGCCACGGGCTGAAGCTCCGGGGCTCGGTGCGCGTGACGCTTCTGCCCGCCGAGGCGCCGGGGATGCTCGCCCTCGAGGTGACCGACGACGGCAAGGGCGTGGCCCCCGACCTGCAACCGCACCTCTTCGAGCCGTTCTTCACCACCGAGGCGCAGGGCACGGGCCTGGGCCTGTACATCGCGCGCGAGCTCTGCGAGGGCAACGGCGCGAGGATCGAGTACTGCGAGGGCGGCCCCGGCTGCCGCTTCCGCGTCACGCTGAAAGGGACCTGATGGCGAACAAGGCCGTCCTCATCGTCGACGACGAGGCCGACATCCGCGAGCTGCTGGTGGTCACGCTCTCGCGCATGGGCGTCGACGCCGACAGCGCCGCGAGCGTGGCCGAGGCGAAGGCCGCCCTCGAGCACCGCACCTACGACCTCGCGCTCACCGACATGCGCCTGCCGGACGGGGAGGGGCTGGACGTCCTGCGCCACATCGCCGAGCACTACGGCAACACGCCCGTGGCGGTGATCACCGCCTACGGGTCCACCGAGAACGCCGTCGCCGCGCTCAAGGCCGGCGCCTTCGACTACCTCGCCAAGCCCATCAAGCTCGACCAGCTGCGCCCGCTCGTCATGAGCGCGCTCAAGCTCCCGAAGCACCCGCACTCGCGGCGCGCCGCCTCCGGCGAGACGGCCCAGCCCGGCGTCCCCAGGCTCATCGGGGAGTCCGCGCCCATCCAGCGCGCGCGCGAGATGATCGCCCGGCTCGCGCGCTCCCAGGCCCCCGTCTACATCACCGGCGAGTCCGGCAGCGGCAAGGAAGTGGCCGCGCGACTCATCCACGCCGGCTCCTCGCGGGCCGACGCCCCGTTCGTGGCGGTGAACTGCGGCGCCATCCCCGAGAACCTCATGGAGAGCGAGTTCTTCGGCTACCGCAAGGGAGCCTTCACGGGGGCGGAGACCGACCGCGCGGGCTACCTGCATGCCGCGCAGAAGGGCACGCTCTTCCTGGACGAGGTGGGCGACCTTCCGCTCGCCATGCAGGTGAAGCTCCTGCGCGTGATCCAGGAGAAGAAGTTCCGGCGCCTGGGCGACACGGTGGAGGAGGTGATCGACGTGCGCATCATCTCCGCCACGCACCGCTCGCTTTCCGAGCAGGTCGAGGCCGGCGAGTTCCGCCAGGACCTCTTCTACCGGCTGAACGTGATCGAGATGAAGATGCCGAGCCTGCGCGAGATCCCCGAGGACATCCCCCGCATGGTCTCGCAGGTGATCGAGCGCCTGGCGCGGCAGAACGGCGGCGAGCCGCCCGTCGTGTCGGAGGAGGCGCTGCTCGCGCTGCGGCGCTACGACTTCCCGGGCAACGTGCGCGAGCTCGAGAACATCCTGGAGCGCTCGCTCGCCCTGTGCAGCGACAACACGGTGCGGGAAAGCGACCTCTACCTCGCCCAGGCCACGCCCCGGGAGAAGGCCGCGTCCCTCGACGGCGCGCTGGGAACGCGGGGGCTGCCGCTGCACGACTTCCTCGACCAGGTGGAGCGCGAGGCGATCCAGAAGGCGCTCGAGGCCACGCGCTTCAACAAGACGGCGGCGGCGAAGCTCCTGGGCATCACCTTCCGGAGCCTGCGCTACCGCCTCGACCGGCTGGGCATCGAGTAAGGCAAGCCCATGACTGCGCGCATCCGCACCGTGAACCTGGACCAGTTCGCCGAGTGCCTGCCCGGGCTCGCCACGCTCCTCATCGATGCCGTCAACACGGGCGCCTCGCTCGGCTTCTGGATGCCGATGTCGCAGGCCGACGCCGTGCTCTACTGGCGCGAGGTGCTGCAGGACATGGTCCACGAGAGGCTGGTGCTCATCGTCGCCGAGGACGGCGGCGAGGTGGTGGGCAGCGTGCAACTGCTCCTGTCCGACCGCCAGAACGGCCACCACCGCGCGGAGATCCGCAAGCTCATGGTGCGCGGCACGCACCGGGGCCACAGGCTGGGGCGGGCGCTCCTCGCCGCCGCGCACGTGGAGGCGAGCTTCCGCGGGCGCCGACTCCTCATCCTGGACACGCGCACGGGAGACGCCGGCGAGAGGCTCTACGAGTCCATGGGCTACACGCGCGCCGGCGAGATCCCCGGCTTCACCATCGAGCCCGACGGGGCGCGGCACGGCACCACGATCTTCTACCACCTGCTGCCGTGAGCCCGTTCGCGACGGACGACGACGCCAGGCGCCCGCGCCGCGGTTCCTCGTGGACATCGGCGGGATGTGCTCGGGGGCCGAGTGGGCGCCCTCGCCCAACTGCGACGAGCGGCCGGAAGAGGCCGCGATCGACCTCATCGTGATCCACAACATCTCGCTGCCGCCCGGCGAGTTCGGCGGGCCCCACATCACGGAGCTGTTCCAGAACCGCCTGCATCCGGGCGCGCATCCCTACTTCGCCGGCGTGTCGGCCTTGAGGGTGTCGTCGCACTTCCTCGTGCGCCGGGAAGGCGAGGTGATCCAGTACGTGCCGTGCGAGCTTCGCGCCTGGCACGCCGGGGTCTCGAGCTGGCAGGGCCGAAGCGGCTGCAACGACTTCTCCATCGGCATAGAGCTCGAGGGCACCGACGAGCTGCCCTTCACGGACGCGCAGTACGCCTCGCTCGCGGAGCTGACGCGCGCCCTTTTCGTGCGCTACGGCCGCCTCGAACTCGTGGGGCACGCCGACATCGCGCCGGGTCGCAAGACCGACCCGGGGCCGCATTTCGACTGGGCGCGCTGCCGGCGGTCGGCCGGGCTCGACTGACGGCCCGAAAGCCAGCATCCACGCGGCTTCCGGGCCCGTTTCCGAGCGGGACGGCCCGCGAAAGCGCATGGATGCTGGGCCCGCGCGAATGTTGCTCAAACATTACGCAGCAATGCCCCCCAAGGGGCTGATTTCCCACAGCAAAAAAATGTCTTTCGAAGCGCTTGCGCCGCGGATTCCCATTTACTAGACTTTGTGGCCACGTTCGCTCCAACCCACTAGATCTTGTGGATCAGGCAGTGAACAAGCTGTGGGCAAGCCCCGGGATATTTCCCGGATATCCACAAAAAATCAGGGCCTTGGGAGATACCCCGGGGCCTGGCAGCGACCAGCCGCCCGCGGTGTCCCAAGCGTCCCGCCGGCTCCAAAACAGCATCAGCAAAAAGGAGAGGACCATGCGCTTGGCTTCCGACATCAATCCGGCAGCTCCGCTTCCCAACCCCGCCCTGGCCGACGATGTCGGCTCTCCGGAGAGATACGCGGACTACAAGGTCATCCGCCGCAACGGCGCGGTCGTCGGCTTCGAGCCCGACAAGATCGCGGTGGCGGTCACCAAGGCCTTCCTCGCGGTGGCCGGCGGCACGGCCGCGGCGAGCGCGGGCGTGCGCGAGAAGGTCCAGGGCGTGACGCAGGCGGTGGTGAACGCGCTGGTGCGCCGCCACCCGACGGGCGGCACGTACCACATCGAGGACATCCAGGACCAGGTCGAGCTCGCGCTCATGCGCGCCGGCGAGCACCAGGTCGCCCGCTCCTACGTGCTGTATCGCGAGGAGCGCGCGCGCGAGAGGTCCGCCCGCGTCCAGGAAGCGGCCGAGTCCCGCCAGCCCAAGCTGCACGTGATGGTGAACGGCGCCAAGGTGCCGCTCGAGCTCGGCACGCTGGAAGTCCTCATCACCTCCGCCTGCCAGAACCTCGGCGACGCGGTGGAGCCGCGCAAGATCCTCGACGCGACGCTGCGCGACCTCTACGACGGCGTGCCCATCGAGGAGGTGCACAAGTGCGCCATCCTGGCCGCGCGCATGCTGATCGAGCAGGACCCGGCCTACACCTACGTCTCCGCGCGCCTGCTGCTGCACACGATCCGCCGCGAAGTCCTGGGCGAGGAGGTCCTGCACGAGCAGATGGCCGGCCGCTACGCCGAGTACTTCCCCTCCTTCATCCAGCAGGGCATCAAGGCCCAGCTCCTCGACGAGAAGCTCGGCACCTACGACCTGAAGCGCCTGGGCGAGGCGATCGACGCCTCGCGCGACCTCAGGTTCGACTACCTGGGCCTGCAGACGCTCTACGACCGCTACTTCCTGCACATCCACGACCACCACATCGAGCTGCCGCAGGCGTTCTTCATGCGCGTGGCGATGGGCCTCGCCATCAACGAGGTGAGCCGCGAGGAGCGCGCGATCGAGTTCTACAACGTGCTGTCGACCTTCGACTTCATGTCGTCGACGCCGACGCTCTTCAACTCCGGCACGCAGCGCTCGCAGCTTTCCTCCTGCTACCTCACCACCGTCTCCGACGACCTCGACGGCATCTACGAGGCCATCAAGGAGAACGCGCTGCTGTCGAAGTTCGCGGGCGGGCTGGGCAACGACTGGACGCCGGTGCGGGCGCTGGGCGCGTACATCAAGGGGACGAACGGGAAGAGCCAGGGAATCATTCCTTTCCTTAAGGTGTGTCAGCGACACCGCCGTCGCGGTGAACCAGTGCTTCGCGCCCGAGACGGGCGTCTACACGGCCAACGGCCTCAAGGCGATCAAGGACGTGAAGCCGGGCGACCTCGTGCTGGGCAAGTCCGGCCAGTACCGCGAGGTCGAGCGCCGCTTCGCCTACAACCAGACGGACGCGATGGTCGCGGTGAAGGTGAAGCACGCCATCGACCCGCTCCTCGTCACCGCCGGCCACCCCTTCTACGCGATTCGCGGCGTGCCGATGGAGCAGGCCAACCACCGCACGCTTGCCTGGCTCGCCAAGGGCAAGGTGAAGGCCGAGTGGGTGGAGGCCGGGCAACTCCAGGCCGGCGACTACGTGGCGCAGGTGGTGCCGACCGAAGTGGTGAACGTGGCCGGCCTCACCGAGGACGACGCGCGCTTCTACGGCATCCTGCTGGGCGACGGGCACCTCTCGAAGGACGGGATGGAGTGGGGCGTCTCGGGCAATCCGCAGAAGGACGAGCACCTCGCCTTCGCGCGCGCCTACCTCGCCGAGCGCGGCATCCACTTCTGGGAGACGGCGCGCGGCGAGAACTACGGACAGGTCCGCTGGGCCTCCGGCCGCGGCGTGGTGCGCAACGGCACCACGGGCCGCATCGTCGGCGCCGGCGCTCCCACGATGCCCTTCGGCCACGAGGACCTCTACGACGAGGCGGGAAGCAAGCGAATCGCCCGCCGCTTCGCGCACCTGCCCAGGCCGCACACGCTCGCCATGATCCGGGGGCTGCTGGAGACGGACGGTGGCGTCTCCCGCGGCAAGGAAATCTACTTCACCAACACCTCGAAGCCGCTCGTGGACGGCCTGCGCTACCAGCTCCTGCGCATGGGCGTGCCCACCGCCGGCCAGTACCGCGAACGCGAGAACGGCCACACGGCCACGCGCTCGGACGGCTCCACGACGACCTTCAACGGCACGACCAAGGCTTACGACCTGCGCATTCCCGCCGTGCCGGAAATCGCCGGCCTCGTGGGCTGCAAGCCGATCGTGAAGAGGAACTGGCTCGAGATCGAGGGCAAGCTCTTCTCGCGCATCACGTCGATCGAGGGGATCACGCCCAAGCCCTTCGTCTTCGACCTCAAGGTCGAGACGGACGAGTCCTACATGACGGAAGCCGGCCTCGCCCACAACGGCGGCAAGAGGAAGGGCGCGGTCTGCTGCTACCTCGAGACCTGGCACCTGGACATCGAGGAGTTCCTGGAGCTGCGCAAGAACACCGGCGACGACCGCCGCCGCACGCACGACATGAACACGGCGAACTGGGTCCCCGACCTCTTCATGAAGCGCGTGATGGAGGCCGGCGAGTGGACGCTCTTCTCGCCCTCGGACTGCCCGGACCTGCACGACAAGTTCGGCAAGGCCTTCGAGGAGGCCTACGTGCGCTACGAGGAGAAGGCCGCGCGCGGCGAGATCAAGCTCTTCCGCAAGGTCCCGGCCCTCACCCTGTGGCGCAAGATGCTCTCGATGCTCTTCGAGACGGGGCACCCCTGGATCACCTTCAAGGACCCGTGCAACCTGCGCTCGCCGCAGCAGCACGTGGGCGTGGTGCACTCCTCGAACCTGTGCACCGAGATCACGCTCAACACCAACGCGAGCGAGATCGCGGTGTGCAACCTGGGCAGCGTGAACCTGCCCGCGCACCTGAAGGACGACGGGCAGGGCGGCAAGACGATCGACCACGCCAAGCTCAAGAAGACGATCGCGACGGCGATGCGCATGCTCGACAACGTGATCGACATCAACTACTACGCGGTGAAGAAGGCGCGCGACTCCAACTTCCGCCACCGCCCCGTGGGCCTGGGCATCATGGGCTTCCAGGACGCGCTGCTGGACCTGCGCGTGCCCTACGCCTCGGACGCCGCCATCGAGTTCGCCGACCGCTCCATGGAGGCGGTGTGCTACTACGCCTACTGGGCCTCCACCGAGCTCGCCGAGGAGCGCGGCCGCTACTCCACCTACGCCGGCTCCCTCTGGGACAAGGGCATCCTGCCGCAGGACACGCTCAAGCTCCTCCTGGAGCAGCGCGGCGGCTACGTCGAGGTGGACGCCTCCGAGTCGATGGACTGGTCCTCGCTGCGCTCGCGCATCGCCAGGCACGGCATGCGCAACTCCAACTGCGTGGCCATCGCGCCGACCGCGACCATCTCCAACATCATCGGCGTGTCGGCCTCCATCGAGCCCAACTACCAGAACCTCTACGTGAAGTCGAACCTCTCGGGCGAGTTCACGGTGGTCAACGAGCACATGGTGCGGGACCTGAAGAAGCTGGGCCTGTGGGACAGCGTGATGGTGGCCGACCTCAAGCACTTCGACGGCTCCATCGGCAAGATCGACCGCGTCCCGCAGGAGCTGCGCAGCCTCTACGCCACCGCCTTCGAGGTGGAGCCGAGCTGGATCGTCGAGGCGGCCGCGCGCCGGCAGAAGTGGATCGACCAGGCGCAGTCGCTCAACATCTACATGGCCGGCGCCTCCGGCAAGAAGCTCGACGACACCTACAAGCTCGCGTGGCTGCGCGGCCTGAAGACGACCTACTACCTGCGCACGCTCGCGGCGACCTCCGCCGAGAAGTCCACGGGCAAGGGCGGCGAGCTGAACGCCGTGCCGGCCCACGGCGGGGCTGGGCGCGGGCGAGGGGGCGGCAGAGGCGGCCGGGAAGTTCTGCTCCATCGACAATCCGGACTGCGAGGCCTGCCAGTAGACGCTTCGCCGGAGAAGGCCGCCCGAGCCGCGGCCTCAGCCGGGATAGGTGTCGGCCGGGCAGTAGCGGCGCGGCGAGAGGTCGATGACGGCCTGCGCGGCGGCCGCGCGCAGGTCCGCCTGCGTGGCCGCATCGACCGCGAGGGCGGCGAGCGTCGGCATCGCGGCCGGGGAGTCTCCCGCGATGGTCGAGGCGATCACGAGCGCGGCGAGCAGCGCGCCGGCAGGCTGTGCGTGGTTGCCGTCCGGCGCATGCAGCGGCAGAAGCGCCTGGCGTGAAAGCGCGATGTCCCAGGCCTGCGGGACGGGCGCCACGCACGCCGGGGCCTGGGCGGCGATCGAGACGTACAGCTCGAAGATGCGCTGCGTCTCGTCGACACCCAGGCGCGGCCACTCCGGAAAGAGCACCGGCACCGCGCCGTTGTCCCGCGCGAGCCGCACCCACTGCGCGGCCTCGGCCGTCGAGTAGGTGAACTGGCCGCTCGCGCTGTACTTCTGCGCCTGGAACACGACGGCGCTCCAGCGCCGGCTCGCGAGGACATCGCGCGACGGGGCATCGGACAGCCGTTCGTCGAGGAACTGGCTTCCGGGAGCCGTCACCGCTTCCACGCTGCGCCCGGGGCGCACCGCCCTCACGAGGGAGGCAACCAGGCCCGGGACGTCGTTATTCCGGGTGTGGCTGTTGCCGTAGAAGAGGAGAGTGATGTCCGCCTTCGCTGGGGCAACGGGTCCCGGGACGCTCGCCGCATCCCCGCCGCCGCCGCAGGCCGGCGCAAGCGCGAGCAGTGCCGCGCTCGCCCACGCCCGCCAGCGATTCGCCAGGAACCGCAAGGCAAGCGCTGCATCGGCGGAATGCGCAAAATGAGCCGGATCGATTTTCCTGTCCATGGTGCTGGCGCCAATGGCCTGTTGAAGAGCAGCAATATAGGCCAAAGTCATGGCCCATCACATCATGAGTTTCCCGGGAGGACGCCAGCGCCGCCCGCGGCTCGGTGGTAGGCTTTTGCTGCGATGGCCGAAGCCACTTCCACGACGGGCTGGATCGAGCGCAGCGTGGAGGACGACAACGACGTCCTCTACCTGACCGGCGTCTGGCGCCTTCCCAACGTCCCGGCGATCGACGCCCGGCTGCGCGAGCTGGGGCTGTCGCGAAGGGGCGCCCGTCGTCCTGGACGGCAGCCGGCTCGAGACGCTGGACACGGCCGCCGGCTTCATCCTGCTCAAGCACCTGGCGGGCGTCGGCTTCACGCGGGCGACGGTGAGCGCGCGCGGCTTCGACCCGCGCTACGAGCGGCTCCTGCTGCTGGTCTACGAGCGGATGTCGACGCCGCCCGCGGCGGGGCACACCGAGCACCTGGGCCTCATCCAGGGCGTCGGCGAGTCGGTGCTCACCCTGTTCAACCTGCTCAAGGCGCACCTCGAGTTCGTCGGCGTCGTGACGCTCGAGCTCCTGAGCCTCGTGCGCAGGCCCGGCCGCTTCCGGACCAAGGAGACGGTGTCCCAGTTCGAGGCCGTGTGCGTCGACGCGGTGCCGATCGTCGCGCTGGTGAACTTCCTCATCGGCGTGGTGATCGCCTACGTGCTGGGCGTGCAGGCGCAGCGCTACGGCGCGACCCTGTTCGTCGCCGACGGCATCGCGCTGGGCATCTGCCGGGAGCTCTCGCCGATTCTCAGCTCCGTCCTCGTCGCCGGCCGCTCCGGCGCGGCCTTCACGGCCCAGATCGGCACGATGAAGGTGGAGGACGAGATCGACGCGATCAGCACCCTGGGCCTCTCGCCGATCCAGGTGCTGGTCATCCCCAGGCTCGTGGCGCTCGTGCTCGCGCTTCCCCTGCTGGTCTTCGTGGGGGACGTCGCCGGCATCGCGGGGGGCCTCCTGGTCGGCACCTGGCAGCTGGACATCGCGCCCCAGGTCTTCATCGACCGGGTGCACGCCGCGCTGGAAATGCGCCACTTCGTGATCGGCGTCGGCAAGGCGCCCGTGTTCGCCGCCGTCGTGGCCGTGATCGCCTGCGGCATGGGCCTGAAGGTGAGCCGCGACGCGCGCAGCCTGGGGCAGAACACCACCTCCACCGTCGTGCAGTGCATCGTCTGGGTCATCATCCTGGACGCCGTCTTCGCCGTCGCCTTCCAGCGCCTGGAGATCTGAATGGAGCGCGTGCTGAGCGTCGAGTCCATCGTCACCCGGTTCGGCGCCCAGGTCGTGCACGACGGCGTTTCCTTCACGGTGCAGCGCGGGGAGGTCGTGGCGCTGATCGGCGGCAGCGGCAGCGGCAAGTCCGTGCTCCTGCGCGAGATCATCGGGCTCATCCGGCCCACGGCCGGCCGCATCGAGCTGCTGGGCACGGACGTGTGGCGGTCCGACACGTACGCGATGGACGAGCTGCGGGGGCGCTTCGGGGTCCTCTTCCAGGATGGCGCGCTCTTCTCCTCGCTCACCGTCGCCGAGAACGTCGCGGTGCCGTTCGTCGAGCACACCGCCCTGGCGAAGGACCTCATCGCGCCGCTGGTCGGGTTCAAGCTGGCCCTCGTGGGGCTTCCCCCGGACGCCGCGGAGAAATTCCCGGCGCAACTCTCCGGGGGCATGCGCAAGCGCGCGGCGCTGGCCCGCGCGCTCGCCCTGGAGCCGGACCTGCTTTTCCTTGACGAGCCGACCTCGGGCCTCGATCCTGTGGGGGCGCGCGAGTTCTACAAGCTGCTGCGCGCGCTGGCCGACAGCCTGGGGCTCACCGTGTTCTTCCTGACCCACGACCTGGACATGCTCGTTTCGATCGCCGACCGCGTCATCGCGCTCTCCGCCGGCCGGGTGATCGCCGACGGCACCGTGAACGTCGTGCGCAGAAGCGAGCATCCCTGGCTGCAGGAATACTTCGCGAGCCGCGCCTGACCATGGAACCCGAAGCCAAGTACACCCTCGTAGGCGCCGCCGCCCTCATCCTGGTCGCCCTGCTGGCCGCCGCCCTCATGTGGCTCAAGAGCAGCGGGGAGGGCGCCAACGCCCATCGCTTCAAGATCTACTTCGAGAAGCACTCGCTCGAAGGGCTCGAGCCGCGCAGCTACGTGACGATGCAGGGGATGAAGGTGGGGTCGGTCACGGGCTTTCGCTTCTCCTCGGGCAGGAAGGGCGCCGTCGAGGTCTTCATTTCCCTCGATCCGGGCACCCCGGTGCGCAAGAGCACGAGCGCGACGACGGAGCGGCACCTGGTGACGGGCCTCGCCACCGTGCGCCTGGCGAACGCCACGGAGGACAGCCCGCTTCTCGAGGAGACGCCGGAAGGCGAGCCGTACCCGGTGATCGCCGAGGGCGGCTCGCAAATGCAGCAGATGTCCGACACCGTCACCCAGCTCGCGCAGCGCGCGGACGACACCATGCGCCGGCTCAACACCACCCTGACGCCCGAGAACATCGCCGCCTTCACGGAGATCCTGGACAACCTGCGCAAGGTGTCCCGCCGCGTGGACGGCCTGATGGCGAAGGCCGACGCCACGTTCGTCTCCGTGGGAGGCGCCGCCGACGAGGTGCGGGCCCTCTCGGGCGCCATCCGGGCCGATGCCGACACGCTCACCAAGCGCTACGCGACGCTGGGCGCGGACGCCACGGCCTCGATCGGCGAGATCCGCGAGGCCGTGCGCAAGATGAGCGCGGACGTCGACCGGCTCTCGAAGCGGACCGATGCGCTCCTGGCCACCGGGGACGAGGAGCTGCGCGACACGGCGCGGTCGGTGCGCTCGGCAGCCGACGCCCTCGGCGCCGCCGCCGGCCGCCTGCGGGATCCGCGCCAGGTGATCTACGGGCCGCCCGAAGGCGGTCTCGGCCCCGGGGAGAAGACGCGATGAAGGCCGTTCTCGGTTTCCTGCTGGCGCGTTTGCGTGGCAGCGTGCTCCTTGCCGGGGCCGCGCGAGCCGGACCGCTATTTCCTCCTGGACGCGGGCCTCGCGCAGGACGCGAAGCCGCGCGCCGGCGCCTCCGTGGCCGTGACGCCGACATCCGCCTCGAGCTTCTACGATACCCAGGAGATCGCATACAGCCGCGCGCCCGGCACGCGCGCCTACTACCAGTTCAACCGCTGGACCGACCGGCCGCAGCGCGCAATCCACGCCCAGCTCGCGTCGCGCCTCGAGGCAGGCGGCGCGAAGGGCCCGCTTCGCCTGAACACGCATCTCGAGGAGATCTACCACGACGCCTCGGAGCAGCCCGGGACGGCGCGCATCACGATCGCCGCCGAGCTCGCGGATTCCGCCAGCCGGGCCGTGCTCGCGCGCCGCACCTTCACCCGCTCCGCGCCCGCCGCCTCCTACGACGCGCCCGGCGCGGTCCGCGGGTTCAACCAGGCGCTCGCCGCGCTCCTCGGCGACATCGAGGGCTGGGTCGACGCGGAGTCGCGCCGGCCGCGCTGAGCAGCAGCCGGCGCGGGTCAGAACGCGACGGAGACGGCGAACGCGCCGAAATCGGAGCTCGGTCCCTGGGTTTCGTATTCGCGGGTGCGCCGCACGTGCGTGTAGGTGGCGCGAACGCCTTTCCAGGTGACCGCCGCGCCCCACTGGAGGTCCCCGACCAGGGTTTCCTTGTCCACGCTGCGGCTGTCCCGCCAGGTGTTGCCGTCCAGGAAGATGTTGCGGGCGAAGGCGCGGCCATCCACGCCGACGAACACGTACCACGAGAAGGTGTCCGCCGGAATGAAGAAGCCCGAGCCGGGAGGGCTGGGCCGGATGCGCATGGGGCCCAGGTCGCTGGCCAGCCTCTCTCCGTAGCGAATGGTGAATCCCGCGTTCGCGTACGTGTAGACGTTGCCGAGCGCGCCGCCCGCGTGCGGCGTCAGGTCGTACTCGTGCCCGGCGAAGTTCCCCTTGGCCACGTCCCGCCAGCGGCGCTGGTAGGCCAGCTCGATGCCGGGCTCGTTCTTCAGCTGCGTATCCCAGCCCTGGGGATGGGGCGAGCCCGTGATCTCGTGGATGGCCTTCTGGCTCTGCTCGGCCAGGGACGCCGGCCCGATCACGCCGAGCGTCAGCGCGAAGAAGTCGGTCTGCCCGACGGACTCGACGCCGAGCCCGATCGTCGCGTACAGCCATCCGGCATAGGGCCGGTCGTCGAGGGCCGGATCCGGATTGGAAATGTCCCGGGGCGTGTACATGTTGTGCCCCACGATGTAGCCGTGCCGGATCTCGCCGATCTCCGGGAACCAGGGAACGCTGCGGGCCAGCCTCACGGCACATTCCGGCGGGGGCTTCGGGCTCGCCACCCAGGCAAGTCCCACGCCGCTCGTGTAGTTGCGGTCCGAGCCGTAGAAGAGGTCGTTCTCGATGAGCAGGGTCCATACCCCGTTCTTCCCGTCCGTCGCGGCGGCGGACGGGAGCGCGGCCGCAAGCAGCGCGGCCATGACGAATGCGGTGGCGTGTTTCATGCGGCAGCGATGATGGCACGCAACGGGGCCGCCCGTCTGTCGGCCAGCCGGCACGCCGCCGGGGGGCGAGCGCCCCTTGACCGGCGTCAAGGAGGAGTAGAGTCGGTGGCATAGGGTGAAACTGTGGCTGTATCCCGTAGTACGAACCATCAGCGGGAGGTAAGAACGCCATGCAAGGCACACTTCAGATCGTCTTCAGGGACATGCCGCCTTCGGAGGCCCTCGAGGCCAGGATCCGCGAAAAGGTGGCCAAGCTCGAGCAGTTCCATCCCAACATCACCGCCTGCCGCGTCACCATCGAGGAAGCGCACCGGCACCAGCAGAAGGGGCGGCACTTCGGCGTGCGCATCGAGGTGCGCGTGCCCGGGCACGACGCCATCGTGTCGAGGTTCCACCACCACGAGGATCCGTACGTCGCCGTGCGCGACGCCATCGGCGCCGTCCGGCGCCGGGTCGAGGAGACCTGGCGCGAGACCCGCGGCGAGGTGAAGGTCCACGCCACGCCGCAGCACGGCAAGGTGGCGCGCCTCATGGCCGCGGAAGGCTTCGGCTTCATCGAGGCCGCCGACGGCCGCGAGTTCTACTTCAGCCGCGAGAACGTCGTCCATCCGACCTTCGAGCAGCTCGGGCCCGGCATCGACGTCCAGTTCTTCGAGGAACTGGCGGGCGAAGGCTCGCAGGCCAGGCGCGTGAGCGCGGGCAGGCACCACTTCTAGCCCGTTTTCCCACCCTCACCCCCGGCCCCTCTCCCAAGGGAGAGGGGAGATCTTTGCACCCTCACCCCAGCCCTCTCCCAAGGGAGAGGGAGCCCTTTCGCCCCTCTCCCTGGGAGAGGGAACCCTTTTCTCCCCTCTCCCTTGGGAGAGGGGTCGGGGGTGAGGGTGAGGTAGAGGGCGAAGTTGATACGGGTCAAACCTCCCCCACCCCCCGGGCGTAGGTTGGAATCACCAGGAGGTAAATGCCGTGGCCGCCAAGCAAATCGTATTCGGTGACGCGGCCCGGGCGAAGATCGTCGCGGGCGTGAACCTCCTGGCGCGCGCGGTTCGCTGCACGCTGGGACCGAAGGCCCGCACGGTGGTCCTGCAGCGCTCCTTCGGGCCGCCCATCATCATCAATTCCGGCGTCGATCGTCGCCCGCGAGATCGAGCTGCCGGACGCGCTCGAGAACATGGGCGCGCAGATGGTGCGCGAGGTCGCCAGCAAGACCTCCGACGTGGCCGGCGACGGCACCACCACCGCCACGCTCCTCGCCCAGGGGATCGTGGTGGAGGGCATGAAGCACGTCGCCGCCGGCATGAACCCCATGGACCTGAAGCGCGGCATCGACCTCGCCGTCGAGGCGGTGGTCGCGGAATTGAAGCGCATGGCGAAGCCCTGCGGCTCGCGCACCGAAATCGCGCAGGTGGCCACCATCTCCGCCAACAACGACCGCGTCATCGGCGACATCGTGGCGAACGCGATGGAGAAGGTGGGCCGGGAGGGCGTCATCACCGTCGAGGACGGCTCCGGGCTCGCGAGCGAGCTGGAGGTGGTCGAGGGCATGCAGTTCGACCGCGGCTACCTCTCGCCGTACTTCATCAACGCCGCGGACAAGCCGCGCGCGGTGCTGGAGGACGTCCTCGTCCTCCTGTGCGACCGCAAGGTCTCGAACCTCCAGGAGCTGCTGCCGGTGCTCGAGCTCGTGGCGAAGGCCGGCAAGCCGCTCCTCCTCGTGGCCGAGGACGTCGAGGGCGAGGCGCTCGCGACGCTGGTGGTCAACACGCTGCGCGGCGTGCTCAAGGCCTGCGCCGTGAAGGCGCCCGGCTTCGGCGACCGCAGGAAGGCCATGCTCGAGGACATCGCGATCCTCACCGGCGGGCGCGTCATCTCCGAGGAGGCCGGGCTCAAGCTCGACCACGCGGGGCTCGAGGACCTGGGGCACGCGCGCCGCGTCGAGGTCGACAAGGACGACACCACGATCATCGGCGGCGGCGGCGACCCGGAGAAGGTGAAGGCGCGCGTGGTCGAGATCAAGCAGCAGGAGAAGGACGCCACCAGCGACTACGACAAGGAGAAGCTGCGCGAGCGCGCGGCCAAGCTCGCGGGCGGCGTCGCGGTCGTGAAGGTGGGCGCGGCCACGGAAACGGAGATGAAGGAGCGCAAGTCGCGCGTCGAGGATGCGCTGCACGCCACGCGCGCGGCGGTCGAGGAGGGCGTCCTGCCCGGCGGCGGCGTGGCGCTCCTGCGCGCGCGCTCGCGGGTGGGCGGGGTGCGCGGCGAGAACGCCGACCAGGACTGCGGCGTCGCGATCGTGATGCGCGCGCTCGAGGAGCCGCTGCGCCAGATCGTGGCGAACGCGGGCGACGAGCCCTCCGTGGTGCTCGACCGCGTGCTCGCCGGCGCCGAGACCTTCGGCTACAACGCGCTCACCGGCGAGTACGGCGACCTGGTGGCCATGGGGATCCTGGATCCCTGCAAGGTCACGCGCACCGCGCTTGCAGAACGCGGCGTCGATAGCCGGCCTCATCCTCACCACCGACGTGATGGTCGCCGAATTGCCCAAGGACGTACCCGAAGACATGCCGAACATGGAGGGAATGTGAACCGCAACAGGAGCCAGTCGTTACCCCATCCGCCGCAGATCGTCCCCGGCATCGTCGCGGAGCTCGAGGACGTCCGCGTCATCGAGCGTCCCGACGGCCGATTCTGGGTGCAGCCCCTCGCGGGAGGCCCCGAGTCCGGCCCGTACGCGAGCCTCGTCGAGGCCATCGAGGACCAGCGCGTGGAAGACGAGGAGGAGCCGCAGTCGGCCGGGGCGCTCGCCGAGGTGGAGAGCGAGATCGGCGTGTCCGACTGGATCGACCCCGAGACCAGCGCGCTGGCCGAGGACAGCGTGCCGCACCTCGAGGAACACTGAGGACGCGGCCATGCCCGAGGGGAGCCAGCCCGCGAGGACCGCCAGCTTCATCGAGCGCCTGCTCGCGCCCGGCGCCTACCCGCATCCCGCCGGCAAGGTCGAGCTCCTCGAGACGCACATCTCCTGGGTGCTGCTGGCCGGGGACTACGCCTACAAGATCAAGAAGCCCGTGAGCCTGGGCTTCGTCGACTTCTCCACCCTGGAAGCGCGCCGCTTCTACTGCGAGGAGGAACTGCGGCTCAACCGCCGCACCGCGCCGGAGCTGTATCTCGCGGTCGTGCCGGTGACCGGAACGCCGGAGAACCCGGTGATGGACGGCAAGGGCGAAGCGTTCGAGCACGCGGTGAAGATGAAGCGCTTCCCGCAGGAGGCGCTCCTCGACCGCGTGGCGAAGGCCGGGCGAGCTCACCGCGGCGCAGGTGGAGGCGTTCGCGCGCTCGGTCGCGCGCTTCCACGGCGAAGTGGGGCGGGCGGGCGCCGAGGGGGCCTTCGGCGCGCCCGCGGAGATCCTCGCCGAGGCCGTGGACAACTTCGCGCAGCTCGAGCTCCTGGACGGGCCCGCGGGCACGCGCGAAGCGCGCCAGGCGCTCGCCTCGTGGACCCTCAGGGAGTTCAACCGCCTCGAGCCCGTCTTCGCGCGCCGCAAGCACGACGGCTTCGTGCGCGAATGCCACGGCGACCTGCACCTGGGCAACGTGGCGCTCCTCGAGGGCCGCCCCGTGGCCTTCGACGCCATCGAGTTCAACGAGGCGTTCCGCTGGGTGGACGTGATGAACGAGGTGGCCTTCCCGGTGATGGACCTCGTGCACCACGGGCTGGACCCGCTCGCGCACCGCTTCGTCGACGCCTACCTCGACGAGACCGGCGACTACGCGGGGCTCAGGACGCTGCGCTTCTATCTCGCCTACCGCGCCATGGTGCGCGCCAAGGTGTCGTGCATCCGCGCGCACCAGCGCGGCATCTCGGCGGCGGACTGCGAGCGCTCCGCCAACGCCTGCCGCGGGCATCTCGAGCTCGCGCAGCGCCTTTCGCGGCAGCGCCCGGGCGTCCTCGTGGCGATGCACGGGGTTTCCGGGTCGGGCAAGACCACGATCTCCGGCCACCTGGTGGAAGCGCTCGGCGCGGTTCGCCTGCGCTCCGACATCGAGAGGAAGCGCCTGCACGGGCTGGAGGCCCTCGCGCGCACCGGCAGCGCGCCCGGAGAGGGGCTCTACGCGCCCGAGGTGGACCGCATCACCTACGCGCGCCTCGCGGCGCTCGCGGGCGAGGTGCTCGACGCGGGCTACCCCGTCGTGGTGGACGCGGCGTTCCTCAAGCGCTCCTGGCGCGAGATGTTCCGCGAGTTCGCGCGCGAGCACGGCGTGCCCTTCGTCCTCGTGGCCTGCGCGGCGCCGGTGGAGATGCTGCGCGAGAGGGTGGTGCGGCGCGAGCGCGAGGGCGCCGACCCGTCGGAGGCCGGGCTCGCCGTCCTCGAGCGGCAGGCCGAGAAGCTCGAGCCCTTGCTGGCCGACGAGCTCGACACCGCCGTCATCATCGACGCGCAGGACGCCTCCGAGGCGATGCGCCTGGCCGCGAAGAGCGTCGCCGCTCGGCTTGTAACGTAACCAGGTTACTTTCCGCCTCACCCCACCCTCTCCCGGGAGGGCCCTCTCTCCCAAGGGAGAGGGCCCTCTTCTCCCCTCTCCCTTGGGAGAGGGGTCGGGGGTGAGGGTCGGATGTACCGGGCATGCGCTTGACCACGCGCAAGTCGGGACGGCGCAACGGTGAGGAGAATGATCTGGGAGCCATCTCCCGAGGAGGCGCCATGAAGACAGGCGAAGTGTGCAACCGCACCGTAATCGTCGTCGGGCGCGAGACGCTGCTCGGCGAAGCGGCGAAGCTCATGCGCGAGCACCACGTGGGCAGCCTCGTGGTCGCGAAGAACACCTACGGCCGCAAGCCCGTGGGCATCGTCACCGACCGCGACATGGTCGTGGAGGTGATGGCCGCGACCTCGACTACCGCACCGTCACCGTGGGCGAGATCATGGGCGACAAGCTCGTCATCGCCAAGGAGGGCGACGACAGCCTCGACACCCTCAAGCTCATGCGCGCGAGCGGCGTGCGGCGGATTCCGGTGGTCACCGAGAAGGGCGACCTCGCGGGGATCGTCACCGTCGACGACCTGCTCGAGATCGTGGCCGAGGAGCTGGAGGACGTCGTCCACGCCATCGGCAACGAGCAGCGCCGCGAGACCAAGCGCCGGCGCTAGCCGCGGGCGAACGCCGGTGGACGCAGCGCGCGGCACGTTCGAGCACGGCGCCGACTTCGGCATCTACGGCCGCGGGCCCACCGTCACGGCCGCCTTCTGCGCCGCAGCCGAGGAGATGTTCGCGCTCATCACGGACCTGAAGGCCGTGAAGCCGGCCCTCACCGTCTTCTTCGACTTCGAGGAGGAGGACGTGGAGATGGCCCTCGTGCGCTGGCTCAACCTCCTGCTCTTCCACGCGGCCGACCAGGGCGCCGTGTTCGCGCGCTTTGCGCTTTCGCGCGAGGGCGACCTCTGGAAGGGCTCGGCCTCGGGCGAAGCGTGGCGCGAAGGGCTCGAGCGCGGCACCGACGTGAAGGGCGCCACGCTCACCATGCTCTCCGTGAAGCAGGACGGCGGCGGCTGGGACGCGCGCTGCGTCGTGGACGTCTAGGGCCGCGCATGGACCTCTCGCGCCTGAAGGAAGTCGACCCCTGCACCTGGTCCTTCGCGGCCGACCCGCGCGAAGGCCGCCGCGAGGCGCGCCTCTACGGCACGCGCGAGCTCGTCGCCGCCATGGACGACAAGGTGCTGGAGCAGATCGGCAACGTGGCGAAGCTGCCGGGCCTCGTGGGCCCCGCCATGGCGATGCCGGACGCGCACTGGGGCTACGGCTTTCCCATCGGCGGCGTGGCGGCGTTCGATCCCGACCACGGGGGCATCATCTCCGCGGGCGGCGTGGGCTTCGACATCTCCTGCGGCATCCGCTGCCTGCGCACCACGCTCACCCGGGGCGAGATCCTGCAGGTGGCGAGGAAGCTCTCGGACGCGCTCTTCCGCGACATCCCCGCCGGCGTGGGCGAGGGCGGCAACCTGCGGCTCACCGTGCCCGAGCTCGACCGCGTCCTCAAGCACGGCGCGCGCTGGGCCGTGGGCGAGGGCTTCGGCGAGGAGGCGGACCTCGAGTTCATCGAGGACGACGGCTGCGCCAAGGGCGCGGACCCGCGCTGCGTCTCGCCCCTGGCGAAATCGCGGCAGCTGCACGAGATGGGCACGCTCGGTTCCGGCAACCACTACCTCGAGGTGCAGTGGGTGGACCGCGTGCTCGACGCCGAGGCCGCGGCCGCGTTCGGCGTCGCGGAAGGCCAGGTGGTCGTCTCGATCCACTGCGGCTCGCGCGGGCTGGGCCACCAGATCGGCACCGACTTCCTCGTGAGCCTCGCCAAGGCCGCCTCGCGCCTGGGGATCGCGCTGCCGGACCGCGAGCTCGCCTGCGCGCCCATCCGCTCCCCCGAGGGCGAGGAGTACTTCGGCGCGATGAACGCGGCCACCAACTGCGCGCTCGCCAACCGGCAGATCCTCGCGCACATCACGCGCGGGGTCTTCCGCCACTTCTTCCGGGATGCGCGCGTGGAGACGCTCTTCGACGTCTCGCACAACACCTGCAAGCCCGAGACGCACGAGGTGGAGGGCAGGAAGCGCCTGCTGTACGTGCACCGCAAGGGCGCCACGCGCGCCTTCGGCCCCGGGAACGAGAGCCTGCCGAAGCGCTACCGCGCCGTGGGGCAGCCGGTGGTGATCGGCGGCAGCATGGGCACGGGCTCGTGGATCCTCGCCGGGAGCGCGACGAGCGAAGCGCGCGCCTTCAGCTCCGCGAGCCACGGCGCCGGCCGCGCCATGAGCCGCAACGCCGCGCTCAAGCGCTGGCAGGGCCGCGAGCTCGTCGACCAGCTCGGCGAGCAGGGCATCATCATCCGCACCCGCTCCATGCGCGGCGCGGCCGAGGAGGCGCCCGGCGCCTACAAGGACGTCGAGGCGGTCGCCGAGGCCACGGAGCGCGCGGGCCTCGCCCGCCGCGTCGCTTCGCCCCTGCGCCCGGTCATCTGCGTCACATCACGGGCTCATGCATCCTCTCCGGGAGAGAGAGCTCATTTCTTCCTTCACTCCGCGAGTAGGGCCGGGCGATAGCGGCAACCCGCTCAAGCGCTGGCAGAGGCCGCGAGATTATCGAAAGAAGCTGACGCCGAGCGCCAGTGCTGCGCACTAGGTGCCGCGTGAACCACTCCGCCGCATGGCTCGCCGCCACCTCCAGCGTGCCGGGCTCCTCGAAGAGATGGGTGGCGCCCGCGACGATGAAGAGCGACTTCGGGCAGCGCAGGTACGCGTAGGCCGATTCGTTGAGCGCGAGCACCTCGGTATCGTCTCCGCCCACCACGAGAAGCGTGGGCGCCTTCACGCGCTCGAGCGAAACCTGCCCCGCGAGATCCGGCCGCCCGCCGCGCGAGACCACGGCCGCGACCTTCGAGGGCACCGCCGCCGCGAGCTGCAGCGCCGCCGCCGCCCCGGTGCTGGCCCCGAAGAGCCCCACGGGCATCCCGTGCGTGGAAGCATCGGCCGCGAGCCAGCGCACCGAGTCGTGCAGCCGCTCCACGAGCAGGGCGATGTCGAAGCGGCGATCGTAGTCCTGGTCCTCCTCTGGCGTGAGGAGGTCGATGAGGAGCGTTCCCAGCCCCGCCTCGCGAAGCTTCGCCGCGACGAAGTTGTTGCGCGGACTGTGGCGGCTCGATCCGCTCCCGTGCGCGAAGAGCACCACGCCCCGGGCGTCCTTCGGCAGCTCGAGCATGCCTTCCAGGAGAACCGATCCCGAAGGGATGCTTACCAGCCGTTCGTTTCCGACCTTCATGACAGTCACCTCCCTGCCAGCGCGGCGACGACTTCCCGGTCCTCCACCTGCCCGAAGGTGCGGTAGAACTGGCCCACGGCGTGGAATGACAGGGGCGCGTCGAGGCACACGACCTCGTCGGCGTGCGTGCGGACCTTCTCGAGGCTGTCGGGCGAGGCCACGGGCACGGCGCACACCAGCCATGCAGGATGCCTCGCGCGCACCGAGTGCAGCGCCGCCATCATGGTGGCGCCCGTGGCGAGCCCGTCGTCCACCACGATGACGATGCGGCCGGCGGGAGCGATAGGCGAGCGTGCGGGCGTGTACAGGGCGCGGCGCGCGCGCATGGTGGCGAGTTGCGTCGAGGTCTCGTCGGCGAGGTAGGAGTTGCCGGCGCCGACCTCCGCGGCCCAGTCCGCGATGTAGGTCCAGCCCGACTCGTCCACCGCGCCCACCGCGAACTCCGGATTGCCGGGCGCGCCCAGCTTCCTCACCAGCACGACGTCCAGCTCGCCCTTCAGTTCGCGTGCGATGTACCTTCCCATCGGCACGGCGCCGCGCGGGATGGCGAGCACCAGGGGATTCTTGCTCCGGAACTTGCCAAGCATGACAGAGCTGCTGGCCGCGTCGATGCGGTCCTCGAAAACCATGGACCATCGTCGGCCCCTCAATCGAAGCGCGTTGACCCCTGTCAACGGCTGGCAAGAAGGAGGGTGCATGCTAAAAACGCGCCCGGCGTACTGGCCCTCCGCCCGCGGCCCGTGGTGCGAGGAGAACGCCATGAATCGATTATTTCACTTCATCTTCATACCTTTATTAATTATTTATTTTATCTCTCGCCACGCGAGAGGCGGAGACGCTTGCTTCGTCTCCAGCACGGGAATGACGGACCACCCGCGGGCGAGCGCGGCCAGCGCCGCCTCGCGAATCTCCGCGTTCACTTGCACGCCAGCGCCGGCACCAGGTGCCGCGTGAACCACTCCGCCGCATGGCTCGCCGCCACCTCCAGCGTGCCGGGCTCCTCGAAGAGATGGGTGGCGCCGGCGACGATGAAGAGCGACTTCGGGCAGCGCAGGTACGCGTAGGCCGCTTCGTTGAGCGCGAGCACCTCGGTATCGTCGCCGCCCACCACGAGGAGCGTGGGCGCCTTCACGCGCTCGAGCGAAACCTGGCCCGCGAGATCCGGCCGCCCGCCGCGCGAGACCACGGCCGCGACCTTCGAGGGCACCGCCGCCGCGAGCTGCAGCGCCGCCGCCGCCCCGGTGCTGGCCCCGAAGAGCCCCACGGGCATCCCGTGCGTGGAGGAATCCGCCGCGAGCCAGCGCACCGAGTCGTGCAGCCGCTCCACGAGCAGGGCGATGTCGAAGCGGCGATCGTAGTCCTGGTCCTCCGCGGGCGTGAGGAGGTCGATGAGGAGCGTTCCCAGCCCCGCCTCGCGAAGCTTCGCCGCGACGAAGTTGTTGCGCGGGCTGTGGCGGCTGGAGCCGCTGCCGTGCGCGAAGAGCACCACGCCCTGGGCGTCCTTCGGCAGCTCGAGCATGCCTTCCAGGAGAACCGATCCCGAGGGGATGCTCACCAGCCGTTCATTTCCGACCTTCATGACAGTCACCTCCCGGCCAGTGCGGCGACGACTTCCCGGTCCTCCACCTGCCCGAAGGTGCGGTAGAACTGGCCCACGGCGTGGAATGACAGGGGCGCGTCGAGGCACACGACCTCGTCGGCGTGCGTGCGGACCTTCTCGAGGCTGTCGGGCGAGGCCACGGGCACGGCGCACACCAGCCATGCCGGATGCCTCGCGCGCACCGAGTGCAGCGCCGCCATCATGGTGGCGCCCGTGGCGAGCCCGTCGTCGACCACGATGACGATGCGGCCGGCGGGAGCGATAGGCGAGCGTGCGGGCGTGTACAGGGCGCGGCGCGCGCGCATGGTGGCGAGCTGCGTCGAGGTCTCGTCGGCGAGGTAGGAGTTGCCGGCGCCGACCTCCGCGGCCCAGTCCGCGATGTAGGTCCAGCCCGACTCGTCCACCGCGCCCACGGCGAACTCCGGATTGCCGGGCGCGCCCAGCTTCCTCACCAGCACGACGTCCAGCTCGCCCTCCAGTTCGCGTGCGATGAACCTTCCCATCGGCACGGCGCCGCGCGGGATGGCGAGCACCAGGGGATTCTTGCCCCGGAACTTTGCCAAGGCATGACAGAGCTGCCTGGCCGCGTCGATGCGGTCCTCGAAAACCATGGGACCATCGTCGGCCCCTCAAGCGAAGGCGCGTTGACCCCTGTCAACGGCGGGCAAGAAGGGGGGTGCATGCTAAAAACGCGCCCGGCGTACGGGCCCTCCGCCCGCGGCCCGTGGTGCGAGGAGAACGCCATGAGAGTCGATCGGGTTTTCACGCGTTCGATCGTCGGCGTGCCCGAAGCCTGCGACCTGCGGGACGCCGCCGCGATGATGCACAAGTACCACGTTGGTGCATTGCTGGTCACCGGCGACCCGCCGCACGACACCACGGTGGTCGGGTTCGTGACCGACCGCGACATCGTGGTGCAGGCCGTGGCGATGGACATCTCGCCGCGCGAGATCACCGTGGGCGACGTGATGACGCCCGTGGTCGCCACCATCCCCGAGACCGCCGACCTGCACGAGGCCCTGGAGATGATGCGCGGCGCCGGCATCCGCCGCCTGGTGGTGACGGACACCGAGAACCGCATCACCGGCTTCCTCTCCCTGGACGACGTGATCGACGGCCTGGCCGCGGAGTTCATGAGCCTCGCCGCGATCCTCAAGACCGAGCGCACCCGCGAAGAGGCCCAGTTCGAGGAAATGAAGGCCGCCGCCTAGAGGCTGCCGGTCGGGAAAGGGTCGCGGGAGGACGGTGCCTAAGTGCTCCCCTCTCCCTTGGGAGAGGGGCCGGGGGTGAGGGTCATTCGCTGGGGTGAGCGTCCACTAACCCACTTATTCCACCTTATCCACAACTAATCCACCGGATCCACAACAGGTACGCCTTTTGCGTGTGGCGCGGCCCTAGATCTTGTGCTTTTTCCCTTGACACGATTCCGTAACCCAAGCATCCTTTGCCGCGGTTCAGGTGCCTTCCCCGAAGCGGCGCAGCAACGGGGAGCTGGTTGGATAAATACAACAATATCAACGGGTTGTATCACCGGCAGGCAAAGGAGATGTGCCATGGCGACGCAACACATGACCCTTCTCGAAGACCTGAAGCGCGCCGCATGGTCGCGCACCTCTCCGGTGGGCGGCCACACCAACGCCTGGGAGTTCCGCAAGGACCGGCTGGGCAACATGGTCCGCTGGGCGGACTACGGCAACCGCAAGTCGCCCTTCGGCTGGGAGCTCGATTTCATCGAGCCCAAGTCCGTCGGCGGCTCGACGGAATCCGACCAACCTGCAGGCCCTGCACTGGCGCGCCAACGCCGCCCGCAGCAGCAACATTCCCGCCGCCCTCCTGGCGGCCTAGAACTTCTCCCCTCTCCCTTGGGAGAGGGCTCGGGGTGAGGGCGTCGTTTCTCCCCTCTCCCTTGGGAGAAGGGCCGGGGGTGAGGGTCCTTTTCCTCCCCCCACGCCGAGCAGTGATGAAGTGATCGCCACCCACCGCCCCCGGGGCTTACTCCCCCCGGGGTGCGGCACGGGGGGTGAAAGCCGATAAAAAAAGTGGTGCCGCAAGGCGCCAGAGCCCAGAGGAGCCGTACCGCAATGCTCAGTTTCGAAGACGACACGCCCGCCATCGCCCCGCCCTGGGCCTGGGCCTGCAGATGGTGACCCCCTCCCCGCAGCCGCAAGCCGCCCCCGCCCCGAAGCAGGAGATGGGCGCCAACGGCCTCTTCACGCGCGTGCGGGCGGAGGACAAGCGAGTCATCAACGCGAAGACGGACGTGAACCAGCTCGTCCCCTTCAAGTACAAGTGGGCCTGGGAGAAGTACCTGGCGGGCTGCGCCAACCACTGGATGCCGCAGGAAGTGAACATGAACCGCGACATCGCCCTGTGGAAGAACCCGAACGGGCTCACCGACGACGAGCGGCTCATCGTGAAGCGCAACCTCGGCTTCTTCGTGACGGCCGATTCGCTCGCCGCCAACAACATCGTGCTGGGCACCTACCGCCACATCACGGCGCCGGAGTGCCGCCAGTACCTGCTGCGCCAGGCCTTCGAGGAGGCGATCCACACCCACGCCTACCAGTACATCGCGGAGTCGCTGGGCCTGGACGAGGGCGAGATCTTCGCCGCGTACAAGGAAGTGAAGTGCATCCGGGACAAGGACGACTTCCTCATCCCCTTCATCGAGACGCTCACCGATCCCTCGTTCAAGACGGGGACGGAGGAGGCGGACCGGGAGCTGCTGAAGAGCCTCATCGTGTTCGCGTGCCTGATGGAAGGGCTCTTCTTCTACGTGGGCTTCGTGCAGATCCTCTCGCTGGGCCGGCAGAACAAGATGACGGGCGCGGCGGAGCAGTACCAGTACATCCTTCGCGACGAGTCGATGCACTGCAACTTCGGCATCGACCTCATCAACACGATCAAGATGGAGAACCCGCACCTGTGGACGCAGGAGTTCCGTCGCGAGCTGACGGAGCTCTTCCACAAGGCGGTGGATCTGGAGTACGCCTATGCCGAGGACACGATGCCTCGGGGCGTGCTGGGGCTGAATGCCTCGATGTTCAAGGAGTACCTGCGGTTCATCGCGAACCGGCGGGCGCAGCAGATCGGGCTGGACCAGATGTTCCCGGGGGCGACCAACCCGTTCCCTTGGATGAGCGAGCTCATCGATCTCAAGAAGGAGAAGAACTTCTTCGAGACTCGGGTGATCGAGTATCAGACGGGGGGGGCGCTGAGCTGGGACTGAAGCTCTCGCAGGAGTGGAGCTTGAAACTGCCGCCTTGCCGGAGTGGAAATTGCAACGGCCGCTTCAAGGCGGCCGTTTTCGTTTCGTCGTGCCGGCAGCGCTAGCGGACGCGGCTGCGGGCGCGGTACAGGTCGTCCTGCGTCCTTTCCACTGCCGTGACGTAGGGCGAACCAGGACCGAAGGCCTTGCGGTAGATGGCGGCCGCTTGGGCGAGCATCGGCTCGGCCTCGTCCAGCCGTCCCTGCATCATCACGG
Organism: uncultured beta proteobacterium; assembly: GCA_963824135.1. GTDB lineage: Bacteria > Pseudomonadota > Gammaproteobacteria > Burkholderiales > Usitatibacteraceae > FEB-7. Next base: position 27,718 of record CAWGOH010000018.1, on the reverse strand, counting down.
CGATTCCAAGCTCGGATAAGACGCGTCCAGGGCGTTCCTACGCTGGAGTTGACGCGCCAGCGCCGGATGGTCACGTCGGCCGGCGCGGTTTGTGAGGTCGAGCGATTGACGCAGCAGCGTCTCCGCCTGGTCATGGCGGCCCTGGAGGCTGTAGACGCTACCGAGGCTCGTCAGCGCGTGGGCCACATACGGGTGCTCCGCCGCGCTATCGAGGCTGCGTCCACGCGTGATCGCGTACGGTGCTCCCGGGAGGCGCTCACGGTAGATCGCCAACGAGCGCGCGCTGTGTTCCTCCGCTTCTGCATAGGAGCGCCGGTCGAGCGCCGCCGATCCCAGGAATGCGTGCAACGTGCCCAACTCGACATGCGTGGGCCCGAGCGACTTCTCGAGGATTACGAGAGCGCGCCGGAACTTGTCCTCGGCCGCGGCGCTGCGCATCAGGTCCTGGTCGAGCATGGCAGATCTATACAGGCACATGCCGAGGACGGTTTCGTCCGGGTCCCGGTGGCGCTGGATCGTCTCCAGTCCACTCTGGAACAAGGGACCGGCCCTGGCGAATTCCATCCGGTCGCGAAACAGATCGCCAAGCGCGCATTCGGCCTCGGCCGCACTGACAGGATCCAGCGATGAGCGTTTTCCGACCTCGATCGCGATCCTTGCGCGCGATGACTGAACAAATCAATTACGGCGAGCTTTTCTATACAGAAGCGGCGGGCAAGCACCTGGTCGCGCTCATTTGTCGCGCGACTCCACCAGCGAAGCCCACCGCAGAAGCGACAACCCATGTATTTACCGCCTTTGTGATTGAAGCGGCGGGCCAATGGTTCTTGATAACCGCAGGCCACGTCATCAACGGCATCAAAGACGCACAGGCAGCTGGATACCTAGTTGAATGGTTCCGGCTTGGGGATAAGGCGGCCGGAAGTAAGTGGGACTTCGGCGTTCCTATTCCCTTCGAAATGGCGGAATGGGTCGTACTAGAAGGCGATCCAGGCGGTACAGACTACGCAGCGTGGCCCATCCCTGACTTGATAGTTCAGCAGCTAATCGCCGGGGGGGTTAAGGCGCTAGGCGAGCATACCTGGCTTGAACCGATTCACGAACCAGAACGGCCGCATTGGGTTCTTGCCGGTATACCCAAAGAGAACGTCATCAGAAGGGGAAGCAAGATCGCGTTCAGGGGCGTCCTAATCCCGCTGATTCCGACCGCTGCCCCGCCCGAAGTGACCACTGTCGAGCGTCGTACCTTCGCGCGGATACGGCCGCCCGACGATCCTTCATCGGTCACGACCACGGACATTGATGGCATGAGCGGCGGCCCTATCTTTGCTGTCCGACTGGAGAACCACCCAGAAGAAGTCAAGGTGAACTATGGCGTGATCGGCATTCAGTCGGGATGGCTCGCGCCGCAGCGAATTATTTCTTTCTGCTCTTTGGCGGAATTCGCCGAAGCCGTTAAACGGGCTGTCGAAATTGTGCAATCCACGAACGTCACAGACGCAAACAACGACCAGGAACGAAAGGCTTAGTCCCCAATGGCCCTAGGCATCGAAGAGTTTCAAAAGCGGCTCGCCGCAATTTCGGAACATGACGGCAAGCCGTTCGGGCGAACGCATTTGCTGTTCGTCGCAGAACAGGAACACGCTGATGCAAGCGTTCGCTTCTACGGATACCAACATCTTTCCGATGCATTCAAGTGCTTCTTTCTCGAAACCGTCGAGCTAATCAACACTGAATCTAGACCCAAGATCAAAGAGCCACTGTCCGAGTTCTATGCACTTTTCATACCGCACGTAGCGAACTGCTTTGCAACGGTATGCGGCGCGGAGCGCGTAGCGATTGAGGGATACCCACACCAGGGTTACACCTTGCTTCGAAACGTCTTCGACACGGCAGTTCTCTGCTCCGCCGCCCTGCAAAAGATGACGGACTTCTACAGCATCTACGGCGTAGTTCCAGGCGCTAACTTTGACCCGAAAGGCCGCGAAGAAACTCCGTGTAAGCACAGAGCGTCAGGTTCGCGAGTACATGACTGGTCCAAACAGCAAGCTCACACCAGAAACGATTGCAGAGCTAGACAAGTTGAATGACATGTTCGACTGGGAAACGCATGGAGGAAAGCTCTCACACACGATGGCTAAAGGCTGGATGCAAGGCAAGGCTTGCGATCACCGCATACGTTTCTGGCGGAGGTCCATGGCGCCATTCTGCAGCATGAGGACCATCATGACATCGAGGGTTGCGATGCCATCGGTGTTGGTCGTCCGTTCTGTTCCGAAATCGGTCTTTCCGGGATCGTCGAAGCTCAACGTGCCGATGATGCCCGTGCCAGCAGCAGTTCCCGCTCGCGTTCGTTGCTCGCCAACGCCGCTGCCTGCCTCCAAGCCTGGTTGGCTTCGTCGTTCCGGCCGAGCTTTCTCAGGAAGTCCGCCCGTACGCTTGGCAGCAGGTGGTAGTCCTTCATTGTGGGCTCGTCCTGCAGCGAGTCGACGATCTCCAGTCCCGCCGCCGGCCCGAAAGCCATCCCCACCGCCACCGCCCGATTCAGCTCCACCACGGGTGAGGGCATGACCTGCGAGAGCGCATCGTAGAGCGCGGCGATCCGCGCCCAATCCGTCTCCGAGGCGTGCGCGCGCGCGCGCATGGCACGCGGCGATGGCCGCCTGCAGCGTGTACGGGCCCAGCGTGCCGCCCAGCGACTCCGCCCGATCGAGTGCCGCGAGCCCCCGGCGAATGAGCAGCTGCATCCCACTTCGCGACCGATCCTGGTCCATGAGCAGCACCGGCTCGCCATTCGGTCCCACGCGGGAATGCAGCCGGGAGGCCTGGATCTCCATGAGCGCCACGAGCCCATGCACCTCGCGCTCGTCCGGCATGAGGCCCGCCAGGATTCGCCCCAGCCGCAGCCCCTCGTCGCACAGCTCCGGTCGCGCCCAGGTCTCGCCCGAAGTCGCCGCATATCCCTCGTTGAAGACGAGGTAGATCACCTCCAGCACGGAGGCGAGCCGCTCCTCGAGCTCCGCCCCGCGAGGCACCTCGAACGGAACCCGAGCCTCCGACAGCGTCCGCTTCGCCCGAACCAGCCGCTGAGCGATGGTGGGCTCCGGAGCGAGGTAAGCCCGCGCGATCTCCGCCGTCGTGAGCCCGCCCACCAGCTTCAACGTGAGCGCCACCCGGGCCTCGGGCGAGAGCACCGGATGGCACGCCGTGAAGACGAGCCGGAGCAGATCGTCCCCGATCTCGTCATCCAGCGCAGCATCGACAGCCTCGGAGCGGTCGCGCGAGGCGATGTCATGCGCCAGGTCCATCTCGGCAGCGAGCTCGACATGCTTCTGCTCGAGCATCTTGTACCGCCGCAACTGGTCCAGCGCCCGGTTCTTGGCCGCCGCCATGAGCCACGCGCCCGGGTTGTCCGGCACCCCGGTGCGCGGCCAGGTCTCCAGGGCGGCCACCAACGCGTCCTGGGCAAGCTCCTCGGCAAGACCCACGTCGCGCACGAGGCGGGCGAGGCCGGCGATGAGCTTCGCCGCCTCGATCCGCCAGACCGCCTCGATCGCGCGCCGCGCGTCCTCGCTCACGGCGGCCTCACGAAGCCGGCTTCTCCGCCAGCGCCTTGAGTCCCGCGAGCCCCGCCTCGAAGTCCGGCCCCACCATCTTCTCCATGTTCATGAAGACGCAGATGAGCTTGGACAGGAAGTTGTTCTTCCCGTACATCGCCCAGGCGATGGCGGTCGAATCTCCCTGCGGCGTGCAGCGTGAACTCGGCGGTGTTGGTCGCTTCGAACGGCTTCAGGAACTCGAGCTTGATCACGACCTTCCCCGGGGCCGTGGCCTCCAGGATGGTCATCTTCCCGGTGCCCACGTTCTTGTCGCCCTCCCACCCGTAGGCCGCGCCCACGCCCGAGTCCGGCCCGCTGAAGGTGCGCTTCATCGCCGGGTCCTTCTTCTCCCACGGCGACCACGGGGCCCACGCGCGGAAGTCGGCGATGAGCGGGTAGATGCGCTCCGGCGGCGCCTTCACCGCAGTGGAGCGCTCGATTCGGAAGTCCGCGGGCTGCATCGCGGCGTACACGAGCAGCCCGATCACGGCGAGGACGATCACGATGATGACGATCTTGAGCATGGCCTACCCCCCTTAGTGGACTTCCATTGCCACGATCGGCAGGAAGTCGATCTCCACGTCGCCGATGATCTTCGCGAAGGCCGCCGAGAGCTCGATCGCCTCCTTCGTGGACGGTGCCTCGAGCACGGCATAGCCCGCGATCAGCTCCTTGGATTCCGTGAAGGGCCCGTCGATCACCGTCCGGCTGCCGTTCGAGAAGCGCACGCGTGCCCCGTGCGAGCTCGGCGCGAGCCCCACGGAGGCGACCAGCACGCCCGCCTTCTTCATCTGCTCGAGGATGGCGTCGGTGCGCGCCATCGCTTCCCTGGAAGGCATCGCGCCCGTCTCGGTAACCCGGTCCGCCTTCCTCGCGGCCATGAAGCGCATCGTGGTGATGCCGTCGGGCTTCGGCATGGCGCCGATGTCCCACGGCTCGGAGACCGGGCGCACGTCGATCACCGTGTCGCCGATCGTCTCGGCGAACTTCGTGGCCCACTCGATGGCCTCGTCCAGGCTGCGCACCCGCAGGATCCCGAACCCGGCCATGAGCTCGTTCTCTCCCTTGAGCGGGCCCGGGCTCACCGTGCGCTTGCCCTTGTGGAAGGTGAGCCGCGCGCCCTGCGAGCTGGGGCACAGGCCCTCGGTGGCGACCAGCACGCCCTTTTGCATCATGGAACCCACGAGCTGGCCCATGGCGGCCATCAGCTCCGGGGGCGGGGGGTGGCCCGCTTCGTTGTGGGCGTTGGTCTTGTGCATGGCGATGATGCGCATGGTCAGCTCTTCTCCCCGCCCATGCCGATCTTGCAGAAGCGGTCCACCGCCTCCTTCGGCCCGAAGTCCTCCAGCTCGAACATGCGCCGCACCTCGATCTCGCAGTCCCTGTTCTCGCCGCGCGGGTTGGGGAAGCGCCGCGACCACTCCAGCGCCTCCTCGGGCGACTTCACCTGGATGAGCGTGAAGCCCGCGATCATCTCCTTGGCTTCCGTGAAGGGCCCGTCGATCACGGTGCGCTTGCCGCCGCGGTACTGGACCTTCCAGCCCATGGAGCTCGCCCGCAGCCCCGAGCCGTCCAGCAGCACGCCCGCCTTGGCGAGTTCCTCGTGGTAGGTGGCCATCTCGGCCAGCCGCTCCTCGGAAGGCAACTCGCCGGCTTCGGATTCGGGGCTGGCCTTCACGATGATCATGTATCGCATCGTCGTATCTCCTTGGTTTGTAGGGGAGGTCGAGGCGGATCTCGCGGCCGCGGGGGCCCGGAATCCGGCACTCTACTACTACGACGAACGAGGCAGCCCCGAATCGACATCATCCTGATCGTTTCGGCCGCGCGCGCGTCAGCTCATGTTCAGTGGCCAGAGTCCGTGCATGACGGCCGGAATCCACACGTTGCCCGATCGGGAGTAGACGATGCCGAAGAACAGGCCGATTCCGAACACCGCGGCGAGCCCGCTCCAGCGCACGCCCTCGGGCCCGCCGAAGTAGTCGAAGTGCAGGGGCCCGAAGGTGAACACCAGGTTTGCGACGAGAAGGCCCGCGATGGCGCCCAAGCGCCGGGTGAGCTCGGTCTGCAGCCAGCCGCGATAGACGAGCTCCTGCGCAATCCCCCAGGCAAGTCCGCCGAAGACGGAGAACAGGAGGAATCCCGCCAGTCCATGCCGATCGTGCAGCGCCTGGAGATGGGCACGGAACAGCACGGCGAAGACCACCGCGGCGAGCGGAACCACCTGGGCAAGGTAGAGCCGCTCCCGGCGCGTCCAGTCGACATACGGACGCAGGCCGACGGCAGCCATCGGCACTCGCACGAACGACCGATGCAAGAGCGCGAAGGCCGCCAGCCATGCGACGACGAAACCCAGGTTTGCGCCGGGCGATCCACGCACGCCGGCCAGTTCGAAAGCGAAGCGCAGCAGGAAAGGCATGGCGATGCCGACCACGAGGAACGCCACCGACATGCGCAGGCCGGCGCCGTCATCGTAGGTTGGCGCCAGCGGTTTCTCGAACCGCAGGGCGTGCGCGCTGATCGACTCCTGGCAAGAGATGGCATGGCTGACCCTCACCCCCGACCCCTCTCCCAAGGGAGAGGGGAGAAGATCGTACTCCCAAGGGAGAAGGAGACAGGCTCTCGTATTCCCTCGTAGGCGTCGTCGCCCGCGCGCGTCCATCGCCCGCGGAAGCCGAACGACTTCCCGCCGCTGATCATGACGGTCGCCGGGAACTCGAGCGCATCGCCCGCCGCCACCATCGTCCCCTGGGCGTGCCCGCCCGCCGCCGTGATGTAGAAGTACTCGACCTGTTTTGCGACGGAGTTCGAGTAGTAGACCGTCTCACCCTCGTACACGGCCTTCTCGCCGTGGCGGACGACGTGGCGGTCGCGAAGGTAGCGGCCCTCGTAGATCCAGGCGAAGCAATGCTCGTCGGTGTCGGCGGTCCCGGGGATCGTCCCGATCCAGCAGTGCCCGGCGAGGAAGGCGAGGGGCTCGAGAGCCGGGTCGGGGGCTGCGGAGGCGGGCAGCGGCGCAATCGCCAGGGCGAGGGCTACGGCGAGCGAGGGCATCTTCAAGGGCGATCTCCGGGGATGGGCGCGTCACATGATATTCGCGGCAGGTCCGCGCGCAGGCCAACAAGACACGCTTGACGAGCCCCCGAACGAGGGGTAATTTCCGCTAGACCGACCGGTCTAATCGGAGGCTTGGATTGTCCCACGACACCCAGCAGAGGCTCCTGGAGCAGGGCATGGCCATGCTCCTGAAGCGTGGCTACAACGACCTCGGGGTCGCCTCCCTGCTCGAAGCCACGCAGATCCCCAAGGGCTCCTTCTATCACCACTTTTCCTCCAAGGAAGACTTCGCCCTGCAGGTCATCGACCTGTACATGACCCAGGTCCACCAGGGCCTCGACCATTTCCTCGGCGACAAGAGCGTCCCGCCGCTCAAGCGCGTGCGGGGCTTCTTCGAGGGCACGGTGCAGAAGTACCGCGGCGAGGGTTACCTGGGTTGCCTGCTGGGGGGCCTGGGGCAGGAGCTCTCGGGCGTGAGCGAGAACTTCCGCCGCAAGGTGGAGGAGTGCTTCAACGCGATCGCCGGGCGCATCGCCGTGGTGCTGCAGGAGGCGATCGACGACGGCGAGCTCGCGAAGGGAACCGACCCGCAGAAGATGGCCGAGTTGCTCGTGAATTGCTGGGAGGGCGCGGCGCTCCGCATGCGCCTTCGCCGCGACCCCGCGCCGCTGATGGAGATGCTCGACTTCTATTTCCGCACGGCGGCCGCCTGACCGGCGCACACGTTCGTCCAACCGCGTCTCTCACCCCAAGGAGGTAACGCCATGCAGACGGCTTCCCTGTTCGAACGCCTCGGCGGCACGCCCGGCATCAACGCCATCGTCGAAGACATCGTCGCGCAGCACATGCAGAACCCCGCGATCAGCGCCCGCTTCCGGCCGTACCTCGAGACGCCCGACAAGCTCCAGGTCACCAAGAAGCACCTCTGCGCGTTCCTCGAGGCGGGCAGCGGCGGCAAGGCGCAGTACTCCGGCCGCAGCATGGTGGACACGCACCGCGGCATGAACATCAACGAGGCCGAGTACATGGCGGCGACGGACGACATCCTCGCGGTGCTGCGCAAGCACCGCATGGACGAGCAGACGCAGAAGGACGTGCTCGCGATCGCCTGGTCGCTGAAGGGCGAGATCCTGCACGTGTGACATGGCGGGACACATAACCCGTGCTACACTGGTTATGTGTCCCACTTTCAAGGCGGTTCGTTGCCATGGCCAACGTCACCCTCTCCATCGACGACTCCCTCCTCCAGGCCGCCCGCGTGCGTGCTATCAAGGAGGGCACCAGCGTGAACGAGATCTGCCGCCGCGCCATAGAGGTCTACGCGCGGCGCCAGGACGACAGGCTTGCGCGGTACCGGGAGCTTCAGGCGAGCCTCGACGCGGATCCGGGCGTCAAGGGCAAGCGGCTGGGCAAGGAGAGCCGCGAGGCGCTCTACGACGCGATGCTCGCCGAACGGAGCGCCAGGCGGTGAGGTGTTTCTTCGACACCAACGTCCTCGCGCCCCTGGGCCGCGGGGCGCTCACCCTGGGGGGGGCGACGCTACGCCCCAGCCCGCCCGCTCGATCGCGCCTTCACGAGCACCTGCGCCTTCGCAACCTCGAGCAACGTTCCCCGCCGCCGCGCACGGCCGCCGGCGCGCCCCTCGGCTGCGGCTCACCGGCAGCACCTCCTCGCGGCCCTTCAGGTGGATGCGCCCAGTCTCGTTGATGTCGCGCGTGACATGGCTGATCGCGCGGCGGTTCACCACGGCCGAGCGGTGCACCTGGACGAACTGCGCGGCGTCGAGCTGGTCCACGAGCGTCTTCAGTGGGGTGCGAATGAGCCCCTCGCCGGGCTTTCCCCCCTCGCCGCGCCAGGCGACCAGCGTGTACTTGTCGTCGGAACGCAGGTAGTCGATCTCGTCCACCGAGACCAGGCGCAGCGAATTGCCGACGGTCGCATGGATCCAGCGCAGCGGCGCCGTCCCGGATTTCCTGTCCAGGCGCGCCGCGAGTTGCTCCAGCAATGCCTCGGTCTCCGGGGGCAGCGGCTGCGCGGCGGCCAGCCGTTCCTTCAGGCGCGCCACGGTGTCGGCCAGGCGTGCCGGGTCCAGGGGCTTCACCAGGTAATCTATCGCCCGCTGCTCGAAGGCCTGGACCGCGTACTGGTCGTAGGCCGTGACGAACACGAGATGGGCACGGGGGCCGATCCTGCGCGCCGCCTCCAGGCCCGACAGGCCCGGCATGTGCACGTCGAGAAAGCAGATGTCGGGCTGCAGCGCCTCGAACTGCGTGATCGCTTCGCGGCCGTTGCGGGCCTGCGCCACGACCTCCAGCTCGGGCCAGGACTCGCCGAGCATTCGCATCAGCGACTTGCGGAGCAGGGGTTCGTCGTCGGCGACCAGCGCCTTCGGCCGTCGCCCCGTCATGCCGGGCTCGCTTGTGCCGGAAAATCCACCTCGGCACGCGCGCCGTGGGGCGCGAGCGCGGCGATCCGCAGCCGGGCATCGTTCCCGAACACGAGTTGCAGGCGCTCGCGCAACGTCGAAAGTCCCGTGCCCGGCCCTTCACCGGCATTCGGCAGGCCCACGCCGGTGTCGATCACCTCGGCGTGGCAACGCCCATCCCGCACGCCTACCCGGACCTCGATCCGGCCGCCTTCCTCGCTCGGATCGATGCCGTGGCGCACGGCGTTCTCGACCAGCGTGAGCAGCGTCGTCGGCGGGCAGCGCAGCCTCAGGGCCTCGGGGTCGACCTGGACGTCGAACTGCAGGCGGTCGGGCATGCGCATGTGCATCAGTTCCAGGTAGGCGCGCACGAGTTGCAGCTCCTGCTCCAAAGTGGTGGCGGGCTCGTCCAGGTGAGGCAACGTCGCGCGCAGGTACGCGATGAGGCTGTCCAGCACACCGGCGGCCTGCGACGATCCGGACACCACCAGCTCGCGCACGTTCGCCAGCGTATTGAACAGGAAGTGCGGCGCCACCTGCGACTGCAGCAGGCGCAGGCGGGAGTCGAGCGCCTTGCGCTCCAGCTCGCTGCGCTCGAGCTCGAAAGCGAGCTCCTTCCTGCGCGCCGCATACTCGCTCTGGCGGAAGAGCGCCGCCACGGCGATCCACGGCGCCACCAGCAGCCCGCTCAGCGTGAGCATGAAGAAGCCGTTCACGCGATTGGCGTTGCGCCAGAAGGGCTCGGGATCGCCGGACGTGATCACGAGGTACACGGCGAACACGGTCGGCGGCACCACGACCGCCACGGCCAGCACCTGGAGCGCCCAGCGGGCGAGCCAACGGGGCAGGCGCGAGGGCCATTGCTCGAAGATCCCGAAGGCCACCAGGACGGCCATCCCGACCACCATTTCGCGGCCGATCACCTGGAGAGCCGACGTGGTCGCGACGAAGGCGGGGCTGAGGATGAGGCCCATCAGGGCGGACGCGCCGAGCGCGAGCGCGATGCGCCGCCAGCCCAGCATCAAGGCGAGGCCGCGGCGCTTCGGAGTAGTGGTGTCGGAAGTCATCGTGAGCATGCAGTATGCCGGGCGTAAGAACCGCCCGGAAGGCCGATCCGACCGGCCACGGAACCGGGAGGGCGAGTCACGCGGGGAGTCGACGAACGGCGCGCGAACCACCGCGTTCCAGCCCGCGGTGGCGGTGATCCATCCGCGCAAACCGTCGTTCGTCGCACGGGGCTGGCGTCCCGCGAGCACCCGTGTCTACCGTGCGCGCTGGTGCGATCCGCTAAGGGAGAAAGACATGTATATCGACTTGATTCACCGGTTGTTCGCGTTCATCGCCTGTGTCCTCGTCCTGGCCCAGCCCGCATGGGCCGCGGAAGGCGCCAGCCGTCCGCTGGTGAGCGTCCAGTGGCTCACCCAGAACCTGAACCGCGAGGACGTGCTGCTGATCGACGCCTCTCCCGCGAGGCTGCACGCGGCAGGCCACATCCCCGGCGCGGTGAACGTGGACATCTTCACCTTCGGCGGCTTCGAGTTGCCCCCCGCCCAGATGGAGAAGCGCTTCCAGTCCTGGGGCGTGAGCGAGGGCAGGAAGGTCGTCTTCTACGACCAGGGCGGCACCTACCTCGCGACCAACCTCTTCTACGACCTCTACCTCCACGGCTTTCCGCTCGAGAACATGGGCGTCCTCGACGGGGGCCTCGCCAAGTGGAAGGCCGAGGCGGCGCGCTCACCCAGGACAAGACGCCCGCGCCGAAGGCGGGCAACTACCGCGTGACGACCCTGCGGCCGGAAGCGCGCGTGCAACTGCCGGAATTCCTCGCGGCCTCCGGCGACCCGGCCAACCACGCGCTCCTCGAGGCGCTCGAGCCCGCCCAGCACTTCGGCGGCGCCAAGTTCTTCGACCGCGCCGGCCACGTCCCCAACGCCATCCTGACGCCCGCGGCGGACTACTTCAACGCGGACAAGACCTTCAAGTCGCCCGAGGAGATCCGGCGGATGCTGGCCTACCTGGGCGTGCGGCCCGGGCAGCAGGTGCACGCGCATTGCGGTGGCGGCATCGCGGCGAGCGTGCCCTTCTTCGCGGCCAAGTTCCTCGCGGACTATCCCACGGTGAAGCTCTACAAGGGCTCCCAGCTCGAGTGGCTGCGCGACGACCGCGGGCTGCCCTTCTGGACCTACGACGCGCCCAACCTCACGCGCGACAAGCTGTGGGTGAGCGGCTGGGGCAGCCAGATGATGCGCATGTTCGGCGTGGCGCGGCTCAGCGTCGTCGACGTGCGCCAGGCGGCCGCGTTCAAGCAGTCGCACGTGCCCTTCGCCATCAACGTTCCCGCGGAGGTGTTCCGCCGCCATCTCGGCTCGCCCGCGAAGCTCGCCGAGGCGCTGGGGGCCGCGGGCGTCGACGCGGCGCACGAGGCCGTGATCGTCTCCGAGGGTGGGATCAACCCCGATTCCGCGCTCGCCTTCCTGATGCTGGAAAAGCTGGGGCAGGCGAGGGTGTCCGTCCTTTCCGAATCCGTGGACGACTGGGGATTCGCCGGCCTTCCGCTCATCAAGGAGGCGGACGCGGCGGATCCGAAGAAGAATCCGCCGGGCCTCATGCCCGCGCCCCGCGCCTACCCCGTCAATCTCCGGCAAGGCATCGCGCTCGATGGTGCCCAGGGCGCGAAGGGGCTCTATCCCAAGGTCTACCTCGCCTCGGGCAAGGCGCTTCCCGCGAAGGTCCCCGAGGGGAAGGTCATCCACGTCCCCTACACGGACCTCGTGAACGCCAACGGCACGCCCAAGGCCGCCAACGACATCTGGGGCACTCTCGCGAAGGCGGGCCTGACGCGCTACGCCGAGATCGTCACCATTGCCGACGATCCCGGCGAGGCTGCGGCCAACTACTTCCTGCTGAAGCTGATGGGCTTCCCGGACATCAAGGCGCAGCTGGGCCCCTCCTGACCGGGATGCCGGGAACGCTTCCCTAGTTGGCGACGAAGAAGCGATACGTGGCGACGTAATGCACGCGCGCTTGCCGTCCCGCGAGATCCGGCGTGCAGGGTGACGAGGGAGGCATGCCTCCCGAGGTGTCCACGCGCTGGATGCTCGAGACCTTGCTGAACGAGCCGGCCGCGCCCGTGCCCTTGGTGGAAAGCAGCAGCCACGGGACGGAACCGGCGGCCGGCGCGTCGGCGCGCGCCTTCAGGGTGCCCACGACGCGGCTGCCGTCGTTGGCCTCCCAGTAGGGGCCGGCGCCGTGGCGGCCGATCTGGTGGCCGCGCGCGTCGAAGAGTTCCGCGTCGGGGGCGACGAAGGCCCACTCGAAGGACGCGGCGTCCTTCCTGGCGCGGCACTCGTAGATCTGCACGCCCTTCGCCGGCACGACCATGGCGAGCGTCTCGTTCGGGCCGGGGTCCAGCGTGTCCGGGATGATCGGGTCGCTCGCGCAGGCCGCCAGGGCGAGGGCCGCGGCAAGGGGAAGCATCGAATTCAGGGGTTTCATCGTTTGGGTCCTTTCACTTCTTGGTGACGACGATTTCGAGGTACTCGCTGGGGACGACGAGCGAGCCGGGCCCGGCGACGTTCATCGCCTCGAGGAGCGCGATGATCTCGCGCTCGAGCGTGGCGGCGTCGGCCGGCTCCAGGGTGGCGAACGCCTTGTGCGTCGGGCCGTAGACTTCGCGGAACACCTTCACCCAGTGCGCGGCCGAGAGGTAGCGGAAGTTGAAGTGCCGCCTCTCGCAGCGCAGTTGCTTCGCCTGCGTGCCGAAGAGCTCGGCCAGGCGCGCCTCGGTGCCCCACAGCGGCGGGGGCTTGATTCCGGCCGGGGGCGGCACGTGGGCGCCGATCGTCTTGAACAGGCGGCCGATGAAGCCGTTGGGCGTCCAGTTGGCCATCGCGAGGCGGCCGCCGGGGCGCAGCACGCGCATCATCTCCTGCGCGGTGCGCTCCTGGTCCGGCGCGAACATGGCGCCGAAGGTGGAGAGCACCACGTCGAACGAGCCGTCGGCGAAGGGAAGCGCTTCGACGTCGGCCTCCTGGAACTGCACGGAGAGCCCTTCGGCGCGGGCGCGCTCGCGGCCCTTGTCGAGCAGGGCCGGGACGTAGTCGGTCGAGGTGACGCGGGCGAAGCGGCGCGCCGCGGCGAGCGTGGCGTTGCCGTTGCCGGCGGCCACGTCGAGGACGCGGTCCCCGGCGCGCACGTCGGCCGCCTCGGCGAGCGATTCGCCGACGATCTGCAGGGTGGTGCCGACGACCGCGTAGTCGCCGCTGGCCCAGGTGGCCTGCTGGCGCTGCTTGATCGCGGCGATGTTGGGGGTCGCGACGGGTGTTGCTACTGCGGTGTTCATGGCGGGGTCCTCTCGGGTTGGTTAAGCCAGTGCGAACCCTACGCAGGGGGGCGTTCCGCCAGCGTTCCTCCGGGACCCTCACCCCCACCCCTCTCCCAAGGGAGAGGGGAGAAAGCGCTTCCCAAGGGAGAGGGGAGAACGTCAGCCCTTGAGCGTCTGGAAGTGCCGGTAGTAGTCGATGACCTTCGGGACGTAGGCCACCGTCTCGGGGCGCGGCGGGACGCGATTGCCCGCCCGGATCACGGCACCGGCGCCCGCGTTGTAGGCGGCGAGCGCCAGCTCGACGTTGCCGTCGAACTGGGCAAGCAGGTCGCGTAGAAGTCGCACGCCGCCGCTCACGTTCTGCGCCGGATCGAAGAGGTCGCGCACCCCGTACTGCGCGGCCGTCGCGGGCATGAGCTGCATGAGGCCCGTGGCGCCGGCGGGCGAGATCGCGTCCGGGTCGTAGGACGACTCGGCGAAGATCACCGCGTGGACCAGCGCTTCATCGACGCCGTGCGCGCGGGCTGCGCGCGCGACGATGGGGCCGAACCTGCGCACGTCCGCCGCGGAGGGCAGGTCGAGGTCCGGATCGGCTGCTCGAATCGATGCGGCGCGCGGGCGGGCGGGCGTGGCCAGCACGATGGTCAGGGTCTCCTGCTCCGCGGCGGCAAGCGCGCCGGCGAAGCCGACGCCACCTCCCGCGGTCATCGGCGCCGCCACGAGGGCGACACCCAGCAGGCCGATCGCCAGGGCAAAGCTTTCCCACGAAGTCCGTATTCGGGCTTGCAAAGGACACCTCCTTGGATTGCGCAATGGGCCGGAAACTCACGGCGATGCTGCGCTGCACAAAAGGTCGCCATTATACGGGGAGTCATAGGAGGAATTGCTCTAAAGTTGCCCCTTCTTTTTGTGCGCTGCACCATGACGGTGCAGCCCTTGCAAAGTCACTGATCCGAAAGCGAAATCCGTACGGTGAGCGCCCGCTTTCGTATCATGTCAGCCGACCATCCAGCCGGAGGCCCCATGACCCAGACCACCCTGAAGGGAAGCTGCCTGTGCGGCGCCGTGAAGTACGAAGTCACCGGCGAGGCGAAGCGTTTCCTCCATTGCCACTGCTCGCGATGCCGGAAGGCCACGGGCACGGGGCACGCCTCGAACCTCTTCCTGCAGCCGGGCGAGCTGCGGTGGCTCCAGGGCGAGGAGCAGGTTCGCTCGTTCAAGCCGCCCGAGGCGAAGCGGTTCACCAACCAGTTTTGCGCCACCTGCGGCAGCCGCCTGCCGCGCCAGGCGCCCGGCACCGACGTCGTCCTGATCCCGGCCGGTTCCCTGGACGACGAGGCGCCGATCAAGCCGCAGGCGCGCATCTTCTCCGGGTCTCGCGCGGGCTGGTCCTGCGCCGACGACGGGTTGCCGGTCTTCCCCGAAATGCCCTCGCAGTAGCCATCGCCCGTTCCGGATTGCGCGGCCGGGCGCTCAAGGTGCGGTAGCGCACAGACGGCCGTCGACGCCCAAACGCATTGTCGGGTCGGCTCGACGTTTCCCGGCGAATTGACGTCTTGAATCGTCGTTGCGCCCGATGCAGGAAGAGAGGGCACCTTGAGTTCGAACATGACAGCGAGGGGTCGAGCGGAACCCCCGGTCCCGCGCCAGGTGGCGACCTCCTTCGTCGCGCGCAGCGTCGACCGTCCCCGCGCGAAATCCAACATTCATGCAACGGGCCTTACGGCGGGACTGCCCGCCGGGGACCTCGAGCACTTCGAGAACGTCGTCTTCGCGCGCCGCGTCCTCAGGGCCGGTGAGCGACTGTTCGGCCCGGGCGACAAGTGCAATTGCATCTATTCCATTCACAGCGGCCTCTTCAAGACGACTTTCGCGGACGGAAATGGCCGCGAGCAGGTCACGGGGTTCTTCATGCCGGACGAACTTCTCGGCATGGACGGACTGGGGAGCGGTTGCTACACCGTGAGCGCGATGGCGCTGGTGTCCAGCAACGTCTGGGCCATGCCGCATGGAGTGCTCCAGACGATGGCGAGGGAAGTCCCTTCGCTGCATCGCCGCTTGCTCTCCGCGCTCGGCAGCGAAATCTCGCGCAGCCAGGTCACCATGATGATGCTTGGCACGATGGGCGCCAGGGAGCGTCTGGTCGGTTTTCTCCTCGACGTCTCCAGGCGATTCCTGCGCCGCGGCTATTCCGGAGCCACGTTTCGCCTGTCCATGACCCGCGCCGAAATCGGAAGCTACCTCGGCCTCAGCCTCGAGACGGTGAGCCGGCATTTCTCCACGCTCCACAGGGACGGGTTGATCGAGGTGCGGAAGAGGGATATCTCCATCCTCGACGTCCAGGGCCTCGAAGGCATACTCGGCGCGGGCGGGGCTTCCGTCCCCGGCCGCTAGCGGCTAGTCCTCGCAGCAGTCGACGACGTCGTGGCCGCGGTCGCGCAGGTGGCTTTCCACGAGCGCGAGCAGCTCGGCCCGGCGACGCTCCGCCTCGTAGGTCGTCGAGGGGATTTCGATGGCGACCTCCTGGTGGTCGCTCCGGTTGCCCGCGATGGCGGTGACGACGATTCGATGTCCCCGGGCGCCGACGGGGCAGATCATGGAGGAGAGGGAATAGGCGGTCATGGGGTTGGCCTCGAGCGGATGGCTGCATGATGCCGCGATGATGTGACGTGGCGACGACAGGAGGGTACTGGCAGCGTGCGCGGTTCACCCTCACCCCCGACCCCTCTCCCAAGGGAGAGGGGAGTAGAAGGCACCCTCACCCCCGACCCCTCTCCCAAGGGAGAGGGGAGAAAAGCGCGGCCGCTTAACGTTCCGCTAATGATGGCTCGCTAGGATCGCTCCGACTCATCCATCGGACCGATCCATGCAAGCCACGGCGCAGAAGCTGAACGGGTTCCACGGCGAGGCGCTCGCGCCCCTCGATCGCGGGTCCGAGCCGGGCCTGCGCCTCGTGCCGGCCGCGCCGGGCCACCAGCGCTTCGTGGTGGAGGCCTTCATCCGCCGCCGCTTCGCCGAGCAGCACGACGCCCGCGTCACGCGCTTCATGCCCTGCCTGCTCGGGCTGCACGCGTCCGACGGGAGCCTGCACGGGGCCGTGGGGCTTCGCCACGCGCAGGAAGGCCCGCTGTTCCTCGAGCGCTACCTCGACCATCCCATCGAGGAGGCCATCGGCCTGCGCTGCGACGGGGCCGCCGACCGGAGCGAGATCGTCGAAGTCGGCAACCTCGCCGCGGACGGGCAGGGGACGGCGCGGCGGCTCATCGTCTCCCTGGCCGAGAAGCTCTCGGGGCGGGGCCTTCGCTGGGTCGCGTTCACGGGCACGCCCGCGCTCCTCAACAGCTTCCGTCGCCTCGGTCTCTCCCTCCACAGGCTGGGCCCGGCCGATCCGGCGCGCGTGGGGCCGGAGATTTCCGACTGGGGGCGCTACTACGATTGCCGGCCCCAGGTCATGGTCGGCAGGATTCCGGAGGGCTACCGCCAGCTCGCGCGGCAGGGCGTCCTTCGCGACGCCAGCGAGACGGGGACGTTCCCGCAATGGGTGCCGGCACATGCCGCCTGCCCTTGACGCGCTGCGCGGCACCCTGCGCGCCCACGCGGAACGCCCCGCGCTGAGCGAAGGCGACCTCGTCGTGACCTATGCGGGTCTCGGGGAGGCGATCGCGCGCTGCACCGCCGTCCTCCACGACCTCGATTCGTCCCGGGTCGCGTTGGCGCTGGACAACGGCGTCGAATGGGTGGCGTGGGACCTGGCGCTCCTTTTCAGCGGGCGCGTCTGCGTGCCCGTTCCGGGCTTCTTCTCCGAGGAGCAGCAGCGCCACGTGCTCGCGAGCTCCGGCGTCGACACCTTCATCGGCGAGGCGCCCCCGCCCGCGGGCGTGGAGGGCTTCGTCGAGCGATCGCCCGGAGTCTGGCGGCGCGAGGTGGACGGCGCGCCGGCGCTTCCCGCGGGAACCCGCAAGATCACCTACACCTCGGGCACCACGGGCCATCCCAAGGGCGTGTGCCTGGGCGCCGAGGCGCAGCTCGCGGTGGCGAGCAGCCTGTGGCAGGCGAGCGCCCCGGTCGACGTCCGGCGCCATCTCTGCGTGCTCCCGCTCGCCACGCTGCTGGAGAACGTCGCGGGCATCTACGCGCCGCTGCTGGCCGGGGCCCGCATCGAGCTGCGCCCGATGAGCGAGATCGGCCTGCAGGGCGCGAGCGGGCTCGACCTCGAGCGCTTTCTCGGGACGCTCGCGGCCACGCAGCCGCACAGCATCATCCTGCTGCCGCAGCTCCTGCTCGCGCTGGTCGGCGCCGCGGAGCGCGGCTTCGCGTTGCCGGAGAGCCTTCGCTTCGTCGCCGTCGGCGGCGGGCGCGTGACGCCGCAACTGCTGCGAGCGTGCCGAGGCGCTGCGGCCTGCCCGTCTACGAGGGATACGGCCTTTCCGAATGCTCGTCCGTGGTCTGCCTGAACACGCCGCAGGCGCGGCGCATCGGCACCGTGGGCAGCGCCCCTGCCGCACCTCGAGGTGCGCCTGGCCGGCGACGGCGAGGTCCTGGTGCGCGGCCCGCGGATGCTGGGCTACCTCGGCGAAGCGCCGCTTGCGCGACGAATGGCTCGCCACCGGCGACCTGGGGCGCTTCGAGGACGGCTTCCTCGCGCTCGACGGGCGCAAGAAGCACATGTTCGTCACGGCGTACGGCCGCAACGTGAACCCCGAGTGGGTCGAGGCCGAGCTCGCGCAGCAGGCGCCGATCGCCCAGGCGTGGCTGCACGGCGAGGCGCGCGCCGAGAACGTCGCCGTCCTGGTGCCGCGCGATCGCCGCGGTCACCGACGCGCAGATCGACGCGGCGGTCGGCGAGGTGAACGCGCGCCTTCCGGACTACGCCCGCGTCCACCAGTGGGTGAGGGCGCGCGAGCCCTTCACCGCGGCCAACGGGCTGGCGACGGCCAACGGCCGCCTGCGCCGCGCGGCCATCCTCCAGGCCTATCCCTTCGCCGGCGAATCGCCGGCACCCGAACGAAACCACGAGGCAACCGCATGACCTTCTTCGCGCAACTCCAGGAACAGACCGCCGGCGATCGCGACTACCTGCTCTCCGCGCCCGTCATCGGCCAGGCCATGGCCGGCGTCGTGAGCCGCGAAAGCTACGTCGCCTTCCTCACGCAGGCCTACCACCACGTGAAGCACACCGTGCCGCTGCTCATGGCCTGCGGCGCCCGCCTGCCCGAGCGCCTCTCCTGGCTCCGGGACGCGGTCGCCGAGTACATCGAGGAGGAGACGGGCCACGAGCAGTGGATCCTCGACGACATCGCCGCGAGCGGCGGCGACGCGGAGGCGGTCCGCAGGGGCAGCCCCGCGCTGCCCACCGAGCTGATGGTGAGCTACGTCTACGACCGCATCGAGCGCCACAACCCGGTGAGCTTCTTCGGCATGGTGAACGTGCTCGAGGGCACGAGCATCGCCCTCGCGACGCGGGCCGCCGGGATCATCCAGGAAAGGCTGGGGCTCCCCGCGAAGGCCTTCAGCTACCTCACCTCGCACGGCAGCCTCGACATCGAGCACATGAAGACGTTCGAGGGCCTGATGTCCCGCCTCGACAGCGACGACGACCGGGCGGCCGTCGTGCACACCGCGCGCGTGGTGTATCGCCTGTACGGCGACATGTTCCGCACGATTCCCGTCACGCACTGAGGGCACGCCATGCAACTATCCGACACCCGAATCCTGCTGACCGGCGCCAGCGGCGGCATCGGCCAGGCGCTCGTCGAAGGGCTGTGCGCGGGGGGAGCGAAGCTCCTCCTCGCGGGCCGCCAGGCGGACGCGCTTTCCGCGCTGGCGCAGCGCTTCCCGGGGCAGGTGACCGTGGTGCAGGCCGACCTGCGCACGCGCGAAGGGCGCGACGCGGTGGAAGCGGCCGTGCGCCGGCTGGGCGGCGTGAACTGCCTGGTCAACGCCGCCGGGGTCAACCAGTTCGCGCTGCTGGAGCGGCAGGACGAGGAAGCCATCGCCGACCTCCTCGCCATGAACGTCACCGCGACGATGCAGCTCACGCGCCGCATGCTGCCGTGGCTGCGCCAGGCGCAGACGGCGCTCGTGGTGAACGTGGGCTCCACCTTCGGGTCGATCGGCTACCCGGGGTTCACCGCCTATTGCGCGAGCAAGTTCGCCATCCGCGGCTTCTCCGAGGCGCTGCGCCGCGAGCTGGCCGACAGCCGCATCAAGGTGCTGTACGTCGCGCCGCGCGCCACGCGCACGTCCATGAACGCCGCGCCCGTGGTGGCCATGAACGACGAGCTGAACGTCGCCATGGACCCGCCCCGCGAGGTCGCCGCGCAGATCATCGGGGCCATCCGCCGCGAGCGCGAGGAGCTCTACCTCGGCTGGCCGGAGAAGCTCTTCGTCAAGCTGAACGGCCTCTGGCCGCGCATCGTCGACCAGGCGCTGCGCAAGCAACTGCCCACCATCCAGCGTTTCGCCCGTCACGACCTTCCCAAGGAGTCCGCATGAAGCCGCTTCGCAATCTCACCCTGGGCCTCCTGGCCCTCGCCAGCCTCCCCGCGTTCGCGCTCACCGACGCGAGCCGCACCCAGCTCGAGCGCATCCAGGGGCGCTGGGCCGAGATCAACTACCAGACGCCCGCCGCGCAGCGCGAGGGCGCGTTCGCCGACCTCGCCCAGCAGGCCGAGCGCGCGATCGCCGCCGAGCCGCAGGCCGCGGAGCTGCGCATCTGGAAGGGGATCGTGCTCAGCACCTGGGCCGGCGCCAAGGGCGGGCTCGGCGCGCTGGACCTCGTGAAGCAGGCGAAGAGCGAGCTGGAGCAGGCCCTCAAGCTCGACGCCAAGGCCCTCGATGGCTCCGCCTACACCAGTCTCGGCAGCCTGTATTATCAGGTTCCGGGTTGGCCCATCGCCTTCGGCGACGACGAGAAGGCCGAGTCGATGCTCAAGACGGCCCTCGCCATCAATCCGAACGGCATCGACCCGAACTACTTCTACGGCGACTTCCTGGCCCGCAAGAAGCGCTACCGCGAGGCCAAGGCGGCGCTGGAGAAGGCGCTGGCCGCGGCCGATCGCCCGACCCGCGTGAGCGCGGATGCCGGCCGGCGCGAGGAAGCGCGGCAACTGCTGAAGGCGGTGCAGGCCAAGCTGGACTAGGGGCCGGTCCCTCGGCCCCAGGGAGATTGAGCGGCATGCGGCTCCTGCTGGTCGAGGATGACGAGGATCTCGGGGAGGGCATTCGCATCGCCCTCAAGCCCGAGGGCTACACCGTGGACTGGGTGCGCGACGGCGTCGCCGGATTGGGCGCGCTGCGCCAGGAGAGCTTCGACATCGCGATCCTCGACCTCGGCCTGCCGCGCATGGACGGCCTGGAGGTGCTGCGCGGCCTGCGCGGCGCGGCCAACGCGGTGCCGGTGCTGGTGCTCACGGCGCGCGACGCCACCACCGACCGCATCGCCGGCCTCGACGCGGGCGCGGACGACTACCTGGTCAAGCCCTTCGAGGTCGACGAGCTGAAGGCGCGCCTGCGGGCGCTGCTGCGCCGCAGCCTGAAGCGGCCGCAGCCGGCGCTCGAATTCCACGACGTCCGGCTCGATCCCGTCAGCCAGGAGGTGAGCTACCAGGGCCGCCCGGTCGCCCTGCAGCGCAAGGAATTCCTCCTCCTGCACCAGCTGCTCTCCCAGCCCGGCCGCGTCTTCACGCGCGAGAAGCTGGAGCAGGCGCTCTACGGCTGGGACGAGGTGGCCGAGAGCAACGCCATCGACGTGCACATCCACCACCTGCGCAAGAAGCTCTTCCCGGAGCTCATCAAGACCGTGCGCGGCGTGGGCTACCGGATCGACAAGGCGTGACGAACTCGATCCGCAGCCGCATCCTGCTGCTGGTGATGAGCGTCCTCGCGCTCTCGCTCGCGGTGCTCGCCGTGTGGAGCTATCGCGACGGCGAGCACGAGGTCGAGGAGGTCTTCGACGCCCAGCTCGCCCAGTCCGCGCGCCTGCTCGCGGGCATCGCCAGCCTGGACGTGGGCGGCGAGGGGCGCCGGCCCGTGCAGTCGGCCCTGAACCGGGCCGCGCCGGAGGACGGGCCGGGAGCAGGCGCAGCGCTTCGCCCACGAGTACGAGGGCAAGCTGGGCTTCGTGGTGTTCGACGCGAAGGGCGTCGCGCTGCTGCATTCGGCCAGCATTCCGCTCGGCGATTTCCGCGAGGTGCGGATCGAGCGCTCCCGGACTGCCGGCGAGCCCGGCGCGCGGAGCGCCCGGTCTCCTCCACGGCCGCGCTGCTGGGCGTCCCGGCCGGCTATCACGAGGCGCTGATCCTCGGCGATCGCTGGAACGTCTTCCTGCTGGACGATCCCGCGCAGCGGGCACTGGATCCTGGTCGGGGACCGCGCCGACGTGCGCGACGAGCTTGCGGGCCAGATCGCCTTTCGCAGCATGCTGCCGGAGCTCGTCGGCCTTCCGGTCCTGGCGCTCCTGGTGTGGCTCGCCGTCGGCTGGGGCCTGCGGCCCCTGCAGGGGATGGCGCAGCTGCTGAAGTCCCGCGATCCGGACAACCTCTCGCCCCTCCTGCTGGAGCGGCTGCCCGACGAGCTCGAGCCCGCGGTCGCCTCGCTCAACCGGCTCCTCATGCAGGTCACGGAGCTGCTGGACCGCGAGAAGCGCTTCCTGTCCTACGCCGCGCACGAGCTGCGCACGCCGCTCGCCGTGCTGCGCCTGCAGGCCGACAACGCGGTGCGCGCGCCCGATCCGGCCGACCGCGAGCTGGCGCTCAAGCAGCTCGACCGCAGCGTCGTGCGCGCCACGCGGCTGGTCGAGCAGCTGCTCGCGCTGGCGCGGCTGGAGCCGGGCGCGGTCCGCCTCCAGGCGGACCGGCTGGACCTGGCGGCCGTCGTGCGCAACGAGATCGCGGAGATCGGCACGATGGCCTTCGACCGCGGGCAGGAGCTCACCCTCGAGGTCGACGAAGGGCAGGACTTCCACCTGCGGGCGGACGAGGCCAGCCTGCAGATCCTGCTGCAGAACCTCATCAGCAACGCGGTGCGGCACACGCCCGAGCGCGGCCAGGTCCGCGTGTGGCTCGACGCGGTGCCGGGAGCCGTGGAGCTGCACGTCCAGGACAGCGGTCCCGGCGTGCCCCCGGAGATGCGCTCGCGCGTGTTCGAGCGCTTCTTCCGCGACGGTCCCGGGCAGGGCGCGGGGCTCGGGCTTTCCATCGTCTCGCGCATCGTGGAGCTGCACGGCGGGCAGGTCGGCCTGCGCGACAGTCCGCTGGGCGGGCTCGACGTCGTGGTGACGCTGCCGAGGAACGGGGAGTAGGGGGCTCGGTCAGGTCCCGCAGAAGGTCTGGTAGCAGGCGGTCACGGCAGCCGGTGCCGGCTCCGCGTAAGGCGCCAGGTCTTGCGCCTCGTCATACGGCCGCCTGAGGGCATCGAGCAGCCGCTCGAACGGCACGAAGTCATCCTCGTTCGACGCGGCCGCCAGCGCCTCCTCCACGCGGTGGTTGCGGGGGATCACCCAGGGATTGACGCGGCGCATGCGCTCGGCCCGCTCCACGCCCGCCGTCGCCGAGTCCATTCCCTCGCCGCGATCCTCGCTCGCGCAACGCTCCCGCCACCGCGGAAGCCACTCGTCCAGCGCCCGGGCATCGGCGAACAGCGCCCGAAGCGGTGCCTCGTCGCCCGCCGCGGCATCCGCCAGCTGCCGCCATCCGAGCGTGAAATCCACGCGCCCGGCCTGCAGCAGCGCGAGCCAGATCTCGGCCAGGGCTTCGTCCTCGGCATCGTCACCGGGCTCGTCCCGGCGCAGGCCGAGCTTGGCGCGCTGCCCGCGAAGCAGGTGCCCCTGGTACTGCGCCGGGAATGCGTTCAGTACCTCCATCGCCAGCGATGGCCGCCTGGTCGGGGTCGTCGGCGATGAGGGGCAGCAGCGCCTCCGCCAGCCGCGCCAGGTTCCACTGCGCGATGGCGGGCTGGTTGCCGAAGGCATAGCGGCCGTGCTGGTCGATGGAGCTGAACACCGTCGCCGGGTCGTAGGCCTCCATGAACGCGCAGGGCCCGTAGTCGATCGTCTCGCCCGAGATCGCCATGTTGTCCGTGTTCATCACGCCGTGGATGAAGCCCACGTTCATCCACTGCGCGATGAGGGCGGCCTGGCGCGCGGCCACGGCCTCGAGCAGGGCGAGGAAGGGCCGCGGCGCGTCGGCGACCTCCGGGTCGTGCCGGGCGATCGTGTACTCGGCGAGCTTCCTCACCTGTTCCGTGTCGCCGTGGGCCGCGAAGAACTCGAAGGTCCCGACGCGGATGTGGCTCGCCGCCACGCGCGTGAGCACCGCGCCCGGCAGCGTGCTCTCGCGCTGCACCGGCTCGCCCGTGGCCGCGACCGCCAGCGCCCGCGTGGTGGGAATGCCCAGCGCGTGCATCGCCTCGCCGATCAGCACCTCGCGCAGCATCGGCCCCACGGCCGCCTTGCCGTCGCCGTTGCGGGCGAACGGCGTGCGGCCCGAGCCCTTCAGCGCGATGTCGCGGCGGCGCTTCTGGCGGTCGATCACCTCGCCCAGCAGCACGGCGCGCCCGTCGCCCAGCTTCGGCGAGAACCCCCCGAACTGGTGGCCGGCATAGGCCTGCGCGATGGGCTCGGCGCCCTGCGGGCAGCGCGTTGCCGGCGAACACCGCCGCCGCCTCGGCGTCGTCGAGCGACGCGACGTCGAGCCCCAGCTCCTCCGCCAGCGCATGGTTCAGGAACAGGAGCTTCGGCGCGCGCACGGCCGTGGGCTGCCAGGGCACGTAGAAACCCTGGAGGTCGCGGGCGTAGGAGTTGTCGAAGGGGAACGGGGCGGCGGACACGGAAGGCCAGGTTGGGGCGATAGGCGCCGACATTCTAGCCGGTCACTTCCGCTTCGCGCCCGCAGGAGCGCGAACCCGATCCCCACCGGCAGCAGCGCCAGCGCGGAGATCGTGAGCATCCAGCCGTGCCGATGCCCTCCGCGAGCCTGCCCGCCAGCGCCACGCCCACCGACTGCCCCAGGAAGAAGATCGACGCGAAGAGCGCCACGGCCGTCCCCCGCCGCGTGGGCGCCATCTGCGTGGCGTTGGTCTGCAGCGTGTTGTGCAGCATGTAGAAGCCCAGCCCCGCGCCGAAGCAGGTCAGCCGGCGCTGCGGCGAGCGACGGCGCCCACGCGATGCCGAGCACCGAGAGCGCGATGACGACGGTGCCCAGCGCGGCCAGGCGCGCCTCGCCCAGCACGGGGACGATGCGGCGCGCGAAGAACGCGAACACCACGCCGCCCGCGCTCACGGCGAAGAACATGGCGCCGGCCACGGGCATGGAGGCGCCGCGCGCCTGGTGCAGGTGGGTGGCCACGAAGGCGAGCCCGCCCAGCAGCACGACCCCCTCGAGGAAGACGGTGATCACGACCGCGGGACGCCCGGCGTGCGCAGCACCTCCAGCAGGTTCGCGACCAGGTGGCCGCCCGCCGCGTGCGCGCCCGACGGTTGCCGCCACGCCGCGCGGCCGAGCAACGCGCCCACGACGAGGAACCACGCCGCCAGCGCCGCGAACGGCCACTGCCAGAAGCCGCTCTCCGCGGCGAAGCCCGCCGAGGGCCGCGCCGGCCGACAGCCCGATGATCTGCCCCAGGAGGAAACCGCGCCAGCACGCCCTGGCGCGATCTCGTACGGCGTGGTGTCGCCGACCCAGGCCATCGAGAGGGGAATGATGCAGGCGCAGCTCGCGCCCGCCGCGGCCCGCGCGAGGAGGAGGGTGGCGTAGGAGGGCGCCAGCCGCGCAGGCGAGGCTCGAGACCGCCGACGCCCCGCAGGCCACCGCGATGACGCGCAGCTTCCCGTGCCGGTCGCCCAGCGGCCCCAACACGAGCTGCAGCAGCCCGTACACGATGGCGAACACGGTGACCGTGTTCGAGGCCGAGGCGAGGCCGACGCCGTACTCGCCGGAGAGGCGAACGAGCAGGGCGTCCATCACCCGCATCGAGGCGGCGCTCGCGAAGGCGGCGAGCGACAGGAGGACGATGGTCCTGTTCGGGGAGTCGGGAGGGGGCATGGGGCGTGCGGGCTGTTTCCGGCAGCCATGATAGCCGCTCGGGATGTGCCAGAATTGGCGCGTTCCGGGCCAGGCGATCGGGTTCCATGAACCAGCAGATTCGCTTCTGCAAGAGCTTCGACGGCACTCGGCTCGCCTATGCGATGACGGGAGAGGGGCCGGCGCTCGTGAGGGCCCCGCACTGGCTCACCCACCTCGAGTACGAGTGGCAGAGCCCGATCTGGAGGCCGTGGATCGAGTCGCTCTCGCGCGCGCACTCGCTGCTGCGCATGGACGAGCGCGGCTGCGGGCTTTCCGACCGCGACATGGCGGACATCTCCTTCGAAGCCTGGGTGCGCGACCTGGAGGCCGTGGTGGATGCGGCCGGCCTCGAGCGCTTCGCGCTTTTCGGCCACTCCCAGGGCGGGGCGATCGCCGTGGAATACGCGGTCCGCCATCCCGAGCGCGTCACGCACCTGGTCCTCCTCGGGGCCTACGCGCGCGGCTGGATGAAGCGCGACCTCTCCCCGAGGCACGTCGACGAGCTCCAGGCCCTGCTGAAGCTCGTCGAAGTCGGCTGGGGGCGGGACGACCCCTCGTACCGGCAGATCTTCTCCACGGGGTTCATACCTTCCGGGACGCTGGAGCAGATCAATTCCATGAGCGAGCTGCAGCGCAAGTCCGCCACTCCCGACTGCGCGGTGCGCATCCTGCGCAGCATGTTCTCCATCGACGTGCGCGAGCCGGCATCGCGGGTGCAGTGCCCCACGCTGGTCCTGCACCCGCGCGGCGACCGGCGGGTGCCGTTCGAGGAAGGGCGCCTGTTCGCGAGTCTCGTGCCGGGGGCGCGCTTCGTCCCGCTGGAGACGGAAAACCACATCCCTCTCGCGCAGGAGCCGGCGTTCCGCCAGTTCTTCGACGAGCTCGATGCCTTCGTGCCGCGGCCGGCCGGCGAGGGCAGGGGCGGGTCTTTCCCGCAGCTCACGGCCCGGGAGGCCGAGGTGCTCGAGCGCATCGCGCAGGGCCTCGACAACGCCCAGATCGCCGCGCACCTGGGGATCTCGGAGAAGACGGTGCGCAACAACATCACCCACATCTTCGACAAGCTGGCGGTCGAAAGCCGCGCCCAGGCCATCGTCCTCGCGCGCAAGAGCGGCTTCGGCCAGGCCTAGCCGCGCCGCCACCCGGGACTGGTGTCCCGCCTCCAGGGGCGAAATCCGAGCCGGACCGGGACCGTGGCCTCATGCGGCGGAGCCCCCGCGGGACCATTCTTCGCACTCACAGGCCGGCGGCATTTGCCCGCCGACCGAACCATTTGCGGAGAACGCCATGGGTATCCTCGCTTTCCTCTACGGGGCCGTCAGCTACATCGTCTTCCTCGCGAGCTTCCTCTATGCGATCGGCTTCGTCGGCAACGTGCTGGTGCCGAAATCGATCAACTCGTCCCCGCCGGGCGCCCTGCCCGAAGCGCTCCTGGTCAACGTGCTCCTGCTGGGGCTCTTCGCGGTCCAGCACAGCACCATGGCGCGGCCGTGGTTCAAGGAGCGCTGGACCCGGGTCGTGCCCCGGTCCGTCGAGCGCAGCACCTTCGTGCTCGTGTCGAGCCTGCTGCTCGCGCTGCTCTTCTGGAAATGGCAGCCGATCGCGGGGACGGTCTGGGAAGTGGAGAGCGCCGCCGGCCGGGGCGCCATCCAGGCGCTCTACTGGCTGGGATGGCTGATCGTGCTGTCGTCCACCTTCATGATCAACCACTTCGACCTCTTCGGGCTGCGGCAGGTGTACCTCCAGCTCAAGGACGAGCCGTACGAGCCGCTGCCTTCGTCACGGTGGCCCTCTACCGGTTCGTGCGCCACCCGATCATGCTCGGCTTCCTGGTCGCCTTCTGGGCCGCGCCGGTCATGACGCTGGGCCACCTGCTGTTCGCGGGCGCGACGACGGGCTACATCTTCATCGGCATCTACCTCGAGGAGCGCGACCTGCGCCGGGCGCACGGCGAGGCCTACGAGCGCTACCGCCAGGAGGCATCGATGATCCTGCCGATGCCGCGGCGCGGCCCGGTCGACGACGCTCCTCGCGCCGCGCTTCGCCGGCGCCCGGCTAGCGCCGGCGACTTCAGTCCTCCGCAGCCGCCGCAGGGCCAGCGAAATCGCCACCAGGACGGCCGTAGCGAGGAGGACGGCCACCACGCCCGGCCAGCCCGCGGTGCTCCACGGCCACCCCGCCGCGCTCCCGATGACGCTCGCCCCGAGGTAGTAGCCCGTGAGGTAGAGCGCCGACACCAGTCCGCGCCTCG
>CAWGOH010000017.1:0-75715 GCA_963824135.1 uncultured beta proteobacterium | reverse complement strand
ACGCCCGTCAAGGGCCATCAAACCCGTCCTCCCTCTTCCCGGCGGCCCAGGGTCGCCCCTCGGGCCTGTAACGCCCCTCGTTACACCCATTCCCGGCCGGCCCGGCGCCGGCCGGGGCCGCGCGGGACTCCGCTAGAATTGCGGATTGCGCCTCCCCTCCCCGGCCTTGATCGACGTCATCATCCCCGTCTACCGCGGGATCGCCGAAACCCGCCGCTGCCTCGAGAGCGTCCTCGGCGCGCGGGTGCGCGTGCCGCACGAGATCGTGGTGATCGACGACGAGAGCCCGGAGCCGGCCCTCTCGGCCTGGCTTCGCGGCCTCGCGGACGAGGGCCGGATCACCCTTCGCGCCCACGCCGCCAATGCCGGCTTCGTGGCCTCCGTGAACGAGGGCATGCGCCTGCATCCCGACCGCGACGTCGTGCTCCTGAACAGCGATACCGAGGTCTCGGGCGACTGGCTGGACCGGATCGCGGCCTGCGCCACCCGCGACCCGAGGGCGGGCACCGTGACCCCGTTCTCCAACAACGCGACGATCTGCAGCTACCCCGTCTTCGCCCAATCGAACCCGCTTCCCCCGGGAACCACCGCCGCCCGCCTCGACGCCGCGTTCGCCCGCGCCAACGCGGGGAGGTCGGTCGGGATCCCGACCGCCGTCGGCTTCTGCATGTTCATCGCGCGGCGCTGCCTCGGCGAGGTCGGCCCGTTCGACGAGGAGGCCTTCGGGCGCGGCTACGGGGAGGAGGTCGACTTCTGCATGCGAGCCGCCCGCCTGGGGTGGCGACACCTCCTCGCGGCCGACACGTTCGTCTTCCACCAGGGCGAGGTCTCCTTCGGCGGCGGGGCCCAGGAGATCCGCAACCGGGCCCAGGCGATCATCGACACCCGCTACCCGGAGTTCCAGCTTCGCGTCCGCGAGTTCATCGCGGCGGACCCCCCCCGCGAATGCCGCGAGCGGGCCACCGCCGCACTGGCCACGCTGCCGGAACGGCTGGCCGCCACGATGCGCCGCTGGCTGGTCCCCCGCCCCCCCTGACGCCCCGGGCCGGGGACCGGATTTCCCGGGTCCGGGCGGTGTATCATTTCGCGACTGCGGCAGGCACCCGGACGGACAACAAGAGCGAGAGAACGTGGCCCTGAACGCCCGCTGGATCCCCAGGTTCACCCTGAACGACTTCATCCGCGGCGCCATCGGGATCGCGGTGGTGCTCGCCTGCGTCCTCCACGAAGGGCAGATCAAGGAGCTCCGGGTCCTGCAGCAGCTGGAGCTGTGGGCGTACGACACGAGGATCCGCCTCTTCCTGCCCAAGACCCGCGACACGCGCGTGGTCATCCTCGACATCGACGAGAAGAGCCTGAACGCCGAAGGGCGGTTCCCATGGCCGCGCAACAAGCTCGCGACGATGATCCACCAGCTCTTCGAGCGCTACCAGGTCCGGGTGGTGGGCTTCGACATCGCGTTCCCCGAACGGGACACGAGCTCCGGACTGCCCATCTTCGAGGAGCTGGCCCGCGGCGAGCTCAAGGACAACGCGGAATTCCAGGCATTCCTCAAGCGCACACGCGCCTCCCTCGACTACGACCGGGTGTTCGCCGACGAGATCGCCAAGTGGCCCGTGGTCCTCGGCGTGGCCATGGGCGGCAAGGAGGACATCGCCGGCGTCCTGCCGCCGCCGATTCTCGACGTGAAGGCGCTGGGCGACGTCCAGTACAAGTACTGGACCTCGACCGGCTACAGCGGCAACGTCGATATCATCCAGCAGGCGGCCACGGCGGCGGGCCACTTCTATCCGGCTCTCGACATCGACGGGATCACGCGGCGCGTGCCCATGCTCATGCGCTACAAGGACGGGTTCTACGAGGCGCTGTCGCTCGGCGTGGCGCGCACCTACCTCGGCAATGCCCCCGTGAGGCTCGTCCTCGACGAACCGCGCAAGATCCCCGGCGGCCGCCAGGGCTGGATGCGATCCATCCAGATCGGCGAGGTGCAGATCCCCCTCGACGAGGCGATGTCCGCGATGGTCCCCTACCGGGCCACGCGGCGGCTTCCGCTACGTCTCCGCGACCGACGTGATCCGCGGCACGCTCCCGGCCGACGAACTCAAGGACAAGATCATCATCGTCGGCACTTCGGCCCAGGGACTCGTCGACCTGCGCGCGACCCCCGTGCAGGAGGACCTTGCCGGGGTCGAGGTCCACGCCTCGCTCGTGTCCGGCATCCTCGACGGCAGCCATCAAGAACCGCCCGCCGGAAGTGATCGGCCTCATCGGTGGTCGTGCTCTGCGTCGTGGGCATCCCGCTCGCCGTCGTGCTGCCCCGGCTGTCCGCGCGTGTGGTCGACGGCGGTCGTGGGCGTCCTCTTCGTGCTCCTGATCGCGGCGAACCTCTACCTGTGGCAGTCGAGGAACTGGGTCGTGCCCATCGCCTCGCCGCTGATGATGCTGGTGCTGCTCTACTTCATGAACATGGTCTACGGCTTCTTCGCGGAAGCGCGCTCGCGGCGCCTCATCACGGGGCTTTTCGGCACCTACGTGCCGAAGGAGCTGGTGGCCGAGATGTCGAAGAACCCCGGCGAGTACTCGATGAAGGGCGAGAGCCGGGAGATGACCGTGCTCTTCTCCGACGTGCGCGACTTCACCTCGATCTCGGAGGGCCTCACGCCGGAGGGCCTCAAGGACCTGATGAACACCTACCTCACCGCGATGACCGAGCACGTGCAGGCCAAGCGCGGCACGATCGACAAGTACATCGGCGACGCGATCATGGCGTTCTGGGGGGCGCCGCTGCCGGACCCCGACCACGCCACCCACGCGCTGGAGACCGGCATCGCCATGCAGAAGGGGCTGCGCGACCTCGACGCCCCCTTCGCCAAGCGCGGCTGGCCGCCCCTGCACATCGGCGTCGGCCTCAACTGCGGCACGATGAGCGTCGGCGACATGGGCTCGAAGTTCCGGCGCTCCTACACGGTGATGGGCGACTCGGTGAACCTCGCCTCGCGCCTCGAGGGCCTCACGAAGGAATACGGCGTGGGCATCCTGGTCACGGAGAACATCGTCCGCGCGGCGCCGGGCTTCGTGTACCGCGAGATCGACAAGGTGCGCGTGAAGGGCAAGCACGAGGGCGTCGCGATCTTCGAGCCGATGGGCAGGCAGGGCGAGGTGGGCGAGGAGACGCTCAAGGAGATGGACCGCTTCCACAAGGCGGTCGAGGCCTACCGCGCGCAGCGCTGGGACGACGCCGAGAAGCTCCTGAAGAACCTCGCCTACGCGGCGCCGGAGTCCAAGCTCTACAAGCTCTACCTCGAGCGCGTCGCGCACTTCCGGAAGACCCCGCCGCCCGCGAACTGGGACGGCGTGTTCGTCTTCACCACCAAGTAGACCGCCGCCCCGCCTCCGCGCCGGCCGCCCCGCCATGACCGACAAGCACGCGATCCGCTATCCCTTCGACGACACCCTCCCCGCGCCCGGCGAGGCGCTGCGCGTCGCGCCGGGCGTGTGGTGGATCCGCATGCCGCTGCCGTTCGCGCTCGACCACATCAACCTGTGGCTCCTCGAGGACGGCGACGGCTGGACGGTCGTCGACACGGGGCTACGGCGTGCGAGGCCACGTGGACGCTCTGGGAGAACACTCCTGGCGGGCGCGATGGGCGGGCGGCCCGGTGAAGCGCATCGTCGTGACCCACTACCACCCCGACCACGTGGGCAGCGCGGCGTGGCTCGAGGGCCGCACCGGCGCGCCGGTGTGGATGACGACCTCCGAATTCCTCTCGGCCCACGCGGCGCGCGACGACACCGCCGGCTTCGACCGCGCCACCGGCATCGCCTTCTTCGGCCAGAACGGGCTCGACGTCTCCGTCATTCCCGAGAAGGTCGCGCACCGGCAACTTCTACCGCCGCGGCGTGCCGGAACTGCCGCGGCACTACCGCCGCATCCTGCACGGCGACACGCTCACGATCGGCGGCCACGACTGGCGCGTGATCTGCGTCTTCGGCCACGCGCCCGAGCACGCCGCGCTCTACTGCGCGTCGCTGGGCCTGCTCATCTCGGGCGACCAGGTCCTGCCGCGCATCACCACCAACGTCGGCGTGTGGGGCAACCAGCCGGAGGCCAACCCGCTGCGGCTCTACCTCGACTCGTTCGGCCGCTTCGCCGACATCCCGGCTCGGTGCGCGTGCTGCCCTCGCACGACCGCGTCTTCGAGGGCCTGCACGCGCGGATCATCCAGCTGCGGCGCGCACCACGCGGAGCGGCTGGAGAAGCTCGCTCGCGGCCTGCGACGCGCCGCGTGAGCGCGTTCGACGTCCTGCCGGTGCTCTTCCGGCGCAAGCTCGACGAGCACCAGATGGGATTCGCCATGGGCGAGGCCATCGCGCACCTGCACTACCTGCAGGCCGAGGGGCAAGCTGCGCCGCATCGAGGAAGGCGGCGTTCGCCGCTTCGTGCGCGTCTGACGCCGCTCGCCGAGGGATCGACAGGGTCTGGAAGGGATCGTGCGCCAGGCTTCAGACTGTCTCTGCGGCCTCGTCCGATCGGCTCGCGTCTCGTGCACCGTCGATCTTCTCCACGACGGTGACACCCCTTCCAGACCCTGTCGATCCCTCGGCGAGCGGCACGCAGGGCAACTTGGCGATCGTCACCGAACCGTCGAGGCGCCCGATGTGCCCCTTCGACGAAACGACGATCGAGATGCCCCGACGTGTCCCTACGAGGCGACATCGAGGCGATGCACCGCGAGAGGGCCGTCACTCCCGCCGAGAAGATCGACAGTGCACGAGTCGCGAGCCGATCGGACGAGGCCGCAGAGACAGTCGCAAGCTTGGAGGTGGGCCCGGTTCGCGGTGCATCGCCTCGATGTCGCCACCCCGCATGCCGAAGCCACCACGAACTGACGATCGTCAGGACAGCGACTTCATCGCGCCCTCGAGCCCGGAGAGCGTCACGCGGGTACATGCGCCCGTCGAGGATGCGGCGGATGTTCTCCGTGGTGACGGTCCAGCTCCAGTGCTCCTCGGGCACGGGATTGAGCCACGCCGCGCGCGGCCAGGCGCGCAGCAGCCGCTCGAGCCACACCCGCCCCGGCTCGTCGTTCCAGTGCTCGACGCTGCCGCCGGGCTGCTCCAGCTCGTAGGGGCTCATCGCCGCGTCGCCCACGAAGATCAGCTTGTAGTCGTGGCCGTACTTGCGCATCACGTCGACCGTCGGGATGCGCTCGCGGTTGCGGCGGTGGTTGTCCTTCCACACCGACTCGTAGACGCAGTTGTGGAAGTAGTAGTGCTCGAGGTTCTTGAACTCGGTGCGCGCGGCGCTGAAGAGCTCCTCCACCATCAGGATGTGGTCGTCCATCGAGCCGCCCACGTCGAGGAAGAGCAGCACCTTCACGGCGTTGTGCAGCTCGCGGGACGATCTTCAGGTCCAGCCAGCCGGCGTTGCGCGCGGTCGAGCGGATGGTGTCGGGCAGGTCCAGCACCTCCGGGGCGCCCGTGCGCGCGAAGCGGCGCAGCCGCCGCAGCGCCAGCTTGATGTTGCGCACGCCCAGCTCGCGGTCCGTGTCGTAGTCGCGGAACTCGCGCTGGTCCCAGACCTTCACGGCGCGGCGGTTGCGCGAGCGGTCCTGCCCGATGCGGATGCCCTCGGGGTTGTAGCCGTACGCGCCGAAGGGCGAGGTGCCGGCGGTGCCGATCCACTTGGAGCCGCCCTGGTGGCGCCCCTTCTGCTCCTCGAGCCGCTCGCGCAGCGTCTCCATGAGCTTGTCCCAGCCGCCGAGCGCCTCGACCAGGCGCTTCTCCTCCTCGGAGAGCGAGCGCTCGCGCGAGCTTGCGCAGCCACTCCGCGGGAATGTCCTTCACCAGCGCGTCGGGGACGGCGCCCACGCCCTTGAAGTAGGCCGAGAAGGCGAGGTCGAAGCGGTCGAAGTAGGCCTCGTCCTTCACGAGCGTGGCGCGGGAGAGCACGTAGAAGTCGTCGACGCTGCCCCGTCACCACGCCCGCCCGCAGCGCCTCGACGAGCGTGAGGAACTCCTTCACGCTCGCGGGCACGCCCGCCTTGCGGACGGTGAAGAAGAAGTCGATCAGCACGGCGCGGGCTAGGCGGCCTTTTCCAGCATCGCCTTCAGCCGGTCGAGGGCGCCGCCCCAGAAGGTCTTCTGCTTCGCGCGGGCCTGCGCGTCGGCGAGCTTGCCGTGCTCCACCTGCACCCGGCTCTTGCCCTCGCCCGCCGGGATAGAAGTTCACGTCGACGCGGGAGCCGCCCGCGGTCCACGTGATGCGCATCGACTTGCCGTCGGTGGCGCGCGTGACCTCGATGGGGGCGGCGCCGAGCCACAGCGCGCGCAGCTTCGGGTCCGTCCAGGCCCCGTACACGCGATCGAGCGAGGCCTGCAGCGTCCGCGAGGCGCTGGCCGCGAACCCGTCGCTCTTCTGGTGCGCCTCGCGCAGCCCGCGCGCCTGCTCGTAGCCCACCGTCGACCATCTGGCTCCACCACGGGGGCACGCCGTACCTGTCCGCGAGCATCGCGGCGATCGCCTTGTGCGGCATCGCGGCGGCCCCGGCCTTGTCGAGGATGGCGAGCCACTGGTCCCAGGCCTTGCCCGTCGCCCGGGCGACGGCGTCGGTGCCGACGCCCGCGAGCCGCAGGGCCTCGCCCGCGGCCTTCGCCACCCGGCCGCCTGGCGCAGGCTTCTTCGCGGCCGGGCGCTTCGCCGACCGGCCTTCTTCGCGGCCGGCTTCTTCGCGACGGCCTTCTTCGCCGCCGGCTTCTTCGCCGCGGTCTTCGCGGACGGCCGCTTCCGGCACGGCTTTCTTCCTCGTGGCCATGGCGCCTCCCGATCGCGGGCCGGGCCTAGCGGCCGCGGCGTTGCAGGAACAGCAGCTGCTCGAAGAGGTGGACGTCCTGCTCGTTCTTGAGGAGCGCCCCGTAGAGCGGCGGGATGGCCTGCTGGTGGCCCTCGCTCCGCAGCGCCTCGGGCGGGATGTCCTCGGCGAGGAGGAGCTTCAGCCAGTCGAGGAGCTCCGAGGTCGAGGGCTTCTTGCGCAGCCCGGGCATCTCGCGGATGCCGAAGAAGCTCTCGAGCGCCGCCTGGACGAGCTGCTTGCGGATGCCGGGAAAGTGCACGTCCACGATCGCCTGCATCGTGTCCTTGTCCGGGAAGCGGATGTAGTGGAAGAAGCAGCGGCGCAGGAACGCGTCCGGCAGCTCCTTCTCGTTGTTGGAGGTGATGAGGATCACGCGGCCGGTGGCGGGCCTTCACCGTCCGGCGCGTCTCGTAGACGTGGAACTCCATGCGGTCGAGCTCGCGCAGCAGGTCGTTCGGGAACTCGATGTCGGCCTTGTCGATCTCGTCGACGAGCACGACCGCCTGCTCCTCGCACTCGAACGCCTCCCAGAGCACGCCCTTCACGATGTAGTTGCCGATGTCCTGCACGCGCGCGTCGCCCAGCTGGGAGTCGCGCAGGCGCGACACGGCGTCGTACTCGTAGAGGCCCTGCTGCGCCTTGGTCGTCGACTTGATGTGCCACTGGTAGAGCGGCCTGCCGAGCGCGCGGGCGACCTCCTCGGCGAGCATCGTCTTGCCGGTGCCGGGCTCGCCCTTGATGAGCAGCGGGCGCTGCAGGGTGACCGCCGCGTTGACGGCGATCTTCAGGTCGTCGTCGGCGACGTAGGTGTCGGTGCCCTCGAATCTCATGCCGGGAAGTATAGCGGGCGGCCTAACCCCTTTGCCGGCGCCGGTCGTTAAACTCCGTACACACCCGATGGAGGAGACCCCCGTGATCCCGCACCTGCCGCCCGATCCTCGCCGCCACCCTCGCCGCGCTCGCCCTTCCCTCGCCCGCCGCCACGACCGTGACCGTCTACTCCAGCGCCCAGCCGGGCACCCTCTCTCCGCAGACCTTCCGCTCCGGCGGCGAGGGCGTGACGTACCCGGGCTACGCCCTCGTGCGCGAGGACCGGCGCTTCGACCTGAAGTCCGGCCGCAACCTCCTGCGCGTGCCGGACGTGCCCGGCGCTCATCGACCCCACCACCGTCTCCTTCGCCTCGCTCACGGACCCGACCGGCACGCGCGTCGTCGAGCAGAGCTTCGAGTTCGACCTCACCAGCACCCAGAAGCTGCTGTCGCGCTACCTCGACCGCGAGATCACCGTCGAGCAGCCGCGCGGCCAGGGCGTGGGCGCCTTCACCGGCACGCTGGTCGGCACCCAGGGCGGGCTCACGCTGCAAGGCCGCCGACGGCAGCGTGCGCATCGTGAACGGCTATTCCGGCGTGACGCTGCCGAGCCTGCCCGGCGGGCTCATCAGCAAGCCGACGCTGGTCTGGGACATCGACGCCGGCAAGGCCGGCACGCACGACGCGCGCATCGCCTACCAGACCGGCGGCATGACCTGGTGGGCCGACTACAACCTCACCTACGCGGAGCCGAAGCCGGGGCAGTGCCGGCTCGACGTGGCCGCGTGGGTCACGCTCGTGAACCAGTCCGGCGCCGCCTACGAGAACGCGCGGCTCAAGCTCATCGCCGGCGACGTGCAGCGCGCGCAGCCGCGGGCCTACCCGGCCGCCGCACCCGCGGCGCTGGGCCGCGTCGCGGAGATGAAGGCGCAGGGCTTCGAGGAGAAGGCCTTCTTCGAGTACCACCTCTACACGCTGGGCCGGCCGACCTCGCTCGCGCAGAACTCCACCAAGCAGATCGAGCTCTTTCCCACGGCCGCCGGCGTCGGCTGCGAGAAGACGCTCGTCTACTACGGGCAGGGCGACGCACTTTCCGGTCTACGGCTCGCCGATGACGGACCGCAACTTCGGCATCCAGTCCAACAGGAAGGTCGACGTGTACCTGCGGATCAAGAACTCGCAGGCCAACGGGCTGGGCGTGCCGCTGCCGGCCGGGCAAGCTGCGCGTGTCGAAGCTCGACGAGGCCGACGCGAGCCTGGAGTTCATCGGCGAGGACCTGATCGACCACACGGCCCGCGACGAGACCGTGCAGGTCAAGCTGGGCTCCGCCTTCGACGTCGTGGGCGAGCGCCGGCAGCTCGACTTCCGGATCGACACCACCGCCAAGTGGATCGAGGAGGAGATCGAGGTCCGCGTGCGCAACCAGAAGCCCGGCGAGGCGGTGACGGTCGTCGTGAAGGAGAACCTCTACCGCTGGTCGACGCTGGTCGCGTCACGCGCAAGACCCACGACTTCGAGAAGCAGGACTCGCGCACGATCCACTTCCCGGTCCGCGTCGCGCCCAAGGGCGAGGCGGTCGTGCGCTACACCGTCCGGTACACCTGGTAGCGCCGGAAGGAAAAGGGCGGCCCGGGGCCGCCCTTCGATGGCGCCGCGGGGCCGCTTCTCAGCCCTTGGCGATCACCGCGCAGGCGAGGCGCGGACCGGCGTTGCCGGCCGGCTGCCTCTTGTAGTCGTCCGGGTCGCGATGGACGATGAGCCCCTTGCCGACGATGTCCGTCGCCCCGGAGCCGATGGTGATGCCGTCCGTCTCGACCGAGAAGGTGGCGTCCCCGTAGGCGTCGGCGCGCAGGTTGGGCAGGTCGCCGGCATGCTTGCCGGTTCCGCTCATGGTGGCCATGGCCCTTGCCGAGCGGATTGAAGTGCCCGCCCGCGCTCATGCCGTCGCCGGAGCTGCAGTCGCCCTTCTCGTGCACGTGGAAGCCGTGCTCCGCGTTGGGCTTGAGGCCCGATGACGGTCCCGGAGACCAGCACCTTCGCGCCGCGCTGCTCGAAAGTCATCGTCCCGGACGCGGAGTTGCCCTTCGTGGGCTCGAGCTTCGCGGTCGCCGTCGGCCCGGGAGCGCCGCCCATCGAGGCGCAACCCGCGGCGAACGCGGCAGCGGCCAGCAGCGAGAGCGTCGTCCGCATCGGTCATCGACTTTCTTCGCCGGCGCTTTTTCCGCCGGCTTCGCAGGTGCGGCCGCGGGCGCGGCCGCCTTGGCCGGCGGCGCGCCGGCGCGGCGGCCACGATCGGCGTGGGCTTCGGAATCGGCTTGCCGGCCTTCTTCATGTTGCCCTGGTAGTTCTTGACCGCCTTGTCCTCGGCGGCGACCTGGGCCGCCTTGGCCTTCTCGGCGGCCTCGGCGTCGGACTTCTTCTTCGGCCGCGGCCTTGGCCGGCTCGTCGAGGGGCGGCGGCGGCGGCAGCTTCGCCCGGGCCGTGAACGCGATGCCGAGTCCGGCCGCGAGGGCCAGCGCGATGAGTCTCGTCTTCATGGTCAGTCTCCCGTGGCCGGTTGCGCGGCTGCCCGAGACGACCTTCTCGGGGCGCTTGCCCGCCTTCACTTCGTCGTACCAGAGCGCGTGGTGCTCCGGGCCCAGGTCTCGTCGACGTAGCCGTCTTCATCGCCTCGTAGGCGCCGTCCATGCCGACGGTGCCCAGGTAGATGTGGAAGCAGGCCATGGCCATCGCGAGGATCGCGCAGATCCCGTGGATCAGGTTGGCGAGCTGCATCGCCTCGCGGCCCTGGTTCCAGTTCGGGAAGTCGAGGATGAGGCCGGTGACGCTGATCACCGAGCAGAGCCCGACCACCAGCCGCCAGAACGAGCGCTTCTCGCCGGCGTTGAACCTGCCCGACGGGAACGTGCTCGCCCGAGAACATGCCGCCGAGCTTGCCGAGCCACGCGCCGTCGTACGACTTGCAGAAGTTGTCCTTGATGTAGAGCGTGATGAAGATCACCAGCGCGAAGATGAAGAGCGGGCCCACGAAGTTGTGCAGGTTCTTGCCGAGCACCGTGAGCGACGAGAACGCCGCGTGCCCCACGATCGGCAGGATGATGTGCTTGCCGAAGAGGATCACGATGCCGGTGAGCGCCAGCACGACGAAGGAAAGTCGCCATCGTCCAGTGCGCCACCCGCTCGACGCTCGTGAAGCGCTCGATCAGCCGGCCCGTGAGCGGGTCGTGCATCTTGATCGGGCCCTTGGCGAGGTAGAAGAGCACCAGGATCGCGAGCGGGATGAGCAGGATGATGCCGCCGTAGAACGTGACCGGGCCGTTGCGGAGCTTGCGCCACTCGTGGCCGGCGCCCTGGATCAGGACGTTGGTCTCGCGGCCGGGCACGGAGGCGTACTGCGCCTTGCTGCTCACGTCGTTCCACGCCGGCGGGTTGTTCCAGTCCGGCGCGGGCGCGGATGCCGCCTGCTGCGGCGCGGCCGCGGCGGCGGGTTGCGGTGCGGGAGCGGCCGGCTGCTGGGCAGTGGCCGCGACGGGAAGCCATGCGGCCAGCGCCAACGCGAGCGCGCCGATTCCCCTGGCGATTCTGGTGGTCATTGTCGTCTCTCCCGGTCTATTTCTTCTCGGCCATCGGCGCGCCGGTAGTCGTTCTGGATGTCGGCGCGCGTAGCGAGCGACTGCTCCCACTTCGCCTTGTCGCCCTTGAACTGGTCGCCCGCGTAGGCCTTGGTCGTCTTCCTTGCCGGCGTAGGACTTGCCGGGCTCCTGGGCGACCTCGGTGCAGCCGCCGAGCCAGACGGCGGCCGCCAGCAGCGGCGGCCGCGGATGCGAGCCTTCTCATGCCTTTCCTCCCGGTTGGTCGGCGAGCTTGCCGCTGCC
Organism: uncultured beta proteobacterium; assembly: GCA_963824135.1. Taxonomy (GTDB): domain Bacteria; phylum Pseudomonadota; class Gammaproteobacteria; order Burkholderiales; family Usitatibacteraceae; genus FEB-7. The sequence goes on along the minus strand of CAWGOH010000017.1, from coordinate 64,175 downwards.
GCCGTAAGCCATCGACCAGCCCCAGATCTCCTCGCCCTTGCCGCGGGTGACGACGCGGTCTTGTAGATCCTCGTGATCACCTCGGCGTCGCCCGCGAGCAGCGCCTTGGTCGAGCACATCTCCGCGCAGGCCGGGAGCTTGCCCTCGGCGAGGCGGTTGCGGCCGTACTTGCGGTACTCCTCGGCCGTGTTGTTCTCCTCGGGGCCGCCCGCGCAGTACGTGCACTTGTCCATCTTGCCGCGCAGGCCGAAGGCGCCGGCCTGCGGGAACTGCGGCGCGCCGAACGGGCAGGCGTAGAAGCAGTAGCCGCAGCCGATGCACAGGTCCTTGTCGTGCAGGACGATGCCTTCCTCGGTCTTGTAGAAGCAGTCGACCGGGCACACCGCCATGCACGGCGCGTCGGTGCAGTGCATGCACGCCACCGAGATGGAGCGCTCGCCCGGCATGCCGTCGTTCACCGTCACCAGCCGGCGGCGGTTCACGCCCCAGGGCACCTCGTGCTCGCTCTTGCACGCGGTCACGCAGCCGTTGCACTCGATGCAGCGCTCGGCGTCACAGATGAATTTCATTCTGGCCATCGTTGTTCTCCTTATCCGTGGCGGTGCGCTACGCGCGCTCGATCTGGCACAGCGTGGTCTTGGTCTCCTGCATCATCGTCACCGAGTCGTAGCCGTAGGTCGTGGCCGTGTTGACGGCCTCGCCGCGCACGATCGGCGCCGCCCCGTCCGGGTACTTGTCGAGCAGGTCCTTGCCCTGCCACCAGCCGGCGAAGTGGAACGGGATGAAGCGAGACGCCGGGACCGACCCGCTCGGTGACCAGCGCGCGCACCTTGATCCGCGCGCCCGTCGGCGAGCTCACCCAGACGTAGTCCCAGTACTTGATGCCGCGGGACTCCGCGTCCTTCGTGTTGATCTCCACGAAGTTCTCCTGCTGCAGCTCGGCGAGCCACGGGTTGGAGCGCGTCTCGTCGCCGCCGCCCTCGTACTCCACCAGGCGCCCGGAGGTGAGCACGATCGGGTACTTCTCGTGCACCTTGTCGGCGACCGCCTTCTGCTGCACGGTCTTGTAGAGCGTCGGCAGCCGCCAGAACGCCTTCTTGTCGTCGTGCGTCGGGTACTTCGCGACGAGGTCCGGGCGGTTGGAGTAGATCGGCTCGCGGTGCTGCGGGATCGCGTCCGGGAAGTTCCAGACGACGGCGCGCGCCTTGGCGTTGCCGAACGGATGGCAGCCGTGGTTCTTGAGGACCACGCGCTGGATGCCGCCCGAGAGGTCGTTCTTCCAGTTCTTGCCCTCGGCCTCCTTCTGCTCCTCGGGCGTGAGCTCGCTCCACCAGCCCAGCTTCTTCAGCAGCACGTGGTCGAACTCGGGGTAGCCCGTGGTGATGTCGGCGCCCTTGGAGTGCGAGCCGTCCTCCGCCAGCAGCGTCGACGCCGTCGCGCGAGATGCCGAAGTTCGCGCGGAAGTTGCCGCCGCCGTCCATCACGTGCTTGGACGTGTCGTAGAGGTTGGGCGAGCCGGGGTGCTTGAGCTCGGCGTTGCCGTAGCACGGCCACGGCAGGCCGAAGTAGTCGCCGTTCAGGTCGTAGCCGGTCTCCTTGTCGATCGACCGACTTCGTGCAGCGCAGCGTCTTCGGATCGAAGGCGTCCATGTTGCGCATGTGGGCCTTGAGGCGCTCGGGCGACTGGCCGGTGTAGCCGATGGTCCAGACGCCGCGGTTGATCTCGCGCAGGATGTCCTCGACGAGCGGCTCGTCCCAGCCCGTCTTGTCCTTCACCAGCTTGATGTTCTTCACGAACTCGGCGCCGAAGCCGAACTTCTTCGCGAAGGCGTACATGATGGTGTGGTCGGGCTTCGACTCGAAGAGCGGCTCGACGACCTTCTCGCGCCACTGGATCGAGCGGTTCGACGCCGTGGCCGACCCGGAGGTCTCGAACTGCGTGGCCGCGGGCAGCAGGTACACGCCCTCCTTGCGGTCGGGCATCACGGCCGAGGCGCGTGGGGTACGGGTCGACGATCACCATCAGGTCGACCTTCTCCATCGCCGGCCTTCATCTCCAGGCCGCGCGTCTGCGAGTTCGGCGCGTGGCCCCAGTAGACGACGGCGCGCAGGTTGTTGTCCTGGTCGATCAGCTCGTTCTTCTCGAGTCACGCCGTCGATCCAGCGCGAGAGCGTCATGCCGGGCTTCTCCATCATCGCCTGCGAGGCGAAGCGGCCCTTCATCCACTCGTAGTCGACGCCCCAGACGCGGCACCAGTGCTTCCAGGAGCCCGCGACGATGCCGTAGTAGCCCGGCAGCGAGTCCGGGTTCGGGCCCACGTCGGTCGCGCCCTGCACGTTGTCGTGGCCGCGGTAGATGTTGGTGCCGCCGCCGGAGACGCCGACGTTGCCCAGCGCCAGCTGCAGGATGCAGCTCGCGCGCACCATCGCGTTGCCGATGGAGTGCTGCGTCTGTCCCATGCACCAGATGATCGGTCGAGGGCCGGTTCTTGGCCATCGTCTCGGCCGCGCGGAAGATCTCGGCCTCGGGAACCCCGCAGACCTCCGTGACCTTGTCCGGCGTCCACTTCTTCAGCACGTCCTCGCGCACCTTGTCCATGCCGAAGACGCGGTCGTTGAGGTACTTCTGGTCCTCCCAGCCGTTCTTGAAGATGTGGTACAGCATGCCGAACAGGATGGCGATGTCGGTGCCCGAGCGCATGCGGATGTGCTGGTCCGCCTTCGCCGCCGTGCGCGTGAAGCGCGGGTCGCACACGATCATCTTGGCGCCCGTCTCCTTGGCGTGCAGGCAGTGCAGCATCGACACCGGGTGCGCCTCGGCGGCGTTCGACCCGATGAAGAACATGGCCTTCGAGTTCATCAGGTCGTTGTAGGAGTTGGTCATCGCGCCGTAGCCCCAGGTGTTCGCCACACCCGCGACCGTCGTGGAGTGGCAGATGCGCGCCTGGTGGTCCATGTTGTTCGTGCCGAACATCGACACGAACTTGCGGAACATGTAGGACTGCTCGTTGCTGTGCTTGGACGAGCCCAGCCAGAACACCGCGTCGGGGCCGCTTTCCTTGCGGATGGCGAGCAGCTTGTCGCCGATCTCGTTGATGGCCTCTTCCCAGGTGATCTTGCGGTACTTGCCGTCGACCAGCTTCATCGGCGTACTTGAGGCGGTGCGAATGCTCGGTCATGCCGTGCTCGCGGACCGAGGCGCCCTTGGCGCAGTGCGCGCCGAGGTTGAGCGGGGAGTCGAACACCGGCTCCTGCCGGATCCACACGCCGTCCTGGACGTGCGCGTCGACCGCGCAGCCCACCGAGCAGTGGGTGCAGACGGTGCGCTTCACCTCGATCTTGCCGCCCGCGGCGGCCGAGGCGGCATTGGCCTCGCCGATCATGTTGAGCGGCAGCTGGCTCGCGAAAGCGGCGGCGCCGGCCGTGATGCCCGAGCCCTTCAGGAAGGCGCGGCGATCGACGGTCTTCGCCCCGAGGGCATTCATGGCGCGGGAAAGCGGGTTGGCGCGCTCGGCCCGGCCTTCGGATTTGCGGTTGAGCAGCATGGTCGGCCTCCTCAGACTTGCGTGGTCTTGTAGTACTTCAGGATGTGCTCGGAGACGTGATAGCCCCGCGGAGCGTCGGCGGCCGCGGCGGCTTCCCCGCCCGCACACGACCTTCCTGCCGGCGACGACGGCCGCGGCGGCGCCGGCGCCCCCGAGGGTCGCGTTGAGCAGGAACTTCCTGCGGCTGTTCGGCTTGGTCTGGTTGTTCATGTCACGCCTCCTGTCAAAATGCTGCGGATTCAACCCAGGTTGAACGACTCGTTTTCGATGCCGACGAACGCCTCGCCGACGGCTGCGACCTTGCGATAGATAATTCGATTCGGGTGCCTCGCGCACCGCGGCGAGGAACCGGCCCGCGCCAGGCTTCACGTGCGCCTCGTAGAACCGCTTCTGCTCCTCGATGCTCGCCGGCGGCCGCCCGGCCCCGCCCGCCACGAGGACGCGCATGGCGTCCAGGAGTCCCGCGAAGTGGTCCTCCGGCTCCGATTCCCCGGACGAATGCGCGAGCCCCAGGGCGGCGAGATCCTCGATGATGCGCACCCGCGGGTGATCGACCGCGGGCGCCCCCGTGTACCACCCCGCGTAGATCGGACACCTTCGCCTTGCCCACGCCCACGAACAGCGTCTCGTATTCCTCCGCGACGGCCTCCTCGTCCATCACGGCGGAGGCCGCGACGAGCGCCTTCCACGCGTCGGCGAGCGCGCCGTCGCCCCCTTCCAGGGGAGCGGCGAGCGCCAGCGTCCGCAGGAGCTTCGCGTCCGGCGCATGGTGGAAGAGCGCGGCCAGCAGCGCGTAGAAATCCGCGCGTCCCGCGTCCTCCGGGGCGACCGGCCGTTCTTCCTCGACGCGCGAAAGGACGGAATTCATGTCATCGGGTCCCGCTCGTTCCTCGGCCACGGGCTAGAGCTTCAGCACCGAGACTTCGTTCCTGTTGGACATCATGTCGACCACGCGGCAGTCGGCGCACATCTGCAGGCGCCTGAGGGCCGCGCCGTCGGCGAACATCGAGTGCCCCGACAGCCGGCCGAGCATCGCGTCGACCATCTGCTTCGTGCCGAAGGGCTTGCCGCAGGACACGCAATGGAACGGGCACCGTTTCGTTGAGCACCCGCGCCTCGCGCGCCTGCGGGCCGAGCAGGAGCCGCGGCGCGAGGGTGATGGCGTCCTCCGGGCAGGTGCGCTCGCACAGCCCGCACTGCACGCAATTGCGCTCGAGGAAGCGGAGCATGGGGACGTCGGCGCCGTCCATGATCGCCGACTCGGGGCAGGCCCCGGCGCACGCGAGGCACAGCGTGCACTTCGCCTTGTCGACCCGGATCTCGCCATAGGGCGCGCCGGCCGCGAGGGCGATTTCCGTCGACCGGCGTCGGCGCATGCTTCGCGAAATGCTCGACGGCGAATTCGACCGCGGTCCGCTTGTCGTTGGACAGGGCGAAGGTCGCCGCGACGGGCGGGACGGCCGCCGGGGCCAGCGCCTGCAGCGCGTCGACCGCCGCGCGCGGGTCCGCGGACTCGACGAGCGCGAAATGGCGGCCGGCGTAGCCCAGCGCCGCGAGGATCGATTGCGCGAGCGCCATCTGCCCGCGGAGCGCGGCGCGCGTATTCCGGCGCCTCCGAGCCGGCCGAAAGCACCGCCACCTGGTTCGCGCCGAGCGCGACGGCGCCCGAGCAGCAGGTCGATGCCGACGCTCGCCACGTGCCAGGACTCCATCGGAATCACGCGCGCGGGCAGGCCCTGCCCCGCCGCGGCCGACGCGGCGAGCAGCTCGCGTCCGTCGGTCCCGTTGTGGAAGAGCACGCAGGCGTCGCGTCCGCCGGCCTCGCGGTAGGCCGCGAGCAGCGCCTTGAGCTGCGCGCCCCGGTCCGCCACGCGCGGGAACTGGAAGCTCATCGCGCCGGACGGGCACACCGTGGCGCAGGCGCCGCAGCCCATGCACAGGTGCGGATCCACCTTGACGTGGTCGCCGTCGGTGGCGATGGCCTCGGTGGAACAGACGTCGATGCAGTTGTTGCATCCCTCGATGCCGGAGCGGGAATGCGCGCAGAGGTTCTCGCGATAGGCGAAGAACCGCGGCTTCTCGAATTCCCCCACCGCCTCCGGCGCCTCGGCGAGGGCCGTCTCGAGCGAGGCATCGTCCGCGACCCGCCAGTAACCCTGCGGCGGCGTGTGGTGCCCGAAGAGCGGCGGATCGGAGAAATCGATCACGAGGTCGAAGACCGCGCCCGCGGCGCCGGGCAGGCCCCGGGCCCCGGCATCGCGCACGGCGGCGAGATCGGCGAGCGTCACGGAGAAGTTGCCGAGATAGCCCTTGAGGGCCGTGACCTTGCCGCCCCAGATCGGAAACGAGGCGTCGCCGAGGTCGGCTTTCGCGAGGGCCGCGGCCTGGGCCGACGGGCGCGAGGTGAGCAGCAGCGTCACGGGCAGCGACGGCGACAGCCGGACCGCCGCGGCCACCGCGCGCTCGTCCCCGCCGATCACGAGGGCGTTGCCCTTCGAGGAATAGCCGACGCTCGCGATCGGCTCGACGGCGGGCAGCGACGCGAGGGCCTCGAGCGCGCGGATCTTCGGGGTGCAATCGACGGCAGGCGACGTCCACCCCCGGCTCTCGGCATGGGCCGCGCGCGTCGGCGATTCGTCGTGCGGAAGGGCTCCCGAGTCGGTCCCGGAACCTGCCGCCACGTCATCGAGCGTCATTTGTCGTCCGTCGTCCGTCGACCACCGGCGTTGCGATGCGCCGATGCTCCTCTCACTGTCTGGCTGCGGGGAGACTGCCGCCGCAATCAGCGACGACGCCTGCTCCTTCGAAATATGCACCGTAGTGTACAACACCTGTTAGCGCCGGAAAGTGGCCCTTAGGTCCCCGATTCCCCCAATGGAGGTATGGGTATTGGTGATCGCTGTACGGGGAGTTCCTCGCCGTCCTCCGGGGGGGTATCCGGCACGACGGCCGGACGACCGCCGCGGCGGTGGCCTCGGCCGGCCCCTCGGGCGTCCCATCGGCAGGAGGCGCCGGGCCATTTCCGGTCGCCTCGGCCAGCGCCTTGCGGCGCTCCTCCTCCTCGCGATCCCGGCCCGCCCGGTCGCCGAGCCGCGAGAGCTGCTGGAGCTGGTCCATCCATGCCGCGGGGATCGGGTCGGGCTTCGAGAAGTCGTCGACGTAGACGTCCATCATGTCCATCACGTTGTAGCGCGGGTCGCTGAACAGGGTCTTCAGCGCCTGCCGGCGCACGTCGCCGTCGACGTCGGGGGCCATGAACGGCGCGAAGTCCGACTCGGGCGTGAGGGATTCGGCCGGAGGAAGGGGCGCCGGCCCGGCCACCGGGGGCGCGAGCGCGACCGGCGGCCCGGCGTGCCGGCGGCGCCGGCTCCGGCTCGGGCGGCGCGCGCGACGGGTCCTTCGCCTCGGACTTGCGGCGCGACCACCGGGAGAGGAAGTTGTCCTCGCCAGCCATGCTCAGCCCCGCTCGCGAAGCCGGCCCTCGCGCCCCTTGAAGGACTTGGGCCGGATGCGCTCCTTGGGCTCCGGGCGGTAATTCGCCTCCACCCACTCGCCCACCCACGCCGCGAACTCGAGATCGACCGCGACCTTGTCGACGCGCTCGCCGCCGTCCATCCAGCGGGCGGCCTCGTTGTAGGACGCGGTGACCTGGAACGGGTAGGGCTCCTCGGCCGCCTCGTCCGTGCGGACCGAGACGAACGCGCACGGCTCGCCGCTCGACATGTTGAGGTAATAACCCTCGGCCTCGTCGGGGAACAGCGTCACCGTGAAACCCGGGAAAGACCTTCTGCAGCACGCCGTCGCGCTCCATGATCACGCGCGGCTCGCCGCCCACGTCGGGGATGAGGCTCGCCGCCTGCCACTGGTGCGTGGCCCAGGGGCTGGACACCGGCGTTTTCTCGAGGATGACGGCGACGCGTCGCGCGGGCTTTTCGCTCATGCCGCGACTATAGCGGAATCGGCGAGGCCCCATCGCGCGTGGGGATTCTCCCCGGTGGCGCGTGCTATTCTCGACGGCCGCCCAAGGAAGAGCCCCCGCAGACGATGTCCAAGCCCGTCATTCCCGTCGCGACCGTGCGCCAGGGCCTCGCCATCCCGCCGCTCACGCGCGACCCCGCCGCCGGGGCCGCCCGTCGACGCGCGCGGGCGGGGCCTGCGCGACCTGCGCATCTCGGTGACGGACCGCTGCAACTTCCGGTGCACCTATTGCATGCCGCGCGAGGTCTTCGGCGCCGACTACCCGTTCCTGCCCCACGCGGAGCTCCTCACGTTCGAGGAGATCGTGCGCGTCGCGCGCGTCTTCCGCGGGCACGGCATCTCGAAGATCCGCCTGACCGGCGGCGAGCCGCTGCTGCGCCGGGGCATCGAGGACCTGGTGGCCATGCTCTCGCAGGCGCTGCCGGGCGTGGACCTCACCCTCACGACCAACGGCTCCGCCCTCAAGCAGAAGGCCCGGGCCCTGTTCGACGCGGGGCTGCGGCGCGTGACCGTGTCGCTCGACTCCCTGGAGGACGCGACCTTCCGCGCGATGAACGACGCCGACTTCCCCGTCGCCAAGGTCCTCGAGGCGATCGACGCGGCCGCGGCCGCGGGCCTCGCGCCGGTCAAGATCAACATGGTGGTCCGGCGCGGCACCAACGACCACCAGGTGGTCGACATGGCGCGGCATTTCCGCGGCACCGGGCACATCGTGCGCTTCATCGAGTTCATGGACGTGGGCGCGACCAACGGCTGGCGCATGGACGACGTGGTGCCGAGCGCGGAGGTGGTGCGCCGCATCGACGCCGAGTTCCCCTGCGAGCCCACGAACCCCAACCACTTCGGCGAGGTCGCCAAGCGCTGGCGCTACAAGGACGGCCGCGGCGAGTTCGGCATCATCTCCAGCGTGACGCAGGCCTTCTGCTCCTCCTGCAACCGCGCGCGGCTGTCCACCGACGGCTCGCTCTACACCTGCCTCTTCGCGGACAAGGGCTACGACCTGAAGTCGATCATCCGGGGCAACGGCTCCGACGAGGACCTGTCGCGCGCCATCGCGGCCGTGTGGCAGCGCCGCGAGGACCGCTATTCCGAGATCCGCACCGACGAGACGGCCCGCCTGCGCAAGGTCGAGATGTCGTTCATCGGCGGCTAGCCCTTCCATGCCCGCCCGCCCCCTCCTTTCCCGGGCCGCGCGCCCCGCCACGTACATCGTGGACGCGCACGACGAGACCGGCGAGCACAAGCCCACGCCGATCGCGGGCGAGCATCCCCTCACCCTCTACGTCGACAAGCGCGAGATCCTCACGCTGATGACGCTGGGCGCCGCGCCCGAGGCGCTCGCCATCGGGTTCCTGCGCAACCAGCGCCTGGTCGCGAGCCTCGACGAGATCGTCTCGGTGCAGGTCGACTGGGACGTGGGCGCCGTCGCCGTGACGACGCGCCACGGCCTCGCGGACCTGGACGCCCGCACGGAAAAGCGCACCGCGACCACGGGCTGCGGCCAGGGCACCGTCTTCGGCGACCTCATGGACGACATCGAGTCGATCCGCCTGCCGCCCGGCGCGCGCCTGGACGAGGACGACCTCTTCGGCCTGCTCAACAACGTGCGCGTCCACGAATCCATCTACAAGGAATCCGGCGCCGTGCACGGCTGCGCGCTCGCGAAGGGAGCCGAGATCCTCACCTTCGTCGAGGACGTGGGGCGCCACAACGCCGTCGACGCGATCGCCGGCTGGATGTGGCTCGAGGGCGTGGACGGCGGCGACAAGGTGTTCTACACGACCGGCCGGCTCACCTCCGAGATGGTGATCAAGGCGGCGCAGATGGGCATCCCGTTCCTCGTCTCGCGCTCCGGGCTCACCAAGATGGGCCACGAGATCGCCGCCAAGGTCGGCATCACGATGATCGGGCGCGCGGTGAATCGCCGCTATCTCCTGTTCACGGGCGGGGAGCGGCTCGTCCGGCGCGCGCGCGCCGCCGGCGCCCCGGCCGGTCCCTGAGCGCCCTCCCCCGCGCCATGTCGAGCCCCGCCCCCGGAACGGCCGTCGCGCGCTGCCACTGCGGCGGCGTCGAGATCGTGGCGGCCTTCCCGTCGCGCTTCTGCGCCCACTGCTATTGCTGGAGCTGCCGCACGTCCGCATGCCGCCGGCGTGGTCACGTGGATCGGGTTCAAGCGCTCGCAGGTGAGCTTCGCCCGGGGCGCGGACCTGCTTCGCGACTACGAGTCCTCGCGCGGGACCCACCGGCGCTTCTGCGGCGCGTGCGGCACGCGGGTGACCTTCGAGTCCTCGCACGGCCCCTGGGCCGACGAGGTGCACCTGCCGCGGGCCCTCTTCGTCACGCCCGTCGACCGCGAGCCGGACGGGAACTCCTTCCCCGAGGAACGCCCCGCCTGGGCGCCGTTCCACGCCTTCGCCGATGACTGAGATCACGGGCATCGTCCTGGCCGGCGGGCAGGGAAGCCGCATGGGCGGCGTCGACAAGGGGCTCGCCCCGTTTCGCGGCAAGGCCGCTCGTCGCGCACGTGATCGAGCGCCTGGCGCCGCAGGTGGACGAGCTCCTCGTGAACGCCAACCGCAATCCCGAGGCCTATGCCGCCTTCGGCCATCGCGTGATCGCCGACGAGATCCCGGGATTCGCGGGGCCGCTCGCCGGGTTCGAGCGGGGGCTCGCGCACGCGCGGGGCGCCCTCGTCGCGACGGTGCCCTGCGACTCGCCCTTCGTGCCCGCGGACCTCGTCTCCCGCCTGCGCGCCGCGCTCGAGGCGCGAGGGCGCGGACATCGCCGTCGCGAAGACCGGCGACCAGCCCCATCCGGTCTTCTGCCTCATGCGCCGCGGCGTCCACGCCTCGCTCGCCGACTTCCTCGCCTCCGGGCAGCGCAAGATCGACAAGTGGTACGCGGCGCTGCGCGTGGCCGAGGTGGCCTTCGACGACGAGGCCGAGGCCTTCGCCAACATCAACACCCGCGACGAGCTCGCGGGACTCGAGAAGCCGACATGACCAAGCCCACCATCGCCGAGGCCTCCTGCGCCGACGACTACGACCCGAACTCGATGCCGGTGGACAAGGCCCGCGCCTTCATCCACCGCTTCCTGGAGCCGCTCACCGCCACGCTGCGGGTGCCGATCCGCAGCGCGCTGGGCCGCGTGCTCGCCGAGGACGTCATCTCGCCCGTGGACGTCCCCTCGCACCGCAATTCCGCGATGGACGGCTGGGCGATGCGCGGCGCGGACCTGGCGCCCGGCGCCGCAGACGACGCTCGCGGAGATCGGCGCGTCCTTCGCCGGGCCGGCCGTTCGCGGGCACAGGTGGGCCCCGGGCAGTGCGTGCGGATCATGACCGGCGGCGTCGTGCCCGAGGGCGCCGACACCGTGGTCATGCAGGAGCGCGCGCAGGCCGACGGGCAAGTCGGTCACCTTCGCGGCCGGGCCAGAAGACGGGACAGAACGTCCGCGAGGCGGGCGAGGACCTGAAGCGCGGCGCGGTCGCGATCGCCGGGGCCGGATCGTGCGCCCGGCGGAGCTGGGGCTCCTCGCCTCGCTCGGCGTGGGCGAGGTCAGCGTCTTCCGGCCGCTGCGCGTGGCGTTCTTCTCGACGGGCGACGAACTGAAGTCCATCGGCACGCGCGCTGGGCGAAGGCGAGATCTACGACTCGCAACCGCTACACGATCCACGGCATGCTCACGCGCCTGGGCTGCGAGGTGCTGGACATGGGCGTGGTGCGCGACGACCCGGCGCTGCTCGAGAAGGCCTTCCGCGAGGCCGCGGCCAACGCCGACGTGGTGATCACGAGCGGCGGCGTCTCGGTGGGCGAGGCGGACTTCGTGAAGGGGATGCTCGGGCAGCTCGGCGAGGTCGTCTTCTGGAAGATCGCCATGAAGCCCGGCCGGCCGCTCGCCTACGGCAGGATCGGCGGCGCGCACTTCTTCGGCCTGCCCGGCAATCCGGTGTCGGTGATGGTCACCTTCTACCAGTTCGTCCGCGAGGCCCTGCTGCGGCTCATGGGCGCGGATCCCGTGGTCCCCGTCCCCACCTTCCCGGCCACGTGCACGATGCGGCTGAAGAAGGCGCCGGGGCGCACCGAGTTCCAGCGCGGCGTCCTCGAGCGCGACGCCGACGGCGCCTGGACCGTGCGGCCCACCGGCGAGCAGGGGTCGGGAATCCTCAAGTCGATGAGCGAGGCCAACTGCTTCATCATCCTCGGCGACGCGGTGGGCAACGTCGAGCCGGGCACGACGGTCGAGGTCCAGTTCCTCGAGGGCCTCGTGTGAGCCCTGCGCCGGCCTTTCTCCCGGCCACCGAGCACGAGGGTACCGGGCTCGAGTACCTCAAGCGCATCGTCGCCGGCGAAATCGCCTTCGTGCCCATCGGCGACACCCTCGGCTTCCGCCCCGTCGACGTCGAGCACGGCAAGATCGTGATCGCCGGCACGCCCGACCGGCGTTCCTACAACCTCATCGGCACCGTCCACGGCGGATGGACGGCCTCCATCCTCGACAGCGCCATGGCGCTCGCCACCCTTTCCTCGCTCGACGAGCACCACCGCTTCACCACGCTCGACATCAAGATCAACTACGTGCGCGGCATGACCGCGGACACGGGCGAGGTGCGCGCCGAGGGCCGGGTCGTCAACGCCGGGCGGCGCGTGATCCTGTCGGAGTCGCGCCTGACCGACGGCGCCGGCAAGCTCCTGGCCACCGGGCAGAGCACCTGCCTCGTCATCCCGAGGCGCGGAAGTCCTAGGCGGCGCCGGGGGCGGCATACCTCCCGGAACTTGTCGTTGCCCCCCCAAATACTGTAGAAAGCCGGTTCGGACCGAAGTCCGCCGCACGGCAGGCGGGAAGAACGGCCGTGTTCAGGTGAGGCGAGTCGCGGGGAATCCGCGGCCGCCGCCAAAAGAAAGCAAAACAAGCAAAACAGGCCCACTGGGAGGGCGCGATGATCACTTTCGGCCGTGCACGTTCGTGCGCTGCGAGCTGGCTGCCCCTGCCAGGCCGCCATGGCATTGCGACGCGCGCCATCTGCCACCTCCCGTGACATATTGGCACCTATCGGAAGTGTCCGGATTGCCAGGGGAATTCCACCCCCGATCGACTCATGGTCCTTTCCGGCGCCTGCCCGGTTGACAACTGACCGCGGGTCATTTAACGTGCCGCCGACACTGACCCGGAGTCATTTATGAGCCTCAAGCAGCGCGCCATCGCCGACGAGGACAAGGAGGAGCGTCGCCGGGCCCTCCTCGACGCGGCCGAGGCGCTCTTCCTCGAGCATCCCGACCGCATGGCGAGCGTGGCGGAGGTGGCCGCCGCGGCCGGCCTCGCGAAGGGAACGGTGTACCTCTACTTTCCCGGCAAGGAGGAAATGCTGCTCGCGCTGCACGAGCGGCACGTCGCGCACTACTTCGACGCGCTCATGGCGCTGCTCGACGCGACCCGGCCCGCCGGGTTCGACGAGGTGTGGGAGGTCACGCGCGACCAGCTCATCCGCGTCCCCGGCTGCCTCTCGCTCACCAGCCGCTGCTTCGGCCTCATGGACCGCGACATCCCGACCGAAGCCGCCATCGCGTTCAAGATCCGCGTCGGCCCAGGCGCTCACCGCCGCCGGCGCCGGCCTCGAGCGCCACTTCCCGGCGCTGCGCAAGGGCGAGGGCGTGGCCCTCCTGCAGCACAGCTACGGCCTCATCGTCGGGCTCTGGCAGCTGCTGCACCCGATCGAGCGCTTCGACACCGCGATGGAACGCGCCGAGCTCGCGATGTTCAGGCGCGACTACGAGCGCGAGGTCGAGCAGGCGCTGCGCGCGCTGTGGCGCGGCGTCGATGGACGGCAAGGTCGCGCGCCGCCGCGCGCAGGAGAGCCCGATGAACCGCAGCCCTGCCCTTCGCCGCAGCGGCCGCGGCCCTGCTCCTCGCCGCCTGCGGCAACGGCCACCAGGCCGCGGACCCGGTCCGCCCGGTGCTCACCGTGACCGTCGCTCCCGGCGCGGCCGCGACGCGCGACGTGTACTCGGGCGAACTGCGCGCCCGGGTCGAGTCCGATCTCGCGTTCCGCATCGGCGGCAAGATGGCCGCGCGCCTGGTGGATGCCGGCGCGCGCGTGCGCGCCGGCCAGGCGCTCGCGCGGCTCGACCCCCAGGACGCGAAGCTCGCCGCGGACTCGGCGCGCGCGCAGCTCGCCTCGGCCGAGGCCGATCACGCGCTCGCCAGGGCGGAGCTCGAGCGGGCGGCCGACCTGCTCGCGAAGAAGTTCATCAGCCCCTCCGCCTACGACACGCGGCAGACCGCCTACGCCGCCGCGAAGGCGCGCCTCGAGCAGGCGCGCTCGCAGACGGCGCTCTCCGCGAACCAGGAGGCCTACACGACGCTCGCCGCCGACGGCGACGGCGTCGTGATCTCCGTGTCCGCCGAGCCGGGCCAGGTGGTGGCCGCCGGCCAGCCCATCCTGCGGCTCGCGCGCGACGGCGAGATGGAAGTGGTCGTCGACCGTGCCCGAGGGCCAGCTCGCGCGCTTCCGCCCCGGCCAGGAGGTCGCTGGTCTTCCTGTGGGCCGACCCGGCCAACCGCTTCCCGGGGCGCGTGCGCGAGATCGCGGGCGGCGCCGACGCCGTGACGCGGACGTTCGCGGTGCGCGTCTCCGTGCCGCGGCCGCCGCCGGAGGCGCGCGTGGGCATGAGCGCCACCGTGGCGCTGAAGCCCGCCGCCGACGCGAGCCTCGTCGTCCTGCCGCTCACCGCGCTCGTGCGCAACGGCGAGTCGGCCACCGTCTGGGTCGTGGACCCGAAGACCTCGCGGGTGCAGTCCCGCGCCGTCCAGGTGGGGCAGTTCCGCGAGGACGGCGCGACCATCGTCTCGGGCCTCGCCGCGGGCGAGATCGTCGTGACCGCCGGCGTGCACAAGCTGCGCGCCGACCAGCCGGTGCGCGTCACGGGCGCCGCGCGCCCCGACGCGCCCGCGTCCCGCTGAGGGCGCCGCGATGGTGCATCGCTTCAACCTGTCGGAATGGGCGCTCGCGCACCAGTCGCTGGTGCTGTATTTCATGATCGTGCTCGCCGTCGTCGGCGTGGGCTCCTACCTCCGGCTCGGCCAGGCCGAGGACCCCGACTTCACCTTCAAGCTCATGGTCGTGCGGACGAACTGGCCCGGCGCCTCGGCCGACGAGGTCGAGCGCCAGCTCACCGACCGCATCGAGAAGAAGCTGCAGGAGACGCCGCGCCTGGACCACCTGCGCAGCTACTCGAAGCCCGGCGAATCCGTGATCTTCGTCTTCGTGAAGGATTCTTCGCGGCCCGACGAGATCAAGGACACCTGGTACCAGGTCCGCAAGAAGGTGGGCGACATCCGCGCCCAGCTGCCCGCCGGGATCCAGGGCCCCTTCTTCAACGACGAGTTCGGCGACACCTTCGGCAACATCTACGCGCTCACCGGCGACGGGTTCAGCTACGCGCAGCTCAAGGAGAGCGCCGACCGCATCCGCGCGGACCTCCTGCGCGTGAAGGACGTGGCCAAGGTGGAGCTGATCGGCGAGCAGGACGAGAAGATCTTCGTCGAGATCGCCAACGCGAAGCTCGCCACGCTGGGCGTCGAGCCCGCCGTCGTCTTCGCCGCGCTCGCGCAGCAGAACGCGGTGGCCTCCTCCGGGAGCTTCGAGACCGCCACGGACCGCCTCTACATCCGCACCACGGGCGCCCTCGACTCCGTCGAGAGCGTGCGCGCGCTCCCGGTGCGCGCCAACGGGCGCCTCTTCCGCCTGGGCGACATCGCCACCGTCTCGCGCGGCTTCTCGGACCCGCCGCAGCCGAAGATCCGCTTCATGGGACGCGACGCGCTGGGGATCGCGGTGTCGATGGCCTCCCGCGGCGACATCATCGCGCTGGGCGAGGCGCTCGACGCGGAGGTGGCGCGCGTCAAGGCCGAGCTTCCCGTGGGCGTGGAGCTCGACCGCGTGAACGACCAGCCCGCGGCGGTGAAGCGCTCCGTCGAGCGAGTTCACGCGCACGCTGGCGGAGGCCGTGGGCATCGTCCTGCTGGTGAGCTTCCTGTCGCTGGGGCTGAGGACCGGGCTCATCGTGGCGCTGTCCATCCCGCTCACGTTCGCGGTCACGTTCCTCTTCATGTACCAGGCGGGCATCGACCTGCACAAGGTGTCGCTGGGCGCGCTCATCATCGCGCTGGGCCTGCTGGTGGACGACGCCATCATCTCCGTCGAGATGATGGTCGTGAAGATGGAGCAGGGCTGGGAGCGCGCGCGGGCCGCGAGCTTCGCCTACACCTCCACCGCCATGCCGATGCTCACCGGCACCGTGGTGACCGCGGCCGGGTTCCTGCCCATCGGCCTCGCGCGCTCCTCCACCGGCGAGTACACGTTCGCGATGTTCGCCGTGACCACGATCGCGCTCCTCGTCTCCTGGGTGGTGTCCGTCCTCTTCGTCCCCTACCTGGGCTACAGGCTGCTGCCGGACTTCCACCGCGCGGGCGCGCACGTGGACGAGGGCGCGGTCTACCGCAAGCCCTTCTACCTGCGCTTCCGCCGCCTCGTCGAGTGGAGCGTGGCGCAACCGCTGGACCGTGATCGGCACCACGCTCGCGGCCTTCGCGCTCTCCGTGTTCGCCTTCCGCTTCGTCCAGCAGCAGTTCTTCCCGCCCGCCAACCGCCCCGAGCTGATCGTGGACCTGCGGCTCGCGGAAGGCGCCTCCCTCGCCGCGACGCAGGCGCAGGTGGCGAAGCTCGAGCGCATCCTCATGGCCGAGCCCGCGCTCAGGGACAACATCGAGAACTTCGTGAGCTACGTGGGCAGCGGCAGCCCGCGCTTCTTCCTGCCGTTCGACCAGCAGCTCGTCAACGCGAACTTCGGCCAGTTCGTGCTGAACACGAAGAGCAACGAGGCGCGGGAGGTCGTGCGCGCGCGGCTGCAGAAGCTCTTCGACGAGGACTTCGCCGAGCTTCGCGGCCGCGTGACCCGGCTCGAGAACGGCCCGCCGGTGGGCTTCCCCGTCCAGTTCCGCGTCATCGGCGAGGACAAGGCCGCGATCCGCGCGCTCGCCGAACGAGGTGGCGGCCGTGATGCGCGCCAACCCCTGGACGCGGGACGTGAACGTCGACTGGGAGGAGGCGAGCCGCGTGATCCGCCTCGCGATCGACCAGGACCGGGCGCGCGTCCTCGGGATCTCGACGCAGGAGCTCGCGCAGTACGTGGGCACCGTCGTCTCCGGGCAGGCCGTCACCTCCTGGCGCGAGAAGGACAAGCAGGTGGACGTCGTGGTGCGCGGCGACGCGGCCGAGCGGCGCATGGTGAGCCTCCTCAAGGACCTCGCCGTCCCCGTCGGGCGCGGCCGCACCGTGCCGCTGTCGCAGATCGCGCGGCTCGACTACGGGTTCGAGCAGGGCATCTTCTGGCGGCGCGACCGCACGCCGGTGATCACGGTGCGCGCCGACATGCGCGACGGCGTGCAGGCCCCGGCGGTGAGCGCGCAGGTGAACGAGAAGCTCGAGGCGATCCGCGCGAAGCTCCCGATCGGCTACCGCATCGACACCGGCGGCGCGGTCGAGGATGCGGGCAAGGGCCAGCGCTCCATCGCCGTGGTGGCCCCCGTGATGGTGCTCGTGATGGTCACGGCGCTGATGCTCCAGCTGCAGAGCTTCCCGCGCCTCGCCATGGTGCTGCTCACCGCCCCGCTCGGCCTCATCGGCGTGACGGCGGCGCTCCTCGTGTCGCGCATGCCCTTCGGGTTCGTGGCCATGCTCGGCACCATCGCGCTGGCCGGCATGATCATGCGCAACTCCGTCATCCTCGTGGACCAGATCGACCACGACATCCGCGACGGCGCCGAGCCGTGGGACGCGATCGTCGACGCGACGGTGCGCCGCTTCCGCCCCATCATGCTCACCGCGGCCGCGGCCGTGCTGGCCATGATCCCGCTCACGCGCAGCGCCTTCTACGGGCCGATGGCGGTGGCGATCATGGGCGGGCTCCTGGTGGCCACCGTGCTCACGCTCGTCTTCCTGCCGGCCCTCTACGCGGCGTGGTTCCGGGTGAGAGGGCGTGAAAAGGGGTCAGGTTACCTTGCACAAGAACCGGGCAAAGCAACCTGACCCCTTTTCGTCTGCTATCTTGCGTCGCATGGAACGCCGAGACTTCGTGAAGCTCTGCGCCGCCTCCGCGGCCTCGACCACCCTCCCCACCGCGGCCGACGCCGCGACCCTCACCGCCCGCCTCTACCGGCGCGCGCTCCTCGTGGACGAGCGCGGCGAGCCGGTTCGCGCCGGCGACCTGCGCGTCGGGCGTGAACTACGTCTTCGACTACCCGTTCGCGGCCACGCCCTGCTTCCTGCTGCGCCTGGCGAAGCCGGCGGCCGGCGGCATCGACCTGAAGACCGAGGGCGGCAAGCGCCTACCGGTGGGAGGGCGGCGTCGGGCCGGGCAAGGCGATCGTCGCGTACTCCGCCATCTGCGCCCACAAGCTCACCTATCCCACGCGGCAGGTGAGCTTCATCGGCTACCGGGACGGGCCGAGCCCCGTGGCGGGCCCGGGCAAGGTGATCACCTGCTGCTCCGACCGCAGCGTCTACGACCCGTCCGCGGGGGCGCGCGTCGTGGCCGGGCCCGCGCCGCAGCCGCTCGCGACGATCCTCCTCGAGCACGACGCCGCGACGGACGAGCTCGTCGCGACGGGCACCTTCGGCGGCGAGATGTTCGAGCGAGTTCTTCCAGAAGTTCGGCTTCCGCCTGCAGCTCGAGATGGGCGACCGCGCGAAGCCCGGTGGACGGGCGGCCGTGTGCGCGAACTTCGCCTACAGCCCATGGGCGCAGTGCTGAAGCGCAAGCTTGACGGCGACAGCCTCGGCCGCGAGCGCCGTAAGTGGGTCGCATGATGCCTCTGGTCATCGCCCTGCAGCCGGGCCGGGCTCTCCCCGGGAGAACCGTTTCCGTGCCTCGCCGGGTGGGACGACGGCCTGCCCGATGAACTCGGCCCTGCCGGTCGCGCGCCGGCGATGCGAGCTGTACCCTACGGCGCCTGTGGCGCAGGTCGCGGGGCTCTCGCCGGCTCCGTATTTCCCTCGCCCACGCGGGCCCTCGCGAGATGTATGGCAAGCGCGCGCTGCACATCGCGCAGCCACGCCGGACCCCGCCGCGGCCGCCCTAGATGCGAAGTCCTCGCCGCGGCCGCCACTAGCCCCTCGAGCGCCGCGCGTGAGTGCGGCACGAAGAGCCGGATGAACTCCACCGTGTAGCCCCGCAGCCAGGCGTTGCGCCGGAACGCGATGCGCGTCGTCTGCGTCGGGAAGACGTGCGCGGCATCCAGCACCACGAGCCCCTCCTCCTTCGCCTGGCCGAGCGCCATCGACGAGACGATCCCCACGCCGAGGCCCAGGCCCACGTAGGACTTGATCACGTCGGAATCGAGCGCCGTGAGCGCGATCTCGGGCTTGAGCCCGCGCTGCGCGAAGCTGCGGTCGATGGCCGTGCGCCCCGTGAAGCTCGTGTCGTAGGTGACGATCGGGTACCGCGCGACCGCCTCGAGCGTGACCGGGCCCGCCGAGGCGAGCTCGTGCCCCGCGGGCACGACCACGCAGTGGTGCCACTGGTAGCAGGGGATGGAGACCAGCTCCTCGTAGTCGGCCAGCGCCTCGGTCGCGATGGCGATGTCGGCCTCGCCGCTCGATCACGATGCGGGCGAGCTGGTGCGGGTTGCCCTGCAGCAGCTTCAGCTTCACCGTCGGGTAGCGCCGCTTGAAGGCGGTGACGATGGGCGGCAGCGCGTACCTGCGCCTGGGTGTGCGTGACCGCCACCGCGAGCGAGCCGCGCTCGGCGCCCGCGAATTCCTCGCCCACCGCGCTTCAGGTTCGCCAGGTCGTCCGAGCACGCGCGCCACGATCGCGAGGATCTCCCGCCCCGCGTCGGTGACGGCCGTGAGGCGCCGGCCCTGGCGCACGAAGAGGTCCACCCCCAGCTCCTCCTCGAGGGCGCGGATCTGCTTGCGAGACGCCCGGCTGGGAGGTGTGCAGCGCCGCGGCGGCCTCGGAGACGTTGAGCCCGCGCCGTGCCACTTCGGCCGCGTAGCGCAGTTGCTGGAGGTTCATGGCTGCCCTCTATATACCCAATAGTTATCAGCATATCACTATCAAGTATTTTTCAGGCATATGCGGCGCCGCTAGGATGCGCCGCATGTACCGCTACGACGCCATCGACCAGCACCCTCGTCGCCGAACGGGTCGCCCAGTTCCGCGACCAGACGCGGCGCCACCTCGCCGGGGAGCTCTCCGAGGACGATTTCCGGCCGCTGCGCCTGCAGAACGGCCTGTACGTCCAGCGCCACTCGCCGATGCTGCGCGTGGCGATTCCCTACGGCCTGCTCTCGTCGGACGCAGCTGCGCAGGCTCGCCCGCATCGCGCGCGTCTACGACCGCGGCTACGGCCACTTCACGACGCGCCAGAACCTCCAGTACAACTGGCCGAAGCTCGCCCAGGTGCCCGAGATCCTCGCGGAGCTGGCCGAGGTCGAGATGCACGCCATCCAGACGAGCGGCAACTGCATCCGCAACATCACCACCGACCACTTCGCGGGCGTCGCGCCCGACGAGCACGTCGATCCGCGCGCGCTGGCCGAGATCCTGCGCCAGTGGTCCACGTTCCACCCCGAGTTCGCCTACCTGCCGCGCAAGTTCAAGATCGCGCTCTCCGGCGCCGAGGCCGACCGCGCCGCGACGCTGCTGCACGACATCGGCCTCCACGCCCTGAGGAACGGCGCGGGGGAGCTGGGCCTGCGCGTGATCGTGGGCGGCGGCATGGGCCGCACCCCGATCGTGGGCCACGTGGTGCGCGAGTTCCTGCCGTGGCGCGACATGCTCACCTACCTCGAGGCGATCCTGCGCGTCTACAACCGCCACGGCCGCCGCGACAACCTGTACAAGGCGCGCATCAAGATCCTGGTGAAGGCGCTCGGCGTCGAGGCGTTCCGGGCGCAGGTCGAGGCGGAGTGGGCGCACCTGCGCGGCTCCGAGTCCACGCTCACGGACGAGGAGCTCGCGCGCGTGACGGCGCACTTCGCGCCGCCGGCCTACGAGCCGCCCGCCGACGAGGACCAGGCCCTCGCCATCCAGCTCGCCGCCGACCGCGCCTTCGCGCGCTGGTTCCGAGCGCAACGTCCACCCGCACCGCCGGCCCGGCTATCGCGCGGTGACGCTGTCGCTCAAGAAGACCGGCGTGCCGCCGGGCGACGTGACCGCCGACCAGATGGACCTCGTCGCCGGACCTCGCCGAGCGCTACAGCTTCGGCGAGCTGCGCGTCTCCCACGAGCAGAACCTGATCCTCGCCGACGTGCGCGAGCGCGACCTCCTCGCCCTCTGGCGGCGGGCCCGCGAGGCCGGCCTCGCCACGCCCAACGTGGGGCTCCTCACCAACATCGTGTGCTGCCCGGGCGGCGACTTCTGCGCGCTCGCCAACGCGAAGTCCATCCCCGTCGCCGAGGCGATCCAGCGCCGCTTCGACGACCTCGACTACCTGCACGACATCGGCGAGCTGGACCTGAACATCTCCGGCTGCATGAACTCCTGCGGCCACCACCACATCGGCCACATCGGCATCCTCGGCGTCGACAAGAACGGGAGCGAGTGGTACCAGGTCTCCATCGGCGGCGAGCAGGGCATCAACGCCACGCTCGGCCAGGTGATCGGCCCGTCGTTCGCCGCCGCCGAGATGCCCGGCGTGATCGAGGGCCTCGTCGAGACCTACCTCGAGAACCGCACGCGAGGACGAGCGCTTCGTCGACACCGTGCACCGCATCGGCATCGGCGCCCTTCAAGGCCCGCGTGTACGGCGAGGAACGCGAGGTGGCCCATGCCTAGGCACGTGATCCGCCACGGCGAGGTGATCGGCGACATCTGGCAGGTGCTGGTGCCGCGCGAGGGCGAGTCGGCCGCGACCGTGGCGCTCCCCGAGGGGCCGCTCGCCGTGTCGCTCGCCGTCTGGAAGGCGCGCCGCGAGGAACTCCTCGCCCGGTCCTCGCCGGTCGGCGTGCGCCTCGATCCGGCCGACGATCCCGAGGAGATCGCCGCCGACCTGCCGCGCCTCGCGCTCGTCGCGGTCCACTTCCCGAAGTTCGCGGACGGGCGCGGCTACTCGACCGCCTGCCTGCTTCGCCGCCGCCTCGGCTACCGGGGCGAGCTGCGCGCCGTCGGCGACGTGCTTCGCGACCAGCTCTTCTACCTCGCCCGCAGCGGCTTCGACGCGTTCCAGCTGCGCGAGGGCGCCGATCCGCACGCGGCGCTGCCCTCCCTGGATGGACTTCTCGGTCGCCTACCAGGCGTCCGCGGACGGCCGTGCGCCCCGGTTCCGCCTCGCACCTGATGTCACGGCGCCGTCGGGCGAATTCCGCGACCCCGCGAGCGTTCGCGCCCCGGAGGTGCCCCATGGATAGAAGCGGCCTTCTCGACCTGGCCATCGCGCGCGGCCGCGCGGCGGGCCTGGAATATGCCGGGCACCTGACGCCCGTCGAAGCCCACCAGCTCCTCGAGGACGGGGCCGCCGTCATCGTCGACGTGCGCACGCGTCCCGAGTGGGAGTTCGTCGGCCACGTCGAAGGCGCGCCGCTCATCGAATGGCGGCCCTACGGCGCCATGGCGCCCGATCCCGCCTTCGTGGACAAGCTTGCCGCGCGATTCCCGCGCGATTCGACGATCCTGCTGCTGTGCCGCAGCGGCGTGCGGTCGCACCACGCGGCGATCGCCGCCGCCCGGGCGGGCTTCACGCGCGTCTTCAACATCCTCGAAGGGTTCGAGGGCGACATCGACGCCGACGGCCGGCGCGGCACCCTCGGAGGCTGGCGGCGCGCCGGACTGCCCTGGGCACAGGGGTGAACTGAACGGGAACCGGGCTGCTAAAGTAGCAGCCCGTGATCCCGCTTCCTCCGCCCGAACGATCCCTTCCCGCCGGTCTCGAAGGCGCTGCGCTCGCCCAACGGGCTGCTCTGCGCGGGCGCCGACCTCTCGCCCGGGCGCATCCTCGACGCCTACTCGAGGGGCATCTTCCCGTGGTTCTCCGAGGGCGACCCGATCCTCTGGTGGTCGCCGCACCCGCGCATGGTGCTCTTCCCCGACGAGCTCAAGGTGTCGCGCTCGCTGCGCAAGGCGGTCGCCAGGGGCCCCTTCGAGACGCGCTACGACACCGCCTTCGCGCAGGTGATGGCCGAGTGCGCGGCGCCGCGCGACGGCCAGGCGGGCACCTGGATCGTGCCGGAGATGGTGCAGGCCTACACGCGCCTGCACGAGCTGGGCTTCGCGCACTCGGTCGAGTCGTGGAAGGACGGGACGCCTCGCCGGCGGCCTCTACGGCATCCTCCTCGGCCGGGTCTTCTTCGGCGAGTCGATGTTCTCGCGCGAGACGGACGCCTCCAAGGTCGCGCTCGTGAAGCTGGTCGAGCGCGTGAAGTCGCTCGGCGTGCGCGTCATCGACTGCCAGCAGGCCACCCGCCACCTCGCCTCCCTGGGCGCGCGCGAGATCCCGAGGCGCGAGTTCGCGCAGCTGCTGGCCGAGTCGATACAATATCCCCCGACCGGCAGCCGGTGGCCGGCCACCGAGGAAGCATGGCCAAGCTCAACGACCTCCCGATAGCGAACCTGCAGTTCTACGCGACGGCGCCCTACCCGTGCAGCTACCTGCCCGGGCGCCTGGCGCGCTCGCAGGTGGCCACCCCGAGCTACCTCATCGACACCGAGACCTACGGCGCCCTCGTCTCCGCGGGCTTCCGGCGCTCCGGCGCGTTCACCTACCGCCCCTACTGCGACCACTGCCAGGCCTGCGTGCCGGTGCGCGTGGTGGCCGAGGCGTTCACGCCCAGCCGCACGCAGCGCCGCGCCTGGAAGCGCCACGCGGGGCTGGAGGCGCGCTACGGCGAGCTCAAGTTCAACCCGGAGCACTACGCCCTCTACCGCCTCTACCAGGGCGAGCGCCACCGCGGCGGCGGCATGGACCACGACAGCCGCGAGCAGTACGCGCACTTCCTGCTGCAGTCCAACGTGGCCACGCGGCTCGTCGAGTTCCGCGAGGGGGAGAAGCTGCGCATGGTCTCCATCGTGGACGAGCTGGCCGACGGCCTGTCCTCGGTCTACACCTTCTTCGACCCGCTCGTGGAGAAGGCGAGCTTCGGCACCTGGAACATCCTCTGGCAGGTGCACGAGGCCCGGCGCCGCGGCCTCCCCTACGTCTACCTCGGCTACTGGATCGCGCAGAGCCGCAAGATGGCCTACAAGAGCGAGTTCCGCCCCATCGAGGGGCTCACGCGCGGGGAATGGAAGCGCCTGCGATAATGGCGTCCTGCACCACCCGGGACTCCTGATGCTCTACCGCCTCGCCCGCAGCGCCCTCTTCCAGCTGGACCCCGAAACCGCGCACGAGCTCGCGCTCAAGTCGATGTGCGCCCTCGGCCCCGCCGTGGCCCTGCTCGGCGCCGGCGCCGACCGGGGCGAGGAGCGCACGGTGATGGGCATCCGCTTCCCCAATCCCGTGGGCCTCGCCGCGGGCATGGACAAGAACGCGCAGTACCTCGACCCGCTCGCCGCGCTCGGCTTCGGCCACCTCGAGGTCGGCACCGTCACGCCGCGCCCGCAGCCGGGCAACCCCAGGCCGCGCCTCTTCCGGCTCGTCGAGCACGAGGCGATCATCAACCGCATGGGCTTCAACAACGTGGGCGTCGAGCAGCTCCTGCGCAACGTCGAGAAGTCCGCGTTCCGGGGCGTCCTCGGCATCAACATCGGCAAGAACTTCGACACGCCCATCGAGCGCGCCGCCGACGACTACCTCGCCTGCCTGGACGCGGTCTACGGCCGCGCGACCTACGTGGCGGTGAACATCTCCTCGCCCAACACGAAGAACCTGCGCGACCTCCAGTCGAAGGAGAGGCTCGACGAGCTGCTCGCCGCGATCATGGCGCGGCGCGACGCGCTCGCCGCCCGCACGGGATCGGTGAAGCCGCTCGCGGTGAAGATCGCGCCGGACCTCGACGACGGGCAGATCGAGGCGATCGCGGAGCTCGCCCGGAAGCACCGCATCGACGCCCTCATCGCCACCAACACCACCATCGGCCGCCAGGGCGTCGAGGGCCACCGCCACGCCGGCGAAGCGGGCGGCCTGTCCGGGCGTCCCGTGTTCGCGCTCTCGACGGAAGTCCTGCGCAAGCTCTCGCGCCTGCTGGACGGCCGGATCCCCCTCATCGGCGTGGGCGGCGTCATGACCGGCGCGGACGCCAAGGCGAAGATCGACGCGGGCGCGAGCCTCGTGCAGATCTACACCGGCTTCATCTACCGCGGCCCGGACCTCATCGCCGAGGCGCGGCGCGCGCTCAAGGCCTGAAGGCCCGCGCCCCGGGCATCGCCATGCGAATCGGCATCCCGCGCGAGTCGAAGGAAGGCGAGCGAAGGGTCGGGCTCGACCCGGCCGCCGTCGCCGTGCTGGCCCGCGAGGGCCATGCGCCGTGCGTCGCCTCGGGAGCCGGAACCGGGATCGGCGCCACGGACGAGGCCTACGCGCGCCGCCGGCGCCGCGGTCGTGGACCGCGCCGAGGCCTGGCGCGCCGAGCTCGTCGTCAAGGTGAAGGAGATCCAGCCGGGCGAATGGGCTTCGCTCGAGCGCGGCTCGACGCTCTTCTCGTTCCAGCACCTCGTGGGCGAGCCGGCGCTCGCGCGCGAGGTCGCCGCGCGGGGCGTCACCGCCATCGCCTACGAGATGGTCCGCGACGCCGCCGGCGATTTTCCGCTGCTCGCGCCCATGTCGGTGATCGCCGGGCGCCTGGCCATCCAGGTCGGGGCGCAGCTCCTCACGCTGCCGGCAGGCGGCAACGGCACGCTGCTCGCGGGCTGCCCGGGCGCGGAGCCGGCGCGCGTGCTCGTGCTCGGCGGCGGCCACGCGGGCACGAACGCGGCGGAACTCGCCGCGGCGATGGGGGCCAGGGTCACGGTCCTCACCCGATCCGCCGCGACGCGCGATGCCCTCGGCGCGCGCCTGGGAGGTTCCGCGGCGTGCGGCCTCGCCACGCCCGAGTCCATCGAACGCGAAGCGCTCGCCGCCGACCTCGTCGTGGGCGCGGTGTTCGTTCCCGGCAGCCCGACGCCGAAGCTCCTTCCGCGCTCGCTCGTCGCGCGCATGAGAGCGGGCTCCGTCATCGTGGACATCTCGATCGACGCGGGCGGCGTGGCGGAGACCTCGCGCCCGACCACGCACGCGGACCCGACCTTCGTCGAGGAAGGCGTGGTGCACTACTGCGTGGCCAACATGCCCTCGGCCGTGGCGCGCGCGAGCTGCGCCGCCCTGTCGGCTGCCGCGCTCCCCTACGTGCGGGCGCTGGCGGGCAAGGGCATCGCGCGGGCGATCCGCGAGGACGAGGGCCTGCGCGCCGGCGTCCTCCTCTGGCGCGGGCGCTGCACGCACGAAGGCATCGCCGCCGAGGCGGGGCTGCCCTTCGCCCCTCTCGCGGACGGGGACCTCGCATGAGCGATGTCGCCGACCGCATCGACGCGCTCCTGCCGCAGACGCAGTGCACGAAGTGCGGCTACGACGGCTGCCGGCCCTACGCCGAGGCGATCGCCCGCGGCGAGGCGGACATCGACCAGTGCCCGCCGGGGGGCGAGGCGGGCATCGCGAAGCTCGCCGCCCTCCTCGACCGCGCCGTGAAGCCGCTCAATCCGGCCAACGGGGAGTACCGCCCGCCGCAGGTCGCGCTCATCGACGAGCGGCTGTGCATCGGGTGCGTGAAGTGCATCCACGCCTGCCCCGTGGACGCGATCGTGGGCGCCTCCAAGCTCATGCACACGGTGATCGCGCGACTGGTGCACGGGCTGCGAGCTCTGCCTCCCGCCCTGCCCCGTGGACTGCATCTCGCTCGTCCCGGTGGCGAGCCTTCCCGACGCGGACCTCTCGCGCAGCCGGCATGCCTTCCGCGCCTTCCGGCTCGGCCGCGACGTCGCCGAGCGCGCCGCGAAGATGGAGGCCTACGAGTGAAGCCCGAAGCGCGCGCCGAGTTCTTCCGCGTCCTGCGCGACGCCAACCCCGAGCCGAGGAGCGAGCTCGAGTACGCCACGCCCTACGAGCTCCTGGTGGCCGTGGTGCTCTCGGCGCAGGCCACCGACAGGAGCGTGAACCTCGCCACGCGCAAGCTCTTTCCGGTGGCCCGCACGCCGTCGGCGATGGTGGCGCTGGGCGAGGAGGCGCTCAGGGAATACATCAAGACGATCGGCCTCTTCCGCACGAAGGCGAAGAACGTGATCGCGCTCTCGCGCATGCTCCTCGAGGAGCACGGCGGCGAGGTCCCGCGCACGCGCGAGGCGCTGGAGAGGCTGCCCGGCGTCGGGCGCAAGACCGCCAACGTCGTCCTGAACGTCGCCTTCGGCGAGCCCACGATGGCGGTGGACACGCACATCTTCCGCGTGGCGAACCGCACGGGCCTCGCGCCGGGCAAGGATCCGCTGGCCGTGGAGCTGAAGCTCCTCAAGGTCGTGCCGGAGGAGTTCCGCCGGCACGCGCACCACTGGCTCATCCTGCACGGCCGCTACACCTGCCTCGCGCGGTCGCCGAAGTGCGGCGAGTGCCCGGTCTACGGACCCTGCGGGTTCAAGGACAAGGCGAAGCTCGCCGCGCCGCCCGCTCCGAAGCGATCGCGGCTGCCGAAATGAGCCTCTTCAATCCCACGCGCGACCAGGTGCGCGAGTTCTTCTTCGGCCTGTGGGCGAAGTCCCGCGCGGGCGCGGCAGCTCACGGCGCTGGAATCGATGGCGCTCGCCCTCGTGATGGAGCACCCGGAGTACCAGGACGTGCTCGCGAACCCCGAGCGCCATCGCGACCGGGAGTGGAAGCCCGAGGGCGGCGAGACCAACCCGTTCCTGCACCTGTCCCTGCACCTGGCCATCGAGGAGCAGGTCTCCATCGACCAGCCCCCGGGGATCCGCGAGGCGGTGAGGAAGCTCGCCGCGAAGCTCGGTTCCGCGCACGAGGCGCGGCACGCGGTGATGGATTGCCTCGCCGAGATCGTCTGGCAGGCGCAGCGCAACGGCGCGCCCTTCGACAACGCCGCCTACCTCGACTGCCTCGCCCGCAAGACCTGAAAGGAGACAGGCTTTGGGGACGTGTTCGCGAACACGTCCCCGAAATGAAAAGCCCGGCGCGAGGCCGGGCTTTCGCGGGCGGGAAGGCTCAGTACTTGACCGCGAGGCCCGACTGCGCCGAGTACCAGGCCGCGAGGTCGAGCATGTCCTTGTCGGACAGGTTCGCGACCTGGCCGGCCATGATCGGGTTCTTGCGCTTGCCGACCTTGTAGTGCTTGAGCGCCGTGGCGATGTAGTCGGCGTGCTGGCCGGCGATCTTCGGAAACTCCGGGCTCGCGCTGACGCCGGCTTCGCCGTGGCAGGCCTTGCAGACCTCGGCCTTGGCCTTGCCGGCCTCGGGGTTGCCCTTGGCCGCGAAAGCCGGGGCGGAGAAAGCGACGAAGGCGAGCGCGATGAGGGTGTGCCTGTTCATGGCGCGCCTCATTTCCCGGCGACGGTCGTGCCGCCGGCCGCCTGCGCGTAGTACGCCGCGATGTCTTCCATGTCCTTGTCCGAGAGATCGGCGGCGATGGAGCGCATCGTGGGGTGGTCGCGCTCGCCCTTCTTGTACTGCTTGAGCGCCGACGACGATGTAGGCGGCGTGCTGCCCGCCGAGCTTGGGCACGTGGTAGACCTCGGGGAAGGCGGTCTTCCAGCCGGCGATGCCGTGGCATCCCATGCACTGGAAGTTCTTCTGCTTGCCGGCGACGGGGTCGCCGGCCGCTTGGGCCGAGGTGGCGAGGGCCGCGGCGACGGCGGCGATGAGGAGGCGGGTTCGGGACATGGCGTCTCTTGGGGTCTGGACTTCGGGGGAGGCTTCCGTCCCCTTCCCAGGGCCCGGCGCCGATTCGGCGCGGATTATAGCCCACCGCCTGCGCCTGCGCCACGGCCGGCGGCCGAAGTCAGCCGAAGATGGCCTCGAGGGGGCGCGGCGCCCCCAGGTGGAAGCCCTGGCCCGCACGGGACGCCGATGGCCTCGAGCTTCCTCACGATTTCCTCGCTTTCCACGCACTCGGCCACGGTCGCGAGCCCCATGCTGGTGGCGATCTTCTGGATGGCCTCCACCAGCGCGTAGTCGAGGTAGCTCCTCGCCACGCCCTTCACGAACAGGCCGTCGATCTTCAGCCCGTCCACCGGGAAGTGCTTGAGGTAGTTGAAGGACGACAGCCCGCTGCCGAAATCGTCCAGCCAGAAGCGCACGCCCAGGGCCCGCAGCCCCTCGATCGCGGTCGCGGGCGCGCTCGACGTTGGCGATGGCCGCGGTCTCCGTGATCTCGAAGCAGATGCACGCGGGCGGCACGCCGTACTGGGCGAAGCTCTCGCGGACGAAATCGGCGAAGTCGGGGCTGGACAGCGTGTGCCCCGAGAGGTTGATCGAGAACTCCGCGGGGCGGTCCACGCCCCGGTCCCGCGCCAGCCGGCGGTAGTCGGCGAAGGCGCGATCGACGACCCAGCGGTCGATGGTGCGCATGAGGTCGTAGCGTTCCGCGACCGGGATGAAGGACATGGGCAGGATCAGCTCCCCGCCCGTCTCGCTCATGCGCAGGAGCGCCTCGACCCGCGTGGAGCGCGCCCGGCTGCGGCGCCGCGCCGAGGGCGACGATGGGCTGGTAGAGCAGCGTGAAGGCCCCGCCCGAGATGGCGTCGTTGATGCGCTTGAGCCACCCGCGGCTCGTCTGGCGCATGTACTGCGAGGCTTCCGCCTCGTGGAAGGCGACGACGCGGTTGCGGCCCTGCTCCTTGGCCGCGAAGCAGGCGCTGTCGGCCTCGTTGAAGATGGCGGAGAGGCCGGGCGTCAGGCGCGTGACGGCGACCACGCCCGCGCTCACGCCCACCTGGAAGGCGTGCTCGCTCCACTCGAACTGCCACGACTGCACGGCGTCGCGCAGGCGCAGCGCCGTCTGCAGCGCGTAGTCGGCGCTGCAGTTCTCGATGAGCACCGCGAACTCGTCGCCGCCGATGCGCGCGAGCAGCTCCTCGTCGCGCAGGCAGCCCTTGAGCACCGGCACGATGCGCCGCAGCAGCTCGTCGCCCGCGAGGTGGCCGAAGGCGTCGTTGATGCGGTGCAGGAAGTCGATGTCCAGGTAGACGAGCGCGTGCGTCCCGCCGAGGCTGCGCGCGGAGGCGAGCGCGGACTCGAGGCGCTCCTCGAGGGTCTTGCGGTTCGCCAGGCCCGTGAGCGGGTCGTGCGTGGTGAGGAAGAACACCTGCTGGCGCGAGGTGTCCAGCCGCTCCTGCAGGCGCTGCTCCTTCGACTGGAAGTCCCGGGCGAGCGAGAGCACCTCCCGCTTCAGGGCCTCCAGCGGGGGATTGAGCTCGGGGAAGTCCGCCCCCCCGGGCCCGCCGCCGGGGTGGCGCAGCGCCTCGCGGACGACCTGCACCTCGGCGTCGAGGGCGCGCGCGGTCCGCCGCGCCAGCACGAACACCGACGCCACCGCGGCGCCGAGCGCCAGCATCCACGTCCAGGCCTGCGCCTGCTGGTCCGTGCCGAGCGCCGCGCGCCCGAGGGCGAAGGCGCCGCAGAAGACCGCGATGGGGATGGCCCCCAGCGCCACCAGCCGGGACGCGAGCTGCTTGAGCTCGTCCTTGGGCGGGGCTGCGGGCGGCATCGCGCCTAGGCCTCTCCCGCCGCCAGCTTCCACAGGCAGCGTCCCTTGCTTTCCTTGTCGATGCGCTCGCACATCGCGGCGTGCGCGGCCCGCTCCTCGTCGCTCGCGCGCACCACCGCGAGGCTCGCCGGCCGCGCCGGCGGGCCGCCGGCCACGCTCGCCTCCGGCCGCGCCATCAGGGAGATGTCGAGCGTCTCCTGGCCGCGCGTCATGGCGAGCCAGACGTCGGCCAGCAGCTGCGCGTCGAGCAGCGCCCCGTGCAGCGACCGCCGCGAGTTGTCCACCTGGTAGCGTTCGCACAGGGCGTCGAGGGAATTGCGCTTGCCCGGATGGATCTCGCGCGCCATCGCGAGCGTGTCGGTCACCGGGCAGACCGTCGCGATGCCGGGACGGCCCATGCAGCGCGAACTCCGCGTCGAGGAAGCCGACGTCGAACGGGGCGTTGTGGATGAGGAGCTCCGCCCCCTCCACGAACTCGACCAGCTCGTCGGCGATGTCGGGGAAGCGCGGCTTGTCCGCGAGGAAGTCCGTGGTGAGCCCGTGCACCTGGATCGCCCCGGCGTCGATCTCGCGCTCCGGGTTCAGGTAGCGGTGGAAGTTGCGCCCCGTCGGCCGGCGGTCGAAGAGCTCCACGCACGCGATCTCGATCACGCGGTGGCCCTCGCGAGGGATCCAGCCCCGTCGTCTCCGTATCGAGAACGATGCGTCTCATGTGCCATCGTTCCCTCATCCCGGAATCGTCTCGCGTTCATCGGCGCGGCATCGGCGTTCATCGGCGTTCCAGCCCTACTCCGGACGACGCCGCGATTGGCGAGCGCGTCCGCCCGCTCGTTCCCGTCGTGCCCCGCGTGGCCCTTCACCCATCGCCAGGAGACATGGTGCTGCGCCGCCAGCTCGTCCAGCTTCTTCCACAGGTCCACGTTCTTCACCGGCGCCTTCGAGGCCGTCTTCCACCCCTTCGCCTTCCAGCCGTGGATCCACTCCGTGATCCCCTTCTGCACGTACTGCGAGTCGGTGTGCAGGATCACCCTGCTGGGGCGCTTGAGGGCGGCCAGCGCCTCGATGACGGCGGTGAGCTCCATGCGGTTGTTGGTGGTCTGCGCCTCGCCGCCGAAGAGCTCGCGCTCCTTGCCGTCGAAGGTGAGCAGCGCCCCCCAGCCCCCGGGGCCGGGATTGCCCTTGCAGGCGCCGTCGGTGTAGATCTCGACCGTCTTGGCCGCGGCATCGCGATGGGGCACGCTCACTTGACGATGCGCAGGGACCCTGCCCTCGACGTCGCGGAGGCGCCCTCGCGCTTGGTGGCGAGCGCCACGCGCTTCTCGCGCGCCGCCGCCTCGTGCCACGCCGGCGTGAGCAGGCGCACGCCGCGCACGCGCTTGATGGCCTGCAGCATGTAGACCGCCCCGCCCACGGCCCACCAGCGGTCGCCCGCGGGCTCCATGAACGCCAGGCGCCTGAGCCACTTCTCGTTCTTCACCGGCGGGACGTAGCAGACGAGCCGGCCGGCGGAAACCTCGAAGCCCAGGAGCGCCAGCCAGTCCTTCACGCGCAGGAGCGAGACGAACTTCCCGTTCCACGGCGTCTCGTGGCGCGTCGGGCCGATCACGCTGCGCAGCCCCCACAGGCTCCACGGGATTGAAGCCCAGGATGATGAGGCGGCCCTCGGGCATCATCACGCGGTCGATCTCGCGCAGGACCGCGTGCG
This sequence comes from uncultured beta proteobacterium, assembly GCA_963824135.1. GTDB lineage: Bacteria > Pseudomonadota > Gammaproteobacteria > Burkholderiales > Usitatibacteraceae > FEB-7. The sequence continues at coordinate 32,270 of CAWGOH010000017.1, read as the reverse complement.
GCTCCTCCGCGAACTCGAGCACGTGCGGCAGGAGCGCCAGGTCGATCGACTGCGTCGCGATCGGCAGCTCGTGGCCCTTCGCGCGCACGGTCACGTCGCCGCCCACGTCGATCTTCATGCGGTGCGTGATCCGGTTCTCGCGCAGCAGGTCGAACTGCGGCAGTCCCAGCTGCAGCGCGTGGAAGCCGAAGAGGTCGGGCGTCACGTCGTCCAGGTAGGCGCGCTCCTTCTCGAGGAGGTAGGCCCCGAGCGGCGCGGCGAACCAGTCGGCGAGCGTGTTGGTCGGCATGGGGCAATTCTAATAGACTCGGCGTCCATGATGCAGATCCATCCCGTCCCGGCCTTCGAGGACAACTACCTCTGGGTCGTCGAGGACGGCCGCCACGCCGCGGTCGTGGACCCGGGCGACGAGCATCCCGTGCAGGCCTTCCTCGAGGCGCAGCGGGCTCGGCCTCACGGCCATCCTCGCGACCCACCACCACGGCGACCACGTCGGCGGCCTCGAGTGGCTGGCGCGGCCGCTGGAAGTGCCCGGTCTTCGGCCCGGCCGGCGAGAAGATCGACGGCCTCACCACCCGGCTGCGCGAGGGCGACCGGCTGGCGGTGCCGGGCCTGGACCTGGCCCTCGAGGTGCTCGACGTCCCGGGACACACCGCGGGGCACATCGCCTACGTCGGGCCCGGCGTCGTGTTCTGCGGCGACACGCTCTTCGCCTGCGGGTGCGGGCGGCTCTTCGAGGGCACGCCCGCGCAGATGCTCCAGTCCCTCGGGCAAGCTCGCGCGGCTTCCGGGCGCGACGCGCGTCTACTGCGCCCACGAGTACACGATGTCCAACATCCGCTTCGCGCTCGCCGTCGAGCCGGGCAACGCGAAGCTCGCCGCCCGCCAGGCGCGCGACGCGGCGCTGCGCGCGCGGCGAACGTCCCCACCGTCCCCTCGACGATCGCCGACGAGCTCGACACCAACCCCTTCCTGCGCTGGGCCTCGCCCGAGGTGATCGCCTCGGCCTCGGCGCCGCGCGGGCCGCCCGCTCGCCACGCCGGTCGAGGTCTTCACGGCCGTGCGCGAATGGAAGAACGCCTTCCGCTGACCATGGCCGACTTCCTCCTCCGCCCGGCCGAACCGCGGCGACTGCGCCGAGATCGACCGCCTCATCCACGAGCTGGCCGTGTACGAGAAGCTCGCCCACCAGAAGGTGGGCACGGCCGACGACCTGCGCGCCGCGCTCTTCGGCCCGCGCCCGGCCGCCGAGGCCCTCCTCGCCGAACGCGGCGGCCGCGCCGTGGGCTTCGCCCTCTACTTCACGACCTTCTCCACGTTCCTCGCGAAGCCGGGCCTCTACCTCGAGGACGTCTTCGTGGAGCCCGAGCACCGCGGCGCGGGCATCGGCAAGGCCATCCTGCGCCACCTCGCGAGGCTCGCCATCGAGCGCGACTGCGGCCGCTTCGAGTGGCGCGTCCTCGACTGGAACGAGCCCTCCATCCGCTTCTACGAGTCCCTCGGCGGCAAGGTCCTGCCCGAGTGGCAGCTCGTGCGCATGACCGCGGCCGAGTTCACCGCGTTCGCGAGAGGTTGAGATTGCGGAGGCGGCAGCGAGGCTGCGGGCAAGGGTTCTGGTGGGATGGGGCCGTTTTTTGTTTTTGGCCGAATGAGCTTGCGGTCGGCTGCACTTCGAGGGAGCGGGTCGACATAGGCCAGGTCGGTGACATCGGAACCACCGGTGTCGGCCAAAAACAAAAAAGCGACCCCATCCCACCAGAACCGATCACCTCTTCGTTCACGATCACCGGAATGGGAACGCCTACCGGTCTCGTTCGAAGGTCAAGGAGTGAGGTGACCGGGGCGCATGGATCGGCCACCACGGGCTCGATGCCGATCTCTGGCGGCAGCGCTCGTAGCTGGATCGTCAACGCGTCGGGTCTGGATAGCGGCGAAAGTATGGGCGGTCTCCGGTGCCGGTCGGATAGGTTCGCTTTTTTGTTTTTTGGCCAACACCGGTGGCGCCGACATCGTCAACCAAACCTATGTCGATCCGTTCTTGATAGTCGACCCTCATCGCAAGCTCATTTGGCCAAAAACAAAAAACGAACCTATCCGACCGGCACCCCTCCAACCCCCGGCTAAAATCTCCCAATCCCGCGCTGCCATTGACGCCGAGGCCCATGGCGCGTAACATCAAAAAGTTCATAAGAAACAAGGATTAAGCGGATGACGTGGATGCGGATTCTGAGGTGGATCCCGCTGGTGGCCGCCCTGGGCGCTCGCCGGCGCCTTCGCCGCCCCGTCCACGCAGGCGCCCGCCCCTCCCGCCGCGATTCCCGACGCCTTCGACGATCCGGACTTGCCGATGCCGGACCCGGATCTCTGGCAGCGCATCCGCAAGGGCTTCCTGCTGGAGCCGCTCGATTCGCCGCTCGTCGCCGAGCACGAGAAGTGGTACTCGAGCCGGCCGGACTACATCAAGCGCTTCGTCGACCGCGGCAGCCGCTACCTGCACCACATCGTCGAGGAGGTGGAGAAGCGCAACATGCCCACCGAGATCGCGCTGCTGCCGGTGGTGGAGAGCGCGTTCAACCCGCACGCCTATTCGCGCTCGAAGGCCTCGGGCCTGTGGCAGTTCATCCCCTCCACGGGCAAGAACTACGGCCTCGCCCAGGACTGGTACAAGGACAACCGCCGCGACATCGTGGCGGCCACCCACGCCGCGCTCAACTACCTGCAGCGCCTCTACGACATGTTCGGCAGCTGGGAGCTCGCGCTCGCCGCCTACAACTGCGGCGAAGGGCTGCGTGGGCCGCGCCATCGCGGCGAACCAGAGGAAGGGCCTGCCCACCGACTTCCTGAGCCTGAAGCTCCCGCCCGAGACGATGAACTACGTGCCGAAGCTCGTGGCCGTGAAGAACATCATCCTCGCGCCGGCGTTCTACAACATCGACCTCGAGTCGATTCCCGACCAGCCCTACTTCACCACGGTCGCCGCCCCCGAGAAGATCGACGTGAAGCTCGCGGCGAAGCTGGCCGGCATGCCGGAGGAGGAGTTCGTCGCCCTCAACCCCTCGCACAACAAGCCGGTGGCGATGGCGCACTCGGGCACCCTCGTGCTGCCGCTCGACAAGGCGGACGCGTTCCGCGAGAACCTCGAGGGCTGGGACCAGCCGCTCGTCACCTGGACCACCATCCAGGGCAAGAAGGGCGAATCGGTGGACGCCATCGCGAAGCGCTACGGCCTGACGGGCGCCACCCTCCGGCAGGTGAACAACCTGCAGGTGAACAAGAAGAACCGCCTCACGGCCTCGCAGCCCATCCTGGTGCCGGGGCGCGGGAAGCCGGCCGTGCAGGTCGCGGCGGCCAAGTCGAAGGAACGCGCCGGCCCCGGCCGCGGCGCCCGCGGCGAAGCCCCAGCCGGCCGCGCCGGCCAGGGCCACCACGAGCGTCTACACGGTGAAGGCCGGCGACACGCTCTACGGCATCGCCCGGCAGTTCGGCAAGGCCGTTCCGGACCTGCTGCACCTGAACAACCTCGCGCCGAGCGCCGTCATCCAGCCCGGCCTGCGCCTGCGCGTCGTACTAGCCGAGATTCGCCGCGGCGAATTCCCAGTTGAGGAGCTTGTCGATCACCGCGTTCACGTAGTCGGCGCGGCGGTTCTGGTGGTCGAGGTAGTAGGCGTGCTCCCACACGTCGATCGTGAGGAGGGGCTTCAGGCCCTGCGTCATCGGCACCTCGGCGTTGCCGGTCTTCACGACCTTGAGCTTGCCCGCGGCGTCGGCGACGAGCCAGCCCCAGCCGGAACCGAACTGCGACACGGTGGTGGCGGAGAGCTGCTTCTTGAATTCCTCGAAGCTGCCGAAGGACTCGTTGATCCTGTCGGCGACCTTGCCCGTGGGCACGCCGCCGCCGTTCGGCTTCAGGCTCTTCCAGTAGAAGTCGTGGTTCCAGATCTGGGCGGAGTTGTTGAAGAGCGGCGCCTTGTCGGCCTTGCCGGCGGTGGCGAGTCACGACGTCCTCGAGAGACTTGCCCTCGAGATCCGTGCCCTTCACCAGGTTGTTCAGGTTGTCCACGTAGGTCTTGTGGTGCTTGCCGTAGTGGAAGCTGATCGTGTTGGGCGAGACGACGGGGGCGAGCGCGTTGGCCGCGTAGGGAAGCGCCATGAGCGTGAACATGGAAGGTCTCCGGTGGGAAAGGTGTTCGGGGAAAGGGAAATTATAAGGCCAACGGGGACCCCAAAGCCCCCGCCGCTATCGGATTGGATTTCCTGGTCCGATGACGGGGCGCGGTCAGCGGTCGCCCGGTGATCTCCGCGAAGAACGCCTCGCTGGAGGGCTCGCGGCCGAGGAACTTGCGCACCATGTCGGCGGGCTCCACCTGCCCGCCCTGCGCGAGGATCGTGTCGCGGTAGCGCGCGGCCCACCTTCGGATCGAGCATGTCCTTCGAGAAGCCGCGAGAGCATGTCCAGCGCCAGCACTTCCGACCACATGTAGCCGTAGTAGCCCGCCGCGTAGTGCGACGGCGATGTGGCTGAAGGAGGCCGGGAAGCATCGTGCCCTCGACGTGGCCCAGGGGCGTGGCCGACTCCATGCGCTTCCACACCTCCAGCGAAGGCTTCGGGTCGGTGGACAGCGACATGTCGAAGGCGGCGTAGAGCCACTGGCGCGCGTAGCGGATGCCCTGCCCGTAGCGGCGCGCCGCCTCCAGGCGCGCGATGTCGTCCTTGCGCGAGGCGCGGGCATTCCGGGCAGACCTGCGCGAAGAGCGCGAGCGGCTGCTCGCGCCGCACCCACTCCTCGAACATCTGCGAGGGCGCCTCGACGAAATCCCGTCGGCGTGCTGGTCCCCGCGTGCGAGTTGTAGTCGCGTCCTCGACAGCACGCCGTGCAGCACGTGGCCGAACTCGTGCAGCAGCGTCTCCATCTCGTCGTGGTCGAGGCCCTCGCGGTTGAAGTTGGTCACCAGCACCGAGAGCGGCGTGCGCTTCGCGCAGCGTGCTCACGCCGCGGACCGGGAAGGCCGCCGCGTGGTCGTACTTGCCCTCGCGCGGGAAGAGGTCGAGGTAGAAGCCGGACAGGAAGGCGCCCGTCTTCGCGTCGGTCACGTCGAAGTAGCGCACGTCGGGGTGCCACACCGGGCACCTTGCGCTCGGTGAACTTCACGCCGTAGAGCGGTCTGCGAGACGAGCTGAGCGTGAACGCGATCGCCTTGTCGGTCGGGAAGTACTTGCGCAGCTCCTCCTGGTCGATCGCGTAGCGCGCCTTGCGCACGCGCTCCTGGTAGTAGGAGACGTCCCAGCGGCCGACGGCGGTCGCCGGCGGCGGCCTTGCCGGTGTCCTTCGCCTTCTCGGCGCGCAGCTCCTCGACCTCCTTCTTCTCGAGCTCCGTGACCGCGGCCTTCACGTCGGCGAGGAACTTCTTGACCGTCTCGGGCTTCTTCACCATCTTGCGGCGCAGCGAGTAGTCCGCGAAGCTCGGCAGGTCGTAGAGCGACGGCGAGCTCCTTGCGCAGGAGGAAGATCTCGTCCAGGAGCGTCGAGGTTCGCCTCGCCGCCCTCGCGCTGCTTGGCGACGTAGTAGCGCTTGCGCGCCGCCTCGCTCTTCGCGTTCGGCCATGAACGGGACGTAGGCCGGGTAGTCGAGGCCGAGGACGTAGTTGCCCTCGGCGTCCTTCTTCTGCGCCTTCACGTAGGCCTCGGGCAGGCCCTCCATCTCGGCCGGCGTCATCGTCGACCTTCGTGGGGTCGTCGCGCACGCTCTTGCTCGAACTCCTGGCGCAGCTTCTCGAGCTGGTCGAAGATCTCCTTGGCGCGCTTGCGCTTGTCCGGCGGCAGCGCGACGCCGGTGTCCTCGAAGCCCTCGATGAGGTCCTTGCGCAGCTTCGCCTGCGCGGGGATTGGCGGGCTTGACCGCCTTGACGCGCGCGAAGAGCTTCTCGTTCTGGAGGAGTCTCCGTCGAAAGCGTCGTGTACTTCGTGAGGCACGGGTCGGCCGCGTCGCGCACCGCCTTGTCGGGATGGACGCTGCCCAGGAGGTAGATCGGGTTCACCACGTCCTCGATCTCGATCTGCAGGCGGTTCCACTCGTCGAAGAAGCCCGCGCCGCCCTTCCTCGCCTCCATCCGCGCGATCGAGGCCCTGGCGCGCTGCGATGCCCTCGTCGCACAGGCCGCGTCACGGCGGCGGCGTCGTAGGTTCCCGACGAGCGGGCGGGCCGGCGCCTTCGGCGGCGCGGCCGCGGCCGCGGTGGCGAGGAACGAGGTGAAAAGTACGGCGGCGAGTGTCTTCATCGTCAATCCTCGATGTACCCGGTACAGATCATCCTGCGAGACGGCAGTCAGGCGACGGCGCGGGAGGCGTCCCAGCCCTTGGGGATCGAGGCGAGGAGCTTCCTCGTGTACTCCTGCTTCGGGTTCAGGTAGATCTCGTCGGCATTCGCGATCTCCACGATCTCGCCCTGGTTCATCACCATGATCTCGTCGGAGATGTACTTCACCACCGCGAGGTCGTGGGAGATGAAGATGTAGGACAGGTGGTACTCGTCCTGCAGGTCCTGCAGGAGGTTCAGCACCTGCGCCTGCACGGAGACGTCGAGCGCCGAGACCGACTCGTCGCAGATGAGCACGTCGGGCTTCATCGTGAGGCAGCGCGCGATGGCGATCCGCTGGCGCTGGCCGCCGGAGAACTCGTGCGGGTACTTGTAGAACGACGCCTCCGGCAGCCCCACGCGCGTGAGCAGGTGGAAGGCCATCTCGACGCGCTCCTTCTGGTCCTTGCCGATGCCGTGGATCTTCATCGGCTCGGTGAGGATGTTGCCGACGGTGAAGCGCGGGTTGAGCGAGGCGTAGGGGTTCTGGAAGATGATCTGGATGCGCCGCCGGTAGGCCATCATCTCGCGGTCGGTGAGCGTCAGCAGGTTCCTGCCCTCGAAGAGCACCTCGCCGCTCGTGGCGTCGTGCAGGCGCATGAGCGTGAGGCCCACGGTCGTCTTGCCGGAGCCCGACTCGCCCACGAGGCCCAGCGTCTTGCCCTTGGCGAGCCGGAAGCTCACGTCCTTCACCGCGGGCACGGCGCGCTTGCCGAAGAGCCCCTCCTTGAGGAAGAACGTCTTGTTGAGGCCCTTCACCTCGAGGATCACCGCGTCCTCCGGCCGTCACGCCGCGCGGGCGCTCGTCGTAGTTGGCCGCGCCCCCGCTGGTCATGAAGTCGTCGATCACCGGCAGGCGCATCGGGCGCCGGTCGAGCCGCGGGCGGCAGGCGAGCAGCGCCTTGGTGTAGGGGTGCTGCGGGCGCTCGAAGATCTCGCGGACCGACCCCTGCTCCTGCACCTGGCCGTTCTGCATCACCACCACGTGGTCCGCGATCTCGCCCACCACGCCCAGGTCGTGCGTGATGAAGAGCACCGACATGTGGTGGCGCTCCTGCAGCCTCGCGAGGAGGTCGAGGATCTGCTTCTGGATCGTGACGTCGAGCGCCGTGGTGGGCTCGTCGGCGATGAGGAGCTTGGGCTCGCAGGCGATCGCCATGGCGATCATCACGCGCTGCTGCTGGCCGCCGGAGAGCTCGTGGGGAAAGCTCCTCACGCGCAGCTGCGGGTCGGGGATGCCGACTTCCGACAGCAGCTCGACCGCCCGCGCGGCCGCCGCCTTCGCGGTCATCCCCATGTGCAGGCGCAGCACCTCGCCGATCTGCTCGCCCACCGGGAACACCGGGTTCAGCGACGTCATCGGCTCCTGGAAGATCACCGAGATGTCCTTGCCGCGGATGTCCTGCAGGCGCTCGGGCGAGGCCTTCAGGAGGTCCTCGCCGCCGTAGAGCACGCGGCTCGCGGCGGGAATGATCGCGTTGTCGGGCAGCAGCCCCAGGATCGACATCGCCGAGACCGACTTGCCGCTGCCGGACTCGCCCACGAGGGCGACGATGCGGTGCGTCGGCACGTCGAAGGAGATGCCCTTCACCGCGTCGAAAGTGGTGTGCTTGTCGATCCGGAAGGAGACCCGCAGGTCCTGGACCTGCAGGAGGTTCTGGTCGTTGGCCATGCTCGTCGTCCCCGGGGTCACTTGAGCTTCGGATCCAGCGCGTCGCGCAGGCTGTCGGTGAGCATCGAGAAGGCGGTCACCAGGACCGCCATGCTCGCGCCCGCGGCGAAGAGCTGCCACCACTTGCCGATCACCAGCTCGTTCTGCGCCTCGGCGAGCATCGTGCCCCACGACACCATGTCCACCGGCACGCCCAGGCCCAGGAAGGACAGGATCACCTCCGCCTTGATGAAGCTCACCACGTGCTGCGAGAGCTGCACCAGGATCACGTGGCTCGCGTTGGGCAGGATGTGCACGAACATGCGCGAGAAGTGCGAGGCGCCGATGGCCTGCGCGGCCTTCACGTACTCGCGCCCGCAGTGCTTGATGTACTCGGCCCGCACCAGCCGGTAGATGCCCGTCCAGCCGGTGAGCGCGAGGATGACGATGATCGTGTCGAGGCCGCGCTTGAACACGGCGGCGAACGCGAGGATCAGGAGGATGTAGGGGATCGAGGTGAAGATGTTGTAGAACCACTCGAGGAAGTCGTTCACCTTGCCGCCCCAGTAGCCGGCGAGCGCCCCCAGGACGGTGCCGATGAGGGTGGCGAAGAGCGCCGCGGTGAGCCCCACGAAGATCGAGACCTCCGAGCCCTTCACCGCCTTCGCGAGCACGTCGCGGCCCCACTTGTCGCCGCCGAAGGGCAGCGACTCGGCGCGCTTCGTCTCCGTGACCGCGATCTTGGCGGCGCGCTCCTCCCACTCCTTGTAGCGGGGCGCCAGCGGGTCGATGTCGGAGAGGTCCACGGGCTTCGCCCTGGTGGCGTCGTCCTTGTTCGTGACCTCGCGCGCCTCCAGGTTCTCGGCCCCGGCCAGGAACGAGGGGTTGGCGTAGGACACGCCCTTCTCCTTGCTCCAGTCCTTGGCGATGACCCCGCCGAAGGAGGCGAGCATCATGACGAGGTAGGTGATCACGACGGCGAGGCGAGACCATGCCGACGCGGTCGTTCTGGAGGCGGCGCCAGGCGAGCACCCAGAGGCCCGGGGACTCCTGCATGACGGGCGGCACGTTGTTCGGTCAGTACGGCGCTCATGGCGGGCCCCTATTTGAACGACACGCGCGGGTCGACGAGCTTGTACAGCACGTCGACCAGCAGGTTCACGATCATGGTGAGCATGGCGAGGTAGACCGTCACCGCCTTGATCACCGGGAAGTCGCTGCGGTTCACCGCGGTCACGATCTCGCGCCCCAGCCCGGGAATCGAGAAGAAGACCTCGAGCAGGAACGAGCCCACGAAGAGGCCCGGCAGGTAGATGCCGACGTTGGTGAGGATCGGGATCATCGCGTTGCGCAGCACGTGCTTGAGCATCACCTTCTTCTCGGGCAGGCCCTTGGCGCGCGCGGTGCGCACGTAGTCCTGGTTGATCTCCTCCAGGAAGAACGAGCGGTACAGGCGCAGCTGCGGGGCGAGGCCCACGAAGATCGCCAGCATGATCGGCAGCGGCGCGTAGTTGGTGAGGTTGCGCCAGTAGCTCTCGCTCCAGCCCTGCACCGGGAACCAGCCGAGGATGAAGCCGAAGAGCCACTGCCCGAAGATGATGTAGACGAGGAAGCTGATCGACATCGCCGTCGTGCAGATCACCATGATCGTGCGGTCGGTGAGGCTGCCGCGCACGTAGGCGACCATGATCGCGAAGAGCACCGCGAGCGTCGTCTCGATGAGGAGCACCGGCACCATGATCGTGAGCGTCGGGCCCACGCGCGTGAGGAGGATGCGCGAGACCTCCTCGTTGGTGGACCAGCTGCGCCCGAAGTCGAAGGTGAACACCTGCTGCACGAACACCCACAGCTGGTACCAGTAGGGCTGGTCGACGCCCAGCTGCTTGCGGATGTTGGCGATCTGCTCGGGGTTGGAGATCTTGCCCGCCAGCACCTGCGCGGGGTCGCCTCCCACCCAGTTGAACAGGAAGAAGATGAGCAGGATCACGCCGGCGAGCGTCGGGATCATCTGCCACATTCGTCGGATTACGTAGGCGGTCACGAGCTTCTCCGTGCGTGTCAGCTCCTTCGAGCTGACAAGTAACCTGACACCAGTCATTTCGCGCCGCCTTCTGGGCGGCCGAGTCGAGGTCGAGGTACTTGAAGTTGGTGTAGAGGATGGGGTGCTTCTTGTACCCCTTCACCCACGGGTACTGCAGGTGGTTGAAGATGCGGTGCACGCCCAGGCGCCACGGCGCCCAGGCGAGCAGCAGCCGGTTCATCTCGTGGTAGACGGCGTTGCGCTCGGGGCTGTCGGGCAGCGCCTGCGAGCGCAGGTAGAGGCGGTCGTACTCGGCGAGCTTGAAGTACGCCTCGTTGGACTGCCCCGTGTTGGGGCCGTAGAGGAGCTGCAGGAAGTTCTGCGCGTCGGGATAGTCCGCGATCCACGCCGAGCCCGCGACCTCGAACTTGCCCACCTTCTTGTCCTTGAGCAGGTCGACGAACTGCACCGCGCTCGCCTCCATGCGGATGCCCACGTCGGCCATGCGACTTCACCCAGAGCTCGCCGAGCTCGCGGCCGTCCTGGCTGCCGGCGAGGTACTTGTAGTCGACGACGAGGGGCTTGCCGTCGGGCTGTTCGCGCCAGCCGTCGCCGTCGCGGTCGACGTAGCCGAACATGTCGAGCAGCGCCTTGGCGCGCGCCGGGTCGTAGTCCTGCGCGTTCGACCGGAACGCGGGGTCGTAGCCCACGACCCCGGGCGGGACGGGCGCTCTGCGCGGCGATCGCCTGGCCCTTGCGCAGGATGTGGATCTCGCTGTCGCGGTCGTGGGCGAGCACCATGGCGCGGCGCAGCGCCACGCGCTCCGGCGTGTAGCCGCCGACGGGGTTGGGGCGCCCCTCCACCCGGTCGTTCATGTTGAAGACGTCGTAGGTGAACTCGGGCTGCTCCTCGCGGAACACCTTCACCCCCTGCTTCGCGAGGTTCGGCGCGAGCTTCCCGTTGGGCAGCACCTGGTGGATGAACGAGAACGGCGTCTCGTCGAGGATGTCGTGCTCCCGGTTGAGGAACGCGAGGAAGCGCGGCTGCTCGTCCTCGATGGGATAGATCTCGACGCGGTCGATGAGCGGCAGGCGCTTGCCGCGCAGCGCCTCGATCGCGCGCGCGGTCCCACTCGTCCGCCGGGATCGGCCCAGCGCGGGTCGAGCTCGTAGCCGCGGTGGTTCGGGTTCCTCTCCAGCACGATCTTGGAGCGCCGCACCCACTCCTTGAGCACGTAGGGGCCGGTGCCCACCGGGTGCGCGTGCGTGTCGGCGTCGTAGAACTCGATCACCTCGCGGGCCACCGGCACCACGTTGGGCATGGCCAGCACGTAGAGGAAGTTGAAGTCGGGCGCCACCAGCTTGAAGCTGATCGTGTACCGGTCGCGGACCTCCAGCCCGGCGACCTTCGCGTCGTAGTCGAACCTGCCCGTCTTCCTCGCCTGCTCCGCGGCCTCGTCCAGGCCCACGATCTTGTGCTCGAAGAGCCACTCGTAGGGGCTGCGGTTCTTCGGGTCGCGGAAGCGCTTGATGGCGTACTCGACGTCCTTCGCCACGAGCTCGCGCCTGGCCCCCTTGAAGACCGGGTCGTCGACGAAGAGGATGCCGGGCTTCAGGCGGAAGGTGTAGCGCGTGCCGCCCTCCTCCGGCTCCGGCACCGTCTCGGCCACCAGCGGCACCAGGCGCACCGGCCGGGCCAGGTAGTCGTAGGTGAGGAGCGGCTCGAAGAGGTTCTCGCACACGCCGACCGAATAGCGGTCGTCGATGCGCTGCGGGTCGAACCCCGCCTCCGCCGTCCGGAAGGCCATCCGCAGCACCTTGCGCTCCACCGCGGCCGAGGCCGGGCCGGCGGCGGCGAGCGCGCAGGCGAGGCAGGCGGCGATGAGGGCGAGGGGTCGCTTCAAGCGGGGGCTCCGGAATCGGGCAAATCGCGAATTATACGGTGTCGGGCACGGTGTCCGACACGGTGTCGGACACCGTCATTTCAGGTACTTCGCCCGCACGTCGAGGTCGATGTCGACGTAGCGGTAGGCGTCGTGGATGAAGTTGTGCTTGCGCCAGCCCAGCACCCAGGGCTGGATCATCTGGTCGCGCTTGCGGTGGACGAAGGACTTCCAGGGGGCGTAGACCGCGACGAGGCGGACCATCTCCCCGTAGATGCGGGTGCGCTCCGGCCCGGGCGGCAGGGCCGCGGCCTGCTCGTAGAGCCGGTCGTAGGCCGGCGAGCTGGAAGCAGCCGTCGTTGGAGGAGCCGCAGTTGGGCCCGTAGAGGAGCTGCTGGAAGTTCTCGGCGTCCGGGTAGTCGTAGTTCCAGGCGAGGTGCCAGTTCGAGAGCTTGCCGAGCTTCGACTTCTTGCGCAGGTCGGGCCACTTCTCGACCATCACCTCCACCCGGATGCCGACCGCCTCGATGTTCTTCTTCCAGAGCTGGGTGAAGAGGCGCTCGAGCTGCGACGGGCCCGTCGCGTAGGTGAAGACGAGCGGGGCTGCCGTCGGGCTGCTCGCGCCAGCCGTCGCCGTCGCGGTCGACGTAGCCGAACATGTCGAGCAGCGCCTTGGCCCGCGCCGGGTCGTAGGACGGGCCGAGGTTGAAGTCCGGGTCGTGCCCGAGGACGCCCGGCGGCAGCGGCGAGCGCGCCTCGATGGCGGTGCCGTTGCGCACGAGGAAGATCTCCTCGTCCATGTTGTAGGCGAGGCTCATGGCCCGGCGCAGCGCCACCCGCTCCGGCGTGTAGCCGCCCCAGACCGGGTCCTTCATGTTCCAGTACATGTAGCTCACGTCGATGTCGATGCCGGGGATGTACTTCACCCCCTTCTTCGCGAGCCAGGGCGCGACGCTTGCTCGTTGGGCAGCGCCATGCTCTTGAACTCGTAGGGCAGGTTCACCCAGTCGAGCTCGCCGTTGAGGAAGGCGAGCCAGCGCGGCTGCGACTCCTCGATCACGGAGATCTCCACGCGGTCGAGCTGGGGGATGCGCTTGCCCTTGATCTCCGCGGTACAGGCGCTGCGACACCGGGTCGTCGGCGGGCGGCTCGGCCTCGTAGTACTCCTCGCGGAAGCCGGGGTTCCTCTCGAGCACGATCTTCGAGGAGCGCTTCCACTCCTTCAGCACGAAGGGCCCCGTGCCCACCGGGTGGGCGCCGATGTCCGCGCCGTAGTGCTCGACCACCTCCCGCGCCTGCGCGCCGAGCGTGCCCATGGCGAGGATGTAGAGGAAGTTGTAGTCCGGCTTCGCGAGCCGGATGCGCAGCGTGTAGCGGTCGAGCGCCTCGATGCCGCGGATCGGCAGGTCGTAGTCGAGCTTCCCCGCCTTCTTGGCCGCGGCGGCCGCCTCGTCGATGCCGTCGATGCGGCCCTCGACGAGCCACGGCGTTGGGCGAGCGGATCTTCGGGTCGATGAGGCGCTTGATGGCGAACTCGTAGTCCTTCGCGACCAGCTCGCGCCGCTGGCCCCGTTGAACGCCGGGTCGTCGGCGAAGTGGATGCCCTTCTTCAGCCGCACCGTGTAGACGCGCCCGCCCTCGGTGATCTCCGGCATCGCCTCGGCGGTCTGGGGCTTGAGCTTGTAGGGCCGCGCGAGCATGTCGTAGGTGAGCGGCGGCCTCGAAGATCTCGTCGATCACCGTGTTCGAGTAGGTGTCGGAGGCGAACGCGGGGTCGAAGTTCGTCTCGGCGATGACGAACGGGACGCGCAGGACCTTCAGCGGGGCGGCGCCGGCCGCGAGCGCGGCGGCAAGCGCCGCGGCAGCCGCCGCGAGGCGCAGGACCGCGGCGCGACGCGGCCACGCGGCTACTTGCCCGCCGAGGCGAGCCGCGGCAGGTCGATGTCGATGTACTTCCAGAACCCGCGCATCACCGGGTGGCGCTTGTAGCCGATGACCCAGGGATGCGAGAGGTCGGTGTAGATGCGGTGCACGCCCAGGCGCCACGGCGAGTAGACGAGGAACAGGCGGTTCATCTCGCGGTAGATGGCGTTGCGCTCCGGGCCGTTGGGCAGGCGCTTGGCCTGCTCGTAGAGGCGGTCGAACTCCGGCAGCACGAAGCGCGAGTGGTTGGCCTGGCCGCCGTTGGGCCCGTAGAGCATCACGAAGAACGTGTCGGCGTCGGGCATGGCCGCGCTCCAGCCCAGGCCCCACATCTGCAGCTTCCGGCCTTCGACTCCTTGAGCAGGTCGGGCCACTTGGCCTTCCTGAACGTCATGTTGATGCCGATGGCGTCCATGTTCTTCTTCCAGTTCTCGTCGAGCGGCTTCTGGTCGCCGCCCGGCGCCGAGGCGTACTCGACGCTGAAGGGCTTGCACTCCGTCGGCGCCGTTGCTCCGCGGCAGGTCGCGCCAGCCGTCGCCGTCGCAGTCGACGTAGCCGTACATGTCGAGCAGCGCCTTCGCCTTGGCCGGGTTGTACTCGGTCGCCGTGGAGCGGAAGTCGGGGTCGTAGCCCATGGCGCCCGGGCCGATGGGGCTCTGCGCGGGAATCGCCTGGTTCTTGCGCGGGATGCGGATCTCCGTCGCCGACGTCCTGGCCCAGCACGATGGCGCGGCGCAGCGCGACCTTCTCCGGCTCGTAGCCGCCCACGACCGGGTCCTTCATCGCGAAGTACGAGTAGGTGAGCTCCATGCCCGGCGTGCGCTCCATCTGGATGCCGCGGCGGCGCAGGTTGGCGGCCAGCTCGTTGTTGGGGGTGGCGACGTTGGCGAACTCGTTGGGCACGCGCTCGACGAAGTCGTGCTCGCCGTTGAGGAAGGCGAGCCAGCGCGGCTGCGGCTCCTCGACGATGTAGACCTCCACGCGGCCCACCATCGGCAGGCGCTTGCCCGTGAGCCTGGCGGCGATGGCCTGCGCGCCCGCGTCGTCCGCCGCCGGCTCCTCGTCGTAGAACTCCTCGCGGTAGCCGGGATTGGCCTCGAACACCATCTTCGAGGAGCGCTTCCAGAACGCAGCCGGTAGGGCCCGGTGCCCACGGGATGCTCGGCGATGCGCTCGCCGTAGTGCTCGTCCACCTCGCGCGCCACGGCGCAGGTGAGGTTGCAGTAGGCGAGGTAGTAGAGGAAGTTGTAGTTGGGCTGCTTGAGGCGCACCTGCCAGGTGTAGCGGTCGAGCGCGCGCAGGCCCTCGACGGGCGCGTCGTAGTCCATGCGGTTCGCCTTCCGCGCGCGCGGCGAGCACCTCGTCCATGCCCGCGATCTGGCCCTCGAACTGGTAGAGGTTGGGCGACTTCTTCTTCGGGTCGAAGAGGCGCTTGATCGAGTAGACGAAGTCCTCGGCCACGAGCTCGCGCCTCTTGCCCTTGAACGCGGCGTCGTCGGCGAAGTAGATGCCGGGCTTCACGCGCATCGTGTAGAGCGTGCCGCCCTCGGTGATCTCCGGCATCGCCTCGAGCGTGTTGGGCACGAGCTTGAGGGGCCGGGCCAGGTAGTCGTAGGTGAGCGGCGTGTCGAAGATGTTGGCGATGAGGTTCGACGAGTACAGGTCCGAGATCTCGGCGGGGTCGAAGCCGGTCTCGGCCACGTTGAACGCGTAGCGGAAGACCTTGGCCGGATCGGCGGCGAGGGCCTGCCGCGGCGGCGAAGGCGGCCACGGCGAGGGGGGCGAGACGGCTCGCGAGCATCATGAGAGGCGGACCTCCGGGACGATCAAGTCGGGGACGGGGGCGGGAATGGGATAGACTTCGACCCCGTCCGTGGCCGAAAATTGCCGCAATTCTACTGGGAAAGGGACGCCGAAAATGGGGTTCCTGCAGGGCAAGCGCATCCTGGTCACCGGGATGCTCTCCAACCGCTCGATCGCCTACGGCATCGCCAAGGCCGTCGTCCGCGAAGGCGCCGAGCTGGCCTTCACCTACCAGGGCGAGGGCATCCGCGACCGCGTGGCCGAGCTCGCCGCCGAGTTCGGCGACGCCCCCATCTACCCCTGCGACGTGGCCGACGACGCCCAGATCGACGCCCTGTTCGCCTCCCTGGCCAAGCACTGGGACGGCCTCGACGGCCTGGTGCACGCCATCGCCTTCGCCCCGCGCGAGGCCCTGAAGGGCGAGTTCCACGAGAGCGTCACCCGGGAAGCCTTCCGCATGGCCCACGACATCTCCAGCTACAGCCTGGCCGCGCTCGCCAAGGGCGCCGCCCCGCTGATGGAGGGCCGCGCCGGGTCCGTGATCACGCTCTCCTACCTCGGCGCGGTGCGCTCCATCCCCCGCTACAACGTCATGGGGCTCGCCAAGGCGAGCCTGGAGGCCTGCGTGCGCTACCTGGCGGCGGGCCTGGGCCCCAAGGGGATCCGCGTCAACGCCATCTCCGCGGGGCCCATCAAGACGCTCGCCGCGGCCGGCATCGGGGATTTCGGCAAGATCCTCCGCTTCGTCGAGAAGAACGCGCCGCTGCGCCGCAACGTGACCACCGACGAGGTGGGCAACGTCGCGGCCTTCCTGCTCTCGGACCTCGCCAGCGGCATCACCGGCGAGGTGACCTACGTGGACGCGGGCTTCAGCACCACCACCGCCGGCCTCGCCGGCGAAGACTGATTCGGGACGCCTTCGATTTGGGGACGTGTTCGCGAACCTGTCCCCGAATTCGGGGACAGGTTCGCGACACGTCCCCAAATCAGTCAACACGTCCCCGAAACGAACACGTCCCCGAAATCGTCAGGGCGCCGGCCTTCTTCTCGAAGGCGTCCTTCTTCAGCTCCACCGCCGATGCGGCCGCGCAGGCTCGTGAGCGTGGCGTCGAGCTCCGCCATCGCCACCGTCTGGCGCAGCTGCCCGGCGAGCGCCTGGCGCTTGGCCTCGTCGATCTTCTCGACCTCGATCACCTTGGTGACCCGCACCAGCGAGTAGCCCGCGGGCGTGGCCACGCCGACGACGGCCGGCAGCTTCTTCGCGTCCACGCGGAAGACCTTGTCGATCACCTGCGGCGGCAGCCCGCCCGGCTTCTGGCGGCTCACCGCCAGCGGCGCCGGCCACTTGAGCCCGGCGCCCTTGCCCTCCGCCTCGAGCTTGAGCTTCGCCTCGCCATCGGCGGCGGCGAGCTTGAGCGCCTCCTCGCGCTTGTAGCGCTGCTCGATGACCGCGCGCACCGCCTCGAAGGGGCGCTGCTCGGCCGGCTTGTGCTCGATCACGCGCGCGGAGACGATCACGCCCGGGGCGACCTCGATGGCGGCGGTGTTGCGCTTCGCCTTGATCGCGTTGTCGGAGAAGATCTCGGCGACGAGCTTCGGGTTGGCGAGCACGGGCGGCGCGCCCGCCCGCCTTGGCGAACCAGCCGGACTGCTGGACGGGGAGCTTGTACAGGTCCGCGGCGGGCTTGAGGCTCGTCGACTGCTCGTAGACGATGTTGGTGAGACCCTCGGCCACCTCGGCGAAGCGGCGCGCGGCGGCGCCCTTCTTGAGCTCCGCCTCGATCTCGGGCGTGGCCTCGGCGAGGCTCTTGCCCTTCTCGGGCTTCACGTCCGTCACGCGGATCACGTGGTAGCCGAAGTCGCTCTTCACCGGGCCCACGATCTCGTCCTTCTTCGCGGCGAAGGCCGCGTCCTCGAAGGGCTTCACCATGGCGCCGCGCGCGAAGAACCCGAGGTCGCCGCCCTGCGCGGCGGAGCCCGGGATCCTGGGATTCCTTCTTCGCCACCTCCGCGAACGCCGCGGGCTTCTTGCGCAGCTCCGCGGCGATCGCGGCGGCCTTCGCCTCCACGGCCTTGCGCTCGTCCTCCGTGGCGTCCGCCTTCACCGTGAGCAGGATGTGGCTCGCCCGGCGCTCCTCGCGCTGCACGAAGCGCGACTTGCTGGACTCGTAGAACTTCTTCACGTCCTCCGGATCGGCGGGCGTGCGCGCGGCCAGCGCGTCGAGCGAGAGCTCGACGTACTCCACGCGCACCTGCTCGGGCACCGTGAACTCCGCTGGCGCGCGCGTCGTAGTACGCCTTGAGCTCGGCCTCCGTGGGCTTCACCGCCGCGAGGAAGGCCTCGGGGCCGACGTTCACCAGGCTCACCTCGCGGCTCTGCTCCGACAGGCGGATGAAGCCGTCGAGCGTCGAGCGCGGGACGAAGGTCGTCTGGACGATGGCGTCGCGGTAGCGCGCCGAGGCGCATGTCCTCGCGCAGGCGCTCGTCGAGGCCGACCACGCGAGAAGCCCTGCGAGCGGGCGATGGCCTCGTAGCGGGCCTTGGAGAACTTGCCGTCCTCCTGGAAGGCGGGCTCGGCGGCGATGCGCTCGGCGAGCTGCTTGTCGTCGATGCGCACGCCGGCCTTCTCGGCGCCGATGGCGATGAGGCGCTCGTTGACGAGCGCGGTCGAGCACGGAGCGGCGCACCTCCGGGTTCTCCATGATCGAGGAGTCGAAGTTGCTGCCGAACTGGGCCTGCAGCGTCTCCTGCTGCTGGCGCAGCGCCTGGTCGAACTCCCCCTGGCTCACGCGCAGCTTGCCCACGGTGGCGATCGTGTCGCCGCCCAGGGGCGTGCGGAAGTAGTAGTCGATGCCGAAGAGCCCGAAGGGGATGATGAGGAAGATCGCGAAGACCCACTTGACGATCTTGTACTGGGCGAACGTTCGAATCTTGTCGAGCATGGCGATGAGTGCCTCGAGGCCCGGCGTGCCGGGCGGTCAAACGAAAAGGGCGAACCCGCACGGGTTCGCCCTGGTGGACTGGCGGAGTGGACGGGACTCGAACCCGCGACCCCCGGCGTGACAGGCCGGTATTCTAACCAACTGAACTACCACTCCTTGGAATTCTGGCCCCCCGCCGCCGCCTTCCGGCCATGGCCGCGACCGGCGACTGCTGGTGGGTGCTGAGGGTCTCGAACCCCCGACATTCGCCTTGTAAGGGCGACGCTCTACCAACTGAGCTAAGCACCCGGGAAGCCCGTTAGTTTAGCGCATCGCGCAGCGCTTTTCCAGCGCGGAACTTGGGCACCTTGGCGGCCTTGATCTTGATCGGGGCGCCGGTGCGGGGGTTGCGCCCCGAGCGCGAGGCGCGCTTGCCCACGTGGAAGGTGCCGAAGCCCACCAGGCTCACGGACTGGCCCTTGCGCAGCGAGGTCCGGATCGCGGCGAGCGCCCCTTCGAGGGCGCGGCCGGCGGCGGCCTTGGAGATGTCGGCGCTCTTGGCGATCGCCTCGATGAGATCCGATTTGTTCACGTCTTGCTCCCTTGCGATGGTTCGAATTGTGCGGTCAGTGCTTCACGACGACGCCGTCGGCGGCCGGGGCGGGTGCCGCGGCCGGCGGCGGGGTGGCGGGGGCGGAGTCGGCGAGCGGCACGGGCTTGGTCTCCAGCGCGCGGTCGAGCACCTCGTCGATCCAGCGCACCGGCACGATCTCGAGCTGGCCCTTCACCTCCTCGGGCAGCTCCTCGGCGAGGTCCTTCACGTTCTCGTTCGGGATGAGCACCGTCTTGACGCCGCCGCGGTGCGCGGCCAGCAGCTTTTCCTTGAGGCCGCCGATCGGCAGCACCTCGCCGCGCAGCGTGATCTCGCCCGTCATGGCGACGTCGCAGCGCACCGGGATGCCGGTGAGCACCGAGACGAGGGCCGTGGTGATCGCGATGCCCGCGCTGGGGCCGTCCTTGGGCGTCGCGCCCTCGGGCAGGTGGATGTGCAGGTCGAGGTTCTGGTAGAAGTCCTCGGGGATGCCCAGGCGCTTGGCGCGCGCGCGCACCACCGAGATGGCCGCCTTGATGGACTCCTGCATCACCTCGCCCAGCTTGCCGGTGGTGACGGTGTTGCCCTTGCCGGGCACCTTGGCCGCCTCCACCGTGAGGAGCTCGCCGCCGACTTCCGTCCACGCGAGGCCCGTCACCTGGCCGACCTGGTTCTCCTTCTCGGCGATGCCGTAGGTGTACTTGCGCACGCCCAGGTACTTGTCGAGGTTCTTCGCGTTGACCGTGACGTGGCGCCGCCCTCCTTCTTCTTGATGAGGATGGACTTCACCACCTTGCGGCAGATCTTGGCGAGCTCGCGGTCGAAGCCGCGCACGCCCGCCTCCCGCGTGTAGTAGCGCGCGATGTCGCGCAGCGCCGAGTCGGTCACCGCCAGCTCGCCCGCCTTCAGGCCGTTGGCCTTGAACTGCTTGGGCAGCAGGTACTCCTTGGCGATGTGCACCTTCTCGTTCTCGGTGTAGCCCGAGAGGCGGATCACCTCCATGCGGTCCAGGAGCGGGGCCGGGATGTTGAGCGTGTTGGCCGTGGCGACGAACATCACGTCCGAGAGGTCGTACTCGACCTCGACGTAGTGGTCGACGAAGGTGTGGTTCTGCTCGGGGTCGAGCACCTCCAGCAGCGCCGAGGACGGGTCGCCGCGGAAGTCCATGCCCATCTTGTCCACCTCGTCGAGCAGGAAGAGGGGATTGCGCACGCCGACCTTGGTCATGTTCTGCAGGATCTTGCCGGGCATCGAGCCGATGTAGGTGCGGCGGTGGCCGCGGATCTCGGCCTCGTCGCGCACGCCGCCCAG
Source organism: uncultured beta proteobacterium (assembly GCA_963824135.1). Classification (GTDB taxonomy): domain Bacteria; phylum Pseudomonadota; class Gammaproteobacteria; order Burkholderiales; family Usitatibacteraceae; genus FEB-7. The sequence goes on along the minus strand of CAWGOH010000017.1, from coordinate 11,811 downwards.
CGACATGCGCACGAACTTGCGGTTGGTCGCGCGCGCGATCGACTGGCCCAGCGAGGTCTTGCCCACGCCGGGGGGGCCGACGAGGCACAGGATCGGGGCCTTCAGCTTGTCCACGCGCTGCTGCACCGCGAGGTACTCGACGATGCGCTCCTTCACCTTGCCCAGGCCGTAGTGGTCCGCGTCGAGGATCTTCTCGGAATTCTTGAGGTCCGTGGAGACCTTGGTCTTCTTCTTCCACGGCAGGCCGATGAGCGTGTCGATGTAGTTGCGCACCACCGTCGCCTCGGCGGACATGGGCGACATGAGCTTCAGCTTCTTGAGCTCGCTCTCCGCCTTCACGCGCGCCTCCTTGGGCATGTGCGCGGCCTTGATCTTCTTCTCCAGCTCGTCCAGGTCGGCGCCCTCCTCGGAGTCGCCGAGCTCCTTCTGGATCGCCTTCACCTGCTCGTTCAGGTAGTACTCGCGCTGGCTCTTCTCCATCTGGCGCTTCACGCGCCCGCGGATGCGCTTCTCCACCTGCATGATGTCGATCTCGGTCTCCAGCAGCTGCAGCAGCTGCTCCAGGCGGCGCGCCACCTCGAACATCTCGAGGATCTGCTGCTTCTGCTCGAGCTTGAGCGGCAGGTGCGCGGCGATGGTGTCCGACAGGCGCCCGGCGCCGTCGATGCCGGAGAGCGACGTGAGCACCTCGGGCGGGATCTTCTTGTTGAGCTTCACGTACTGGTCGAACTGCGTGAGGAGCGTGCGGCGCATCGCCTCGACCTCGGTGGAGTCGGCCTCGTCCAGGACGATGGGCTCGATCTCGGCCTCGAAGTTGGCCTTCTCGGTGAGCACGCGCACGATGCGCGCGCGCTGCACGCCCTCGACCAGCACCTTCACCGTGCCGTCGGGGAGCTTGAGCATCTGCAGGATCGTGGACACCGTGCCGACGGCGTAGAGGTCCTCGGGGGCGGGCTCGTCCTTGGCGGCGGACTTCTGCGCGACGAGGACGACGTTCTTGCCCTCCTCCATGGCGGCTTCGAGCGCCTTGATGGACTTGGGACGGCCCACGAAGAGCGGGATCACCATGTGCGGGAACACCACCACGTCTCGCAGGGGCAGCAGCGGGAGCACGCGGGGTTCGGCGGAGGAGGCGGTCATGGCGAGTTCCTGGGAGGTTCAGGAAGGATAAGTGGGGACGGGCGGAGGGGCGATCAAGGCCCGGCCGGGGCGGTGGCAATGGCGGGGAATCGGGGGACGGGCGGGGTTGCTACGACTGCCCACCCGCGACCTTCGGCTGGTCGGCGTAGATGAGCAGCGGCTTGCGTGTCGCCGGCGATGCAGCCTTCGTCGACGACCACCTTCTGGACGTTGGAGAGCGAGGGCAGGTCGAACATGATGTCGAGCAGCGCGTGCTCGATGATGGAACGCAGCCCGCGCGCGCCGGTGCGGCGCTCGAGCGCGCGCTTGGCGATCGCCGTGAGGGCGTTCTCGCGGTACTCGAGCTCCACGCCTTCCATGGCGAGCAGCTTCTGGTACTGCTTCACCAGCGCGTTCTTGGGCTCGGTGAGGATCTTCACGAGCGCGCCCGCATCCAGCTCGTCGAGCACCGCCACCACCGGCAGGCGCCCGACGAACTCGGGGATCAGGCCGTACTTGATGAGGTCCTCGGGCTCCACGTCGTGCAGGAGCTCGTTCATCTCCTTGCGGTCGGTCAGGGAGCGCACCTGCGCGCCGAAGCCCATGCCGGAGCTGTCCGTGCGGTGCTGGATCACCTTCTCCAGGCCGCCGAAGGCGCCGCCGCAGATGAAGAGGATGTTCGTGGTGTCGACCTGCACGAACTCCTGGTTCGGGTGCTTGCGCCCGCCCTGCGGCGGCACGGAGGCGATCGTGCCCTCGATCAGCTTCAGCAGCGCCTGCTGCACGCCCTCCCCGCTCACGTCGCGCGTGATGGAGGGGTTGTCGCTCTTGCGCGAGATCTTGTCGATCTCGTCGATGTAGACGATGCCGCGCTGCGCCTTCTCGACGTCGTAGTCGCACTTCTGCAGCAGCTTCTGGATGATGTTCTCGACGTCCTCGCCGACGTAGCCGGCCTCCGTGAGCGTGGTCGCGTCCGCGATCACGAAGGGGACGTTCAGCAGGCGCGCGAGCGTCTGCGCGAGCAGCGTCTTGCCGGAGCCCGTCGGCCCGATGAGCAGGATGTTGGACTTGGCGAGCTCGACCTCGTCCTGCTTGCCGCCGGTCTTCAGGCGCTTGTAGTGGTTGTAGACCGCGACCGAGAGGATCTTCTTGGCCTGCACCTGGCCGATCACGTACTGGTCGAGGATGTCGCAGATCTCGTGCGGGCTGGGCAGGTCGCTCTTGGCGGCCTTGGCGCGTGGTCTCGGGGGCGGCTTCCTCGCGGATGATGTCGTTGCAGAGGTCGATGCACTCGTCGCAGATGAACACCGACGGGCCCGCGATGAGCTTGCGCACCTCGTGCTGGCTCTTGCCGCAGAAGGAGCAGTAGAGGAGCTTCTCGCCGCCGACCTTTTCCGTCATTTGTGTCCCCGCTCCGGCCTCAGGCCGCGACCTGCGCGCGGTTGGTGAGGACCTTGTCGATCAGCCCGTACTTTACCGCTTCTTCCGCGCTCATGAAATTGTCGCGGTCGGTGTCGCGCTCGATGACCTCGATCGTCTGGCCGGTGTGCAGGGCCATCATCTCGTTCAGGCGCCGCTTGAGGTACAGGACCTCCTTGGCGTGGATCTCGATGTCGGAGGCCTGGCCGGAGAACCCGCCCGAGGGCTGGTGGATCATCACGCGCGAGTTCGGCAGGACGAAGCGCTTGCCCTTGGCGCCCGCGGCGAGCAGGAAGGCGCCCATGCTGGCCGCGAGCCCCGTGCAGAGCGTCGACACGTCCGGCTTGATGAACTGCATCGTGTCGTAGATGGCGAGCCCCGCCGAGACGCTGCCGCCCGGCGAGTTGATGTAGAGGTTGATGTCCTTGTCGGGGTTCTCGCTCTCGAGGAACAGGAGCTGCGCGACGATCAGGTTCGCCATCTGGTCGTTGATCGGCCCGACGAGGAAGATCACGCGCTCCTTGAGCAGGCGCGAATAGATGTCGTAGGCGCGCTCGCCGCGCCCCGACTGCTCGATCACCATCGGGATGAGGCCGAGTCCCACCGGCCCCTCGTATTCGTCTCGCATCACGTCTCCTCGTTTCACGCCTTCTTGGTTCCCATGAGTTCGTCGAAAGCGGTGACCTGGTCCTCGACCTTCATGCGGGCGAGGGACCATTCTACGACGTTGTCCTCCATCACGAGCGCCTCGACCTCGGCCATGCGCTCGGGCTGGCCGTAGAACCACCGCACCATCTCGGCGGGGTGCTCGAAGCTGTCGGCGTGCTCCTCGATCACCTTGCGCACCTGGTCGGCGCGGGCGGCGAGCTCGTTCCTGCGGACGATGTCGGAGAGGAGCAGGCCGAGCGTCACGCGGTGGCGCGCGCGGTCGGCGAAGATGTCCGGCGGGAAGCTGGATGTTGTCGGTGGTCATGCCGCGCTGCTTCAGGTCCTCCATGGCGGCCTGGAGCATGCGGTTCGATCTCCATGTCGAGGAGCGAGCGCGGCACCTCGAAGGTGGCCGCGGCGGCGAGCCCGGCCATGACCTGGTCCTTGATCTTCGCCTGGATGCGCTTCTTCGTCTCGCGCTCGACGTTCTGGCGGATCTCGGCGCGCATGCGCGCGACGTCGCCGTCCTCCACGCCCAGGGCCTTCGCGAACTCGGCGTCCACGGCCGGCAGCTTCGGCTCGGTCACCTGGTTCACCTTGACGGTGAATTCCGCCGTCTTGCCCTTCAGGTGCTCGGCGTAGTCCTCGGGGAAGACGATCGGGAAGGTCTTCGTCGTCGCCCTCGGCCAGCCCGATCGAGGGCCGCCTCGAAGTCGGGGAGCATGCGGCCCTCGCCCAGCACCACGGTGAAGTTCCTGCCCGTGCCGCCCTCGAAGGCCACGCCGTCGACCTTGCCCTCGAAATCGATGTTCACGAGGTCGCCCTTGGCCGCGCCGCGCTTGACGGGCTCGAACTTGGCGCGCTGCTTGCGCAGCGTCTCGATGGTCGCGTCGACCTCGGCGTCCGTGACTTCCGTCACCGGGCGCGTCGACCTTGTGCGCCGGACGAGGTCGCCCATGGTGATCTCGGGATAGACCTCGAAGACCGCCTGGAACTCGAACGCCGTCGCGTCGGCCGCGGCCTGCACGGGCTCGAAGCGCGGCATGCCGGCCACGCGGTAGTTCTGGGCGCGGATGGCCTCGGCGAACAGGCGCTCGACGCTCTCCGAGAGCGCCTCCTGGCGCACCTGGAACCCGTAGTGGCGCTCGACCATCTTGATGGGCACCTTGCCGGGCCGGAAGCCCTGCATCTTCACGGTGCGCGCGAGCTTCCTGATCCGCGTCGGCGATCTCGGCCTCGAGCTGCGCCGCGGGGACCGCGACCTTCAGCTGCCGCTCGAGCGGGCTCGGCTTCGTTTCGACTGCCTGCTGCATGTGGATAGTCCTGTGAGGGTTTCCTGGATCACCGTCGCGAGGGACGGCCGTCATCTTCGAGTGAACGGGCCGATCAAGTGGGCGAAATCGGCCGATCGAACCTGGTGCGAAAGAAGGGACTCGAACCCCCATGCCTTTCGGCGCCGGAACCTAAATCCGGTGCGTCTACCAATTCCGCCACTTTCGCGGTGAAGGCGAATTATACCCGAAGCGGGCGCGCCCCCGACGGGGCGCATCTCCGCGCCCGCGGCCCGATATAATCCCGAAAATTCAAGCGTTTCCCGCCCCCCTTGCCGGTCGAGCACTACGAGAATTTCCCCGTTGCGTCCTGGCTCCTTCCGCCCGCCCTGCGGCCCCCGGTCGAGGCCATCTACGCTTTCGCCCGCAGCGCCGACGATTTCGCCGACGAGGGCGACCGCCCCGACGCCGAGCGCATCGCCCTCCTGGACGGCTACGCCCGCTTCCTCGACCGCATCGAGAGGCGCGAGCGCCCCGACCACCCCGTGTTCTCGCGCCTGCACGACGCCATCGTGGCGCACGACCTGCCGCATCGCCCTCTTCCACGACCTCCTCGACGCCTTCCGCCAGGACGTGGTCAAGAAGCGCTACGCCACCTTCGACGAGCTCATGGACTACTGCCGGCGCTCGGCCGACCCCGTCGGCCGCCTCCTGCTGGCCCTCTTCCGCAAGGACGACCCCGCCAACCTGCGCGACTCCGACGCCATCTGCTCGAGCCTGCAGCTCATCAACCACTGGCAGGACATCGCCGTCGACTGGGGCAAGGGGCGCGTCTACCTGCCGCAGGAGGACCTCGGCGCACTTCGGCGTCGACGGAAGCCTGGATCGCCGAAGGCCGCGTCGACGGCCGCTGGCAGGACATGGTCCGCTTCCAGTGCCAGCGGGCGCGCGCCATGATGCGGTCGGGCTCGCCCCTGGGCACGCGCCTGCCGGGCCGCATCGGCCTCGAGATCCGGGCCATTTCCGCCGGGCGGGCTGCGCATCCTCGACAGGATCGACGCGGTGCACGGCGACGTGTTCCGCCATCGCCCCGTCTTGAAGGGGGGCGACTGGGCGCGCATCCTCTGGAAGGCGGCCTTCTGGAGACCCCTCGCCGGTCCGGACCGCCACCCCATGACCCCCGACGAATACTGCCAGCAGAAGGCCGCCGCCAGCGGCTCGAGCTTCTACTACAGCTTCCTCTTCCTGCCGGCGGAGAAGCGGCGGGCCATCACGGCCTTCTACGCCTTCTGCCGCGAGGTGGACGACGTGGCCGACGAGGCGAGCGACGTGGGCGTGGCGCGCACCAAGCTCGCGTGGTGGCGCACCGAGGTCGCGAACCTCATGGCGGGCCACCCCGCGCACCCGGTGACGCGCGCGCTCGCGCCCTTCGTGGCGCCCATGGGCATCGACGGCGCGCGCATGAACGAGATCATCGACGGCATGGAGATGGACCTCACGCACCATCGCTACGCCGACTTCGAGTCGCTGCGCGTCTACTGCCACCGCGTGGCCGGCGTCGTGGGCCAGATCTCGGCCGTCGATCTTCGGCTACCGCCACGCGCAGACGCTCGAGTACGCGGAGCTCCTGGGGCACGCCTTCCAGCTCACGAACATCATCCGCGACGTGGGCGAGGACGCGCGGCGCGGCCGCGTCTACCTGCCCGCCGACGAGCTGGCGCGGCACGGGCTCTCGGCCGAGGACATCCTCGCCTGCAAGGGCGGGGAAGCCTTCAGGGCGCTGATGGGCGAGCAGGCGGACCGCGCGGAGGCGCTCTACGCGCAGGCCTTCGCGAAGCTCCATCCCGAGGACCGCCGCGACCAGCGCGCCGGCCTCATCATGGCCGCGATCTACCGCACGCTCCTCGCCGAGATCCGCCGCGACGGCTTCCCGGTGCTCGAGGGGCGCGTCTCCCTCACCCCGATCCGCAAGCTCTGGATCGCGTGGAAGACGTGGATCCGCGCATGAGCCGGCCGGCCGGCGCGCGGCGCGTGGCCGTCGTCGGCGCCGGGCTACGCGGGCATCGCGGCGGCGGTGGGGCTGGTGCAGGGCGGGGCCGCGGTCACCCTGTTCGACGCCAACCGCACGGCCGGCGGGCGCGCGCGCCGCGTCGAGTACCGCGGCGCCGTGCTCGACAACGGCCAGCACATCCTGCTGGGCGCCTACCGCGACACGCTCGCCCTCATGCGCGCCGTGGGCGTCCCGCGTGAACGCGGTGCGGCGCGAGCCGCTCGCGCATCCACTACCCCGGCCTCCTCGAGTTCGCGGCTCCCGGGCTTCCGGCTCCGCTGCACCTCGCCGCGGCGCTCGCCTTCGCGCGCGGGCTCGGCTTCATGGAACGCTCGGCCGCCTTCGCCTTCGCCTTCGCGATCCGGCGCGCCGAGGAGGCGGCCCGCGAGGGCGAGACGGTGGCCGAGCTCCTGCGAACGCCACGCGCAGCCGGAGATCCTGCGCCGCCTCGTCTGGGAGCCGCTGTGCGTGGCCGCGCTCAACACGCCCGCGGACCGGGCGGACGCGCGCGTCTTCGCCCGCGTGCTGCGCGACGCCCTCATGCGCGGCCGCGAGGATTCCGACCTCGCTGCTCCCGGCCTTCGACCTCTCGGCGCTGCTGCCCGACCCCGCCATCGCCTGGCTGGGCGAGCGCGGCGCGGAGATCGTGCTGGGCGGCCGCGTCGTCGCGCTCGCGCGCGAGGCCGCGCAGTGGCGCCTCGAGCTGCGCCGAAGGCGCCGCGCGTCTTCGACGCCGTCGTCTGCGCGACCGCGCCCCACGAGGCGGCCACGCTCCTCGGGACGGTGCCGACGCTCGCGCCGCTGGCCGCGCGCATCTCGCGCCATCGCGCACGAGCCCATCACCACCGTCTACCTGCAGTACGACTCGCGCGTGCGCCTGCCCTTCCCGATGACCGGCCTCGACGGCGGGCACGCGCAGTGGCTCTTCGACCGCGAGGCCCTCGGCGGCCCGCGCGGGCTCGTGGCCGCGGTCATCTCCGCCTCGCGCGCCGCAGGCGGCGCTGGACCACGACGTGCTCGCCACCGCGGTGCACCGCGAGATCGAGCGCCTCGGCGGCACGCTCGATCCGCCGCGCTGGACCAAGGTGATCACCGAGAAGCGCGCCACCTTCGCCTGCGTGCCCGGCGCCTTCCGGCCGCCGGCGGACACCGGCGCGCCCGGCCTCGTCCTCGCCGGCGACTACACCGAAGGCCCCTACCCCGCCACGCTGGAAGCCGCCGTCCAAAGCGGCGAGCGCGCGGCCCACCTGCTCGCGTAATCGGATCGCTTTTCCCGATCTGATTGCGCACGGAGAAGACATGACCGAAATCCGAACCCTTTCCGCCGACTGGACGGCGAGCCCGGACCTGCTGCGCGACCGCGTGGTGCTCGTCACCGGCGCCGGCCGCGGCCTGGGGCGCGCCGTGGCGCTCGCCTGCGCGGCCCACGGCGCCACGGTGGCGCTGCTGGGGCGCAAGCCCGAGGCGCTCGCCGAGACCTACGACGCCATCGTCGCGGCCGGGGGCAAGGAACCCGCGGCGATCCCCCTGGACCTCGCCACCGCCGGCGACCGCGAGTTCGAGACGCTGGCCGGGATGCTGCGCCGCGACCTCGGGCGCCTCGACGCGATCGTGCACTGCGCCGTGCACTTCACGCCGCTCGTGCCGCTGCGCGACCAGCCCCTCGAGCAGTGGATGACGCACCTGCGCGTGAACCTCGCGGCCCCCTTCGCGCTCACGCGCGCCTGCCTGCCGATGCTCGCGGGCGCGCCCGACGGCGCCGTCGTCTTCACGGCCGAGACCCACGCCTTCCAGCCCGCCGCCTACTGGGGCGCCTTCGCCGTGTCCAAGTCCGGCCTGGGCACGCTCGCCGCCATCTGGGCCGACGAATGCGAGCAGGCGGGCAAGCCGCGCTTCCACGTGGTCGTGCCCGGGCCCCATCGCCACGCCGCAGCGCGCGCAGAGCCATCCGGGCGAGGACCGCGGGCGCCTCGCCGCGCCGGAAACGATCGCCCGGGCCTACCTGCGCCTGCTGGGGCCGGAAGGAAAATCGCGTCGGGAGCGCGCCGCTGTCGATAGTGACGTAATCCACAGGTAAGCTTTCCGGGAATCGGCTAAACTAGGAGTTGCCCGAACTTCGTTCGGTAAGTCCCTTGTTTTTAAAGCAACTAAACTGCCCACAGGAGGGCGGCGCGCCGCCATCTCCAGATCGCCACGATGCTCGATCAGGCCAACCGCACGTTCATCTGCAGCGTCGTGTTCATCGACCTCGTCGGCTATTCCAAGAAGCCGGTGGGCGAGCAGATACGCCTGAAGACCAGCCTCACGAACAACCTGTCCGAGGCGATCAAGGACATCCCGGTCAACGACCGCATCATCCTCGACACGGGCGACGGCGCCGCGCTTTCGCTTCCTCGGCGACCCCGAGGACGCGCTCTTCACCACGCTCTCGCTTCGCGAAGCGATGATGCGCGAGAACCAGACGGCCACCCAGGTCGAGGAGTCCGGCGACGACTCGGTGCGCATGGGCATCAACCTCGGGCCCGTGAAGCTGGTGAAGGACATCAACGGGCACCCCAACATCATCGGCGACGGCATCAACGTCGCGCAGCGCATCATGAGCTTCGCGCGCCCCGGCCAGATCGTGGTGTCGCGCTCGTACTACGACGTCGTGTCCAACCTCGCGAGCGAGTACGCCAAGCTCTTCACGTACGAGGGCTCCCGCACCGACAAGCACGTGCGCGAGCACGAGATCTACGTGGTCGGCCACAACGAGGGCGCGCTCAAGAAGGCCAAGGACAGCATGAAGGACCGGGCCGCCTCCACGACCACCAACGTGAAGCGGTCCAGCGTCTCGCGCCACGCACCCGCCCGGGTCGGCCACCGTCACGCTCACCATTCCCAATTTCGTCTCCGACAAGAAGAAGCTCACGCTCGTGGCGGGCGGGCTCGCCGGCGTGGTCGCCGTGCTGGGCTTCCTCGTGGCCACGAAGAAGGGCGAGCCTCCCGTGCCGGCCCCCGTGGTCGCGACGGCGCCCGCCCCTGACCGCCACCGCCCCCGTGATGCCGCCCGAGGCCCCGAAGGCCGCGCCCGCGACCGGCGCCCCCGCCGCCGGCAAGGCCGAACCCGCGAAGCCGGAGGCCACGAAGGCCGAGCCCGCCAAGGCCGACCCCTCGAAGCCCGCCGGGCAGCCCGTCTACGCGAAATCGGAGACTCGGCAAGCCCGACCCGGCCAAGGCCGCGCCCGGCGCCGCCCCGGCCACGCCCGCCGCGCCCGCCGTGCCGCCCGCCACGATCGTCTTCGCGATCCAGCCGTGGGGCGAGGTGTACGTGAACGGCAAGGCGAGCGGCGTGAGCCCGCCCGTGAAGTCGCTCAAGCTCGCGCCGGGCAAGTACCGGATCGAGATCCGCAACACCACTTTCGCGGCCCACGTCGAGAACGTCGACGTGAAGGCGCGCGACGAACTCACCATCCGCCACCGCTTCCAGTGATGCGCTCCTCACTCCGCCCTCCGCCTCGCGGGCGCGATCGCCGTCGCCGCTATCGCCGCCGCCTGCGCCCCGATGCCTCCCGCCGAGGCCCCGAAGCCCGTGGCGCCGCAGATCACCGAGGACACGCTTCGCGCCCGCGCCAAGGAGCAGCTCGCGACCGGCCTCAAGCTCTACGAGACCGGCGACTACGAAGGCGCGCTGAAGAACCTGCAGGCCTCCCTCGACCACGGCCTGCTCGCGAAGAGCGACCAGGCCGTCGCCCGCAAGCACCTCGCCTTCATCCACTGCGCGAACGGCCGCGAAGGCCCGTGCGCCGACGAGTTCCGCAAGGCCTTCGAGATCGACCCCAATTTCGCGCTCACCCCCGCCGAGGACGGCCACCCGATCTGGGGCCCGGTGTACCGGACGGTGCGCGCCACCCTCATCGCGGAGCGCGAGGCGGCGCAGGGCAAGTCCCGGGAATCGCTCGCCGAAGGCCGAGCAGATGCTCGTCGACGGCCTGGTGAAGTACGAGGCCGGCGAGTTCGCCGAGGCGCTCAAGCTCCTCGAGGCGGCGCACAAGGAAGGGCTCAAGGAGAAGAAGGACCAGGTGCGCGCGCTCAAGCACGCCGCGTTCTGCCTGTGCCTGCTGAACCGCTACCCGGCCTGCCGCGCCGAGTTCATCAGGATCTACGACATCGATCCCGACTTCGACCTCACGCCCGCCGAGGCCGGGCACCCGTCGTGGACGAAGACCTTCGCGGGCGCCAAGGCCCAGGCGAAGAAGGCGCAGGCCGACAAGGCGAAGAAGAAGACCCCATGACGCCGATCCTCGGTCGCTACAAGATCGTCTCCGAGATCGGGCAGGGCGCAATGGGCACGGTCTACAAGGCCGTCGACCCCATCATCGACCGCACGGTCGCGATCAAGACGATCAACCTGAACCTCTCGAAGCAGGAGCTCGAGGAGTACGAGCAGCGCTTCCAGCAGGAGATCAAGGCGGCCGGGCGCCTGAACCACCCGAACATCGTCACCATCTACGACGTCGGCAAGACCGAGCAGGTGGCCTACATGGCGATGGAGTTCCTGGAGGGGCAGGAGCTCAAGGACATCATCGCCTCGGGCACGGTCATGCCGACCGAGGCGGTCGTGGACATCATCGCGCAGGTGGCCGACGGGCTGTGGTTCGCCCACCAGCAGGACATCGTGCACCGCGACGTGAAGCCCTCGAACATCATGGTGCTCAAGGGCGGGATCGCCAAGATCACCGACTTCGGCATCGCGCGGCTGCCCAACTCGGCGGTGAAGACGATGACGGGCCTGATCCTCGGCAGCCCGCGCTACATGTCGCCCGAGCAGGTGATCGGCAAGTCGCTCGACACGCGCACCGACATCTTCTCGCTGGGCGTGGTGCTCTACGAGGCGCTCACGGGCGTGGCGCCCTTCGACGGCGACAACGTGAACGCCATCATGTACGCGACGGTGAACACCGCGCCCTCGCCGCCCTCCTCGCACAACCGCGCACGTGCCCGCGATGCTGGACCTCATCGTCGCCAAGGCCATGGCCAAGGCCGTGGACGACCGCTACCAGACGGTGAAGGAGTTCGCGGACGACCTGCGCGAGGTGCGCCGGCAGCTCGACGCCTCGAAGCCCTCGGTGGCGCTCAAGGCGCGCTCCGCCCCGCCGCCGACGCGCGCGCCCTCGGAGACGTTCCTGACGGACTCCACCACGATCCCGATGTCGAACGACGGCCGGCTCGACAAGGCCGCGGTGCGCGAGGACGAGTCGACCAAGCCGCTGGGGATCGCGAAGACCTTCGACTCCTTCGACGCGACGCTGCGGCTCGCCTCGA
>CAWGOH010000016.1:0-133317 GCA_963824135.1 uncultured beta proteobacterium | reverse complement strand
CGGGGGTCAATGGGGGCGCGGCTCCGTTCCGTCATCGAGCTCCCGACCGGCGCCCTCCGGGTCCACGTCGGCCAGGTGGCCCAGGTGCCGCTCCAGGCGTCCCACCACGTCGGCAATGCCGGCCGGTCCGGCCCCGGTTCCCAGCACCGCGAGCTCCCAAGCGAGGACATCCACGTAGGCATCCACCACTTTGGCGCGAATCGCATCGGACAGCATCTGCTCGAACGTGAGGAGGCAGGCCCCCACGAACCGGCTTCGCGCGTCGGCGGGCTCGCGTCCGAGACCGCGCTTGCCCTCGATGAGGGAGGCCATCGCCTTCCTGAACCGTGATTTCGGATCGTCCATGGCCGCTCCTCCCGGATCGCCGGCCCCCAGGTAGGGCTGCGGCATCGGGGACGGCCCACTCAATAGCAGCGGGCCTGCCTTCCGTGCGAGCCGAAATCCGATTCCCTTTCCGCGAGATAATGCCCCATGCGCCTCGCCCGTTTCCTGCCCCCGTTCGCACTGGCCGCGGCCCTGCTCGCCGCAGCCGCCCCCGCGCACCGCCGCCGACCCGGACAAGATCTTCCGCTACGCCTTCGAGATCGCCGAGACGAGCTTCGACCCGCAGAAGATCAGCGACGTCTACTCGAACATCGTGAACGACGGGATCTTCGATTCGCCGCTGGGGTACGACTACCTGGCGCGGCCCCTGAAGCTCAAGCCCAACACGCTCGCCGCGATGCCGGAGATCAGCTCCGACGGCCTCACTTACACGCTGCGGGTGAAGCCCGGCATCTACTTCGCCGACGACCCGGTGTTCAAGGGGAAGAAGCGCGAGCTGGTGGCCGAGGACTACGTCTACACCATGAAGCGGCTCATGGACCCGAAGCTCGCCGCGCCGCTCCTCGCGGAGATCGAGGGCATCATCCTGGGCAGCGACGAGGCGCTCGCGAAGGCGCGCAAGGCCAACCGCTTCGACTACGACGCCCCCATCGAGGGCCTGAAGGCGCTGGACCGCTACACCTTCCAGATCAAGCTCACGCAGCCCTTCTACGTGTTCATCTACAACCTCGCGGACTGCCGCGTGGCCTGCGCGGTGGCGCGCGAGGTGGTCGAGCACTACGGCGACGACATCGGCTCGCACCCGGTGGGCACGGGGCCGTGGAAGCTCGCCCACTGGAAGCGCTCCTCCAAGATGGTGTTCGAGCCCAATCCCAACTTCCGCGAGGAGTATTTCCACGGCGAGCCGACGCCCGGGGACACGGAGGCCGAGGAGGTCCTCGCCCGCATGAAGGGCAAGCGACTGCCGATGGTGGACCGGGTCGAGGTGTACGTGGTGGAGGAGGTGCAGCCGCGCTGGCTCGCCTTCCTGAACGAGGAGCACGACCTCGCCTTCCGCGTCTCCGAGGAATTCGCCAATGTCGCCTGGCCCAACGGCAAGCTCGCCCCGAATCTCAGGAAGCGCGGCCTCCAGATGGCGCAGGTGCCGGCGCTGGACCTCACCTTCGCATACTTCAACATGGAGGACTCGCTGGTGGGCGGTTATGCTCCCGAGAAGGTGGCGCTGCGGCGCGCCATCTCGCTCGCCTACAACTCCAGCGACGAGATCGCCATCGTGAGGAAGGGCCAGGCCATTCCCGCAAACACGCCCTACAGTCCCGGCGTGGCGGGGTACGACCCCAACTTCCGCACCAGCGCGAGCGAATACAGCGTGCCCAAGGCACGCGCCCTGCTCGACATGTACGGCTACGTGGACCGGGACGGCGACGGCTTCCGCGAGCGGCCCGACGGCAGCCCCCTGGTGCTCGCAGAACGCCTCCACGCCCACCGCGCGCGACCAGCAGATCGACGAGCTGTGGAAGCGCAGCATGGACGACGTGGGCCTCAAGATGACCTTCAAGAAGGCCAAGTGGCCCGACCTGCTCAAGGAATCGAACGCGGGCAAGCTCATGATGTGGCAGCTGGGCGGGTCGGCCTCGTCGCCGGACGCGGACACCTGGCTCTCGACGCTCTACGGCCCGAATTCGGGATTCAAGGGCAACCGCGCGCGCTTCCGGCTGGACGCCTACGACCGCATCTACGAGAAGGCCCGCGTGACGCCCGATTCCCCGGAGCGCACGAAGATGTACCAGGAGCTCACCAAGCTCATGGTGGCCTACGCTCCGTGGAAGCTGAACACGCACCGCATCCTCACGGACATGTGGCACCCTTGGGTGGTGGGCTACCGGCGTCCCCTCGTGCAGAGCGACAATTTCTGGAAGTACATCGACATCGACCTCTCGAAGCAGCCGCCCTACGCGCGCTGAAAGGCGTTTCGCCATGGACCCCCTCGCCCACCTCGCCCTCGCCTCGCTGGTGTTCCTCGCGACGCACTTCGTGTCGAGCTCGCCGCTGCGCAAGCCGATCGTGGAATCCTTCGGCGAGAAGGCCTACCTCGGGGCCTACTCGGTAGTCTCGTTCGTCACCATCGGCTGGATGGTGTGGGCCTACCTTCGCGTGCCCCCGGCGCCCCTGTGGCAGGTCCCGGGCGTGAAGCTCTGGCCGCTCGTGGTCATGCCGTTCTCGCTCGTCCTCGTGGCCGCCGGCGTCATGACGAAGAACCCCTCGGCGGTGGGCCAGGCGCGCGCGCTCCAGTCCGGGGACCCCGTCCGGGGAATCCTGCGCGTGACGCGCCATCCGGTGATGTGGGGCATCGCGCTCTGGGCCGCGGTGCACCTGGCCGCGCGCGGCGACGCGGCCTCGCTCGTCTTCTTCGGCAGCTTCCTCGTGCTGGCGCTGGCGGGCACGAAGCTCATCGACGCGCGCAAGGCCGACGCCCTCGGGGAGGACTGGGGGCGCTTCGCCGCCGTCACCTCGAACGTGCCCTTCACGGCGATCGTCGAGGGGCGAAACCGCTTCTCGGCGGCGGAAATCGGGGCCAAGCCGGTCCTCGTGGGGCTCGCCCTCTACGGAATCGTCGTCGGCATCCACCCCCTGCTGTTCGGTGTGAGGGCCTACTAACTTTCGCTGCCAGGCAACTGCAACGCAAGTTAACTGGCACCATTTCCGGTACAATTCGACTCCAAGGTTTTCGAGGCGCTTCAACCGGTTAGCGCTTCCGGCCCTACCGCCAGCCGCAAGGCGCGGATTCCCAACGAAGCACGCTTTATCTGCCTGAACCGGTCAGGGGCGCCCGTCGCCCTTCCAGGCCGATCATCAGGAGATAACCATCAGCCAGGCTTTCGAAAGTCTCGGGCTTCTGCCCGAGCTGCTCCGCGCCGTCGCGGAACAAGGCTATACCGAACCCACCCCCATCCAGACGCAGGCCATCCCCGTGGTTCTCTCGGGACGCGACCTGCTCGGCGCCGCCCAGACCGGCACCGGCAAGACCGCCGGGTTCACCCTGCCCCTGCTGCAGCGCCTCGCTCCCTTCGCGAGCAAGAGCTTCTCGCCCGCGCTGCACCCGGTGCGCTGCCTCATCCTCACGCCGACGCGCGAACTCGCGATCCAGGTCTACGAAAGCGTCAAGACCTACGGCAAGCACATCGCCCTCAAGCCCTTCGTGGTCTACGGCGGCGTGAACATCAACCCGCAGATCGCCGAGATGCGCAAGGGCGTCGAGATCCTGGTCGCCACGCCGGGGCGCCTGCTCGACCTCATGGGACAGAAGGCCGTGGACCTGCGCCAGGTGCAGATCCTCGTCCTCGACGAGGCCGACCGCATGCTGGACATGGGCTTCATCCCGGACATCAAGCGCATCATCAACACGATTCCCGGCTCGCGGCAGACGCTGCTCTTCTCGGCCACCTTCTCCGACGAGATCCGCAAGCTCTCGGCGCAGTTCCTGAAGGACCCGCTGACGGTCGAGGTCGCGCGCCGCAACACGCCGGCCGAGCTGGTGACGCAGTGGGCGCACTTCGTCGAATCGAAGAGGAAGCGCGAACTCCTCGCGCACCTCGTGAAGACCCACAACTGGGAACAGGTCCTGGTCTTCTGCAAGACCAAGCACGGCGCCAACCGGCTCGCCTACCAGCTCGAGCGCGACGGCATCAACGCCGCGGCGATCCACGGCAACAAGAGCCAGAACGCGCGCATCGAGGCGCTGGAGAGCTTCAAGGCGAACAAGGTGCGCGTGCTCGTGGCCACCGACATCGCCGCGCGCGGCCTCGACATCGAGGCCCTTCCGCACGTGGTGAACTTCGACATGCCCACCGTCGCGGAGGACTACGTCCACCGCATCGGCCGCACCGGCCGCGCGGGCCTGGAAGGCGAGGCGATCTCGATCGTCTGCGCCGAGGACCGCCCGATGTTCGCCTCGGTGGAGGCGCTCATCAAGAAGAAGATCGAGGTCCGCCCGGTGCCCGGCTTCGACGGCACCCGCGCGGCCACCTACCCCGGGGAAGCCCCCGAGTCCCCGCGCGGCGAGCGCGGCCGGGGCCGCGGCGGACGCACAACCGAGCGCAGCAGCCGCCCGCCCCGCGACGACAAACGCCGGGAAGAGCGCCCGCCCCGCGCCGAGAAGCGGGTGGAGGAGCGCGCGCCGCAGCCCGCATCGCAGCCCGCATCGCAGCCGAAGCATGCGGCGAAGCCATCGGCCGCGCCGGCCGGCGGCGGGATGGATTTCTCCAAGCCCTACGAGCCGTCTCCCGACGCGAAGCCCATCGAGCAGCCCGACGAGGCTCCCGTGAGGAAGCGCGCCACCCACTCCGTCCCGGCCCTCTTCCGCCGCAAGGAAGCCTGAGCGAAGGCCCAAGGGAGCCATGACGCGCGACCCCGCTACCCGCACCATCCGCCTTCGGGACTACGCGCCGCCCGCCTACCTCGTCGACACCGTCGTCCTCGACGTCGACATCTCGCGTCCCTGGGCCACGGTCCGCGCGGGGCTCGTCATGCGCCGCAACCCCGAGGGCGCGGGCGGGCCGCTCGTCCTCGACGGCGCGCACCTGGAGCTGCTCTCCGTGTCCCTGGATGGCGCGCCGCTGGACGCCTCGAGCTACGCGCTGCAGGACGGGGAGCTGAGGATCGCCGAAGTCCCGGAGTCGTTCGTGCTGGAGACGGCGGTGCGCTTCGATCCGTGGAAGAACACGCGCCTGGAGGGCTTCTACGCCTCGAAGGACGGCCTGTTCACGCAATGCGAGGCCGAGGGCTTCCGCTGCATCACGTATTTCCCCGACCGCCCCGACGTGATGGCCACCTTCCGGGTGACCCTGCACGCGCCGAGCGAGGAATTCCCGATCCTGCTCGCCAACGGCAACCTCGTGGAGTACGCCGCGGAAGAGGGCGGCCGCCACCGCGCCGCATGGGAGGACCCCTTCCCCAAGCCGTGCTACCTCTTCGCCATGGTCGCCGGCGAAGCTCGACCTCCTCGAGGACCGCTTCGTCACCCGGTCCGGGAAGGAGGCCCTGCTGCAGGTGTACGTCGAGCCCGGCAAGCTCGACCAGGCCGGCTTCGCGATGCAGTGCCTCAAGCGGTCGATGCGCTGGGACGAGCAGCGCTTCGGGCTGGAGCTCGACCTCGACCGCTTCATGATCGTGGCGGTGGGCGACTTCAACATGGGGGCCATGGAGAACAAGGGCCTCAACATCTTCAACACGAAGTACGTGCTGGCGCGCGCCGACACCGCGACCGACCACGACTTCATGATGATCGACCGCGTCGTCGCGCACGAGTACTTCCACAACTGGACCGGCAACCGCGTCACCTGCCGCGACTGGTTCCAGCTCTCCCTCAAGGAGGGCCTCACCGTCTTCCGCGACCAGGAGTACGGCTGCGACGAGTACTCGCGTGCCGTGACCCGCATCCAGGACGTGCGCGACCTGCGCGAGCGCCAGTTCCCCGAGGACGCGGGCCCGATGGCGCATCCCGTGCGCCCCGAGTCCTACGTCGAGATCAACAACTTCTACACGGCCACCGTCTACGAGAAGGGCGCGGAGGTCGTGCGCATGTACCAGTCCCTGCTGGGCCGCGAGGGCTTCCGGCGCGGCATGGAGCTCTACTTCGAGCGCCACGACGGGCAGGCGGTGACCTGCGACGACTTCCGCGCCGCGATGGCCGACGCCAACGACGCGGACCTCGGGCAGTTCGGGCTCTGGTACTCGCAGGCCGGCACCCCCGTGCTGGAGAGCCGCGGCCGGTACGACGCGCAGGCGCAGGACCTACACGCTGGAGCTCGCCCAGTCCTGCCCCCCGACGCCGGGCCAGGAGGAGAAGCAGCCGTTCCTCATCCCCGTGGCCATCGGGCTGGTGGACTCGGAGGGATACGACATGCCCCTGCGCCTGGAGGGCGAGGAGTCGGCGTACGCGGCCGCCGATCCCAAGACGGGCGCCATCACGCGCGTCGTGTCCCTCTCCGAGCGCGAGCGCGACGCTCGTCTTCGTGGACGTGGCCGGGAAGCCGGTGCCATCCATCCTGCGGGACTACTCGGCGCCGGTGATCCTGCGCCACGACTACGCCGACGAGGAGCTCACGCACCTGATGGCGTACGACGCGGACCCGTTCAACCGCTGGGAGGCGGGCCAGACGCTCGCCACGCGCGTCCTCCTGGCCGGCGTCGAGGCGCTGCGCGCCGGCCGGACCATGAAGATGCCCTCGGCATTCGTCGAGGCGATGGGCCGCGTCCTCACCGACGGCGCCCGCGATCCCGCCTTCGCGGCCGAATGCCTGCAGCTGCCGAGCGAGAGCGTGCTGGCCGAGCAGATGGCGGTGGCCGATCCCGACGCGATCCATTCGGTCAGGACGCATCTGCTCCTGGAGATCGCGCTGCGCTACCGCACCCGCTTCGAGGGCGCGTTCCGCCATTTCGCGGTTCCCGGCGCCTACTCGCCGGATGCGGCGGCGGCCGGGCGGCGCGCGCTCCGCAATGCGGCGCTCTCCTACATCATGGCGATCGACGACTCGACGGCGCGCGCGCTCACCTTCCTCGAGTTCCGCCGCGCCGAGAACATGACCGACGCGATGGCCGCGCTGGAATGCCTCGCCCGTTCCGGCGGCGCCGAGCGGGAACGGGCGCTCGCCATGTTCTACGACAAGTGGAAGGACGAGGCGCTCGTGGTCGACAAGTGGTTCCGGGTACAGGCGACCAGCGACCTGCCGGGCGCGGCCCAGCGCATCGAGAAGCTGCTCGCCCACCCGGCGTTCGACCTGAAGAACCCCAACCGCGCGCGCTCCGTCCTGCACGCGTTCGCGATCGACAACCCCGCTGCACTTCCATGCGGCCGACGGATCCGGCTACGCGCTCGTCGCGGCCAGGTCGTCGAGCTCGACCGCCTGAACCCGCAGATCGCCTCGCGCCTGGCCCGCGCCTTCGACCGCTGGCGCAAGTACGACGACGGCCGCCAGGCGCCACGCGCGCGCCGCGCTCGAGTCGATCGCGGCGGCCCCGGGGCTCTCCGCCGACGTCACCGAAGTGGTGAGCCGGGCGCTGGGCTGAGCGCGGCGGGCGGCGCCCAATGAAAAGGGCCGCTTTCGCGGCCCTTTTCGCAAACCGTCGGCCGGCGGGCCGTCAGTTCTTCTTGATCTGCTCGAGCACCTTGAAGGTGGACTTCGACGCGCCATGGAACAGGCGCTTGAAGGCCTTCGACAGGCAGCGACGCTCGAGGGTGTTGCGTCGGGTACGTTTGCGTTCGGCCATGGCCAACTCCTTGTTGCGGAACCGCTAATTATACCCGAGCCGCGCTCCCGGCGCACTCCCGGCAGCGCGGGCCCTCAATTGACCAGGCGGACGGCCCCGTCGACGATCTCGGCGTCGAGCCTCGTGGTCCCGTCGACCTTGACCATCGAGCCCTTCGCCTTCGTGAGGCCGTTCTCGAACACGCCCTCGAACCGGGAGCCGTCGGCGAACCAGAACGTTCCCTTGCCCTGCGGGCGGCCGTCGCGCATCTCGCCCTCGTACTTCTGCCCCGAGGAGTAGAAGTAGACGCCCGTGCCCGTGAGCGCGCCGTCCTTCAGGTCGCCCTCGTAGCGGTCGCCGTTGGAGAAGTGGTAGGCGCCCTTGCCCTGCGCCCGCCCGTCGACGAACTGCGCCTCGATGCGATCGCCGTTCTTGGCGTAGTAGCGGCCCTTCCCCTGGAGCCTGCCGGCGGCCATCTCGCCCTCGTAGCGATCGCCGCTCGCGAAGCGGTAGTTGCCGATCCCGTTGGCGAGCCCCGCGGCGAAGGTTCCCTCGATGCGGTCGCCCGATCGCGTCACGTAGGTGCCGCGGCCGGCGACCACGCCCGCCTTCACCTCGCCCTCGTAGGTATCGCCGTTGGCGAACTGGTACTTCCCGGTGCCGTCGGGACGGTCCTCGGCGAACGTACCTTCGTAGCGGTCGCCGTTCTCCCACTCGTACCTTCCCGTGCCCTGCTTGAGGCCGTCCTTGAACTCGCCCTCGTACTTGAAGGACTTCGAGGTGTATTGCCCCTTGCCGTGCAGCTGCACGCCCCGCATCGCGCCGACGTAGACGGAGCCGTCGGCGAACTGGACCTCGCGCACGCCCGGGGCGATCTCGCGGCCGGGCTGGTCGTCCTTGGGCTTGGGCGGCGTGGCGGCGGCGGCAGGCGGCGATGCGGGGGAGGCGGGCGGCGCGGCAGCGGCCACCACGGGCGGCGCAGCCGCCGTCTCGGCCTTCATCGCGGACCTGTCCGTGGCAGTCGGGACGGCGGTGCCGGCAGGCGCCGCGGTCGACGGGCGTCGTGGCCGCAGCGGTCCCGGCCGAGGCCGGCGGCGCAGCCGCCGTGGCGGGCGGGGCCTTCTCGGGCGCCGGCGCCGAGGCCACGCGGGTGCGGCCCAGCAGCGCGTCGATCCGGCTGCGGGCCAGCGGCGCGAACACGCCGTTGGGATACTTGTCGAGGTAGGCCTGGATGTCGCCCGCGCGGTTGGAGTCCTGCACGCTCTTCCAGAACTGGAGCTCGAACTGGGCCGAGACGTCGGCCGAGGGCCCCGACCCAGCCTGCCCGTTGCCGGCGGACGCGGCACGCCCCGTCGCGTTGAAGACGAAGTCGCCCTTGATCGAGGAGAGCTCCCACGGCGTCTGCAGGCGCTTGGTGTCGCGCTCGACTCCCTCGCGGACCTTGCGGAACAGCACCTCCACCGGCATGTCGGGGACCTTGATGTTCTGCAGGATGTGCCCGGTGTAGATGCCGTTGCGGCCGAAGCCGTCGGCGGCCGTCGCGCCCGGGGCGGTCGCGTAGGCGATGAGGGTGCCCGAGGGGCCGCTCATCTGCGCCAGGCCCGTGGCGGAGACCTTGAAGGTGTCGCGGAAGGGGTTGTCGCGGCACGCGTCGAGGATCACGAAATTGAAGCGGGTCCTGGCCCGCTCCATGCGGTCGAACACCTGCCCGACCTCCACCGAGAAGAACGTGACGTCGTCCTCGGAGCCCATGACCGCGTCGATCGGGACGAGGTAGTTGCGGTCCTTGAACTGCATCGCGTGGCCGGCGTAGAAGAAGAGCGCGGCCTCGGCGCCGTCGAGCGCCTTTCCGAACTCCTGCAGCGCGGCGATCATCTCCGCGCGGGTGGTGTTCTCCTTGACGATCGTCTTGAAGCCGAGCTCGCGAAGCGCCGCGGCCAGGTCGCGCGAATCGTTGGCCGCGTTGCGAAGCGGCGAGCTCGGGTAGGCGTTGTTGCCGATGAGCAGCGCCACGCGGCCGTTCGCCGCCGCGGCGGGCGCGAGGAGGGCAAAGGCGGCGAAGGCGGCGATGGCAGCAAGTGCGCGCAGCCCGGTCGATATCGTCCCGGTGGTCATCATCCTGGCGAGCATGGACGGGGAGATCCCCGCCCGAAGCAGGGATTATCGCTCAAGACGCCGCGCGCGGAACGCGGCCGACCGGCGCCGGGTCAGCGGGCGAGGCCCGCGAGCTCGGGAATGTCGGGGCGCTCCGACGCGAGCTGGGCCCAGACCTCCTTCGCATCCTGGGCGGCTCCCAGGTCCCGCAGCGACGAGCGCGAGGAGGACGCGGTCCGGGAAGGACTTCGCCGAGGCGCGCGCCTTGTCCGCGGCGGCGATCGCGTCGACGGACAGCGTCTCGAACCGGGCATCGGCCACCTGCGCGTCGCCCGCCGAGCAGGCCCAGGCGTAGCCCTGCCCCGCCACGAGCTGCGAGGGAAGGCGCAGCGTGGTTCCGCGGGCGTTGCCGCGGAAGACTTCCTTGCCCGAGGCGGAAGTCACGACCACCGCGTAGGTCGCGTTCGGATCGCCCGACCAGCGCAGCGTCGGCTGGAGCGTGGCGATCTTCGAGTTCACCGGGTAGAGGGCGCCCGGGCGTTCGGTCCTGTACCCCGGCGCGCTGCGCATCCGCAGGCTGGCCGTGGCCGTCTTCGAGGTCTGCACCATCGTGGCGGCGCTCGGCCTGATCGCCGGCAGGCGGACCGCGGGCGCCGCGCCCTTCGTGGCCTTCACGCCCTGCTTCGTCACGACGAATTCCCCCGGCCCCTTGAGCGAGAACTCCTCCCCGCTCACGACGTACATCACCGCCACCGACGCCTCGGGACCGAGGACGAGCGTCGTTCCGGGCAGGAGCTCCGCGAGGAAGGGCGGGCGGCCGGCGCCGTTCATGGCGACCTCGCCCTTGAAGTCGGAGACGAAGGCGACCGGATCGGCGGCCCGCGCCGCGAGCGCGAGGGCGAGGAGCAGTCCGGCGAAGAGGATGCGGGCGGGATTCGCCATGGGGTCGGGCCTGGCTCCGGGTTGCGCTACTTGGCGAGGTTCGCGAGTTCGGGAAGGTCGGCGCGCTCCTGGGCGAGCTTGGCCCACGCCTCCTGCGCCTCCTGCACGGCGCCCATTTCCTGCAGGAGCAGGGCGTACATCAGCCGGTCGGAGAACTCCGCCTTCTCGGCGGGCCGGCGCTTCTGCGCGTCCTGGAGCGCGGCGGCGGGAAGGGTGCGGAACCGGGCCGTGCCGATCTCCTGCCCGGCCACGGCCACGCTCCAGGCGTACTCCGTGTCGGGCTGCAGCTTCGCGGGGAAGCGATGGCTGGTTCCCCCGACCTTGGCCCGCGCCAGGGGCTTGTCTTCCTTGCCCGCGACGGCGATCGCGACGTCGGCCTGCGCGTTGCCCTCGGGCAGCGTCCAGCGCAGCGTCGGCTGCAGCTGCGTCACCGCGCCCCGGATCGGGAATTCGAGCCTCGCCTTCGGCTCGGCCTTGGGCGGGGCGATCGAGCGCATGCGGATGCTGGCCGACGAGGTCTGCGCGACCTTCACCAGCACCTGGTTGTTCGCGCGCCAGGCGGTCTCGCGCGCCACCGGGGGCATGCCGATGCCCGAGGCGATGTCGCGCTCGCCGATGGTGTAGTCGCCGGGGCCCTTGAGCAGGTATTCCTTGCCCGACGAGATGAACATCACGGCGAGCAGGGAATCCTTGCCGACCACGACTTTCTGGCCCTTGGCGAGCTCGCTCATCAGCGTGGGTCGCGGGGTCCCGTCGACGGATACCTCGCCCTTGAGGTCGGTGACGAACGCGATGCCGGCGGCGGCCTGCGCGGGGAGGGCCAGGAAGGCGGCCACCGATACGAGGAGTGCGCGGAACAGGTTTTTCATGTGGATCCCTTTCATGTCACTGCGGGCGCAGGCCTCGCCGTCCGGATGCCCCAGACGCTGACCGGGCTGTGTCCCTTCAGGTGGTGGGTGCCCAGGGGGTCGAACTGGAACCCCTCCCCCATGCGGCTCACCACGGCGTCGGTGATGACTATCTTACGCCCGAGTTCCTTGGTAAGTCCCTCCAGGCGGGCCGCGACGTTGACCGCGTCCCCGATGGCCGAATAGTTGTGCCGCTCCGACGAGCCGATGTTGCCGACGGTCACGGTGCCGTAGTTGATGCCGATGCCGATGGTGAGCGTGGGCAGGCCCTCCGAGACGAACTCCGCGTTCAGCTCGTCGAGCCCGGCCATCATGGCGAGGGCGCACCTCACCGCGTCCCCGCAGGGGTCCGCCGACTTCCGCGGCGCCCCGAACAGCACCATCATCCCGTCGCCGATGAACTTGTCGACGGTGCCCTCGTAGCGGTGGACCGCGTGGACCATGCGGTCGAAGTAGCGCTGCAGGACGCTCGTCACCAGCTCCGGGGACATGCGCTCGGAGAGGGTCGTGAAGTCGCGGATGTCGCTGAAGAGGATGCAGACGTCGGCGAGCCGGCTGCTCACGCCCGACGAGAGGCTCCCGGCCAGCATCTCGTTCATCACGGCCGGGCTCACCTGGCCGGCGAAGGTGCGCCGGAGCCTTCCGCGCTCGACGGTGTTCTCGATGCCGTCGACGATGGCCCGCGTGACGAATCCGGCCCAGAGCGTGAACACGATGGAGGCGACGGGGACGAGGAGCTGGTGCGCGCGGATCGCGTACAACCCCGCGCCCGCGACGATCGCCGAGAGCGCGAGAACCACCACGAGCGAGGTGGCCAGGCGGAAGTGGAAGAACACGAGCCCGGCAGCCAGCAGGCAGATCGTCCACTTCAGCTTCTCGTCCAGCGGATGGAGCAGGCCGCTCGCCAGGTGGCTGCGCAGCACCTGGAGGTGGGTGATGACGCCGGGCTGGCTCGAGCGGCCGCGGCCTTCCGTCTTCTCCGGGTCGATGTCGATCAGCTGGACGGGAAGCGCCCAGCGGTCCGCGCGCTTCATGACGTACCCGACGATCACCATCCTGCCGGCGAACGCGTCCCGGAGCCTGGCGGTTTCGCCGCGCTCCATCCACGCGATCACGTCCTGCATCGGGACGTACTCCACGCGCCCGCCGACGCTGTAGTCGATGTAGCCGGCCTGGGGCGCGATCCCGGCGCCGCGCAGCATCTGCCCGGCGAGCGTCTTCACCGGCTGGATCTTCCCCAGCTCGGCCTCGCTGAACCGCCGGCTGACGGAATCGGGATCCTGCAGCTGCTGGTCGACGCCGAGGCCGTCTTCCCCGATCACGCGCAGGAACGTGGGGTGGACGCGGGCCGCGCGGCCCTCGCGGTCCA
Organism: uncultured beta proteobacterium; assembly: GCA_963824135.1. Lineage (GTDB taxonomy): Bacteria > Pseudomonadota > Gammaproteobacteria > Burkholderiales > Usitatibacteraceae > FEB-7. Next base: position 120,432 of record CAWGOH010000016.1, on the reverse strand, counting down.
CGGTCAGGGCGAAGACGAGGGCCGCCTTCTGCCGCAGGTCGCGGATGGCGCGGAAGAAGGCGAGGTCGGAGCCCGGGATGATGTCGTCGTAGGAGCGTTCCGGCGGCACGATGTCGACGCCGACCGCGCGCGGGCCGGCTTCGCCGAGGGCGCCCAGCAGGCGGGCGAAGTGCCTGTGCCAGAGCGCCAGCGGCTCGATGAAGATCTCCTCGCTGCCCTCGTCGATGCCGACGAGCACGACGTCGTTCTCGACCGGCCGCGGCCACCTTTCGCGCAGCACCTGCATCTGGGCGTCGAAGGCGTCCCGGTCGAGACGCGCGAGGACCGAGTCCTCGGATCCGGGAACGAAGCTCGCGATCGCGAAGAGCAGGACGACGAGCAGGTACAGCACGACGCTGCGCGAGCGCGGCTGGCTCCACAGGCGCAGGGCGAGCGCGCCCAGGGCATGGGACCGGGACTCGTGTCCGGCTGGGGGTGCGCTGGATGCCGCCATCGGGGGCGATCGGACCTCAAGGCTTTCGACGAGGGTATCGCCGGCCGGCCCGCGCGCGCAAGGCGGCCGCGCAAAAGCGAAAAGCCCGATCTCTGTGGAGATCGGGCTTTTCGGGTAAGGCCCTGGCGATGACCTACTTTCTCACGGGCAATCCGCAATATCATCGGCGCGGCGTCGTTTCACGGTCCTGTTCGGGATGGGAAGGGGTGGGGCCAACGCGCTATGGTCGCCAGGAATTCTGTGTCGTGCTCGCCCGGGTTTCGGGCGCGCACGCGCTTGTTCGGGGGGGATAGAAGGTCTCTGGGTTGGTGCACTGCCTCGGCGCCTTTTCGGGCGCGCACAGGCTTCTTTGCTGCAGAGTTATAGAGTCAAGCCGCACGGGCAATTAGTACTGGTTAGCTCAAGGCATTACTGCCCTTGCACACCCAGCCTATCAACGTCCTGGTCTCGGACGACCCTTCAGGGGGGTTGAACCCCCGGGAGATCTCATCTTCAGGCAAGTTTCCCGCTTAGATGCTTTCAGCGGTTATCTCTTCCGCATTTAGCTACCCGGCAATGCCACTGGCGTGACAACCGGTACACCAGGGATGCGTCCACTCCGGTCCTCTCGTACTAGGAGCAGCCCCCGTCAAATCTCCAACGCCCACGGCAGATAGGGACCAAACTGTCTCACGACGTTTTGAACCCAGCTCACGTACCACTTTAAATGGCGAACAGCCATACCCTTGGGACCGGCTACAGCCCCAGGATGTGATGAGCCGACATCGAGGTGCCAAACTCCCCCGTCGATATGAACTCTTGGGAGGAATCAGCCTGTTATCCCCAGAGTACCTTTTATCCGTTGAGCGATGGCCCTTCCATACAGAACCACCGGATCACTATGACCTGCTTTCGCACCTGCTCGACTTGTCAGTCTCGCAGTCAAGCCACCTTATGCCATTGCACTATGAGTACGATTTCCGACCGTACCTAGGTGACCTTCGCACTCCTCCGTTACTCTTTGGGAGGAGACCGCCCCAGTCAAACTGCCTACCATGCACGGTTCCCGACCCCGTCAAGGGGCCCAGGTTAGAACCGCAACGTTATCAGGCTGGTATTTCAACGTCGCCTCCACCGGAACTAGCATCCCGGCTTCAAAGGCTCCCAGCTATCCTACACAGACAGCGTCACAGTCCAATGCAAAGCTACAGTAAAGGTTCATGGGGTCTTTCCGTCTAGCCGCGGGTAGATTGCATCTTCACAAACATTTCAACTTCGCTGAGTCTCAGGAGGAGACAGTGTGGCCATCGTTACGCCATTCGTGCGGGTCGGAACTTACCCGACAAGGAATTTCGCTACCTTAGGACCGTTATAGTTACGGCCGCCGTTTACCGGGGCTTCGATCAAGAGCTTGCACCCCATCACTTAACCTTCCGGCACCGGGCAGGCGTCACACCCTATACGTCGACTTCCAACGTCTTAGCAGAGTGCTGTGTTTTTGATAAACAGTCGCAGCCACCGATTCTCTGCGGCCTTCTTCGGCTTTGGGGGAGAACCCCTCCACCTACCAAAGGCACACCTTCTCCCGAAGTTACGGTGTCAATTTGCCGAGTTCCTTCTCCTGAGTTCTCTCAAGCGCCTGAGAATTTTCATCCTGCCCACCTGTGTCGGTTTGCGGTACGGTCCCGACGGGCTGAAGCTTAGTGGCTTTTCCTGGAAGCATGGTATCTGCAGCTTCGGGGAGTAAAACTCCCCTGGTCCCGCGCCTCAGTGTTGACCCCCCGGATTTCCCTAAGGGATCCACCTACACGCTTCACCAGGACGTCCAACACCTGGTCTGCATAACCTTCTCCGTCCCCACATCGCACCCGCCGGCGGTTCCGGAATATTGACCGGATTCCCATCAGCTACGCATCTCTGCCTCACCTTAGGGGCCGACTCACCCTGCGCCGATGAACGTTGCGCAGGAAACCTTGGGCTTTCGGCGAGGGAGCCTTTCACTCCCTTTATCGCTACTCATGTCAGCATTCGCACTTCCCATACCTCCAGCATGCCTCTCGGCACACCTTCACAGGCGTAGGGAACGCTCCTCTACCACCGCTGCAATCCCCTGAACGCACTTTTGCTTGCTGGCGCGCGCCGCGCGCGCGTCAACGCCTCGCCAGGACTTCTGGCGATGCAAAAATGCTCTCAGGTGGATTGCAGCGATCCGCAGCTTCGGTTATTGGCTTGAGCCCCGTTACATCTTCCGCGCAGGACGACTCGATCAGTGAGCTATTACGCTTTCTTTAAAGGATGGCTGCTTCTAAGCCAACCTCCTGACTGTCTGTGCCTTCCCACCTCGTTTTCCACTTAGCCAATATTGGGGACCTTAGCTGGCGGTCTGGGTTGTTTCCCTCTTGTCCCCGGACGTTAGCACCCGGGGACTGTCTCCCGCGCTTCTACTCTTCGGTATTCGGAGTTTGCCATGGTTTGGTAAGCCTATAGCGGCCCCCTAGCCATAACAGTGCTCTACCCCCGAAGGTAATACGCGAGGCACTACCTCAATAGTTTTCGAGGAGAACCAGCTATCTCCGGTTTTGTTTAGCCTTTCACCCCTATCCACAGCTCATCCCCGACCTTTTCAACGGGCGTGGGTTCGGCCCTCCAGTGGGTGTTACCCCACCTTCAGCCTGGCCATGGATAGATCAACCGGTTTCGGGTCTACGCCCAGCTACTGAACGCCCTGTTCAGACTCGCTTTCGCTGCGCCTCCGGCACCAAGCCTTAAGCTCGCAACTGAACGTAAGTCGCTGACCCATTATACAAAAGGTACGCCGTCACTCCCTTGCGAGAGCTCCGACTGTTTGTATGCATGCGGTTTCAGGTTCTATTTCACTCCCCTCCCGGGGTTCTTTTCGCCTTTCCCTCACGGTACTGGTTCACTATCGGTCGATAACGAGTATTTAGCCTTGGAGGATGGTCCCCCCATCTTCAGACAGGATTTCACGTGTCCCGCCCTACTTGTCTCGAGCTCAGTTCCACACACGGGTTTTCGCGTACGGGGCTATCACCCTCTGCGGCCGGCCTTTCCAGACCGTTTCGCTAACGCGCGTGCTAAAACTCGAAGGCTGGTCCCATTTCGCTCGCCACTACTTTGGGAATCTCGGTTGATTTCTGTTCCTCTGGTTACTGAGATGTTTCAGTTCTCCAGGTTCGCTCCTGGCACCCTATGTATTCAGGTGCCGGTGACCCTTGCGGGCCGGGTTTCCCCATTCGGAAATCTGCGGATCAGCGCCCATTTGCCGGCTCCCCGCAGCTTATCGCAGGCTGTCGCGTCCTTCATCGCCTGTTATCGCCAAGGCATCCACCACATGCACTTATTCGCTTGACCCTATAACTCTGCCCCCTGTCGCCAGGGGTCTTCGCCATAAGGCTTCTCTTCAGCGCTTGTGCGGTGCTCGCGCCCTTTTCAATACGCAAGCACCACGATGCAATACATAACCCAGTGTGCTCCTGCAGCACGGCAGCCCAAAACAGCACGGACGCCCTCCACAAGAACACAACCTTCTATTTCCCGAATTTTTAAAGATCAGCCGATCTCTGACTTCACGAAGAAGCCAGAAGAGAACGAAGGCCTCGCGCCTTCGCTCTCTTCTGCCTTCTCTGCCTCTCGCCTCGCCCGTGCACAGCACCTGGTGGAGCCAACCGGGATCGAACCGGTGACCTCCTGCTTGCAAAGCAGGCGCTCTCCCAGCTGAGCTATGGCCCCGTGATCCCTTCTCGTTCTCTTCTGCTTCCGCTCCCCCCTCACGCTCCAGCTTGGTGAGTGGTGGGTCTGGATGGATTTGAACCATCGACCCCACGCTTATCAAGCGTGTGCTCTGACCAACTGAGCTACAGACCCTGCCGGGGGCAGCTTTTCCAGCGATACAACCGATAGATGGTGGGCACTGCAGAGTGTGCTTCTCTAGAAAGGAGGTGATCCAGCCGCACCTTCCGATACGGCTACCTTGTTACGACTTCACCCCAGTCACGAATCTCACCGTGGTCGGCGCCCCCCTTGCGGTTAGGCGACCGGCTTCTGGTGAAACCCGCTCCCATGGTGTGACGGGCGGTGTGTACAAGACCCGGGAACGTATTCACCGCGACATGCTGATCCGCGATTACTAGCGATTCCGACTTCACGCAGTCGAGTTGCAGACTGCGATCCGGACTACGATCGGCTTTCTGGGATTGGCTCCACCTCGCGGCTTGGCAACCCTCTGTACCGACCATTGTATTACGTGTGAAGCCCTACCCATAAGGGCCATGAGGACTTGACGTCATCCCCACCTTCCTCCGGTTTGTCACCGGCAGTCTCATTAGAGTGCCCAACTAAATGTAGCAACTAATGACAAGGGTTGCGCTCGTTGCGGGACTTAACCCAACATCTCACGACACGAGCTGACGACAGCCATGCAGCACCTGTGTTCCCGTTCCCTTTCGGGCACACCCGGATCTCTCCAGGCTTCAGGACATGTCAAGGGTAGGTAAGGTTTTTCGCGTTGCATCGAATTAATCCACATAATCCACCGCTTGTGCGGGTCCCCGTCAATTCCTTTGAGTTTTAACCTTGCGGCCGTACTCCCCAGGCGGTCGACTTCACGCGTTAGCTTCGTTACTGAGAGTGTCAAACCCCCAACAACCAGTCGACATCGTTTAGGGCGTGGACTACCAGGGTATCTAATCCTGTTTGCTCCCCACGCTTTCGTGCATGAGCGTCAGTATTAGCCCAGGGACCTGCCTTCGCCATCGGTATTCCTCCTGATATCTACGCATTTCACTGCTACACCAGGAATTCTAGTCCCCTCTGCCACACTCCAGCCTTGCAGTCCCAAATGCCATTCCCAGGTTGAGCCCGGGGATTTCACATCTGGCTTACAAAACCGCCTGCGCACGCTTTACGCCCAGTAATTCCGATTAACGCTCGCACCCTACGTATTACCGCGGCTGCTGGCACGTAGTTAGCCGGTGCTTATTCTTCCGGTACCGTCAGTAGGCAGCCGTATTAGGGCTACCCGTTTCGCTCCGGACAAAAGAGCTTTACAACCCGAAGGCCTTCTTCACTCACGCGGAATGGCTGGATCAGGGTTGCCCCCATTGTCCAAAATTCCCCACTGCTGCCTCCCGTAGGAGTCTGGGCCGTGTCTCAGTCCCAGTGTGGCTGATCATCCTCTCAGACCAGCTACCGATCATCGCCTTGGTAAGCCTTTACCTCACCAACAAGCTAATCGGACATCGGCCAACCCAATCGCGTCAGGCCTTGCGGTCCCCGGCTTTCCTCTCTCGAGCGTATGCGGTATTAATCCGGCTTTCGCCGGGCTATCCCCCACGACATGGACATGTTCCGATGCATTACTCACCCGTTCGCCGCTCGCCGCCAGGTTGCCCCGCGCTGCCGCTCGACTTGCATGTGTAAAGCATTCCGCCAGCGTTCAATCTGAGCCAGGATCAAACTCTTCAGTTCAATCCATCAAAACTCACAAAGAATCACATGGATTCCAAGTGAGTACTGCAAGATGCTTCATTTCCGGTCCCCCAACACCTCGCGGCATTAGGCTCCCGGTGCGCACCCACAGCACCCACCTCTATCGGCTGTAACTTGTTAAAGAGCGTTTCGCCCCGGCCCTCAAAAACCGACTTGAGGTGGCGGCGAAAAGACAGCGATTATAGCGCGTTTCCAGGCCCGGTCAAGCCTTTCCCGGCGCCCCGAAGTCAGGAAGGCGCCCTGAGGCTCACCCGGGCGAACTTGCGCTTGCCCACCTGCAGGACATAGGTGGCCCCGGCAGCCAGCCGAAGGCCCTTGTCCGAGACCTTCTGCCCGTCCACCTTCACCCCGCCCTGCTCGATCATCCGCAGCGCCTCGGAGGTGCTGGGACAGACGCCCGAGGACTTGAGCACGTGGCCGATCGTCCCGCCCTCGGCGGGGACCTCCAGCACCTGCTCCGGGAGGTCCTGGGGAATCTCGCCATGGCGGAAGCGGGCCTCGAAGTCCTCCAGGGCCCGCCGCGCGGCCGCCTGGTCGTGGAAGCGGGCGATGATCTCCTGGGCGAACCCCACCTTCACGTCGCGGGGGTTCGCCGCCCTCGGCCGACCGCCTTCTTCCATCCCGCGATGGTCGCGAGCGACTCGAAGGACAGCAGCTCGATGTAGCGCCACATCAGCTCGTCGGAGATGCTCATGAGCTTGCCGAACATCTCCTCCGCCGGATCGTGGATGCCGACGTAGTTGCCCAGCGACTTCGACATCTTGTTGACGCCGTCCAGGCCCTCCAGGAGCGGCATCGTGAGGATCACCTGCGGCTCCTGCCCGTAGTGCTTCTGCAGCTCGCGCCCCACCAGCAGGTTGAACTTCTGGTCGGTCCCGCCGAGCTCCACGTCCGACTTCATCGCCACCGAGTCGTAGCCCTGCATGAGGGGATAGAGGAACTCGTGGATCGAGATCGGCCGCTGCTCCGCGAAGCGCCTGGAGAAGTCGTCGCGCTCGAGCATGCGGGCCACGGTCGAGGTGGCGGCCAGCCTGATCATGCCCGCCGCGCCCAGCTGGTTGCACCAGCTCGAGTTGAAGAGGATCTCCGTCCTGTCCGGATCCAGCACCTTGAACACCTGGGCCTTGTAGGTTTCCGCGTTCTCCGCGATCTGCTCGGGGGTGAGCGGCGGGCGGGTGGCGTTTCGCCCGCTGGGGTCGCCGATCATCCCCGTGAAGTCCCCGATGAGGAACATGACGTGATGCCCGAGCTCCTGGAACTGGCGCATCTTGTTCAGCACGACGGTGTGGCCCAGGTGCAGGTCCGGCGCGGTCGGGTCGAAGCCCGCCTTCACCCGCAGGGGCTTGCCCTTGGCGAGCTTGCGAAGCAGGTCCTCCTCGAGGATCAGCTCGTGGGCGCCGCGCCGGATGACCTCGAGGTGGGGATGTTGACTCATTGATTTGATTCCGTTTTTTGCCAGAACGCGGAGTATTTCTGCTATCCTGCGGCCTTTGGATCCCGCACCGGCCGATGAATCCCGAAAAGGTCGTCATTCTAGCGCAGCGCCTCGCCCGCCTCCTGCCCGTCCGGCAGCTGGCCTTCGGCGCCGCGCTGCTCGGGCTGCCGGCGCTGGGCGTGGTCACCGCCTTCGGCCTCGCGCCGGGGACCGTGGCGGACACGGTGGAGCGCTCCAGCGTGACCGTCGACATGGCCCTGCCGCCGTGGACCGAAGCCGAGGCTCCCGGCCCGCAGCGATTCACGAACCAGGAGCGGGTCCTTCGCGGCGACACCGTCGCCGGCCTGGTCGCGCGCCTGGGCATCGCGGACGAGCCGGCCATGGCCTTCCTTCGCGCCGACCCCGTCGGGCGCAAGATCTTCCGCCAGCTCATCCCCGGCCGCGCCATGCAGGCGGAGACGGACGAGGCGGGCGGTCTCCTGTCCCTTCGCTACTTCGTGGGCCCGGGAACCGTCCTCGAGGTCGTCCGCGGCACGGACGGCTTCACCGCGCGCGAGCGGCCCGCGGCCGCATCGCCCCGGACGTTCTACAAGACGGCAACGATCAGGTCCTCCCTCTTCGCCGCCACCGATTCCGCCGGCATCCCCGATGCCATCGCGATGCAGCTCGCGCGGGTGTTTTCCACGGACATCGATTTCCACGTCGACATCCGCAGCGGCGACAGCTTCTCGGTGATCTACGAGATGTCCTACGAAGGGGGCGAGCAGGTCTCCACGGGCCGGATCCTCGCGGCCGAGTTCGTGAACCAGGGCCGCACCTACAACGCCGTCCTCTTCGAGGACGAGGAAGGCGGCGACGCCTACTACGAGCTCGACGGGGCCAGCCGCGCGAAGGCGTTCCTGCGCTCGCCCGTCGAATTCTCCCGCGTGAGCTCCGGCTTCGGCCGCCGCATCCATCCGATCTTCAAGACCTGGCGCGCCCACACCGGCACCGATTTCGCGGCCCCGAAGGGAACGCGCGTGCTCGCCGCGGCCGACGGGCACGTCGTCTTCGCGGGATGGCGCAACGGCTACGGCAACACGGTGGAGATCCGTCACGGCGGCAGCATCTCGACGCTGTACGGCCACCTCTCGGGATTCGCCTCCGGAATCCGCACCGGCGCGCGCGTGCGGCAGGGCGACCCCATCGCCTTCGTCGGCGCCACGGGCTGGGCGACGGGCCCGCACCTGCACTACGAATTCAAGATCTCGGGCGTCCAGCAGGACCCGATGCGGATCGCGCTGCCGAAGGCGACCCCGGTCCCCGCCCGCCTGAAGGCGCGGTTCGACGTCGCGGCCGCGGACGCGGGCTCGCGGATCGCGATGGTGCGCGCCTCGCCGTCGCTTCGCTTCGAGTAGCGTGCGCGGTCTCGCGATCGGCGTCATGTCGGGGACCAGCCTCGACGGTGCCGACGCCGTTCTCGCCGATTTCTCCGTCCACCCGCCGCGCTGCCTCGCCGCCTCGTCGGTCCCCTTTCCGGCGGACCTTCGCGCAAGCCTCCTCGCCCTGAGCGCACCCGGGAACGACGGCATCGACGCGGCCGGCGCCTGCGCCGTCCGGCTCGCGGGCCTCTACGCCCAGGCCGTCTCGCAGGTGCTCGGTCAGTCCGGCCTGTCCGCTTCCGGAATCGAAGTCGTCGGCTGTCACGGCCAGACGGTGCGCCACCGGCCCGAGCTCGGCTACACCGTCCAGCTCAACGACGCCGCGCTGCTGGCCGAGCGCTCCGGCATCGACGTGGTGGCGGACTTCCGCAGCCGCGACGTGGCCGCCGGCGGGCAGGGGGCACCGCTCGTGCCCGCTTTCCACGACCAGGTGTTCCGCGACGGATCCCGGCACCGGGTGGTCGTGAACATCGGCGGGATCGCCAACGTCTCCTCGCTGGAGCCGGGACGGCCGTTCGCGGGATTCGATTGCGGGCCCGGCAACGTGCTCATGGACGCCTGGGCGCGGCGCCACCGGGGCGTCGAGTTCGACGAGGGCGGCCGCTGGGCCTCGGAAGGGCGCCCCGATGGCGCATTGCTGGCCCGCCTCGCGTCCGAGCCCTACTTCGCGAAGCCTCCTCCGAAGAGCACGGGCCGCGAGCTCTTCGGCGAGGGCTGGCTGGCGGCGCGCCTGGGGACGGGCATCGCGCCCGCCGACGTGCAGGCCACGCTGCTGGAGCTCACCGCCTCGTCGATCGTGGAAGCCATCGACCGCTTCTGCGGCCGCGCCGACGAGATCTACCTGTGCGGGGGCGGCGCGCGCAACGGACGGCTCGCGGCACGCATCGCCGAGCTCGCGTCCCCCCGTCCGGTATTGCCCACGGACGCCCTGGGCGTCCCGACGGGCCACGTCGAGGCCATGGCCTTCGCGTGGCTGGCGCTCAAGTGCGTCCGCCGCGAGCCCGTGGACCTGGCGACCGTCACCGGCGCGGCGCACCCCTGCATCCTCGGCGCGATCTACCCCGCCTGAAAAGCCGAAGGGGGAGCCGAGGCTCCCCCTTCCGTCGCGAAATGGCGGTGAATCAGGCGCTGAAGGACGACCCGCAGCCGCAGGTGGAGCTCGCGTTCGGATTCTTGATCACGAACTGCGCGCCCTCGAGGCCTTCGGAGTAGTCGATCTCGGCGCCCACGAGGTACTGGTAGCTCATCGGGTCGATGAGCAGGCTCACGCCGTTCTTCTGCATGACGGTGTCGTCCTCGTTGACGGCCTCGTCGAACGTGAAGCCGTACTGCAGGCCCGAGCAGCCGCCGCCCGTCACGAAGACGCGCAGCTTGAGCTCGGTGTTGCCCTCTTCCTCGATGAGCGCCTTCACCTTGTTGGCCGCGCTGTCGGTGAAGACCAGCGGATCGGGCATCGTCGTGGACATGTCGTTCATGTGGATCTCCTTGATGTATGCGGCCCGCGTCAGTCCGACGCGCTGCTCGCGGGCTTGAATTCGACGATCTTGTCGCTCTTCTGGGGGTTCTCGTAGACCAGCCGCCCCATCACGATCGCGCCCACGTGGACCTCGATCGACTTGTACGCCACGTCCCCTGTGACCCGGGCCTTGGGCAGAAGTTCGACGTACTCCGTCGCCCGGACGGGGCCGGCGACCGTGCCGTTCACGACGACGTGCGCGACGTCGATCTCGCCCTCCACCTTGGCGAGCTCGGACAGCACCAGCGTCCCGGGCTTGTTGCCGGTCGCCTTGACGTTGCCCTTCACGTGCCCGTCGACCCGAAGGCCGCCGACGAAGGTGATGTTGCCCTCGATGACGGTTCCGGCGCCGATCAGGCTGTCGATCGGGCTCGGCTTGTTGCTCTTGCCGAACATGGCTACCCCCTCATTGCAGGTTGACGCTTCGGGAGAGTTTAACCTGTCCCCCGGGAAGCGCAATGACCCGGACTTCGTAGCCCGTGAGGACCGCGCCCTCCGGGATCCGGAACCGGCCCTCCACCTTCTGGTAGAAGCGGAACTCCACGGCGCCGGCCGCCTCGCCCGCGGAGGCCTCCGGAAACGTGAGCGTGGACGCCGTGCCCTGGCTCGCGACGCGCGCGAGGACCTGGACCCTGCCCTTGAAATCCTGCTTTCGCTGCCCGCCCTGGGTGAGGAGCATGCGGTAGCGGAAGGCGCCGGGAAGGCCGTCCTGCTCGACCTTGAGGTTCGCGATCCCGAGGCCCTCCGGGGTCGCGCCCGAGGACATGATGTTGCGCAGGAAGCCGAGGTCCTCCTTGAGCGCCGCGTTCTCGTCCTGGAGCTGCGTGACGGTCCGCGCGAGCTCCATCTGCGCGGCCTTGTCGATGGCGAGCTGGCGGTCGCGCTCGGCCACGACCGAACGGGCGGACTCGAGGTCGCGCTTGAGCGTGGCGTTGTCCTGGGTCGAGCGTGGCGATCTGCTCCCGCGCCTCCTCCCGGTTGAATCCGGTGATGCGGTAGCTGTTCTCGACGAGCCACCAGACGATGCCGCCCACCGCCGCCATCATGAGGATGTTGACGAGCCACCGCCAGTACCAGGCCATGGTGCGAGCGGATCGTCATCCGCGACGAGCGGATGCCGATGTTGCTGCGCAGGCGCCGGGCGAGGCTCCTCACGGCAGGAGCGCCACCTGGTCCAGCCCCCGCGTCTCGGGAAATCCGAACGCGAGGTTCATGTTCTGCACCGCCTGGCCCGCGGCTCCCTTGACCAGGTTGTCCTCCACGGCGAGGACGACGAGCGTGTCGCCGCCCAGCGGGCGATGCACGGCGATCCGGCAATGGTTGGACCCGCGCACCCAACGCGTCTCGGGCTGGGTCCCCGGGGGGAGCACGTCGACGAAGGGCTCCCCGGCGTAGCGCTTCTCGAAGAGCTGCTGGAAGTCCGCCTCCTTCGTCACCCGCGCGTAGACGGTCGCGAGGATGCCGCGGATCATCGGCACCAGGTGCGGGACGAAGGTGAGGCCGACGTCCCGCCCGCTCGCCCCTTTCAGGCCCTGGACGATCTCGGGATGGTGCCGGTGCCCGCCCAGCGCGTAGGCCTTGAAGTTGTCGCCGGCCTCCGCGAACAGGATGTCGACCTCGGCCTTCCTGCCCGCGCCGCTCACGCCGGACTTGGCGTCCGCGACGAGGTGGTCACGGTCGACGAGGTCCGTCTCGACGAGCGGCAGCAGCGCGAGCTGCACGGCGGTCGCGTAGCAGCCGGGGTTCGCGACGAGGCGCGCGCCGCGGATCTTCTCGCGATTGATCTCCGGGAGCCCGTACACGGCCTGCGCCACGAGATCGGGCGCCGCGTGCTTCATCTTGTACCAGCGCTCCCACGTCGCGATGTCCTTCAGCCGGAAGTCGGCGGACAGGTCGATCACCTTGACGCCCGCGTCGACGAGCGGCCGGGCCTGCCCCATGGCGACCCCGTTGGGCGTGGCGAAGAAGACGCACTGGCAGGCCGCGAGGTCCGTCGCCGCCGGGTCGCTGAACGCGATGTCGACGCGACCGCGCAGGGAGGGAAACAGGCGCGCCACCGGCGTGCCGGCCTCGCCGCGCGAGGTGATCGCCGCGATCTCGACGTCCGGGTGGGCCGCGAGCAGCCTCAGGAGCTCCACCCCCGTGTATCCCGTGCCTCCGACGATGCCCACCTTGATCATCTATCGACACCTCTCCTGTCGGCCGCCGGCGACAGCGGCGCATCCCATGAACGAAAAAGCCGCCTTGCAGGGCGGCTTCGTCGTGTTCCGGAGAAACCGGACGGCCTTCTCCCGCCTTAGCGCTTCGAGTACTGCTTGCGGCGACGCGCCTTGTGGAAGCCGACCTTCTTGCGCTCGACCTCGCGCGCATCGCGCGTCACGAGCCCGGCCTTGGAGAGCGCCGGCTTGAGCGTCGGGTCGTATTCGATGAGGGCCCGCGTGATGCCGTGGCGGACCGCGCCCGCCTGCCCGGATTCGCCGCCGCCGAAGACGTTCACCTTGATGTCGAACGTCTGGGCGTGGTTGGTGAGCTCCAGCGGCTGGCGCACGATCATGCGGCCCGTCTCGCGCGAGAAGTACTCGTCGAGCGGCTTCTCGTTGACGACGATCTTGCCCTGGCCGGACTTGATGAAGACACGGGCCACCGCGTTCTTGCGACGGCCGGTGCCATAGTTGTATTTGCCGATCATGGTCGTCGCTCCTTAGATCTCGAGGGCTTTGGGCTGCTGGGACGTGTGCGGGTGCGCGGGGCCGGCGTAGATCTTGAGCTTCTTGATCATCGCGTAGCCCAGGCGCCCCTTCGGCAGCATGCCCTTCACCGCGAGCTTGAGGATCCGGTCGGGGTGGCGCGCCTGCAGCTTGTCGAAATTCGTCTCGTAGATGCCGCCCGGGTAGGTCGAGTGGCGGTAGTACTTCTTGTCGCTCGCCTTGTCGCCGGTGACGCGCAGCTTCTCGACGTTGACCACGACGATGTAGTCGCCGGTGTCGACGTGGGGGGTGAATTCGGCCTTGTGCTTGCCGCGCAGGCGGCGCGAGACTTCGACGGCGAGACGCCCGAGCACCTTGTCGGTGGCGTCCACGACGAACCAGTCGCGCTTGACTGTCCGCGGATTGGCGGAAATGGTCTTCATGGTGATCCCTGTCGTAATGGTGCCCCTGGGTGCTTCCGGCGGGCGCCGGAAATACGTTGGGCCCCTTGTTTGGAAAAGCGAACTCGAAATTTTAGGCAAATCAGGCTCTTGTGTCAAATCCTCCCGTTCCCCGGCGGGTCTCGAAGGACGCGGAGGCCCCCCTCGGATAGAATTCGGAGTCGCCCCCCCTACGCCCCCATGGATACCAACCGTTTCGAGCAATACGCCCGGATTTCCGGGGTTGCCTTCCTGATCGTCGCCTGTTTCCTCATCATCCGGCCGTTTCTCGCCGCGATGCTCTTCGCGGCCATCCTCTGCCTGTCGACCTGGCCGGCCTTCCGGTGGGTCCGGGACCGGCTCGGCGGCCGCGGCGCCGCTGACGGCCTTCCTTTTCGTGCTCGCGATGCTCCTCGCCATCGCCCTGCCCGTGGCGCTGGCGGGATTCAGCCTCGTCAGCCACTCCTCCGAGGTGATCGACTTCGTGCGGGGGTTGATCGACCGGGGGCCGTTCGAGCTGCCCGCCTGGCTCACCGGCCTGCCCCTCGTAGGTGCGACCCTGGACGAGTACTGGCGCAGCCTGGTCGGCAGCCGGGAGGAGATCGTCGCCCTCGCCAGGCGCCTGGCCGAGCCCGCGAAAGGGCTGCTCGTCGCCGCCGGCTCCGCCGCCGGCGAGGGGCTCCTGTACATCCTCATCGCGATCTTCATGGCCTTCTTCTTCTACCGGGACGGGGAGGCGGCGGGACGCATGGTCCGCGACGGCATGGCCCGCCTGGCGGGCGGGGAACAGGGCGCGGCGGTGCTCGCGACGGCGCAGAGCGCGATCAAGGGCGTCGTCTACGGCCTCATCGGCACGGGGCTGGCGCAGGCCGCCGTCGCACTCGTCGGCTTCGCGATCGCCGGCGTGCCGGGCGCAGTCACGCTTGCCGCGCTCACCTTCGTCCTCTCCTTCATTCCCATGGGTCCCGCGCTCCTGTGGGGCGGCGCGGCGGCGTGGCTCTACTCGAACGGACGAGACCGGGTGGGCCATCTTCATGGTCGCCTACGGGTTCCTGGTGATCAGCTCCGTGGACAACTTCGTCAAGCCGATCCTGATGAGCCGCGCGGGCAACCTGTCGATGCTGCTCGTCGTGCTCGGCGTGTTCGGCGGCGCGGTGGCCTTCGGCTTCATCGGCATCTTCGTCGGGCCGACGCTGCTCGCGGTGGCCTGGAGCCTCCTCAACGCCTGGCTCAAGGCCCAGCAATCCAGGGAGTCGGTATGAAAGCGCGCGTGCAAGCTGGTCGAGGGCATCACCTTCGTCGCCGAGAGCGGCAGCGGCCACGCGGTGGTGATGGACGCCTCTCCCGAGGTCGGCGGCCGGGACCTCGGCGCCCGGCCCATGGAGATGGTCCTCATGGGCGCCGGCGGCTGCAGCGCGATCGACGTCGTGCACATCCTGCGCAAGGCCCGGCAGCCCTTCGTCGACTGCGTGGTCGAGCTCGAGGCGGAGCGCGCGCCGGAGGACCCCAAGGTCTTCACGCGCATCCACATGCACTACATCGTGACCGGCCGCGGCCTCAACCCGGCGCAGGTCGAGCGCGCCATCAAGCTCTCGAAGGAGAAGTACTGCTCGGCGACGATCATGCTCGCGAAGACCGCCGAGGTCACCTCGGACTACGAGATCCGCGAGGCCTGAGGCCCCCACCCTCACCCCCGACCCCTCTCCCAAGGGAGAGGGGAGAGAACCTAGAAGCGGTAGGCCGTCTCCGTCATCACCTTCGCCATCAGGCGCATCGCGCCCTTGATGGGCGCGGGCAGCTCCTCCCCGCCAAGCGCCACGCCGCTCTCCGCGTGGGCGATCTCGTCCTCGCGCATCTGCTCGAGGATCGCGCGGCTGCGCGAATCGGCCTCGGGCAGCTGCTCGATATGGCCGTCGATGTGCTTCTCGACCTGCCGCTCCGTCTCGACGAGGAATCCCATGCTCCAGCGGTCCCCGGCGGCGCCCGAGACGACGCCCAGGGCGAACGAGCCCGCGTACCAGAAGGGCGCGAGGAGGCTGGGACGCGAGTCGAGCTCGCGCAGGCGCTCGGCGCACCAGGCGAGGTGGTCGCGTTCCTCGGCGCCCGCCTTCTCCAGCGCGCCGCGCACGCGCGCGTCGCGCGCCATCAGCGCCTGGCCCGCGTAGAGGGCCTGCGCGCAGACCTCGCCCGCGTGATCGACGCGCATGAGGCCCGCCACGTGCGCGGCCTCGGGCGCCGTCCTCGGAGGGCCCGGGCTTCGCGCCCGGCGCGGGGCGCGAGGCGGTCACGGCGCCGGAAAGGGTGCGCAGCGCGTTGTCGGCGGCGATCAGGAGGCGATCGAGGGACGTGGTGGCCATTCGACTATCGTAACCCTTGCCGGATCCGGCGAGGGCCACGAAAAGAAAACGGGCGCGGCTTTCGCCGCGCCCGATCCGTTTGCTTGCGCGATGCGTGAAGATTAGAAGATGTGACGCACGCCGACGGCGAAGTCCTGCAGTTCGCCACCCGTGCCGCCGGTGCCGGCGGTACCGAAGTTGCAGTTCATGCCAGGAGCGTTGTCGACTTCGGTGTAGCTCGCGATGAAGAACGTGCGCTTGCTGAAGTCGTAGCGGTAGCCGACGGAGTACATGTCGCAATCCGGCGTGCCCACTTCGGCGTTCTGGTAGGAGCCCAGCAGGACATGCTTGCCCGCGAAGTTCCAGTCGAAGCCGACCATGTAGGACTTGTCCTTGGCCGAGTTGGGCTTCTTGTACTCGCCGTAGTGGCCCGACAGGCGGAACTTGCCCATCGTGAAGCGGGCGGCAAGCGCGTTGCCCTCTTCCTTGCCGGCGTTGGTGCCGGCGGCGCCGCTGGAGGCGATCGTGCCCTTGTGCTCTTCGTAGGCGTAGGCGATGTACAGCGGGCCCTTGTTGTAGGCGAGCGAGATGCTGGTCAGGCTCGGGTCGACTCCGACCGTGGTGGCCGTCGCGTCAACCTTGCCTTCGTTGGGGACGTAGCCCACGCGCAGCGTGATGCCGGCCCAGTTCGGGCGACCAGTACTGGATCATGTTGGCCTGGCGGCGGCTGAAGTTGCCCTGGTCGAGGGCCGGCGCCGGTGATGTCGCCGAGGGTCAGGTCGCCCCACGGGTCCACCGCCGTCTGCGTGACCTTCATCGGGGTGTCCCAGCGGCCGAGGATGACGCTACCCCAGCCACCCTGCAGGCCCACGCCGCTGTTGCGGTTGGCGAACGTGCCGGACGAGCCTTCGGGGTTGAACGCCGTCTCGAGCTGGAAGAAGGCCTTGAGGCCGCCACCCAGGTCTTCCGTGCCGCGCACGCCGAGGTAGGACGCCTGGTCCTCCACGCGGATGCGGTGCGACAGGGGAGCCGTGCCGCCGTCGGCCTTCGACCTACTTCGACGGTCAGGTAAATGCGACCGTACAGGGTCACGGGGTTCGCGGTCTGGGCCATGACGGTCGGGGCAAAGCAGGCGCCCGCCACTGCCAGCGCGATCAGTTTCTTGTTCATCAGAATCTCCTTTGTTGAAGTGAGGCCGAATTCACTTTAAAGCGCTTGGGAACCTCTTGGGGATCTTCGCCCCGATTCTTGGCACTTCTCCCGGATATTTATCGAGAAGCCAGTAGCATCATGCCAAAGCCCGGGCCCTTCTCTCAAGGGGGGGGTGGGAAATGCGCAACAAACCCCCCTCGTTGTTGCTCTCCTGCAACGCCTCGTTCAGGCCCCCGAAAACAGCCGCGAAAGCTCCTTTCCGGGGTCATCGGCGGACATGAAGGCACCCCCCACCAAGTAAGCGCCCACTTTCGCCTCTCGCAAGCGCCTGACGTCCTCAGGCGTCGAGATTCCGCTCTCCGTCACGACGATCCGGCCGGCCGGAACACGGTCCAGGAGCTCCAGCGTCGTCTCGAGCCGGATCCCGAAAGTGCGCAAATCCCGGTTATTGATCGCCGATCAAGGGCGTGGAAAGCCGCAAAGCCCGCTCGAGCTGGCCGGCATCGTGGGATTCGACCAGGACATCCATGCCCAGCGAATTCGCGAGCGACTCGAGTTTCGCGAGATCCGCGTCCGGCGCCGCGTCCATGATGAGCAGGATGCAGTCGGCGCCCCACGCCCGGGCCTCGAAGACCTGGTAGGGGTCGACGATGAAGTCCTTCCGGATCACCGGCAGCGCACAGGCGGCGCGCGCCGCCTCGAGGTCCTCGCGCGAGCCGCCGAAGTACTCGCGGTCGGTGAGCACGGACAGGCAGGTCGCCCCGTTGGCCGCGTAGGACGCCGCGATGCGCGCCGGGTCGAAGTCGGCCCGGATGAGCCCCTTGCTGGGGCTCGCCCGCTTGATCTCGGCGATGACGGCGGCCTTCCCGGCGGCCACGCGCGCCTGGATGGCCGCGGCGAATCCCCGCGGGGGCGAGGCCTCGCGCGCCGCCTTCTCGCATCGCCGCGAGCGGCACTGCCGCCTGCGCCGCCTCCACCTCGCGGCGCTTGGTGGCGAGGATCCGCTCCAGGATGTCGCTCACGCGCCCGCCTTGGCGAAGGCCTGCGTGAAGGAAACGAGCTGGTCCAGCTTCGCCTTCGCGGCCCCCGAGGCGATCGTGTCCCGCGAGAGCGCCACGCCGTCCCAGAGGCTGGGCACGATGCCCGAGACGTAGAGCGCCGCGGCGGCGTTGAGGAGGACGACGTCCTGCGAGGGCCCGGGCTCCCCGCCCAGGACCGCCAGGACGCGCGCGCGCGACTCCTCGGGGCCGGCCACCTGGATGGCCTCGACGGGCGCGGTGTCCAGCCCGAACTGCTTGGGCTCGATGACGTACTCGGTGAGGAAATCGTGCTTGAGCTCGGCGACCGCGGTGGGCCCGGTGATGGTGATCTCGTCCAGGCCGTCGTGGCCGTGGACCGTGAGCACGTGCCGGCTGCCGAGCATCTTGAGCACCCGCGCCTGGATCCCCACCAGGTCGGGGTGGAACACGCCCATCACCTGGTTGGGCGCGCCCGCCGGGTTCGTGAGCGGCCCCAGGATGTTGAGGATCGTGCGCATGCCCAGCTCCTTGCGCACCGGCGCCGCGTGCTTCATCGCGGGATGGTGGCTGGGCGCGAACATGAAGCCGAGCCCCACCTCGCGCAGGCAGACGCCCACCTGCTCGGGCGTGAGCGCGAGGTTCACGCCCAGCCCCTCGAGGGCGTCGGCGCTGCCCGACTTCGACGACACCGACCGCCCCCCGTGCTTGGCCACCTTGGCGCCGGCGGCCGCCGCGACGAAGGCCGCGGTCGTCGAGATGTTGAAGGTGTGGGAGCGGTCGCCCCCGGTTCCGCACGTGTCGACGAGGTGCTCGAGGCCCTCCGCGTCGACCTTGGTGGAGAACTCCCGCATCACCGAGGCCGCCGCGGCGATCTCCGAGACGGATTCCGTCTTCACGTGCAGGCCCATGAGGATGGCCGCGAGCTGCACCTGGGTGACCTTGCCCTCCATGACCTGGCGCATCAGGTCGACCATCTCGTCGTAGAAGATCTCGCGCTTGTCGCACAGGCGGTTGATCGCTTCGTGGGCGGTGAACATGGCTACTCCTGCGTGAGGAAGTTGCGGAGCAGCGCGTGGCCGTGCTCCGTGAGGATCGACTCGGGGTGGAACTGGACGCCCTCCACCGCCATCGAGCGGTGGCGCACGCCCATGATCTCGCCGTCGTCGGTCCAGGCCGTGATCTCGAGGTCCGCCGGGCAGCTCTCGCGCTCGATGGCGAGCGAGTGGTAGCGCGTCGCGTTGAACGGCGACGGCAGCCCCCGGAAGACGCCCTTGCCGGCGTGGTGGATCGGCGAGACCTTGCCGTGCATGAGGGTCTTCGCGTGCACGACGCGGCCGCCGAAGGCCTGCCCGATCGCCTGGTGGCCGAGGCACACGCCCAGGATCGGGATCTTCCCGGCGAAGCGCGCGATGGCCGGCAGCGACACGCCCGCCTCGTTGGGCGTGCACGGGCCCGGCGAGATGACGATTCGCGCCGGCGCGAGGCGGGCGATGTCCTCGACGCCGAGCTCGTCGTTGCGGACGACGCGGACCTCCTCGCCCAGCTCGCCCAGGTACTGCACCAGGTTGTAGGTGAAGGAATCGTAGTTGTCGATCATGAGCAGCATGGCGGGCTCCTCATGCGGCGGGGGCGTCGAGCCCCGCGTTGGTGGCCTCGGCCGCGGCGAGGAGGGCGCGCGCCTTGTTGCGCGTCTCGAGCCACTCCTGCTCCGGGATGGAATCGGCGACGATGCCCGCCGCGGCCTGCACGTGCAGCTCGCCGTCCTTGACCACGCCGGTGCGGATGGCGATGGCGAGGTCGAGGTTGCCGTTGAAGCCGAGGTAGCCGACGGCGCCCGCGTAGACGCCGCGCCTCTCCGGCTCCAGCTCGTCGATGATCTCCATCGCCCGGACCTTCGGCGCGCCGGCCACGGTGCCCGCGGGGAAGGTCGCGCGCAGCAGCTGCATCGGCGTGAGCGCCGGGTCCACGTCGCCCTCCACGTTCGAGACCATGTGCATCACGTGCGAGTAGCGCTCCACCGCCATCTGCTCCGTGACGCGGACGCTGCCCACGCGCGCGATGCGCCCGATGTCGTTCCGGCCCAGGTCGATCAGCATGAGGTGCTCGGCGCGCTCCTTCGGGTCGCCCACGAGCTCCTTCTCCATCGCGAGGTCCTTCTCGGGCGTCGCCCCCCGCTTGCGCGTGCCGGCGATGGGACGGACGGTGACGCGGTCGCCCTCGCGGCGCACGAGGATCTCCGGCGAGGCGCCCACCAGCTGGCTGTCGCCGAAGTCGAAATAGAACATGTAGGGCGAGGGATTGATCGAGCGCAGCGCGCGGTAGAGGTTCACCGGCGAGCCGGCGAAGGGCTGCGAGAGGCGCTGCGAGATCTGCACCTGCATCACGTCGCCGTCGGTGATGTAGCGCTTGGCCCTCGCGACCGCGGCGTAGAAGGGCTGCTCCCCGATGTTCGAGCGCGGGGGCTGCGGCTTCGCGACGGATTCGTGCGCGGGCAGCCTCGCGGCCCCGCGCAGCTTTCCGCGCAGCAGCTCGAGCCGCGCCCGCGCCTTCGCGTAGGCGCCCGGCTCGCGGGCGTCGGCGTAGACGATGAGGTGCACCTTGCCCGCGATGTTGTCCACGACCGCGAGCTCCTCCGACAGGAGCAGGCGGATGTCGGGCAGCCCGATGGGGTCCGGGCGGGAATCCTTCGCGAGCTTCGGCTCGATGTAGCGCACGGTGTCGTAGCTGAAGTAGCCGGCGAGGCCGCCCGCGAAGCGCAGGCTCGACTGGCAGGGGGGCCGCCGCCACGCCCTTCAGGTACTCGTCGACGAACGCCAGGGGATCGCCGGCGTCGCGCTCCTGCACCACCTTGCCGTCCCGGATGACGCGGCCGCGGCCGCCCGCCACCTCGATCCTCTCGCGGGCCGCGAGCCCGATGATGGAGTAGCGCCCGAAGCGCTCGCCCCCGATGACCGACTCCAGCAGGTACGTGCCGGGGGCGTTGGCGAGCTTCAGGTAGAGCGAAAGCGGGGTGTCGAGATCGGCCAGCGTCTCGAGGGTCAGGGGAATCCGGTTGAAGCCGGCGCGGGAAAGCGCCAGGAAATCGTTCTCAGTCATGTTTCACCGCACGGTATTCGGGTCGAAGGATGGACGGGCCGGGGCGTTTCAGCGCCAGCTTTGCCATCGCCAGTCGAGCAGGAATCCGCGCAGTGCCATGAGGGGGTTTCGCGAGCGAAAACGATCAGGGGGCCATTGTAATCGATCTGGCGGCCTCTTCCACGCTCGCGACCACCGCGTCCGCGCCGAGATCCTCCAGCGAAAGCCCCTCGCGGTAGCCGTAGGGAACGACGACCACGGCGCACCCGGCCGCGCGCGCCGACTGCACGTCGTTCAGCGAGTCGCCCACCACGAGCGTCTCGGCCGGGGAGGCGCCGAGCTTGCCTGCCGCGTAGAGCATCGGGTCCGGATGCGGCTTCTTGCGCTCGACGGTGTCCCCGGAGACCACCACGCCGAAGAAGCGCCGCAGCCCGGTGAGCTCGAGGAGCGGCTCGGTGAACCGGCCCGCCTTGTTGGTGACGCAGCCCATCGCGATTCCCGCCCGCTCGAGCGCCTCGAGGCCGCTCACCACGCCCGGATAGGGACGCGACCGGTCCGCGATTCCCGCGCGTGTAGTGCCGCTCGAAGACCGCGTGCGCGCGCGTCCCGCGCCTCCTCGGCCCCGCCGCCCGAGGCCTCGAAGCACTTGTTCACGAGGTTCACCACGCCCTTGCCGACGTAGTCGCGGATCTGGTCGTCGGGGAGCGCGGCGCGGCCGAGGTCGGCCAGCATGCGGTTGGCGGCCGCGGCGAGGTCGGGCGCGGTGTCGACGAGCGTGCCGTCGAGGTCGAAGAGCGCGGCGCGGTAACGCCTCGGCGGAATCGCGGCGCTCACCTTCAGGCCCCGGCCAGCGCCTCGCGCAGGCGGCGGATCGCCGCCGCGCGGTCCTTCTCGCCGAAGACGGCCGACCCCGCGACGAAGGTGTCCGCGCCCGCCTTGGCGACCGCGGCGATGTTGTCGGCCTTCACGCCGCCGTCCACCTCGAGCCAGATGTCGCGCCCGCTCTCGTCGATGCGCCGGCGCACCTCGCGGATCTTGGGCAGCGCGGAGGCGATGAAGGACTGGCCGCCGAAGCCGGGGTTCACGCTCATGATGAGGATGAGGTCCACCTTGTCCATCACGTGGTCGAGCCAGGAGAGCGGCGTCGCCGGGTTGAACACGAGCCCGGCCTTGCAGCCCTGGTCGCGGATGAGCCCGAGGGTGCGGTCGACGTGCTCGCTCGCCTCCGGGTGGAAGCTGATGATCGAGGCGCCCGCCTTGGCGAAGTCGGGAACGATCCGGTCCACCGGCTTCACCATGAGGTGCACGTCGATCGGCACCGTGCAGTGGGGCTTCAGGGCCTCGCACACGAGCGGGCCGACGGTGAGGTTGGGGACGTAATGGTTGTCCATCACGTCGAAATGCATGAGGTCGGCGCCGCCGGCGATGACGTCCTTCACCTCGTCGCCGAGGCGGGCGAAGTCGGCCGAAAGGAGGCTGGGCGCGATGCGGTACATGACGGTCTTTCCGGGTCGGTGGAAGAGAGAAAATTCTACGCGATTCCCCTCGCGCTTCGTGCGGGAAATTTCCTGCTAACATCGAATCCATGCCCGACCCGAAACGCTACGTCATCGCCGTCACGGCGCACTCGACCTACCTGCCCGACCAGTCGGACGAGGAAGACGAGCGCTACGTGTTCGCGTACACGATCCGCATCACCAACACGGGCAACGTGTCCGCGCAGGTCGTGAGCCGGCACTGGATCATCACGGACGCCGACAACCAGGTCCAGGAAGTGCGCGGCATGGGCGTGGTGGGCGAGCAACCCGTGCTCAAGCCCGGCGACACGTTCGAGTACTCGAGCGGCTCCTCCATCCCGACCGCCGTCGGGACCATGCGCGGCACCTACCAGCTGGTCGCCGAGGACGGCACGCGCTTCGAGGCGCCCATCCCGGAATTCGCGCTCAGCGTCCCGCGCGTGCTGCACTAGCCGCGCGGCGCGTCGTCCCCCTTCGCGGATTCGCCCGGCTTCGGGCCCGGCTTGTGCTTGCGCGGCAACGTCCACCAGACGATCCCGACCGCGATCAGGAGCGCCGCCACCACCTCGAGGAACACCCAGCCCATCCGCGACTCCAATACGCCATGAACGGGGGCCATTATAGGGGCGCGGCGCGGGAGCCTTCCGCTATACTCGCCGCGATGCCGCCCGCCCCACTGTCCGCCTCTTCGCGCTTGCGCGCGCTCGCCGCCCTCGGCCTCGCGCTCCTCGCCGCCGCCTGCGCCACGCCGCCCGAGCCCATCGCGCGCGCCGCTCCCGAGCCGCTCATCTGCCCGCCCGCCGAGAAGCCCGTGTGCCCGCCCGCCCCCGGCGGCGCCCGCGCCGGCCCCGGCGCCGGTTCCCGAAGTGGAGTACCGCGGCCGCCTGCAGCGCGCCTCCTGGGTGGAGATTCCCGACTGGGGGCGCGAGCCGCTGCGCGAATCCCTCGTCGCCTTCGTCCGCGGCTGCGGCGCGCTCGCCAAGCAGGCGGCCTGGCAGGCGGTGTGCGCCGAGGCCGCCGCGATGCGGCCGGCCAGCACCGATCGCGAAATCGCCGCCTTCTTCGAGTCGCGGTTCGACCCGCACATGGTCGTGAACGCCGACGAGTCGACCACGGGCATGGTCACCGGCTACTACGAGCCGCTCCTGCGCGGCAGCCGCACGCGCACCGCCCACTTCAGATACCCCCTCTATGCGGTGCCCCAGGACCTGCTCGTGATCGACCTCTCGAGCGTATACCCCGACCTGAAGCACAAGCGCCTGCGTGGGCGCATCGAGGGAAACCGCGTCGTCCCCTACCTGGCGCGCGGCGACATCGAGACCGATCCGGCGCCCCTCAAGGGGCTCGAGATCGCCTGGGTCGACGACGCCGTCGAGCTCTTCTTCCTGCACATCCAGGGCTCCGGGCAGGTGCAGCTCGAGAACGGCGAGCGCCTTCGCGTCGGCTACGCGGAACAGAACGGGCACCCCTTCCGCTCCCTCGGGCGGCTGCTCATCCAGCGCGGGGAGCTGCCGGCGGAGCGCGCCTCGATGCAGGGGATCAAGGACTGGGCGCGCCGGCACCCCGCGAAGGTGCAGCGCTACCTGAACGAGAACCCGAGCTTCGTGTTCTTCCGCGAGCTTCCGGGCGACCTTCCCGGCCCCATCGGCTCGCTCGGCGTGCCGCTCACCGCGGAGCGCTCGATCGCGGTCGACCCGCGCGTCATCCCGCTGGGGGTGCCCGTCTACCTCGCCACGACCTGGCCCAACTCGCCGCAGCCGCTCAACCGCCTCATGGTGGCGCAGGACACCGGCGGCGCCATCAACGGCGGCGTGCGCGCGGACTTCTTCTGGGGGTTCGGCGACGCCGCCGGCAACCAGGCGGGCAAGATGCGCCAGGCGGGGCGCATGTGGGTCCTGCTGCCGAAGGGCTACACGCCGCCCGCGACGGTCCAGGCCGCCAAGTAGGGCCGGCCGCCTCGCGAGAGGCTACTGGGGCTTGGCGGCCTTCGCGTCCGCGAGCCGCTTCTCGAACGCGGCCATGGGCATCGCGCCCGGCACGCGCTCGCCGTCCTCGAAGAAGATCGTCGGCGTGCCGCTGATCTTCTTGTCGCGGCCGTAGGCCACGATCCTGTCGATGGGCGTCTCGCAGTTCGCGGCGCCCGAAGGCACCGTGTCCTTGAGCATGAGGTCCATCCACGCCTTCGACCGGTCCGGCGCGCACCACACGGCCTTCGACTTCTGCGTCGAATCCGGGGAGAGGATCGGGTACAGGAACGTGTAGACCGTGATGTCGCTCACGCCGACCAGCTCGCGCTCGAAGCGCTTGCAGTAGCCGCAGTTGGGGTCGGCGAAGATCGCGATCCTGCGCGAGCCGTCGCCGCGCACGAGCTTGATGGCCGATTCCAGCGGCAGCGAGTCGAACTTGACCGCCGAGAGCTTGCGCACGCGCGCCTCGGTGACGTTCTCGCGCGTCTTGGTGTCGATGAGCGTGCCCAGCAGGAGGAAGGAGGTCTTCTCGTCGGTGTAGAACACCTCGCCGCCGCCGGTCACCTCCAGGAGGCCGCCGTAGCCGCTCTTGCGCACGGCATCGATCTGCGCCTCGGGGAATTTCTTGCGAAGGTCCGTCTTGACGCGGTCGAGGTCCTGCGCGGCGGCGGGAAGGGCCAGCGTCAGGGCGAGCAAGGCGGCGGACAGGAATGCGGGGATTCTCATGAAGGGGTCTCTCGGGTTCCGGGATTGGGCCGCGGCCGGCCGGGGAAGTTCCCGGGGGACTCAGGCAGCGGGATTATCGCATTGCGTGCGCCGCGAGGAGCCGCTTGGCCCAGGGCGCGCCATCGACGGCGCGCAGCCCCGCGTTGCGCGCGGCTCCCGCGAGCGGCAGCCCGAGGCCGAAGAGCCACTCCAGCCGGTCGGTGACGAACTGCATCGCGTCGACGTCGGCGCGGCGCGAGCGCTCGTGCCGGCGCAGCAGCGCGAGGTCGCCCGGGCGCTCGAGGGGCGAGCGGGAGGCCAGCGCGCGCGCGAGGGCGCGGGCGTCCTGGAACCCGAGGTTCACTCCCTGGCCGGCGAGCGGGTGCACGCCGTGGGCGGCATCGCCGATCAGGACCGCGCCGGGCACCGCGATGCGGGGCACGCGGACGAGGCGAAGGGGAAAGCGCGCGACCTCGGAGTCGAGCGCGAGGTCGCCGAGGGCCGCGCCGCCCGCGTCGCGCACGCGCCGGGCCAGCGCCTCGGGTTCCAGCGCGGCGAGCTCGTCCGCCACGCCCTCGCGCGCCGACCAGACGATGGAGATCCGCTCCCCCGGCAGCGGCAGCCAGGCGAGGATGCCGTCGGGCCGGAACCACTGGCGCGCCACGCCCGCCGGCGCCCGCTCGCAGCGGAAGTGGGCCACCACGGCGGTCTCGGGGTAGCGCTTGGCGTTCGCCGCGAGGCCCAGCTCCCGCCGCACGCGCGAATCCGCGCCGTCCGCGCCCACGAGCAGGTCCGCGGCGAGCGCATCGCCGTCCTCGAGGCGGACCTCCGCGCCACGAGCGCCCGCGGCGACCGATTGCAGGCGGATGCCCGTCGCGATCGAGGCGCCGTTTTCGCGCGCCGCGAGCTCGATCGCGCGCGCCATGCGGTTGCCTTCCGCGATCCAGGCAAGAGCGCCTCCCGCGGGCGCCGCGAAGTCGAGGCGGCTCCTGCCGTCGTCGCCGTGGACCTCCATGCGCGTGACCGGGGCGAGGCGCTCGGCGGGCAGCCGCTGCCAGGCGCCGATCTCGAGGAGGAATTCCCGCGTCCCCTGGCTCAGCGCGAAGACGCGGATGTCGAACGGATCGGGGTCCTGGTCGGGACGGGGCGCGCCGGCCTCGAGGACGCGCACTTCCTCGCCGCAGGCGGCCGCGAACGCGAGCCCCACCGCGCCGCCGCCGACCACGACGACGCGGCCCTTTCCGGCGCCCTTCATCGCGCGCGCCTCACGGGGAGGGGGCGCCGTCGATCATGCGGCCGGCGAGCCAGCGCCGCGCGGGCGGCAGCAGGTCGAGCAGCGCGAGCGCGGCCCCGCGGCCCCAGCTCATGAAGCGGCGCTCGTCCATGAACGCGCCCACGAGGAAATCGGTGAAGGCCACGCCGCGGCCCGTGTCGCGGCGGCGGGCGTCGCGATAGGCCTCGAGCAGCGGCCCCGCGCCCGGGTCGCCCGCGGGATCGGCCGCGAGGAGCGCGGCGAGCGTGGCCGCGTCGCGCAGCCCGATGTTGAGCCCCTGCCCGGCGATGGGATGCATGGCCTGCGCCGCGTTTCCGGCGATCACCGTGCGAAGGGCGATCGGCGTGTTGATTTGCCGCAGCTTGAGCGGGAAGGAGGCGCGCGGCCCGGCCGCCACGAAGCGCCCCGCGCGATCGCCGAAATGCGCCTGCAGCTCGGCGAGGAAGGCCGCGTCGTCCAGGGCGAGGATGCGCTGCGCCTCGGCGGGCGTCGCCGTCCACACGAGGGCGTAGCGGTCGCCGACCGGCAGGAGGGCCACCGGCCCGGTGGGCGTGAAGCGCTCGTAGGCGCGCCCCCGGTGCGGCCGGTCCGCGTGGACGGGCCCGGTGATGGCGACCTGGCCGTAGTCCTTCTCCGAGTAGGCGAGGCCCGGGATGCGCCGCGCGTTGGCGCCCCCGTCCGCCAGGACGAGGAGCCGCGCCTCGAGCGCCCCGCCGCCGGCCAGCGTGAGCCTCGCCGCCTGCGCCCCGAGCTCGATCGTCTCGCAGGCCGCGCCCCACGCGACGCTCGCGCCCAGGGCCGCGAGCCTTGCCTCGAGCGCCTCCTCGAGCGCGGCGTAGCCGACGGTGTAGCCCAGCGCGGGGAGCCCCTGCTCGGCCGCCGTGATGAGCGTGCGGCCCGGCCCGCCCTTCTGCGAAACGTGGATCTCGGTGATGGGCGTGGCGCCGGCCGCCGGCCAGCCGCCGGCCGCCTCGAGGCGTTCGCGGCTCGCGTGCGACAGGGCCAGCGTGCGCGCGTCGCGCGAGGGCGCCGCCCGCGCCTCGAGCACGCGCACCGAGCGGCCCGCGGGCACGAGGCTCGCCGCGAGCGCCGCGCCCACCGGCCCGGCACCCACGATCGCGACGTCGACGCGGTCCATCGGGCCCCTCGCGCGCGGCCGCTAGCCGCGGACCGCGGCCTCGACGTCCGCCACTTCCTTGGGACAGGAAGCGGTGAGGACATCGCGGCCCTTCGCCGTGACCAGGACGTCGTCCTCGATGCGCACGCCGATGTTCCAGAAGTGCTTCGGCACGTTGTCCGCCGGCCGGATGTAGCAGCCCGGCTCCACGGTGAGCACCATGCCGGGCTGGAGCTTCCTCCACTTGCCCTTGCGCATGTACTCGCCCGCGTCGTGGACGTCGAGCCCCAGCCAGTGCCCGGTGCGGTGCATGTAGAACTGCTTGTACGACTCGTCGGCCAGGACCTTGTCGACGCTGCCCTTGCACAGCTTCATGTCGATGAAGCCGCGCACCAGCACGCGCGTGGCCGCGTCGTGGTAGTCGATGAAGGCCGCGCCCGGCTTCACGGCCTTGATGGCCGCCTCCTGCGACGCGAGCACGAGCTCGTAGACGTCCTTCTGCGCCGCCGTGAACCTGCCGTCCACCGGGAAGGTGCGCGTGATGTCGGCGGCGTAGCTGTCGAGCTCGCAGCCGGCGTCGATGAGCATGAGGTCGCCCTTGCGCAGCTCGGCGCTGTTCTCGCGGTAGTGGAGCACGCAGGCGTTGGCGCCGGCGGCCACGATCGAGCCGTAGGCCGCGGAGCGCGCGCCGTTGCGGCAGAACTCGTGCAGCAGCTCCGCCTCGATCTCGTACTCGCGCCGGCCCGGCGCGGCCGCGCGCATGGCGCGCACGTGGGCGGCGCCCGAGATCTCGGCGGCCCGGCGCATGATCGCGATCTCGTCCGCGTCCTTGAAGAGGCGCATGCTCGTTCACCGCCGCGCGCACGTCGCGGATCTCGGTGGGGGCGCTCACGCCCGTCCTCGACTTCGCGCGCACCGCGTTGAGCCAGCCGGCCACGCGCGCGTCCCAGGCGGGGTCGGCCCCCACCGGCGTGTGGATGACCGGCTGGTCGGCGATGAGCTCCGGGATGAGCGCGTCGAGCTCGCCCACGGGGTGGGCGCGGTCGAAGCCGAACGCCTGCTTCGCCAGGTCGGGGCCGAAGCGGAACCCGTCCCAGATCTCGCGCTCCAGGTTCTTCTCGCGGCAGAAGAGGATCTCGCGCGGCTTCCTGCCCAGCACGATCACGAGCACGGCCTCGGGCTCGCGGAATCCCGTGAGGTAGTAGAAGCCGCTGTCCCACCGGTAGTCGTAGTGGGAGTCGGCGTTGCGCGTGCGCTCCGGAGCGGTCGGCAGGATCACCACGCCCTCGCCCAGCGTGCGGGCGAGGCTGGCGCGGCGGCGGCGGAACGGCTTGATGCGGTGCGGGTTCTCGAGCTTCATGGGTCGTCCGGAGGCGGGCGCCCAAGGCGCCGCGAAGCGGACGATTTTACCGGGATTCCGGGGGGCGGGCCGCGTGCTCGCGCATGAGGGCCGCGAGCTCCCCCTGCCCTTCGCCCTCGAGCGCCGCGATGACGCCCTCGAGGTCCGCCGGGCGGCGGTTCTGGGAAAGCTTGAACTTGCCCTCGAGCCGCTCGACCGCGATCTCGAAGCCCACGATCGCCGCCAGGAGCTTCGGCGTGAAGTCGGCGGGCAGGTCCTCCATCCGCCAGGGCGCGGGGCGGCCTTCCTCGTACTTGCGCGTCAGGCGCGCGAGGAGCGCCGGCAGCGCCTCCGGCTCCACGAGCCGCGCCTTGCCGCGCGCGTGCACCACGGCATAGTTCCAGGTCGGCACGCTCGGGTGGTGCGCGTACCAGGACGGGGAGACGTACGCGTGCGGGCCCTTCGAAGATCGCGAGCACCTCGGCCGCGGACTCGAGCGACTCCCAGTGCGCGTTGGCGCGCGCCATGTGCCCCTCGAGGCGCAGCCGGCCGTCGCCGCCGCGGCCGACCAGGAGCGGGACGTGGCTCGTCCACAGGCCCTCGGGGCCGGTGCTCACGAGCGTCGCGAACCCGTTCCGCGCGACGAAGTCCTCGAGCGTGGCCGCGTCGTCGACGCGGAAGTGGCCCGGCACGTAGAAGGTCATTGGCGGAGCCTCCGGTCGAGATCGGCCAGCTGCGCGGGCGTGCCCAGGTTCTCCCACGCACCGGCGAAGCGCTCTCCCGTCACGCGGCCTTCGTCCACGAAGCGGTAGGCCCAGGGGAAGAGCTTCAGGTGCGTTCCCGGCGCGATGCCCGCGAAGAGCGCCGGGTGGAACACCGCGATGTTCGCATAGGTGAGGAGCGGCCCGCCGCGGCGCACCCGGTCGCCCTCGAGCCCCATGTCCCCGCCCGGGTGGTACGGCGGGTTGTCGACGAGCACGAAGTGGGCCGCGCGGCGGCCGGGATCGCGCGCGATGTCCCTCGCCACCGCCTCCAGGCGGGAGTAATCGTAGTCCGTGTGGATGTCCCCGCTCACCACGACGAAGGGCTCCGCGCCCAGGAGCGCCAGCGCCTTCGCGATGCCGCCGGCCGTCTCGAGCGCCGTGCCTTCCCGCGACCAGTCGACGCGAAGTCCCCAGCGCGAGCCGTCGCCCACCGCGGCCTCGAGCATCTCGCCCAGGTGCGCGTGGTTGATGACGACGCGGCGGATCCCGCCCGCCGCGAGCCGCGAGAGCTGCCAGTCGATGAGCGTCCTGCCGCCCGCGGCGAGCAGCGGCTTGGGCGCGGCGTCGGTGAGCGGGCGCATGCGTTCGCCGCGGCCGGCTGCGAGGATGAGTGCCGAAGGCATCGCCGCCACCGGCTCAGAACGTGTAGCCGGCGACGGGCTTCACGCCCTCGAGCCGGTCGAGGAGCCGCGCCAGGGGGCGCAGCTCGCCGTAGCGGGCGCAGGCGTGGCGCACGTAGGCGAGGAACCGCGGCGTGTCGCCGAGGTAGCCGGGCTTGCCGTCGCGGTAGTGGATGCGCGCGAAGATGCCGAGCACCTTGAGGTGGCGCTGCAGCCCCATCCATTCCACGTCGCGCCAGAACTCCCCGAAGTCGGCGCGCACCGGCAGCCCGCGCTTCTTCGCGGCCTCCCAGTACCGGATCGTCCCGTCGAGGACGCGCTCCTCCTCCCAGGTCACGAAAGCGTCGCGCCACAGCGAGGCGACGTCGTAGCTGATCGGGCCGTGCACCGCGTCCTGGAAGTCCAGCACGCCGGGATTGGGCTCCGAGACCATGAGGTTCCGGGGCATGAAGTCGCGGTGCACGAAGACGCGCGGCTCCGAGAGGTTGCGCTCGAGGATGCGCCGGAACACCTCCTCGAGGCTCTCGCGCTCGGCGGCCTCCAGCGTGACGCCGAGATGGCGCTCGACGTACCAGTCCGGGAAGAGCGCGAGCTCGCGCCGCAGCAGGGCCTCGTCGTAGGGCGGCAGCTCGCCTTCGCGGCTCGCGGCCTGCCAGTCGACGAGGGCGCCCGTGGCGTCGCGGAAGAGCGCCGCCTCGTTCGTCCCGTCGAAGGCCTGGAGGTAGGTGCGCCGCCCCAGGTCGGTAAGCAGCAGGAATCCCTGGGCGAGGTCCTGGGCGACGATCTCCGGGACGTGGACGCCGGCCTCGCGCATGAGCCCGGCCACCTTCACGAAGGGGCGGCAGTCCTCGCGCTCCGGCGGCGCGTCCATCGCGACCCAGGTGCGGCCCCCCGAGGCGACGCGGAAGTAGCGCCGGAAGCTCGCGTCGGCGCTGGCCGGCTCGCGCGTGAAGTCGCGACCGCCGAGGGTGCGGCCAAGCCAGGCGTCGAGCGCCTCGAGGCGTTCCATGGGGAGTGAAGCGGGGCGGCTATCGCGTGTATTCTTGCGGATTCTAGCATCGCGCCACCCCACTCCCCCGATGGCCCGCCGCATCCTCCCGCTCATCCTTGCCTGCGCGTGCGCCCTGCCGGCCGGAGCGGACGAGGGCGTCCCGCTGCGGCTGGACCGGCGGCTCGCGCCGCCGCCGCCGCGGATCGAGCGCGACGCCGTGCGCTTCCTGTCGGCCGACCGCATCACGGGCGACGAGGCGAAGCACCTCACCGCGACCGGCAACGTCGCGATCCGCCAGCGCGGCGCGGCGATCTTCGCCGACCGGCTGGACTACGACGTCGTGGACGACACGGCGCTGGCCACCGGCAACGTGCGCCTGGAGCGGGCGGGCGACACCGTCACCGGCCCCCGCCTCTTCTACCGCATCGACGAGGGAACCGGCGAGATGCAGCAGCCCGTCTTCGCGATCCCGAAGTCCGAGACCCGCCGCCACGCCTCGCGCGGCTCGGCCGAGCTCGCGATCCTCGAGGCCGACGAGAAGAGCCGCCTGATGCGCGCCGAGTACACGACCTGCCCCATGCCGCGCGAGGACTGGGTGCTCAAGGTGGGCGAGCTGGAGATCGACGGCAAGCGGCAGGTGGGCACGGCGTGGAATTCCGCCGTGTATTTCTTCGGCGTGCCGATCCTCTACTCCCCCTGGCTTTCCTTCCCGATCGACAACGCCCGCAAGTCGGGCTTCCTCGCGCCCACGCTGGGTTCGTCCGGCCAGAGCGGCTTCGAGTTCTCCCTGCCCTGGTACTGGAACATCGCCGAGAACCAGGACGCGACCATCACGCCCAAGATCTACTCCAAGCGCGGGCTGCAGATGGGCGGCGAGTACCGCTACCTGCGGCCGACGTTCACCGGCCAGGCCGACGCCGAGTTCCTGCCCAACGACGCGCATCACCGGCACCGACCGCTACTTCGTCGCGCTGCGCCACTCGCAGCAGCTTCCGCTGGGCCTGTCGCTCGCCGTGAACGCGCAGAAGGTCTCGGACGACGACTACTTCCGCGACCTGTCGACGCGCGTGGCGGCGACCTCGCAGACGAACCTGCCGCGCGACGCGATCCTGGGCTACCAGGACGAGACCTGGACCGCGACCGCGCGCGCCATCGCCTACCAGACCCTGCAGGACCCGCTCGCCCCGGTGACGAAGCCTTACCAGCAGCTGCCGCAGATCTTCGTCACCGGGTTCAAGCAGGACGTCCTCGGCACCGACTGGCTCGCCGGGGGCGAGTACGCCAACTACAAGCACCCGGACCTCGTGAACGGGCAGCGCCTCATCTTCTACCCGCAGGTGTCGGTCCCGCTGCGAAGGCCCTGGGGCTACGTGACCCCCAAGGTCGGGTACCACTACACGAACTACAAGCTGTCCGAGAACAACGCCGAGGGATTCGAGGACGCCACGCGCAGCCTGCCGCTCGCGAGCGTCGACGCGGGGCTCTTCTTCGACCGCCCCTGGCAGTTCGCGGGCCGCAGCTACTACCAGACCCTCGAGCCGCGCCTCTTCTACGTCTACGTCCCCTACCGGGACCAGTCGAAGCTGCCCAACTTCTCGACGGCCGAGGTCGACTTCGGCACCAACGCCCTCTTCCGCGAGAACCGCTTCATCGGCGGCGACCGCGTCGGCGACGCCAACCAGGTCACCATGGCCGTCACCAGCCGGCTCGTCGAGCCCGACAGCGGCCTGGAGCGGCTCAAGGCGACGCTGGGCCAGATCTACTACTTCGAGCCGCAGCGGGTCACGCTCGATGCGGCCACGCCGCCGCGCGAGGGCAGCAAGTCCGACCTCCTCGCCCTCGTGTCCGGCCAGGTGTCGCCCTCCTTCGCGGTCGACGCGAGCCTCGAGTACGAAATCGGCAGGAACCGCGCCAAGCAGTTCGACCTCGCCTTTCGCTACAACCCCCGGCCCGGGCGCGTCGTGAACGCCGCCTACCGCTTCACGCGCGACTTCGTCGAGCAGGTCGACATCTCGGCCCAGTGGCCGGTGACCTCCGCCCTGAACCTCGTCGGCCGCTGGAACTGGAGCCTGCAGGACAGGAAGCTCATCGAGGGCGTCGCGGGCTTCGAATATAATGCGGGCTGCTGGGAGGTCCGCGCGGTGGCGCACCGTTTCATCACGGCGACCCAGCAGGTCTCCACCTCCTTCCAGATCCAGCTCGAGCTCTCGGGCCTCTCGAGGATCGGCATCAACCCGCTCGAGACGTTGAGGCAGAACATTTCCGGCTACCGCAGGTCCGACGAGATTCCGCGATGAACACGATCCGCCCCCTCCTTCGAACAGCAGCCCTCCTTGCCGCGCTGGCGGCCACGGCGGCCCTCGCCCAGACCACGCCCGCCACGAGGCTCGACACCCGGCTCTCGTCCGCGCCGAAGAGCATCGTCCTGGTCGACCGCATCGTGGCCGTGGTGAACGGGGAGGTGATCACCTCCGTCGAGCTCGCCGAGCGCACGCGGCTCGTGACCGCGCAGCTGCGCCGCGGCGGCGGGCAGCTGCCGCCCATGGAGGCGATGCAGCGCCAGGTCCTCGAGCGCATGATCAACGACCTCGTCCAGATCCAGATGGCCCGGGAGACCGGCATCAAGATCGACGAGGCGACCATCGAGAAGACCGTCCAGCGCATCGCCGACGACAACAACCTCTCCATGACCGCCTTCCGCCAGGCGCTCGAGCGCGACGGCGTGCGCTACGCGCGGTTCCGGGAGGACATGAAGAACGAGCTGGTCCTCACGCGCCTTCGCGAGCGCGAGATCGAGAACGCCGTCGTGGTGACCGACGCCGAGGTGGAGACGGAGCTCGCCCGCTCCGCGAAGGAGCGCGGGGGCGACACCGAGTTCCAGATCCAGCACGTCATGGTGCTGCTGCCGCAGCAGGCCACCCCGGACCAGATCGACGCGCGCCGCCGCCGCGCGCTGCAGGCGCTCTCCGAGCTGCGCAAGGGCACCGACGTTCGCGGAGATCGCCGCCACCTACTCCGACGCGCCCGACGCCCTGCAGGGCGGCAACCTCGGCTGGCGCCCGGCGGGCCGCTTGCCCGCCCTGTTCCTCGAGACCCTGGAGAAGCTGAAGCCCGGCGAGGTGAGCGACATCCTGAGGAGCCCCAACGGCTTCCACATCGTGAAGCTCCTGGACAAGCGCGGCAAGGACAAGGCCCCCTCGATCACGCAGACGCGCGCGCGCCACATCCTCCTGCGCACCAAGGAAGGCGCGAACGAGGCCGACATGCGCACCCGCCTGGCGCGCGTGCGCGAGCGGATCGCCGCCGGCGAGGACTTCGCGGAGCTCGCGAAGCAGAATTCCGAGGACGGCACGGCCACCCGCGGCGGCGACCTGGGCTGGATCTCCCCCGGCGACACGGTGCCGGAGTTCGAGCGCGTCATGAACTCGCTGAAGGACGGCGAGCTCAGCCAGCCCATCCAGACGCCCTTCGGCTGGCACCTCGTGCAGGTCCTGGAGCGGCGCAACGAGGCGATGAGCGAGGAGCGCCGCAAGCTCGCCGCCCGCCAGACGGTGCGCGCCCGCAAGGCCGACGAGGCCTACCAGGACTGGCTGCGCCAGACGCGCGACCGCGCCTTCGTCGAGAACCGCCTCGAGGAGCGCTGACGGCGCGCGCCAGCGCGCGCCCCGGCGAGAATGGACCCCGCCCTCCCCATCGCCGTCACCTCGGGCGAGCCCGCGGGCATCGGCCCCGACCTGTGCGCCATCGCCGCCACCAGGCGCCACGCGGCGAGGCTCGTCTTCCTGGGCGACCGCGGCGTGATCGAAAGCCGGGCGAAGCGCCGCGGCCTCGCCATCGACCTGCCGGACTACACGCCCGGCTCGTCCGCGCCCGCCTCGCTGCTGCACGTCGCGGCGCCGGCGCCGGTGATCGCGGGGCGCCTCGATCCGGCCAACGGCCGCCACGTCCTCGCCCTCCTCGACCGGGCGCTGGACGGCTGCCGCGCGGGCGAGTTCGCGGCCATGGTCACCGCGCCCGTGCAGAAATCCGTGATCGCGGACGCCGGCGTTCCCTTCACCGGCCACACCGAATACCTCGCCGCGAGGACGGCGACGCCGCGCGTGGTGATGATGCTCGCCGGCGGCGGGCTGCGCGTGGCGCTCGCCACCACGCACCTGCCGCTCGCCGCGGTGCCGGCGGCGATTCAGCGCGAGGGGATCGTCGAGACGCTGCGGATCCTCGAGCGCGACCTGCGCGTGCGCTTCGGCATCGCGCGCCCGCGCATCCTCGTGGCGGGCCTCAACCCGCACGCCGGCGAGTCCGGCCACCTCGGGCGCGAGGAGATCGAGGTCATCTCCCCGGCCATCGAGGAGCTCAGGCGCGAGGGGATGCGCCTCGAGGGGCCGCTGCCCGCCGACACGCTCTTCACCGCGCGCGTCCTCGAGGGCGCCGACGCGGTGCTCGCGATGTACCACGACCAGGGCCTTCCCGTGCTCAAGTACGCCTCGTTCGGGCACGCGGTGAACGTGACGCTGGGCCTGCCGGTCATCCGCACCTCGGTCGACCACGGCACCGCCCTCGATCGCGCGGGCGCGGGCGAGGTGGACTCGGGCAGCCTCGAGGCGGCGATCGCCCTCGCGGCCGAGCTCGCCGGCCGCGCCCGGGCCTAGGGACGCCGATGCTGCCGCGCCCGAAGAAGCGGCTTGGGCAGCACTTCCTCACCGACCGCCACTACCTCGACCGGATCGTCGCGGAGATCGACCCGCGGCCGGGCGAGGCGATGGTCGAGATCGGGCCGGGGCCCGGCGCCCTCACGGAGCGGCTCGCCCAGGCGCTTCAGCCCCTGCACGTGGTCGAGATCGACCGCGAGCTCGCCCAGGCCCTGCGCGGGCGCTTCGCGCCGGAGGCGGTGGTCGTGCACGAGGGCGACGCGCTCGAGTTCGACTTCGGCGCGCTCCCCGAGGACCTGCGGGTCGTCGGCAACCTCCCCTACAACGTCTCGACCCCGCTCCTGTTCCACGTGGCCGAGCTTCGCCCCGCGGATCCGCGACTGCGTCTTCATGCTGCAGAAGGAGGTGGTCGAGCGCATGGTGGCCGCACCGGACACGCCGGACTACGGGCGCCTGTCGGTGATGCTGCAGTACCGCTTCGACATGGAGCTCGCCTTCCGCGTGCCGCCGGGCGCGTTCACGCCCCCGCCCAAGGTCGACTCGGCCATCGTGCGCATGCGCCCGCTCGGCGAGGGCCGCCGGATCGCGCGCGACGAGGCCCTGTTCGGGCGCATCGTCGGGGCCGCCTTCTCGCAGCGGCGCAAGATGCTGCGCAGCGCGCTGCGCGCCCTGGTGGACGCGCAAGCCTTCGCGAAAGCGGGGATCGATCCGCAGCGCCGCGGGGAGACGCTCTCGGTGGCCGAGTTCGCCGACCTCGCCGATTGCGCGCTGGGCTAGGCGCGCTGGATGAACTCGATCTTGTAGCCGTCCGGGTCCTCGACGAAGGCGATGACCGTCGTGCCGTGCTTCATGGGGCCGGCCTCGCGCGTGACCTTGCCGCCGCGCTTCTTCGCTTCCTCGCAGGCCTTGTAGGCGTCGGCGACGGCCACCGCGATGTGGCCGAAGCCGCTCCCGAGGTCGTAGGACTTCGTCTCCCAGTTGTGGGTGAGCTCGATCACGGCGCCCTCCGACTCGTCGCCGTAGCCCACGAAGGCGAGCGTGAACTTGCCGTCCGGGTAGTCCTTGCGCCGGATGACGCTCATGCCGAGCACCTCGGTGTAGAACCTGATGGAGCGATCGAGGTCCCCGACCCGGATCATGGTGTGCAGGATGCGCATGCTTTCCTCCTCAGAAGGAGCGGTACAGATGGTCGGTGGCTTCCAGCTCCTCGCGCAGCTGGCGGTAGTCCGGGCACAGGCGCCCGACCTCCGCCCAGAACTCGCGGGAGTGGTTCATGTGGCGCAGGTGCGCGAGCTCGTGGCACACGACGTAGTCGACGAGGGCGGGCCTCGCCTTCACGAGCCGCCAGGCCAGGCGCACCTCGCGCCGGCTGTTGCAGCTTCCCCAGCGCGAGTTGGCCGACGAGAGCAGCACGCGCGGCGGGGCGAGGACCGCGAGGCGCGAGAAGAAGAAGGCGCGCTGCGCGAGGTGGGCCAGGGCCGTGCGGCGGTACCAGGCCACGACGGCGCGCCTGACGACCTCCGCGTCGCGGGACGGCACGCGCACGAGCAGCTCGGCGCCGCCCACCTCGACCGCCGCGCGCCGCGCCTCGCCGAGCCGCAGCGTGAGGAACCCGCCGAGGTACGGCAGGGCCGCGCCGTCGTCCCAGCGCTGGACGGGCACCTGCCGCGCGCGCCAGACCTCGAGCTTGCCCAGGACCCACGACTCGCTCTCGAGCACCATCTTCTCGACGCGCGCGACCGGGACGGTGAGCGGCGCGCTCACCGTGAGTCCCGAGGAATCGACCTTGAGCCCCACGCCGCGGCGGCCGCGGCGGCGCACCAGGGTGTAATCGACGCGCCCGGCGCGCAGCAGCAGCGTGCGCGACTCGCGCGCGGGCGGCTCACGATCCGGCATAGCGCTCGGGATTGAGCCTCGTCATCTGGCCCTCGATCCACTCCTCGAGCTCGCGGGTGACCGCGAGGGGGTCGCGCCCCTTGGTCTCGATGACCGGCCCGATCACCACCTGCACCGTGCCCGCGTGCTTGCGGAAGGCGTAGCGCCCCCAGAACTCGCCCGCGTTGTGCGCGATGGGCATGATGGGCGCGCCGGCGCGGGCGGCGAGCGTCGCGCCGCCGATGCCGTAGCGGCCGCGCTTGCCCACGGCGACGCGCGTGCCCTCGGGGAAGATCGTCACCCAGAGGCCGTCGGCCATGCGCTGCATCCCCTGCTGCACGATCTGCTCGCGGGCGGCCACGCCGCTCTTGCGGTCGATGGCGATCGAGCGCACCCCGGCGAGCCCCCAGCCGACGAACGGCAGCCACAGGAGCTCCTTCTTGATGATCCAGCACTGGTAGGGGAACGTCGCCTCGATGAAGAGCGTCTCCCAGGCCGACTGGTGCTTGGCCATGATGACCGCCGGGGTCTTCGGCACGTTCTCCCACCCGTGCACCTCGTAGCGGATGCCGCAGGACCACTCGCACCACTTGAGGAGCCAGCGGGCCCACTCGCGCGCCATCCACAGCGCGGCGCGCTTGCCGAAGAGGGCGGAGATCGGCACGAGCACGCCGAAGACCGCCGTGATCGGGAAGCCGCCGGCCAGGAACAGGAGCGAGCGCAGGAAGGTCATTCTTTCGCCGCCACGAGGTGGCGCGAGACTTCCGCGAGGTCCGCGAACACGAGCGTCTTGCGCGGCAGGCCGCCCAGCTCCTTGGTCTTCTTTCCCTTGCCGGTGAGGACGAGGATCGGCTGCGCGCCCACCGCCTCGGCGGCCTGCAGGTCGCGCATCGCGTCGCCGACGCAGGGCACGCCCTTCAGGTCGACGTGGTAGCGCGACGCGATCTCCTCGAACATGCCGGTCCTGGGCTTGCGGCAGCCGCAGTTCTCGGTGTCGGTGTGCGGGCAGAAGAAGAGCGCGTCGATGCGCCCGCCCTGGCGGAAGACCATCTCCATCATCTTGTCGTTCATGGCGTTGAACGTGGCCATGTCGAAGAGCCCGCGGCCGATGCCGGACTGGTTGGTCGCCACGACGATGCGAAAGCCCCCCTGGTGCATGCGCGCGATGGCCTCGATCGCGCCGGGGATCGGCTGCCACTCCGCCGGCGACTTGATGTACGGTCGCTGTCGTGGTTGATGACGCCGTCGCGGTCGAGGATGACGAGCTTCATGGGCTAGGCCGCCAGCCTCGAGATGTCGGCGACGCGGTTCAGCAGCCGCTCCAGGCCCGTGAGAAGCGCCAGCCGGTTGCCGCGCACCGCGAGGTCCTCGGCGTTGACCAGCACCTTGTCGAAGAAGGCGTCGACCTCGCCGCGCACGCCCGCGAGCGCCACCAGCGCCGGCTCGAACCCGGCGCGCGCGACCGCCTCGTCGACCACCGGGGTCAGCGCGGCGATGGCGGCGTGCAGGCGGCGTTCCTCGTCCTGCGAGAAGAGCGCGGGATCGACCTCGCCCGAGCGGCCCGACTTGTCGAGGATGTTCTTGACGCGCTTGTTCGCGGCCGCGAGCGCCTCGGACTCCGGCAGCTTCGCGAACGCGGCCACCGCATCGAGCCGCGCGCGGACCTCGTCGAAGCGCGCGGGGCGCTGCGACACCACGGCCTCGACCTGGTTGGTCGTGAAGCCCTGCTCGCGCAGGTACCCCCGCAGCCGGTCGTAGACGAAATCCTCGACCTGCGCGTGCGGGGCCTGCCGCGAAGGGCTCGCAGGCGAGGCGGACGAGGTCGTGGAAATCGAGGTCCAGGCCGCGCTCGGCGAGGATCCGGATCACGCCGAGGGCGGCGCGGCGCAGCCCGAACGGGTCCTTGTCGCCCGTGGGCACCTGCCCGATGGAGAAGAGCCCGGCGAGCGAGTCCAGCCGGTCGGCGAGCGCCACGGCGATGCTCACGTCGCCGTCGGGAAGGTGGTCCCCGGCGAAGCGCGGCCAGTAGTGCTGCTCGATGGCGCGCACCACGGACGGCTCCTCGTCGTCGGCGGCCGCGTAGTACTTGCCCATGATGCCCTGCAGCTCGGGGAACTCGCCCACCATCAGGGTGACGAGGTCGGCCTTGGCGAGGAGCGCGGCGCGGTCGGCGTAGGGCATGCCCTTGGCGCCGCGGGGAAGCTTCATCTGGATGCGCGTGGCGAGCTTGCGCAGGCGCTCGACGCGCTCGAGCTGCGTGCCGAGCTTGCCGTGGTAGACGATCGTCGCCAGCTGCGGCACGCGGTCGGCGAGCTTCGTCCTGCGGTCGGTGTCGAAGAAGAAGCGGGCGTCCGCCAGGCGCGGGCGCACGACGCGCTCGTTGCCCTGGACGATCCGCGACGGGTCCGCGGGACGCAGGTTGGAGACGAGGAGGAAGCGCTCCGCGAGCCGGCCCTCGGCGTCGAAGAGCGGGAAGTACTTCTGGTTCTGCCGCATCGTGAGGATGAGGCACTCCTGCGGCACCTCGAGGAACTCGCGCTCGAAGCGCCCGGCGTACACCGTGGGCATCTCGACCAGCGCCGTCACCTCGTCGAGGAGCGCGTCGTAATCGGCCTCCGGGCC
Organism: uncultured beta proteobacterium; assembly: GCA_963824135.1. Classification (GTDB taxonomy): domain Bacteria; phylum Pseudomonadota; class Gammaproteobacteria; order Burkholderiales; family Usitatibacteraceae; genus FEB-7. Next base: position 79,932 of record CAWGOH010000016.1, on the reverse strand, counting down.
GAGCGTGGCCCCTTCCCGGGACGCGGCCTCGCGCAGGCCCGCGAGGATCGCGGCGCGCCGCTCGGCGAAGCCGGCGATGACGCCGCCCTCGGCCGCCAGCCGCGCGGCGTATTCCCCGGCGTCGGCGAGCGAGATGTCGCGCGCGCCCTGGAAGCGGTGGCCGTGCGTGAGGCGGCCGGCGGCGAGGCCCAGCACCGAGATCGCGACCACGTCGCGCCCGTGCAGCGCCACCAGTCCGTGCGCGGGCCGCACGAACTGGACCGTCGTCGCCCCGTCGGCGAGCTGGTAGCTCATCACCTTCGGGATGGGCAGCCCGGCGATGGCCTCCTCGAGGGCCGCCTGCAGCCCCTGCGCGAGCGGCACCGAGGGCGCGAGCGTGTCGGCGAAGAGCGTCTCGGCCTTGCCGTCCACCCGCCGCTTGAGGCTTGCCGGGTCGGCCGCCTCCAGCCCGCAGGCCGCCAGCTTCTTCAGGAGCGCGGGCGTGGGCTTGCCGTCCGGGCCGAGCCCCACGGACACGGGCATGAGCTTGACCTCGACCGACTTCGGCTCGGTCGCCGCGCGCACGCCGGTGATGCTCACCGCGAGGCGGCGCGGCGTGGCGTACCCGGTCCGCTCGGCGCCGTCGTCGAGGAAGCCGCGCTTGCGCAGCCCGCCCTCGACGCCGGCCGCGAAGGCCTCCCCGAGCCGGCCCAGGGCCTTGGGCGGCAGCTCCTCGGTGAAGAGCTCCAGGAGCAGGGTCGCGGTCATCGCGCGTCCTCCTGCAGCATCGGGAAGCCCAGCCGCTCGCGCGACTCGAAGTAGCTCTGCGCCACGGCCTTCGCGAGGTTGCGGATGCGCCCGATGTAGGCGGCGCGCTCGGTGACGGAGATGGCGCCGCGCGCGTCCAGGAGGTTGAACGTGTGCGCGGCCTTCAGGATCTGCTCGTAGGCGGGCAGGGCGAGCTGCCGCTCCATCAGGTGCCTGGCGCCCTTCTCGTGGTCCGCGAAGTGCCGGAAGAGGGCCTCGGTGTCGGATTCCTCGAAGTTGTAGGTCGACTGCTCCACCTCGTTCTGGTGGTACACGTCGCGGTAGGTGAGGCGCCGCTTGCGGCCGCCCTCCTCCCGCTCGGTCCACACGAGGTCGAAGACGTTCTCCACGCCCTGCAGGTACATCGCCAGGCGCTCCAGGCCGTAGGTGATCTCGCCGGTGATCGGCTTGCAGTCGAGTCCCCCGACCTGCTGGAAGTAGGTGAACTGCGTGATCTCCATGCCGTTCATCCAGACTTCCCAGCCCAGGCCCCAGGCGCCCAGCGTGGGGTTCTCCCAGTCGTCCTCGACGAAGCGCACGTCGTTCACCGCGAGGTCGAAGCCCAGCGCCTCGAGCGAGCCGAGGTAGAGCTCCAGGATGTCCGGCGGCGAGGGCTTGAGCACCACCTGGAACTGGTAGTAGTGCTGCAGCCGGTTGGGGTTGTCGCCGTAGCGGCCGTCCTTGGGCCGGCGGGAGGGCTGGACGTAGGCCGCGCGCCAGGGCTCCGGCCCCAGCGAGCGCAGGAAGGTCGCGGTGTGCGAGGTCCCGGCGCCCACCTCCATGTCGTAGGGCTGGAGGACCGCGCAGCCGCGGCTGCCCCAGTAGGACTGGAGGCGCAGGATGACTTCCTGGAACGTGATCATCGCGTCGGGAGCGTGGAGGCCGGAAAACCCGTCATTTTACGGGCTTGGCGAGGCGCCCGTAACCCCGAAGCCGCGCACCGGCGGCCAAAAGTGCCGCCGCCGCCAGGAGCGCCGCGAGGTTGCCCCAGCGCACGAAGGGCGTGGCGCCGGCGTGGGGAACCGGCAGCGCCGCGAGCTCCCCGTGGGTGAACGGCGCGAGCCTGGCCACGACGCGCCCCTTCTCGTCGATGGCGGCGGTCACTCCCGTGTTGGTGGCGCGCACCATCCACCGCCCGGTCTCCAGGGCGCGCATCTGCGAGAACTGCAGGTGCTGGTCGGCGGCGAGCGACTCGCCGAACCAGGCGTCGTTGCTCACGTTGAGGAGCATGCCCGCCTGCGGCAGCGAGGCGATGAGCTCCTCGCCGAAGATGTCCTCGTAGCAGATCGCCACGGCCCAGGTCGTCCCGCCGGCCGCGAGCGGCGGCTGGCCCGGCTCGCCGCGCGCGAAGTCGGTGAGCGGGATCCTGAGCACCGAGAGGACCCAGCCGAACCCGGTCGGGATGAACTCCCCGAAGGGCACGAGGTGGCGCTTGCGGTAGGACTGCGCCTCGCCCGCGCCGATGCGCACGACGCTGTTCCAGTACGAGTAGCCCTCGCCCGTGCGGTCGCGCTCGACGGTGCCGAGGAGGATGTCCTTGCCCGCCGCCCGCGCGTGCTCGCGCAGCGACTCGAGGTAGCCCGGCGGGAGCTGGTCGAGGAAGGCGGGCAGCGCCGTCTCCGGCAGCACGACGACGCGCGCCGGGCTCCTCACGACCTGCGCGTGGTAGTCGCGGAAGGTCCGCGCGCGCACGTCGTCGCGCCACTTGAGGTGCTGCGGCACGTTGCCCTGCAGGAGCGCCACGGACACCGGCTCCCCGGAAGGCGAGGTCCACGCGACGAACCGCAGCAGCGCGCCGGAGGCGAGCACGGCGGCGAAGGCGATGGCGAGCACCGCGCGCCGTCGCGACCAGGCCGGGCTCGCCGCGAACGCGGCCAGGAGCGCGGCCGAGAACGCGGCCGCGAGCGACACGCCGTACGCCCCGAGCACCGGGGCGAAGCCGGCGAGCGGGCTCGCGGGCGCCTGCGAAGTAGCCGATCGCGAGCCACGGGAAGCCCGTGAAGAGCCAGCCGCGCACCCATTCGAGCAGCACGAAGGCCGCGGGCATGGCCGCGAGGAGCCTGCGCGTCCCGCCGGCCGCGAAGCGGTGCACGACCCACCCCGCCGCCGCCGGGAAGAGCGCGAGGTAGGCGCAGAAGAGGAACGTGGCGATCGCGGCGAGCACGGCCGGCATGTGGCCGAACTCGTGCAGGCTCACGAACACCCACGAGACGCCCGCGAGGTTGAGCCCGAGGCCGAACGCGAAGCCGGAGATCGCGGCCTGCAGCGCCGAGCCGCTTCGCGTCCAGGCGAGGAAGAGCACGGCGAGGGCGGCGATCGGCACCGGCCAGGCGTAGAAGGGAGCGAATCCGAGCACGGCGGCGGCGCCGGCCGCGGCGGGAAGGGCGATGCCCCAGGCGAGGAGCGCGGCGCCGCGTCGCGCCGGAGCCGGTCCCGCGACCGTCACCCGCCTTCCCCGGGCGCTTCTTCCGGGGCGGGGCGCCGCTCGACGAGCAGCGAGTGCAGCTTGCGGCTGTCGGCGCGCAGCACCTGGAAGGCGATGCCGTCGACCACCACCGACTCGCCGCGCTTGGGCAGGCGCCCGAACTGGGAGAGGACGAGCCCGCCGACGGTGTCGTGGTCGTCGTCGGGGAAGGCGGTGCCGAAGTGGGCGTTGAAGTCGGCGATCTCGGTCACCGCCTTCACGCGGAAGCGGCCGTTCTTGTCGGCGAGGATGTTGTCCTCGGTCTCGTCGAAGTCGTACTCGTCCTCGATGTCGCCCACGATCTGCTCGATCACGTCCTCGATCGTGATGAGCCCGGAGACGCCGCCGTACTCGTCGACCACGATCGCGATGTGGTTGCGGTTGGCGCGGAACTCCTTGAGCAGCACGTTGAGCCGCTTGGACTCGGGGACGAACACCGCCGGGCGCAGCATCTCGCGGACGTTGAACTCCTCCTCGGCGTAGAAGCGCAGCAGGTCCTTGGCGAGCAGGATCCCGATCACGTTGTCGCGGTTCTCCTCGCAGACGGGGAAGCGCGAGTGCGCCGTCTCGATCACGTAGGGGATGAACGCCTCGGGGCTCTCCTCGACGTCGATCATGTCCATCTGCGAGCGCGGGATCATGACGTCGGCCACGCGCGTCTCCGAGACCTGCAGCACGCCCTCGATCATCGAGAGCGCGTCGGCGTCGAGGATCTGCCGCTCGAAGGCGGAGTGCAGCAGCTCCACGAGCTGCTCGCGGTCCTCGGGCTCGCGCAGCAGCAGCGAGGACAGGCGCTCGAGCAGGCTCGGCTTGGCGGGTTCGTCCATGCGGGGCGGTAAGCCGGGGGCGGTTGTCGCGGATACTTTAGCAGACCGGCGCGGCGGCCATCGGCGCCGGGCCGCCCGCGTAGGGGTCGCCGAACCCCAGCCGCGCGAGGATCTCGCGCTCGCGCCGCTCCATGCGGCGCGCGTCGGCGGCCGCGCTCGTGGTCGAGCCCCTGCAGGTGCAGCAGGCCGTGCACGAGCAGGTGCGCGTGGTGGGCCGCGACGGCCTTGCCCTGCTCCCTCGCCTCGCGCGCGACGACCGGCGCGCAGATCACGATGTCGCCGGCGAGCGCGCCGCGCGGATCCCGCCCGTAGACGAAGGTGAGCACGTTGGTCGCGTAGTCCTTGCCGCGGAACTCGCGGTTGAGGCGCCGGCCCTCGGCCTCGGCGACGTAGCGCAGCGTCACCACGGCCGGCTCGGCGAGGGCCTGCCCGCGCCCAGGCGCGCAGGCGCGCGTCGGTGGGGATGTGCGCCGCGCGCGAGGCGCGCTGGATCGAGAGCACGCTCGTCCCGGGCTTCACTTCTTCTTGGGCGAGCGCCGCTCGTAGGCGTCGACGATCGCCTGCACCAGCGGGTGGCGCACGACGTCCTCGGACTGGAACTCGGTGAAGGCGATGCCGCGCACGCCGGTGAGCACGTTCGCGCGCGTCGACCAGCCCCGAGGCCTGCCCGCGCGCGAGGTCGATCTGCGTCACGTCGCCGGTCACCACGGCCCGCGAGCCGAAGCCGATGCGCGTGAGGAACATCTTCATCTGCTCCGGGCGTCGTGTTCTGCGCCTCGTCGAGGATGATGAAGGAGTGGTTGAGCGTGCGCCCGCGCATGAACGCGAGCGGCGCCACCTCGATCGCGCCGCGCTCGAAGAGGCGGCTCACCTTGTCGTAGCCCATGAGGTCGTAGAGCGCGTCGTAGAGCGGGCGCAGGTACGGGTCCACCTTCTGCGCGAGGTCGCCGGGCAGGAAGCCCAGCTTCTCGCCGGCCTCCACCGCCGGGCGCGTGAGCACGATGCGCTTCACCGCGTCGCGCTCGAACGCGTCGACGGCGGCGGCCACGGCGAGGAAGGTCTTGCCCGGTGCCCGCCGGCCCCACGCCGAACGTGATGTCGTGGGTCTGCATCTGCTTGCAGGTACTGGGCCTGGCGCGGCGTGCGCGCGGTGAGCTCGGTCTTCCGCGGGCAGCCGCAGCGCCGGCGACTCCGCGGCGACTTCCGCCGGGCGTGCGCGAGACCTCGACGAGCCCGAGCTGGATGTCCTCCAGGGAGAGCTCGTGGGCCGCGAGGTCGTAGAACTTGCGCAGCGCGCGCGCCGCGAGCGCCACCTGCGCCGGGTCGCCCGAGATGCTGAAGCGCTCCGCCCGGCGCGCGATGGTCGACGTCGAGCGCCGTCTCGATCTGGCGCAGGTTCGCGTCGAGCGCGCCGCACAGCATCGCGAGCCGCGGCGTTGTCGACCGGCTTGAATGCGACTTCCTGGGTCTGGCTCTTCACGGGGCGGGAATGAAAATAGGCCTGCCGGAACGACCGGCAGGCCTATTGTAGCGGCAGGGGGTGCTAGACGCCGGCGCGCTGCAGCGGCGCCTTGAGCGCCTCGGTCGAGCGTGTTGAGGCTCTCGGCGAGGTGCGCGCGCGACTCCTTGGACATGCCCGGGCTTCGCGAGCGCGGCGCGGATCTGCTGCTGCAGCGCGCGCGCGTTCTCGCGCTGCAGCGCGCGCGCGTCGGCCGGCGTCGCGGGCGACGGGCTTGCACGAGCGCGCCGGCGACGCGCCGCAGGTGCTCGCGCTGCAGGTTGCGGCGCATGCAGCGGTGATCTCCTGCCCGGTCTTCAGCTCCGCCCAGATCGCGCCCTGCAGCGTGTCGTAGACCTCCGACAGGCGCATGGCCTTGCGCCGGGTCGGCCGACCTTCTCCTGCGAATCGAGGATGCGCGCGGCCACGTTGTCGGCCATGAGCTGGTCGAGCACCGCGCCTCTGCACCTTGAGGACCGCGGTGGCGACGGAGACGTCCGGGTTGCGCGGGCGCTCGAAGTGGTCGATGCCGATGCGGCTCGAGGAACTCGGGCTTGAAGCGGAAGCTGTCCGCCTTGAAGAAGTCGTTGGTCATCATGCGCGAGCGCCTCGCGCTGCTTCGCCGCCGGGCGTGGGCTCGTAGAGCGGAGCGGCCGGTGCCCGGCGCGGTCGCGCAGGTGGCGCACGCCGCCCACGTACTTGGCCGCGAGCGGGCGCCACGCGGGTGAGCTGGTGCGAAGCCGGCGGTGAAGCTGCGCGTGAGCCGCTCGTAGCTCTCGCCCTGGGCGAGCTGCAGCGTCCTGCAGGCGGTCCCAGAGCTCGCGCGAGAGCTTCAGGCGCTTGCGGTAGTAGTCCAGCGGGTCGGCGCCGAGGTCGAAGCGGTTGACCTCCGGGTCGATGCCGATCGCGATGTTGCCGTAGCCGGCGTCCTCGTCGTTGGCGAAGGCGAGCTGCGGCTCGGTCGAGCGCGAGGCGATGCGGGCGAGCTCCTCCTTCTCCGCGGCCGGCGTCGATCTCCTTGTAGGCGTACTCGATCGCCCAGTAGTCGTAGGGGCCGAGCGTGCTCATCACGTACTCGCCCTGCTTCTCGCCCTTGAGCGAGATGTTGAACGGCGTGTAGTCCATGACCGAGCCGGTGAGGCCGTTCTTCTTCGTGAACTCCGGGTCCTGGATCTGCTTGAGGCGTGTAGATGCGTCGAGGAGCGGAAGTTGTGCCGGAAGCCGAGCGTGTGCCCGACCTCGTGCATGATCACGTCCTTCACGTAGGCCTGGGCGACCGCCTCGGCCTCGGGGCCGGCCATGTCGAGGCCGCGCGCCTCGAGCAGGTCCATCGCGAAGTGCAGCTCGCGGGCCGACTCGTCCATGTAGTTGCAGGCGAGGAAGCCGCGGCGGGCGCGGTGCCCGTGCGGCTCGGCATGCGCGGGCTCGCTGCGCCTCGCGGTCGAACAGGCGCGAGAAGTCCTCGGCCACCTGGCGGCGGGCGCCGCGGGCGAAGACGTCGGACATGCCGATGTCCGCGTCGAGGATCTCGCCGGTGCGCGGGTCGACGTGCGAGGGCCCGATCGCGAAGCCCACGTCGTCGCCGGTGAACCAGCGCACCGAGGCGTGGCGCGCGTCCATCGTGTCGAAGTCGTCCTGCTCGGTCTGCTGCTTCACGACGATCGCGTTCTTGAAGCCGATCCTCTCGAAGGCCTTGTTCCACTCGAGGATGCCGTCGGCGACGCTCTTGCGGTACTTCTCCGGGATGTTCTTGTCGAGCCAGTAGATGATCGGCTGTCTTCGGCTCGGAGACGGCCGCGGCCGGGTCCTTCTTCTCCAGGCGCCAGCGGTTCACGAAGTACGAGCGCGCGCTTGGGCGTGATGTCGTCCGTGTAGTCCACGCGCTCGGTCGTGAAGTGGCCCAGGCGCTCGTCGGCGGGCGCGCGGCGCATCGGCTCCTCGGGCAGCGGCATGAAGTTGTACTGGAAGCCGACGAAGAAGCTGCGCGGGTCCGGCGTCGTCTTCGGCGGCGGCGGCGCGGGCTTCGGGCGGCGGCGTGAGCGGCGGCGGGGAGAGCTTGGGCACCGCGAAGTGGGCGTTGACCTGCAGGCTCGTGATGCCCTCGTTGTTGGTCACGCGGCTGAAGCTGGTGTTCTTCGCGTCGAGCGCGAAGGGCATGCGGAACGCGCCCTCGAGCCGGGTGCCGTAGCCCGGCAGGTCGGCGAAGAGGAGCGCGTTGCCCTCGACCACGATCGCCTTGGTGTCCGGATGCGGGCTGCGCGGCCACGGGCGCGGAGGCGAGCAGGCTGTCGGAGAAGCGTCTCCGCGACGAAGCGCGCCTGCGGCGTGCCGGCCTTCGCGTAGAACCGCGTGTTCTTGGCGATGAGCTGCACCTGGTTGCCGATCTTCTTCCAGACCACGACCTGGTTGTCGCCGCCCGGAGCGAGCCACGGACCGGCCATCTGGCTGCCGTAGAGGCCGCGCTCGCCGAGGGAGCGCGGGACGTTGGCGGCGAAGAAGAAGGGCTTGTCGAGCTGCTCGGGCCTGATCTCGATCCAGACCTTCTCGTCCTTCTGGTGCAGCGTGAAGTACCCCGGGATCGCCTTGGCGTCCTTGAGCACGTCCTTGTAGGGCTTGGGCTGGCCGGGGGGCACGGCGGCGGCGGCCGGGGGCGCGGCGGGCGCGGCAGGCGCGGCGGGCGGGGCAGCGGGGCCCTTGGGGGCCGGCGCGGGGGGCGGGGTCGGGTCCGGATCGGGGACCTGGGCGATGGCGGTCGAGGCGAAGGCAAGCGCCGTGAAGGCGCCAAGGGCCAGGGCGTGCAGCTTGTTCATGGGGCTCCTCGTGTTTCGGGGTGCTTGCAGCGCCGCAAAATAGCACGCGGCCGGGTCGGGTTTGTCACGATTGTCACGGGTGGGTCATGCCATGGCGATCTGCGCCACGGCGCCGCGAAGGCTGTGCGGCAGGGCCTTCGTGATGTCCACGTCGACGAAATGCCCGGCGAGCCGGGCGTCGCCGGGGAAATTCACGACGCGGTTGTTGTCGGTGCGCCCGGCGAGCTCCGCCGGGTCCTTCCTCGACGGCCCCTCGACCAGCACCCGCTGGCGGGTGCCGACCATGGCCCGCGAATACTCCTCGGAGAGCTCCTGCAGGCGCTTCTGCAGCCGCTGCAGGCGCTCGAGCTTCACGGCCTGGGGCGTGTCGTCGGGGAGGTCCGCGGCGGGAGTGCCGGGCCGCGGGCTGTAGACGAAGCTGAAGGCGCCGTCGAAGCGCACGTCCTCCACGAGCTTCATCGTCTGCGCGAAGTCGGCCTCGGTCTCGCCGGGGAAGCCGACGATGAAGTCGCTGGAGAGCGAGATGTCGGGGCGCGCGAGGCGCAGCCGGCGGACGATCGACTTGTACTCCATCGCCGTGTAGTTGCGCTTCATCGCCGCGAGCACCCGGTCGGAGCCCGACTGCACCGGCAGGTGCAGCTGCGAGACGAGCTTCGGGATCCTCGCGTAGGCGTCGATGAGGCGCTGCGTGAATTCCAGCGGATGCGAGGTGGTGTAGCGCAGGCGCTCGATGCCCTCGACGCGGGCCGCGTGCGCGAGGAGGAGCGCGAAGTCGGCCGCCTCGCCGTCGGGCAGCTCGCCCACGTAGGCGTTCACGTTCTGGCCCAGGAGCGTCACTTCCTTCACGCCCTTCGCGGCGAGGTCGCGCACCTCGGCCATCACGTCCTCGAAGGGGCGCGAGACCTCCTCGCCGCGCGTGTAGGGCACCACGCAGAAGCTGCAGTACTTGCTGCAGCCCTCCATGATCGAGACGAAGGCGCTCGCCCCCTCGACGCGCGCGGGCGGCAGGTGGTCGAACTTCTCGATCTCGGGGAAGGAGATGTCGACCTGCGGCTTGCCCGTCGCGCGCTGCGCCCCGCGAGCAGCTCCGGCAGCCGGTGCAGCGTCTGCGGGCCGAAGACCACGTCCACGAAGGGCGCGCGGCGCACGATGGCCTCGCCCTCCTGGCTCGCCACGCAGCCGCCCACGCCGATCATGAGGCCGGGCTTGGCCCGCTTGAGGGGCTTGCAGCGCGCCCGAGGTCGGCGAACACCTTCTCCTGCGCCTTCTCGCGCACGGAGCAGGTGTTGAAGAGGATGAGGTCGGCTTCCTCGACGTTGTCCGTCTTCTCGAAGCCTTCGGCGGCGGCGAGCACGTCGGCCATCTTGTCCGAGTCGTACTCGTTCATCTGGCACCCGAAGGTGCGGATGAAGACCTTCTTGGCGCTGTCGGCCATGGCGGGGTCCTGGGTCGCGGAGGTTGAATCCGGGCAGGGGGGTTGCGGGGCCGAAATTATGCCAGATCGGAGGCTGCTAGAATCGCGCCCTCACAGCGCACCCCGCCCCCCGGACGTGCCGCCCCTCCTGGAGACCCTCCATGCTGAAGCGAATCGCCGTCTTCCTGATCGCCACCCTCCTCGCCGCCGGCGCCCTCGCCCAGGGCAAGAAGCGCATCGAGAAGGCCACCGACATGCCGACCTTCACCTACAGGATGGACGGCAAGCTCGAGGACCTCGTCCGCGACGAAAAGGCGTTCGGCCGCTTCGCCGCCCAGGTGCGGCGCGACAACCAGTCCGTGCTCGACGGCTACGAGATCGCCGACAAGGCCGCGCATCGCGACCTCCTGGCCGTGCAGGCGCAGATCGACTTCCTGGAGGGCCGCTACGCCGAGGCCGCCCGGCGGGCCGAGGAGATCCGGCTGCTCGAGGAAAAGCCCGCCGACAAGCTGATCTCGGGCCTGGCGATCCGGACGATGGTCGCGGCGCAGGCCAAGGTCGGCAACACGACCTCCGAGGCCTATCGCAAGGAAGTGGGGAGCCTGGTGGCGGCCGAACTCGCCAAGTACCCGTATGCGGTGATCGCCAATGACATCAAGAGCTTCAAGTCCGGGGCCGAGATCATCGGCGAGGCGCTGCTCATGGGCGGCATCCGCGACCGCCTGCAGCCGGTCGTGGACAAGGCGGGCGGCATGCTCAGCTCCGATTTCGCCCCGGCGATCGTGCGCACGCGCTTCGCGCTCGTGGCGCGGCTCCCCCTCAAGCAGACCCTGGTCGACACCTACGGGGCCTACCTCGCCGCCAACAAGGTGGAGAAGGCGGACATCTGGGCCGCCCGCGACGTCGAGCTGCCCAAGGGCGGCAAGTACGCGCCCGTGAGGATCGCGGTCTGGGACAGCGGCGTCGACGCGCCGATCTTCCGCGACCGCCTCGTCACGGACAGCGCCGGCAAGCCGCTCTTCATCGCCTTCGACGTGCACGAGAACCCGTCCAAGAGCGAGCTGGTGCCGATCCCCGCCGAGCTGCGCGGCCGGCTGCCGACGATGAAGTCGCGCATGAAGGGCCTTTCCGACCTGCAGTCGAACCTCGACAGCCCCGAGGCGAGCGAGGTGAAGGCGGCGCTCTCGCAGCTCAAGCGCGACGAGTACAAGTCCGTCGTCGAGGAGCTGAGCCTCGCCGGCAACTACAGCCACGGCACGCACGTGGCCGGCATCGCGATGGCCGGCAACCCCTACGCGCGCCTCGTGAACGCGCGCCTGGAGTTCGGCTACAAGCTGCTGCCGGACCCCTGCCCCAGCCGGGAGCTGGCGGAGAAGAACGCGAAGAACATGAAGACGTACGTCGACTTCTTCCGCAAGAACGGCGTGCAGGTGGTGAACATGAGCTGGGGCGGCACGGCGAAGAGCGTCGAAGGCGAGCTGGAGCTGTGCAACATCGGGAAGACGCCGGACGAGAGGAAGAAGATCGCCCGCGAGTACTTCGACCTGCAGAAGAAGGCGCTGCAGGACGCCATCGGCAGCGCGCCGCAGATCCTCTTCGTCGCCGCGGCCGGCAATTCGAATGCCGACGCGGCGTTCGAGGAGGCCATCCCCGCGGACATCGTGCTCCCCAACCTGCTCACGGTGGGCGCGGTGGACAAGGCGGGCGACGAGGCGCCGTTCACGAGCTACGGCCCGACGGTGAAGGCGCACGCGAACGGCTACCAGGTCGAAAGCTACCTGCCCGGCGGCGACCGCGTGGCCTTCTCCGGCACGTCGATGGCTTCGCCCCAGGTGACGGGCCTCGCGGCGAAGATGCTGGCCGTCAACCCGAAGCTCAAGCCGACGGAGGTCATCGCGATCATCCTGAAGACGGTGGAGAAGACGGCCGACGGCAGGCGCTTCCTGGTCCATCCCGCCAAGGCGCTCGAGGCGGCGAAGGCTGGCGGGAAGTAGGCGCTCTTCGTTGCGCAGTCGACAGGGAGGGCAGTTCCATGAGGCGATCCGGGTCGCTTCGCCACGTGTTGCGTCGCCGCGATCATCGGCGTGGCGACGGCCTCGCTGGGATCGCCGGCTGCGCCACCACGCCGCCACCGCGATTGGCGCGAGGCCGTGAAGGTCGGGCGACTACCAGGCACGCGTACCTCGACCTCTTCGAGACGTGGCGCATGGGGACGGGCGACGTGAAGGCCGAGGCCCTTCGGTACGCCTGGCGCGACCCCGCCATCGTCGCGGTCGCCCGCAAGGACCTGGTCGCGGGCATCCAGCCCATCGCCGAAGCACACACGGGGGATCTCGCTTCGCTCACGAAGTCGGTCAAGGACGGCCCGTTCGAGGACCGCGTCGAATTCGCGAAGCTGGTCGACCGCAACATCGACGTCGATGGCGAGATCAAGGCGGCGTACGAGAAGCGCTCGCCGAGGACGGTCGCGACGCCCGCGGTTCCAGCGCCCGCTCCCGCCCCTGCCGCGCCTGCACCGAAGGCCGATGCGCCCGTGCGGGTCGCGCCGCCTGCGCCGCCACCCGTGGCGAAGGCGCAGCCGACCGAAGCCGTGGCTCCGCCGGCGGCCAAGTCGCCTCCGGTCGCAGCGCCGGCCCCTGCACCGTCTGCGCCGTCTGCACCGAAGGCGACGCAATCGACGCCAACGCCGCCGCAGTCCGCGCCGCAGGCGCCGCCGCCTGCTTCCGTCGAGAAGGCCCCGCGGGGGATGCCGCACATGCGAGCCTCCTGGCCCAGGTGGCGGAGGAGAAGAAGCGGTCGCGTATGGCGGTGCAAGGGAGCCGCGGCATGCGACAAGGCGTGGCTCGCCGCCGAGAGCTTCGTCGCCAGCAATTCCGACATGCGCGTGCGGACCGTGACGGCCACGACCATCGACACCTACCCGCCGATCGTCATCGGCGAGATCGGCATGAAGGTCGAGCAGCGTCGCGCCTGGGACCGGACGAATCCGAGACTGCGGCTCACCGTCACCTGCCGGGTCGGGCGGCTTCGCCAGGCGTGCCCGACCGCCGAGCTGCGCATCTACACGGCGTTCCCGACGTTCATGCGGTCGGCGGCGGCACCCTAAGCGAGCTGCGGGCCATCTGCGATGGCGAATGGAAAAGGCCAGCCCGAGGGCTGGCCTTTTCATTTATTGGTGGCGAGTCAGGGATTTGAACCCCGGACCAACGGATTATGATTCCGCTGCTCTAACCACTGAGCTAACTCGCCGGAAAGCCGTGTATTTTCGGGTATTTGCGTAACCGGGTCAAGGAACGGTGCCGCCCCGTCAAACGTTGAAGCGGAAGTGCATCACGTCCCCATCCTTCACGACGTACTCCTTCCCCTCCAGCCGCATCTTCCCCGCCTCCTTCGCGCCCTGCTCGCCCTTGCATGCGATGAAGTCGTCGTAGGCGATGACCTCGGCGCGGATGAAGCCCTTCTCGAAGTCCGTGTGGATGACGCCGGCGGACTGGGGGGCGGTGTAGCCCTTGTGGATGGTCCAGGCGCGCACTTCCTTCTCGCCGGCCGTGAAGTAGGTCTGCAGGCCCAGGAGGCCGAAGGTGGCGCGGATGAGGCGGTCCAGGCCCGGCTCGTGCATGCCCATGTCGGCGAGGAAGATCTCCTTCTCCTCCCCGGAGAGGTCCGCGATCTCGCTCTCGAGCTTGGCGCAGATGGCCACGACGGGCGCGCCCTCCTTCGCCGCGTAGGCCTTCACCTTCTCGAGGAGCGGGTTGTCCTTGAACCCGTGCTCCTCGACGTTCGCGATGTAGAGCGCGGGCTTGGCGGTGAGGAGGAACAGGGGCTTCAGGAGCGCCATCTCCTCCGGGTCCAGCCCCAGCGCGCGCACCGGGTGCAGGCCGTCCAGGGCCTTCTGCACCTTCTCCAGCACGGCGACGAGCTTGGCGGCCTCCTTGTCGCCGGAGCGCGATTTCTGGATGTGGCGCTCGCGAGCCTTGTCGACCGTCGCCATGTCGGCGAGCGCCAGCTCCGTGTGGATCACCTCGATGTCCGAGATGGGATCGACCCGGCCGGCCACGTGCACCACGTTGTCGTCCTCGAAGCAGCGCACGACGTTCGCGATGGCCTCGGTTTCGCGGATGTTGGCCAGGAACTGGTTGCCCAGCCCCTCGCCCTTCGAGGCGCCGGCCACGAGCCCGGCGATGTCGACGAACTCGATGATGGCCGGGATGACCTTGAGGGGCTTCGCGATCGCCGCGATCGCCTCGAGCCTGGGGTCGGGCACCTCGACCACGCCCACGTTGGGCTCGATGGTGCAGAAGGGGTAGTTCTCGGCCGCGATGCCGGCCTTGGTGAGGGCGTTGAAGAGGGTGGACTTGCCGACGTTGGGCAGGCCCACGATGCCGCATTGCAGGGTCATTGCTTGTCCTTCTTGGGAACGGGTTTCCCGGTGTCGACGGGGATCTCGACCTCGGGCTTGGGAATCGTGTGCAGCCACGTCGTGGCGTCGGTGATGCGCCCGGTGGCGATGCGGGAGAGGAGCCCCAGGCTGCGGTCGAAGGCGGGCTCGATGGCCTCGCGCTCCTCCCGCCTCGCCTCGTGCAGGACGTAGTCGGCCACCGCGTCCTTGTGGCCGGGATGCCCGATGCCGATCCGCAGCCGCCAGAAGTCGCGCGTGCCGAGCACCTCGTCGATGTCGCGCAGGCCGTTGTGGCCGCCGGTGCCGCCGCCGAACTTGAGCTTCACGGCGCCGGGGGGCAGGTCGAGCTCGTCGTGGACGACGAGCATCTGCGCGGACTCGATGCGGTGGAAGCGCAGGAACGCGCCCACGCAGCGGCCGCTTTCGTTCATGTAGGTCGCGGGCTTGAGCAGCCAGTAGTCGCGGCCGCCCTCCTCCACGCGCGCCACCCATCCCGAGAACTTCGACTCCTTCGCCCAGCGCCCGCCGCGCTCGTCCGCGATGGCGTCCACCCACCAGAAGCCGGCGTTGTGGCGCGTGCGCTCGTACTCCTTTCCGGGGTTGCCGAGGCCGACGATGAGGCGGATGGGTTCCATGGGGGATGTGGTCGGGAAGCCTGCCCTGCGCGCCTGGGCCCCAAAACGAACGCGCCCGCCGGGGACGGCGGGCGCATCCGTGAGGCTCGTTCGAGGCGCCCCGGGCGAAGGTTACTTCTTCTTCTCGTCCTTCTCCTTGCCGCCCTTGCCGGCTTCCTTGGCGGGCTCGTCTTCCTTGACCTTCTGGGCCGTGGTCGGGATCTCGGCCGCCGACGGCGCAGCCGCTGCAGCAGCCGCTTCCGCCGCCTCGTCCTCGGCCGACATGGCGCGCGTCATGACGATCGTGGCCACGGTGATGTCGTCGCCCTTGTTGAGCTTCGTGGACTCGACGCCCGCGGGGAGCTTCATGCCGGAGACGTGGATCGAGTGGCCCGCCTGCAGCTCGCTCAGGTCCACCTCGATGAACTCGGGCAGGTCCTTCGGCAGGCAGGTGATGTCGATGTCGTTCACGATGTGCTGCACCGCGCCGCCGGCGACCTTCACGCCCGGGGCGATGTCGCCGTTCTTGAAGTGCAGCGGCACCTTCATGTGGATCTTGCGGTCGGCGGCGACGCGCTGGAAGTCCGCGTGCAGGATCATCTGCTTGAAGGGGTGCATCTGGTAGTCGCGCAGGAGCACCTGCATCTTGTCGGCCCCGATCTCCATGTCGAGGATGGAGGCGTGGAACGCCTCCATGCTTCAGCTTGAAGAAGAGGTCCTTGTGGTCGAGCTGGATGGGCTGCGCGTCCTTGCCGGCGCCGTACAGGATGCCGGGCACCTTGGACTCGCGACGCAGACGGCGGCTCGCACCCGTTCCCTGCAGGCTTCGCGGTTCGGCTTTGATTTCGATCTTCATGTTCACTCCAGTATCGGCGGGTGCCCGCGACCAGGCTTCCCGCCCCTCGAGGGGGAAACGGCCCCCTCACCCGAAGCCCCGCCCCCGTTTCCGGGCGCGGGGCGCGTTCTTCACTCCACGAAGAGCGAGCTCACCGAGCTCTCCTCGCAGATCCTTCGCATGGTCTCGGCAAGCAGCTCCGAGACGCTGATCTGGCGGATCTTCTTGCAGGCTTCCGCTTCCGGCCTGAGCGGGATGGTGTCCGTCACCACCAGCTCGTCGATCACCGAGGCCTCGAGGCGGCTCACGGCCGGCCCCGAGAGCACCGGGTGCGTGCAGTAGGCCACCACGCGCTGGGCGCCGTGCTCCTTCAGCGCGCGCGCGGCCTCGCAGAGCGTGTTGGCCGTGTCGACCATGTCGTCCATGATCACGCACGTGCGCCCGTCGACGTCGCCGATGATGTTCATCACCGTCGCCACGTTGGGCCGCGGCCGCCGCTTGTCGATGATCGCGAGGTCGCTCTCGAGCCGCTTCGCGATCGCCCGCGCCCGCACCACGCCGCCCACGTCCGGCGACACCACCACCAGGTCCCTGTACCCGTGCTTCCACAGGTCGCCCAGCAGGATCGGCGTCGCGTAGACGTTGTCCACCGGGATGTCGAAGAACCCCTGGATCTGGTCCGCGTGCAGGTCCATCGTGAGCACGCGGTTCACTCCCGCCGTGGTGAGCATGTTGGCCACCACCTTGGCCGAGATCGCCACCCGCGCGCTCCGCGGGCGCCGGTCCTGCCGGGCGTAGCCGAAGTAGGGCATCGCCGCGGTGATCCTGGCGGCGCTGGAACGGCGCAGCGCGTCCACCATGATCATCAGTTCCATCAGCGTGTCGTTGGTCGGCGCGCAGGTCGACTGCAGCACGAACACGTCCTTGCCGCGCACGTTCTCGAGCAGCTCGACCATGATCTCGCCGTCGCTGAACGTCGAGACGCTCGCCTTGCCAAGCTGCACGTTCAGGTGGCGGGCCACCTTCTGCGCGAGCTTCGGGTTGGCGTTGCCCGTCATCACCATCAGGTTGTCGAAAGGCATCGCGCTCTAGGTCCCGATTCGCCGTGCACCGAAAATTTGGCAGGGGAGGAAGGATTCGAACCTTCGAATGCTGGAATCAAAATCCAGTGCCTTAACCAACTTGGCGACTCCCCTAGCGCCCGCGCCCTGCGCCTTCCGGCCGCGGGTGATACCCGTTACAGGTCGCGCAAGGGATGCTGCCCGAGGCCCCGCGCGACGAATCCCTTCATGTGCCCGGGGAGCTTCGCCCAGCACCCTCTCGGCAGAGGCCTGGTCCCCGAACCTGGCAAAGACGCACGCCCCGGACCCCGTGAGCCGCCCCCCGCCATGGCCCGAAAGCCACTCGAGGTGCTCGCGGACGGCGGGGTACCGGGCTGCCACGACCGCTTCCAGGTCGTTCCGGAAGCCCGTTGAGGATCCTGCGTGCGCCGAAAAGTCTTCCATTTTAAGGGGTTCCGTATCTCGGGTCAATTCGGGCGCCGCGAAGATCTCTGCGGTGGGCACCGCCACCGGGGGCACCAGGACCAGGTACCAGGCGCGGGGGCAGGTCCAGGGGGGCGAGGCGCTCGCCCACCCCCTCGACCCAGGCGTCGCGGCCGAAGACGAAGAAGGGCACGTCGGCGCCCAGCCTCGCCCCGATCTCCTGCAGCCGCGGCCGGGACAGCCCCGTGCCCCACAGGTGATTGAGGGCGAGGAGCGTGGTGGCCGCGTCCGAGCTGCCCCCGCCCACCCCCCCGCCCAGCGGCAGGCGCTTGTCGACCTCGATGTCGGCGCCCAGCGCCGTCCGCGTCTCGGCCTTGAGCAGGCGCGCCGCCCGCACCACGAGGTCGGACTCCGCCGGCACCCCCGGCAGGTCGTTCACGCGCCGGATCTCGCCATCCTCCCGGACGGCGAAGCGAAGCCGGTCGGCCGCGTCGATGAGCGCGAAGGCGCTTTGCAGCAGGTGGTAGCCGTCCGCCCGCCTTCCCACCACGTGCAGGAAGAGGTTGAGCTTGGCCGGCGCGAGGTAATCGGGGCCTTCCAGTCGCATCGCGCTAGTGCGGCCCCGGCCGGTATTCGTCGACGACGAGCTTCACGACCACGTCCCCCTGCGAGGCCGTGATGCGCCGCGCGAGGTCGCGGTCGCCGATGCGCTGCGCCTCGTCGATCGAGACTTCCCAGCCCCCCGGGCCCGGCAGCGGACGGCCGTGCAGCCAGGCGACGAGGAGGCGCTCGTCGAGGGCGGCGCCGAGCAGGTCCTGCGTGAAGTCGGCGAAGCTCGTCGCCGAGACCGGGGCGGCGCCGGGGCGATGGGCCACGAGCCCTTCGGGCCGGCGCTCGATGCGCGCCACTTCCGTGCCCATGGGCGTGGCGAGCACCCAGGTGTCGGCCCAGGGGCCGTGGCTCCAGCGCAGGCGCAGGATCTCGCCCCGGCCGGACTGGGCCACCGAAATGCGCCCGCCCATCTCGAAGGCGGCCGGCAAGCCGTCGAGCGGGATCGGGGCCGGAGGCACGGCGGCGCAGGAGGCCACGAGCAGCGCGGCCAGCAGGGCGAGGCGGGTCACGGCGGGGCTCGGAGCGGAGGCCGCGGCCCCCTTATCGGGGCTCGTACTTCTGGATCACGGCGAGGAGCGTCTCGTGGTCGGGATGGTCCGACAGCGCCGACTTCCAGACCTGGCTCGCTTCGTCCTTGCGGCCGAGCTTCCACAGGACCTCGCCCAGGTGCGCGGCGATCTCCGGGTCGGGACGCGCCCCGTAGGCGAGCTTGAGGCTCTTGAGCGCCTCGTCGAGCTGCCCGCGCCGGTAGTAGACCCAGCCCTGGCTGTCGAGGATGAACGGGTCCTCGGGCGCGAGCTTCATCGCCTTGCCGACGAGCTCCTGGGCCTCCTCGAGGCGGTCCGTGCGGTCGGCGAGCGTGTAGCCGAGCGCGTTGTAGGCGTGCGCGTAGTCGGGCTTCAGTTCGATCACGCGGCGCAGGTCCGCCTCCAGCACGTCGAGGCGGTCGACGCGCTCGGCCGCCATCGCGCGGTCGTAGAGGAGCTCGAAGGCGTCGGGGAAGCGCTCCACCGCCCGCGTGAGGACGTCGTACGTGTCCTGCCACGCCTTGGCGTCGCGAAGCAGCTGCGCCTCGATCTGGATCAGCTGGATGCGCTCTTCCTGCGTGCGCACGTCGACGCCCTGCAGGTAGGCGCGGCCCTTCGCGAGGCCGTCGCGCTTGGAGATGAGCGTGGCGATGCGCATCTGGGCCCGCAGCCGGTCCCCGGCGTCCACCTTGCCGTACCAGTCCAGCGCCTCGTCCGTGCGCTTGGCGAGCTCGGCGGCCTGGCCGAGGCCGAGGTAGACCGCGCCGGGATCGGGGTGCCCGAGCCCCAGCGCGCGCCGGAAGGCGGTTTCCGCCTCGGCGGCATCCTCGAGCTGCAGCGACAGGAGGCCGATCGCGTAGGGCACCTGCGGATCCGACCCCGACAGCCGCTCCACGGCCTTGAACTCCTGCCTCGCCTCGGCGTTTCGCCGCGCGGCCGCGTACTCGCGGGCGAGCTGCTGGCGCACCTCCCTCGAATCGGGATAGCGCTGGACGAACGACTGGTAGAACGCGATCGCCTCGTCGGCCGACGCGCTCTTCCTCAGGACCTGGGCGTGCAGGATCGCCCCCGGCGCCCAGCCGGGCTTCATCGCCAGCACGGCGGTCGACTCGATCTTCGCCAGGTCCGCCTGCTCCGCGACGAGCGCGGCCACGCCGATGGCGTAGTGCGCCTCGGCGAGCTTCGGGTACGGGGCCGCGATGGCGCGCGTGGCCTCCAGGACGGCGGCCTTGTCGGGGTACTTCCCGAAGAAGTAGGCGAGCTGGGTGAAGAGCAGGGCCTTGTCCTGGCTCTTGTCCACGTACTCGCCGATGAGCGCGCGCGCCTTGGGGACGTCGCCGCGGCTGGCCAGGAGCGAGGACACCAGGTCGCGCCCCAGCGTGGACTCGGGCTCGAGCTCCACCAGCAGCATCGCCATGTCGAGCGCCGGCTCCAGCGTCCGCGCGCGGATGGCGAGCTCGACGCCGCGGCGGGCTATCGCGGGGTCGCGAAGCTCGCGCGCGAGCCGGCTCATCGTGGCCACCGCGCCCTCGGCGTCCCCGCGCTGGGCCGCCATTTCCGCCGCGATGAACTCCGCGATGAGGGACTCCCGGGTGGGCGGCGAGCGCCTGCCGTCCTGCGCATGCGCCCAGGGCGCGTACGCCGCCACGGACAGTGCCACCACCAGTATTGCCAGGCCCTTCCCCATCGATCCGATCTCCCGCCGCGAGTGACACGCCTTTTGGCGCCCGCCCATGATAGAACTTTTCGGACAGCCCGCCGTTCCGGCCGCCAGCCCGGTTGGACAGCGCCGCGCGCCGGAGGTTTGCGCCCGTGGCCTATAATCTTCCGGCAAGAACCCCCCATCCCCATGCCGGAACTTCCCGAAGTCGAGACGACCCGCCTGGGTCTGCTGCCCAGAGTCGTGGGCCAGCGCATCCGCGACGTCGTGGTGCGCGAGCCGCGCCTTCGCTGGCCCGTGCCGCGCGACCTGGCCTCGCGCCTGCGCGGGGCGCGCATCGAGGGCATCCGGCGCCGGGGCAAGTACCTGCTCTTCGAGGTCGGCGACGGCCACCTCCTCGTGCACCTGGGCATGTCGGGCAGCCTCACGCTCGTCCCGGCCGGCCGCCCCGCGCGCCGCCACGACCACGTGGACCTCGAGCTGGACAGCGGCGACATCGTCCGCCTCAATGACCCGCGCCGGTTCGGGGCGATGCTGTGGGTGCGCGACCCCGAGCGGCACGCGCTGCTCGCCGGGCTGGGCCTGGAGCCCTTCGACGAGGCCTTCTGCGGCGAGTACCTGCACCGCATCGCGCACGGCCGGCGCGCGCCGGTGAAGTCGTTCCTCATGGACGCCCGCGTCGTGACGGGCATCGGCAACATCTACGCGAACGAGTCGCTCTTCGCCGCGCGCATCCATCCGTCGCGGGCCGCGGGCCGCATCTCGCAGGGCCGCTACGAGCGCCTGGCCGGCGAGGCCCGCGCCACGCTCTCCCGCGCCCTGGCCGCCGGCGGCAGCACGCTGCGGGACTTCGTGGGCGCCGGGGGCGAGCCCGGCCACTTCCAGCTCGAGTACGCGGTCTACGGCCGCGAGGGCGAGCCGTGCCCGGCCTGCGGCCGGGCCGTCCGCGCCGGCCGCCACGGCGGCCGCGCCTCGTTCTTCTGCACCTCGTGCCAGCGATGAGCCGCCCGGCGACCGCCATGGACCACCGCGCCTTCGAGCCCAGCCTCGCCTCCCTGAAGGAGTGGCGCGAGGAGACGGCCGCGGCCCTGGCCGGACTTCGCCGCTGGGCGCTGATGCACCGCCTGAGCGACGAGCAGTCCGTGGCCCGCATCGCCCACCTGGAGCGCCGGCTCGCCGCCGACCGCCTGTCGATCGCCTTCGTGGCCGAGGTCTCGCGCGGCAAGAGCGAGCTCATCAACGCGCTCTTCTTCGCGGACCTGGGGGGGCGCCTGCTGCCCGCGGGCGAGGGGCGCACGACGATCTGCCCCACGGAGATCCTGCACGACCCGTCGCGCCCGCCCTCGATCCGCCTGCTGCCGGTCGAGTCGCGCGAGAGCCCGAAGGCGCTGCGCGAGTTCATCGCCGAGTCCGCGGACTGGAAGGAGATCGCCCTCGACCCGGCGCACCCCGGGAGCCTCGCCGCGGCCTTCGACGTGCTCTCCGAGACGCAGAACGTCACCGCGAGCGAGGCCCAGAACCTGGGGCTCGGCGTCGGGCCCGGGCGGCCGCGTCGAGATCCCGCGCTGGCGCTACGCCATCGTGAACTTCCCGCACCCGCTCCTCGCGATGGGGCTCACGATCCTGGACACCCCGGGCGTCGAGGCCCTGGGCACCGAGCCCGAGCTCACGATGCACCGGCTCCAGGACGCCGACGCCGTCGTCTTCATGCTCTCCGTGGACACCGGCGCCACCGACGCGGACCTCGCCCTCTGGCGCGAGCACGTCGAGCCCATCGAGGGCCTGGGCCACACCCGCTACGTGGTCCTCAACAAGATCGACGAGATCCGCGACGGCACGAAGCCCGAGAGCGAGGTGCTCGTCGAGATCGACCGGCGCGTGCGCGAGACCGCCGAGACGCTGCACGTCGACCCGACCCAGGTCTTCCCGCTCTCGGCCCGGCAGGGCCTCGCCGCGCGCGTGCAGGGCGACGGCGACGCGCTCGCCAAGAGCCGCGTCTACCGCCTGGAGCAGGCGCTCGCGCGCGGCATGGTGCACGCGCGGCGGCTGGACCATGCCGCCAGCGTCCGCGCCGAGGTGCGCGCGCTGCTCGCCGAGACCTTCGCCCTCCTGGAGAGCCGCCGCTCCTTCGTCGAGGAGCAGGTGGGGGAGCTCGGCCAGCTGCAGGGCAAGAACCAGAAGCTCGTCGACTCCCTGGGCCGCAAGGCGGCCGACGAGCGCGGCCGCATCGAGGAGGCGAAGGCGGCGCTCGCGGGCCTGCGCGCGGTGCACAACCGCCATGCCGACGAGCTCGAGAAGCTGCTCGACCCGGTCACGGCGCGCGAGGCCGGCCTGCGCGCGCGCTCCGCGGTGCTGTCGACGAGCTTCAGCGGCGGCATCGCCCCGGCGGTGGACGGCTACTTCCGCGAGATGCGCGGGCGCATCGTGCGCGCCGTCGAGGTGATCGGCGAGGTGAAGGCGATGATGGCCACGGTGAACCGCCGGTTCGCCGAGTCGTGGGGGCTCTCCCCGGTCGAGCTGGCCCCCTTCTCCACCGACCGCTTCCTGCTGGAGCTCGACCGCCTCGAGGAGCACTGCTCGCGCGACTTCCGCAGCGCCTCGAGCCTTCTCACGCGCGGGCGCCGCACGCTCGCGGCGCTCTTCTTCGACACGGTGGCGCTGAAGGTGGTCCACGTGTTCGAGATCGCCGACCGCGAGGTGCGCACCTGGATGAACTCGTTCATCCGGCCCCTGGAGGCGCAGGTGGGCGCGTTCCAGGAGCAGGCCAACAGCCGCATCGAGGGCATGGCGCGGATCCGCGACGCCGAGTCGGGCCTCATGGGGCGCATCGACGACCTGCACAAGTTCCTGGACGAGTGCGACGAGCGCGCCCGGGAGTGGGAATCGCACGACGCGCGCCTCGCCCGGCTCCTGGACGTGGACGGCATCGGGGGCGGGGCGCCGCTTCGCTAGGGCCCGGGCTTTCGCGCCACGCCGGCGGCCAGCAGCCGCTCGTACTTCGCCCGCAGCTCGCCCTGCGACTCGCTCCACTGCGGGTTGAGCGGGATGCAATCCACGGGGCAGACCTCGCGGCACTGCGGCGCGTCGAAGTGCCCGACGCACTCGGTGCACTTCGCGGGGTCGATCACGTAGATCTCCTCCCCCGGCGCGATGGCGCCGTTGGGGCACTCGGGCTCGCAGACGTCGCAGTTGATGCAGGCGTCCGTGATCATCAGCGCCACGGCGTCACCTCAATCGTCGGCGGCGGGGCGGCCGATCTTCTCGGCGATGCGCCGGGCCGTGACCGGATGGACGAAGGCCGCGATGTCCCCGCCCAGCACCGCGATCTCGCGCACGATCGTGGCCGACAGGAAGAGGTAGCGGTCCGAGGGCGTGAGGAACAGGGTCTCCACGCCGGGCGCGAGGGTGCGGTTCATGCCGGCGAGCTGGAACTCGTACTCGAAGTCGGACACGGCGCGCAGTCCCCGCAGGATCACGCCCGCGTGGTGCTCGCGGACGAATTCCGAGAGCAGGCCCGCGAAGCCCAGCACCTTCACGTTGTGATAGCCCGCGAGCACCTCCTTGGCGATGCCGACCCGCTCCTCCAGCGAGAAGAACGGGCGCTTCGCCTGGCTGTGGGCCACGCCGACGATCACCTCGTCGAAGAGCCGCGAGGCGCGCTGGACGAGGTCCTCGTGCCCGTTGGTGATGGGGTCGAAGGTGCCCGGATAGACGGCTCGCTTGGTGGTCATGGCTCGGTTTCCTGTGTGTGCTTCGCGCCGGCGGGGCCGGCGAACTCGTAGAGGGCGAACTTCACGGCGCCGGCGGCCCCCTCGCGCAGCTTGCGCCAGGCGGCGGACGGCGCCTCCAGCGTCGATGGCGCCTCGACGTACACGCGCGCCCCCGCGTTGAGCCTTCCCTCCAGCGCGGCGAGGGCGGGCCCGGCGAGCCCCGAGGCGTAGGGAGGGTCCACGAAGGCCACATCGTAACGCTCGCCGGGAGAGGCGAGCCACGCCAGCGCCTCGGCCTGCACGATCTCGATCCCGTCCTCCGGCTCGAGCTCCCGGGCCGTGCGCCGCAGGTGCTCGCACACCCGGCGGTCCTGCTCGACGAGGACGACGCGGGCGGCGCCGCGCGAGCGCGCCTCCAGGCCCAGCGCGCCGCTGCCCGCGAAGAGGTCCACGCAGGCGAGCCCCGTGAGGCGCTGGCCCAGCCAGTTGAAGAGGGTTTCGCGGACGCGGTCGGGAGTCGGCCGCAGGCCCGCGGCATCGGGAAAGCGCACGATGCGGCTGCGCCAGAGCCCGCCCACGATGCGAAGGCGGTTCGCGCCGGCGCCGGTGCGGCCCGGCCTGGTCTCGCCAGAGATGCGGCGCGCGGCGGTCATCGCGGCCGATCATACCGTAAAATATTCGCGACTCTCCCCCTCGCGGCGCAACGGGCCGCATGCCATGTTCTCCCTCGGATCCAAGAAACCGGACGACGCCGCCGCGCCCGACTGGAAAGCCCGCCTGAAGCGCGGGCTCTCCCTCACGGGCGAGCGCCTGAAGAAGGTCGCCGGGGTCTTCCGGGCGCACCCGACGATCGACGAGGCGCTCTACGAGGCGCTCGAGGCGCAGCTCCTCGCCGCGGACGTGGGCGTGCACGCCACCGCGCACCTCATCCAGAGCCTGCGCCGGAGCGCGCGCGACAAGCGCCTGGAGGACGGCAGCCAGCTCGAGGCCGAGCTCCGGGCCGCCCTCGCCGCGCTCCTCGCCCCCCTCGAGAAGCCCCTCCCGGCCGAGTGGCCCAAGCCCTTCGTGATCCTGCTGGCCGGCGTGAACGGCGCGGGCAAGACGACGACCATCGGCAAGCTCACCCATCTCTTCCAGTCGCAGGGCCGCACGGTGCTCCTCGCCGCGGGCGACACGTTCCGCGCCGCCGCGCGCGAGCAGCTGCAGACCTGGGGCGCGCGCCACGGCGTCACCGTCGTCTCGCAGCACGGCGGCGACTCGGCCGCCGTCATCTTCGACGCCATCCAGTCCGCGCGCGCCAAGGGCATCGACGTGGTGCTGGCGGACACCGCGGGGCGCCTGCCGACGCAGGCGAACCTCATGGAGGAGATCCGCAAGGTGAAGCGCGTCATCGCGAAGGCCGACCCCACCGCGCCGCACGAGTCCTGGCTCGTCC
Organism: uncultured beta proteobacterium; assembly: GCA_963824135.1. Lineage (GTDB taxonomy): Bacteria > Pseudomonadota > Gammaproteobacteria > Burkholderiales > Usitatibacteraceae > FEB-7. The sequence goes on along the minus strand of CAWGOH010000016.1, from coordinate 54,857 downwards.
TCGACGCCAACACGGGCCAGAACGCGGTGGCCCAGGTGAAGGCCTTCGACGCCGCGCTCGCGCTCACGGGCCTCATCGTCACCAAGCTCGACGGCACCGCCAAGGGCGGGGCCGTGGCCGCCATCGCGCGCGAGCACCCCGTGCCCATCCGCTTCATCGGCATCGGCGAGAAGTCCGACGACCTGCGCCCGTTCGTGGCGGCGGACTTCGTGGACGCCCTCTTCGAATGATCCAGTTCTCCGCGGTCGCCAAGCGCTACCCGGGGGGACACGAGGCGCTCAGCGACGTGAGCCTGGAGGTGGGCGCGGGCGAGATGGTGGTCATCACCGGGCACTCGGGGGCGGGCAAGTCGACGCTCCTGAAGCTCGCCTCCGGCATCGAGCGCGCCACCCGCGGCAGCGTCGTCGTGAGCGGGCAGAACCTCTCCTCGCTCGGGGAGACGGCGCTCGCCGTCCTGCGCCGGAACATCGGCTTCGTCTTCCAGGACCACAAGCTGCTCTTCGACCGGCCGGCGTGGGACAACGTGGCCCTGCCGCTTCGCATCGCCGGGGCGGGCGCGGAGGAGACCGGCAAGCGGGTGCGCGCGGCGCTCGACAAGGTGGGGCTCCTGGGCAAGGAGAAGGCCATGCCCATCACGCTCTCCGGCGGCGAGCAGCAGCGCCTGTGCATCGCGCGCGCCATCGTGAACCGGCCCTCGATCCTCGTGGCCGACGAGCCCACCGGCAACCTCGACGCCGACTCCTCGCGGGCGATCCTCGAGCTCTTCCTCTCCTTCCACCGCGTGGGCGTGACGGTCCTGCTCTCGACCCACGACGAGTCCTCGCTCGCCCTGCTGGGCGGCCGGCGGCTCGCCATCGCCAACGGGAGGCTCGCGCAGTGAGGACCTGGCTGCGCGTGCACCGCCTGGCCCTGGCCGACGCCGCGCGGCGCCTGGCGGCGCAGCCTCTCGCGAGCGCCATCGCGATCGCCGTCATCGCCCTGGCGGCGGCGCTTCCCATCCTCGCCTCGGCGCTCGTGCAGAGCGTGGCCCAGCGCGACCTCGGGCCTGGACACCGACCCGCACGTGAACGTGTTCCTCGCCCTGGACGCCACCGGCGAGGACGTGCGCCGCGTCGAGGCCGCCCTCAAGGCCCACGCGGAGACGGCCTCGGTGCGCTTCGTGCCGCGCGAGAAGGCCCTCGAGGAGCTCAAGGCCACCTCGCACCTGGCCGAGCTCCTCGCCAACCTGGACCGCAACCCCCTGCCGCACGCCTTTTCCGTGCGCACGAAGTCGAGCGACGCCACCCGGCTCGCCGCCGCCCGGGCCGAGTGGACGAAGCTCGCGAAGGTCGAGCAGGTCTCGGCCGAGTTCGAGTGGGCCGAGAAGGTGTCGCGCTGGACGAGCTTCGCCGGCCGGGCGCTCGCGGCCCTCGCCCTCATCCTCGCCGCGGCCGTGCTCTTCATCGTCGGCCACCTGATCCGGCTGCAGGTCGTCACCATGAAGGACGAGATCGAGGTGAGCCAGCTCATCGGCGCCACCGCCGCCGACGTCCGGCGTCCCTTCCTGTACCACGGGCTGGTCCAGGGCCTGGCCGCGGGACTGGCGGCCGTGGGGCTCGCGGCCCTCATCGTGGCCTGGCTGAACGCCGAGCTGTCAGCGCTCACTTCGTCCTATGCCTATGAATTTAAAATAGTCTTCATGGACGCGAGCACCATGGCCTGGGTGGTCCTGGCGGTGGCCGGCCTGGGGGTGTCGGGGGCCTGGTTTTCGGTCTCCCGCGAGCTGAAGCGCTTCGCGCCGCGCGGCTGACGGGAACCTGGCGGGGGCTTAGCACTCCAAGATCGCGAGTGCTAAAATTGCCCTTTAGGAGGAATACCTGATGACGACCGCGACGTTTCCCGTCCTTTCACCCGTTTCCAGCCTGGAGGCTTACATCCAGGCCGTGAACACCGTTCCGCTGCTCAGCGTGGAACGCGAGGTGGAGCTCGGAAGGCGCCTTCGGGAGACGGAGGACCTCTCGGCCGCCCGCGACCTCGTGCTTTCGCACCTGCGCCTGGTGGTGGCGGTGGCCCGCAACTACATGGGCTACGGCCTGCCGCAGGCCGACCTCATCCAGGAAGGCAACGTCGGCCTCATGAAGGCCGTGCGCCGCTTCGACCCGGAACGCGGCGTGCGCCTGGCCTCCTTCGCGATCCACTGGATCAAGGCCGAGATCCACGAGTACATCCTGCGCAACTGGCGCCTGGTGAAGGTCGCCACCACCAAGGCGCAGAGGAAGCTGTTCTTCAACCTGCGCAGCCTCAAGAGCTCGTCGGCCACCCTCAACCCCACCGAGGTCGCCACGATCGCGAAGACGCTCGCGGTGAAGGAAAGCGACGTGGTGGAGATGGAGAAGCGCCTCCAGGGCCACGACATCACCATCGATCCCTCGCCGGAGGACGGCGAGGACCGCCCCGGCCCGATCGCCTTCCTGGCCGACGCCGCCGAGGGCCCCGCCGACATCGTCGAGCGCCACCAGACGGAGAACCTCGAGTCCGAGGGCCTCGCCCGCGCGCTCGCCTCGCTGGACGATCGCAGCCGGCGCATCATCCAGACGCGCTGGCTCGCCGAGGGCGAGACCAAGACCCTGCACGAGCTCGCCGACGAGTTCGGCGTGTCCGCCGAGCGCATCCGCCAGATCGAGGCCAAGGCGCTCACGAAGATGAAGGGCAGCCTCGCCGCCCTGCGCTAGAACTTCTCCCTCTCCCTTGGGAGAGGGTCGGGGTGAGGGTCAGAACAAAAAAGGGGACGGTTCCGGGAACCGTCCCCTTTTCATTTCCGGGTCAGGAATTGAGCAGGATCCGGAAGTCCGAGGCGATCTTGTCCCCCGGCGTCCCGTAGGCGAGCATCAGGCGCAGCCGCCCCTTCGCGTCGAAGACGAGCGACTGCGCCGAGTGGTCGACCGTGTAGGACTCGGGAGTCTTGCCCGGGCGCTCGGCGGCGTAGATCTTGAAGTCCTTCGTCACCTTGGCCGTGGCGGCCGCGTCGCCGCGAAGGCCCAGGAACGTGGGATTGAAGGCCGGCACGTAGTTGCGCAGCAGCTCCTGCGTGTCGCGCTTCGGGTCCACGGTCACGAAGAGCACCTGCACGCGCGGCGCGTCGGGCCCGAGGATCTGCAGGGCCTTCGCCATGTCGGAGAGCGTCGTGGGGCACACGTCCGGGCAGTGCGTGTAGCCGAAGAAGACCGCGACCACCTTGCCCTTGAAGTCCGCGAGCGACCTCGGCGTGCCGTTGTGGTCCGTGAGCCGGAAATCGGGGCCCAGGTCCGAGCCCGTGATGTCCACGCCGTTGAACGGCGTCTTCGATCCCGGCAGCAGCTTGTCGCACCCCGCCGCCGCGAAGGCCGCGAGCGCGAGCCCCAGCAGTTCCCGGCGCTTCATCGCCACCCGACCAGGGGCAGGTAGTGGTCCACCATGAGCGCGGCGAAGAGCAGGGCCAGGTAGAGGATCGAGTACTTGAACGTGCGCTTGGCGAGCGAGTCGGTGTAGGCGAGCCAGATCGCCACGGCGTAGACGAGGAACACCGCGTCCAGCACCAGGGCGCTGCCCAGGTAGAACAGGCCCGCCATGCCCGTGGCGAACGGCAGCAGCGTCGTGGCCACCAGGATGACCGTGTACAGGAGCAGGTGCAGGCGCGTGTAGGCCTCGCCGTGGGTGACGGGGAGCATCGGGATTCCCGCCCGCTCGTATTCGCGCCGCCGGTACAGCGCCAGCGCCCAGAAGTGGGGCGGCGTCCAGGCGAAGATGATGAGGAAGAGCAGGAGCGGCTGGTAGGGCACCTCGCCCGTGATGGCCGCCCACCCCAGCACCGGGGGCATCGCCCCCGAGGCGCCGCCGATCACGATGTTCTGCGGCGTGGCGGGCTTGAGGATCACCGTGTAGACGATCGCGTAGCCCACGAAGGTCGCCAGCGTGAGCCACATCGTGAGCGGGTTCACCGCGTGCCAGAGGATCGCGAGCCCCAGGCCGCCGACCGCGCCCGACATGAGCAGGATCTGCGCCGTCGTGATGGAGCCCATCACCGTCGGGCGGCCGCGCGTGCGGGCCATCACCGCATCCAGCTTCTGCTCCACGAGGCAGTTGAACGCGGCGGCCGCGCCGGCCACGAGCGCGATGCCCACCGTGCCGTAGATCGCGGGCACCGCGGGGGGAAGCCCCGGCGCGGCGAGCAGCATCCCGATCACGGCCGTGAAGACGATGAGCGAGACCACGCGCGGCTTCGTCAGGCGCCAGAACTGGCCGAGCACGTCCACCGCGCCCTGGATCGCTTGTGCCGTCATGGGTGAGAGCCTCGCATCGCTTCCTTCGTCCTCCGGTTGCCCGCCCCGGTACCTGCCTTCTGCGGGTCGGTAATTATACCGTCCGGGACCCTCATCCGACCTGCGAGGCCTTGAGGAGGCGCTCGAGGTCCTTGAACATCCGGCGCGGCTCCGCGTCGGCCGGGAAGCGCATCATCACGTTCCCCAGGGGATCGACCAGGTAGTAGTGGGCGCGGTCGTTCACGGGCGCGAGCGGAAGCGCCGTCCCGGGCGGCGGGGTGATGGCGACCGTGCCCTCGAAGGGCGCCAGCGCGGCCGGCGCGAGCGCCGCCGTGTCGTCCGCCACGAACACGCGCTCGAGGCGGCCGGCATTCCTGCCGAGCATCAGGCGCACCTGGCGCATCAGCGTGAGCTTCGCCGTGCACGAGGCCGGGCAGGCGCCTGAGTCCGAGGCGACGAGCACCCACCGGCCGCGCAGTTGCGAGAAGCCGAACTCGCCCCCGCCCGTGCGCAGGAACCGCGTCGTGGTGACCGGCTGCGGCGGCCGGATGAGCTCGCCGTAGTTGGCGGTGCCCTCGGGCCGGAAGAAATGGAAGGCGAGGAACGAGGCCACGATCGGCGCCGCGAAGATCGCGATGATCGCCAGGAGCTTGAGGCGCGGGTGCGCGATCACGCGCGCACCCGGCGCAGGTTGAGCCCCACCCACAGGGCGGCCACCGTCGCCGCCAGGGAGAACCAGGTCAGGGCGTACTCCTGGTGCTTCGCGATCCCGCTGTCCGGCCTTTCCTCGACGGCGGCGAGGCCCGGGGCCGGGGGCCTCGCGAGCACCACGACCGGGAGCACCTCGCGCCCCGTGCGCGCCGCGTAACGCTCGATGGAGAGGTTCTGCCAGACGCTTCCCGCGACCGTGTCGGCCGAGAGCTCGACGTAGCGCAGCGAGGGCACGGTGGCCAGCCCCTCGATCGCCTGCTCGCCCTCGGGCACGGCCACCTCCGGCGGGGCCGGATAGGCCGCGGTGCGCGCGATCCAGCCGCGGTTCACGAGGACGGACGGGCCGCCGCCGGCGAGCGCGAGCGGGGTGAGCACGTGGAAGCCCGCGCGGCCGCCGTGGATGCGGTTGTCGATGAAGATCTGCCCGCCCGCGACGAAGGCCCCGCGCAGGCGCACGCGCCGGAAGGCCAGCTCCTGCGCCGAGCGCGCGCCGCCGGCGAGCGTGAGCGGCGCCTCGGCGGCCCGGGTCTCCCACAGCGACTGGAGCGCGGCCTTCTCCTCGGCGCGGCTCGTTTGCCAGCGCCCCAGGGAGACGGTGAGCGCCACCATCGCCAGGGCGGCCACGGTGGGCACCGCGCGCGGCGTGAACTCGAGCGCGCCGATCCTCACCGGGCCGCCTCCCCGGGGGCGGCGTAAAATGGGCGCCCGCGGGCTCCTCCCGCGAGCCGCCCCGCCATGAAGATCGTCGTCATCGTGCTGCTTCTCGCCGTCATCGCAAGCCTGTTCTCGGGCCTGTTCTTCGTCTACAAGGACAAGGGGGACTCGAACCGGGCGGTGGTGTCGCTCACCATCCGCATCGTGCTCTCCCTCCTGGTGTTCCTGATCCTCATGGGATCGTACTTCTTCGGGCTGGTGCCCGGCGGCCGGCTCTAGTCGGCGGTGTCGGACACCGACAAAAAAGCCGCACCGAGGTGCGGCTTTTTTCCTTGCGGGCCCGGCGGGCCCCGCCTTCGCGCCTACACCCAGTAGACGAAGACGAAGAGCAGCAGCCACACCACGTCCACGAAGTGCCAGTACCAGGCCACCGCCTCGAAGGCGAAGTGGTGGTCGGCCGTGAAGTGGCCCTTGATCGCGCGCGCGAGGATCACCGTCAGCATGACCGCGCCCAGCGTCACGTGGAAGCCGTGGAAGCCGGTGAGCAGGTAGAAGGTGGAGCCGAAGACGCCCGTGGTGAGCCTCAGGTTCAGGTCGGCGTAGGCGTGGACGTACTCGTAGATCTGGAACCCGAGGAAGGTGAAGCCCAGCACGACGGTCGCGAGGAGCCCGAGGATGAGCCCCGTGCGGTTGTTCATCTTGAGCGCCCAGTGCGCGTAGGTGACCGTCACGCCCGAGGACAGGAGCAGGAACGTGTTGAGCGCCGGGATGCCCCAGGCGTGCATCGCCGAGAACTGCGGCGGCAGGTACGGGCCGGCCGAGGGCCACTGCGAGCGGAACTCCGGCCACAGGAGCTTGTTGTCCGCGTCGCCGAGCCAGGGCAGCGAGTACACCCGCGCGTAGAACAGCGCGCCGAAGAACGCCGCGAAGAACATCACCTCCGAGAAGATGAACCAGCTCATGCTCCAGCGGAAGGACATGTCCACCTGCTTGTTGAACAGCCCGCCTTCGCTCTCGCGGATCACGGTGCCGAACCAGCCGAAGAGCATGTAGACGAGGATCGCCGCGCCGACCGCGAGGATGATCCCGCCGCCGCCCACGCTGTTCATGAGCATGACCCCGCCGACCGCCATCGTCAGCAGCGCCACGGACCCCACGATGGGCCAGTGGGAGGGGGGTGCGAAGTAGTAGCCGCCAGGTTGTGCGTTGCCCACGTTGTGACTCCCTTGGTATGCCTGGTTCGAATCCGTGTTGAGTGACTACCGCGTGACGAGCTTCACGATCCCGAGGATCGCGAGCACGAAGACGAGCGCCGAGACGAGGCCCGCCACGATCACCGCCTGCGGCGAGAGCTGCTTCGCGTCCTTGTCGTACTCGGTCTTCTTCCGCACGCCGAAGAAGCTCCAGAAGACGGCCTTGAAGGCGTCCATCATGACGCGCTTCCCGCCGGCTGCTCGAAGAACGTGTAGGAGAGCGAGATCGTGGTCATGTCCTTCGGCGCCTCCGGGCTCACCCGGAAGACGACGGGCATCACCTTCTCCTCGCCGGCCGCGAAGCTCTGGTTGGAGAAGCAGAAGCACTCCTGCTTCTCGATGTACCTGCCGGCGTTGGAAGGCGCGGCGTTCATGACGGCGTGCGCGGTCACCGGGCGCCCCAGCGTGTTGACCACGCGGTAGTTCACGGTGACGAGCTGGCCGGGGTGCAGCTTCACCTCGCGCTCGATGGCCTCGAAGCGCCAGGGCAGCCCGCCGCTGGAGGCGAGGAGCTCCACCGTCACCGAGCGGCTCGCGTCCACCTGCGTGTTGGCTTCTCCCACCACGCGGCTCTGGGTGATGCCCAGCGACTCGCAGATCTGCCGGTACATCGGCACCATCGCGAAGCCGAAGCCCAGCATCGCCACCGCGATGACCAGGAGCTTGCCCATCGTCTGGCGGTTCTGGGCGGCGAGGGCGGCGTCCATCAGCGGGCGAACTTGATCATGTAGGTGACGTAGATCGCCACGACCATGACCGCGAGCACGACGGCCGAGGCGACGGCGCGCCGCCTCTGCTCGGGCGTGGGCTTGTGGCTTCCGGCCATGACGGGCGCTCCGCTCACTTGACGACCGGGGCCGTCTCGAAGGTGTGGTACGGCGCCGGGCTCGGCAGGTGCGTCCACTCCAGCGTGTCGGCCCCCTCCCACGGGTTGTCGGCGGCCTTGCGGTTCGAGCGGATGCACTCGATCACGATGTAGAGGAACAGCAGCTGCGACAGGCCGAAGATGAAGGCGCCGATCGTCGACCACATGTTCCACTCGGCGAACTGCAGCGCGTAGTCGGGGATGCGCCGCGGCATGCCCGCGAGGCCCAGGAAGTGCTGCGGGAAGAAGGCGATGTTGAAGCCGATCACCGACAGCCAGAAGTGCAGCTTGCCCAGCGTCTCGCTGTACATCTTGCCGGTGAACTTCGGCAGCCAGAAGTACGCCCCGGCGAAGAGCGAGAAGAGCGCGCCGGAGACCAGCACGTAGTGGAAGTGCGCCACCACGTAGTAGGTGTTGTGGATGGTGATGTCCACCGGCGTGATCGCGAGCACCAGGCCCGAGAAACCGCCGATCGTGAACAGGCAGATGAAGCCTATCGAGAAGAGCATGGGCGTCTCGAAGGTCATCGAGCCCTGCCACATGGTCGCGATCCAGTTGAACACCTTCACGCCCGTGGGCACCGCGATGAGCATCGTCGCGTACATGAAGAAGAGCTGGCCCGCCGCGGGCATGCCCACCGTGAACATGTGGTGGCCCCAGACGATGAAGGAAAGGATCGCGATCGAGGCGGTGGCGTACACCATGGAGGCGTAGCCGAAGAGGGGCTTCCTGGCGAAGGCGGGGATGATCGCCGAGATCACGCCGAAGGCCGGCAGGATCATGATGTACACCTCCGGGTGCCCGAAGAACCAGAAGATGTGCATGAACATCGTGGGATCCCCGCCGCCGGCCGCGTTGAAGAACGAGGTGCCGAAGTGGCGGTCGGTGAGGAGCATCGTGACGGCGCCCGCGAGCACCGGCATCACGGCGATGAGCAGGTAGGCGGTGATGAGCCAGGTCCACACGAAGAGGGGCATCTTCATGAGGGTCATGCCCGGCGCGCGCAGGTTCAGGATCGTGGTGATGATGTTGATCGAGCCCATGATCGACGAGGCGCCCAGGATGTGCACCGCCAGGATCGTCATGTCGATCGAGATGCCCTGCTGGATGATGAGCGGGGGGTAGAGCGTCCAGCCCGAGGCGGCCGCTCCCCCGGGCACGAAGAACGAGGCCACCAGCAGGATCGCGGCCGGGACCACGAGCCAGAAGCTCCAGTTGTTCATGCGCGGGAAGGCCATGTCGGCCGCGCCGATCTGCATCGGGATGAGCCAGTTCGCGAAGCCCACCCACGCCGGCATGATCGCGCCGAACACCATCACCAGGCCGTGCACCGTGGTGAGGGAATTGAAGAACTCGGGGTTCATGAACTGCAGGCCGGGCTGGAAGAGCTCGGCGCGGATGGCGAGGGCCATCACCCCGCCCAGGAAGAACATGGTGAGCGAGAAGAACAGGTAGAGCGTCCCGATGTCCTTGTGGTTGGTCGTGAACAGCCAGCGCTTGATCCCCGAGGGGTGGTGCGCGTGGTCGTCGTGGTGGCCGTGGTCGTGGGCGGGGGAGGCTGCGCTCATGTCGGAACTCCGCTTTCTCGAATCCGTTGGTGGGGCTACTTGCGGGCGGCCTTGACGTCGGCGGGCTGATGCTCTCGCCGGTCTTGTTGCCCCAGGAATTGCGCGTGTAGGTGATGACGCCGGCCAGCTCGCTGTCGGAGAGCCGGGCGAAGGAAGCCATCGCCGTGCCCTGCTTGCCGCCCAGGACAAGCGCGAGCTGCGCGGCCTTCGGGCCGGTCACGATCTTCGAGCCGTCGAGGGCCGGGAAGGCGGGCGGCATGCCCTTGCCGGTGGCCTGGTGGCAGGCCACGCAGTTGGCCGCGTAGACCTTCTCGCCCAGGGCCTTCAGCTCGTCGGCCGTCCACTTCTTGTTGGGATTTTCCGAGACCGCGGGCGCGCTGGCGGCGACCTGCGCCGGGGCGGCGGCCTGCGGCGCGGCGGCCTTCTGCTCCTTCACCCAGGCGTCGTACTCCGCGGGGGCCTTGGCCACCACGACGATGGGCATGTAGCCGTGCTCCTTGCCGCAGATCTGGCTGCACTGCCCGCGGTAGACGCCGGGCTTGTCGGCCTTGAACCAGGTGTCCTTCACGAAGCCCGGGATGCCGTACTGGTTGATGCCCAGCTGCGGCACGTACCAGCCGTGGATCACGTCGTTGGAGGTGACGAGCAGGCGCACCTTCTTGCCCACGGGCACGACCATGGCGTTGTCCACCTCGAGCAGGTAGTCGGGGCCCTTCTTCTCGCCCTGCTTCTCCCATTCCTCGATCTGCGCGCGCGGGGTCGACAGGCGCGAGTGGAACTTCACGCCGTCCTGGAGGTAGTCGTACTCCCAGGCCCACTGGTAGGCCGTCACCTTGATGGTGAGGTCGGGGTTGGACGCGTCCTTCATGTCGAGGACGGTCTTGGTGGCCGGGTAGGCCATGCCGATGAGGATGACGAACGGGATGACCGTCCAGATCACCTCGACCGTCGTGTTCTCGTGGAAGTGGGCGGCCTTGGCCCCCAGGCTCTTCCGGTGCTTGAAGATCGAGTAGAACATCGCCCCGAACACGACCACGAAGATGACGATGCACACCCACATGATGGCCCAGTGCAGGTCGTAGATCTGCTGCGCGATGGGCGAGGCCGGCGGCAGGATGTCCACGTCGTAGGCGGCGTGCGCCGTGGCGGCTGCGGCACCGGCGGCCGCGGCAGCGGCGTTTCGGAAAGCTTTGCGAATCATGTCGAGGCCCATCGTGTCGTCCGTCTTCGTCGTCTCAAATCCGGGTCACCGGCAGCCGGCGCCCCAGTTCCGCGGCCCATTCGCGCCGCCTGCCTTCGGTGAGCAGCCGGCCGAATTCCACCGTCCTGCCCGCGTATCTCAGGCCCAGCCTGCAGCCGCCGGGCCCTTCCTCCACCACCAGCCGCGCCCACGGCGCGTGCCCTTCCAGCTCCACCGACCGGGCGGCATGGCGCAAGCGCAGCCGAACCGTCCGGCCCTCGATCTCGAGGCGCTCGTAGTCGCCGTCATGGCGGGCCAACGACCGGAAGGCGATCGCGACGAACGCCACCTCCAGGCCGGCGAACGGCAGCACCGGCCAGGCTCCCAGAACGGCGGCGGCCGCGCCGATCGCCACCGTGGTGGCCGTGATCGCGGCGAGGCAAGCCGTGCGTCCGAGCGGGCCCAGCGATCGGTTGGGCACCGCCATCCAAATCTGGGGTGGCTGATCTGGCGGGAGCGACATCGGGAAGCGGGAGTCGGCTAGCCGCGGATTCTAGCCGATGCGCTTGACCCAGCGCAAAGAAACCTTACGGCCTAGGGGTATTAGTCCCCGGGGGAGGCTCCTCGCCGCTCTCGGTGGGCGGGGTGTCCGGATCGCCGCCGCGCAGGGGTATGCGGTAGGACTCGGAGGCCCAGGCCCCCAGGTCGAGGTTGCGGCAGCGCTCGGAGCAGAAGGGGCGCCAGGGGTTCTCGGGGGAGAACGGGGCGGGCGTCCCGCAGCCGGGGCAGGCCACCAGCCGCGCCGGGCGCCGGGTCTCGCCGCTCACAGGTTGCAGAAGGAGAGGTCGAAGGCCACGTCGTGCTCGTAGACCCGGCTCTTCTGCACCCCCTCGGGGAGGAGGAAGCGGATGTTGAGCGCGTACTTGTTGGCGCTGATCTCGGGGACGCAGGCGAGCGCCTCGGGCAGCGCGAGGCGCAGCATCGCCGCCGGCTTCTCGCCGGGGCCCTGCTGGAAGACGCCCTGGGTCGCCACCAGCGAGACGGTGCGCCCGCTCTCGCGCAGCACCCGCAGCACGATGGAGAGCGCGGCGTGGACCGGGTCGATGGGCCGGATCCAGGCCACGAGGTCGGCGCGGCGCGCGTCCACGGGGCGGTGCATCCAGTAGTGGTAGGAGGGCAGGTCGAACTCGCTCGTGCCGCCGGGGATGCTGGCGCGCTGCTTGATCGCCATCAGCCACTCGTTCTCGCGCAGGTTCTGGCCGGTCTTTCCCGACAGGCCGTGCAGGTTGGCGAAGGCGCGGTCGATCTCGGTGAGGATGTGGTCGAGCTTCTCTTCCGAGATGGCCGGGTTGGCGCGCAGGGCGTCGAGGAAGGTGCGCTGGCGGTCGAGCTCCTGGAGCAGGTCGCTCTTCAGGTCCGCGCGGCTCGCCACCTCCAGGATCTCGAAGATCCCGGTGAGGCAGGCGTGGTGGTCGTGCTGGCTGTCGTGCTGCAGGAAGAAGTGGACGCGGTCGTACAAATCCTCGAGGCGAAGCAGCGTTCGCACGCGCTCGTTCAGGGGATATTCGTAGGTGATCACGGCCGCGCGCAGCCCACGGGTTGGGGGACGACTGTCGGAATCCGGCGATTGTGGGGCATGGGTCCCTTCCTTGACAAATCGGCGTCAATCGCCGCCGCCCGCCGCAAGCCGCGCGTGCAGGCGGGCGCACTGCGAGCGCAGCTCCTCGAGCCCGCCGCCGTTCCACAATACCTCGTCGGCCGCCTGCAGCCGGCGCCAGCGCGGCCACTGGGTGGCCATGATGGCCCGGACTTCCGCGGCGCCCAGGGGCGAGCGCTCCAGGGTCCGGCGCACCTGCAGGGCCTCGTCCAGGTCCACGACGACGACGCGCTCGAGGCGGCCGGCCCAGGACCCGGATTCGAAGAGCAGGGGAACCACGAGGACCGCGTAGGGCCCGGTCGCCCTGGCGAGGCGGCTCGCGGCCTCCTCGCGGATGAGCGGGTGCAGGATGCCTTCCAGCTTCGCGCGCGCCCCGGAATCGGAAAAGGCGAGAGCGCGCATCGCCGCCCGGTCGAGGGCGCCGCCCGGGGGGACGATCGCCTCGCCGAAGGCCTCGCGAAGGGCCGGGAGCGCCGCGCCGCCGGAGGCCGTGAGCTCCCGCGAGATCTCGTCGGCGTCCACCACGCCGGCGCCCAGGGCCGCGAGCATGCCGGCGGCCGTGGACTTCCCGGAGCCGATGCCGCCGGTGAGCCCGACGACCCGACTCACGCCGGGAACCGCCCCAGGTAGGCGACGACCGCCTCGCGCCCCCAGAGGAGGGCCACGAAGCCTCCGGCGGCCAGGTAGGGGCCGAAGGGTATGCGCGCTTCCCGGCCCTTGCCGGCGAGCCAGATGCCCAGGAGCCCGACCACGGCGCCCGAGCCGGCCGACACGAGCAGGATGAGCGGCAGGGACTGCCACCCCGTCCACGCCCCGAGCGCGGCCAGGAGCTTGAAGTCGCCGAAGCCCATGCCTTCCTTGCCGGTCAGCAGCCTGAAGCCCCAGTAGACGCTCCAGAGCATCATGTAGCCGCCCGCCGCACCCAGCACGGCCGAGCGCAGGTCGACGAAGACCCCGAAGATGTTCACCAGCAGGCCCAGCCAGAGCAGGGGCAGCGTGATGCGGTCGGGCAGGAACTGGGTGTCCAGGTCGATCGCCGAGGCGGCGATGAGCGCCCAGGCGAAGACGAGCCCCGCGACGAGCGCCGCCCCCCACCCGAAGCGCCAGGCGAGGAACGCCGAGACGAGCCCCGTGAAGAGCTCGACCAGCGGGTAGCGCACGCTGATGGGCGCCTTGCAGGCCGCGCACTTGCCGCCCAGCGCGATCCAGCTCGCGAGCGGGATGTTCTGCAGCGCGGTGATGGGCGTGCCGCACGAGGGGCAGCGCGAGCGCGGCGTGACGAGGTTCAGCGCCTCGGCGGGCGGCGCCTCGCGCCCCTCGAACTCGGCGCAGTCGGATCGCCACTCGGCCCGCATCATGATCGGCAGGCGGTGGATCACCACGTTGAGGAAGGACCCCACCGCCAGGCCGAAGACCCCCGCCACGAAGGCGAGGATCGCGGGGGAGGATTGCAGCGGCGTGAAGTCCATCGTCGTCGGCTCAAAAGAAAGCGGGCGCGGAAATCGCTCCCCGCGCCCGCGCCTGCATGCGGCTTCCGGTCAGATCGCGGAACCCATCTTGAAGATCGGCAGGTACATCGCGATCACGAGGCCGCCGATGAGGCCGCCCAGCACCACCATGATCAGCGGCTCCATGAGGGAGGCGAGGGCATCGACCGCCTCGTCCACCTCGGCCTCGAAGAAGTCGGCCACCTTGGAGAGCATGGCGTCGAGCGCGCCGGACTCCTCGCCGATGGCGGTCATCTGCAGCACCATGCTCGGGAACACGTTCGTGTTCTGCATCGAGACCGTGAGGCCCGTGCCCGTGGAGACCTCCGCCTGGATGCGCTTGGTCGCCTCGTAGTACACGTAGTTGCCGGCGGCCCCGGCCACCGAGTCGAGCGCCTCCACCAGGGGCACGCCCGCGGCGAACATGGTCGAGAGCGTGCGGCACCAGCGCGCGATGGAGGCCTTGCGGATCACGTCGCCGAAGATCGGCAGGCGCAGCACCAGCCGGTCCACCAGGTTCTGCATCTTCGTGGAGCGCTGGTAGAAGCCGAGCAGGGCCCAGGTGCCCCCGATGAGCGCCGGGAACAGGATGTACCAGTTGCCGACGAACCAGTCCGAGAGCGACATCACGATCTGCGTGGGCGCCGGCAGGTCCGCGCCGAAGCTCTTGAACAGGTCCTTGAAGGTCGGGATCACGAAGATCATGATCACCGCGGTGATCACGAGCGCGACCACGATGATCGAGATCGGGTAGAAGAGCGCGCTCTTGATCTTGCTCTTGATCGCGAGGATCTTTTCCTTGTAGGTGGCCAGGCGGTCCAGGAGGCTGTCCAGGATGCCCGCCTGCTCGCCGGCGCCCACCAGGTTGCAGAAGAGCGCGTCGAAGTACTTCGGGTACTTGCGGAACGCGGCCGACAGGGAGGAGCCGGTCTCGACCTCCGTCTTGATGTCCATGAGGAGCTTGCCCACGGAGGGGTTCGCGTGCCCCTTGCCCACGATGTCGAAGGCCTGCAGCAGGGGAACGCCGGCCTTCATCATCACCGCGAGCTGGCGCGTGAAGATCGTGATGTCCTTGTCGGTGATCTTCTTGCCGCCGCGCTGCGACACCTTCTTCACGCTCGACACCTGGATGCCCTGGCGCCGCAGCGTGGCCATCACGACGTGCTCGCCGCCCGCGCGAACCTCGCCCTTGATGATCTTGCCGGTCTTGTCCTTGCCGCTCCACGCGTAGTTGTAGAGCTTGACGTCCTTCGTGTCCTTCTTGGCCAGTGCCGCCATGTCCGTCCCCCCTACTCGTTCGTGACGGCCTCGACCTCTTCGAGAGAGGTGAGTCCCCTTTTGACCTTGAGAAGCCCCGACTGCCGCAGGTTGCGCACGCCGTCCCGCTGCGCCTGGTCGGCCACGTCGATGGCCGTCCCGTTCTTCATGATGATGCGCTCGATCTCTTCCGAGATCGGCATCACCTCGTAGATGCCGACCCGGCCCTTGTAGCCGGTATTCTTGCACACCTCGCAGCCCACGGCCTCGTAGGTCTGCCACGAGCCGTCCAGCTCGTCCTCCCTGAAGCCCGCCCGGATGAGCGCCTCCTCGGGGATGGCGACCGGCCGCTTGCAGGTGCACAGCTTCCTCGCCAGGCGCTGCGCCGTGATGAGGATCACCGAGGAGGCGATGTTGAAGGGCGCCACCCCCATGTTCATGAGGCGGGTGAGCGTCGAGGGCGCGTCGTTCGTGTGCAGCGTGGAGAGCACCATGTGGCCGGTCTGCGCGGCCTTGATGGCGATCTCGCCCGTCTCCAGGTCGCGGATCTCGCCCACCATGATGATGTCCGGGTCCTGGCGCAGGAAGGCCTTGAGCGCGACGGCGAAGGTGAGCCCCGCCTTGTCGTTCACGTTGACCTGGTTGATGCCCGGCAGGTTGATTTCCGCGGGGTCCTCCGCCGTGGAGATGTTGATGCCCGGCTTGTTGAGGATGTTCAGGCAGGTGTAGAGCGAGACCGTCTTGCCCGAGCCCGTGGGGCCGGTGACCAGCACCATGCCGTAGGGGCGCTGGATCGCCTGCATCAGCGACTCCTTCTGGTCGGGCTCGTAGCCCAGCGCCTCGATCCCGAGCGTGGCGCTCGAGGGGTCGAGGATCCGCATGCATATCTTCTCGCCGAAGAGCGTGGGCAGCGTCGAGACGCGGAAGTCGATGGCGCGCGACTTCGACAGCACGATCTTCATGCGCCCGTCCTGGGGCACGCGCTTCTCGGAGATGTCGAGCTTGGAGACCACCTTGATGCGCGAGGCGATCTTCTCCTTGATCGCGAGCGGCGGCTGGGCGACGTCGTAGAGGATGCCGTCCATCCGGTAGCGGATGCGGTAGTACTTCTCGAAGGGCTCGAAGTGGATGTCGGAGGCCCCGCCGTTGATGGCGTCGAGCAGGATCTTCTGCACGTACTTCACCACCGGGGCGTCGTCGATCTCCTCGGTGACGACCTCGGCCTGGGGCTCGCCGTCGGTCACCTCCACGCCCGAGAGGTCCACGTCCTCGGTGGCGATCTCCAGGGCCTTGCTCGAGCTGTCGGTGAGCTTCTTGACGATGACCGAGAGCTTGTCGTCCTCGACGACCACCGGCTCCATCGTCATGCCGGTGGCGAACTTCACCTCCTGCATCACCTGCTCGTTGGTGGGGTCGGACATGCCCACGAAGATCCGGTTGCCGCGCTTGCCCAGCGCGATCACCCGGTGGTTCGAGACGATCTTGGCGTCGATGAGGTTGAGCGGCAGCTGGTCGGTGTCCACCGTCGTCAGGTCGAGCAGGGGATATCCGAAGGCGTGGGCGGCGAACTGCGAGACGTCGCGCGAGGAGAGCTTCCTCGAGGCGACCAGCTGCTGGACGAACGTAAGCCCGGCCTTCGACGCCTCGAGCTGGATCGCCGTGGCGTCGACCTGCATCAGCTTGCCCTGCTGCACGAGGGCGCGGCCGAGGGCACTGAAGGTTCCGGGGGCAGCGGACATGGGAAAAAGGTTCCTTTAAATCAACGCAATAGTGCGCCTTTTTCGTTCTTCTTGTAAAGATTGGGCGGCATGGGCCGGCCGCCAGCTCGCCTCAGGGTGCCGCGAGCGCCTTTTCCACCGCCGCCACCAGGCGCGGATTCCCCGGGGCCACGTCGCTGGAATAGCCCCCCAGGGCGCGCCCGTCCCGGCCGATCAGGTACTTGTGGAAGTTCCACCCCGGCGCCTGCCCCGTGCTCGCGGCGAGCTCCCGGTACAGGGGGGCGGCCTGCGGGCCCTTGACCACGGTCTTCGAGAGCATCGGGAAGCGCACCTTGTAGGTCCGTTCGCAGAAGTCGGCGACCTGGGCGTCGGTGCCCGGCTCCTGGCCCCCGAAGTCGTTGGACGGCACGCCCAGGACCACGAAGCCCTTCTCCCGGAAGCGCTGGTAGAGCTCCTCCAGCCCCTTGTACTGCTCCGTGTAGCCGCAGTAGCTCGCGGTGTTCACCACCAGGACCACCTTGCCGGCGTACCGGCACAGGTCCGCGGGCTCGCCCTTGAGGGAGCTCATGCGGTGGTCCAGGAGCGCCGGGCAGGCGGCCGCGGCCGGCAGGGCGGCGATCGTGAGGGTCGCGGCGAGGGTCCTGTACACCTTTCCTCCTCGGGGTATTCGGGGTCGCGCTGCCTATCATACGCAGCCGCCGCGAGACGGAATGTGACCTGGTTTACACCCTGGCCGGGGCGCCGGGGTCGGGCCGCGAGGGCCCCTCTGTATAATTCGGCCCTTCGCAACGCCCGCCGCAGCCCGGCGAGGCTTCCCCGCCCCATGCCCCTGCTCGTCCTCGGCATCAACCACCACAGCGCGCCGCTCGAGGTGAGGGAGAAACTCGCCTTCCCGCCCGAGACCCAGGCCGACGCGCTCAACTCGCTCGCGAGCCGTCCGGGCGTGACCGAGGCCGTGCTGGTGTCCACCTGCAACCGCACCGAGGTCTACTGCCGCGCCGACGACATGGCCTCCGTGCGCGCGTGGCTCCGGGAGGAGGCCGCGAAGTCGGGCCTGGACATCGAGGGCCACCTCTACTCGCACAGCGAGGCGGGGGCCATCCGCCACGCCTTCCGCGTGGCCTCGGGGCTGGACTCCATGGTCCTGGGCGAGCCGCAGATCCTCGGCCAGGTGAAGCAGTCGGTGCGCACCGCCGAGCACAGCGGCACGCTCGGCACGACGCTGAACCGGCTCTTCCAGCACACCTTCTCGGTGGCGAAGGAGGTGCGCACCCAGACGGCCATCGGGGCGCAGTCGATCTCGATGTCGGCCGCGGCCCTCAAGCTCGCCCAGAACCTCTTCGGCGACATCTCGCGCACGAAGATGCTCCTCATCGGCGTGGGGGAGATGGTCGAGCTCGCGGCGACCTACTTCGTCGCCCAGGGGCCGCAGACGGTCGTCGTGGCCAACCGCACGCTGGCGCGCGGCGAGGCCTTCGCCGAGCGCTTCAACGGCACCGCCATCGCCCTGGAGCAGCTGCCCGAGCGGCTGCACGAGTTCGACGTGGTGATCACGGGCACCGCCTCGACGCTGCCCATCCTCTCCAAGGGCGCCTTCGAGCGCGCGCTCAAGGCCCGCAGGTACCGGCCCATGTTCGTCGTGGACTTCGCCGTGCCGCGCGACGTCGAGCCCGACGCGGCCGAGCTCGAGGACCTCTTCCTCTACTCCATCGACGACCTCGGCACGATCGTGCAGGAGGGCGCCGGCCAGCGCCAGGCCGCGGTCGCGGAGGCCGAGATCATCGTCGACCGGCAGGTGGAGGCCTTCCAGGCCTGGCTCAAGGCAAGGAGCGCGGTGCCCGCCATCGTGCAGCTGCGCGCCAAGGCCGACGAGTACCGCGCCGCCGAGCTCGCCAAGGCGAAGGCGCGCCTGGCCAAGGGCGAGGACGCGGCGAAGGTCCTCGAGGGCCTGGCCGCCGGCCTCGTGAACAAGATCCTGCACCACCCGACGCAGGCCCTGAACCGCGCCGCCGAAGCCGAGCGCGAGTCGCTCGTGCGCGCGGTCGAGACCCTCTTCCCCGACAACGGCAACGGCCGGGAAGAGCCGGGGGAGCCATGAAGACCAGTGTCGCCGCGAAGCTCGCGAGCCTGGTGTCGCGCGCGCGGGAGCTCGACGCCCTGCTCGCCGACCCCGACGTCACCTCCAACCTCGACAACTACCGCAAGCTCTCGAAGGAGCACTCGGACATCTCCCCCGTGGTCGCGCGCTACGGCGACTACACGGCCGCCGAGGCCGACATCGCCGCCGCCGAGGACATGGCGAAGGACCCGGAGATGCGCGAGTTCGCGGAGACCGAGATCCGGGAGGGGCGCGCCCGGCTCGAGGCGATCGCCGCCGACATCCAGAAGATGCTGCTGCCGACGGACCCCAACGACGAGAAGAACCTCTTCCTCGAGATCCGCGCCGGCACCGGCGGCGACGAGAGCGCGCTCTTCGCGGGCGACCTCTTCCGGATGTACTCGCGCTTCGCGGAAAGGAACCGCTGGCAGGTCGAGCTGATCTCGGAGAGCGCGGGCGACGCCGGCGGCTTCAAGGAGGTGATCGCGCGCATCGTGGGCCAGGGCGCCTACTCGCGGCTGAAGTTCGAGTCCGGCGGCCACCGCGTGCAGCGCGTCCCGGCCACGGAGACGCAGGGGCGCATCCACACCTCGGCGGCCACGGTGGCGGTGATGCCGGAGGCCGACGACGCGAGCGGCGTCGACATCAACCCCGCCGACGTGCGCGTCGACACCTACCGCGCGAGCGGCGCCGGCGGGCAGCACGTGAACAAGACCGACTCGGCGGTGCGCCTCACGCACGCGCCCACGGGCATCGTGGTGGAGTGCCAGGACGGCCGCAGCCAGCACAAGAACCGCGAGCAGGCCTGGCGCGTCCTCGCCGCGCGCATCAAGGACAAGCAGATGCGCGAGCAGGCCGCGAAGGAGGCGAGCGAGAGGAAGAGCCTCATCGGCTCCGGAGACCGCTCCGACCGCATCCGCACCTACAACTTCCCGCAGGGCCGCGTCACCGACCACCGCATCAACCTCACGCTCTACAAGATCGACGCGATCATGGACGGCGACCTCCTGGAGCTCACCGGGGCGCTGATGGCGGAGCACCAGGCGGAGCTGCTCGCGAGCCTCGCGGAAGGATCGTGACCGCGCAATCCACCCTGGAGGCACGCCTCGCGGGCACGCGCGCGGGGGCCGTTCGCGAGGAATACCTCTCGAACAGCGCCTATTTCCCGATCGCCAACATCCTCCTGGAGTTCCTGCACGAGGGCTGGCGGAAATTCCTGAGCTCGCCGGACCCCTACACGCTCTTCGTCACGGGTCTCGTGCAGGCCTGGTTCCTCGGAAGCTGGCGCCACGAGGGCCGGCCGCGGCCGCTCCTGGGCAACCTCATCGGGCCGGCCTTCTACACGGTCGTCGAGGGAATCCAGGAAGGCGGGCGGTTCTTCACGGCGCCCCACCATGGCGCCTACTGGGTGTTCGCGGTCGTGATCGGGTCGCTCCAGGAGATCCGCCTGCGCTCGGGCAGCGCCCGGGTCCGCGCGGGCGCCATGCTCGCGGAGAACGTGGCGCGCGCGGCGATCATCGTGGTGATGTACGCGATCTTCGAGGCGTTCGACAAGCCCGCCAACCTGACCGTCGCGGGCTTCCTCGAGGACTCGAGCCATGTCTTCATCGCGCTGGCGCTCCTCACCCTGGGCCTCGTGATCGGCGTGGCGCAGGTGACCTCCGACGGCTACCTCGCCCTGCTGCGCTCGACCGCCTCGCAGCTCAAGCGCTATTCCGAGCTCGCCATGGGCCGGCACGTGCTCGAGCGCGCCGTCGAGGACGAGGCGAGCCTGGCTCCCACGCGGCGCGAGCGCACCGTGGTCTTCCTCGACGTGCGGGGATTCACCGCCTGGAGCGAGCGCCAGGCGCCCGAGGAGGTGGTGCGCATGCTCAACGGCGTCTACGAGACGACCGAGAAGGCCGTCGCGCCCTACTGGCCGATCCGCATCAAGTACACCGCCGACGAGGCGCTCCTCGTCTTCGCGGAGCCGGCGCCGGCCGTGGCGGCCGCGCGCGCGCTGCACGAGGCGCTGGGGCCGCAGCTGGCCGCCTTCGGGCTTTCCGCCGGCTTCGGCATCCACGCCGGGCCCGTCATCGAGGGCCTGCTGGGCAGCGCCTCGGTGAAGGCCTTCGACGTGCTGGGCGACACGGTGAACGTCGCCAAGCGGCTGTGCGACGGCGCCGCCGGCGGCGAGATCCTCGCCTCGGAGGCCACGCCCGTCGTCGGCGCCGAGGACGCCCCCGTCCGCGAGCTGCGCGTGAAGGGCAAGGCGGCCCCGCTGCGCGTGCGCGTCCTCGCCTCGCCGTGAGGCGCGCCGTCCGCGCGGCGCTGGAGGAGGCCGCGGCCGAAATCGGCCTCGTCGACGCGCGCGTCCTCGCCTGCCACCTCCTGGGCAAGGACCGCGCCTGGCTCGCGGCCAACCCCATGCACGTCCTCACCGAGACCCAGGACGCGCAGTACGACCTGCTGGTCGCGCGGCGCGCGCTGGGCCATCCGGTCGCCTACCTGGTCGGCACGCGCGAGTTCTACGGGCGCGATTTCGAGGTGGGTCCGGCGGTGCTCATCCCGCGGCCGGAGACGGAGACCCTCGTGGAGGCGGCCCTCGCGCGCATGGGAGAAGCCGCGGCGGTGCTCGACCTCGGCTGCGGCAGCGGCGCCATCGCGGTCACGCTCGCGTGCGAGCGTCCGCAGGCCAGCGTGGAGGCGGTGGACGCTTCCGCGGAAGCGCTCGAGCTCGCGCGCCGGAACGCCGCGCGCCACGGCGCCCGCGTGGGCTTCGCCCACGGCAGCTGGTACGCGCCCGTCGGGGAGCGGCGCTTCGACCTCGTCGTGGCCAACCCGCCCTACGTCGCGGCCGGGGACCGCCACCTCGCCGAGGGCGACCTGCGCTTCGAGCCCCGCGAGGCCCTCACGGACGGCAGCGCCGACGGGCTCGATTCCATCCGCGCCATCGTGTCCGGCGCCGGCGCCCACTTGAAAAACGGCGGCTGGCTCCTCATTGAGCATGGGTACGACCAGGCGGGCGCTTGCCGCGAGCTCCTCGCCCGGGCGGGGTTCGGGGACCTCGTGTCGATCCCCGACCTCGCCGGCATTCCACGCGTGGCCGGCGCAAGGGCCGAATGACCCTCGCCGCGTGGGGTCTTTGCACCGCGAATTCCCCTCCGGCGTCGTAAAATGTCCTCCCGGCTCCGATTCACCCCATAACGAGAGATCCACCCATGAGCGTCCAGGAAAAGATCAAGAGCACCGTCACCTCGAATCCCGTCGTCCTCTACATGAAGGGCTCGCCGCAGATGCCGATGTGCGGCTTCTCCGCCACCGCCACGCAGATCCTCCAGCTGTGCGGCGTGGAGAACTTCATCGCGGTCGACGTCCTCCAGGATCCCGAGATCCGCCAGGGCATCAAGGAATTCGCCAACTGGCCCACCGTCCCGCAGCTGTACGTGAACGGCGAGTTCGTCGGCGGCTCGGACATCATGCGCGAGATGTACCAGTCGGGCGAGCTGCAGAAGATGCTGGAGAACCTGAAGAAGCCTTCCTGACCTCGCCGCGGCGGCGGGCCCACGCGCATGCCGCGCTTCCTCGCCGCCGCCCTTTCGGCGCTCCTCCTCGCCGCGCTCCCGGCTGCCGCCGCCCCCGGCGTCGCGGCGGCCTCGGACCTCAAGTTCGCCCTCGATGAAATCGCGCGCGCCTGGTCGCGCGAAACGGGCAAGGCCGTGCGCCTCACCTACGGCTCCTCCGGCAACTTCCGCCGCCAGATCGCCGAGGGCGCTCCCTTCGAGCTCTTCCTCTCCGCCGACGAATCCTACGTCCTCGCCCTCGCGAAGGAGGGGCGCCTGGAGGACGAGGGCACGCTCTATGCCGTCGGCCGGCTCGTGCTCTTCGCGCCCGCGGGCTCGCCCGTCGACCCGGCGCGCGGACTCGCCGGTCTCGCGCAGGCCGCGCGCGGCGGGCGCGTGTCGCGGGTGGCCATCGCCAATCCCGCGCATGCGCCGTACGGACGCGCCGCCCGGGAAGCGCTCGAGTCGGCGGGCGCCTGGGCGCCCCTGCAGGGCCGCCTCGTCCTGGGCGAGAACGTCTCCCAGGCCGCGCAGTTCGCCACCTCGGGCGATGCCGCGGCGGGGCTCTTCGCGTATTCGCTCACCTTTTCCCCGGCGGTCGCCTCGCGCGGGCGCTTCGCGCTGGTTCCGGAATCGGCGCATGCCCCGCTCCGGCAGCGCATGGCGCTCGTGAAGGGCGCGGGCGAGGACGCGCGCGCCTTCTACCGCCACTTGCAGGGCCCGGCGGCGCGCGGGATATTCGCCCGCTACGGCTTCTCCCTTCCCGGCCCCTGATGGACTGGACCGCCCTCACCCTCTCGCTCCAGCTCGCCGCCTGGACCGTGGCGCTGCTGCTGCCCGTGGGCATCGTGCTGGGCCGCGCGCTCGCCTGGAAGCGCTTTGCGTGGAAGCCCCTGGCCGAGGGGGTGCTCGCGCTCCCGCTGGTGCTCCCGCCCACGGTGCTCGGCTACTACCTCCTGGTCGGTATGGGCGCCGCCTCTCCCGTCGGGCAGTGGTTCCAGGCCGCCTTCGGCCGCACGCTCGTCTTCAGCTTCGAGGGCCTGCTGGTGGCCTCCGTCGTCTTCAACCTCCCCTTCGCGATCCAGCCGATGCAGCGCGCGTTCGAGACGATCCCGCAGGACGTGCGCGACGCCGCGGCCTGCTGCGGGCTCACGCGCTGGCAGGCGCTCCTGCGCATCGAGCTGCCGCTCGCCTGGCCCGGGATCCTGTCGGGGATGGTGATGACCTTCGCCCACACGCTGGGCGAGTTCGGCGTCGTGCTCATGGTGGGCGGCAGCATCCCGGGCGAGACGCGCACGGTGGCCATCGCGATCTACGACAGCGTGCAGTCCTTCGACAACGCGGCGGCGGGCGTCATGTCGGCCGTCCTGCTGGCCCTTTCCCTCGTGGCGATGGCGATCGTGTACGCCACGGGCTCGCGCCGGAAGGACCGCCGTGGCTGAGCGCGCGCCGGGCGGCCTCGAGGTCCGCCTCTCGCAAGCCGGGCCCATCGCGCTCGAGGTCGATCTTGCCTGCGCCGCGGGCGAGGTCCTGGCCCTCGTGGGCCCCTCCGGAAGCGGCAAGTCGACGGTGCTGCGCTGCATCGCCGGCGTGCTTCGCGCGCGGCAGGGGCGGATCGCGGTGGGTGGCGAGGCCTGGTTCGATTCCGCGGCGGGCGTCTCGCTCACCCCGCGCGAGCGCACGGTGGGCTTCGTCTTCCAGAACTACGCCCTCTTCCCGCACATGAGCGCGCAGGCCAACGTGGAGGCGGCCATGGGGCACGTGGCGTCCGCCGGCCGGGCGGCGCGCGCGCGGGCGCTCCTCGACCGCGTGAACCTGAAGGGGCTGGAATCGCGCCGCCCGGCCGAGCTCTCCGGCGGCCAGCAGCAGCGGGTGGCGGTGGCGCGGGCGCTGGCGCGCGACCCCCGCGTGCTCCTCCTCGACGAGCCGTTCTCCGCCGTCGACCGCAGCACGCGCCAGATCCTCTACCGCGAGCTCGCCACCTTGCGGCGCGACCTCGCGATGCCGGTGGTCCTCGTCACCCACGACCTCGACGAGGCGGCGATGCTCGCGGACCGCATGAGCATCCTGCACCGGGGCCGCACGCTGCAGGCCGGCGCCCCGCACGAGCTCATGGCCCGCCCCGCCAGCTCCCTCGTGGCCCGGCTCGTGGACCTGAAGAACGTCTTTCCCGGCCGCGTGCTCGCGCACGACGAGGCCTCGGGCGTCACGTTCGTCGAGGGATTCGGGCAGCGGCTCGAATGCCCGCTCGACGCGCGCTTCGCCGCGGGCGCCACGGTGCACTGGGCCATTCCCGGCTCGCACGTGATCCTGCACCGCCGCGACCGCCCCTCCCGCGGCGAGCGCGAGAACCCGGTGCGCGGCGCCATCGCCGACTTCCTGCCGCTGGGCGAGAACGTGAGCACCGTGATCCGCGTCGAGGGCACGGGCGAATCGCTGCGCGTGACCTTCCCCCTGCACGTCGCCCGCCGCAACGGCCTCGAGGCCGGCGCCGAGGTCGTCGTCTCCCTCCTGCGCGAGGGCATCCACCTCATGCCCGACTAGAATGGGGTCAGGAAAGTAATCAGATTCAGACACTCGTAATCTGATTACTTTCTAACCTTTACACCCCTTTCAGTCGGGGTCGTTCCAGGTGACGGCGCCGAGGCCGGAGATGTCGTAGCCGGCCATCGAGCGCGCGTGCTCGGCGAAGCGCTTGCCCCTGGCGAAGGCGAAGAGCGCGCGCAGCGGCGGCTCGAACCACGCCGCGCGCGAGACGCCCAGGTCGAGGCGCTCGACCAGGAGGGGCACGAAATCGAGCCCCAGCGGCGCGGCGGCGGCGCGCGCGCCCAGCCCCACGTCCGCCTCGCCGGACTTCACCGCCATCGCGAGGTCGTTCTCGCCCATCGTGGTGACGCCGACGCGAAGCCGCTTGCGGTCGATGCCCTCGCGCTCGAGCAGCCGCTCGAGCAGCACCGCGCTTCCCGCCCCCGCCTGGCGCGCGGCCACGGTGACGCCCCTCTTCGCCAGGTCGGCCACCGCGCGGACCTTCTTCGGGTTGCCGCGCGCGACCAGCAGCCCCTGCTCGCGCCGTGCCCATTCCACCAGGACGACGTTCCTGCCGCGCAGCCGCTCCTCGGCCTCCGCGCGGTTGAAATCCGAGAGGTCCGCCGACGGCAGGTGCATGAGCGCGGCCGAGACCTCGCCCCGCGCGAGCCGCTCCAGGCCGTCGCCGCTGCCCTGGGTGAGCATCGCGAGCCCGCAGCGCGACTCGCGCACCGCCCAGTCGAGGAGGGGGTCGTGGCTGCCGCCGAGGGTCGGCGGGGGAGGCCCGCGGCGCGGCGCCGAGCCGGCCGCCGATTGCGCCAGCCAGCGCTCCACCTCGGCCACGTCGAAGAGGAGCTTGCTGCCCGCCCGCGTGTGCGGCAGCCCCTTGCGGGCGACGAGGTCGTAGACCTTGCGCGTGCCCAGCCGCAGGTGGCGGGCGACCTCGGCGACGGTGAGCCGGGAGGGGGCGGCGGGGGGCATGGGGACGATTCTACCGGGCACGGGTCAAGGAGCCTGTTCCAAGGAATTGGTAAAATTGCACAATGTTTGAAATTTTTGCAAGCTTCGGCGTGGCCCTCGGGCTCATCGGCGGGGCGGACCCGGAGCTCGCGAGGATCGTATTCCTCTCGCTGCACCTGTCGCTCCTCGCCGCCATCGCCGGCGCCGCGATCGGCCTGCCCCTGGGCGCCCTCATCGCCGTGGGCAGCTTCCCGGGCCGGCGCGCGCTCATCGTCCTCCTCAACGCGCTGCTGGGGCTCCCCAGCGTCGTGGTGGGCCTCGTCGTCTACCTCCTCCTGTCGCGCGCCGGGCCCCTGGGCTCCTTCGGCATCCTCTTCACGCCGGCCGCCATCGTCGTGGCGCAGACGGTGCTGGTGGTCCCCATCGTCGCCGCCCTCGCGCGCCAGACCACGGAGGACGCCTGGAACGAGTACCGCGAGCAGCTCACCTCGCTGGGCGTCGTCGCGGCTGCGGGCCGTGCCCACGGTCCTGTGGGACACGCGCTTTTCCCTCCTCACCGTCGTGATGGCGGGCTTCGGCCGCGCCGCCTCCGAGGTGGGCGCCGTGATGGTCGTCGGCGGCAACATCGACGGCGTCACGCGCGTGATGACCACCGCCATCGCGCTGGAGACGAGCAAGGGCGACCTGCCGCTCGCCCTCGCCCTCGGCGTCGATCCTCATCGGCGTGGTGCTCGCCATCAACGCGGGCGCCTACGGCATCCGCGAATGGAGCGCGAGGCACCATGGCTGAGCGCGCCCCCTTCGTGCTCGAGGCCCGCGACGTTTCCGTCGTCCTGGGCGGCGTGAGGGCGCTCGACGGCCTCACCCTCACGCTCGAGCCCGGCCTTCGCACCGTCGTGCTGGGTCCCAACGGCGCGGGCAAGAGCGTCCTCCTGCGCACGCTGCACGGCCTCATCGCGCCCACATCCGGCACCGTGTCGTGGCACGAGCCCGTGCGGCAGGCCATGGTCTTCCAGCGCCCGGTGATGCTGCGCCGCTCGGCGCTCGCCAACGTCCGCTACGCGCTCGCCGTGAACGGCGTGGCCGAGCCGGAGCGCACGAAGCTCGCCTCCTCGGCGCTCGCGCGCGTGGGCCTCGCGGACATCGCCTACCGCCCCGCCCGCGTGCTCTCCGGCGGCGAGCAGCAGCGCCTCGCGCTCGCGCGCGCCTGGGCGCTCAGGCCCGGGATCCTCTTCCTCGACGAGCCCACCGCGAGCCTCGACCCGGGCGCCACCGCCGAGATCGAGCGCGTCATCGCCTCGATCGCCGCCGAGGGCACGCGCATCGTCATGACCACGCACAACCTCGGCCAGGCCCGGCGCCTGGCCGACGAGATCGTCTTCATCCACGCCGGCAAGGCCGTCGAGCGGACGGCCTCCGACCGTTTCTTCGAACAACCCGCATCGGACGAAGCAAGACTATTCCTTCAAGGAGAACTGCCATGGAAATGAACCTCCCCCGCGCCTTCTGGCGCCTCAGCATCACCTGGATCGCCGCCGCCACCGCCGCCGCAACGCTTCTCGCCGCGCAGCAGGCAAGCGCGCAGGCCACCTTCATCACCGTGTCCTCGACCACCTCCACGGAGCAGTCCGGGCTCTTCAAGGACCTGCTTCCCGCACTTCACCAAGGCCACCGGCATCGAGGTGCGTGTCGTGGCGCTGGGCACCGGCCAGGCGCTCGACATGGCCCGCCGCGGCGACGCGGACGTGGTCTTCGTGCACGACAAGGTCGCCGAGGACAAGTTCGTCGCCGAGGGCTTCGGCGTGAAGCGCTTCGAGGTGATGTACAACGACTTCATCATCGTGGGGCCGAAGTCCGACCCCGCCAAGGCGCGCGGCAAGGACGTGCTCGAGGGGCTGAGGAAGATCGCGGCCGCGGGCGCCGCGTTCGCCTCCCGCTCCGACAAGAGCGGCACGCACGCCGCCGAGATGCGCTACTGGAAGGCCGCCGGCGTCGACCCGACCCAGAGCAAGACCACCTGGTACCGCGAGACCGGCTCGGGCATGGGCCCGACGCTCAACACCGCCTCCGGCATGAACGCCTACGCGCTCACCGACCGCGGCACCTGGCTCGTCCTTCAAGAACCGCGGCGAGCTCGAGATCGTCGTCGAGGGCGACAAGCGCCTCTTCAACCAGTACGGCGTGATGCTCGTGAACCCCGCGAAGCACCCGCACGTGAAGAAGGAGGCCGGCCAGAAGTTCGTCGACTGGGTCGATCTCTCCCGCGGGCCAGGCCGCCATCGCCGCCTACAAGATCGACGGCGAGCAGCTCTTCTTCCCCAACGCGAAGCCGGGCAGCGTGACGATGCGCGCGGCACGCCTCGTCGCCATCGCTGCGCTCATGGCAACGCCGGCCGCCGCGCAGGACGCCGATCAAGGTGCACGCCGCCGGCAGCCTCAAGGCGGCGCTCACCGAGGCGGCCGCCGCCTTCGCGAAGAAGCCCGATGGCGCGAAGGTGGAGTTCGCCTTCGGCCCGTCGGGGCTGCTCAAGGACCGGCTCGAGAAGGGGGAGGCGAGCGACGTGTTCGCCTCCGCCAACATGGCGCACCCGAAGGCGCTCGCCGACGCCGGGAAGGCGGGCCCCGTGCGCGCCTTCGCGCGCAACACGCTGTGCGCGCTGGCGGGCGCCGGCGTGAAGGCGACGCCCGACACGCTGCTCGACACGATCCTCGACCCGAAGGTGAAGCTGGGCATCTCCACGCCGAAGGCCGACCCCTCGGGCGACTACGCCTGGCAGCTCTTCGCCAACGCCGAGAAGGCGAAGCCCGGCGCGCAGAAGGCGCTGGAAGCCAAGGCCCTGCAGCTCACCGGCGGCCCGCAGCACCCGCCGCCGCCGAAGGACCGCACGGTGTACGGCGTGATCGTCGCCAAGGGCGAGGCCGACGTGTTCCTCACCTACTGCACCAACGCCATCCTCGCGAAGAAGGAGGAGCCGCAGCTGCAGGTGATCGCGATCCCGGACGAGCCTCAACGTGGGCGCCGACTACGGCCTGGTCGTCATGAACGGGGCGAAGCCCGCGGGAGAGCGCTTCGCCGACTACCTGCTGTCCGCCGAGGGTCGCGCGATCCTCGGCGCCTACGGGTTCGCCCCGCCGAAGTGAGACGGCCGTGATCGAAGTCGACCTGCGTGCCGTCTGGCGGGTTCGCTCCGGAGGGGAGGAGCGCGAGCTCGACCAGATGCTCATCACCCTGCTCGAGGCGCTGGGGCAATCGGGCAAGCTCACGCAGTCGGCCAGGGCGACCGGCATCTCCTACCGCCATGCGTGGAACCTGATCGAGCGGTGGGGATCCTTCCTCGGCGCGCCGCTGGTCGTGATGCAGCGCGGCAAGGGCACGAGCCTCACGCCGCTCGGGGAGCGCCTGCTCTGGGCGGGACGCCGGGTGCAGTCGCGCCTCGCCCCGGAGCTCGACGGCCTCGCGGGCGACTTCACGCGCGAGGTCAACCGCGCGCTCGGCGTGCGCGACGAGGCGCTGGCCGTGCACGCGAGCCACGACTTCGCGGTGGCGCTCCTGCGCGAGCGGCTCGCGAAGGATGGCGTGGCGATGGACCTGCAGAGCCGCGGCAGCTTCGACGCGCTCGCCTCCCTCCTGCGCGGCGACTGCGCCGTGGCCGGATTCCACGTGGCCGAGGGCACCCTGGGCGCCCTCATGTCCCGGCGCTACGAGGAGGGCCTCTCCGGACACGATATCCGCCTGCTGCCCCTCGCCCAGCGCCGCCAGGGCATCATCGTGGCACGGGGCAATCCGGGGAAGATCTACTCGATCGCCGACCTGGCGCGGCGCGGCGTGCGCATCGTGAACCGCCAGCGCGGCTCCGGCACCCGGGCGCTCTTCGAGTTCCTGCTGAGCCAGGCCGGCATCGACCGCGAGTCGCTCTCGGGCTACGACAACGAGGAGATCACGCACTCCGCCGTGGCGGCGCTGGTGGCCGGGCGGCAGGCCGACGCGGGCTTCGGGCTCGAGGCGGCCTCCGCGCAGTTCGGCGTCGATTTCGTCCCGGTGGCGACCGAGCGCTACTTCCTCGCCGTCGAGGCGGCGAGTCTCGCGCGCGAGGATGTGCGCAAGCTCCTGGAGGCGGCGGGCGATCCCCGCTTCCATGCCGCCGTCGACGCCCTTGCCCGGCTACCGCTCGCTCGGACCGTCCGGGCTCGTGACCGTGGCGCAGGCCTTCGGATCGACCCGGCCCCTTTCGTCCCCCGCGTAGCGCGCCGCTCCCGCCTCCGGGGCAAAGGCGGATAATTGTCGTCCAGCAACCGAAGGGAGCAGGCATGAAGCTCAGCGCACGCAACCAGATCGCCGGCAGGATCGTCGAGGTCCTTCGCGGCGCGACCACCGCGCACGTCCGCATCGATATCGGCAACGACGTCATCGTCACCTCCTCGATCACCAACGAGGCGGCCGACGACCTCGCCCTCGCCGTGGGCGACAGGGTCACCGCCGTCATCAAGGCTTCCGACGTGATGGTCGGCAAGTAGGCCGTGCGGCGGGTCCTCGCGGCGCTCGCCGCCCTGCTTCCCCTGGCGGCCCTCGCGGCGCGCGACTTCGTCGACGACGCCGGCCGCAAGGTCTCGCTCCCCGACAAGGTCGAGCGCGTCTATGCCGCGGGCCCGCCGGCCTCGGCGCTCGTCTTCGCCATCGCCCCGGACAAGCTCCTGGGCTGGACGCGCGCGTTCCGCGCCAACGAGAAGGAGTGGGTGCCGAGGAAGTACGGCGACCTCCCCGAGCTGGGGCGCCTCACCGGCCGCGGCAACACCGCCAACGTCGAGGTCGTGCTGAAGGCGAAGCCCGACCTCATCGTCGACGTCGGCTCGACCGCCGCCACCTTCGCCTCGCTCGCCGACCGCGTGCAGCAGCAGACGGGCATCCCCTACGTCCTGCTCGACGGGCGGCTCGAGACGACGCCGGAGCAGATCGAGAAGCTCGCGAGGATCCTGGGCGACGAGGCGAAGGGCCGCGAGCTGGCGGCCTACTGGCGCTCGAAGGTCGACGCGCTCGACGGCGAAGATCGCCACGGTCCCCGCCGACAAGCGCCCCTCCGTGTACTACGCCCGCGGCCCGCAGGGCCTCGTACACGGGGCTCGGCGGCTCGATCAACGTCGAGATGATCGAGTTCCTCGGCGCGCGCAACGTCGCCGGCGGCGAGAAGGGCGGCCTCGCGCAGGTGGGCTTCGAGCAGGTGGTGCTGTGGGACCCGCCCGTCATCGTCACCAACGACCCCAACTTCATGCGCGAGGTGTGGAAGATGCCGGTGTGGCAGGGCGTCACGGCCGTGCGCAGGAAGCGCGTCTACCTCTCGCCGCACCTGCCCTTCGGCTGGTTCGACTACCCGCCGGGTCCCAACCGCCTGCTCGGCCTGCTCTGGCTCTCCGAGATCCTCTACCCCGACCTCTTCCGCCACGACTACCCGCGCGAGATCGCGGAGTTCCACCGGCGCTTCTACCACCAGGAGCCCACGGCGGCGCAGATCGAGAAGCTCCTCGCCGAGCCGGGCGTGGCCCCGCGATGATCGTCGACCGCGCGCGCTTCCCGCTGTGGCTCGCGGTCGCGCTCGCGGTGCTCCTCGCCCTGGTGGCGTGGAGCTTTTCCGTCGGCCGCTTTCCCGTGGCGGCGGGCGACGTGGCGAGCGCGCTGTGGTCCGCGCTCACGGGAGGCGAGAGCGGGCTCGCGAGGAACGTCGAGGCCGTGATCCTGCAGGTGCGGGCGCCGCGCCTCGTCGCGGCCCTCGTCGTGGGCGCGGCGCTGGCGGCGGCGGGCGCGGCCTACCAGAACCTCTTCAAGAATCCCCTCGTCTCGCCCGACATCCTCGGCGTCTCCGCGGGCTGCGCGCTGGGCGCGGGCCTCGCCATCCTCTGGTCGCTGCCCGTCGTCGCCATCCAGGGCTTCGCCTTCGCCGGCGGGCTCGCCGCGGTCGCGCTCGTGGTCGCCGTGGGTTCGTGGGTGCGCGGGCGCGACCCCATCCTCACGCTCATCCTCACGGGCGTGGTCGTGGGCTCGCTCTTCGGCGCCGGGATCGCGCTGGTGAAGTACGTGGCCGATCCCTACAACCAGCTCCCCGCCATCACCTTCTGGCTGCTGGGGAGCTTCGGCGGGGCGCTCCCGGCGGACCTCGCCGTGGCCCTGCCCCTCATCGCGATCGGCCTCGTGCCGCTCGTCCTCCTGCGCTGGCGCATCGACCTGCTGGCGCTCTCCGAGGACGAGGCGCGCTCGCTGGGCCTGGACGTGACGAAGCTGCGCCTCGCGGTCATCGTGTGCGCCACCCTCGTCACCGCCTCCGCCGTGGCGCTCGCGGGCGTCATCGGCTGGGTGGGCCTCGTGATCCCGCATGCCGCGCGCCTCCTCGTGGGCGCGAGCTTCGCGCGCGTGATGCCGCTTTCCCTCGTGCTCGGGCGCCGGCCTTCATGCTCGCCGTCGACACGCTCTGCCGCACCGTGGCGGCGACCGAGATCCCGCCCGGCGTGGCGACCGCCTTCGTGGGCACGCCGGTCTTCATCGTGCTCCTGGCCGCGACCTTCCGCCGATGACGCTCGCCGCCCGCGCCCTCGACTTCGGCTTCGCGGACCACGTGGTGGGGCGCGACCTCGCCTGCGCGCTCGACGCGGGCGAGGTGGTCTGCCTGCTGGGCCCCAACGGCAGCGGCAAGTCCACGCTCATGCGCACGCTCCTGGGCCTGCAGGCGCGCCTCGCCGGCGAGGTGACGCTCGACGGCCGGGACCTCGCCTCGTGGGGCGCGGCCGAGCGCGCGCGGCGCCTCGCCTGGGTGCCGCAGGCCGCCGACTCGCTACTTCGACTTCAGCCTGCGCGAGATGGTGGAGATGGGCCGCACGGCGCACCGCGGCGTCTTCGCGAGCCCGGGCGCGAAGGACCGCGACATCGCCGCGGCCGCCCTCGAGCGGCTCGGGATCGCGCCCCTCGCGGACCGGCCCATCCACGCCGTGAGCGGCGGCGAGCGCCAGCTCGCCCTCATCGCCCGCGCGCTCGCGACCGAGGCCGGCTACCTGGTGATGGACGAGCCGACGGCCAACCTCGACTACGGCAACCAGGCGCGCGTGCTCGAGGAGATCGCGCGGCTCAAGGAGGCGGGCATCGGCGTCCTCGTCTCGACGCACCATCCGGAGCACGCGTTCCGCATCGCGACCCGCGTGCTGCTCCTGGCGAAGGGCCGTCTCGTCGCGCAGGGGCCCACGGAGGCCACGCTCACCTCCGCCGCCCTCTCCTCGCTCTACGGCCGCCCCATCGAGGTGGCCACGGTGACCCTCGGCGACGGCACCTCGCGGCGCGTGTGCGTGCCCGCCCGGGACGGCTAGCGGCCGCCCGACACGTCGATGAAGGCGCCCGTCACGAAGGACGCCTCGTCGGAGAGCAGCCACAGGATCGCGTGCGCGACCTCCTCCGGCATGCCGCCGCGGCCGAGCGGCACGGACCCCTTCATGCGCTCGACGCGCCCCGGCTCGCCGCCGGCGGCGTGGATGTCGGTGATCACGAGCCCGGGCCGCACCGCGTTCACCCGGATGCCCTCGCTCGCGACTTCCTTCGACAGGCCCACCGTCATCGAATCGACGGCGCCCTTGGAGGCCGCGTAGTCGATGTACTCGTCGGGCGAGCCCAGGCGCGCGGCGCCCGAGGAGACGTTCACGATCGAGCCGCCCTTGCCGCCGCGGTTCGTCGACATGCGCCGCACGGCCTCGCGCGCGCACAGGAAGGAGCCGACGACGTTGGTGTCCAGCACGCGCCGGATGCGCGCGGCGTCCATCGCCTCCACGCGCATCTGCCGCTCGAGGATCCCGGCGTTGTTGACGAGGGCCGTCACCGTGCCGAGCTCCCAGTCCACGGCCTCGAAGAGCTTCACCACGTCGGCCTCCTGCGAGACGTCGCCCTTGATCGCGATGGCGCGCCCTCCCGCGGCGGCGATCGCGTCCACGACCGCGCGCGCGGCCGCCTCGTTCTTCAGGTAGTTCACGCACACGGCATAGCCGCGGCTCGCGGCGAGGAGCGCCGTCGCCGCCCCGATGCCGCGGCCCGCCCCGGTGATGATTGCCACGCGATCCATGTCGCCTCCCGCGATGCCGGCCGCTGCGGCCGGATGCCGACCAGTCTAGCCCACGGCCGCGTCTGGACAGTGCCGCGCACGCGCCGCAGAATCGACGGGTTCCCCCCGGACCCATGATGCAACAACCCGATTCCGCCGCCGCGAGCCCCGAGCCGAAGGTGCTCGTCATCCCCGTCTGGAGGCCCCTCGCGTGGCTGGCCGACGGCTGGCGCGACCTGCGCTACGCGCCGGGCGTGAGCCTCGTCCACGGAATCCTCGTCGCCGTGGGCGGCTGGACCATCGCGGCGATCTCGCTCCTGTGGATTCCGCTGCTTCCCGGCGCCTTCTCGGGCTTCGTGCTCGTGGCGCCGATCCTCGCGACCGGGCTCTACGAGATGAGCCGGTGCCGGGAGCGCGGCAAGCCCGGCGACATGGCCTGCGCGCTCGACGCCTGGCGCCGCGGCACGCGGCCCCTGGTGTGGATGGGGCTGGGCCTCGCGATCGCGGGAACGGCGTGGGTGCTCGTCTCCGCCGTCCTGGTGGCGCTCTTCGTCACCGCGCCCATCACCGGCTGGGAGGCCTTCATCCGGCACGTGATCCTCTCGCAGGGCTCGAACCTCTTCCCGGTCTGGATGACGCTCGGGGCGGTCGGGGCCTCGCTGGTGTTCGCCGCCACGGTCGTCTCCGCGCCGCTCCTCCTCGACCGCGACACCGACCTGTGGACGGCCGTCTCGACCAGCCTGCGGGTCGTGGCCGAGAACCCCGTCGCCATGGCCGTGTGGGCGATCGCTCATCATGCTCGCCACCGCGCTTTCGATGGCCACGGCGATGCTGGGCTTCGTGATCTCCATCCCGGTGATCGGGCACGCCACGTGGCACGCCTACCGCGAGACGGTGGACGCGAGGGAGCTTCCCGCCCGGGAGTGAACGGCCATGTTCGAGGGACTGCAGATCACCGAAGCCCAGGTCGCCGAGTTCGGCATGACCTGGGGGGTCGGCGGCTTCATCCTCTTCATGCTGTTCATCATCTTCAACCTCGCGAGGGAGTCGAAGGCGGGGAAGTTCGGCACCTTCGTGCTCTTCTTCGTCCTCGCCTTCGGCATGCTGGGGTTCGTCGCCAAGGCCGTCATCCAGAAGATCCTCGGCCTGTAGCTGCGCGCGCCCTAGTGGTGGGCGTGCACCACGGCGTGCCCCTGGCCGCGCGCGATGAGCCAGCGGTTGAGCGGAAACGCCGCCACGCCCGCGATCGCGAGCGCCGAGGCGAGGCTGCCCCAGAAGAGGACGCTGTCCAGCGGCGCGTCCATCGCGCCGGGGATCGCGAGCATCACGAGGTTGTCCACGATCTCCATCACGGCGATGGACGCCGTGTCCGCCAGGAGCGCGAGACGCGAGGCCGCCCGGAAGCCGTAGCCCGCGCGCAGCAGCGGCAGCATGGTGAAGGCGTAGCCGGAGATGAAGGCGAGCACCACGGCAAGCGCGATCGTCTCGCCGTTGGAGAAGCCGAGCGCGGTCCCGATCACCATGCCCGCCACCTCGCCCACGGCGCAGCCCGCGAGGCAGTGCAGCGTGGCGAGGAAGGCGATGCGGTCGAGCGAAGGGGCGGCGGCGTGGTGGCCGTGATGCGCCGGGTGGCTGGCGTGCGTCGAGTGGTCCATGGCAGGGCTCCTTGAGTGAAGGTGCCCGCAGGATCAACCCTCCCATGATGGGAAGGTCAAGCGGGCACTCGCCCGCCCGTCAGGACTGCGCCGCGAGCACCTTCGCGAGGCTCTCGCCGGTGAGGCTCATGGCCTGCGCGAAGCCGGCCACGAACCGCGCCTGCGCCGGGCGGATCGCGAAGAAGGAGAAGTCGCCGAACTCGGTGAGCGGCGCCGCCTCGGGGAAGCGCGCGAGGTAGGCCCCGCGGGCTTCGCGCTCTTCCCCGGAGCCCTTGGCGAGTTCCCGCGCCTCGCCCTGGATGGAGACGCGGGCGAGCGCCTGGGCATCCACGCCCTCGCCCTCCGGCTGCGTCACCAGGAGGGACACGCGCGGATCGGCCAGCATGTCCTTCGTGTGCGCGGCGAGCCGGCTCACGTGGACCAGGAAGGCGTCCCCTTCGCGCGCCACGGCGTACGGAACCATGGAGACGAAGGGCGCGCCGGCGTGCAGCGTGCCCAGGGCCGCCGCCTTGCGGCGGTGGACGAGCGCGGCGAGCTGCGCGGCGTGCTCCGGGCTCAAGGCGCTCCGCCGGGGGGCGCGACGGCCGCGCCTTCGATCCTGTGGCGGCGCAGGCCCTCGGCCACGAACCCGGAGGCCTTCATCTCCTCGACGAAGGCGGTGAGGTACTTCGCCCCGGCCTCCTTGCCGCGCGTCATGCCCATGGCCTGGTTGATCACCATGAAGCGCCCGGGGAGCAGGCGAAGGCCCGGCAGGCGCTTCGCGTCCATCTCGAGCTGCTGCTTCACGCCCGCGGCGACATCGAGCTTGTTCGCGAGGAAGTAGTCGACGACGGCGGGCGAGGTGGGCGCGCGCTCGATCTTCGCCTTCTTGAGGTTGCGGCCGAGGTAGAGGTCGTAGGCGCTCTTGTTGCCCACGGCCACGCGGATGCCCTCGCGGTCCACCTCCTCGTTGGCCTTGATGGGAGAGTCGCTCCGCACGAGGTAGGAGCCCTCGATCTGCACGTACGGGCCGGTGTAGGCCGTCGTGGCCGCGCGCGCCGGGTCGATGGCGAAGAAGCCCACGTCCACGCGACCCTCGGCGAGCGTTTCCACCGACTTGCCCGCGGAGGTCACGGTGACCAGCTCGGCCTCGACTCCCAGGCGCCGGGCCAGCTCGCGCGCGAGGTCCACCGACACGCCGTACGGCTGGCCCTCGGCGTCCTTCTTCGCGAGGATGGGGTTGCCGTAGTTGATCACGGCGCGCAGCTTGCCGGTGGGGGCGAGATCGGCGACGGCGGCCGGGGGCGCGACGGGGGCACTGGCGCAGGCGCCGAGGAGAGCGGCGGCGGCGATGGCGAGCGTGGAGCGGAACATGGCCTTCCTTTCGTGGGAGGTCTGGTGAAGGAGCGCGGGATGCGGCGAAAGACTACTCGACCGCAGGCAGCCGGTCGAGCAGGCGCTTCGGGGCGACGTTGCGCCACGCCGCGCTCGCGAGGAGCCGCAGCTGCCCCGCGTTCACCCGGGCGAGCTGCACGCGGGTCCACCCCTGGTGCGACCAGCCTCCCAGCGAGAACGCGTCGGGATCCATCTGCACGAGGGCCTGCTGGTCCGCGATCGGGAGCTTCACCACCGCGCGCTTGTCCGCCGGCCAGAGGGTCATGAAGATCTTCCCGCCGACGCGGAAATCCGGGTGCCCCATGTGCGCGCCCTCGGCGGCTTCGGGACAGGCCATCGCGATCCTGCGGGCTGCGGCGACGCTCACCATGGCAAGCTCCTTTCCCCCGGGCCTACTCGAGGTTCGACACTTCGACGAGATTGAGGTCGGGATCGCGGAAATAGACCGAACGCAGGGGCCCCGTGGCGCCGGTCTTCGCCACCGGGCCCTCGATGATCGCGACGCCACAGGCCTCGAGGTGCGCGATCACCTCCGCCAGGGGAACGGAAGTGACGAGGCAGAAGTCGCCCGAGCCCGGC
This sequence comes from uncultured beta proteobacterium, assembly GCA_963824135.1. Taxonomy (GTDB): domain Bacteria; phylum Pseudomonadota; class Gammaproteobacteria; order Burkholderiales; family Usitatibacteraceae; genus FEB-7. Next base: position 17,430 of record CAWGOH010000016.1, on the reverse strand, counting down.
GTGGGCCGCGCGGCCTTGGGCTCGAACTCGCGCCCGGCCTGGTGCAGGTTGATCTTCTGCGCGCCGAACGCGAGGGCCTTGCGCCCGCCACCGAAGGTGATGGGCTGCATGCCGAGCACGCGGGAGTAGAAGGCGCAGGTCGCCTCCGGGTCGGCGACGGTGAGGACGAAGTGGTCCAGGCGGTCGATCTTCACGATGGCATCCCTTCAGGACCCCCGGGCATGGGGACTATAATTGCACTTTCGCCGACCGTAGCAAATTCCCGCGCCATGGAAGAGCTGGACTTCACGAATCCGCAACCCGCGGCCCCGGCCGCACCTGCAATGTCCCCCGCTCCCGCCCCGGCCCCTGCGGCCGCCGCCTCCCCGAAGGCCGCAACCAGCCAGTTCTACGACCGCGCCATCGCGGCGAAGATATTCCAGGCCTGCGGACGCGCGGAGAAGTTCGCCGCGGGCGCCACGATATTCGCCCAGGACCAGAAGTCGTCCTCGGGCGGGCTCTTCTCCCGCGGCTCCGAAAGCCGCATGTACTTCATTGCCGCGGGGCAGGTGACGATCCTCGCCGGGGGCCGGCCGATCGACTCCCTGGGCGAGGGCGAGATCTTCGGCGAGGGGGCCGTGATCACGGAACAGCCGCGCAGCGCCTCGGCCCTCGCGAAGACCGAATGCGCCGCGTACTCGATGAACGCGGGGGAGCTGGGCGCGGCGATCTCGCGCATGCCCGAATTCGCCGTGATGCTGATGAGCGTGATGTACGACCGCATCCGTTTCGTGACCGCGCGGCTCGCGGCACGGCGCGTCCCCATCGCGGCGCGCGACGGCGAGCCGCCCGTCTTCGCCCCGGCGCTGCTCGCGAGCCTCGAGGCCGCGCTCCCGCGCTCGGCCGTCGCGCGCTACCGCCAGCAGTCGGTGATCATGCGCGAGGGCCAGTCCGGCGCGTGCATGTACGTGGTGAAGGAAGGCAAGGTCGCCATCGGCGTGCAGAACCGCCTCGTGGCCCTGGTGAACCCCGGCGGCACCTTCGGCGAGATGGCGCTGGTGGACCAGTCGCCGCGCTCGGCCACGGCCATCTCCGAGACGGAGTGCGAGCTGCTCTCCGTCGACCGCGCCTCGCTCATGGCAGCCATCAAGACGCACCCGGCCTTCGCGTTCGCGATGCTGCGCGACGGCGCCGATCGGCTGCGCCACCTCACCGCGCAGCTCGGCTAGGAAAAGGGGACGGTTCCTGGAACCGTCCCCTTTTCTATTTTTCCTTCTTGCCCTTGGCCTTGTAGCCGGGTTCGTACTCGGCCGACTTCACGAAGTAGACCGGCTGCCCGCAGGCGTTGTAGCGCTGGCAGTGCTTGCTCCAGTGCTTCGCGTGGCCCGGCGGGACGTGCAGGTAGAGCGGCCTGGCGGGCGGCCCCGGCAAGCGGGGCGATGACGACGGGCTTCGCGTACAGGACGGGCGGCGGCGGCGCCGTGCCGAAGTCCACGCGGCCGTACACGCCGGGCGCGATCTCGCCCGACAGGATCACCCGCACGTCCACGTCGGCGGCGCTCCCGAGCAGCGGCGTGGCGCCCAGCAGGGCGAGGCAGGTCGTGGCGAGGATCTTGCGCATCTGTTGTCTCCGGTTGGCGACGGGATCGTCGGAATGGGCCGCGTCGCGGCCACTGAAGCTTCAACGCTTCGACGCGCGAGGCGTTGACTTCGTTCCATCGCCCGGCAGCGGCGCCGCGCAGCTCCTTGCGGATCACGAGCTTGAGCCCGGACCACACCGCGTCCACGGCGCACACCTTCACGTCCACGAGACCCAGCGGCAGCGCGAGCTCGCGGATCACGTCCTCCGTGATGTCGGTGGGCACCTTCGCCGCCTTCTTCGGCCACGACACCCACAACGCGCAATCGGGACGGATCGCCACGCGAAGTGCGCCGAGCGCCTCGGCAAGCGTCGCCTTGCGCGTCGCGAAGGCGTGCACGATGTCGGTGGATGCGGAAGCCTTCGCGACGAAGCGCACGCCTTCGGGGATGGGCGCGAGCAGGTCCCGGTAGCCCGCGGGCGCGTCGATGGCGCACACGGACATCCCGGGCTTGATGCCGAGCTTCTTCGCGAGCGGCGTGCCGGAGTAGCCGGCCGTCGGCTGCGCCGTCATCGGGCCGGCTTCTCTTCCGGCAATTCCCGCTGCCACGGCCAGCGCCCGCTCACCTCGAGCTCGAGCGTGAAGCTGAGCAGCGTGCGGATGGCGACGATCACGGCCAGCACGCCCAGGTTCTGGAACGTGGGCTGGATGGCCACGGTCCCGATGATGTCGGCGATGACGAGGAGCTCCAGGCCCAGCAGGATCGCGCGGCCGAGGTCGGCGCGAAGTCCGTGATAGGCGTCGTGGAAATGCACGCTGCGCGAAATGCGCCACGCGAAGGCCCCGGCGGCGAGAAGCGCCCCGAAGAGCAGGACCGCGACGCCCGCCATCTCGACCAGGCGCGCCGCGGAGGTGATCAGGTGTTCCTGGTCCATGGGGCGATGGTATTCCCTCCGCGCCGGGCCGAGTTCACCCAGATCAAGGACCGCGCGGCCCGAAGGCCTCCCAGCCCCACATCGCGGCCAGCGCAGCCAGGACGACCCAGATGGCGACAACGACGATCGCCGCCGCGCGCCCCGAAGGCTGCCCCTGCGCCAGGGATTCGTGCGCCCGGGCGCGGCACTCCTCCAGGACGCCGGCCGGGATCATCCGGATCGCGATCCAGATGCCCACCGGCAGGAGCACGAGGTCGTCCAGGAACCCCAGCACGGGGATGAAGTCCGGAATCAGGTCGATGGGGCTCACGGCGTACGCGACCACGACCGCGACGAACGCCTTCGCGTACCAGGGCGTTCCGGGGTGGCGCGCGGCCAGGTACAGCGCGTAGGTCTCGCGCTTGAGCACCTTCATCCTGGACTTGAACGCTTCGAGCATCGCCGGCCGCCTAGGAGGATTCGGGGCGGTCGCGGGGGACTCGCGCGAGGTATTCCGCGAAGCTTCCGCCCGCCAGGGGCTTCAGCATGACCCGCATCGTGTTGTCCTGCCTGCCGATCCGCACGCCCTCGCGCCTGCGGACCTCGGCGAATCCCGTCCGCTCCCAGAAGCGCTCCGCGCGCGTGTTGCCGACGGCCACGTTGAGCCGCAGCCACTGCGCGCCGCCGTCCCGGACCCAGCCCTCGAGCGCGCCGAAGGCTTCGCTCGCCCGGCCGCTGCCGTGCAGCCGCGTGGCCACGATGAAGAGCCCGACGTGCCACACCCCGGGCGCGAGGAGGTTCGACACGACGTCGGCCAGCGCCACCATCGCGCCGTCGGCATCGACGAAGCGGAGCATCCACTTGCCGTCCCAGGGCCAGCCGGGGGGCGGGCGATCCTCGAATTCCTCCCGCGCCTGGCCCGCGTGCGGCCCCTCGCCGGACACGGCGAGAAAGTACTCCGGGTTCTCCTCGAAGAAGCGCTGCAGCGCCGGGACGTCCTGCCTCGCCGCATTCCAGCGCGCGCAGGCCCGGCCCCGCGAAGAGCACGGCGTCCGCCATGCCCTCAAGCCCCCAGCGGGAAACGCATGATGCAGAACTCCGGCGTGACCTGCTCGTGGAGCACGGCGCCGAGCCGCGTGTAGAAGCCCGGCCCGTCGGTGCCGAAATAGACGCTGTCGAAGCCCAGGCGCCGGGCTTCCGCGAGGAGCGCCTGCACGAGCTTCGTGCCGATGCCCTTTCCGCGAAGGTCCTCCACCACCACCATCGCCGCGAGCCAGGGATGCAGGTGCGTGCGCTTGCGGTCGTCGTTGTCGATGAGGTTCACCGTTCCCGCGAGCCGGCCGTCGGCCAGGGCCACGAGCGAGAGGGGAATGCGGGCGGGGTCGCCGGTATTGCGCAGGTGCGCCACGAGATAGTCCTCCGTCAGGCCGTTCTCCACGTCCTTCCAGAATTCCTCGTAGATGAGGCGCGCGACGGCCTCCGTCAGGTGCGCGTGCCGGTAGAGGTGGTCGATCGCGACTTCCATCGCCTCAGTTCGCCGGCAGGCCGCAGGCGACGATGAAGCGCTTGCCGACGGCGTTCACGACGAGCGCCACGGGCACGCCGACGGCCAGCGCCGCCAGCGCCATGCCCGACGGCGACAGGAGGGACCACAGCGAGACGTCCGCTCCGGAGGCGAGCTCGCACGCCCAGGCCGCGTCGCTCACCCGGCCGCCGCGGTCGAGGCAGATGTCCTCCGCCAGGAAGGCGCACGCGGCAAGCGAGGCGAAAAGCCCGCCCAGCACCGCGAGCGAGCGGTTGCAGTTGCAGGGCGTGAGGATCACGCCATCCACCCGGCGTTCTGGAGGACGGTGCGGTAGCCGTCGGGATCCTCGAACGTGCGCCCGAGCCTTTGCCAGTAGGGGTTGAAGGACTCGACCTCGCGAAAGCCCGCGTCGAGCATGCGCGCGCAGGCCGCTACCCACTCCGCGCGCTCCGGAAGGTAGAGCACGACCAGGTCCTCGGCGGTGGGCTGCGGCCGCACCGGATGGGCGCGGCAGTGCGTGAACTCGAAGTGGTAGTCGGCCCCGGCGGCGCCCAGCATGATGCCGTCGAAGCCCTCGTGGTCGTCGAAGCGGCCGATCTCGCGCAGGCCGAGCCCCTGGCAATACATGGCCGCCGCGCGCTCGAGGGCGCGGACGGGGCGTGCGATCCGGATTTGGGCGCGCTTCATTTCAGGACAGCAAGCGTACACCGGCCGCGCAACTTTCGATGAGCTTCGCCAGCCGCCGCGCCCGGGTCTCCTCCTTCTTCGCGCTGGCGATCCAGTGAATCACGGCCTTGCGGTAACCCGGCGCGACCGTCTCGAAATACTCCCACGCCGCCTTGTTGCGCCGGAACGCCTTGACCTCGTCCGGCGTCAGGGCGAGGGGCGCCGCCTGCTCGTACGAGTAGATGCCGGAGTTGGCCTCCAGCCGCCTCGCGAAGGCCTCGAGGCCGGCGGGCCGCATCCGCCCCTCGGCGATGAGCGCCTCGACCCGCCTCACGTTGACCGCGCTCCAGGTGGATTTCGCCTTCCGCGGAGTGAAGCGGATCTGGTAGGCCCCGTCGTCGATGCGCTTGCGCACGCCGTCGATCCATCCGAAGCAAAGCGCCTCGTCGACGGATTGCGGCCAGGTGAGGCTGGGCTTGCCCGTGCCGACCTTGTGGAAGCCCACGAGGAGCTCGCTCGCCCTCGCGCCATGCTTCTCGAGCCAGGCGCGGAATTCCTCCGCGTTCCGGAAGAACACCGGGCGGCCGGTCGCCTTGGGGCTCGGCATGCCGCCTCAAGCCTCGCGGACCATGAGCAGCTCGTCGGGCTCGACCCGCAGCTCCTCGCGCAGCCCGGGGGAGGCGAGCACGAAGCCCAGGCGCTCGAGCAGGCGCTGCGAGCGGCCGTTGGATGCCTTCAGGACGGCGGCGAGCCGGCCGACCCCGTGGCCGCGCGCGAGCTCCGCGATCATCGCGCGGACCGCCTCCTGCGCGAGGCCGCGGCCCCAGTACCGGCTCGCGAGCTCGTAGGCGATCAAGGCCCGGCCGTCCTCGTGCACCGTGGCCTGGACGTACCCGATGGGCTCCGACGAGGAAAGGCGCAGGACCCAGTTGAGCCACCCCTCCCGGCCATCCGGCGAGCGGCGCGACTCCAGCTTCCGGTAGCGCTCGCGCAGCCACTCGACGGAAGGCGGCGGCTCGTTCTCGTGCTCGTAGATCGCGGGGTCGCCGAGAACGCGGAACATCTCCTCGGCGTGCGCGGTGACCTGCGGTTCCAGCGTCAGGCGCTCCGTGACGATCGCTTTCATGGCCCCTGTCCCCGCTGGATTTCCTGGCGATCGCTCAGGCCGCATTCCCGCCGCGCCGCCAGTCGTCGGCAAGGTACCCGTACAGGTTCGTGTCGTAGGGGACGCCGCCGGACACCCAGCGCTGGCGAAGCCGCCCCTCCAGGATGAAGCCCACCCGCTGCAGGAGCGCGGTGGACGCGACGTTCGCGGGGTTCACCTCGGCCTCGACGCGCCGGATGTCCATGGCCGAGAACACGTGCGCGCAGGCCGCGCAGAGCGCCTCGCGCATGAGGCCCTGCCGCCAGTACTTCCGGCCCAGGACGTAGCCGAGCTCGAGCCGGGAGCTGCCCTGGTCGAACCGGAAGAGCAGCACCGTGCCGACGACCTTGCTGTCTGCGGCGTGGACGACCACGAGTTGCTGGGCGGTGCCGGAGGCGGCCAGGGCGTCCATGCGGTCGAACCATGCGGCGCCATCGTCCAGCGACTTCCATGTCGGGTACGGAAGGAACCGCGTCACCTCGGGGTCGCCGTTGACCTCGAGGAGATCCGGAAGGTCCGACCGCTCGACGGGCCGCAGGGCGAGGCGGGCCGTCTCGATGCGGGCGCCAGTCTTCACTTGGCCGGCTCCTTCACCAGCATGCCGAGGAGCTCGAGCCAGCGCGTGAGCTCGGCGCGGTACTCCTCCTCGAGGATCGGCGTCCCCCGCTCGGCGTGGATGGCCACGGAGATGTGCCAGTAGAGCGAGGCGGACCTCGCCTCCAGGTTGCAGGTGCCGGAGCCGAGCACGGTGGCGGTGCGGTCGCAGAGCGTTCCCTTGACCAGGGTGAAGCCGCGCGGCAGCAGCGTGGCCACGCGCGGAATGAGGAACCTCCAGTCGGTCTCCTCCTCCTCGAAGGTCGAGGTCCGGGGAGCGTTCTTCCGGAAGTTCACCGTGAGGCGCGAGCCGCCGTAGAGCGCCTCCGGGTCCTTGCGCTTGTATTCCCCCGGCAGCAGGCCGGCGTAGACGACGCCCTCCGGGCTGCGGCTGAAGAGGAGCGAGCCGTCGTCCTCGCAGATCATCGGGCGGCTTTCCAGGTCGCACTTGAGCAGGTGGGGCGAATCCGCCAGCTCCTCGCTGATGCACACGAAGGTGATGCGGGCGTTCGCGAAGGTCGCTGCTGCGTGCGCCGGCCGGTTCGTGGGGCAGCGGATCGCCTGGAGCTCCGGCGACAGCGGCGCGGGGCGGCTGCAGGCGCCCAGGCACGCGGCGAGGGCGAGGAGCGGCAGCAGCGTGAGCTTCCTCATCGCCGGCCCTCCCAATCCGCGCGCAGCAGGCCGTACATGGCGGAATGGGAGACCTGGCCGCCGACGATCCAGCGCTCGCGGAAGTACCCCTCCTGCACGAATCCCAGGCGGGCCAGCGCGCGCGCGGAGGCTTCGTTCCCCGGGTCGATGTCCGCCTCGATGCGATTGAGGCCGAGCGGCCCGAACGCGAACTCGAGGAGTGCCGAAAGCGCCTCGGTCATGTAACCGCGGCCCCAGGCGGCCGGCGCGAGGCCGTATCCCAGCTCGGCGCGGCGGCTGGGCTCGTGGAAGGCGAAGAGGCTGCAGGTGCCGATGAGCGCTTCGCCATCCGCGGCCTGGATTCCCAGCCGCAGGTTCTGGCCGGCGGGCATCGCGGCCAGGTCCTCCTCGATGACCCTTTCGGCCTCCGCGGGCGCCGTCCAGGGAGGCGTGCTCCAGTACCGCATGAACGCCGGATCGGAATAGAGGGCGAAGAGCGACTCCTCGGTCGCCGCGCCGCAGGGGGCGGAGCAGAAGGCGCTCCGTGCGGAGGGTGACGCCATCCAGGGCCTGCATGCGTGCGGTCCTCGACCCGCGCCTTGCCCTACGCCGCCCGCTCCGGACCCCAGGGACGGCCCTGCGAGAGGAAGGATTGGCCCACGTCGAAGTCGTCGCCCAGCGGCCGGTGACCGCGCTCGATGTAGACGCTGTTCCCCGTCACCACGACGGACTTGACGGCCCCCTCGAGCGTCGAGGCGCAGGTCATGACGACCTCGAACACGAGGACGGAAAGCGGCTTCTTGCCGGCGAAGAAGCCCACCGGCTTCTGCCATTCGTCGCCGGGCCAGTGGCTCCAGGCCCAGTCCTCGATCACGTACAGCCCGCCGGGGCGCACCTTCGGGAAGAGGAAGTTGAAGCTGGCGCGCGTGGGCTCGTAGAGGTGCGAGGCATCGTCCACGACCAGGTCGAGGAGCCCCGCGCCGAACTCGGCCTCGTAGATCCTGCGCAGCGCAGGTCTGTCCGATTGGTCCGTCCGGTAGTACGGCCGGACCGTGGTCTCCAGGCCCCGGTCCTTGATGTACTGCGTCAGCGGCGCGATCTCGTCGCTCTGCAGGTCCAGGGCCACGAGCTTCGACGGCTTGAAGAGCTCGTTGTAGAGGACGCAGCTGCCGCCCTTGTAGATCCCCAGGTCGACGATGTTGCGCACCTCGCGCCCCTCGAGCTGCTTCCTGAGGAAATCCACCATCTCCTGCGACTTCCCCAGCACGAACGAGTTGCTCTGCGAGGTCTGCGTGTACAGCTCCGAGCTGACGGACATGTGGAAGACGACGTCGTTGACGCGCAATTCCTGGGCGGACAAGTTCTTCTCTCCCTGGGCAGAAGCCCGGCATTATCGCGCACTCCGGCGCCCCTCACTCGACGCGCCACCACGCCTCTTTTCCGTCGATGTGGATGAGGATCTCGTCGGCCTCGTAGGAACCGTCGGGGGAGCGCAGCCGCAGCCCCGGATCATGCAGCTCCGCGTGGACGGATTCCCAGTCGTCCCACTGGGCGGAGTCGTCGGACTTGTTGGCTTGCAGCAGCCGCAGCTCCTGCTCGAAGAGCTCGCGGACGGGCTCGAACTGCGCCGAGGGGCGGAAGGCGCCGCTGTACCACGGGAAGTCGCGCTCGCCCGGGTTCACCTCGATGGTGCCCAGCACGGCGTCGCCGCGGACAAGCTCCAGGGTCCCGGGAATCTGCTGTTTCGACACGATCGCTTCTCCTTGCGGCCACTTGTGGTCAGAGCATGAACTGCCGGATGGAGCCGCACACGGAAAGCAGCTGCGGGCTTCCCATGCGGCCGATGATCTGGCGGACGACGGAGGCCATGACCTGCTGCACCCCCTTCATGCCGACGTTGGCCGACTGCTCCAGGACGAAGCCCGCCTTCGCAAGCCTGAGCGGCCCCATGAAATAGAAGTCCAGGCCCTCGTTCGTGAGTTCCACCACCACGTCCGCCAGGTCGTCGCGGTGCGCGGTGGCATCCTTCGCCCGCTCGATCCTGTCGAGCGACCGAAAGTGTCTTCTTGCGCAGCTCCACGGAATGATAGAAGCGAAGGAACGGCCGCGCCGCGGGCTTCGAGGCCCGCTTGGGAGGCGGTTTGCCCTTCGAGGGGGTCTTGCGCTTCGTGGCGGTGGCCATGCCCGCCATGATACGGCGTCCCGGGGTCAGGCCGCGCCGCCGGCAATGCGCAGCGTCATGAAGACGCTGTGGGGATCCTCGCGGTAGCTTCCGAACGGGCCGCAGCAGGTGAAGCCGAAGCTCCGGTACAGCATCTGCGCGGGCAGGAAGGCCGGATGCGACCCGGTCTCGAGGCTGAGGGTCTCGTAGCCGCGCTGCCTGGCGACCGCGACGATGTGGGCGAGAACCGCCCGGCCCGCTCCCCGGCGGCGCAGCGCCTTCGGCGTGCGCATGGACTTCACTTCGCCGTGCGCGGGGGTCAGCTCCTTGAGCGCGCCGCAGCCGAGCAGGAGGTCGCCGTCCCACACCGTCCAGAAGGTGATGTCCGGCGCGCGCAGCTTCGAGAGGTCCAGGGCGAAGACGTTCTCGGGCGGCGACAGCTCGTGCATGTTCGCCAGGTGCTCGCTCAGGAGAGCGTGCACCTGGGGACGTGAAAGATCGTCGGTTTCGATTCGCATGGGGCGCTCACCTGGCTGCGTCCTGCGGATTGCCGAGGGACTTGTTCAGGGCGACCGCCTGCCGGGCCAGGCGCCGCGCCGTCGCGGGGTCGAGCGTCTCGTTCTCGCGCAGCTCGATCGTGGCCATCTCGTACTTCCCGCCGGGCTTCAGCCGCTCCTCGAGGGCGCGAAGTCGTTGCCCGCGCCAGAAGCCGAAGAGCACCCGCTTCTCCTCGGCCCGGATGAGCAGGACAGGGCCATTCGACAGGTAGACCAGGTGACCCCACTTCACGACCTCCTCGAGGCTGGCGCTCGCCCGCACCGCCGCGCGCAGCGACTCCACGCATTGGCGCTGCCACCCCTCCAGCGAGGCGACGTAGGCGTCGGGGTTCGCGGCCGGAGCAGCCTTCTTCATGGCATCCCCTCCCCTGCGCGCGAGCACAGCTTGAGCACCGTAGCCCAGTTCCGCGTCGTGACGGCGTTGCCCGCCCTTCCCATCAAGGCCTCGCCGGCCCGGCTTGCAAGCAGGCCGCCCGGACAGTGCAGGTAGGCGGCATGCTTGCCGATGAGGAACCGCTCCGACGGGTCCAGCAGGCCCGCAAGGGAAGCAAGGCCCTCCAGGGCCTTCCCTTCCTGTGCGAAGACGGTGAAGAGGCGGGCGTGGTCGGGAGCGGCTTCGGCAAGGCTGTTCTCGCGGACGATGGCCCGAAGATCCGGGAGCGACTTCACGACCACGGGCACGTCGAAGCCGAACTTCGCCGAGAGGGCCCCGGCGATCTTCGCGGCATGCGCCGCCGGCGCGCCCTTGGCCGCGTGGAAGACGGCGTTGCCGCTGTTCAGCAGCGTGCTGACCCGGTCGTATCCCAGGCCGCCGAGCAGCGCCTGCAACTCGGCCATCGGCACGCGCTTCGCCTTGCCGATGTTCACGCCACGAAGCAGGGCGGCGAATGCGGTCATGCCGGACGGACCGCCCGGGTCGCGATGCACACGGGCGAGCGATTGCTGAACAGCCAGCTGTCGTCGTGCCAGTGATCCTCGTAAAGGCCCGCGATCACGAATCCGGCCTGCGCCTGCCCGCCGATCTGCGAGGTCAGCGAGTGGCTGAACTCGTGGGGCTCGCCTGCCTCGATCCTGGCGCTCAACCTGTCCGGAGGCAGGCTTTCCTCGTCCGAGTAGGGCAACGAGTACCGGACGACCAGCTCTCCCGTCGCGTCGGCCTCGTCGTGGTCGAACAGGAACACCGCGGGATTCATGAACCCGGACAGCAGGGCGCCGCCGGGCCGGATGACGCGATGGCACTCGCGCCAGACCGGCTCCAGGCTCCTGGCGAAGACGTTCGACGCCGGGTGGAAGATCAGGTCGAACGATGCATCCGGAAAGCAACCCAGGTCCGCCATGTCGCCCTGGACGCAGCGAATGCCGAGCCCTTCGCGCTCGGCGACCAGCTGGTCCTTTCGCAGCTGTTCGTCGGAGAGATCGAAGCTGGCGACGATCGCGCCCGCGGCCGCGAAAATCGGGAGCCTGCTGCCCGCCGCCGGACGCCAGGCAGAGGACTTCCTTGCCGGCGATGTCGGGAAACCACGCCCTGGGTACCGGCGTCCTTGGCGTGAGGAACACCTCCCAGCGCCCCGCGCGGGCCGCCGCGATGGTTGCCCCGTCGACCGGTTGCGCCCACTTGCTGGTCGACATGACCCCGTCATTCCAGCTGCGTCGATTGCGCTCGAGGTAGTTCATTCGGGATTCGGCAATCTCTTGCGCTGAGGCGGCAAGCCCTTCGTTGCCTCGCTTGTAGTTGCCGGTGGCCCTGGCGCAGAGCTGCTGGACGGCCTCCGGGGATGCGCCCTCGGCCTTGCCCAGGAACCGCTCCGCGGACTTGCCCCGCAGCACGGAGACCTCCCTGCCGTGGCGAAGGATGCGCACCGTATCGCGGCCCGAAGCCCGATAGGTGAAGCCGAGATCCGCTTGCGCCGAGGTCACCGTTCGCAGCGGTCAGGGCGAGCAAGACGGGCCGGGATGGATGGCTCCCGGGTCCAGCTTCCCAGGCCGCTGCTCGTGTCCGCGAGGAGCGCGAACTGGTCTCCGCACACCACGCAGCGGAAGCGATAGCTCACGCTGTTGGGCAGCGCGCCGCTGGCCAGCGAAGAGTCCAGCGCCTCCTGCTCATTCGCCGCGAGGGTGCGTGCCGTCACCCGGCAAAGCACGCCGCGGTCCACTTCCTCCGTCGCGAGCCGGATCGCATGGATCAGGTCCTCCGCCGTCCGAAACGAGTGGGTCGACAGCTCCCGGCACTCTTCGCAGGACATTGGATGCCTTCAAGCGGGCCGGTTATGACGCACGCTTCCCCTGCCCGGACAACTGCGCGGCGCGCTTGCCGCGGTTGATCCTCAGGGTCTCGACGAGCTCGTCCACCGACTTCAAGCCACAGCCCCGCACCTTCTTGACCTGGCCAAGCCGCTCCTGGAGCCACATTCCCGACATCGCCCGCTGCAACGTGTAGGCGCCGACGCTCGGGTTGGAATCGTCCGGCAGGTCCGGCCGCTCGAACCGGGCCTCGAGCGGCGATCCGTCGTCATCGAAGAACAGCCAGTATCCATCCCTGACGTCGATGCCCTTGCAATGCGCCGCAGCCTCGGCGTGCGACGCGAGGGCCAGCAAGCTGCCGTCGTCCGAATCCAGCGCAAAAATCATGTGCTCTCCAACAACCGGGTTGGGCTACCGGCAACGGTGCCGTCCTGCGACAAGGGGCGCCCGCCGCTCAGCAGCCAGCCGTGCATTTGCCAGCGCCATCGAATTCCATGGTCCTGCCGGAAAGCGGGATGTGCACCGGCACCCTCACGGCCTTCACGAACGCTTCCGTCTTGCTTCCCGGGCGAACCTTTCCCTTCACGGTGCCGACCTCGTTCGCGTGCGAGGCGATGACGGACGCGGGCTTCACGAGGTCGTTGATGACGTAGGCGGCCTCTACCGGCCCGGTGGTGAAGCCGTCGCCGATGTTCATGACGGCGAGCTTCGCGCCGTAGTGGCCGCGCACGACCTGGTCCTGGTCGGCCGTGATGCCGGTGTCACCCGAGAGGTACGCCACCAGCCCGTTGCTGAACCTGAGGACGTAGCCCGTCGCGAGGCCCACGTCACCGGCAATGCCCGCCTCCTTCATGGCCTTGCCAAGGTCGCCGCCGATGTAGTCGGGATCGACGCCGTTGCTGTGCAGCGCCGAGACCGTCGCGATGCGCACGCCGCCCACGGTCACGCTGCCCCCGAAGCGCGCCAGCATCGAGTTCGCGGGATCGCCGCCGTTGGCCTTCAGCTTCGCCGCGAAGAAGGGCGGCATCTCGCTTCCGGTCACGATCTTCGACTTCTTGGCCAGGGCGATGTTCACCGCGTTGGAGTTCGGCATCGCCGACACCGACATGTCCGGCTTGTCGCAGGTGCCGGAATTCGACGCCTTGCCGTGCGCGTTGCCAACGTGGTCGCCGTGCATGTGGCTCACGAGGATGATGTCGATCCTGCCGAGCCGCGGATCGTCGGGGCCGGCTACGGTGCGGCCGGGGTCGTAGAGGATGCGCGTGCCGTTCGGGTCCTCGAAGACCAGCGCGCGATCCTGCGGGCAGAACTCGCCCTCGACGCCGCCGAGCGGCGTCACTTTCACTGCCTGGGCCAGCGCGGGAAACGCCACCAGCGCGGCGATGGCGCCCGAGCACGCAATGCACGAAATGCGACCGATCTTCCCCATGGTTCACTCCTGTTGTCTTTTGGTCTTGCTCGACATGCTGCCGCCCGCGATAGCGGCGGCTCAGCTGGATTGCAGCCGGTCATTCACCGACGAACTCCCCCGACGGGGACTTGATGAATTCGCCGGTCAACGGGACGAAGTCGCGCAGCCCTCCGTCGTCGATCGAGACCATCACGCGGATATTGCCATCGGGCTTGTCGTCCCAAAGTACCTCGACCTCCACCTGCCACGAACGTTCGCGATCGCGGGCAATTTCATCGGTGGTGACCGTGTCGACTCGCGCCGCCAATTCCTGATAAGTCACCGCGCGCAACTTGGCCAGCCATTGGTCGAGTACTGTTTGAGCTTCCACGTTGTCCGTTCGGTTGGTATTCAAGGGCCTCGTTGAGCCGCCAAGGCCCGGGATTCCGCGACAGAGGGCAACGGCTTGCCCACCAATGCCTGCAAGCGCGCGCGGTCTATCGAATCGACCAGCGCCTGGCGCAGCGGCGAATCGGAGCCGCTGACCCTCCACACGACGTTGTTCACTTTCAGCCCTGCACTGCCTTTGGGGCTGGCAGAGCCGTAAGCCGCCGACAGAATGTTGTCAGTTGCGGGCAGCCCTGTCACGTTCATTGCCACGGACACGATCGACTTTCGATAGTTCAGCTCATAGAACCGAACAGCCTCCAGCTTGAAGTCGCCCGTCGATCCCTTGCACTGCTGGCCGAGCGTGGTCACGCTGTCCGGGTTCTGCAACTTGCCGCCCGCGGGCACGGGCGGCAACGCCGCCACGAGCGCGGCCATGGCGCGGCTATGAAACTCCATCTCGCCCGCCGTTGGCTTGCGCGTATCCACACAGTCAGCCGAAGCCACCGCAGGCCAACCCAGCGCCAGCACCGCGATGGCCGCAGCCAAGCCGCGCAGCGCGAAGCGCTGTGACGTGGCGGCGAGTCCCATGACGGTCTCAGGAGATGTGTTCATTGCGTTTCCCATTGAAATTTGTCGCATATAAAGATCTCAGTATGGACCAACTTGATGTGAAGGACCGTCAGATGCACGGCACGCCGCTCGATCCGGGCCGAAGCGCTTGGGTTCGCCGGTAGTCAGCGCGCACTCTCCTCTTCACCTCACCACATCCCATTCGCCATCGTTTTGCGTCGGGCCAACTCCCTCTCGCTCGGCTCGATACTCGCGAACGAACCGGGCTGGATATCGCCGTCTGGCACATAGGTACTCATCACGACGCCGGTGGTCGAAACCTGGGAGCGAACGAGCCGCAGCGCCGATGGCTTGGCAGTCTCGCTGAAGAGGCGCTTGCCCCGCCCAAGCACCACTGGAAAAGTCCACACGTTGTACTCGTCGATCAGTGAGGCGGCCTGGAGCGTTTGAATCAAATTGCCGCTGCCGATCATCTGCAGGTCGGGGCCCGGCTGGGCCTTGAGAGCGATGATTGCCGAGACGACATCGCCGTGGAGCAGGGTCGAGTTGTTCCAGTGGAGCGTCGTCAACGTGCGCGAAGCAACATGCTTTTTCGCTGCATTGAGCGTCTTCGCGATCGGATGGTCATCCGGCTGATAGGGCCAGTACGCTTCGAATATCTGATAGGTCCTGCGCCCGAGCACCAGCTCGCGATCCTTGCCGTCGAAACCCGATGCCGAGATGTCCATGCTTTCGTCCCCGTAGGCCGAACATCCAGCCGCCAAGGGCAAAACCGCCAGTGGGGTCTTCTTCCGGTCCGCCGGGTGCCTGCATGATTCCGTCAAGCGACGCGAACGTAGATGCGATGAGCTTTCTCACGGAAGCGCTCCTTGGGTTAGCCACCGGTATGACCTTCCACTTTGAAGCCTTCGTGAAAGGTGACGATGCCCTCTGGGTAGTGCCCATCGAAAGATAGCGCGAAGAAGACCTCCGGCGGCACCCCCTCGACCACCAGGCCGGAAGGGTTCCGGAACCCGAACTGCCTGTAATAGTCCGGGTGTCCCACGAGACAGCATCCTTGGGCGTTCATGGCTTTCAGGCGTGACAGACCTTCCCGTATCAGGGCCTTTCCAACGCCCTGCCGTTGATAGGCCGGCAGGACCGAAACGGGTCCGAGGCCATGCCACCCGCGGCTCCCATCCGAAATTGTCACTGGAGAGAACGCAATGTGTCCTATGACCTCACCATCCAAATCCGCGACGAGCGAAATCACCAGGGCCTTGGCGGCACGCAGTGCCTCGATGATGAAGTGCTCCGTGTGATTGCTGATGTCCAGCGTCTTGAACGCGGCAGCCGTCACATCGCCAATTGCATTCACGTCGGCATCGGTCTCGCTCCGAATGGCAATGTCAGGCCTCACAGCATCCGCCAGTTCAAGGCGAGCCCATAGGCATGCACGAGGCCGATGCAGAGGCAGATGCCGGAGGAAACCAGCCAGAAAGTCTCGGAGTTTTCGGGAAAGACGGCCCTGAGCAGCGGGAAAGCAACTGCCCTGCCTATGTAGATGGAACAGATGACCAGGAGAACGAGCTTGGTGAACGGCAGGCGACCGATGATGCCAGCACCCGATAGCGCATAGACGGCCCAGCCGGAAAGAACTCCTGCGATAGCCAGCGTGACAAGCGTGGGTTGGACCTTGCCGGCTTCGGCGGCGCGGGCCATCTTCTCCCCGGCGCCCATGAAGCGGTAGGCGGACGCGCCGATGACGATGCACGCAAGATGCGCCACTGCCGCCGCCGCACTAAGACAGGCGCCGATGGCGAGGGCTTGCGCGCCCGGATTGGGCATGGGTGCCGTGTCAGGCCGCACGCTTTGGCTTGCCGCTGGCGGAAGCCTTGTTGAAGGCCGCGGCGGCTTGAACCAAAGCGATGAGCGCGCCAGTGTTGACCACTGCGCCTTGCGGAAAGTCGATGGCTCTCCTGACCTTTCCGTCGAGGCTTGAATTGAACAGCTTCGACGGATCGGCGGCTCTGATCGAGGCCCTGAGCTGGGCGAGAAGCTCACCTCGCCAGTCCGGAAGCCCTGCGATCCGCTGGTCAATCGGAGTTGCTGCCACCCGCGTTACCTCCGCATGAGTTTCCATATCACTGCGACCACGATGACTGCAAAGATGCCCGGTGGGAGAAGCGTGACGGCAATTCGCCGCCACGGCGCGTCCCACAGGATCGGGATGGCCGTCATGGCACTGACGCACTCACCATTCTTGAAATCCCCTCCAGCGTCGTGACACAGGTTCGACGCGAGAAAGTCGGTCCACCACATCGCGCTGACCACGAACACGAGCACCCCCAAAGCGAGAAGAAGCACCCAACTTGCACGGTGGTTCATTTGTACCCCCTCACGATTCCGTTGAGCGGCCAGCCACTGACCGCTTCGCCGGGGCGCGCCTGCAAGGCTTGAGCTCCAGCCAGTCGAACCTCAGTCAATCGCCGACTTCGCCAGCGCCACCGCCTGATCCTCGGTAAGTCCTGAGTTGACATTCAACTCCAGGGCGCGACCCTGCCGATCCTTGAACCAGATACTGTCGGTGCCGAACTTGTTCCCGCGGAAACGGCTCACCAGTACGCCGTCACGCTCAACGACCTTGCCTTTGCCTTCGGATTCCACGAATTTCCGCCAACTCGCTTCGCTCAAGCGGCTGTTGCCGAGCGTGAAATAGCGAACCTGCATCTTGCCTTTCTCCTTGCTATCGCCGTACTTGCACCCCGGATACAACGTGTGCGGCCTTTTCTCGAAATTCTTGCCCATGATGGCGGTGACCTCCTCGAGCGTGAGCCTTGCGCACAGCGCGTCGGCCGACAATGGCACCGTCCTCGGCCCGCGCGCCACTTCTCGCGCGGTGCCGGTTGCCGCGCTTTGCGCGTGCGCCTGTGCAAACGCGGTCAGGATTGCAATGGCAAATACGACGATGTGCATGGCAAGAGTCCTAGTCAGAGCATGAGCTGTTGGATGGAGCTGAAAGCAATTGTGGACCTTCCATGTGACGGCTGGCGTTCGCGCTGAGCCGCCTGCCGTAGCGGGCCCGCTCGAACGCGAGGTTGCGCATCACT
>CAWGOH010000015.1:0-103124 GCA_963824135.1 uncultured beta proteobacterium | reverse complement strand
CTACATGGCCGTGAACATCGACGAGGGCGAGCCCGGGCACCTTCAAGGACCGCCACTACCTCGAGCGCGACCCGCACCGCTTCCTGGAGGGCGATGCTCGTGGCCGCCTGGGCGGTGGGCATCGAGAGGATCTGGATCTACCTGCGCGACGAGTACCACGCCTGCCGCGAGGCGCTCGAGAAGGAGATCGCGGCTGCTCAAGGCCGACCCGCCGGGGCCGCTTGCCGGAGATCCACCTTCGCCGCGGCGCCGGCGCCTACATCTGCGGCGAGGAGTCCGCGATGATCGAGTCGATCGAGGGCAAGCGCGGGCATGCCGCGGCTGCGCCCGCCCTACGTCGCGCAGGTCGGCCTCTTCGGCCGCCCGACGCTCGAGCACAACTTCGAGACGCTCTACTGGGTGCGCGAGATCCTCGAGAAGGGCGGCGGGCTGGTTCGCCTCCCACGGCCGCAACGGCCGCAAGGGCCTGCGCTCCTTCTCGGTCTCGGGCCGCGTGAAGAGGCCCGGCGTGCACCTCGCGCCGGCGGGCATCACGGTGAAGGAGCTCATCGACGAGTACTGCGGCGGGATGCTGGAGGGCCACGAGTTCTACGCGTACCTGCCCGGCGGCGCCTCGGGCGGCATCCTGCCGGCCTCGATGGGCGACATCCCGCTCGACTTCGACACGCTGCAGCCGCACGGCTGCTTCATCGGCTCGGCGGCGGTGATCGTGCTCTCGCAGCACGACAAGGCGCGCGACGCGGCGCTCAACATGATGCGCTTCTTCGAGGACGAGTCCTGCGGCCAGTGCACGCCCTGCCGCGTGGGCACCGCGAAGGCGGCGAAGCTGATGGAGGCGCCGAAGTGGGACGCGGCGCTCCTGGAGGAGCTGTCGCAGGCGATGGCGGACGCGTCGATCTGCGGGCTGGGGCAGGCGGCGCCCAATCCGATCCGCTGCGTGGTGAAGCACTTTCCGCACGAGGTTTGAGCGCGCGCACGGAATGACCCAAAGACGGGGACACGGATGAACACGGATGAACACGGATGTTTGATTGAGGACCGGGCGCGGTTCGATCGTACGCTTCCGGCCCTGCATTCATCCGCCTTATCCGTGTCTATCCGTGTTCATCCGTGTTCCAAAGGGGTACCGCGATGAAGATGAACGAACCGGTCGGCAAGCCGAAACCATCGACTTCAAGCTGAACGGCGAGACGATCTCCGCCCTCGCGGGCGAGACGATCATCCAGGCCGCGAAGCGCCACGGCGTCGACATCCCGCACCTCTGCTACAAGGAGGGCTACCGCCCCGACGGCAACTGCCGCGCCTGCGTGGTCGAGATCAAGGGCGAGCGCGTGCTGGCGCCCTCGTGCTGCCGCAGCCCGGCGAAGGACATGGAGGTCTCCAGCGTCTCGCGCGCGCGCGGTGCACTCGCAGAAGATGGTGCTCGAGCTCCTGAAGGCCGACGCCCCGGCGGCGGACCTCAAGCCCGGCGATGAACGAGCTCGCCTACTGGAGCGGCAGGCTGGGCGTGGGCAAGCCGCGCTTCGAGGCGCGCGCGCAGCCCGCCGCCGACGCCTCGCACCCGGCCATGTCGGTGAACCTCGACGCCTGCATCCAGTGCACGCGCTGCGTGCGCGCCTGCCGCGAGGAGCAGGTGAACGACGTGATCGGCTACGCCTGGCGCGGCTCGCACGCGAAGATCGTCTTCGACTTCGACGACCCGATGGGCGAATCCACCTGCGTGGCCTGCGGCGAGTGCGTGCAGGCCTGCCCCACGGGCGCGCTCGCGCCGGCGAAGAGGCGCCTACGCGGTGAAGGCCGACAAGACCGTCGATTCCGTCTGCCCGTTCTGCGGCGTGGGCTGCCAGCTCACCTACCACGTGAAGGACAACACGATCGTGCGCGTCGAGGGCCGCGACGGCCCCGCGAACCACGACCGCCTGTGCGTGAAGGGCCGCTTCGGCTTCGACTACGCGCATCACCCGCACCGCCTCACGAAGCCGCTCATCCGCAAGCCCGGCGCGCCCAAGCACGCCGACTTCACCGTCGATCCCACGCGCTGGAGCGAGGTCTTCCGCGAGGCGACCTGGGAGGAGGCGCTCGACCTCGCCGCCGGCGGGCTCGCGAAGGTCCGCGACGCGCACGGCGGCAACGGCGCTGGCCGGCTTCGGCAGCGCCAAGGGCTCCAACGAGGAGGCCTACCTCTTCCAGAAGCTGGTGCGCACCGGCTTCGGCACCAACAACGTCGACCACTGCACGCGCCTGTGCCACGCCTCGTCGGTGGCGGCGCTGCTCGAGGGCATCGGCTCGGGCGCGGTGTCCAACCAGGTCTCCGACGTCGCCAAGGCCGAGGTCATCTTCCTCATCGGCTCCAACCCGACCTCGAACCACCCGGTGGCGGCGACCTGGATCAAGAACGCGGTGAAGCGCGGCGCGAAGCTCATCGTCGCCGACCCGCGCCGCACCGACATCGCGCGCCACGCCTGGCGCGTCCTGCAGTTCAAGCCGGACATGGACGTGGCGCTCCTCAACGCGATGATCTACACGATCCTCGAGGAGAACCTCGTCGACCCGGAGTTCATCCGCACGCGCACCACCGGCTTCGAGGCGCTGAAGGAGAACGCGAAGGGCTTCAGCCCCGAGGCGATGGCGCCGCTCTGCGGCATCCCCGCGGAGACGATCCGCGAGGTGGCGCGCGCCTACGCCACCTCGAAGGGCTCGATGATCCTCTGGGGCATGGGCATCTCGCAGCACGTGCACGGCACCGACAACGCGCGCTGCCTCATCGCGCTCACGCTCATGACCGGCCAGATCGGCCGGCCCGGCACCGGCCTGCACCCGCTGCGCGGCCAGAACAACGTGCAGGGCGCCTCCGACGCGGGCCTCATCCCGATGATGTTCCCGGACTACCAGCGCGTGGACAACCCGGAGGCCAACGCGCGCTTCGAGAAGTACTGGGGGCAGAAGCTCGACACGAAGCCCGGCCTCACCGTCGTCGAGATCATGGACGCGGCGTGCGACGGGAAGATCCGCGGCATGTACGTGATGGGCGAGAACCCGGCGATGTCGGACCCGAACGCGCACCACGCGCGCGAGGGCCTCGCGAAGCTCGAGCACCTCGTGGTGCAGGACATCTTCCTCACCGAGACCGCCTACCTCGCCGACGTCGTGCTGCCGGCCTCCGCCTGGCCGGAGAAGACCGGCACCGTCACCAACACCGACCGCATCGTGCAGATGGGCCGGCGCGCGCTCGACATGCCCGGCGAGGCGCGCCAGGACCTGTGGATCATCCAGCAGATCGCCAAGCGCCTCGGCCTCGACTGGAACTACGAGGGGCCGGAGAGCGGCGTGGCCGCAGGTCTACGAGGAGATGCGCGGGGCGATGAACTCCATCGGCGGCATCTCGTGGGAGCGGCTCGAGGCGCAGTCGAGCGTCACCTACCCTGCCGCACCGAGGACGATCCCGGCCAGCCGGTGGTGTTCACCGACAAGTTCCCGACGAAGGACGGGAGGGCGAAGTTCGTGCCGGCCGACCTCATCCCGGCCAACGAGCGGCCCGACGCCGAGTATCCGTTCGTCCTCATCACCGGCCGCCAGCTCGAGCACTGGCACACCGGCTCGATGACGCGCCGCGCCTCGGTGCTCGACGCCCTCGAGCCGCGCGCGGTGGTCTCGATGCACCCGCTCGACCTCGACGCGCTGGGCGCGCTGCCCGGCGACGTGATCACGGTGGCCTCGCGGCGCGGCGAGATCGCGCTCACGCGCGCGCGCCGACGACGGCACGCCGCGCGGCAGCGTCTTCATCCCCTTCGCCTTCTACGAGGCGGCGGCCAACCTGCTCACCAACCCGGCGCTCGACCCCTTCGGCAAGATCGCGGAGCTCAAGTACTGCGCGGTGAAGGTCACGAAGGGCGGCAAGCTCGCGGACCTCGCGAGCTACGGCGGCGGGCAGTCGTTCGCGACCCGGTCCCCTGACGGCGGCCGCGGGGAGGCGAGCATGCCGCGAGCTGGCGGCGCCCGACCGGTCGTCCTCGCGTGTCGCTCGTCGAGATCACGAAGGACAACCTGCGCGACTTCCTGCGCCTGAAGGTCGCGCCCGGCGCAGGAGGGCTTCGTCGCCTCCAACGCCGTGTCCATCGCGCAGGCGCACTTCCACCCCGAGGCCTGGTTCCGCGGCATCGCGCGCGGGCGGCGTGCCGGTGGGCTTCGCGATGCTCGAGGACTGGAGCCATCGCCCGGAGGCGGCGCCGGAGGACTGGCGGCGCGAGCCCTACGTGGGCCTGTGGCGCTTCATGATCGACGCCCGCTACCAGTCGCTGGGCTTCGGCGCGCAGGCCCTGCGCCTGCTCGTCGACCACGCCCGCGCCGTGCCCGGCGCCAAGGCGATGCTGCTGTCGCTTCGTGCCGGGCGAAGGCAGCCCCGAGGCCTTCTACCGCCGCCTCGGCTTCGAGCCGCACGGGCGAAGTGAGCGAGGGCGAGCACGTCATGCGGCTCGCCTTCTGATACTGTTTCGAGGTCCACTCCAGGGAAAGGCAAACCATGCGCATCGCCCTTCGCCTGGCCGCGGGAATCGCGGTCGCCCTCGCCGCCATGTCGGCCCCCTTCGCCCAGGCGCAGGCCTGGCCCTCGAAGACGGTGAAGTTCATCGTCGGCTTTCCGCCCGGCGGCTCCACCGACCAGGTGGCGCGCATCCTCGCGGCCCAGCTCACGACGGCGCTCGGCCAGCAGTTCATCGTCGAGAACCGCCCGGGCGCCTCGGGCTCGATCGGCGCCGGCGCCGTCGCCCAGGCGGCGCCCGACGGCGCCACGTTCGGCGTGGTGTTCGACACGCACGGCGTCAATCCCTCGGTGCTCCCGAACCTCGCCTTCAGCACGACGAAGGACCTGGCCAACGTGATGCTCATCGGCACCTCGCCCATGGCGATCGTCACGCACCCGGGCCAGCCCTACAAGGACTTCAAGGACGCGCTGGCGGCGGCCAAGGCGAAGCCCGGGTCCGTCGCCATCGGCTCGATCGGCACCGGCAGCCTCGGGCACCTCGCCGTCGCCCAGATCGGCAACCTGCAGGGCGTCGAGCTGACGCACGTGCCCTACAAGGGCGGCGGGCCGCTCATGATCGACGCCATCGGCGGGCAGGTGCCCCTGGCGATCGGCACGGTGTTCCTCGCGAACCCGCACGTGAAGGCGGGCAAGGTGCGGGCGCTGGCCGTCACCTCCGCGAAGCCATCGCCCACCATGCCCGGCGTGGGCACCGTGGCCGACCAGGGCGTGCCCGGGTTCGCGGCGCTCGCCTGGTGGGGCGTCATCGCGCCGGCCGCCACCCCGGCGCCGATCGTGAAGAAGCTCAACGAGGAAATCGCCAAGGCCCTCAAGCTTCCGGCCGTCGCGGAGAAGCTCACCGCGCAGGGCATGGACATCGTCGGCAGCAGCCCGGAGGAGGCGGACCGCTTCGTGAAGGGCGAGATCGAGCGCTGGGCCAGGGTCGTGAAGGACAACAAGATCAAGGCGGGCGACTGATGCGGCAATACCGGATCGCGGTCGTCCCCGGGGACGGCATCGGCAAGGAAGTGGTGCCCGAGGGCCTGCGGCTCCTCGCGGCGGTGGAGAAGAAGCTGGGCGGCTTCCACTGCGAGCCGACGCACTTTCCCTGGGGCTCGGACTACTACCGCGCCCACGGCGAGATGATGCCCGAGGACGGCAACGAGACGCTCAAGCCCTTCTCCGCGATCCTGTTCGGCGCCGTGGGCGACCCGGATCTCCCGGACCACCTGACGCTCTGGGGGCTGCGCCTGAAGATCTGCCAGGGCTTCGACCAGTACGCCAACGTGCGCCCGACGCGCATCTTCCCCGGCATCGCGAGCCCGCTCGCGGGCCGCGGCCCCGGCGACATCGACTGGGTGATCGTGCGCGAGAACACCGAGGGCGAGTATTCGGGCGCGGGCGGGCGCGTGCACACGGGACTTCCCATCGAGGTCGCGATGGAGACGTCCGTCTTCACCCGCGTGGGCGTCGAGCGCGTGATGCGCTTCGCCTTCCGCCTGGCGCAATCGCGCCCGCGCAAGCACCTCACCGTCATCACCAAGTCCAACGCCCAGCGCCACGGCATGGTGATGTGGGACCAGATCGCGCGCGAGGTCGCGGGCGAATTCCCCGACGTGACCGTGAGGAAGCTCCTGGTCGACGCGGCCACCACCGTCATGGTCCAGGACCCGCGCTCGCTCGACACCATCGTGGCGACGAACCTGCACGCCGACGTCCTCTCGGACCTGGCGGGCGCGCTCGCGGGAAGCCTGGGCATCGCGCCCACGGCGAACCTGAACCCCGAGCGCCAGTTCCCGTCGATGTTCGAGCCCATCCACGGCTCGGCCTTCGACATCACCGGCAAGGGCGTCGCGAACCCCATCGCCACCTTCTGGACGGTGGCGATGATGCTCGAGCACCTGGGGGAGAAGCCGGCGGCGGACGCCATCATGGCCGCCATCGAGCGCGTCTGCCGCGAGGGCAGCAGCGCCTGCCGCGCGACATCGGGGGAAGCGCCGGCACGACGGAAGTCACCGACGCCGTCATCGCGGCGCTCTGAAGGCGGGGACGGTTCCCGGAACCGTCCCCGATTCCCCCGCGCCTGTTCCAGGCGCTTGACAACGCCCCCCGTTCCCGTCAAAGTGATATCACTTTAATAGCTTCCCTCCGGGGGGACACCATGGCCGAGTACCGCAAGGAAGGCAATTTCGAGAAGCCGGCGACCACCTTCAACGGCATCTTCATGCTGCTGGTCCTGCTGGGGCTCGTCGCGCTGTGGTCTTCGCCATCCTGGGCGCCCGGGTCGCCCGTGCCGTCGCCGTGGCGGCCGGCGTCGCCATCGCCTTCGTGGCCGGCGGCTTCTTCATGCTGCAGCCCAACGAGGCCGGCGTGCTCACGCTCTTCGGCGACTACTCGGGCACCGAGCGCACGCCGGGCCTGCGCTGGACCTGGCCCTGGATCATCCGCAAGAAGGTGAGCGTGCGCGCGCGCAACCACAACGTCGACACCCTCAAGGTGAACGACAAGCGCGGCAACCCCGTCGAGATCGCCGCGGTGGTCGTCTGGCGCGTGGAGGACACGGCGCAGGCGCTCTTCGACGTCGACGACTTCGAGAACTTCGTGCGCGTGCAGAGCGAGTCGGCGCTGCGCCACGTGGCCACGCGCTACAACTACGACGAGGGCGAGGAGCACGAGGCCGGCGAGGTCACGCTGCGCGCCGGGGCGGACGTCGTGGCCGACGCGCTGTGCGCCGAGCTGCAGGCGCGCGTGCAACCTCGCGGGCGTGAAGGTCGAGGAGGCCAAGCTCACCCACCTCGCCTACGCCGCCGGAGATCGCCGGCGCGATGCTGCGCCGCCAGCAGGCCGAGGCCGTGATCAGCGCGCGCAGCAAGATCGTCATCGGCGCGGTGACGCATGGTCGAGATGGCGCTGAAGAGCCTGTCGGAGAAGAACGTCGTCGAGCTGGACGACGAGCGCCGCGCCGCCATGGTCTCCAACCTCATGGTGGTGCTGTGCTCGGAGCGCGACACCCAGCCGATCGTGAACGCCGGCACGCTCTACACCTGAGGCCGCGGCGCGCACCGCGCATGGCGAGCCCCGGCAAGAAGGCGTTCCTGCTTCGCATCGACCCGGAGCTCTGGGCCGAGATCGAGCGCCTCGCGCAGGCGGAGCTGCGCAGCGTCAACGGGCAGGTCGAGTACCTGCTGCGCGACGCCCTCGAGCGCCGCGGCATCCGCCGCCGCCTGCGCGGAAGACACGAAATAGGGACGGGTCCGCTACCGTCTTCTTCCGGCGGCTTCACGCGCCGGAATTCGCGCCAGAGCAGCACGTCGTAGGCGATCTTGGCGGCCCCGGCGAAGACGAGCGGCACGGCGAGGCCCACCGACTGCATGAGGGCGCCGGCGAACATGGGCGCGAGCGCCCAGCCGCCCGAGCGCACCAGGTTCGTCGCGCCCGCGGCCGCCAGGCGCTCGGCGGGCTTCACCACCGCCATCACGTAGGACTGGCGCGTGGGCACGTCCATCTCGTTGAGCGACTCGCGCAGCAGGAAGAAGAACGCCGCCCACGCGAACTCGTCCGTGGCGACGATGGTGAACAGGAGCAGGCTCGAGGGGATGTGCGTGTAGACCATCGTGTTGATGAGGCCGATGCGCTTCGCGAGCCAGGCGGCCACGATGTGCGAGCCCGCCGACAGGAGCCTGCCCGGCGCTGAACAGGACGGCGACGGTGGCGGCGGTGGCCCCGAAGCGCTCCGAGAACCAGTAGGCGAAGATCGCCGAGCCGATGAAGCCCCCGGCGAACGCGTCGATGAAGAAGAGCGCGGAGATCTTCGCGACGATGGGCCGGCTCTCGGGAGAGAGGTCGCGAAGCCTGGCCGGCGCCGCCTCGCCCACGCGCGGCGGGCAGGAGCGCGTAGAGGACCGCGGAGACGAGGTAGAGCGCGCAGAAGAGCGACGAGCGCCGCCTTCATCGCCGCGAGCGGCGCCATGCCGGCGGCCGCCTCCAGCAGCGTCGGCAGCCCCGCGAGCAGCCCGCCCACCGCGTAGCCGCCGTCCAGCAGCACGTTGTACCAGGCGAAGACGCGCGTGCGGTCGGCGTCGGTCGTGGTGGCGGGGAACATCGCCTGCTCGAGGATCGGTATCGCGCCGCGGTCGCGGCCGTTCACGTTGAACATGCCCACGAAGGCCGCGGCGACGATCACGGGGAAGGCGTCGGTCGAGATGAGGAGGGCGCAGCCCAGCACCGGCAGCCCCGCGAGCGCCACGAGGAGCGAGCGCTCGGAGAAGCGGCTGCCCGCGAGCATCGTGAGGAGGGTGGCGAGCGCCGCGCCCCAGAGGGCCGCCGAGAGCACCACGCCGATCTGCGTGGCCGAGAACCCCAGCCTGGCGCAGTAAAGGCCGATCAGCACCGCCATCATGCCGATGGCGAGCGCGCGCAGGAAAGCGGCGGCGTAGAGGATGCGGCGCAGTCGCGCCGCAGGGGGGCTCACCCGGCGATGATAACCGCGTTCAGATCGTGGGCTTTCGCCTCAGGAAGTCCAGGCGGTCGATGGAGCGCACGCGGATCGATCTCACCTCCGCCCCCTGGAGCACGGTGAGCCCCACCTCGACGCCCGGCTCGCCCGTCGCCCAGAGCTTGCGGTAGAAGTCGGGGAGGTCCCGGAACTTCTCGCCGCCGACGGCGAGGATGATGTCGCCGGGCCGGATGCCGGCCTTCTCCGCGGGACCGCCGGCGCTCACCCGCAGGACCTTGATCCGCCCGTCGTCCTCGACCGAGTTCAGGCCGATCCACGGCCGCGCCCGCCCTGCTGGCGCCCCGTCGCGATCAGCTCGGCGAGGATGGGCTTCAGGAGGTCCGTGGGCACGAACATGTTGCCCGGCAGGCGCTCGCCGGGCGTCATCGCGTCCATCACGAAGAGCGAGCCGATGCCCACCAGCTCGCCGTCCCGGTTGATGAGCGCCGCGCCGCTGTGGTCCAGGCGCGGCGGGGCGGTGAAGATGGCGCCGTCGATGAGGTATTCCCAGTAGCCGGCGAAGGGCCGCTTCGAGACGACCGTGGCCACCGACACGCCGCCCTCCCCGCCGGTGGCGATCATGAGCCGGTCGAGCTGCTCGACGGCCTGCGAGGCGCCCAGGCGGATCGGCTTGGGCGAGAGCGGGACGATGGGCCGCAGCAGCCCGAAGCCGGTGGCGTGGTCGTAGGCCGCCACGCTCGCGGGCACCGAGCGCCCGCTCGAATCGGTGAGCTCCACCTGGTCGGCCTCGAGGATGAGGTAGCCGATGGTGAGGACGAGGCCGGAGGGCGCGATGAGGATTCCGGACCCCGAGCGCTCCTCGCCCAGGCTCTCCCGGGAGCGCGCGTCGCCCAGTGCCCGCGTGCGGACCGAGACCACGGCCCCCGCGGCCTCCTGCAGCATCCGCATCGTGGCTTCGTCGTCCTTCGGCCGGGGCGGCCGAGGGGTTCGCCGCGCCCGCGGCCGGGAGGGCCAGGGCGAGGGCGAGGATCAGGAACGGGGCCGCCAGTCGATCCGGGCGCATGCTCGCCTCCTCGGTGCGGGGGTGGGGCGAAGCCATCCTAGCACCGCGCGCGGGCGGCGCAAGCGCCGCCTCAGGCAAGCCAGCCCAGGGTCTCGGTGGTGGCCCTCGAGGGGCGGTACTCGGCCGCGGTCCAGCCCTGCGTAGCCGAGGGCGTCCAGGCGCGCGAAGCAGCCGGCGATGTCCACCCGGCCCGTCCCCGGCTCGTGCCGCCCCGGGGCGTCGGCGAACTGCACGTGCCGGATCACGGGTGAAAAGCGCGCGAGGCCTTCCACGGGATCCTCGCCCATCATGGCCGCGTGGTAGATGTCGTACTGCAGTCCCGCGTTCGGCGCGCCGGCCTGCGCCAGGAGCGCCGCGCCCTCGGCGGGCCGCGCGACGGCGAAGCCGGGCACGTCCACCGTGTTGATGGGCTCGAGGAGCAGGGTGAGTCCGGCGGGAAGCGAACTCGCGCGCGGCGTAGCGCAGGTTGGCGAGGAGCGTGGCGCGCGCGAGCGCCGGGTCGGCGCCCGCCGGGACCTTGCCGGCGATGCAGTTCACGCGCTCGTTGCCGAGCACCGCCGCGTAGGCGATGGCGCGCGCCACCCCCTCGCGGAACTCCTCCTCGCGGCCCGGCAGGCAGGCGATGCCGAAATCGCCGGCCGCCTTGTCGCCCATGGGGAGGTTGAAGTTGACGAGCTCGAGCCCGTTGGCCTCCAGGAGCTCGGCGATCTCGAGCGCCTCGAGATCCCAGGGATGGGCGAACTCGACGGCGCCGAAGCCGGCGGCCGCGCAGGCGCCGAAGCGCTCCGTGAAGGAGTGCTCCGGAAAGAGGAATCCGAGGTTGGCGGCGAAGCGCGGCATCGTCTCGCTGCTACTATAACGGACGAAGCGCCCCCCCGATGAGCACCGCCACCGCCCCGCAGGAATCCCCGAAGCCCGCCGAGCCCGCCGCTACCGGCGACGCGGGCGTCATCGCGAAGCTCCTGCCCTACCTGTGGGAGTACCGCGGCCGGGTGATCCTCGCGCTCGTCTTCCTGGTGACCGCGAAGTTCGCGAACCTGGCGGTGCCGCTCATCATGAAGGCGATCGTGGACGGGCTCTCCGGGCCGAAGGCGGTGCTCGCCGTCCCCGTCCTGCTGGTCGCCGCCTACGGGACGCTGCGCCTGTCGTCCACGCTCTTCAACGAGCTGCGCGACGTGGTGTTCGTGAAGGTGGCCCAGCGCGCCATGCGCCGGGTGGCGCTCGAGGTCTTCGAGCACATGCACTCGCTGTCGCTGCGCTTCCACCTCGAGCGCCAGACGGGCGGGCTCACGCGCGACATCGAGCGCGGCACGCGCGGCATCTCCACCCTCCTCAACTTCATGGTCTTCAGCGTGCTCCCGACCTTCTTCGAGATCGCGCTCGTCACCGGGTTCCTCATCGTGAAGTTCGACGTCTGGTTCGGCGTCATCACGGTGGGCGCGCTGGTCCTGTACATCGCCGCCACCTTCCTCATCTCCGAGCGCCGGATCCACCACCGCCGGGCCATGAACGAGTCGGACTCGAAGGCCAACACCCGCGCCATCGACTCGCTCATCAACTACGAGACGGTGAAGTACTTCGGCAACGAGTCCTTCGAGGCGAGGCGCTACGACGAGAACCTGTCGCGCTACGAGTCGGCCGTGGTCACGAGCGAGACCTCCCTGGGCCTGCTGAACACCGTGCAGGCGGGCATCATCGCGCTCACGGTCTCCCTGCTCATGTGGCGCGCGTCCGACGGCATCGTGAACGGCGCGCTCACGCTGGGCGACCTGGTGATGGTGAACGCGCTCCTCATCCAGCTCTACATCCCGCTCAACTTCCTGGGCGTGCTCTACCGCGAGATCAAGCAGTCGCTCACGGACATGGAGAAGATGTTCCGCCTGCTCTCCGTGAACCGCGAGATCGAGGACAGGCCGGGCGCGCCCGCGCTCGCCGTGTCCGGGGGCGCGATCCGCTTCGAGGGCGTGGACTTCGCCTACGACGAACGCCGGAGCATCCTCGCGGGCGTGGACTTCGAGGTGCCCGCGGGCCGGACGGTCGCCGTCGTCGGCGCGAGCGGCTCGGGGAAGTCCACGCTCGGGCGCCTGCTCTTCCGCTTCTACGACGTGCAGAAGGGGCGCATCTCGATCGACGGGCAGGACATCCGGGGCGTAACGCAGCTGTCGCTGCGCAGCGCCATCGGCATCGTCCCGCAGGACACGGTGCTCTTCAACGACACGATCTACTACAACATCGCCTACGGGCGGCCTCTCGCCACGCGCGCGGAGGTGGTGGAGGCCGCCAAGGTCGCCCACATCCTGGACTTCATCGAGAGCCTGCCGGACGGGTGGGAGACCACGGTGGGCGAGCGCGGGCTCAAGCTGTCCGGCGGGGAGAAGCAGCGCGTGTCGATCGCGCGCACGCTGCTCAAGGATCCCCCGATCCTGATCTTCGACGAGGCCACCTCGGCGCTCGACTCGGGCACGGAGAAGGCGATCCAGGCCGAGCTCGCGGAGATCTCGCGCGACCGGACGACGCTCATGATCGCGCACCGGCTCTCGACCATCGTGGACGCCGACCAGATCCTGGTGATGGACGCGGGGAACATCGTGGAGCGCGGCAGCTTCCGGGAGCTCATGGCGCAGGACGGCCGCTTCGCGCAGATGTGGCGGCTGCAGCAGGAGGAATCCGAGAAGGCGGAGCCCGGCAAGGGCGGAGGGCGGGAGCAATGAAGATCGTGGACTGGATCATGGCGCGGCGCGCGGCGGCGATCGCGGCCGCGGCGTTCGTCGCCGCCTGCGGGTCGGTTCCGGGGCCGGCGCCGGAAGGCGACGCCACCGTCGTCAAGGTGACGCGCACCGCGTGGAACGCGGAACCCGAGGAGGGGCTCTACCGCGTGAGCTTCGACGCGCGGCGCTCGCGGCAGATCCTGGCGCGGGCGGGCGTCGCGCAGGCGCCGGAGGGCGTGGACCCGTATTTCAGCGAGATCGACGGGCTCGAGGCGGAGGCGAGCCGCGAGCTGCAGGCGAAGGGCCTGTGCGCCACGAGCGCGAAGCTGGTCGCGCCGGCGGAGCGTGCCGCGGCCGGCGGGATCACCGGCATCTTCCAGTGCCGCAAGACCGTCTTCTAGGTCGGCCCGCCCAGGAGCTGGCGCCGCAGGTCCAGCCGCTTGATCTTCCCCATGGTGTTTCGCGGCAGCTCGCGGACCACGTGGAAGCGCACGCGCGGGAATGAAGCGAGCTCGCGCCGGGCGAACGCGGCGAGCGTGTCGCGGTCGACGGGGACCTGGGACTGGATCGCCACGTGGATCTCCTCCGCGTCGCCTTCCTGCTGCGTGAACACGCACACGCCCTCGGCCCCCAGGAGGTCCTGCAGGGACCGCTCGATGGGCCCCGTCGCGATCTTGAAGCCCATCAAGTTGATGACGTCGGTGGCGCGGCCCTCGAGGCACAGCCGGCCGTCGGCCCGCAGCTTGCCCAGGTCGCCCGGGTAGAACCAGCCGTCCCGGAAGAACTCCCGCGTGGTCGCCTCGTCGTCGAGGTAGCCGTCGATCCCCCGCGAAATCCGGACCCGGATGAGGCCCACCTCGCCCACGGGCAGCTCGCGGCCGGCTTCGTCGACGACCTGCACCGCCTGCGGGTCGATGGGGCGGTGCCAGTGCAGGTCCTCGTCGTTCTCGACGAGGGTCATCGTGACCAGCGACGCTTCCGTGGAGGCGTAGGCCGAGTAAAGCGTGCGGGTGATCCGTTCCCGGGCGCGCCCGGCGAGCGCCTTCGGCAGCGCGCCGGCCGTCACGACGAGCTTCAGCGCGTCGTCGCGGCGGATCGCCCCTTCGGGCGCATCGAGCAGCACGGCGAGCGTGGCGGGCGTGGCGAAGGCGTGCGTCATCGCGAGCTCCCCGAACGGCCGCCACGACCTGGGCGGGTCCTCGTACACCACGGTGCCGCCCACGCTCCAGGTGGCGCGCGGCCAGCGGTACCCGCCCGCGGTCCAGACCGGGAAATTGCCGACATAGACGACGGACGACTCCGTCATGGCGAAGAACGCGGCGAGCGAGCGGACCAGCTCCTCGTCGACCCGGGGCGCTCGCAGGACCTTCTTGTAGGCTCCCGTCGTGCCGGAGGTGAGTATCACGTGGCCGGCCATGCCGTGCTCCGCCAGGACGGGCGCGTCGGGAACGGGACCCTGCGACTGGGCGGAATGGCGCGCGGCGGGAAGGCGTGCGATCGGGCATCCGGCCGCGCGGGCGAAGGCCTCGGCCGCCTCCTGGGGCTTGTCGTCGACGACGACGACGCCGGACACGTTCCGGAAGTCGAGCGACGGCAGGTCCATGTTGCGCTCGACCGTGACCGTGGTGAACCCGAGGCTGCGCAGCGCGAACGTCGCGGCCCAGTTGTCGATCGGCCGGTCCGCCGCCATGGCCACGAAGCCCCCGGGGCGAAGCCCCGCGCCTGCGAGCTGCGAGCGCGCCTGCGCGATCGCGCGGGCGAGGGCGCCGTAGCTCCACGCCTCGCCGCCCTGGATCAGCGCGACGCGTTCGGGCGCGCGGCGGGCCTGGCTGTAGATGGCGTCGATGGGCATCGGTCGCTCCGGTTCAGGGGGACAGGTGATCGAGAAGGGCGGCCACCACCTCGCGGGGAGCCTCGGCCGGCATCGCGTGGCCCGCGTCGAGGAGCACGAGCTTCGCGCCCGGCACTTCGTTCGCGAGCGCCGCGCCGGCCTTGAAGGGCGTCATCTGGTCGCGCCGCCCGGCGAGGACGAGCGTCGGCGCGGCCACGGCGCGGATCGACTCGATCGGCGGCGCATAGGCGTGGCAGGCCGCGAGGTCGGCGTGCTGCACGCCGGGATGCGCGCGGGCCACGAGCTGCCGGCTCGCGCCCGCGAGCGAGAGCCCCGGAGTGGCGCTCGCCGCGAGCGCCACTCCCCGCGCGTGGCCCCAGGCCGTCTGCATGTCGAAGGCGGCCGGGGAGTCGTCGGCGGCCGCCGCGAGGAACGCTTCGCCCACGGGCATGGGCACCGACACGCCGAGGAGGGCCAGCTTGGCGACGCGGCCGGGATGGCGGATCGCGCAATCGAGAGCCACGAGCGCGCCGAGGCTGTGGCCGACCACGTGGGCGCGCTCGGCGCAGGCCGCCTCGATGAGCGCGGCCACCCAGTCGGCGAGCGCCTCGACCGAGGTGCGCACCGCCCCGGGGCTGCGGCCGTGGCCCGGGAGGTCCACCGCCAGCACCGCGAAGCCGTGGTGCGCGAGGTAGCGCGCCGGGTGGTGCCAGACGCTGTGGTCGAGCGCCGCGCCGTGGACGAAGACGACCACCGGCAGCTTCGGGTCGAACCCGCGCCCGCCCGTGTAGGCGTAGGCCGGGTAGCCCTGCACGATGAAGTTCATTTCTGCGAGGCGCGCAGCGCCCGGGAGAGGTCCTCGAGCAGGTCGTCGGGATGCTCGAGGCCGATGGACAGCCGCACCGTGCCCGGCGTGATGCCGGCCTGCGCGAGGGCCGCGTCGTCCATGCGGTGGTGCGTGGTGGAGGCGGGGTGGATCACCAGCGACTTGGCGTCCCCGATGTTGGCCAGGTGCGAGAAGAGCGTGAGCGCCTCGATGAACTTGCGGCCCGCCGCGCGCCCGCCGGAGAGCTCGAAGGCGAGGATCGCGCTGCAGCCCCCGGGGTAGAGCCTGCGCGCGAGGGCATGGTCGGGGTGCCCGGGAAGGTCGGGGTGGTGCACGCGCCGGACCGCCTCGTGGCGCGAGAGGAAGCCGGCCACCTTCGCCGTGGTGGCCACGTGCCGCGGCATCCGCAGGTGCAGCGTCTCGAGCCCCTGCAGGACCTGGAACGCGGTCATCGCGGACATGCAGGCGCCGAAGTCGCGCAGGCCCTCGCGGCGCGCGCGCAGGAGGAAGGCCGAGACGGTGGACTCCTCGCTGAACACCATGCCGTGGAAGCCCTCGTAGGGCTGCGTGAGCGTGGGGAATTTGCCGGAGGCGTCCCAGTCGAAGCGCCCGCCGTCCACGAGGACGCCGCCGATCACCACGCCGTGGCCCGAGAGGAACTTGGTGGCCGAGTGCATGACCAGGTGCGCGCCCATCGCGAAGGCGCTGCCCAGGGCGGGCGTGGTGACGGTCGCGTCGACGAGGAGCGGGATCGCGTTCGCGTCCGCGACGGCCGCGAGCGCCGGGACGTCGAGCACGTCGACGGACGGGTTGCCCACGGTTTCGCCGAAGAGGAGCCGCGTGTCGGGCCGGATGGCGCGCCGCCACGCGTCGACGTCGCGGGCCGGCACGAAGGTGGTCTCGATCCCGAAGCGCGGCAGCGTGTAGTGGAGGAGGTTGTGCGACCCGCCGTACAGGCTCGCGGAGGAGACGATGTGCCCGCCGCGGCCCATCAGCGTCGCGATGGCCAGGTGCAGCGCCGCCTGCCCGCTCGCGGTGGCGATGGCGCCCACGCCGCCCTCCAGCGCCGCCATGCGCTCCTCGAAGACCGCGACGGTCGGGTTGGACAGCCGCGAGTAGACGTGCCCCGGCAGCTCCATGTTGAAGAGCGCCGCGGCGGTGTCGGCGTCGGGCAGGACAAAGCTCGCCGTCTGGTAGATGGGAACGGCGCGCGCGCCCGTCGCCGGGTCGGGGGATTGGCCGGCGTGGACCGCGAGAGTGTCGGGGTGCAGCGACTTGGGACCGGAATGAGCCATGGAATCAGGGATTTGGAAAATCTTCTTGAGCCGGCTTATCTTGTCACGGAAGGCACATCTTTGCTATGGTGCGGGTTGCCCCTCGAAGCCCCGGATCCCATGAAGCGCATCGCCGCCCTTTTCGCCGTCCTTGCCCTGGCCAGCGCCGCCGTCGCGGCGGACAAGGCCGCCACCACCGGCAAGCCCGCGAAGCCCGCGCGCGCCATCGCCGACTTCGACAAGGTGGGCGACCCGAACCTGCGTTCGACCGCCGCGCTGGTGCTCGACGCCAACACGGGCGAGACGCTGCTCGCGAAGAACGCCGACGCGATCCATCCCATCGCCTCCATCACCAAGCTGATGACGGCGATGGTGGTCCTCGACTCGAAGCTGCCCCTCGACGAGGCCATCCAGATCTCCGCGGAAGACCTGGACCTGCTCAAGGGCACGAAGTCGCGCCTTCCCGTGGGCGCGCACTTCCGCCGGGACGACCTCATCCGCATCGCCCTGGTGGCCTCGGACAACCGCGCCGCCGCGGCGCTCGGCCGCTCCTTCCCCGGCGGCACGCCCGCCTTCGTGAGCGCGATGAACGCCAAGGCGCAGCTCCTGGGCCTGCAGTCGACGCGCTTCGTCGACTCCAGCGGCCTCGCCCCCGGCAACGTCTCGAGTTCCGCGGAGCTCGGGCGCCTCGTGGCGGAGGCCTCGAAGTACGGCGTCATCCGCGAGTACTCCACCACGCCGGCCCTCGACGTGACGCTGCCCGATTCCGGGCGCAAGGTGAACTACGTGAACACCAACGCGCTCGTGCGCGCCGGCGACTGGGACATCGGCGTCTCCAAGACCGGCTACATCAGCGAGTCCGGCAAGTGCCTCGTCATGCAGGCCATGATCGCCAACACGCCGGTCGTGATCGTCCTCCTCGATTCCTGGGGCCGGCTCACGCGCATCGGCGACGCCAACCGCATCAAGCGCTGGCTCGAGAAGAACCCCGCCCGCCTCGCCGGCGCCCTGCGCGCGGGCTGACCATTCCCTCCCTGCGGTAGCGCGCACCCAAAGCGGTGCAAGGTGGTTTCCTGCGCCCCGTTTCGGTGCGCCGGGAGCGAGGCCGGCCGCGGACATCGGCCGCCCGAATTCTCCTTTTCCCTTCCCGATCAGTCCCCTGGCCCGCGGCCGCGGGCTTGGCACGGTCGTTGCGGATGGACTCCCCGAGGCGGTGCGGGTGCCGCCGGAACATCCACCAACAACGTCACGACCAGGGAAGGAACCCCATGAAGCGACGCTCGATCCTGAAGGTGCTCACGCTCACCGCCGCGCTCGCCGCCGCGGGCCTCGGCTCCACCGATCTCCTCGCGCAGGCCAAGACCGTGAAGGTCGGCGTGCTGCATTCGCTCTCCGGCACCATGGCCATCAGCGAGACCGTCCTCAAGGACGTGGCCCTCATGGCGATCGAGGAGATCAACGCCAAGGGCGGCGTCATGGGCGCGAAGATCGAGCCGTCGGTCGTCGACCCCGCCTCCAACTGGCCGCTCTTCGCGGAGAAGGCCCGCCAGCTCCTCACGCAGGACAAGGTGGCGGTCGTCTTCGGCTGCTGGACGAGCGTGTCGCGCAAGTCGGTGCTGCCGGTGTTCGAGGAGCTCAACGG
This sequence comes from uncultured beta proteobacterium, assembly GCA_963824135.1. Classification (GTDB taxonomy): domain Bacteria; phylum Pseudomonadota; class Gammaproteobacteria; order Burkholderiales; family Usitatibacteraceae; genus FEB-7. The sequence goes on along the minus strand of CAWGOH010000015.1, from coordinate 84,805 downwards.
ACTGCTCTTCTACCCCGTGCAGTACGAGGGCGAGGAGCTTTCCAAGAACGTCTTCTACACGGGCGCGGCGCCCAACCAGCAGGCCATCCCCGCGGTCGAGTACCTGATGAGCAAGGACGGCGGCGGCGCCAAGCGCTGGGTGCTGCTCGGCACCGACTACGTCTATCCGCGCACGACCAACAAGATCCTGCGCGCCTTCCTCAAGAGCAAGGGCGTCGCGGAGGCCGACATCATGGAGGAGTACACCCCCTTCGGCCATTCGGACTACCAGACCATCATCGCCAAGATCAAGAAGTTCGCCTCCGAGGGCAAGAAGACGGCGGTGGTCTCCACGATCAACGGCGACTCGAACGTGCCCTTCTACAAGGAACTGGGCAACCAGGGCCTGAAGGCGACCGACGTGCCGGTCGTCGCGTTCTCCGTGGGCGAGGAGGAGCTGCGCGGCGTCGACACCAAGCCGCTCGTGGGACACCTCGCGGCGTGGAACTACTTCATGTCGCTGAAGAACCCGACCAACGACGAGTTCACCAAGAAGTGGGCCGCGTACGCCAAGAAGAAGGGGCTCGCGGGCCACAAGGACAAGCCGCTCACCAACGACCCGATGGAAGCCACCTACATCGGCGTCTACATGTGGAAGCAGGCGGTCGAGAAGGCCAAGAGCTTCGACACCGACAAGGTGATCGCCGCCATGGGCGGGCAGACCTTCAAGGCGCCCTCGGGCTTCGTCGCCAAGATGGACGAGAAGAACCACCACCTGCACAAGCCCGTGCTCATCGGCGAGGTGAAGGCCGACGGCCAGTTCAACGTCGTGTGGAAGACCAAGGGCCCGATCAAGGCCCAGCCCTGGAGCCCGTTCATCGCCGGCAACGACAAGAAGAAGGACGAGCCGGAAATGGCCCCGAAGAAGGCCGAAGCACCGAAGAAGTAGCGCCTCGCACGTCAGGGCGGCGGGCCCGGGGGGGCCCGCCGCCCGGCCGTGTCACCGGAGAGAGAACGTGAAGTCCCTGGCTTCGTGGCGGGTCGTGCCGTGCCTTCTCCTCGCCCTGGCGATGCCGGCGCGGGCGGCGCTCGACCCCGCGGTCGTCTCCCGGCTCGCCACCGGCGACGGCGATGAAAAGGTCGCCGCCGTCGCCGCCCTCGTCGCATCGGGAGACGCCCGCGCGCTCGTCGTCCTGCAGGCGCTGGCCGACGGCGAGCTCCAGGTCGCCGCCGGCCGCGTGCTGCTCGTGAAGGGCGAGGAGGGCGTCGATGCCGTGACGGGCGAGAAGGTGGCGCCCCTGCCCGCGGGCCTCGAGGAGGTGGTCGCCAACAACCGGCTGCGGCGCGAGATCGAAGCGGCGCGGGCGGCCCTGAGCCTCTTCTCCGCCGATCGCGACGCGCGCCTCGCCGCGGCCCGGGAACTCTCGGGCGGCGCGACCGGGGCGATGCTGCCCCTGGTGAGAAAGGCCATCGCCGCGGAGTCCGATCCCGTCATCCGGCCGCTGCTCGAGATGACGGCGGCGGGGCTGGAGATCCGCAGCAGCGACAGGGCCATCCGGATCGCCGCGATCCGCACGCTCGGATCCTCGGGCGACCCGGGCGCCCGCTCGCTCCTCGCGCCGATCGTGGAGAGGAACCCGGACGGCTCGTTCGCCGAGAAGGACGACGAGGTCTACCGCGCCGCGCGGGCGAGCCTTTCCGCCATCGAGGGGCGCGTGGCCTGGGGCCAGCGCGCGGGGCTGCTCTTCTCCGGCGCGAGCCTCGGCTCGATCCTGCTGCTCGCCGCGCTCGGGCTCGCCATCACCTACGGCCTCATGGGCGTCATCAACATGGCCCACGGCGAGCTCATCATGATCGGCGCCTACACGACCTACGTCGTGCAGAACCTCTTCCGGGAGCACCTGCCCGCGCACTTCGACTGGTACCTCGTGGCGGCCCTTCCCGCGGCTTTCGCGGCCTCCGCGCTCGTGGGCATGGCCCTCGAGCGCACCGTGATCCGCTGGCTCTACGGCCGCCCGCTCGAGACGCTGCTCGCCACCTGGGGCCTGTCGCTCGTGCTCATCCAGGCCGTGCGCACGCTCTTCGGGGCGCAGAACGTGCAGGTCGAGAATCCCGCGTTCATGTCGGGCGGCGTCGAGGTGCTCTCCGGCATCGTGCTGCCCTACAGCCGGATCGTGATCATCGCCTTCGTCGCCGCGGTGCTCGCGGCGATGGGGCTGCTGCTGCGGCGCACCCGCCTCGGGCTCTTCGTGCGCGCGGTGACGCAGAACCGGTCGATGGCGGCGTGCGTCGGCGTGCGCACGGCCCGCGTGGACACCCTGGCCTTCGGCCTCGGCTCCGGGATCGCCGGGCTCGCCGGCTGCGCGCTCTCGCAGATCGGCAACGTGGGCCCGGACCTGGGCCAGTCCTACATCGTCGACTCGTTCATGGTGGTGGTGCTGGGCGGCGTGGGCCAGCTGGCGGGAACGGTCTACGCGGCGCTGGGGCTGGGCGTGCTCAACAAGCTTCTCGAGTCCTGGGCGGGCGCCGTCCTCGCCAAGATCGCGATCCTCGTGCTCATCATCCTGTTCATCCAGAAGCGCCCGCAGGGCCTCTTCGCCCTCAAGGGCCGGGTGGTCGACTGATGCTCCTCGCCCGCCTCTACGGACCCCGGGGATGGCTCGCGCTGGCGGCCGCGGCGCTGGTGGTCTTCGTGCTCTTCCCGGTGGCCAACCGCCTCGTGCCCGCGGACAGCGCCTTCCACGTGTCCGCCTACGGCGTGGGTCTCGCCGGCAAGATCATGTGCTACATGATCGTCGCGGTGGCCATGGACCTCGTCTGGGGCTACGCCGGCATCCTGTCGCTCGGCCACGGCCTGTTCTTCGCGCTGGGCGGCTACGCGATGGGCATGTACCTCATGCGCCAGATCGGCCGCGACGGCGTCTACAAGTCGGACCTGCCGGACTTCATGGTCTTCCTCGACTGGAAGGCGCTGCCCTGGCACTGGACGAATTCCGACAGCTTCCTCTGGATGCTCTTCCTCGTGGTGGCCGTGCCCGGCGTCCTCGCCTTCGTCTTCGGCTGGTTCGCGTTCCGCTCGCGCATCAAGGGGGTCTATTTCTCGATCATCACGCAGGCGCTCACCTACGCCGCGATGCTGCTCTTCTTCCGCAACGAGACGGGCTTCGGCGGCAACAACGGGTTCACCGACTTCAAGCGCATCCTCGGCATGCCCGTCACCACGCCCGAGGCGCGGATCGTGCTCTTCATGGCCACGGGCGCCACGCTGATCGCGACGCTGCTCCTCGCGCGGGCGATCGTGACCTCCCGCTTCGGCCGCGTGCTGGCGGCCATCCGCGACGCCGAGGCGCGCGTGATGTTCTGCGGCTACGACACGCTCTGGTACAAGCTCTTCGTGTGGACCCTCTCCGCCGTGCTGTGCGGCATCGCGGGCGCGCTCTACGTGCCGCAGGTGGGGATCATCAACCCCGGCGAGATGTCGCCGGCCAACTCGATCGAGATCGCGATCTGGGTGGCGGTGGGCGGGCGCGGCACGCTCGTGGGCCCCATCCTCGGCGCGGGGCTGGTGAACGGCGCGAAGAGCGTGTTCACGGTCGCCTTCCCCGAGTACTGGCTCTACTTCCTCGGCCTCATCTTCGTCCTCGTGACCCTCTTCCTGCCGCAGGGCGTGATGGGGCTCCTCGCGCGCTGGAGGAAGCCGTCGTGAGCGCGCGCGCCGAGCCGCTCGCCGACCCGGGCGGCCGCCCCTGGCCCTGGTGGCCGCCGGCCGGGCAGGCGGCCGGGCCGGCCGGCCGGCTCGACATATCGCACGGCGTCGTGCTCTACCTGGAGGACATCCGCGTGTCCTTCGACGGCTTCCGGGCGCTGAACGGCCTCTCGCTCGCCATCGACGCGGGAGAGCTGCGCTGCGTGATCGGCCCCAACGGGGCGGGCAAGACCACGATGATGGACGTGATCACCGGCAAGACGCGCCCGGACGCGGGGCGGGCGTTCTTCGGCCAGACCATGGACCTCACCGCGATGACGGAAGCGCAGATCGCCCACGCGGGCATCGGCCGCAAGTTCCAGAAGCCCACGATCTTCGAGGCCCACACGGTGTTCGAGAACCTCGAGCTCGCCATGAAGGCGGACAAGCGCGTGCGCCGGACCCTGCGCGCCAGGCTCTCCTCGGAGGAGGAGGGCCGCATCGCCGAGACGATGCGCCAGATCCGCCTCGACGCCAGCGCGGGCCGCCCCGCCGGGCTCCTGTCGCACGGCCAGAAGCAGTGGCTCGAGATCGGCATGCTCCTCATGCAGGAGCCGCAGCTGCTCCTGCTCGACGAGCCCGTGGCGGGAATGAGCGACGACGAGACCGAGCGCACCGCGGAGCTGTTCCTCTCCCTCGCGGGGCAGCACTCGCTCGTGGTGGTCGAGCACGACATGGCCTTCATCGCGAAGATCGCGCGCAAGGTGACCGTGCTGCACGAGGGCAGCGTGCTCGCCGAGGGCACGCTGGAGGCCGTGCAGGAGGACCCGCGCGTGGTGGAGGTGTACCTTGGCCGCTGAGTCCCTGGTCGTCGCCGGCCTCAACCAGTACTACGGCGGCAGCCACATCCTGCGCGAGCTCGCCTTCGAGGTGCCGGCGGGAAAGGTCACCACCCTCCTGGGTCGCAACGGCGTCGGCAAGACGACGCTGCTGCGCACCCTGATGGGCCTGGTTCCCGCGCGCACGGGCGAGGTGCGCTTCGGCTCGGCGGACCTCACCCGGGCGCTGCCCGAGGACCGCGCCCGCGCCGGGCTCGCGCTGGTGCCCCAGGGGCGCGAGATCTTCGGCCGCCTGAGCGTCGCCGAGAACCTCGAGATGGGGCTGGCCGGCCGCCCCCGCGGCGAGCGGGTTCCCGAGCGCGTCTTCGAGCTCTTCCCGGTGCTGCGGCAGATGCTGGGGCGCCGCGGCGGCGACCTCTCCGGCGGCCAGCAGCAGCAGCTCGCCATCGGGCGGGCGCTCGCGATGCGCCCGCGCCTGCTGATCCTCGACGAGCCGACGGAGGGGATCCAGCCCTCGATCATCAAGGACATCGAGCGCGCCATCCGCACGCTCGCGGGGTCGGGCGACATGGCCATCCTGCTCGTGGAGCAGTACTACGATTTCGCCCGCTCGCTCGCGGACCAGTACCTCGTGATGGAGCGCGGCGAGATCATCGCCCGCGGCGCGGGCGCCGACATGGACAGGGACGGCGTCCGGCAATTGCTGGCCGTATGATGGGACGATGCGCAGGGACGATTTCGACACGGCTGCCGGCTGGCGCGCGCGCCTGGACCTCGGGTTCGAGCGCCGCGGCGCTCGCACCGTCCTCGCCGAGCGCCGGCACGACGGCCCCCTCGTGGTCCAGAAGGCGCTGCACCCGGAGGGAGACGCGGTGTGCCACGCGATCGTGGTGCACCCGCCGGCCGGCATCGCCGGCGGCGACGACCTGGCGATCGAGGCGCGCGCCGGCGCCGGCGCGCACGCGCTCCTCACCACGCCCGGCGCGGGGAAGTGGTACCGGTCGTCGGGCGCGTGGGCCCGGCAGCGCGTGACGATCGTCGCGGCGCCCGGATCGTGCGTGGAGTGGCTGCCGCAGGAGACGATCCTCTTCGACGCCTCGCGGGCCGACATCGCCTGGGAGGCGCGGCTCGCGGGCGACGCGCGCGTCATCGCCTGGGACATCCTGTGCCTCGCGCGCACGGGCTCCGGCGAGCGCTATGAAACGGGGAGGGCGCGGCTCGCCTCCCGCCTCGTCCGCGACGGTCGCCTCTTGTGGCAGGAACGCGGCCTTCTCGAGCCGGGCGCGCGCGTCCTGGCGAGCCGGGCGGGGCTCGCGGGGCGCAGCGTCTCGGGGACGCTGCTTGCCGCCGGCGTCGCGGCGACCGACGAGCTCCTCGCCGCCTGCCGGGCGCTTCTGCCGCGGGAAGGCGAGGGCGCGGTGACGCGGCTGCCGGGATTGCTGGTCGCGCGCTACCTCGGCGGCGAGAGCGAGGCCGCGCGCGAGTATTTCGCCGCCTTGTGGCGGCTGGTTCGTCCGGCGGTGGCCGGGCGCGAGGCGGCGATGCCGCGCATCTGGGGAACCTGAGGGAACGCGATGGAACTCACGCCAAGGGAGAAGGACAAGCTCCTCGTCTTCACGGCGGCCCTGCTGGCCGAGCGGCGGAAGAGCCGGGGCCTCAAGCTCAACTATCCCGAGGCGGTCGCCTACATCACCGCGGCCCTGCTGGAAGGCGCGCGCGAAGGCCGCAGCGTCTCGGATCTGATGGGCTGGGGCGCGACGCTCCTCAAGCGCGACGAGGTGATGGAGGGGGTCCCCGAGATGATCCCCGAGATCCAGGTCGAGGCCACTTTCCCGGACGGCACCAAGCTCGTCACCGTCCACCATCCCATTGTCTGAAGCACCCTCTCCCTTGGGAGAGGGCAGGGTGAGGGTAATGACATGATTCCCGGAGAGATGAAGGTCGGCGCGGGCGAGATCGAGATCAACGCGGGGCGCGAGACCCTGACCGTGAAGGTCACGAACACCGGCGACCGGCCGATCCAGGTCGGCTCGCACTACCACTTCTTCGAGACCAACGACGCGCTTCGCTTCGACCGCGCGCGGGCGAGGGGCTTTCGCCTGAACATCGCGGCCGGCACGGCCGTGCGCTTCGAGCCGGGGCAGTCGCGCACCGTGGAGCTGGTCGCGCTGGCGGGCGAGCGGAAGGTGTTCGGCTTCCAGGGCAAGGTGATGGGGCCGCTGGGAGGGAAGCGGAAATGAGCGCGAAGATCTCCCGGCAGGCCTATGCCGAGATGTTCGGCCCGACCACGGGCGACCGCGTGCGCCTCGCGGACACGGAGCTGTGGATCCAGGTCGAGGCGGACCTCACGATGTACGGCGAGGAAGTGAAGTTCGGCGGCGGCAAGGTGATCCGCGACGGCATGGGCCAGGGCCAGCGCCTCTCGGCCGAGGTCGCGGACACGGTCATCACGAACGCGCTGATCGTCGACCACTGGGGCATCGTGAAGGCCGACATCGGCCTGAAGGGCGGGCGCATCTGGCGCATCGGCAAGGCGGGCAATCCCGACATCCAGCCGGGCGTCACCATTCCGATCGGCGCCGGCACCGAGGTCATCGCCGGCGAGGGCATGATCGTCACCGCGGGCGGCATCGACAGCCACATCCACTTCATCTGCCCGCAGCAGATCGAGGAGGCGCTGATGTCGGGCGTCACCACGATGCTCGGCGGCGGCACGGGCCCGGCCACCGGCACCTACGCGACGACCTGCACGCCCGGGCCCCTGGCACATCCACGCGATGCTGGCCGCGGCGGAGGCCTTCCCGATGAACCTGGGCTTCCTGGGCAAGGGCAACGCCTCGATGCCGGGGCCGCTGCGCGAGCAGGTCGAGGCGGGCGCCATCGGGCTCAAGCTGCACGAGGACTGGGGCACCACGCCCGCGGCCATCGACAACTGCCTCGCGGTCGCCGACGAGATGGACGTGCAGGTCGCGATCCACACCGACACGCTCAACGAATCCGGCTTCGTCGAGGCGACGGTCGCCGCCTTCAAGGGCCGCGCCATCCACACCTTCCACACCGAGGGCGCGGGCGGCGGCCACGCGCCGGACATCATCAAGGTCGCGGGCCTGCCCAACGTGCTGCCCTCGTCCACCAATCCGACGCGCCCCTACACGGTGAACACCATCGCCGAGCACCTCGACATGCTGATGGTGTGCCACCACCTCGACCCGGCAATCGCCGAGGACGTGGCCTTCGCCGAGTCGCGCATCCGCAAGGAGACGATCGCGGCGGAGGACATCCTGCACGACCTGGGCGCCTTCTCGATGATGTCCTCGGACTCGCAGGCCATGGGCCGGGTGGGCGAGGTGATCATCCGCACCTGGCAGACCGCCCACAAGATGAAGGTGCAGCGCGGCGCCGCGCAAGGGCGACCCGAAGACGCACGACAACGCGCGCGTGAAGCGCTACATCGCCAAGTACACGATCAACCCGGCCATCACGCACGGCATCGCGCACGCGGTGGGCTCGGTCGAGGAGGGCAAGATCGCCGACCTCGTCCTGTGGAAGCCCGCCTTCTTCGGCGTGAAGCCCTCGCTCATCCTCAAGGGCGGCATGATCGCCGCCGCCGCCATGGGCGACCCCAACGCCTCCATCCCGACGCCGCAGCCCGTGCACTACCGCCCGATGTTCGGCGCCTTCGGCGGGGCGCTGCGCACCTCGGTCACCTTCGTCTCGCAGGCGGCGCTCGCCAACCCGGCGCTCGCGGGCCTGGGGCTGCGCAAGCCGCTGGAGGCCGTGCGCGACACGCGCTCGATCGGCAAGAAGGACATGGTCCACAACGACTGGCTTCCGACGATCGAGGTGGACGCGGAAACCTACGAGGTGCGGGCCGACGGCGAGCTCCTCGTGTGCGAGCCGGCGAAGGTGCTGCCCATGGCGCAGCGCTACTTCCTCTTCTGACGATGCTCGAGATCCGCTCCCGCCTGCCTGTCCGCCCCCACGCCGCCTACAAGGTGGAAGTGAAGGGCCTGCTCGTGCTCGATTTCGACCGCCGCCAGAAAAGCCGCGGCCTCGCGCGGCTCGACTCGGGCGAGGAGGTCGCGCTCGCGCTGCCCCGCGGCTCCGTGCTGCGCGGAGGGGACCTGGTCGTCGCCTCCGACGGCCGCGTGATCGAGGTCGTGGCGCCCGCGGAGCCGCTCCTGCACGTCGCTTGCGCTTCGCCCGAGGCGCTGGCCCGCGCCGCCTACCACCTGGGCAACCGGCACGTGCCGGTGCAGGTGGGCGAGGGGTGGCTCCGGCTCGCGGCCGACCACGTGCTCGAGGAGATGCTGCGGGGGCTGGGCGCGCGCGTCTCGCCGGTCGAGGCGCCGTTCGAGCCCGAGGCCGGCGCCTACGGGGCGCACCATCGCCACGACAACGAGTCCGGCCACGGCGGCCGCATCCACGAATTCGACGCGAGCGGCGCGCTCGCCAGGCCGAAATGACCCGCGACGCCGCCGCCCTGGTCCGCCTGCTGCAGCTCGCGAGCCCCTCGCTTGCCGGTGGGCGCCTACAGCTACTCGCAGGGGCTGGAGGCCGCGGCCGAGGCGGGGATCGTGACGGACGCGGCGAGCGCCGAGCGCTGGATCGGCGACGTGTTCGAGCTTGCCGTCGCCGGCATGGAGGCGCCCGTGGCCTGGCGGCTCCTGCGCGCCTGGGGCGAGGGCGACCGGGAGGCGGCCGCGCGCTGGAACGACGAGTTCCTGGCGAGCCGCGAATCCGCGGAGCTGCGCGCGGAGACCGTGCAGATGGGCTATTCGCTGCGGCGGCTCGCCCGCGAGCTGGGGATCCCGGGCGCGCCCGCGCTGGACGGATTCGCCGAGCTGTCGTTCCCGGCCGCGTTCGCCTTCGCTTCGCGCGCCTGGGGCATCGACGACGCCGACGCGCTCGCCGGCCTACCTCTGGGCGTGGCTCGAGAACCAGGTGCTCGCCGCGGTGAAGGCCGTGCCCCTCGGGCAGACGGACGGGCAGCGGCTCCTCCTCGCGCTCGGCGGGCGGATCCCCGCCGCCGTGGCGCACGCCCGCGCGGTCGCGGACGACGATCTCGCCAACTTCTCTCCCGGGCTCGCGCTCCTGTCGGCGCGCCACGAGACCCAGTACACCCGGCTTTTCCGCTCCTAGGAACCCATGGAAGACAAATCGACCCTGCGCGTGGGCATCGGCGGCCCCGTCGGCTCCGGCAAGACCGCGCTCACGCTGGCCCTGTGCCGGAGCCTGCGCGACAAGTACGAGATCGCCGCGGTCACGAACGACATCTACACCGAGGAGGACGCGCAGTTCCTGGTGCGCAACGAGGCGCTCGCGCCGGAGCGCATCATCGGCGTCGAGACCGGCGGCTGCCCGCACACGGCGATCCGCGAGGACGCGTCGATCAACCTCGAGGCCGTGGCGAGGCTGGGCGCGCGCTTCCCCGGCCTGGACCTGGTCTTCATCGAGTCCGGCGGCGACAACCTCGCCGCCACGTTCAGCCCGGAGCTCTCGGACCTCACGCTCTACGTGATCGACGTGGCCGCGGGCGACAAGATCCCGAGGAAGGGCGGGCCGGGCATCACCAAGTCGGACCTCCTCGTCATCAACAAGATCGACCTCGCGCCGATGGTGGGCGCGAGCCTCGAGGTGATGGAGCGCGACGCGCGCCGGATGCGCGGGGAACGCCCGTTCGTCTTCACCAACCTGAAGACGGGCCAGGGCCTTCCCGAGGTGATCCGCTTCATCGAGGAGCAGGGGCTCCTGCGGGCCTGAGCCGTCCCCTTTTCCGGATGTGCGCCGCGGCGTGAGGCCCCCTCCGGGCGCTGTTACACTCCGGCCATGAAAGTCGGCCTCTTCGTCACCTGCCTCGTGGACCTCTCCCGCCCCGGCATCGGGTTCGCGGCGCTGAAGCTCCTCGAGGGCGCGGGCTGCGAGGTCGTGGTGCCGGCCACCCAGACCTGCTGCGGCCAGCCCGGCTACAACTCCGGCGGGCGCGAGATCGCGAAGGCCCTGGCGCGGAAGGTGCTCGCCGAGTTCCGCGGCTGCGACTACGTGGTCGCCCCCTCGGGCTCGTGCTCGGGCCAGATGAAGGTCGCCACCGTGCACGACCTCTTCAAGGGCGAGCCGGACCTGCCGGAATTCGAGGCGCTCGCCGCGAAGTGGTACGAGCTCTCGCAGTTCCTCGTGGAAGTGCTCAAGGTCGACAAGGTGCCCGGCCGCTTCGACGGCACGCTCACCTACCACGACAGCTGCTCGGGCCTTCGCGAGCTGGGCGTGAAGATGCAGCCGCGCTACCTGCTGCAGATGGCCGGGGCGAGGATCGCGGAGATGGAGGGGGCGGAGCGCTGCTGCGGCTTCGGCGGCACCTTCTCCATCAAGCTCGGCGACATCTCCACGCGCATGTGCGAGGGCAAGTGCGAGTCGATCCGCGCCACGGGCGCGGGCACGATCGTGGGCGGCGACCTCGGGTGCCTGCTCAACATCGAGGGGCGCCTGCGCCGCACGGGCGACAAGGAGACGAAGGTGCTCCATTTCGCGCAAGTGATCGCCGGCGAGGGCTGACGGATGCGCAAATCTTTGGAAACGCCGATGAACGCCGATGCCACGCCGATGAACGCCGATAATGGCAAGGTCGGGATCATGCGCCGACATTTCGCGAATCGCAGTCGAGTCCCGGATTGCAGATCGCCCTGATATCGAACTCATCGGCGTTCATCGGCGTGGCATCGGCGTTCATCGGCGTTTCCAAAGATTTTCGCCCGCATCACTCGGAGCGCTAGACTAATGCAGATCCAGAGCATGTTCTTCAAGCAGCGCGCCAGCGAGAAGCTCGGCGACGAGCTGCTGCAGGGGAACATGAAGAGGGCCAAGGGCAAGTTCGTCGACGGCCGCGCCAAGGCGGTGGCGGAGTTCGGCGTCTGGGAGGAAGTGCGCACCCACGCCGCGATGATCCGCGACCGCGCGCTCGCCAACCTCGACGCCTACCTCGTCGAGTTCGAGGCGAACGCCACGCGCCGCGGCGCCGTCGTCCACTGGGCCGAGAGCGCCGAGGAGGCCTGCGCCATCATCGCGGACATCGCGGCCAGGAACGGCGTGAAGAAGGTCACCAAGTCCAAGTCCATGGTCTCGGAGGAGGTGAACCTCAACGAGGCGCTGGAGGCGGTGGGCGTCCAGGTCGTCGAGACGGACCTGGGCGAGTACATCCTCCAGCTCGCCCACGAGCCGCCCTCGCACATCGTCGCCCCCGCCGTGCACATGTCCAAGGAGCAGGTGGCCGAGCTCTTCGTGCAGGCGCACGGCAAGCCCCGGCTCACCGAGATCCCGGCGATGACGCGCGAGGCGCGCGAGGCCCTGCGCGGGCACTTCCTCACCGCCGACATGGGCATCTCGGGCTCGAACTTCGTCATCGCCGAGACCGGCACCACGCTCACGGTCACCAACGAGGGCAACGCGGACATGGTGACCACGATCCCGCGCATCCACGTGGTCATCACCGGCATCGAGAAGGTGATCGGCACGATGGAGGACTTCGCGACCCTCATCCGCCTGCTGCCGCGCTCGGCCATCGGGCAGTCGATCACCAACTACCTCACGCTCACCACGGGCCTGAAGATGCCCGCCGACGCCGACGGGCCGGAGCAGATGCACATCGTGCTCGTGGACGCCGGGCGCACGAAGCTCGTGGGCAGCGACCTGCAGGAGATGCTGCGCTGCATCCGCTGCGGGGCGTGCATGAACCACTGCCCGGTCTACCAGAACATCGGCGGCCACGCCTACGGCTGGGTCTATCCGGGGCCCATGGGCTCGATCCTCACGCCGGTCTACGTGGGCCTGGAGAACGCGGGGGACCTTCCCAACGCGGCGACCTTCTGCGGCGAATGCGCGGTGGCCTGCCCGGTGAAGATCCCGCTGCCGGACCTCATGCGCAAGCTGCGCGAGCAGCAGTTCGACCGCAAGCTGCGGCCGTGGCCCGAGCGCGCGGTGATCGCGCTCTGGGCCTTCCTGGCCGCCCGCCCCGGGCTGTACGCGCTCGCCACGAGGGTCGGCGCGCGCGTGGCGAGCTGGCTGGGCGGCCGCGAAGGCCTCATCCACTGGCTGCCGGGCATCGACGGCTGGACGAAGGGGCGCGACATGCCGGCGCCCGAAGGAAGGACCTTCCGCGAGTTGTACCGGCAAAAGTCTTTGGAACGCCGATGAACGCCGATGCACGCCGATGAACGCCGATGGGTCGGGATGAAGGGCCATGGGAGCTAGGGAGAACATCCTCGCGAGGATCCGCAAGGCGCAGGGGCGGCCGGGCGGCGAGCCGACGGCGGCGGAGATGGCCGCGGTGCGCGAGGCGAATGCGCGCCACGAGGTGGGGCCGCAGCCGCCGTTCGCGCACGCGCCGGACCGGCTGGCGCAGTTCCGCAAGGAGTGCGACCGCCAGGGCACCACGCACGCGACGCTCGCCTCCGACGCGCAAATCCCTGCGGAGGTGGCCCGCTACCTCGCCGCCGGCGGGCTCGAGCCGCGCCTCGCGGGCTGGGGCGAGTTCGCCGGGCTCGACTGGGCCGGCGCGGGCATTGCGTTCGACAATCGCCCCGCCCGCGACGGCGACCGCACCGGCCTCACCGGCTGCTTCTGCGCGATTGCCGAGACGGGCACGGTGCTGCTACTGTCCTCGCCGGCCACGCCGAAACTCACCGCGCTGCTGCCCGAGACGCACATCTGCGTGGTGAGGACGGCGAGGCTCGTCGACACGATGGAGGAGTCCTTCGCGCTCGTTCGCTCGGAGGTCGGGGACCCGCCGCGCGCGGTGTTCTTCGTCTCCGGCCCTTCGCGGACCGCCGACATCGAGCAGACGATCGTCATCGGCGCCCACGGCCCCTACCGAGTCCACGTCATCCTCCGCTGAAATGATCCGCCTCCTCGCCATCGCGTTCCTCGCCGCCTTCGCCGCGCCCGCCTTTGCCGCCGGCGCGGGCACGTACACGCCCGAGCTCGTGATGCTGGGCCCCGTGCCGCTCGACTTCATCCTCTTCGCCGCGGTGCTGCTGTGCGTGGCGCTCTTCCACCACTACACCTTCCAGGTGGCCGTCACGGGCCTCGCGGTCATCGCGCTCTACAAGGTCGCGGTCACGGGCCTGAAGACCGGGCCGGGAATCGCGGGGTTCGTCGCGCACCTGGGGCACGAGTGGGTGCTGCTCGCCAACCTCTTCTGCCTGCTCATGGGCTTCGCGCTCCTGTCGAAGCACTTCGAGGACAGCAACGTGCCCGCGGCGCTCCCGAAGTACCTGCCCGGCGACTGGAAGGGCGCGTTCGCGCTGCTCGCGATCGTCTTCGTGCTCTCCTCCTTCCTGGACAACATCGCCGCGGCGCTCATCGGCGGCACGATGGCGGGCGTGGTCTTCAAGGGGCGCGTGCACATCGGCTACCTCGCCGCCATCGTCGCGGCCTCCAACGCCGGCGGCGCGGGGAGCGTCGTGGGCGACACGACGACCACCATGATGTGGATCGACGGCGTCGATCCGCTGGACGTGCTGCACGCCTTCGTCGCCGCGGCCGTGGCCCTCGTCATCTTCGGGGTGGTGGCGGCCAAGCAGCAGCACGCCCACCAGCCGCTCGTCCGCGAGGTCGAGGCCGCCGCGGGCGTCGACTGGGCGAGGGTGGGCATCGTCGCCTTCATCCTCGTGGTGGCCATCGGCGCCAACGTCGTGGCGAACCTCAAGTTCCCGGCGGTCGCTCGACGTCTTCCCGGTGATCGGGGTCGCGGTCTGGATCGCGCTCCTCGCCTCGGCGCCCGTCCGCAAGCCCGACTGGCACCTGCTGCCCGGCAACCTCAAGGGCACGATCTTCCTGCTGTGCCTCGTGATGTGCGCCTCGATGATGCCCGTGGAGCAGCTCCCGGCCGCCTCCTGGCAGACGGCCTTCGGCCTGGGGTTCCTCTCGTCCGTCTTCGACAACATCCCGCTCACCGCGCTCGCCCTCAAGCAGGGCGGGTACGACTGGGGCTTGCTCGCCTACGCCGTGGGGTTCGGCGGATCGATGATCTGGTTCGGCTCCTCGGCCGGCGTGGCGCTCTCCAACCTCTTCCCGGAGGCGCGCTCCGTCGGCCAGTGGATCCGCCACGGCTGGCACGTGGCGGTGGCCTACGTGATCGGGTTCTTCGTGATGCTCGCCGTCCTGGGCTGGGAGCCGCACGAGCCGCACAAGGGCGGGAGCACCCCCCGGCGGCGACCGCCCCCGCCCGATGAGCGCCCCGGCCGCTTCCTCCTAGGGGTATCCTTCGCTTATACCGGCATGCGGGTAAAGCCCGGGACACGGGTAGCCAGGCATGCCCCGCCGGGGCGAGGCGCCGTCGCAAGCCGGCCCGGGCAGGGCTGCGGGGGCCGCTTTCTATTGCCTTACCCCCCTCCGGAGAATTAGGATTCCGTGTCAATCCGGCGAATCGTCCGCCCCGTCGGGGCGGCGCGCCAGAAGTGCCGACTTCCGAAGAGCGCAACAACACCACCCGAGGAGATTCTAGATGACCGATAAGACCAATGTCGCGAAACCCGCGACGCAAGTTTCCCGCCGCAACTTCCTGGCAGGCGCCGCCGGTGCTTCCGCGCTCGCCTTCCCGATGATCGCGAAGGCCCAGGGCCCCGTCGCGATGCGCTGGCAGTCCACCTGGCCGTCGAAGGACATCTTCCACGAGTACGCGCTCGACTTCGCCAAGAAGGTGAACGACATGACGGGCGGCGACCTCAAGATCGAGGTGCTGCCGGCCGGCGCGGTGGTCCCGGCCTTCGGCCTGCTGGACGCGGTCTCCAAGGGCACGCTCGACGGCGGCCACGGGGTGCTCGTGTACCACTACGGCAAGCAGAACGCGCTGGCCCTGTGGGGCTCCGGCCCCGCCTTCGGCATGGACGCCAACATGCTGCTCGCCTGGCACAAGTACGGCGGCGGCAAGGATCTCCTGAACAAGCTCTACGCCTCCATCAACGCGAACGTGGTGTCCTTCCCCTACGGCCCGATGCCCACCCAGCCCCTGGGCTGGTTCAAGAAGCCCATCACCAAGGCGGCCGACTTCAAGGGCCTGAAGTTCCGCACCGTGGGCATCTCGATCGACGTGTTCACGGCCCTGGGCGCCGCGGTGAACGCCCTGCCCGGCGGCGAGATCGTGCCGGCCATGGACCGGGGCCTGCTGGACGCCGCCGAGTTCAACAACGCCTCCTCGGACAGCCTGCTGGGCTTCGCCGACGTCTCCAAGGTGTGCATGCTGCAGAGCTACCACCAGAACGCCGAGCAGTTCGAGATCATGTTCAACAAGACCAAGTACGATGCGCTGCCCGAGAAGATGCGGGCGATCATCTCCAACGCGGTCGAGGCGGCCTCCGCCGACATGTCCTGGAAGGCGGTCGACCGCTACTCCAAGGACTACCAGGACCTGCAGAAGAAGGGCGTGAAGTTCTACAAGACGCCGGACCCGGTGCTGCAGCAGCAGCTCACCGGCTACGACGCCGCCGCGGCCAAGAAGGCCGAGGGCAACGCGCTCTTCAAGGAGATCGAGGCCTCGCAGAAGCAGTTCGCCGAGCGCGCGGTCAAGTGGGAGCTCGACACGGTGGTCGGCCGCCGCATGGCCTACAACCACTACTTCGCCAAGCCCGCCGCGGCCCCGAAGAAGGGCTGATACGCCCCGCACTGAACACAGCCATCCGGCATCGCCGGATGGCTGTTGTCGTTTTTCCGGGGTCCTCGACGTCCGGCCGCCGCATCCTCGACAGGCAACTTCCCGCGCCATGCAAAAACTCCTCCTTTTCATCGACAAGGCGAGCACCTTCGTCGGCCACGCCTTCTCCTGGCTGATCGTCGCGCTCACCCTCCTCATCTCGTGGGAGGTCTTCTCGCGCTACGCGCTCGACAACCCGCACCCGTGGGCCTTCGACGTGATGATCATGCTCTACGGGACGCTCTTCATGATGGCGGGCGCCTACACGCTCGCCAAGAGCGGCCACGTGCGCGGCGACGTCCTCTACGGCTTCTTCAGGCCGCGCACCCAGGCCACGGTCGACCTCATCCTCTACCTCCTCTTCTTCATCCCCGGCGTGGTGGCGCTGTGCTGGGCCGGGTACATCTACGCCGGCGAGAGCTGGGCCATCAACGAGCACTCCAACATCACCGCGGACGGCCCGCCCATCTACCCGTTCAAGACCGTCATCCCGGTCGCCGGCGTGATCCTGCTGCTGCAGGGCGATCGTGGAGATCGTGCGCTGCCTCATCTGCATCCGGCAGGGCGAATGGCCCTCGCGCGAGGAGGACGTCGAGGAAGTCGACGTCGACAAGCTGACGAAGATGGTGCACGTGAAGACCGAGGACATCCAGAAGCTCGACGCGCTCATCCCGCACGGGAGGGCGCGAAATGAAGATCCGCAAGGAGCTCTGGTTCGGCTTCATCCTGATGGGGCTGATCCTCACGCCGCTCGTCGTCTTCACGCCCGTGGACCAACCTCACCAACGGGCACCTCGGGCCTCATCATGCTGGGGCTCGTCGTCGTGGCGATCATGCTGGGCTTCCCCACGGCCTTCACCCTCATGGGGATGGGCATGTTCTTCGGCTGGCTCGCCTACCGCAGCGTCAACCCGGACCTGGCGGTGCAGCAGATCCTCGACCTCATGGTGCAGCGCGCCTACGCGGTGATGTCCAACGACGTGCTCATCGCCGTGCCGCTCTTCGTGTTCATGGGCTACCTCGTCGAGCGCGCCAACCTCATCGAGAAGCTCTTCAAGAGCCTGCACCTGGCGCTCGCGCGCGTGCCCGGCTCGCTCGCGGTCGCGACCATCGTCACCTGCGCCATCTTCGCGACGGCCACGGGCATCGTGGGCGCGGTCGTGACGCTCATGGGCCTGCTCGCCTTCCCGGCGATGCTGCGCGCCGGGCTACAGCGTCCAGGTCGCCGCGGGCGCCATCACCGCCGGCGGCTGCCTCGGGATCCTCATCCCGCCGTCGGTGCTCCTCATCGTCTACGGGGCCACCGCGGGCGTGTCGGTCGTGCAGCTCTACGCGGGCGCCTTCTTCCCGGGCGTGATGCTGGCGCTCGCTCTACGTCGGCTACGTCATCGTCCTCGCCAAGATCAAGCCGTCCCTCATGCCGCCGCTGTCGGAAGCCGAGCGGATGGTGCCGCTGCCGGCGCTCTCCGGGGAGCTCGCGAAGCGCGGCCGCAACGCCTTCGCCGGGCTCGCCGGCGCCCTGGGCGGCGTGTCGGGGCACACGAAGGGGCGCGTCCTCGGCCAGTTCTTCGTCTCGCTCCTCCCGGCGCTCGCCATCGCCTCGGTGCTCACGCTCATGTACGCGGGGGCCACCGCGCCGGTGGAGAAGGCGAGCACGGCCGGGCTGGTCGAGGCGGGCGGGGACGTGGCTGCCGACTTCGAGGAGGCCGGTTCCGACACCGGGCTCGCCGAGCCGCCCGCCGAAGCGGGAACGGGCCTGGCGGAGCCGCCCGCCGAGAAGGTGGCCGGGCGGGGTGCAGGAGCCTCCCGCCGCGCAGGAGCCGGCGCCGGTCGCGAAGGCCGCAAGGCCCGCCAAGGCGCCAGCGGCCGCCAAGACCGAGGCGCCCGCGGAGCGGCTGCCCGTGCCGACCTGGTTCTGGGTCATCGCTGGGTGTCGGCGTGGCCATCCTCGCGGTGACCTACGGCTTCATGAGCTGGGAGCGCCTCGAGATCTTCAAGATGCTGCTCACCTCGTTCTTCCCGCTCGCGGTCCTCATCCTCGCGGTGCTGGGCTCGATCGTCTTCGGGCTCGCCACGCCGACCGAGGCCGCGGCCGTGGGCGCCTTCGGCGGGTTCCTGCTGGCCTGGGCCTACCGGTACGTCGCGGCGCTGCAGGGCAAGAAGGGCGGCGTGTTCTTCGCCACGGTCAAGGACGTCGGCGGCATCGTGAAGGAATCGTCCTTCCTCACCGCCAAGACGAGCGCCATGGTGTGCTGGCTCTTCGTGGGCTCGTCGATCTTCTCCGCGTCCTTCGCGCTGCTGGGCGGCCAGGAGATCATCGAGCGCTGGGTGCTCTCGCTGGGGCTCACGACCATCCAGTTCATGCTGCTCGCCCAGTTCATCATCTTCATCCTGGGCTGGCCGCTGGAGTGGACGGAGATCATCGTGATCTTCATGCCGATCTTCATCCCGCTGCTCGTCAAGTTCAACGTGGACCCGCTCTTCTTCGGCCTGCTGGTGGCGCTGAACCTGCAGACGGCGTTCCTGTCGCCGCCGGTGGCGATGGCCGCGTTCTACCTGAAGGGCGTCGTCGCCATCGCACGTGACGCTGAACCAGATCTTCGCCGGGATGCTGCCGTTCATGGGCATCCAGCTCGTGGCGCTCGCGCTCCTCTACGCGTTCCCCGGGATCGGCCTCTGGCTGCCGCACACGCTCTACAAATAGGGCGAAGGCGGACGGCCTTCGCCGCCGCCTTCGCTCCGCCGCGTTCGAACGGGCGAGCCGTTCAACGCGGCGCGGCCATCGGCCCGCATCGAGGACCCATCGGAATTGCCGTAGTGTGTGGCAAGGGCCCGGAGCCGCGAACTTCGGGCCCTTTCATTTCGTCGAGCTGGAAGAGACATGAAACCGAAAGTACTCGTCACCCGCCAGGTGTTTCCCGAGATCGTCGAGGCGCTGCGAAGCCGCTTCGACGTCGAGCACAACGACGACGACCGCCCGTGGCCGGCCGAGGAGCTCGCGCGCCGCGCGGCGGACAAGCAGGGCATCCTCGCGACCGTCATGGACCGCGTCGACGAGGCCGTGCTCGCGGCGGCGCCGGGCCTCAAGGTCGTCTCCAACATCGCCGTCGGCACCAACAACGTGGACATCCCCGCGTGCACGAAGCGCGGCATCCGGGTCACCAACACGCCGGGCGTGCTCGACGACACGACCGCCGACCTCACCTGGGCGCTGCTCATGGCCGCCGCGCGCCGCATCGCCGAGGGCGACGCGCAGGTGCGGCGCGGGGACTGGAAGCTCGCCTTCGCGATGCAATCGCCCCTGGGCGCCGACGTGCACCACGCCACGCTGGGCATCATCGGCATGGGGCGCATCGGCCAGGCCATCGCGAAGCGCGCGACCGGCTTCGACATGCGGGTCCTGTATCACAACCGGGGCCGCATCCCGGAAGCCGACGAGAAGCGCCTGAACGCCACCTGGGTGGAGCGCGACCGGCTGTTCGCGGAAGCGGATTTCGTGGTGGTGATGGTCCCTTACTCACCGGCGGTCCACCACCTCATCGGCGCGGCCGAGATCGCGAGGATGAAGCCCACCGCGATCCTCGTGAACACCGCCCGCGGCGGCGTGGTGGACGACGCGGCGCTGGTGGAGGCGCTCAAGGCGGGGCGGATCGCCGGCGCGGGCCTGGACGTCTTCGAGGGCGAGCCGAAGCTGAACCCCGGCTACCTCTCGCTTGCCCAACGCCGTCCTCACGCCGCACATCGGCAGCGCCACGCGCGCCACGCGGATGCGCATGTGCGAGACGGCGGTGGCCAACCTCACCGCGGCGCTCGAGGGCCGGACGCCGCCCAACCTCGTCAACAAGGATCTTTCCTCCAGGAGCATGCAATGAGCGCGAAAGTCGCTTTCCTCGGCCTCGGCGTCATGGGCTTCCCCATGGCCGGCCACCTCAAGGCCAGGGGCTACGACGTCACCGTCTACAACCGCACGGCAGCCAAGGCGCAGGAATGGGTGGCGAAGCACGGCGGCCGCGCGGCCGCCACGCCCGGCGAGGCCGCGGCGGGCGCGGATTTCGTGGCCATGTGCGTGGGCAACGACAAGGACCTCGCCGAGGTCGCCGCGCAAGCGCTCGCGGGCATGAAGAAGGGCGCGGTGCTCATCGACCACACGACGGCCTCGGCCGACGCGGCGCGGCGCATCTTCGCGGACGCGAAGGGGCGCGCGATCGACTTCATCGACGCCCCCGTCTCCGGCGGCCAGGCCGGCGCGGAGAACGGCAAGCTCACCGTCATGTGCGGCGGCGAGGCGGGCGCCTTCGAGCGCGCCAAGCCCGTGATGGATTCCTACGGCAAGGCGGTCACGCTGATGGGCGCCGCCGGCGCCGGGCAGCTCACCAAGATGGTGAACCAGATCTGCATCGCGGGCCTGGTGCAGGCGCTCGCGGAAGGGATCGCCTTCGCCGAGAAGGCGGGCCTCGACGCCGGCCTCGTCGTCGACGTGATCTCCAAGGGCGCCGCGCAGAGCTGGCAGATGGAGAACCGCGGCAAGACGATGGCCGGGCGCAAGTTCGACTTCGGCTTCGCCGTCGACTGGATGCGCAAGGACCTGGGCATCTGCCTCGACGAGGCCAAGAGGAATGGCGCGAGCCTGCCCGTCACCGCCCTCGTCGACCAGTTCTACGGCGACGTGCAGAAGGCGGGCGGCTCCCGCTGGGACACCTCGTCCCTCATCACGCGGCTCTAGCAGGGCCGCCACCCCGGGAAACGCCGCCGCAGGGCGGCGTTTTTCGTGCAGAATGCGTCGCAAACCGGCGCTCGACCGGGACAACAACAAGACATTGCCGAAGGGGAAGAGGCAGTGAGAGTCATGGCGCTCGCGGGGAACCTGAGGCTGGCCGCCGGCCTCGCGCTGGCATGGGCGCTGTCGGCGGCATCCCTCGTGGCCTCGCTGCGGCGCCTGCCCGCCATGGCGGTCCTGCTGCGCCGCCGGCTGCGCCAGCCGCCGCCGCGGGGCGCGGCGAGCCTCGCCAGGACGGATCCCGCCTCGCTCCTGCGCCAGAACGACGCGCTGCCGGGAAACCGGGCCGACGGCTTCCGCTACCACCACCTGCGGCTGATGATCGTCCTCACGCCGCTGTACCTGTGGCTGGAGCTCTCCTTCGGCGTGAGCCTTCTCGACAAGATGGGCAGCTCGCTCCCGATCAGCGAGACGGAGGCCGTCGAGCACTGGGGACGCCTCATCTCCGGCCTCGCGCTCGCCCTCGTCTTCCTCAAGATCTGGCTGCAGCAGTGCGAGAAGTGGAACCGGTCATGGCCGGTGCGGGTGGCGGTCGGCCTCGCGATCGCGGTCCTGTCCGTCGTCATGATGTGGCAGATCCAGGACGCGGTGATCGAGTTCCACGTCTCGCGCGCCAAGCGCGAGATCGCCTTCGCCCTGACGGCCCTGGGCGTCGTGCTGGTGGCGGGCGGGCTCGCGGTGCGCACCTGGCTCACGCGGTCGATGGCCAACCGGCGGCGCGGCGTGCCCACCACGCTCGCCGGGCTCGCGGCACTGTGCCTGGCCGGCGCGGTGATCCTCGCCTACCTCGGCCCCATCGTCTCCGCGCTCACGCGCCGGACGGGCATGGAGGACCGGATCACGCAGGAACTCGGCCTCGAGAGGCAGCGGGCGGCCAAGCTGACGGTGATCCGGCGCGGGCTGCAGCTGGGCCACTACCGTCACGACTCGCTGCCGGTGACGCCGGAATCGGCCGACAGCGCCGAGGGCAAGGCCGCGCTCGCGCTCTTCCCCATCGTCGCCGCCGACATGGACATCGCCCACTTCGCCGCGGACCAGGAGCGCGTGGTGAGCGAGCTGATGTACCACGACTGGGAACGCGACAACGGCGACGCGGCCTGGGCCGCGTACCGGGACATGGAGGCCGAGCTGCGCGAGATGCACGCCGGCGCCTATCTCGCCGGCGTTCCCCGGGGGTTGTCGCTGGAGGAATTCGTGGCCCACCCGGCGGCGCAGCGCCACATCCGCATGGGCTCGGCCTGCAACGACTGCGACTTCCGCTACGGCATGAAGCGCGAGGACTACACGCGCGAGCTGCACAAGTGGACGGAGAAGGAGAACGTGCGCACCACGATCGGGAACCTCGAGAATCCGGAGCACTTCGAGACCGGCGAGGACGGCGAGTCGGCGGCGCGCACCTACTGGGTGCCGATCTGGGCGCTCCTCTTCTCGATGGTGGGCGCCGTGGTGCACCTGTTCAAGATGGCCTTCACGGTCACCGAGTACGTGCAGCGGCGCGCCTTCCAGGCGGTGGGCGCGGCCGACGCGCCGCTCGCGCACCGCGTCGTGGGCCACAGCCGGCGCCTCATCGCCCTGGGCATCCTCGCGCTGTCGCTCTTCATCTACTTTTCCGACAATCGCGTCACCGGCAGGCCCGACTACGCGCCGCTGCACGGCGCCATGTGGCGGACGCAGCCCATCGTGGGCGCGGTCGCGGCGCACTGGACCATCAACGCCCAGGGCCTGGTCTACCCGTTCACGCGCAAGATCCGCCCGGACTGGCTCGATTTCGCCCGCGATCCCTTCGCCTGGGTCCCCTCGCGCGAGCCGGCGGGCAAGAGAGGAGAAGGACGCTGATGGACAAGACGACCTCGACGCTGCCCGAGTTCCAGGTGCAGCTGCTCACCGAGGGCCTGCGCGGGCTCTTCGGCGAGATGGGCGACGAGACGCTCGCGGCGTTGATGCCGCTGCTGGATTGGGTGGAGATCGCCGGCGGCGAGACCGTCGTCCGCCAGGGCGACACGGACCGGGACCTTTACGTCGTCATTTGCGGGCGGCTTCGCGCCTATGGCGGCAGCGGTCCGCAGCGGCGCCATCCGCGGCCCGAACCCGGCGACGGGCCGCACCGCCGCGTGCTCAGCGAGATCACGCGCGGGGAGACGATCGGCGAGATGTCCTTCTTCACGGGGGCGCCGCGCAACGCGACGGTCGTCGCCTTGCGCGACTCGGTGCTGGCGCGCATCACCCGCCCGAACCTGGAGAGGCTGCTCGCGGCCCATCCCCAGGCGACGCTCGGCATGGCCCGTCTCGTCATCGAGCGCCTCGGCCGGGCGGGCGGCTCGCGGCGCGAACGGCGCAGGCTCACCAACCTCTGCCTGCTGCCCATCACGCCCGGCGTGGACGTCGCGGCGCTGGGCCGCAGGCTCGTCGCGCACCTGCCGGCGGGCGGGAATCCGGTCCTCCTCACGGCGCCCGATCTGGAAGCGCGCCTGGGCATCCCGGGCATCGCCAACGCCGGCAAGTCGCAGGGCGATCGCTACCGCCACCTCACGAAGGCGCTGGACGAGCTGGAGTCCTGCCACGCCCTGGTGGTCTACGTGCCGGACGAGGACCTCGGCTCGGAATGGAGCCAGCGCTGCCTGCGCATGGCCGATCGCATCCTGCTCGTCGCGAATGCCGGGGATTCACCGGAGCCGGGCGCGGCCGAGGCGCGTTACCTTCTCGGCGAGGATCGCATCTCCCGCGCCGAGCAGTTCCTCGTGCTGCTGCACGGGCAGTCGACCGCCATGCCCGCGCGCACCGCGGACTGGCTGGACCGGCGGCCTGCCGGGAGCATCGCCGGGCACCTGCACGTGCGGGCGGCGCGGGACGGGGACATCGCCCGGCTGGCGCGCACGCAAAGCGCGCGCGCCACGGGGCTGGTGCTGTGCGGCGGCGGGGCGCGCTGCTTCGCCCACCTCGGCGTCTACAAGGCGCTGCAGGAGCAGGGCATCGCGATCGACTTCGTGGGAGGCAGCGGCATGGGAGCGGCGATGGGCGCCCTCATCGCGCTCGACGTGCCGGCCGACGAGCTGATCGCCTACGCGCGCGAGGCGTTCACGGCCAACCCGACGGGCGACGTGAGCCTGATGCCGCTCGTCTCGCTCATCAAGGGTCGCCAGCTCAAGTCCGTGGTCGAGGAGGCCCTCGAGCACCTGGGCGGCGCCGACGCGCAGATAGAGGACACGTGGAAGTCGTTCTTCTGCGTCGCCTCGAACTACTCCGGCGCCTTCGAGGCCGTGCTGAAGCGTGGAAGCCTCGCCCGGGCGATCCGCGCGAGCTGCGCCGTCCCGGGGCTGCTTCCGCCCGTGCCGATCGGGGGCGACCTGATGGTCGACGGGGGCGTCTTCAACAACTACCCCACGGACGTGATGGCGCGCACCGGCGCCGCGAAGATCATCGGCGTGAACATCTCGCGCGACGCCTACCAGGACGTCGGCTACGAGGAGGTGCCGGGCAGCTGGACCCTGGCCTGGGACAAGCTCACGGGCAGCCGGCGCAAGTACCGGGTCCCGTCGCTGATGGCGACCCTGATGAACGCGGCCACGCTCTACAGCGCCTCGCGCGAGCGCTTCTCCGAGTCCATGACCGACCTCGAGTTCAAGCTGAGCCTGCCGAGCGTGGGCATCCTGGACTGGCACGCGTTCGACCACGCGGTGGGCGTCGGCTACAAGAACGCGGTGAAGACGCTCGCCGCCGTGCCGCAGGACGAGCTCGCCGCCTACCGCGCGGGCTAGGGGTCCCGCATCGGCGTTCTCCGGCGTGCGAAAATCCGGGAACCACGCCACCCCAGGAGAGGCCTCTTGAAGATCACGCTCTACTTTTCCCCGGGCGCCTGCTCGCTCGCGCCCCACATCGTCCTCGAGGAGCTCGGCATCCCCTACGAGGCCGTGAGGATCAGCACCGCCGACGGGCAGCAGCGCTCGCCGGAATACCTGAAGGTCAACCCCCGCGGGCGCGTGCCCGCGCTCGCCGTGGACGGCAAGGTGCTCGTGGAGAACGTGGCCATCCTCACGTATCTCGGCGGCGGCTTTCCCGGGAAGGGCCTGTGGCCCGCGAAGACCTGGGACCAGGCGCAGGCCCTTTCCCTGATGGCCTGGCTCGCCGACACCGTCCACCCGGCCTTCGCCCACTTCTACCGCCCCGAGCGCTACGTCCAGGGCGAGGCGCACGTCGCACGCCGTGAAGGAGGGCGGGCGCAAGTCCTTCGGCGAGTGCCTCGCGGAAATCGACCGGATCCTGGCCGGCAGGAAGTGGGCCGCGGGCGGGCGCTTCAGCGTCCTCGACGCCTACCTGCTCGTCTTCTACCGCTGGGGCAGCCGCAACGGCTTCCCGGTGAAGGACCTGGCGAACTACACGGCGCTCGTGGAGCGCGTGCTGGCGCGGCCGGCGGTGAAGAAGGTGATGGCGGACGAAGGCATCTCGATGGCGTGAGCTTCGCCCCGTCCGCGCGGGAATAAACGGCCCGCCGGGGTGTTCTCCCGGCGTACGCTTCGGTGAATCCCGGCGAAAGCCCTCGCGAGGAACGCGGCCCTTGGACTACGAGCAGGTCCTTCCCTACATCCCCAACCTGCGCCGCTACGCGCGCGCGCTCGTGGGCGACCGGGACTCGGCCGACGACCTCGTGCAGGACACCCTCGAGCGCGCGGTCCGCAAGTTCCACCTCTGGCGCCCGGGCGACCTGCGCGCCTGGCTCTTCTCGATCATGCACAACGTCTTCGTGAACCAGCTCACGGTCGCGCCGGATCTCGGCCGTCGCAGGAAGTGGACGAGAACCTCGCCGGCGCGACGACGCCCGGCGGGCGCCACCGACGTGCGCGACCTCGAGCGCGGCCTCGCCGCGCTGTCCGCGGAGCAGCGCGAGGTGCTGCTCATGGTGGGGCTCGAGGACATGAGCTACGCGGAGGTGAGCCGCGCGCTGGGCGTGCCCGATGGGCACCGTGATGTCGCGCCTTTCGCGCGCCCGGGAGAAGCTGCGCCGCCACATGGACGGCGAGACGAAGCGCGCCAGCCTCAAGGTGGTCCGATGAGCCCGACGACGAGCAGGACCGCCTGCTGCACGAGCGGTTCGACCCGGTGCTCCTCGAGCCCCTTCCGGCGCGCCTGCAACTTCGGCGCGCCGCCGTGGATCGGCTACGCGCGCGCCGCGTCCGTCCTCGCGGTGGGCATCGCCGTCGGCCTCGCGCTGCCGCGGCCCTGGCGCGCGCCCGAGGCGGCCCTGGCCGCCGGCGCGCCCGCGCAGGGGCTTCCCGCCCGGGCCGCGCGCGCGCACCTGGTCTACGCGATGGAGGTCCGCCATCCCGTCGAAGTGGATGCCTCGCAGCAGGAGCACCTCGTGGCGTGGCTCTCGAAGCGCCTCGGGACGAAGCTCAAGGTTCCCGTGCTCGCGGACGAGGGCTACGAGCTCCTGGGCGGGCGGCTGCTCCCGGGGCCCGAGGGACCGGTGGCGCAGTTCATGTACCAGGAAGCGGCCGGCCGGCGGCTCACGCTGTACGTTTCCGCGAAGGCGCGCAGCGAGGGGCCCACGGCGTTCCGCTTCGCGCAGGAAGGCGCGGTCTCGGTCTTCTACTGGATCGACGGCAACTGGGGCTACGCCCTTTCCGGCGAGGTCGACCGCGCCGCGCTCTCGCGCCTTTCCACGAGCGTCTACCGCCAGCTCAATCCCTGAGCCGCCCTCCCCGCGCCGGAGGGCGTGGCACCCGCGATTAACATGCGTTATCATGGGGCCACAAGGATTAACAGCGGGCCGCACGCATCCCCGCGAAAGGCGCACAGCCATGCCCTACCCCCTTCCCGCGAACGGGATTCCCCCGGCGGTGCTCGCGCACGACGTGGAGACGCTCCAGGTCGCCGAGATCTACCGCAACCTTCCCCTCGGCGCCGGCTCGGCCCTGCTCGGCACCTTCCTGTGCGTCTTCGTCCTCGCGGAGAGCGGGCTGGGCGAGAAGCACGTCGCCTGGCTCGGCTACGGGATCGTCGTGGCGATCCTGCGGCTGGGGCTGTGCTGGGCCTACCGGGCCGGCGCCATGGCCCTCGACCCCCGCGACTGGGGGCGGCTCGCGGTGCTCGGCAACTTCCTGGCCGGGATCCAGTGGGGCCTGCTCGGCACCTGGCTCTTCCCGGACGAGCCGGGCCCGCTGCAGAACTTCGCGATCATGGTGATCACCTGCTACGTGGGCGGCTCGATCACGGCCTACGCCCCCGTGCGCTGGGCCCACCCGGCGCTTTCGATCCCGGCGGCCGTGCCGTCGACGGTCTACATCTTCTTCTTCGATTCCGGCCCGCACCCGGTCTCGGGGTTCATGGCGTTCTTCTTCGTCGGCATGGTGCTCTTCTACGCCTTCCGCGAGACGGAGGCGATCGCGCAGCGGCTGCGCGCCGACACGCGCATCCGCCGCAAGCTGCGCGACCTCGAGGCGGACGCCCGCCGCATGCCCGCGTACACGGGGCCCGGGCCGGGCGCGCGCCGGTAGCGGGCCCGCGGGAGCACCGCCCCCTTCTTCCGTAAAATGGCGGCTTGACCGCCCTTCCCGAAGACCTCCTCGCCGCCACGCTGGCGGCGGACCACCCGAAGATCGCCGCGCTCGCCGCCTCGGTGCGCGCCCGCGCGTCCTCGGGGCGCCCCGCCGACCGCGACCGCGCCGTCCTCGAGGCCCTGGTCGAGCGCTCCCGCCAGGCCTACGCCGCGCGCCTGGCGAAGCTGCCGGTCCCGCGCTTCCCCGAGGAGCTTCCCATCGCGCAGAGGCGCGAGGACATCGCGGCCCTGATCGCGAAGCACCCCGTCACGATCGTCTGCGGCGAGACGGGCTCGGGCAAGACCACGCAGCTGCCCAAGATCTGCCTCGCCCTGGGGCGCGGCGCCGCCGGGCTCGTCGGCTGCACGCAGCCGCGGCGCATCGCGGCGCGCAGCCTCGCCACGCGCCTCGCCCACGAGCTGCCGGGCATGCCGCGCGGATTCGTCGGCCACAAGATCCGCTTCCAGGACCGCACCAACCCCGACACCGTGGTCAAGGTGATGACGGACGGGATCCTGCTCGCCGAGACGCACTCCGACCGCGAGCTGCGCGCCTACGACACGATCATCGTCGACGAGGCGCACGAGCGCAGCCTCAACATCGACTTCCTCCTCGGGTACCTGAAGCGCCTCGTCGGCCGCCGCCCCGAGCTCAAGGTGGTCGTCACCTCCGCCACCATCGACACGCAGCGCTTCTCGGATTTCTTCGGCGGCGCCCCGGTGATCGAGGTCTCGGGGCGGACCTATCCCGTCGAGGTCCGCTACCGCCCGGAATTCTTCGAGGTGGAGGACGAGGACGACGAGCCGGTCGACATGAACGAGGCCATCGCCAAGGCCGTGGACGAGATCGCGCGCGACAGCCGTTCCGGGGACATCCTCGTCTTCCTGCCGGGCGAGCGCGAGATCCGCGAGGCGGCCGAGACGCTGCGCAAGCACCACCCGAAAGGCACCGAGATCCTGCCGCTCTTCTCCCGCCTTTCGGCGGAGGAACAGGATCGCGTCTTCGAGCCCGGAGGGCAGCGGCGCATCGTGCTCGCCACCAACGTGGCCGAGACCTCCCTCACCGTGCCCGGCATCCACTACGTGATCGACACGGGCCTGGCGCGCGTGAAGCGCTTCAGCCCGCGGCAGAAGATCGACCAGCTGCGCATCGAGCCGGTCTCGCAGGCCGCGGCGAAGCAGCGCGCCGGACGCTGCGGCCGCGTGGCGAGCGGCGTCGCCATCCGCCTCTATGCCGAGGAGGACTTCCAGGCCCGCCCGGATTTCACCACGCCGGAGATCCTGCGCACCTCGCTCGCCTCCGTGATCCTGCGCATGGCCGCGCTCGAGCTGGGCGAGATCGCCGCCTTCCCGTTCCTGGAGCCGCCCACGCCGCGCCAGATCGACGACGGCTACAGGAGCCTCTTCGAGCTGGGCGCCATCGACGAGCGGCGGGCGCTGACGCCGCTGGGCCGCGAGCTCGCGAACCTGCCGGTGGACCCGCGCATCGGCCGCATGCTGCTCGCCGCGCGCGAGTTCAACTGCCTGTGCGAGATGCTGATCCTCGCCTCGGCCCTGTCCATCCAGGACCCGCGCGACCGGCCGCAGGACAAGCGGCAGGAGTCGGACCGCGCCCACGAGGAGTTCCGCGACGAGGCCTCGGACTTCGTGCAGCTCGTCAACCTGTGGAAGTTCTTCGACGAGGCCTTCCGCCACAAGGAATCCAACCGCAAGCTCTGGCAGACCTGCCGCGAGCATTTCCTGTCCTTCACGCGCATGCGCGAGTGGCGCGACCTCGCCGGGCAGCTGCGCGAGATGGCCGCGGACCTGAAGATCCGCGAGAACACGACCGACGCCACCTACGAGCAGGTGCACCGGGCGCTCCTCACGGGCCTCATCTCCAACGTCGGCCTCAAGGCGCAGGAAGGCGACCACTACAACGCCCCGCGCGGCATCCCCTTCGCCATCTGGCCGGGCTCGGGCCTGAAGAAGAACCGGCCGCGCTGGATCATGGCCGGCGAGCTGCAGGAGACCACGCGCATCTTCGCCCGCAACGTCGCGCGCGTCGAGCCGGAGTGGATCGAGAAGGCGGCGGCGCACCTCGTCACGCGCACGCACGCGGAGCCGCACTGGGACCGCGCGCGCGGGGAGGTGATGGCCTACGAATCCG
The DNA here is from genome assembly GCA_963824135.1 of uncultured beta proteobacterium. Taxonomy (GTDB): domain Bacteria; phylum Pseudomonadota; class Gammaproteobacteria; order Burkholderiales; family Usitatibacteraceae; genus FEB-7. The sequence continues at coordinate 55,161 of CAWGOH010000015.1, read as the reverse complement.
TCGCGCTCTACGGCCTCACGATCGTCGTCGCGGCGCAAGGTGAGCTTCGGCCGGCTCGACCCGGCGCGGGCCCGCGAGATCTTCATCGAGGGCGCGCTCGTGGCCGGCGAGTTCGACACCCGGCAGCCCTTCTTCGCGCACAACCGCGCGCTGGTGCGCGAAGTCGAGGACCTCGAGCACCGCGCGCGGCGCCAGGACGTGCTGGTGGACGACCGCGCGATCTTCGCCTTCTACGCCGCGCGCGTCCCGGCCGACGTGCGCGACGCGCGCTCCTTCGAGGCCTGGTACCGGCGAGGCGGCGCAGGCGGAGCCGAAGCTGCTCTTCCTCGCCAAGGCCGACCTCATGCGCCACGGCGCGGAGTCGGTGACGGAGGAGCTCTTCCCCCGGCAGCTGCGCATCGGCGACCACGCGTTTCCCCTCGCCTACCGCTTCGAGCCGGGCCACCCGATGGACGGCGTCACGATGAACGTGCCGCTCGCGCTCCTCAACCAGGTCGACGAGGCGGCCATCGACTGGCTGGTGCCCGGCATGGTGCGCGACAAGGTGGCGTGGACCATGAAGGCGCTGCCCAAGCGCGTGCGCACGCTCCTCGTGCCGGTGCCGGAGCACGTCACGAAGTTCCTCGAGCGCGCGAAGCCGGGCGAGCGCCGCATCGCCGACGAGGTGCTCGCCTACGTCTCGCGCCTGGCGGGCGAGCGGCTCGACGCCGACGTCTGGTCGAAGGACGAGCTGCCCGCGCACCTGCGCGATGAACCTGCGCGTCGTGGACGACGCGAAGCGCGAGCTCGCCATGGGCCGCGACCTCGCGGCAGCTGCGCCGGCAGCTGGGCGAGGCGGCGAGCCTCACGCTCTCGCAGTCGAAGCCGGGCCTGGAGCGCGAGGGCATCACGGGCGTGGGACTTCGGCGACCTGCCGGCGGAGGTGAGCTTTCGGCGCGGCAACCAGTCGCTCACCGGCTACCCGGCTCTCGTCGACGACGGGGAGAGCGTCGCGATCCGCCTCTTCGACACGCGCGACAAGGCGGCGATGCCCACCGCGGCGGCGTGAAGCGGCTGCTCGCCCTCGAGCTGAAGGAGCAGGTGAAGAGCCTCGAGCGCGGCCCCTCCGGCTTCAACGCGCTGGCGCTGCGCCTGCAGGCGGTGATGCCCGCCGACAAGCTGCGCGAGGACCTCGCCGCGGCCGTCCTCGACCGCGCCTTCATCGGCGAGGACGAGCCGCCGCGCACGCCCAAGGCCTTCGAGGAGCAGAAGAAGCGCGCCAAGGCGCGGCTGCCCGCGGTGACCGAGGCCGCCACGCGGCATGCGAGCGCGATCGCCGAGGCGTTCCAGGCGCTCACTGCCGCCATCGCCCAGGGCGCCTCGCTGGGCAAGGTCGCGCACGAGGTGAAGGCGCAGCGCGACCGCCTCGTCTTCCCGGGCTTCCTCGCGCGCACGCCCTGGGAGCGCCTCGAGCACCTGCCGCGCTACCTGAAGGGCGCGGCGCTGCGCCTGGCGAAGTTCCGCGCCGAACCCGGAGCGCGACCATGCGCCACGCGCCGGTCGTCGCGGGGCTGTGGGCGCAGTACGAGGCGCGCGCCGAGGCCGACCGCAAGGCGGGCGCGCGCGAGCCGAAGCTGGAGGAGTTCCGCTGGCTCATCGAGGAGCTGCGCATCTCGCTCTTCGCGCAGGAGCTGAAGACGCCGTTCCCGGTCTCCGCCAAGCGCCTGCAGAAGTTCTGGGACGAGCACCTGCGGCGATGAGCGGCCCGATTGCGGTAAAGTCGGGTTCGTCACCGTGAGCGCCAGGCCGATCATGAGCGATTCCGAGCAGGTACTTTGGCAGGGGAGCCCCTCGCAGTGGACCAATTTCTGGGCCTTCGCGGCCTGCCTGCTCGTGATTCCCATTCCCTGGGCCATCTGGCGCTGGCTCGCGACGCGCTCGTTCACCTACGAGGTGACCAGCGCGCGCGTGCGCATTCGCCAGGGCGTGTTCAGCCGGCGCACCGACAGCCTCGAGCTCTACCGCGTGAAGGATGCGAGCTTCGTGCAGCCCTTCGTGATGCGCCTCGTCGGCATCGGCAACGTGGAGCTGGAGACGTCGGACACTTCGACGCCGATCGTGGTGATCCGCGGCGTGCCCGATGGGGACGCCCTTCGCGAGAAGATCCTCAGGGCGGTCGACGCCGTGCGCGACCGCAAGGGGGTTCGCGAGGTGGATTTCAGCGGTCGCCCGCCGGGTTGAGCGCGGCGCGATGAACGGCGCCACCCCCGCCTTCCATCTCGCGGCGCGCATGGCGGCCATCGCGCCCTTCGAGGTGATGGAGATCCAGATCGCTCGCCCGCGCCCTCGAGGCGCGGGGCCGCGACGTGATCCACCTGGAGATCGGCGAGCCCGACTTCCGCACGCCCGCCCCCATCGTCGAGGCGGCCCGGCGCGCGCTGGACACGCAGCCCATGAACTACACCTCGGCGCTGGGCCTGCCGCCGCTGCGCGAGGCGATCGCGCGCTTCTACCGCGAGCGCTACGGCGTCGACGGTGCCGGCCGGAGCGCATCGTCGTGACCGCGGGCTCGAGCGCGGCGCTGCTGCTCGCCTTCGGCGTGCTGCTCGACGCGGGCGACGAGGTGCTGCTCTCCGACCCCGGCTATCCGTGCAACCGCCACTTCGTGTCCGCGCTGGGCGGCGTGCCCCGCCGCGTGCCCGTGGGCGCGGACTCGCGCTACCAGCTCACGCCCGCGCGGGCCCGCGCGAGTCGCTGGACGGCGCGCACGCGGGTGGCGATGGTGGCGACGCCCTCGAACCCCACGGGCACGCTGGTGGAGCCGGAGGAGATCGCGGCGCTGGCGGCGCTCGCGCGCGAGCGCGGCGCCACGCTCCTCGTCGACGAGATCTACCACGGCCTCACCTACGGGCGCGACGCGCGCACCGCGCTCGAGGCGGGCGACGACGTCTTCGTCGATCAACAGCTTCTCGAAGTACTTCCAGATGACGGGCTGGCGCCTGGGCTGGATGGTGGTCCCGGAGGGCTACGTGCGCGAGATCGAGAAGCTCGCGCAGAACCTCTACATCTCGCCCTCGACGCTCGCGCAGCACGCGGCGCTCGCGGCCTTCCTGCCGGAGACGATCGCGATCCTGGAGGAGCGCCGCCGCGAGCTCGCCGCGCGCCGCGACTACCTGCTGCCGGCGCTCGAGGCCCTGGGCTTCCGCATCCCGGTGCGGCCGCAGGGCGCCTTCTACGTCTACGCCGACTGCTCGCGCCTCGCGCCCGACAGCTTCGCGCTTCGCGCGCCGCGTCCTCGAGGAGGCCGGGGTCGCGATCACGCCCGGCAAGGACTTCGGCTCGAACGCGCCCGAGCGGCACATCCGCATCGCCTACACGCAGCCGGTCGCGCGCCTCGAGGAGGCCGTGGCGCGCCTCCGCGCCATGGCGGGGTAGGGGGCCGGCCATGTGGCTCGACGCGGTCCTCGCCTACCTGCACTACACCGCGGTCTTCGTGCTCTTCGCCTTCCTCACCGTGGAGGTGGTGCTCGCGCGGGCGAGCCTCGACGCGGCCGCGGTGCGCCTGCTCGCGCGCGTCGACCTCTGGTACGTCGGGCGCCGCCGTGGTCGCGCTCGTCACGGGGTTCTCGCGGGCGATCTGGGGCGCCAAGGGCTGGGCCTTCTACGCGGGCGACTGGGTCTTCCACGCCAAGGTGGCCGCGTTCCTCGTCGTGGCCGGGCTCGCGATCCCGCCCACCCTCGCGATCCTGCGCTGGTACCGGCACGCGGCCGCGCAGGCGGCGTTCGCGGTCCCCGAGGACGAGCGCCGGCCGGCTGCGCCGCTACCTCATGTGGGAGGTCCACGTGGCCGCGCTCATCCCGGTCTTCGCCGTCGTGATGGCGCGCGGCCTCGGGCGCTGAGACACGCCGTGTCGCGCCTGCTCGTCGCCCTGCAGTTCGGCCTGATGGCGCTCATCGCCGTCCGCCTGGATCCCGCGGCCGTCGGCTTCGCCTTCGTGGCCTTGATGGCGCTGGGGCTCGCGGTGGGCGGCTGGGCGCTCTGGGCCAACCGTCCGGGCAACTTCCACATCCGCCCCGACCCGCACCCGGAAGGCGCGCTCGTGACCCACGGGCCCTACGCCCGGGTGCGCCACCCGATGTACCTCTCGGTCCTCCTGGTGATGGCCGCCTTCGCCCTCGCCGGCGATGCGTGGCAGTGGCTCGCGTGGGCGCTCCTCGCCGGCGTGCTCGCCGCGAAGGCGCGGCGGGAAGAAAGGGGACTCGCGATCCTGCACCCGGGCTACGAGGCCTACCGCGCCCGCACCCGGGCGATCGTCCCGTTCGTGTTCTGACGGCGCGGGCCCGCGGGCGCAATCGCGTCGCGGGCGGTCGCGAGCGCACGAACGCCGCGAACTCCGCGGGCGGCAGCGCGGGCGCGAAGTAGTGTCCCTGGATATCGTCGCAGCCGAGCTCCCCGAGGATGGCGAGCTGCTCCGCCGTCTCCACTCCCTCGGCGACGACGCTCTTGCCCAGCGCGTGGGACAACGCGATGATCGCCGCGACGATCGCCTCGGCGTCGCCCCCTTCACCCAGGCCCTCGACGAACACGCGGTCGATCTTGATGGTGTCGACGGGCAGGCGATTGAGGTAGGCCATCGAGGAGAAGCCGGTGCCGAAGTCGTCGAGCGCGATGCCGAGGCCCCTCGCGTGCAGCCCGCGCAGCATTGCCTCGGCCGCCGCCGGTGCTCCACCAGCAGCCCCTCGGTGACCTCGAGCTCGAGGCAGCGCGGCGCGATGCCCGCCGCCTCGACGCTTTCGCGCACGTGCTCCGCGAGGTCGCTGCGGCGGAACTGCCGCGGCGAGACGTTGACGCAGACCTGCTCGACCGCGAGGCCCTCGGCCTGCCACGCCTTCATGCGCGAGCAGGCCTCGCGCAGGGCCCACTCCCCGATCTGCTCGATGAAGCCGGACTCCTCCGCGAGCGGGATGAAGCGGGAGGGGGAGATCAGCCCGTGCTTCGGGTGCTGCCAGCGGATGAGCGCCTCGGCGGCCGCGACGGCGCCGGTCCCCAGCACGACCTGCGGCTGGTAGTGCAGGATCAGCTCCCCGCGCTCGATCGCCATGCGCAGGTCGCGGTCGAGCGTGAGCCGGGCGAGCGCCTCGGCGTTCATCCGCTCCTCGAAGTAGACCGCCTGCGAGCGCCCGGCCGATTTCGCGCGGTACATCGCGGTGTCGGCGTTCTTCAGCAGGTCCTCCGCCGAGGTCCCGTCCTCGGGATAGGAGGCGATGCCGATGCTCGCGCCGAGGAAGCAGCGGTGCTCGCCGACGGCGAACTCCCTCGCGAGCGCGCGCCGATGTTCTCCGCGATCGGGCCGGCGGCCTGCGGGCGCTGCAGGTCGGCGAGGAGGACGGTGAACTCGTCCCCGCCCAGCCGGGAGACGGTGTCGCTCGCGCGCACGCAGCCGCGGATGCGGGCGGCGGCCTCGCGCAGCACCACGTCGCCGATCGAATGCCCGAGGCTGTCGTTCACGTTCTTGAAGTGGTCGAGGTCCACCGAAAGGATCGCGAACGGATGCTGGTGGCGCTCGCCGCGGGCCGCCTCCATGGACAGGCGGTCGAGCAGGAGCAGGCGGTTGGGAAGTCCGGTCAGGGTGTCGAAGTGCGCCTGGTGATAAGCTGCTCGTCGCGCACCGCGGAGGACAACGCGACCGCCACGCGGTCGGCGAGCTCCCGCGGCTCCTCTCCACGTCTTCCGGCGGCGTCCGGCTCGCGGAAGCCCAGCACGAGGGCGCCGTAGGCCCCCCCCGCCAGATGATCGGCTGCACGTAGCAATGCCCGAGGCCCGCGGCCCGCGCGCGCGCGAGATGCGCTGGCGGATCCCCGGCGGGATCCACCGTGGTCCATCGTCCCGCGGGATCGAGGGCGAGCGCGTCCTCTACGGCGGAATCGATCGGCCGCCGGTCGGCCGGACGCCGCCGGGCTCGGCCGGGTCGGCGAAATAGACCACGGCCTCACCGGGGAGGTCGCGGTCGAAGAGCGTGAGCGAGCGGTCGTCGGCAGTGGCGATCTCGCGCAGGCGGCTCACGACGGTGCGCACCACCTGCGTGGTTTCCCGGTCGAGAGGATCAACTCGTCGATCTCCGACAGGGCCTTGAGCGAGGCGAACTGCCGCCCCAGCCGCTCGGACATGCCGTCGAACGCATCGCCGAGCTCGCCGAACTCGTCGTCGCGGCGCATCGCCATCCGCCCCGCGAACCTGCCCGCGGCGATCTCGCGCGCGCGCTGGGCGAGGCGGATCACCGGCTCGACGATGTGGCGCGACTGCCGGGCCGTGAGCCACGTCACCATCAGGAAAGCCAGCACAACGGCCGGCACGTAGACCTGCTGGAACTCGGCGAGGCGATGCAGCAGAAGCCTCGGGCTGGCTCGCCGCGACGACCCAGTCGGGGGTCCCGAACTCGGCGCCCAGGAACTGGGCCCACGCCCGCGCGCGGTGGTGCTCCCCGTCGTGCTGCCACTTCCCGGAGCGTGAAAGATCGAATGGCTCGCTCGCGAACGCGCGCAGGGGACCCTCGCCGCCAGGGGCGTGGCAATGCAGGAAAGCGCGGGAGGTCTCCTCCATGACGCAGAAATCGGTCGCGTGCGGGGCCTCGTCCGCCGGGCCCCAGAGAAAGAGCGGCCGCAGGCGGCCGACCAGCGATGTCGCCCCCGGCCGTGCCCACCGCGCATGGCCACGGCGCGACCGCTGCCGTGCGGCAGGGTGAAAGCGGCGATGCGGCCCGAGGCGGCGCGCGTGCGCGCCGCCTCGGGAACCGGCGGCGCCTGCGCCTGCCCGACGGGCACCGTCCGGCCGGCGGGATCGACGATGGCGAGCGCGTCGAAAATGCGCTCGGCCGCGGCGTCCATGCCGCGCTCGCGGGTCACCCCACTCGCCACGTCGCCGGCGAGCACGAGGCGGTCGAAGAACACCATCGCCAGGTTCTTGGCGAGCGCCGACAGCCGTTGCTCGCCCTGCAGAAGCAGCAGCTCGCGCACCTGGGTGAGCGAGATCGCGGCGATCAACGCCAGGGGCACGAACGCCGACAGCACGAACATCACGAACAGGCGGCGCGCGACGCGCGTGCGCAGCATCGCCGGCAGCGCCAGGCTCACGGATCGAACTCCGTGGCGAGGCCCACGAACCGGCCGTCGCGCGCGCGCACGATGTCGTCGCGGCTGCCGGCATTGGCCAGCGACGCCGCCGACAAGCCGTCCGCGCCCACGCTGTAAAGATCGTAGTCGGAGTTGAGCGGGCGCGAGGCTCTTGTCCTTGCGCGCCTTGCCGTTGCCCTTCATGTTGCGCAGGTTCAGGTACTCGTAGGACCGTCCCCACGGGTCGCGACCCTCGGCGTAACCGACGTCGGCGAGGTCGTCGGGGAGCTTCCCTTTCGAGATCTCGTAGTCGCGAATGGTCTTCTGCATCGAGCCGATGCCCACCGTCGTCTCGATCACGCGGGTGCGGTCCAGGTAGCGCTCGTACGCCGGCACCGCGTAGGCCAGGAGGAGGCCCGCGACCACGATGACGATCTCGAGCATCGTGAATCCACGGGCCGGCAGGCGCAGGTCGGAATTCTTCATAGTGGCCGGATCTCGCATGCCCGGGGAAACCGGGGCATTTCATCCGTAGCCGGCTTCAGCCGCCCAGGGGGGGAGGCGTCCCTCTTCCTGGGCGTGGCAGGCCACCTGCGCGCCCTCGAAATCGACGAGCTCCGGGCGCTCCGCGCGGCAGCGGTCGTTCGCGTGCGGGCAGCGCGGGTGGAAGGCGCAGCCCGAGGGCGGGTCGAGCGGGTTGGGCACCTCGCCCGCCACGGGCGTGCGCGCCTTGCCGCTCATCGTGATGTCGGGGATCGCGCTCTCCAGCATCTGCGTGTAGGGGTGCAGCGGCCGGGCGAAGATCGTGCGCGTGGGCGCGATCTCGACGATGCGCCCCAGGTACATCACGCCCACGCGCGTGGAGATGTGCGAGACCACCGCGAGGTTGTGCGAGATGAAGAGGTAGGTCAGGCCGTGCTCGCGCTGCAGGTCCTTCATGAGGTTGAGGATCTGCGCCTGCACCGAGACGTCGAGCGCGCTCGTGGGCTCGTCGCAGACCAGGAACTCGGGGTTGGAGGAGAGCGCCCGCGCGATCGAGATCCTCTGGCGCTGCCCGCCGGAGAACTCGTGCGGGAACTTCTCGGCGTCCTGGGGCGACAGGCGCACGTCCTCGAGGAGCTCGCCCACGCGCCCGGCGATGGCGCCGCGGTCGGCGGCCAGGCCGTGCGCGCGGATCGGCTCCGCGACGATGCGGCCCACGCGCCAGCGCGGGTTCAGGCTCGCGTACGGGTCCTGGAAGATCATCTGGAAGCGCCGGCGCATGGCGAGCATGTCCGAGCGCTTCGCGATCGCGCCCATGTCCTGCCCGTCGAACACGACGGAGCCGCGCGAGGGCGCGTAGAGCCCGCAGATGAGCCGCGCCACCGTCGACTTCCCGCACCCCGACTCGCCCACGAGCGAGAGCGTCTCGCCCCGGTTGATCGTGAACGAGACGCCGTCGACCGCCTTCAGGATCTGCCGCGGCGCCCCCTCCAGCACGCGGTTGAGCCACGGGCGCGACACGTCGAAGTCCCGCGCGAGGTCCTTCACCTCCAGCAGCACCCTGGATCCGCTGTCCGCCTCGGCACCTCGGCTTGCAACTCAGCACTCATCCGGGTTCATCCGGCGCTGTCATCGGCGTTCATCGGCGTTCCCGCCCTAGCTCGCGTGCAGCCAGCAGGCTGCGCGCGCGCTGCCGGCAGGCATCAGGTCGGGCCGCTCCTCGCGGCAGCGCTCGAAGGCCTTCGGGCAGCGCGGGTTGAAAGCGCAGCCCTTCGGGATGGCGTTGAGCCGCGGCATCGACCCCTCGATCTGCGGCAGGCGCTCCACCTCCTGCCCGATGGCCGGGATCGAGCCCATGAGGCCCGCGGTATACGGATGCTGCGGGTGGTGGATCACGTCCTGCACCGGGCCCACCTCGACGAGCCGGCCCGCGTACATCACCGCCACGCGGTCCGCGGTCTCCGCGATCACGCCCATGTCGTGCGTCACCAGCATCACGGCCGTGCCGTGCTCGCGCCCGAGCTTCTTCAGGAGCTGGATGATCTGCGCCTGTATCGAGACGTCGAGCGCCGTCGTGGGCTCGTCGGCGATGATGAGGCGCGGGTTGGCGCACAGGGCGAGCGCGATCACCACGCGCTGGCGCATGCCGCCGGAGAACTGGTGCGGGTAGTGGTCGATGCGCCGCTCGGCCGCCGGGATGCCCACTTCCTTCAGGAGGTCGATCGCGCGCGCGCGCGCCTCGGCCGCGTTCATCGGCAGGTGCGTCTGGATGGTCTCCACGATCTGCCGGCCCACGGTGTAGAGCGGATTGAGCGAGGTGAGCGGGTCCTGGAAGATGGCGCCGATGCGCCGCCCGCGGATGCGCCGCATCTGCTCGGCGGGCAGGTTGTCGATCCGCGCGCCCTCGAGGAGGACCTCGCCGCCGGCGATGCGCCCGGGGGGCTCGAGCAGGCCGATGATCGCCGTGCCGGTGATCGACTTGCCCGCGCCGGACTCGCCCACGACGCCCAGCACCTCGCCCGGGGCGATCTCGAGGCTCACGTCGTCGATGGCGACGAGCGTGCCGCGGCGCGTGTTGAACTCCACGCGCAGGTGGCGGACCTCCAGGAGCGGCGCGGCCGTGCTCATGCCTGGCTCGGCTGCGGGGCGACCCAGGCGTCCGCCTCGATCTCGACCAGCATGTCCGGATCCACCAGGGCCTTCACCTCGACCAGCGTGCAGGCGGGGCGGATGTCGCCGAAGATCTCGCCGTGGGCCCGGCCGACCTCCTCCCAGCGGGCGATGTCGGTCACGTAGATGCGCGTGCGCACCACGTCCTGCGCCGAGGCGCCGGCGCGCGCCAGCACCGCGACGATGTTGGCGAGCGCCTGCCTCGCCTGCGCGTAGGCGTCGCCGCGGCCGACGAGCCGGCCCTCGGCGTCCGTGGCCGTCGTGCCCGCCACCCAGACGTGCGGGCCGCAGCGCACGGCGCGCGAGTAGCCGACGATCGGCTCCCACGGCGCGCCGCTCGCGAAGTTGCGGCGGGGGAAGTCGCTCATTGCGGCGCGGTCCCGCCCTTGAACCGGGTGAGGCACTCGCCGATGGACTCGGCCGAGCGCACGACCGCCTTCCATTGCCCCGACTGCGCGTCGAGGCTCGCGGCGACGATGTAGCGCATGCACGGGTTCGCCCGCACCTCGAGGCTCTGCTGCGCGCCGACGCTCATGCCCTTGTTGCGGCGGCAGGGAGACGGTCACCACGTGCGCGCCCGGCGCGACGACGGCGCGGCCCCTCGCCGCGGTCTCGCCGTCGACGCGGCTCAGGACGGCGGCGCCGTACTTCGGGTCGGGCGTGCCCGCGCCTTCGCCGCGGATCTCGGCCCAGGGCTGGTCGAAGGGCCCGGCCGCGGCGGCGGCGGGGGCGAGGAGGAGGGCGGCAAGAAGTCGTTTCATGGTCGTCCCGTGCCTAGCGGAGCTTCGGGTTGAGGGCGTCGCGCAGCCAGTCGCCCAGGAGGTTCATCGCGAGCACCATGATCACGAGCCACGCCCCGGGGAAGACGGTGATCCACCATTCCCCCGAGAAGAGGAAGTCGTTGCCGATGCGGATCAGCGTGCCGAGCGAGGGCTGGGTGGGGGGCACGCCGACGCCCAGGAAGGACAGGGTCGCCTCGGTGATGATCGCGGTGCCGATGTGCAGCGTGGCGAGGACGAGCACCGGCCCCATCACGTTCGGGCAGCACGTGCGAGAACATGATCGCCACGGGGTGGCGCCCGATCACGCGCGCGGCCTGCACGTACTCCTTGTTGCGCTCGACGAGCGTGGAGCCGCGCACGGTCCGGGCGTACTGCACCCAGCCGGAGGCGGCGATGGCGAGCACCAGCACGTAGAGCGCCGCCGTGTCGTGCGATTCCCGGGGCAGGGCCACGCGCGCCACGCCGTCGATCAGGAGCGCGATGAGGATGGCCGGGAAGGACAGCTGCACGTCGGCCACGCGCATGATGAAGGCGTCGACCTTGCCCCCCACGTAGCCCGACAGCAGCCCCAGGGCGATGCCGATCGTCATCGCGAGCATCACCGCGAAGAAGCCCACCATCAGGGACACGCGCGAGCCGTACATGATCGCCGAGAGCACGTCGCGGCCCTGGTCGTCGGTGCCCAGGAGGTAGGCCGGGTTGCCGCGCTCGGTCCAGGCGGGCGGCGTGAACGCGTCCAGGAGGTTGAGCGTCTTCAGGTCGAAGGGGTTGTGCGGCGCGAGCCAGCCGGCGAAGACGGCGGCCACGACGCACACGAGCGTGGTCGCGGCGGCGACGATCGTGAGCGGCGAGCGCCTGAAGCTGTAGAAGACGTCGGAGTCGAGGAGGCGGCGCAGGGCTTGCATCAGTGCCCTCCCGCCATGGCGCGGTCGATGCGCAGCCGCGGGTCCACGAGGTAGTAGAGCATGTCGACCACGAGGTTGATGACCACGAAGATGAAGCCGATGAGGCACAGGTAGGCCGCCATCACCGGGATGTCGGCGAACTGCACCGCCTGGATGAAGAGCAGGCCCATCCCGGGCCACTGGAACACCGTCTCGGTGATGATCGCGAAGGCGATGATGGCGCCCAGCTGCAGCCCCGTGATCGTGATCACCGGCACCAGGGTGTTCCTGAGCGCGTGCCCGAAGTTGATCGCGCGGTTGGTGAGCCCGCGGGCCCGCGCGAACTTGATGTAGTCGGTGCGCAGCACCTCGAGCATCTCGCTGCGCACCAGCCGCATGATGAGGGTGAGCTGGAAGAGCCCCAGCGTGATGGACGGCAGGATGAGCGCCCTGAGCCCCGTGGTCGTGAGGAAGCCCGTCGACCAGGCGCCCAGCATGACCGTGTCGCCGCGCCCGAAGGAGGGCAGCCACCCCAGCCAGACGGCGAAGATCAGGATGAGGAAGATGCCGATGAGGAAGGTGGGCAGCGACACGCCGATGAGCGAGACGGTGAGGAAGACCCGCGAGAGCCAGGCCGTGCGATTCAGGCCCGTGTAGACCCCCAGCGGGACGCCCACCAGCAGCGCGAGGGAGGCGGCGACGAAGGCGAGCTCGAGCGTGGCGGGCAGGCGCTCGGCCAGCAGCGCCGACACCGGGCGGCCCAGCCGCAGCGAGATGCCGAAGTTGCCCTGCAGCGCGTTGCCGACGAAGGTCGCGAACTGGACGTAGAACGGGCGGTCGAGGCCGAGCGACTCGCGCATCGCCTGCCGGTCGGCCTGGGTGGCCTCGGGCGGGAGCATGAGCGAGACGGGATCGCCCACGAAGTTGAAGAGCGAGAAGGCGATGAAGCCCACCACGAGCATCACCACGATGCCCTGCAGGAGGCGGCGGATGACGAAGGCGATCAGTTCCCCCTCTCCCTTGGGAGAGGGGCCGGGGGTGAGGGTCCGGCGTCATTCCATCCTCACCCTGTAGAAGTACACGGTGTTCACCGGCGAGAACCACGCCGAGACGTCCCTGCGCATGGCCCAGGGGATGAGGGGCTGGTGGATCGCGACGAGGGGAAGCTCGCGGCCGGCGACGAGCAGGGCCTCGCGCACGAGGGCGTCGCGCTTCGCGGGGTCGCTCTCCTCCTGCAGCCGCTGGATGACCTCGTCGACGCGCGCGTTCGACCAGCGCCCGAGGTTGAAGTCGCCCTCGCCCTTGCGGTTGGCCGTGTGCAGCAGCGCCTGCAGGGTATAGAGCGCGTCGGCGGTGACGCCGCCGCCCCAGGAGAGCACGTAGAAGCTCGTGTCGTGCTTCTCGATCTTCGGGAAGTAGCTCGCCTGCGGGACGATGTTGGGGCGCACCCGGATGCCGACCTGGGAGAGCATCGCCGCCACCGCCTGCGCGATGTCCGCGGCGGGCTGGGTGTTGCCGGTGTCGAGCGTGACCTCGAACCCGCCGGCGTAACCCGCCTCGGCCAGCAGCCTCCTCGCCTTCTCGCGGTCGTAGGCCGGGCGCGCGTCGGCATCGGCCGCGTAGCCCTGGACGCCGGGCGTGATGATCGTTCCCGTGGGCCGCGAGAACCCGCGCATCACCTTGGACCGGATCGCCTCGGCGTCGATGGCGTGGGCCACGGCCTGGCGCACGCGCAGGTCCTTGAAGGGGTTCTTCCCGCCCGCGTTGCCGTGGACCAGGTCGTCGCGGAAGACGTCGAAGGCGATGTACTGCACCCGCAGCTCGCCGCCTTCCACGATCTTCACGCCGGGATCGGCGCGCAGCCGGGCCACGTCCTGCGTGGGCGGGTCCAGCACGAAGTCCACCTCGCCCGAGAGCAGGGCCGCGAGGCGCGTCGCGTTGCTCTTGATGGGCAGCATCACCACCTCGGTGAGGTTGCCCTCGTTCATGCCGGCCTTGTGCCCCCACCAGTCCTTGTGCGCCACGAGGACCGTGCGCACGTCGGGCTGGCGCTCCTTCAGCATGAACGCGCCGGTGCCGTTGGCGTGGCGGGAGGCGTAGGTGTCCTCCTTGGCCTTGAAGTCCTGCGGCCGCTCGGCGCCGTGCCTGCGCGCCCAGGCCCGGCTCATGATCCGGAACTGCGTCAGGTGCGAGAGCAGCACCGGGTTGGGCTCGCGCATCGCGAGGTCCACGGTGAGCGCGTCCACCTTCACGGCCTTCTCGACGCCCTGCAGCGAGACCCGCATCTGCGAGTTGGGCGAAAGCGCGCGCTCCACCGAGAACACCACGTCGTCGGCAGTGAGGAGCGAGCCGTCGTGGAACTTCACGCCCTCGCGCAGCCGGAACCGCCAGGTGCGGGCGTCGGGCCGGCTCCACGAGGCCGCGAGCCAGGGGATCACCTTCCAGTCGCGGTCGCGCCAGACGAGCGGCTCGTAGACGTTGCCGGTCACCCGCGAGCTCACGGCGAGGTTGGCCGCGTGCGGGTCGAGGGTCTGCGGGTCGTCCTGGCTCGCGTAGCGCAGCGTCTTCCCGGGCGCCGCGAAGGGAAGGCAGGCGAGGGCGACGACGGCGAGAACTCGGAGGGGCGGCATTGGCGGGAGCATAACGCAGCCGGCCCCGCGCGAGGCGGGGCCGGCGGGACGGCGGGGCGCTCAGGCGTTCAGTTGACCTTCACCCACTTGGCCGTGAGGCGGTTGTCGGCGCGGTGCACCACGCTCACGTTCGAGCGCATGGCCCACGGGATCACCTGGTGGTGCAGCGGGAGGTGGCCCACGTCGGCCTTGTGGATCGCGAGCGCCTCCTTCGTGAGCGCCTTGCGCCTGGCCGGGTCGGTCTCGGTCTTGAGGGCGTCCACGGCGGCGTCGACCTTCGGGTTGGAGTACTTGCCGAGGTTGAAGTTGCCGTCGCCGCCCTGGCCCACGGTGCGCAGCAGGCTCTGCAGGGAGTAGAGCGAGTCGAAGGTGGGCACGCCCCAGCCCAGCATGTAGAAGCTCGTGTCGAACTTCTGGATCTTGGCGAAGTAGGTGGCGCGCGGCATCGCGTTCAGCCGCACCTTGACGTTGATCTGCGCGAGCATCGCGGCCGTGGCCTGGCAGAGCTTCTCGTCGTTGATGTAGCGGTTGTTGGGGCAGTCGAGCGTGACCTCGAAGCCCTGCGGGTAGCCGGCCTCGGCGAGGAGCTTCTTCGCGCGTTCGCGGTCGGGCTTCACCACCACGTCGAGCGACTTGTCGTAGCCGTCGACCTGCGGGGCGAACATGACGGCCGTCGGGGTCGAGAGCCCGCGCATCACCTGGGTCTTCAGCGCGTTCACGTCGAGGGCGAGCTGGAAGGCCTGGCGCACGCGCTGGTCCTTGAAGGGGTTCTTGCCCTTCACCGAGGCGTACTGCAGCTCGTCGCGCCACTGGTCGAAGCCGAAGAAGATCGTGCGGTTCTCGTTGCCCTCGACCACCTTGATCTTCGGGTCCTGCTTGAGGCGCGGGACGTCCTGCGGGGGCGGGTCGAGCACGAAGTCCACCTCGCCGGAGAGCAGCGCCGCCAGGCGCGTGCCGTCCTGCTTGATCGGCTGGTAGACGAGCTCGTTCACGTTGCCCTCCATCTTTCCCCACCAGTTGGAGTTGAGGACGAGCACCGTCTTCACGTCGGCCTCGCGGCTCTTCAGCACGAAGGGGCCGGTGCCGTTGGCGTTGCGGGAGGCGTAGGTCTCCTCCTTGTTCTTGTAGTCCTGGGGCTTGAGCACGTTGTGCTTCGTGGCCCAGGCCTTGCTCATGATGCGCACCTCGGTGAGCTGCGGCCAGGAGCACGGGGTTGGGGCCCTTGGTCTGGATCTCGACGGTCGTGTCGTCGACCTTCCTCGCCCCCGTGATGCCCTGCATGTAGGGCGAGAAGTTGGAGGTCGGGGCCAGCGCGCGCTCGACGGAGAACACCACGTCGTCGACGGTGAAGGGCGTGCCGTCGTGGAACCGGATGCCCTGGCGCAGCTTGAACTGCATGGCCGTGGGGCTCACGGCCTTCCAGGAGGTGGCGAGGCAGGGCTCGATTCTCAGGTCCTTGCCGCGCGTGACGAGCGGCTCGTAGATGTGGTCGGAGACCGAGTTGTTCAGGCCCTCGTTCTGGGAGTGCGGGTCCATGGTGAGGATGTCGCCCTGGCTGGACCAGCGCAGGGTCTTGGCGTCGGCGGCGGCCGCGAACGCAAGGGCGACGGACAGCGCGGCCGCGCGAAGGACGGTGGAGGCGGACATGGGTTTCTCCCGGAGTGGGTCGTACGGCGGTGGGGTGCGGCTGGAGCTGAGAAATCAAGGACTTGGCGCAGCCGCAAGGACGAAGTGTGATGTTAAAGTAATCGCCCCGCGTTTCGCCAGACCTATCGAGAAAGGCAATCGCATGATCCCCCGAATCGCACTCGCTTCCGCCGCGCTGGCCCTCGCCGCCTGCGGAAAGCAGGAGCCCCCGAAGCCCGTCGACCCGGGCACCAAGGTCGAGCAGGCGGCCAGGCAGCTGGGCGATGCCGCCCGGCAGGGCGACGTCCACCAGGCCGGCCAGGCGATGAAGCAGATGGGCGAGGCCCTCTCGGGATCCGTCAAGGTCGAGCCCGTGGACTTCCGCACCCTGAAGGAGCTGCTGCCGGAATCCGTCGCGGGACTCAAGCGCGTGAGCTCCGAGGGCTCGCGCACCAACGTCGTGGGCATCGCCTCCTCGAAGGCCGAGGCGGTGTACGCGGACGGCAAGGGCGGCCGCATCGCCCTGGAGGTCACGGACGTGGGCTCGCTGTCCGGCGTGACCGCCATGGCCTTCGCCTGGGTGAACGTGGAGATCGACAAGGAAGGCACCTCGGGCTACGAGCGCACCACCACCCTGGGCGGGCGCAAGGCCTACGAGCGCTACGACGTCGCGACCCGCACCGGCGAGCTCGACGTGATCGTGGCCGGCCGCTTCATCGTGGGCGTCAAGGCGACCGGCGTCGAGATGGCCGTCTTCAAGGAGGCGGTGGCGAAGCTGGACCTCGCGAAGCTCGAGGCGCTCAAGTCGCAGGGGCTGCCGCCGGCCGCGCCGCCGCGCCGCCCGCGCCGAAGAAATAGGCGAATGGGCGAGCCGCAGCCCCTCGTCTCGCCCCAGGGCGCCGCCTACGAGCTGCGCGAGGTGCCGGCGTTCGCGCCGTTCGCGTGGCTCGCCCGCGGCTGGGACGACTTCCGGGCGGCGCCGCTCGCGAGCGGCTTCTACGGCGCGGCCTTCGCGGCGATGGGCTGGGCGCTCCTCGCGCTCTACGACTTCGCCTACCAGTACGTCTCGACGCTCGCGGGCGCCTTCCTCCTGGCCGCGCCCTTCCTCGCCACGGGCCTGTACGCGCTCTCGCGCGAGCGCGAGAGCGGGTGGCCGGCCGCGCCTCCTGCCCTCGCTCGTCTCCTGGCGCGAGAACGTGGGCGGCCTGGGCATCTACGTCCTCGTGATCACCGTGATCTTCCTCGTCTGGGCGCGCGCCTCGCTCGTCACCTTCGCGCTCTTCAGCACCGGGACCATGCCCGACCTCAAGGGCTTCCTCGCCAAGGCGTTCTCCCTGGGCAACATCGAGTTCGTGCTCGTCTACTTCGCCGCGGGCTCGGTGTTCGCGACCCTCGTCTTCGCGGTGAGCGTGGTCTCGGTGCCGATGATGCTCGACCGCGGCAACGACGCGGTGAGCGCCGCGATCCTCTCGGTGCAGGTCCTGGCGAAGAACCCGGGGACGATGGCCGTGTGGGCCGCGCTCATCGTGGCGCTCACCGGCATCGGGATGGCGACGGCCTTCGTCGGCCTCGTGGTCACCATGCCCGTCATCGGGCACGCCACGTGGCACGCCTACCGCGACTGCGTGGAATGGGGCCCCGAACCGGCCGTTGGCGAAGGCGGCGGCGCGCCCGCATAATCGCCGGACCCATGCGCCCGCTGCTTTCCGCACTCGTCCTGCTCGCTGCCGCCCTTGCCCCGGCGGGCGCGAACGCGGCCGCCGAATCGCGCATCGCGCTCGTGATCGGCAACGAGGCCTACAAGGACTCGCCGCTCGCCAACCCGGTGAACGACGCGAAGGCGGTCTCCGCGGCCCTGCGCGCCGCCGGCTTCGAGGTGATCGAGCGCCACAACCAGGGCGCGGTGGAGATGCGCCGCGCCATCCGCGAGTTCGGCGAGAAGCTGCGCGGCAAGGGAGCGGGGCTTTTCTACTTCGCCGGCCACGGCGTGCAGGTGAACGGCCGCAACTTCCTCATCCCCGCCAACGCCGACATCCGGTACGAGGACGAGATCGAGGACCAGTCGGTCGACGTGTCGCTCGTGCTGGGCAAGATGGAGTCGGCCAAGGCGCGCATCAACCTCGTGATCCTCGACGCCTGCCGCAACAACCCGTTCGTGCGCGGTTCCCGCTCGGCGCAGCAGGGGCTCGCGGCGATGGAGGCGCCCATCGGCTCGCTCATCGCCTACGCCACCTCGCCGGGCCAGGTCGCCTCCGACGGCCTGGGCAAGAACGGCCTGTACACGCAGTACCTCGTGCGCGAGATCGAGCGCCCGGGGCTCAAGGTCGAGGACGTGTTCAAGCGCGTGCGCGCCGCGGTGCGCCAGGCTTCCAACGGCCGCCAGGTGCCGTGGGAGAACACCTCCCTCGAGGGGGACTTCTACTTCCGGCCCGGCGAGAGCGCGGAGGCCGCGGTCTCCGTGCAGGAGGCGAGGCGCCAGCAGGAGGCCGAGATCCAGCGCGCGGTGGCCGAGGCCCTGTCGCGCTCCAAGGAGGAGGCCGAGCGCGAAAGGAAGCGGCTCGAGGCGGCGTTCGCGGAGAAGCTCGAGGTCGAGCGCGAATCGTTCAGGCGCGACGCGCTGGAGCGGATCGCGGCCGCGGAGAAGGCGGCGCAGGCCGCGGCCTCGCGGCCGGCCAGCTCCTTTTCCGCGCCGCCGCCCGCGCCCGTCCCCGCGGCGGCGGCCGAGGCGCCCGCCGCGCAGGAGCCCGGCGACCCGATCCTCCTCGCCATGGCCGCCGACGTCCTCGACTCGAAGCTGAAGCCCGTGTCCGACGCGGTCGCCCGCGCCCTCGAGCCGCCTCCGCGCCAGCCCGGGGACCGCTGGGTCTACCAGCGCGAGATCCGCGACGGGGAGGCGCTCACGCGCCGCAACTACCTGACCCTCACCGTCACCTCGGCCGACGCGAACGGCTTCGAGGTCGAGACGAGCGACGCGGGCGTTCCGCTGCGCTTCGACCCCAACGGCAATCTCTACTCGATGCCGGCGCCGAAGGGCGGCGGCACGCTGGTCTTCGACCCGGTCGACCCGCGCTTCCGCTTCCCGCTCACGCCGGGGGATTCCTGGTCGGCCCGGTCGCGGGAGATGTTCCCGCAGTTCGAGAAGCAGGCCGACAGCCGCGTCACCGTCATGGGGTGGGAGAGCGTCAAGGTCCCGGCGGGCACCTTCCAGGCCCTCAAGGTGAGCAAGGTCTCCAACAAGGACTGGACGCCCTTCCCCGGGCAGCCGGCCTACTCGAAGCGCGTGACCCATTTCTGGTACGTGCCGGCGCTGCGCACGTTCGCGCGCTACGAGACGCTGGAGGTCACCGCAGCGCGGCGAGGTGCTCGCCGACCAGTCCTGGGAGCTCGACAGCTTCAAGCTGAATTGAGCGGCGCTCCCCCGGGGGCGCCTCAGCGCCGGAACGCGATCTCCGTCTCGATGGCCCGTCCCGGCCGGCCGGCGTTGAACTTCCATTGCGAGAGCGCGCTCGACACCGCCCGGTCGAAGACGCGCCGCGGCCGGGATTCCAGGATGTCGACGCGCGTCACGTTGCCCTCGGCGTCCACGTTCATTCGGACCTTCACCACGCCGCTCTCGTAGCCATCCCGGATGGCCTCGCGCGGAAAGTCGGGCTCGACGCGCTGAACCACGCGCGAGGGGGCGTCCGGGGCGGGAGCCGCCTTCGCGACAGCCGTGGCGGGCGCCGGCTCGGGCTTCTTCGCGGGCGCGGCCACCGGCGGCGGCGCCGTGACGGGAACCGCGGCTGCCGGCGCCCTGGAAGGGGGAGGGGGCGCGCTCGCTGCCGCGGGCACGGGAGGCGGCGAGGTCCGGGCCTGCACCGGCGCGGGAGCGGGCGCGGCCTTCGCCGCGGGAAGCGGCTTCGCGGCCGGCTCCGGCCTGGGCGCGTCCAGGAGCATCTTCGCCGCCGCCTCCTGGCGGGCGAGACGGTCGAGGAGCTGCGAGCTCGGCTGGGGCGCGATTTCCGGTGCGGGCGCGGGCGCGGCGGCGGGCTTGGGAGCAGGCGCGCTCGCGGTGGCGGCAGTCTCGCTCTTCGAGCACCCCGCGAGGAGGGCGGCGACGGCGAGGGCGACGATCGTAAGTGGCTTCATCTGCGGGCTCTATGGTCTTCGCGACCGGCGGCAGTATAGGGGCAATCAGTCCCGTCCGGGAGGGAAATTTACAAATGCAACTCAGGCGCCGGCGCGCGCCAGCGGCAGCGCGGTGGTCTCCTTCACCTGCTCCAGCACGAAGCTCGACTTCACGTCGATCACGCCGGGATGCTTGAGGAGCGAGTCCATCACGAACCGGGAGAAGTGCGGCAGGTCCTCGACGTGCACGCGCAGCAGGTAGTCCATGTCGCCCGTGGTCGCGTGGCAGGCGGCGACCTCGGGCCAGTCGCGGCAGGCCCTCGCGAAGGCGTCCGTGGGCATGCGCCCGCGCTTCTCCAGCTTCACGGTGACGAAGGCGAGCAGGCCCAGGCCGACCTTGGCGGGGTCGAGGAGCGCGGCGTAGCCGCGGATCACGCCCGCCTCCTCGAGCGCGCGCACGCGCCGCAGGCACGCGCTGGGCGAGAGCGCCACGCGCCCGGCCAGGTCCAGGTTGGTGATGCGGCCGTCCTTCTGCAGCAGGGCGAGGAGCTTGCGGTCGGTCTTGTCGAGGGTCGGGGTGGCCATTTCGATCGATCGGGCGGCGAAAGACGCAACATTATTGCGCAAAGCCGCGTAACGGGCTGCACCATTGCAATCCCATTGCGGGAGGCCGAGCGTACAATTCGCCGGTTCCGCCGTCCCCGAGGAGACCCCCATGACCGAGCCCGACCGCGCCGCCAATCCCATGGGCACCGACGGCTTCGAGTTCGTCGAGTACACCGCGCCCGACCCGCGGCTCCTGGGCGCGCTCTTCGAGCAGCTGGGATTCACGCTCGTGGCGCGGCACCGCTCGAAGGACGTGGCGCTCTACCGCCAGGGCGGCGTCAACTTCATCGTGAACCGCGAGCCCGACAGCTTCGCGCAGTCCTTCGCGCGCGTGCACGGGCCGTCCGCGTGCGCTTTCGCCATCCGCGTGAAGGACGCCGCGCGGGCCTACCAGCGCGCCCTCGAGCTGGGCGCCAAGCCCCACCTCGGCCCCGTGGGTCCCATGGAGCTCAACATCCCCGCGATCCAGGGCATCGGCGGGAGCCTCATCTACCTCGTCGACCGCTATCCCGGGAACGCGAGCGGCATCACGATCTACGACGTGGACTTCGTGCCGGTCGCGGGCGCCGGGCAGCACCCGGAGGGCGCGGGGCTGCTGGAGGTCGACCACCTCACGCACAACGTCTACGCGGGCCGCATGGGCGTGTGGGCGCAGTTCTACGAGAAGCTCTTCGGCTTCCGCGAGATCCGCTACTTCGACATCAAGGGAAGGAAGACGGGGCTCACCTCGCGCGCGCTCACCAGCCCCTGCGGCAAGATCCGCATCCCCATCAACGAGCCCAGCGACAGGAAGAGCCAGATCCAGGAGTACCTCGACGCCTACCGCGGCGAGGGGATCCAGCACATCGCGCTCTCCACCGCCGACATCTTCGCGACCGTCGAGGGGATGCGGGCGAGGGGCGTGCGCTTCCTCGACACGCCCGACGCCTACTACGACGGGGTCGACGCGCGCGTGCCGGGGCACGGCGAGGATCTCGCGAGGCTGCGGGCCAGCCGCATCCTCATCGACGGCGAGGGCCTGGACAAGGAGCAGCGCGAGGACAAGCTGCTGCAGATCTTCACCGAGACGGTGATCGGCCCCATCTTCTTCGAGATCATCCAGAGGAAGGGCAACGAGGGCTTCGGGGAGGGCAACTTCCGGGCGCTGTTCGAGTCGATCGAGGCGGACCAGATCGCCGGGGGGTGGTCTAGGAGTGATGCGGGCGAAAATCTTTGGAAACGCCGATGAACGCCGATGCCACGCCGATTGCCGCCGATGAAAGCAGAACGAGGAGCAGGGCGAAACATGGCTGACGAGCGCGAGTACCTGTCGGGGTTCGGGGCGCACCACGAGACGGAGGCGGTCGCGGGGGCGCTGCCGCGCGGGCAGAATTCGCCGCAGAAGGCGCCGTTCGGGCTGTACGCCGAGCAGCTCTCGCTCACCGCGTTCACGGCGCCGCGCGCGCAGAACCTGCGCTCGTGGCTGTACCGCCTGCGCCCGGGCGCGATGCACCCGCCGCTGCGCCCGATCGACGGGGGCCTCGTGCGCACGGGGCCGTGCCGCGAAGCGGACGCGGGCCCCAACCGGCTGCGCTGGGCGCCCCTGCCCGTGCCGCGCAAGGCCACGGACTTCGTGGCCGGTCTCGTGACCCTCGCCACCAACGGCGACGCGCGCATGCAGGCGGGGATCGGCGTGCACCTCTACTGCGCCAACCGCTCGATGGAGCGCGTGTTCGCGTGCCACGACGGAGAGCTCCTCCTCGTGCCGCAGGAAGGCGCGCTCGGCCTCGCCACGGAGTTCGGGCGCCTCGCGCTCGCGCCCGGGGAGATCGCGGTCGTCCCGCGCGGCGTGAAGTTCCGGGTGGAGGTGGGCGGCCCCGTCCGCGGCTACGCGTGCGAGAACTACGGGGCGGCGCTGCGCCTGCCGGAGCTCGGCCCCATCGGCGCCAACGGGCTCGCGAACGCGCGCGACTTCCTCGCGCCCGTGGCCGCCTTCGAGGACCGGGACGAGCCCACGCAGGTCGTGGTGAAGTCCGGCGGCGGCTTGTGGGCCGCGCGCTACGCCCATTCGCCGCTCGACGTGGTGGCCTGGCACGGCAACGCCTACCCGTACAAGTACGACCTCTCCCGGTTCAACGCGATGAACACCGTGAGCTTCGACCACCCCGATCCCTCGATCTTCACCGTGCTCACCTCGCCCTCCGACACGCCCGGCACCGCCAACGTGGACTTCGTGATCTTCCCGCCGCGCTGGATGGTGGCCGAGCACACCTTCCGCCCGCCCTGGTTCCACCGCAACGTGATGAGCGAGTTCATGGGGCTCGTGCGCGGCGAGTACGACGCCAGGCGCGGCGGCTTCGTGCCCGGAGGCGCGAGCCTGCACAACCTCATGGCCGCGCACGGGCCCGACCGCGCCTCCCACGCCGCGGCGGTGGGGGCGAAGCTCGAGCCGAAATTCCTCGGTGATACCCTCGCGTTCATGTTCGAGAGCCGCTATCCATTCGACCCTACGGACTACGCGATGAAGACGCCTGCCCGGGACCGGAAGTACGACGACGCCTGGAGCGGTTTTCCGAAGGCGACCCTCATCCCCGGCCCTTCTCCCAAGGGAAAAGGGAGAAGGCGATGAAGCTCGCCTCCCTCAAGGGACCGACCCGCGACGGCACGCTCGTCGTCGTCACCCGCGACCTCGCGCGCGCCGTGGCCGCGGCGGGAATCGCGCCCACGATGCAGCACGCGCTGGAGAACTGGGACAAGGTCCAGCGCAAGCTCCTCGACGCCTTCGAGAGCCTGGAGTGCGGCAACGAGATGCGGCACGCGTTCGACTTCCAGGAAGCGCTCGCCAAGGGCCGGGTGGCCGCACCGCTGCCGCGCGCCTACGAGTGGCTCGACGGCTCGGCCTTCCTGTCGCACGTCGAGCGCGTGCGGCGCGCCCGCAACGACCACGTGCCCGAGAGCTTCTACCGCGATCCGCTCATGTACCAGGGCGGGGCCGGGGACATGATGGGGCCGCGCGACCCGATCCGCGCGCTGTCCGAGGACTGGGGCATCGACCTGGAGGGCGAGATCGCCGCGATCACCGGCGACGTGCCGATGGGCGCGACGCCCGCCGAGGCCTCGGGCGCCATACGCCTGCTCACGCTCGTGAACGACGTGTCGTTCCGGCGCCTCATTCCCGCGGAGCTCGCGAAGGGCTTCGGCTTCGTGAACGGCAAGGGCGCCAACGCCCTGGCCCCGGTGGCGGTCACGCCGGACGAGCTGGGCCACGCCTGGGACGGCGGCAAGGTCCACCTGCGCCTCGTCTGCCACGCGCGCGGCAAGTGGCTCGGCAACCCCAATGCGGGCGTGGGGGCCACCTTCGACCTCTTCCAGCTCGTGGCGCACGCGGCGAAGACGCGCGAGCTGCGGGCCGGAACGCTGGTGGGCACGGGGACGATCTCCAACCCGGACCGGGATTGCGGCTACGCCTGCCTCATGGAGGCGCGGCTCGTGGAGCAGGTGGAGGAGGGGGCCGCGAGGTCGCCCTTCCTCGCCTTCGGCGACACGGTGCGCATCGAGATGTTCGACCGCCACGGCGCGACGATCTTCGGCGCGATCGAGCAGACGGTGGAGCCGTACGCGCGGTAACCCTCACCCCCGGCCCCTCTCCCGAAGGGAGAGGGGAGACGAACGATGACCGGCGAGACCACCCACAACCTGCGCGGCGACTACTCGGGCATGCGGCCCGACTACACGGTGGAGCAGGCCTGGGCCGCCTACTCGCCCGGGGAGCACGCGCTGTGGCGCCGCCTCTACGCGCGCCAGGCGGCCCTCGTGCCGCGGTACGCCTGCCGCGAGTTCATCGCCTCGCTCGCCGCGCTCGACTTCGGCGCGGCGATCCCGCGCTTCGACGAGGTGAACGACGAAGCTCGCGCGCGCCACCGGCTGGCAGATCGTCGCGGTCCCGGGGCTCGTTCCCGACCGCGTCTTCTTCGAGCACCTGGCGAACCGCCGCTTCCCGGTCACGGTGTGGCTGCGCAAGCCCGAGGAGTTCGACTACATCGTCGAGCCCGACGTCTTCCACGACTTCTTCGGCCACGTGCCGCTCCTCTTCGACCCGGTCTTCGCCGACTACCTGCAGGCCTACGGCCAGGGCGGCCTCAAGGCCGACCGGCTGGGCGCCATCGAGATGCTCGCGCGCCTCTACTGGTACACGGTGGAGTTCGGGCTCATCGAGACGCCCGCGGGGATCCGCGCCTACGGGGCGGGGATCCTCTCCTCGGGCGGCGAGCTGCCGTACTGCATCGACAGCGGCGAGCCGAACCGCATCCGCTTCGACCTGCTGCGCATCATGCGCACGCGCTACAAGATCGACACCTTCCAGGAGACGTACTTCGTGATCCGCGACTTCCGCGAGCTCTTCGAGGCGACGGCGCCGGACTTCACGCCGCATTACGCGCTCCTGGCGGGACGCGAACCGAACGAGCCGGGCGCGGTGCTCGCGCTCGACCGCGTGGTCCACCGGGGGCGGGCACCGGCGCGGGACGGCTAGCAGCCGAGGGCAGGGCAAGGCAGCGCAAAGTGCGGTAGCGAACAGAAGGCACTCGCCTTCCGGGACCAAGCTTGACACCGCGGCCGCCGGTTAGCCCCCATTCCCATTGGCGGACCGGCCGCCTCCCGACATGCCAAACCAATTGCCGCCCATTTCCACGCACACCGCCGAAGGGATCGGGGATGCCGTCGGCCAGGCGCTGCGACGATCCGAAATCCGCTACCGGCGCCTCTTCGAGGCCGCGAGGGACGGGATCCTCCTCCTCAACGCCGACACGGGCCAGATCGAGGACGTGAACCCGTTCCTGGTCGAGATGCTCGGCTATACCCATGCGGAATTCCTGGGGAAGAAGCTGTGGGAAGTGGGGCCGTTCGCGGACATGGCCCAGAGCAAGGACATGTTCGAGCAGCTGAAGGCCACGGGATACGTCCGCTACGATGACCTTCCGCTCAGGACGAAGGCCGGGGCGGAGAGGGAAGTCGAGTTCGTGAGCAATTCGTACGACTGCGACGGCATCCAGGTGATCCAGTGCAACATCCGCGACATCACCGAGCGCGCGCACGATCGGAAGGAGCTGGAACAGCATCGCCATCACCTGCAGGAGCTGGTCGGCGTCCGGACGCGGGAGCTGGCCGTCGCCACGGAGGCGGCCGAGGCCGCCAACATCGCCAAGAGCACCTTCCTTGCCAACATGTCGCACGAGATCCGCACCCCGCTCAGCGCCATCACCGGCCTCACCTACCTCCTCAAGCGGTCCGAGGTGACCGCCAAGCAGGCGGGGTGGCTGACGAAGATCGAGACGGCGGGGCTGCACCTGATCGAGGTCATCAATGCCGTCCTGGACCTGTCGAAGATCGAGGCCGGCAAGGTCGTCCTGGAGGAAGCGCCGCTCAGCGCGGAAGCCATCGTCGCCGGCGTCGCCTCCTTGCTGCTCGAGCGTGCGAAGGCCAGGAACATCAGGCTGGTGGTCGAGACCCTCACCCTGCCCCACCCCGTCCTCGGCGACGCGACGCGCGTGCAGCAGGCATTGCTCAACCTGGCCGGCAACGCGGTGAAGTTCACCGATGGCGGCGTCGTCACGCTGCGCGCAATCGGCGTGGAAGATGCGAAGGAGAGCGCGCTGGTTCGCTTCGAAGTGCAGGACACGGGCATCGGGGTCGTCCCGGAGGCCCTGGCGAAGATGTTCCAGGCTTTCGAGCAGGCCGACAGCTCGACCACCCGCCAGTACGGCGGCTCGGGCCTGGGCCTCGCGATCACGCGGCATCTGGCCCGGCTGATGGGAGGCGACGCCGGCGCGTCCAGCGAGCAGGGGGTCGGGAGCACCTTCTGGTTCACGGTGCGCCTGCGAAAGGGGAAGAGCGATGCCGCGGAATCCACGGCCGTGGCCGGCGCATCCGCGGAGGCGACGCTCGCTCGCGAACACCGCGGCAGCAGGATACTGGTGGTCGACGACGAGCCCATCAGCCGCGACGTGACCCGGGAACTCCTCATGACGATCATGCCGGCCATCGACGTCGCCGAGAGCGGGCGCGAGGCGATCGAGCGGGCCGGAACCCGGGCCTACGACTTGATCCTGATGGACACGCAGATGCCCGGGATGGACGGGCTGGAGACCACCCGCCGGATCCGGTCGATGCCGGGAGGAGGGAGGATCCCGATCATCGCGCTGACGGCGAATGCCTTTGCCGACGACAAGGCGCGCTGCATGGCCGCGGGTATGAGCGACTTCGTCGCGAAGCCGGTCAATCCCGAGGTGCTGTACTCGATCCTGTTGAAGTGGCTGGCGCGATAGGCGGACGGCGCGCCGCACCCGGCTCCGCGGCTTCCGCGCGCAGCAGCGCGCAGCGCCCGAGGGCGTCCAGGCACCGGTCGAGCGCGGCCTCCTCGCCCACCCCTGCGGCGGCCGCGCCCAGGAGGGCCAGCGAAGCCTTGTCGGCCCGAAGCTCGCGAAGGAGCTCCACGCGGCCCCGCGTGCCGTCGAGCAGGGCGAGCACGCGCCTCGCCAGCGCATCGTCGAGCACCACGTTGCTGCCCACGAGGCTCGTCACCGAGTGGCTCGCGCGCACCTGCAGGCGGGCCAGGCTGCTCGCGAGGGGACGCGCGCCCGGCCAGCGGGCGAACGGCGGCTGCCGCCAGTGCAGCTGCACGCGGTCGGCGGCGTAGCACCCGAGGGCGAAGTCGCCCAGCAGCGCGCGCTGCCGGGCGTCCGCGGCGATGCCGCAGCCCGCGGCGGCGGCCTGCAGCAGCTCCTCCATGGGCAGGGCCCGTGGCCACTCCCTCTCCAGCAGGCGAAGCGCGACCTTGAGCAGGGGCTCGCTCGTGGAGAAGGTGCCGCCGCTGCCGCGGTAGGGCTGCTCCTCGCGCGACAGGGGATCGGCCTCGCTGCCGTCCGGCTTCGCCTCGCAGGAGACGGCGAGCTCCCACACCGCGCCGCCGTCCAGCTCGCTGCGCAGCGCCACCTCGGAACGGCACAGCAGCGTCTGCCGGAAGCGCCGCTCCTTGAGGAAATCCCGGTACTGCTCGCGCGCGACGAGGTCGGGCGCGAACTCCTGCAACTTCGCCAGGGCCGCCGGCGGGAGGTCGAGGTCCTGCATCTCGTAGAACTCCGCCTCCGCGAGGAACTGCAGCCCGCGCGCGTCGGCCTGCGCGCAGAAGTCGCGGAAGTAGCAGAGGTGGAAGATCTCGGACAGGTCGTCGTGGAAGAGGCCCGCGTCCGGGCGCTTCGCGAGCCGCCCGGCCTCGAGGGCGAGCGCGCTGCCGGCTCCCTCGCCGGCGGCATCGGCGACCCAGGCCAGGAATTCCCGCGCGCCGGCGCAGCGCCGCGCGGGATCCTCCATCTCCTCGACGTGCATGAGCAGCATCTCGCGCAGCATCTGCCGCACGTGGCCGCCCGGATAGACGTTGTAGCTGACGAAGGCCACCCCCTGCGGCGCGAGGAAGCGCCGGCACGCGTCCAGGAGCGCCCCGCGGACTTCCTCCGGAACCCACGAGTACACGCCGTGCGCGATCACGTAGTCGAACTCGCCCAGGTCGTCCGGCAGCTTCGCGATGTCCCCGCAGCGAAGGTCGAGGTTCGCGAGCCCGAGTTCGCTCGCGGCGGCGCGCCCGCGGGCGATGGCGCCCGGCGCGAGGTCGATGCCCACGGCGCGCGCCCCGGGCCAGGCGCAGGCGACCGGAAGCAGGTTCCCGCCGTCGCCGCAGCCCAGCTCGAGCACGCGCGCGCCCGCGGGGTCCGCCGGCGCCATGCCGAAGAGCCGGGCCAGCGTCGCCAGGCGGTCGGGCTGGGCCTGCGGAAAGGGCCAGCCGGGGTAGACCACCTCGTCATAGGCCGTGGGCGCCGCCATTGAACCTCCCGTTCGAATGGGGCCGATCTTATCCGCTTCCCGAATGGTGCAGCGCGGCTTGACGGGGCCCTGCCCGAGGATTACGGTGGTCCGCCGGATTCTCCGTCCGGAACAAACACCAATGGGGGCGACATGAAGACCAGCAATTCGGGCCGCGCGCGCAAGGCCATCCAGCTCGTCCTCGCGGCGGGCATGGCGGTCGGCGCCTCGCAGCAGGCGCTAGCCGGCAACATCTTCCTCAGCATCCCGGGCATTCCCGGCGAGTCCACCGACGACAAGCACAAGGACCAGATCGACATCGAAAGCTACTCGCAGTCCGTGGAGGGCCGGGATTGCCAGCTCTCCTTCTCCAAGCGGGTGGACAAGGCCTCGCCGCTCCTCGCGGAAGCGGCATCGACCCGCAAGACGATTCCCTCGGCCACGCTCGTGGTGCGCCGGCTGAATTACAAGGATCAGTCGGACGAGTACATCAAGCTCACCATGTCCTCCGTCACCGTGGTCAGTTCGGATATGTGCGATAAGCGACGAGTCCGCGCAGGAGAACATCACCGTCAACACGCGCTCCATCCTGATCGGCCTCATGCCGCAGGGGCCAGACGGCAAGCTCCTGCCCGCAGTCAACAGGACCATCATGTGCGGCGGCGGCGGGGCGGGCGGCAGGTAGCGGCCCGCAAGTCGGCGCGACAAAGGGAAGGGCCGGTCGAAGGACCGGCCCTTTTCATTTCAGGATCCCGCGCGCGTCGGAGGCTCACGCCACCTGCTGGATCCCCGCGATGAGCCAGGTCGCCTTGCGCTCGCGCCGGTCCTGGCGCACGTGCCAGACCTCGTCGAAGGGCTCCGGGTTCGCGTTCGCCGCCTCGCGGATGAGGCCGGTGAAGCGCACGCTCGCGATGGCGTAGTCGCCCTCGACCACCGCCTCGACGAGGCTCGCGTTCAGCGTGACCACCTCCGTCTTCTGCGGCGCCTCGCCGCGGTCGCCCACCTGCATGGCGATCTCGGCGAACATCTCCGGCGTCGTGAAGTCGCGGATGTCGTCGAGGTCGCGCGCGTCGTTGGCGGCCTGCAGGCGGATGAAGGACGTCTTCGCCACGCGCAGGAAGGGCTCCGCCTCGAAGCCGGGGATGGCGGCGGGCGCCGGCGGGGGCGCTTCGGCCGGGGCCGCGGCGCCGCCGCCGATGTTCAGGGCCGGGCGGGTGCCCGGGGCGTTCGCGGACCCCGCGCCGGCGCCGGCGAACTGCACCGGCCCGGCCGCGACGGGAGCGCGGCGCGACATGAGCGCGCGGATGGCCACGAAGGCGATGCCGGCCACGAGCAGCATCATGAGGAACCCCCCGAACCCGCCCAGGCCGCCGCCGAAGAGCGGAGCGCGAGGAGCGCGCCGATCCCCAGGCCCGCGATGAGGCCGCCGAAGCGGCTCATGAAGCCGGGCTGCGCGGCCGGGGTGGCCGGCGTCGCGGTCTTGGGGCGCGGCCGCCTGCGCGGGCGTCGCCGGCGAGGCGGCCGGCGCCTCCTTCATCTGCGTCGGGGCGGGGCGCTGCTTGCCGAGGCTCGATCCGCCGCCGAAGCGCCTGGCGGCATCGGCATCCTGGGCCGCGAGGCCGAGGGCGAAAAAGGAGGCGACGAGGAGCGTGGAGATTCTCATGTTGTTCCGTTGTCCGTGGAGTTGAGCCGGGGCCAGCATAGCAGGCGCCCCGGGCCGCGACGCGGCCCGGGGCGCCCATGGCGAAATATCATCAGCCGACGGCGACCTGGATGCGGCGCGGCTGCGCGTGCTCGGCCTTCGGGATGCGCAGCTTCAGCACGCCCTGGCTGAACTCCGCGCCCACCTTGCCCGCGTCCAGCTCCTTCGAGAGCGTGAAGACGCGGCGATAGCGCGGGCAGCGTCACCTCGACGTGCGTGGCCTCCATGCCCTCCGGCACCGGGAGCGCGATCTCGCCCTCGATCGTGAGGGTGTCGGCCTCCACGTGCACGTCGAGCTTCTCCTTCGGGACGCCGGGCAGGTCGGCGTAGAGCGGTGATGCCGTTCGCGTCCTCGATCACGTCCACGGGCGGCGTGAGCGCGGCCTCGACCGGCGCGTTGGCGGCCTGCCTGGCGACGTTGGTGGTGTCGTTCATGGTCTCGTTCCTCCTTACTGGACGGTGATGCGGCGCGGCTGCGCGGCTTGCCGGCGCGCCACGGTGATGTGCAGCACGCCGTCGCGGTAGCTCGCCTGGACGGCATTGGGGTCGACGTCGTCGGGCAGCGTCACGACGCGGCGGAAGCGGCCCGCGAAGCGCTCGTCGATGTGCACGCTCGCCTTCTCGGGCGCGGGATCGGCCTTCCTCTCGCCGGCGACCGTGAGCACGCCCTTCTCGATCTGCACGTCGAGCGTGGCGGGGTCGATGCCGGGCGCGAAGGTGTAGAGCTCGATGGATTTCGGCGTCGAGCCCACGTTCACGGCCGGGTAGCCGCCGCGGGCGTGCCCGCGGATGCTGGGGGAGATGTCGAAGGCCTGGAGCATCTCGCGCTGCAGGCGGTCCATTTCCGCGAACACGTCGCGGGGATAGAGCGGGCGGTATGCCATGTGCGTTCCTCCTGTCGGATGGGGCGGCGCCCGTGTCGGGGGCGCCTACGGACCGGTAGTCTGAGGCCGGTCCGCGCGGTTTCAATATCCCTTGATTCGCGCGCGGCCGGCCCCATATCTCCCGTAGGGCCCGGCGGCGTGCCGCCCGCGGCCGGTTGCTGCCCGTGAGGCTCGCCGCGCATGCAATTCAAGGACTACTACAAGACCCTGGGCGTCGCCCGGGACGCCTCGGCCGAGGACGTCAAGAAGGCCTTCCGCAAGCTCGCGCGCAAGTACCACCCGGACGTCTCGAAGGAAAAGGACGCCGAGGCGCGCATGAAGGAGATCAACGAGGCCAACGCCGTGCTCTCCGACCCGGAGAAGCGCGCGGCCTACGACCAGCTGGGCAGCGGCTACCGGCCCGGGCAGGAGTTCCGGCCGCCGCCGGGGTGGGATGCGCCCTTCGAGTATCTCCAGCCGCGGCTTCCCGCCGGGCGAGGAGGCCGACTTCTCCGACTTCTTCTCCGAGATCTTCGGGCGCATGCATGGCGCGGGCGGCCGCGGCGCCCGGCGGCCGGGGCGCGGCGAGGACCACCACGCCCGGGTGCTCCTCGACGTCGAGGATGCCTTCGGCGGCGTCTCCCGGCAGGTATCGCTGCGGGTTCCCTCCCTCGATGCCTCGGGCCGCGTCGCGTACCGCGAGCGCACCCTGAACGTGAAGATCCCGAAGGGCGTGTGCGCCGGCCAGGTGATCCGCCTCGCGGGGCAGGGGGCGCCGGGCGCCGGCGGGGCCCCCGCGGGCGACCTGCTGCTCGAGGTCGAGTTCCGGCCGCACCCGCGCCTGCGCGTGGACGGCCGCGACCTGCTGCTGACGCGTGCCCGTGTCCCCCTGGGAAGCCGCGCTGGGCGCCGTCGTGCCCGTGGACCTGCCGGGAGGCGAGGTGCGCGTGCGCGTGCCCGAGGGCTCGCAGGGCGGCGGGCAACTGCGCCTGCGGGGCAAGGGCATCCCGGGCGATCCGCCCGGCGACGCGCTGCTCGACCTGCGCGTGGTCCTGCCGCCGGCGGACACGCCGCGCGCGCGCGAGCTCTACGAATCCATGGCGCGGGAGCTCGCGTTCGACCCGCGCCGTCCTGCGGGGAAATGAGCCATGCGCGACGACGACGTCCTCGAGGGCCAGCTGCTGGAGGAAGCCTGGCTCACGCTCGAGCAGGTCGCCGCGGCCTGCCCCGTCGAGCCCGAGTGGCTCGTGCGGCACATCGAGGAGGGCTATCTTTCCGCAGGTCGCCAGCGTGGCCGGCGTGTGGCGGTTCGGCGGCGCGGCGCTCCTGCGCGCCCGGCGCATGCGCCGCCTGGAGCGCGACTTCGACGCGGTGCCCGAGATGGCGGCGCTGGTCGCCGACCTGCTGGAGGAGATGGACGCGCTGCGCGCGCGCCTCAGGCGCGCCGGGCTCGACTGAGCGGCGCCGCCCTCACTCGACCTTCACCCAGGTCATCTCGAGGTAGTTGTCGGGGCGGTGGAAGACCGTCACGCCCTTCCTCACCGCCCAGGGAATCACCTGGCGGTGCAGCGGGATCACGTAGGCCTGGGTGCGCACGCGCTGCAGCGCCTGCTCCATGAGCGCGGCGCGCTTCGGGCCGGGTCCAGCTCGACCTCGCTTGCGCGGATCAGGCGGTCGAGCTCCGCGTCCGCGTAGCGCCCGGAGTTGAAATCCCCCCTGCCCTTGCCGTCGTAGGAGTGCAGCACGGGCCCCAGGACGAGGCCCGGATCCGTCGGCGCGCCGCCCCAGCCGTAGAGGTGGATCGCGAAGTCGGTGTTGTCCACCTTCTGGAAGAACTGCGCGCGCGGCAGGAGCGCGAGCGAGGCCTTCACGCCCACCTTGGCGAACATGGCCGAGAGCGCGGTGCAGATGCGCTCGTCGTTCACGTAGCGGTTGTTGGGGCACAGGAGCTGCGTCTCGAAGCCGTCCGGATAGCCCGCCTCGGCGAGCAGCCGCTTCGCCCGCGCCGGGTCGTGGGGAAGGAGCCGCGGCTCGGTCGAGGCGGGGCTCCAGGCCCGCGCCGGGACCATGGAGCCCGTGGGAACCGACTGGCCGCGCATCACCTGCGAGCGGATCGCCTCCACGTCGATCGCGGCGTAGAGCGCCTGGCGCACGCGCAGGTCCTTGAGCGGGTTCCTGCCCTTCACGTTGCCGTACCTGAGCTCGTCCCGCGCCTGCTCCATGGCGAGGAAGATGACCCGGTTCTCGGGGCCCTCGATCACCCGCACCTGGGGGTTCGCCTTGAGCCGGGCGATGTCCTGCAGGGGAGGGTCGAGCACGAAGTCGATCTCGCCGGAGACGAGCGCCGCCATGCGGGTGGAGTCGGACTTGATGGGGCGGTAGACGATCTCGTCCACGTTGCCCTCGAAGCGTCCGGCGGCGATGCCCCACCACTCCGGGTTCCTGCGCAGCACCGTCTTCACCTCCGGCTCCCAGGAGACGAACCGGAAGGGGCCGGTGCCGTTGGCGTTGCGCGCGGCGAAGGTGTCCTCGCGCGTTCTTGAAGTCCTGCGGCCGCGCCGCGCCGTTCCTCAGCGCCCACGCCTTGCTCATGATCATGATCGCGTTCACGTACTCGAGCAGGATCGGCGCGGGGCCCGGGGTGGCGATCTCCACCGTGTGGTCGTCCACGCGGCGGGGCTTGCCGATGGCGGTGGCGAAGGTCTTGAAGTTGGAGCTCGGCAGCTGCGCCCGCTCGATCGAGAACACGACGTCGTCGGCGGTGAAGGGCGTGCCGTCGTGGAACCTCACGCCCTTCCTCAGGTGGAAGCGCCAGGTCGTGGCGTCCACCTGCTCCCAGCGCGTGGCGAGCGAGGGCACCAGCTTCAGCTCCCGGTCGCGCGCGGTGAGCCGCTCGTAGACGTGGTAGCCGATGAGGTTGTTGATCCCCTCGTTCTGCGCGTGCGGGTCGGCCGTGAGGAAGTCGCCCTGGGAGGACCAGCGGAAGGTCGCGGCGTGGGCCGCGGCCGCCGCCAGGAGGAGGGCGGCGCCCAGCGCCGCGAGCGCGCGCCTCACCGCGCTACTTGATCTTCACCCACGTGGCCTGCAGCCAGTTGTCGGCGCGGTGCACCACCTCGACGTTGGCGCGCGAGGCCCACGGGATCACCTGCAGGTGCAGGGGGATGTGCAGCACGTTGTCGTGGTGGAACTTCATCGCCTTGATGATCGTCTCCTGGCGGCGCTTCGGGTCGGTGTCGCCCTTGGCGTCGTCGATGAGGGCGTCGAACTCCGGGTGGCTGTAGTTGCCCCAGTTGTAGTCGCCGTCGCCCTTGTCGTTGCGGCTGTGCAGCACCGGCTGCAGGGTGAAGATCGCGTCCGTCGTGGCGCCGCCCCAGCCCAGCATGTACATGCTCACGTCGAGCCGCTGCGCCTTCGGGAAGTACTGCGCCCGCGGCTGCGCGTTCACCCTCATGGTGATGCCGCCCTTGGCGACCATGCCGGCGACGGCCACGCAGATCTTCTCGTCGTTGATGTAGCGGTTGTTGGGGCAGTCGAGCGTCACCTCGAAGCCGTTGGGGTAGCCCGCCTCCGCGAGCAGCTTCTTCGCGGCCGCGACGTCGTACGGGTAGCGCTTGTCCATGTCCTTCGGGATGCCCGCGCGGTCCGGGTTGGGCAGGTTGATCGCGGTGGGCACCGACAGGCCGCGCATCACCGCCTTGTTGATGGCGTTCACGTCGATGAGGCGGTACATGGCCTCGCGCACGCGGCGGTCCTTGAACGGGTTCTTCCCCTTCACGTTGGAGTAGAGCAGCTCGTCTCGCTGCTGGTCCATGCCCAGGAAGACGATGCGGTTCTCGCGGCCCTCGTACACCCGGATCGACTTCTCCTTCTTGAGCTTCTCCACGTCCTGCACGGGAGGGTCGAGCACGAAGTCGAGCTCGCCCGACAGGAGCGCGGCCATGCGCGTGCCCTCGTTCTTGATGGGCGAGTAGACGATCTCGTCCACGTTGCCGTCGAAGTAGCCCTTCTCCTTGAGGCCCCACCAGTTGGAGTTCCTCTTGAAGACGCTCTTCACGTCGGGCTCGCGCGAGTAGAGGAGGTACGGCCCCGTGCCCATGGCGTTCCTCACCGCGAAGGTCTCCTCCTTGTTCTTGAAGTCCTGCGCCTTCACCACGTTGTGCTTCTCGCACCACTTCCGGCTCATGATGAAGAGGCTGTTGGAGAGCATCTCCAGCATCACCGGGTTGGGCACCGGGGTCGTGAGCTCGACCGTGTGGTCGTCGATCTTCCTGCGGCGTGCCCACGGCGTTGCCGTAGACGCGGAAGTTCGAGGTCTCGCCCTGCAGGCGCTTGATGGAGAAGACGACGTCGTCGGCCGTGAAGTCCGAGCCGTCGTGCCACTTCACGCCCTTCCTCAGGTTGAACACCCACACCGTGGGGCTCGTCTGCTTCCAGCTCGCGGCGAGGGCCGGCAGGATCTCGAGCTTCTTGCCGCGGGTGACGAGCGGCTCGTAGACGTGGCCGTTGATCGAGTTGGTGAGCAGCTCGTTCTGGCCGTGCGGGTCGGCGGTGACGTAGTCGCCCTGGCTGGACCAGCGCAGCGTCTTGGCGCTGGCGAGGGGGGCGGCGGCGAGGAAGGCGGCGGCGAGGGCGAGGGCGAAGGTTCGGCGCATGGGGGCTCCCGGATAAGAGCGGGAATGATACGACATCGCCCCGGTCTCCCGAGA
The DNA here is from genome assembly GCA_963824135.1 of uncultured beta proteobacterium. Classification (GTDB taxonomy): domain Bacteria; phylum Pseudomonadota; class Gammaproteobacteria; order Burkholderiales; family Usitatibacteraceae; genus FEB-7. The sequence continues at coordinate 19,681 of CAWGOH010000015.1, read as the reverse complement.
GGGGGGCGCCGGGGCTATAATTTCGGGCTTCCGCCGAGGAGAAGCCCCATGAACGCCGCCGTCGTCGACCGCAAGCCCGCCCCGCCCGCCCTCCGGGACCCCGCGCTCTTCCGGGACCGCTGCTACGTGGACGGCGCGTGGACCGAGGCGGACTCGGGCCGGCGCTTCGACGTGGACAACCCCGGGGACGGCTCCGTGGTGGGCAGCGTTCCCGACATGGGCGCCGCGGAGACGCGGCGCGCCATCGAGGCGGCCGAGCGCGCGCTGCCCGCCTGGCGCGCGCTGCCGGCCAAGGAGCGCTCGCGGATCGTGCGCAAGTGGCACGACCTCATCCTGGCCAGCGCCGACGACCTCGCCCTCATCCTCACCACCGAGCAGGGCAAGCCCCTCGCCGAGGCGAAGGGCGAGATCCTCTACGGGGCCTCCTTCGTCGAGTGGTTCGCCGAGGAGGGCAAGCGCGTCTACGGCGACACCATCCCCAGCCCCACGAACGACCGCCGCCTCCTCGTGCTGAAGCAGGCGATCGGCGTGTGCGCCGCGATCACGCCGTGGAACTTCCCCAGCGCGATGATCACCCGCAAGCTGGCGCCGGGGCTCGCCGTGGGCTGCACGTTCGTCCTCAAGCCCGCCGAGCAGACGCCCTTCTCCGCGCTCGCGCTGGCCGAGCTCGCCGAGCGCGCCGGCTTCCCGAAGGGCGTCATCAACATGGTCACGGGGGACGCGCCCTCGATCGGCAAGGAGCTCTGCGCCAACCCGGTGGTGAGGAAGGTCACCTTCACCGGCTCGACGGAGGTCGGGCGCATCCTCATGCGCCAGAGCGCGGACACCATCAAGAAGCTCTCCCTCGAGCTCGGCGGCAACGCCCCCTTCATCGTGTTCGACGACGCCGACCTGGACGCCGCCGCCGACGGGGCGATGGCCTCCAAGTACCGCAACGCCGGGCAGACGTGCGTGTGCGCCAACCGGATCTACGTGCAGGAGGGCGTCTACGACGCCTTCGCGCGGCAAGCTCGCCGAGCGCCTGGCGAAGCTCAAGGTAGGCAAGGGCACGGACGCCGGCGTGACCCTGGGCCCCCTCATCGACGCCCAGGGACTCGCCAAGGTCGAGGAGCACGTGGCCGACGCGGTCGCCAAGGGCGCGAAGGTGGTGGCGGGCGGCAAGCGCTCGGCCCTGGGCGGGCGCTTCTACGAGCCGACGCTGCTCACCGGCGTCACGCCCGAGATGAAGGTCTCGCGCGAGGAGACCTTCGGCCCCGTGGCCCCGCTCTTCAGGTTCAAGGACGAGGCGGATGCGCTCCGGCTCGCCAACGCCACGGAGTTCGGCCTCGCGGGCTACTTCTACTCGCGCGACATGGGCCGCATCTTCCGCGTGGCGGAGGGGATGGAGACCGGCATGGTCGGCGTGAACGTGGGGAACATCTCCAACGAGGTGGCGCCCTTCGGCGGGGTGAAGCAGTCCGGCCTCGGCCGCGAGGGGTCCAAGTACGGCATCGAGGACTTCCTCGAGATCAAGTACGTCTGCATTGGCGGGATCCAGTAGCGGTGCGGAGTGATGCGTGCGAAAGTCTTTGGAACGCCGATGAACGCGGATGCCACGCCGATGAACGCCGATAAGGCGAGTGCAAAATTTGACTTGGGAAATGTCCGAGCCACGCCACCGGATATGCACCAGGCATCATCGACCCGAATCATCGGCGTTCATCGGCGTGGCATCGGCGTTCATCGGCGTTCCAAAGACTTTTGGGTCGCATCACTCGTCGCCCTCACCTCACTCTCCACCACCGCCCAGGTCACCCAGACCCAGCCCGAGCCGCCCACAGCCCTCGCGCAGAAGCCCCTCGCGACGGGCAAGCGCGAGATGGTGGCCGCCGGGCACCCGCTCGCCGTCGAGGCGGGCCTCGCGATGCTCGCGAAGGGCGGCACCGCGGTGGACGCGATGATCGCCACGCAACTGGTGCTCGCCCTGGTGGAGCCGCAGTCCTCGGGGCTGGGCGGCGGCGCCTTCCTGCTCTACCACGACGCGCGCGGCAAGCGCACGCTCGCCTACGACGCGCGCGAGACGGCGCCGGCCGGCGCCACGTCGGCGCTCTTCCTGCAGCCCGACGGCAAGTCCATGCCCTTCCGGCAGGCGGTGGCCGGCGGCCGGTCGGTGGGCGTTCCCGGCGTGCCGCGCCTGCTCGAGGTGGCGCACGCGCGCCACGGGCGCCTGCCGTGGGCCGCGCTCTTCGAGCCCGCCGTCGCGGTGGCGGAAAAGGGCTTCCCGGTCAGCGCGCGGCTGCACGCGCACGTGAACGAGCGCAAGGAGATGGCGGGCGACCCCGTGCTGCGCGCCCATTTCTTCACCGCGGAGGGCGCGGCGAAGCCGGCGGGGACGATCCTGCGCAATCCCGAGGCGGCGCGGACGCTGCGCCTCCTGGCGCGCGGCGGCGCGGACGCGTTCTACACGGGCGAAGTGGCGGCCGACATCGTCGCGGCCGTGCGCGGCCACGCCAATCCGGGCACGCTCTCGGCCGAGGACCTCGCGGGCTATCGCATCCGCGACGTCGAGCCCCTGTGCGGCCCCTACCGCGAATGGCGCCTGTGCGGGATGCCGCCGTCCTCGTCCGGCGGGATCGCCGTGATGCAGATCCTCGGCGCGCTTCTCGCGCTTCGACCTGGCGGGCGTGCCGCCGCGATCCGCGCAGGCGGTGCACCTGCTGTCGGAAGCGGGCCGGCTCGCCTTCGCCGATCGCAACCGCTACGTGGGCGACGACCGCTTCGTGGACGTGCCGACGGCGGGCCTCGTGCAGGCGGACTACCTCGCCGCCCGCTCCCGGCTCATCGCCCCGGAGAAGTCCATGCGCCAGGCGGCGCCGGGGACGCCGCCGGGACTGCGCGTGGCCTTCGCCGACGATCCCGTGGACGAGGCGGCCGGGACCACGCACATCGCCATCGTCGACCGCTGGGGCAACGCCGTCTCGATGACGACCACGATCGAGGCGATCTTCGGCAGCCGCCTCATGGTCCGCGGCTTCCTCCTCAACAACCAGCTCACCGACTTCAACTTCCAGCCGGTCGAGGATGGGAGGACGGTGGCCAACGCCGTGGCCCCGGGCAAGCGGCCGCGCAGCTCGATGGCGCCCTTCCTCGTCTACGACGGGGGCGGGGAGCTCGAGATGGCGCTCGGCAGCCCCGGCGGAAGCCTCATCATCAACTACGTGGCCAAGACGCTCGTCGCCGTCCTCGACTGGAAGCTCGACATACGGTCCGCCATCGCGCTGCCCAACATGGGAAGCCGCAACGGCCCGACGGAAATCGAGAAGGGCACGGAACTCGAGGCGATCCTCCCCGCTCTGAAGGCGATGGGCCACGACGCCCGCGCCATCGACATGCCCAGCGGCGTGCAGGCGATCCGCCGCACGAAGTCGGGCTGGGAAGGCGCCGCCGATCCCCGCCGCGAAGGCCTCGCCCGCGGCCGCTGACCGAATTTTCCCCGGACACCATCCCGAAACCGCCCAGAAAGAAAGGAACCACCTTGAAGAAGATCGTCGTTTCCGCCGCCTTCGTCCTCGCCAGCGCCACCGCGTGCGCGCAGACGGGGACCACGCCCCCGGCCGCCGCGGCGCCCGCCGCCGCACCCGCCGTCGTGACCGAACTGGTGAAGAAGGACATCGTGGAAGGCAAGGGCAAGACCGCCGAGAAGGGCAAGGGCGTACTCGTCAACTACACCGGCTGGCTCTACGACCCCGCGGCCCCGGGGATGAAGGGCGCGAAGTTCGACTCGTCCGAGGGGCGCGCCACGCCGTTCGGCTTCGTGGTCGGCGCGGGCCGCGTCATCAAGGGCTGGGACGAAGGCGTGCCCGGCATGAAGGAGGGCGGCAAGCGCATGCTCATCATCCCGCCGGCGCTGGCCTACGGGGAGAAGGGCGCCGGCGGCGGCAAGATCCCGCCGAACGCCACGCTGCTCTTCGAGGTGGAACTCATCAAGCTGGTCAACTGACGCGAAGCGAAGGAGCCGGACATGCAGCTCACCAGCACCAGCTTCAGGGACGGCGGGCCGATCCCCGCCGAGTTCGCCTTCTGCGCGCCTGGACGCGAAGACGCACGCGACGCTCTCGCAGAACCGCAGCCCGCAGCTCGCCTGGAGCGGGGCGCCCGCGGGCACGAAGTCCTTCGCGATCATCTGCCACGATCCGGACGTCCCGAGCCGGGGCGACGACGTGAACCAGGAAGGGCGCGTCGTGCCCGCCACGCTCCCGCGCGTGGATTTCTTCCACTGGGTGCTGGCGGACCTTCCCGCCGTCCGTCGACCTCGGTGGCGGCCGGGGAGTTCGCCTCGGGCGTGACCGCGCGCGGCAAGCCCGGGCCGGCCGCGGCCCACGGCGCGCGCCAGGGCGTGAACGACTACACCGGCTGGTTCGCCTCCGACAAGGACATGGCGGGCAACTACTTCGGCTACGACGGGCCGTGCCCGCCGTGGAACGACGAGATCCCGCACCACTACGTCTTCACCGTGTTCGCGCTCGACGTGGCGAGGCTCGCGGTGGAGGGCGCCTTCACCGGCGCCCAGGCGCGGGAGGCGATGCAGGGCCACGTCCTCGCGCAGGCCTCGATCACCGGCCGCTACACCCTCAACCCGGCCGTCGAAGCTCTAGTGGCCATCGGCATCCTCGTCATCGGCGACGAGATCCTCTCGGGCAAGCGCCAGGACAAGCACTTCGCCAAGGCGATCGAGATCCTGGGCGCGCGCGGCCTCGAGCTCGACTGGGCCGAGTACCTCGGCGACGATCCGGCGCGCATCACCGCCACGCTCAGGCGCACGCTCGCGACGGACGACGTCGTGTTCTCCTTCGGCGGCATCGGCGCCACGCCGGACGACCACACGCGGCAGTGCGCGGCCGCGGCCCTGGGCCGCCCGCTCGCCCGCCATCCGGACGCCGTGAAGGAAATCGAGGCGCGCTTCGGCGAGGCCGCCTATCCCAGGCGCGTGCTGATGGCGGAGTTTCCCGAGGGCGCGGACGTCGTGCCCAACCCCGTGAACCGGATCGCCGGCTTCAGCGTCGGCACGCACTACTTCCTCCCGGGCTTCCCGGAAATGGCCTGGGCCATGATGGCGTGGGCCCTCGACACGAAGCACCGCGCGCTCTTCCGCGAGCACCTGCCCTTCGAGGAGGCGATCGTCGTCACCGGCGCCGGCGAGTCGGACCTGCTGGACATCATGAACGCCGTGGTCCGCGACTACCCCGACCTCAAGCTCTCGAGCCTGCCCACCTGGTCGGGGACGGGCGCGCGCGTGATCGAGCTCGCGGTGCGCGGCGGGCGGGAGCGCGCGGCGGCCGCGATGAAGCACGTCCGCGAGGAGATCGCGAAGCTGGGTTACGCCGTCGCCGACCGGCCGGCGCCGTCCCGCCCATGAGGAAGGCCATTGCCTTCCTCGCCGCGGCCTGTGCGCTCGCCGCGCCGCCCGCGCTCGCCGACGAGGCCGCCGCGTGGAAGGCGCTTCGCGCCGGCGGCCACGTGGCCCTGATCCGCCACGCCTCCACGGAATCCGGGCTGGGCGACCCTCCCGGCTACCGCCTCGACGATTGCGCCACCCAGCGCAACCTTTCCGCGCGGGGGCGGGAGGAGGCTCGCCGCCTGGGCGAGCGCTTCCGCAAGGAAGGCGTGGCCGTCGAGAAGGTCTACAACAGCCCCTGGTGCCGGTGCCGCGACACCGCGACGCTCGCCTTCGGCAAGGCGGACGACTGGGAGGCGCTCTCCAGCTTCTTCGACGACCGCGGCCGCGAGCCCGGCCTCACCGAGCGCGTGAAGAACCGGATCGGGACCTACTCGACGCGAAAGCCCGCGGGGACGGTCGTGATGGTCACGCACCACGTGAACATCGCGGCGCTCACGGGGCAGGCGGTCGGCACCGGCGAGGTCGTGGTCGTGCGCCCCGACGGCTGCTGCGGGCTGAAGCTCGTGGGCCGCATCCGCGTGGATTCCTGAGCGCGGGACGGTGAGCATCGAACCGGAGGACCTTTCCTTGCCCATCGCCACCCCGGAAGGCCGTGCCGCGCTCGAGCTCCTTCTCACCCGCTATTCCGTGAGCGCGAAGCACCTGCGCGAGCCCGGCCCCACGGACGAGGCGGTCTGGGCCATGGGGATGGCCGCGCTGCGGGCGCCGGACCACGAGAAGCGCATTCCCTTCCGTTTCATGGTGGCGCGCGGCGAGGGCCTGGAGCGGCTCGCGGCCCTCTTCGTCGACTACGGCCTGCGGCACGGCAAGTCGGGCCCCGACCTGGAGCGAGAGCGCGAGAAGGCGATGCAGGCCCCGGTGGTGATCGCGGTCATCGCGCGCATCGACCCGCGCGACGAGGTGGTGCCCGAGCACGAGCAGTGGACCGCCGTGGGCGGCGCGATCGCCAACGCCGTGAACGCGCTGCACTTCATGGGCTACGGCGCGAAGATGGTCGCGGGGGCGCGCGCCCGGGATCCGGTCATCGTCGCGGCGCACTGCGGCGAGGGCGAAACTCTCGTGGGCTGGATCGCCGCGGGGACGATGGACGGGCCGGCGAAGCCGCGCGGCGAGATCGATCCCCGCGCCATCCTCCGGCCCTTCTGAACGGCCGTTCAGGCGCCGTCGAAGGTCCAGAGGGCGGCGATGCGCCCGTCCACCACCCGGTAGGCCACGATCACTTCGAAGGGCGCGTCGCGAACGCCCGTGATCCGCTCGTGGTCGATGACATTGTTGCCGAGGACCATGCGGCCCAGAACCTCGGCCCGCAGGGCGGGGCGATTGAAGCGCTGGGTGGCGTAGAACTCGGCGAAGGCGCTCTTTCCGGAGATCGCCGGCTCGGCGGCGGGCGGCCGGTAGACGCGGACGTCGTCGGCGAACTCGGCCAGGAAGCGCTCGAGGTCGCGCGCGTTGTACGCCTCGAGCTGGCGCTGGATGGTGGCCTCGGCGCTCATGCGCCGCACGCCGACTTGATGCCGCGCGCGCACGCATGCCTGCCGTACACGACGCGCGCATCGTCTTCGGATACCGGCGAGCCGCCCTGCCGGGCACGCGCCGAAACCTCCGCGCATCCGCCTCCTGTCTTGAGCCATTCAGGCAGCGCGGCGGGGTCGTCGGTCGCATCCCCGGGAGGCGTCGACTTCACGGCGAGATCGTGCGGCGTGTTCCCCTTGGCGTCCTTCCGCGACGGATCCGCGCCATGGCGGCACAGGTCGAAGGCGCTCCCCAGGCCCCCGCTGGCGGCAGCGACGTGCAGGGCCGTCCGGCCGCCGGCGGCTGTTGCGTCGATCGAGGCGCCGCGCGACACGAGCAGGGTGAGCAGTTCCTCGGGGCGAATGCGCAGCGCATAGTGCACCGGCCTCCAGCCGGACTCGGCGCAGCCGTCCTTGCAGTCGTTGGCTGCGTTCACGTCGGCGCCGCGATCGATCAGCCAGGCGGCGACCGCGGCATTGCCCCGGGAGGCCGCGTCGTGGAGCAGGGTGCGGCCCTCGAGGCGCACGTCCAGCCGGGCACCGGCCGCGACGAGGGCTTCGAGCACCGGCAGCCGTTCCGCGGAGGCGTCGGCCGCCTCGTGGATGACGTAGCGGCCTTTCCAGGCACTCTCGCCCGTGCGGGTCTCGTAGTCCCGGCGCTGGTCGGCGCGCTCGACGGCTTGCGGGTACACCTTCGCGTTCGCCAGGGCCGGATCGCGCTCGAGGAGCCGCTTCACCTTGGGCAGGTCGCCGGCGCGCACCGCGTAGACGATGTCGCGCTCGGGCACCCCCTCGATGAAGCCGTAGAGGCCCACGCCGACGATGGAAAGCCCGACGGCCCAGAAGGCGACGAGCGGCTTGTTCATGCGCGCGATCCGGAGGCGCCCTTGAGGCGGCGGCCGGTCACGGTCGCGAGCCACGCCATGGGGATGTACGCCGCCACGAGGTCGAGGCCGATGAACCAGGCGGGCGCGGGGATCATGAACGCGGCGGCGATCCCGCCGGCGAGGAACACGGCTCCGATGACGAACGCGAAGACGGCGTGGCGGCTGCCCGCGACCAGGAAGGCCACGAGGGCGCCGGCCAGCGTCCCCAGCGCGTGCGCGAGGAAGGGGAACGCGAAGTGCTTCGCCTCGAGGAGGGGCATGCCTTTCGCGAGGCCCTCGGCCGTCGTCATGTCCACGCCCGGCGGTGGCGGGAAGACCGCGGGGCCCAGCATGACCAGCGCCATGTTGACCGCGCTGCCCACGAGGAGCCCGACGACGACGGCGAGGATGTTCCGCAGGATGGTCGGCATGGCAAAGCCTTCTGCATGGGGGGGCGCCAGGGGCGCGGTTCCGAAGCTTATTCCGGTTCAGTCCGGGATGAGTAGATGTCGGGGCGGTAGCGCTCCATGAAGGAATCCGGCTTCAGGGGCGCCGTGAAACCGAACTGGCGGTACAGGCCGTGCGCGTCGCTCGTGGCGAGCGTGAAGCGGCGCAGGCCCTGCAGCTTCGGGTGCGCCATCACCTCGCGCATGAGCGCCTTGGAATAGCCCTTGCCGCGGTGCTCCGGAAGGACGAACACGTCCACGAGGTTCGCGAAGGTGGCGTAGTCGGAGATCACGCGGGCGAAGGCGACCTGGTCGCTGGCCGAGGAAACCCGCGAAGCAGAGCGAGCCCGCGAGCGAGCGCTCGACGAGGTCGAGGGAGATGCCCTTCGCCCAGGTCGATTGCTGCGACAGGAACCGGTGGACCAGCCCGACGTCGAGCGCCGACGGGTCGGTGGTGATGCGAAGCTCGGCCATGTTCCGCGCGCCTTTTCCGGAGGGAGCGCGATTGTATCGCTAGGCCGGCCGCTCCACGCTGCCGTCCGGCTGGCGCGCGAACCGCCCCTCGCGCCCGTTGACCGGGTCGACCGCGCCCCACGGCCAGCCGCCGAACTGCGTGCGCTGGTAGTCGGCGAACGCCTGCTGCAGCTCGGCGCGCGTGTTCATGACGAACGGGCCGTACTGCGCCACGGGCTCGGCGATGGGCTTGCCCTGCAGCATCAGCAGCTCGATCTCCGAACCTGCCGCCTCGAGACGGATTTGCGCATCGGGATCGACGACGACGAGCGCGGGCTCCGGCACGGGCGTGCCCGAGACGTGCAGCGCGCGCCCCGCGAAGAAGTAGAGGAACCGGCTCGATCCGCGCGCGGCCGGCGGCAGGATCCAGGACGCGCCGGGTGCAAGCCGGATAGTCCAGATCGCGACGTCGCTTTCCGCCTTCGACGCGTAAGAGTGCGGCGGCGGGGCCGGCGGCGCGACGCCATCGAGTGCGCCTGCGACGAGCGTCACCGACACGCCCGCGGCGGGCGTCACCAATGGCACCGCGTCCGCCCAGAACATCGTGAAGTGCGGCGGCGCCATCTTGTCGGCGGCGGGGAGGTTGAGCCAGATCTGGAAGAGCTCGAGCGGGTTGTCGCGGTCGCGGTGCACCAGCGGGAACATCTCCGCGTGCTGGATGCCGGCGCCCGCGGTGAGCCACTGCACGTCGCCCTCGCCGTAGCGCGCCTGCGCGCCCATCGAGTCGGAGTGGTCCACGAGTCCCCGCCGGACCACGGTCACGGTCTCGAAGCCGCGGTGCGGGTGCTGCGGGAATCCCGGCACGCGCTCGCCGTGGTACATGTTCCAGCCGTCCCTGCCCGCGAAGTCCTGGCCGATGTGGCGGCCGGCGAGCGAAGCGACCGGCCCGAGCTGCTCGTTTCCCTTCGGGTAGCGGTCCACGTGATGCACGCAGAAGAGGAACGGGTTGGGCGTCTCCCACGGCGGCGAGCCGAGCGGGGCGACGCGAAGGATCGGGGAAGCCGCCATGGCGATCGTCCTAGGGAGCGCGCTTGAGGGTTTGTACCATGCGGCGGAACGCGGACTCCTGCCCGGCCACCGCCGCCCGGTCCCCCCAGAGCTGGAAGAAGAGGTTGCCCGCGGGCGTCTCCAGCACCGCGACGCGCAGCGACTGGCTCGGGGTCGCCTGGCCCTGCGGGCCCGTGCCCGCGCCGCGGGCGTAGCGGCCATCGAGCGCCACCCAGGTCACGGGCATGCCCGACGCGGTGGCCTGGCTCACCAGGGGGATCGCGGGCTTGCCGCCCTCCGCGACGAACTGCGAGGCCCAGCGGTCGATGTTCTCCTGCACGGTTCCGCCGCCCGCCAGGCCGAAATGGAACACGGCGGCATCCGCGTTTCCCTCGCGCGACCCGGCGGTGAATTGCGCCACCCGCATCGGGCTCGAGGGCACCTGCATCGTCCAGCCCGCCGGGACGGCGAGCATCCAGTCGACCACGCGCACGGATTTCGGCGCCTGCCCGTGGGCCGCGAGGGCGAGACAGGCCAGCAGGGTCGTGGCGGCGCGGCGCACGCTTTCCTCAGGTGTAGGCGAGGAACCGCCCGCAGCCGATGATCGCGATCCAGACCGCGATGGAGACCGCCACCGAGAGCTGCGCCGCGACGGGCGCTCGGGTGGCGACGTCCCAGTGCGCCACCGTCTGGTAGGGGCCGGTGCGGAAGATCACCGCGTTGATGCCCGCCACCATGAGGAGCGCCATCTTGAGCTGGAAGGTGCGGTTGCCGATGAAATCCATGGCGTGCGCGGAGAACATGAGGAAGCCGGTGGGAACGATGAGGACGAGCGCCCCGAGGCTCCAGGGCAGCAGGTGCCGCGAGAGGGCGCGCACCGACAGGTTCTTCGACAGCCCGAGCACGCGCAGGTCGAACATCACGACCGAGCCCACCAGGATCGCGATCCCCACGATGTGGATCGTCTCCACGATGGGGTAGGCCCACAGCGACTCGCGCATCATCCGCGCGAAAGGCAGCGCCTCGATGGGGCTGGCGGGCGTCACGCGCCGGCCCTAGCGCAGCTCGACGGTCTTGCCGTTGGCGGTGATGCGCTCGGCGCGCGCTTCCTCCGGCTTGCCGCGGTTGCCGTAGCCCACCACCGTGACCGTGGAGCCGATCTTGATGTCCTCGCGCGGCAGGCCCCGGTTCTGCATGCGCGAAGGCGGGGCCAGCACCACCAGCCAGGTCTTGCCCGGGGTCTCCAGCTTGATGTGGCCGTGCGGGTGCTCGTAGCCGGACTCGACGACCTTCCCGGTCAGCGTGAGGGGCTTCTCCTGGTCGTATTCGCTCCAGCCGTGGTGGGCCAGGGCGGGCAGGGCGGCGAGCGTGGCGGCGATGATCAGCATCTTCATGGGGTCAGTCCTCGTCCTGTCGTTGGAAGAATCGCACGAGCGTGCGCCGGTCCTTCTTGGTGGGCCGGCCCTTGAACACCGGGGGCGGCATCGCCTTCATCTCCGCGGCGACCGCCTCGCGCTTCGCGCGGCTGGGCGCCGTTTCCTCGTAGAGCTTCTGCGCCTCGGCGGCCGGTCCGCGCTTGTCCGAGACGCCCCGCACGCCCACCACGTGCTCGTAGGGCGGGCGGCGGATCGCGAGCTCGTCGCCCGGCTTCACCAGCTTCGACGCCTTGGCGCGCTCCCGTTCACGCTCACGCGCCCGGCCTCGATCGCCTCGACCGCGAGGCCGCGCGTCTTGAAGAACCGCGCCGCGACCAGCCAGAGGTCGAGCCGGACCTTCGTCTCGCCGCTCATCCGGCGAGCGTCACCGTGTGCAGCGACATGGGAAGCGACGTGCCCGTGTCGTATTCCGCCCCGGCCTCGACGCCGATCTTCGCGACCTTGGCCGGCTCGGCGGCGCGCGCGTAAGCCACGAACATGGCGCCCAGGGCGAAGTCGCGGCCCGAGCCGATGGCCCAGTAGCGTTCGAACTCGAACACCTCGCGCATCGAGTACACCGCGAAGATGCCCGACGGATTGGCGATCATCACCGTCATCTGGGAGGACTCGTACGGGTCGTCCTCCTCCTCCTTCGGATTGAGGAAGGCCTCGTCCTTCAGCAGCGGATGCAGGCGGCGGAAGGACTCGTAGATGGCCTCCTTGCCGTGCAGGGCGAGGTCGGGGTTCCGCGACAGCAGGTTCTCGAGGACGAGCTGGTGCGCGGCGCTGCCGGCGACCCCGATGAAGGAATCGGCGAAGCGGATGATCTTGTGCGGGTTGCGGTCGTAGGAGGGCGCGAGCCGCGTGGACCCGAACGTGGTGAGGGAATCGGCCGCGATGGCGGCCTGGTTCCCCTTGCGGACGACGACGATGGTGGTCATGGTCCGCCCATTCTAGCGCCGCGTGACCAGGGCCACCCCGGCGGCGGAAACCGCAAGGCCGGCCAGGGCCTCGGCGGGCAACTCCTCCCCGAAGAGGAGCCAGGCCATCACCGCGGTGACCGGCGGGGTGAGGAAGAACAGGCTCGAGACGCGGGAGGCCTCGCCGTGGCGGATCATCGTGAAGAGCAGCCCGATGGCGCCGAAGGACAGGACGAGGACGAGCCAGCCCAGGGCGAAGGCGAACTGCGGCGTCCAGCGCACCACCATCGTCTCCGTCGCCCACGCGGCGGCGGCCGTGACGATCCCCGCGGCCGCGTACTGGATCAGGCCGCCGGCGAGCATCGGCACCGCGCCGCAGAAGCGCTTCTGGTAGAGCGTGCCGCCGGTGATGCCCGCGAGGGCGAACGCGAGCCAGGCATAGGCGACCGGGTCGGTGGAAGCGCCGGACCACTTCGCCGACACGACGAGAACGACGCCGCCGAAGCCCAGCGCGATGCCCAGCCACTGCCGGCCCGTGAGGCGCTCGCCCAGCAAGGGCCCGGCGGCCACGGCGGTGAGGATCGGCTGCAGCCCCACGATGAGGGAGACGGTCGCGAGCGGCATGCCGCGCGCCACGCTGCAGAACACGCCCGAGAGATAGGCGCCCTGGACGAGGAGGCCGGCGACGGCCGCGTGCATCGCGGCGGGCGGCGAGGCCGGCCACGGCGCGCGCGTGGCGACGACCGCCGCCAGGAGGAGCGCGACCGCGGCGGCGTAGCGCCAGGAGAGGAAGGTGAGCGGCTCCGCGAAGGGCGCGCCCAGCCGGCTTCCGATGAAGCCCGTGCTCCACAGGAACACGAAGAGGGCGGGCGCCCAGCGCAGCCAGGCGGGAGGCGTCGGATTCACGCCCGGAAGTCTAATCGGTTCGCGGCGCGCCCTCGTCCGATTCGTCCGCGCTCCCGCCCTCCGCGCCCACGGCGCCGGGCGAGTCGTGCAGCGCGTGCTCGGCGTCGGTCATGCCCCGCGGCGCCATCATCGCCCGGTCCTGGAAGGCGCGCAGCAGGGCGCCGTGGAACTCGCGGGCGGTCTGGAAGCGCTCCTCGGGCGACTTGGCGAGCGCCTTCGCGACGACGGCGTCGACGGATGCCGGCAGGGACGGTTGCATGGACGAGGGCGGGTCCGGGTTCAGCTGGAGCACCTTGTACAGAACGGCGGTGGAGGTGTCCGCGGCGAAGGGATTCTGGCCGGTCAGGAGCTCGTAGAGAATCACGCCGCTCGACCAGAGGTCCGCGCGCGCGTCGGCGGACTGGCCCACCAGCTGCTCGGGCGCCATGTGCGTGGGCGTGCCCGCCGCGTCGAGTGGCCGCTCGCCGCGCGCCGCGCCGACGCGCGCGATGCCGAAATCCATCACCTTGAGCCTCGGCCCGGGCAGCACCATCAGGTTGGCCGGCTTGATGTCCAGGTGCACGACGGACTGCCGGTGCGAGTAGTCCAGCGCCTCGAGCAGCTGCTTCATCAGCTCGAGCACGTCGATGAGGTCGAAGCGGCTGCCGGTGCGGAAATGCTGCCGCAGCTCCTTGCCGTCGACGAACTCCATGACGATGTAGGCCTCGTCCTTGTCCTCGCCGTACTCGTGGACGGCCACGATCCCCGGATGGTTGAGGCGCCCGCCCGCCTGCGCCTCGCGCTTGAAGCGCGCGACGGCCTCCTCGAGCCCTTCCGCGTCGAGCCGGTCCTTGAGCACGGTCTTGATGGCCACCTTGCGCTCGATGACGGGGTCGAACGCCTCGTAGACGGCGCCCATCGCCCCGCTGCCCACGGCGCGGGCGATCCGGTAACGGCCTATCTGGTCGGGGCGGCTGGACATGGGCGAAGGCTGGTGTCAGGTTACTTTTCGGTGTCAGGTTACAGTCCGGCAGGCCTGTAAGAGTAACCTGACACCGAAAAGTAACCTGACACCGACCTTGCCGTGAACCTCGCGCTCTGGCTGCATCGCCATGCCCGCACCGACCCGGATCGCACCGCGGTCTTCGTCGGCGCGTCCCCCTGGAAGTCGTACGGCCGGCTGGCCGGGGACGTGGCCTCGCTCGCGCGCGGGCTGCGCGAGAAGCTCGGCCTCGCGCCGGGCGAACGGGTCGCGCTGGTGATGGCGAACTCGCCCGAGTACGTCGAGATCCTGCTCGCGGCCTGGTGGGCGGGGCTCGCCTGCGTGCCGGTGAACGCCAAGCTGCACCCGCGGGAGGTCGCGTTCATCCTGGAGGATTCGGGGGCGAGCGTGGTTTTCGCCACGCCCGACTGGATCGCCGGCCTCGCCGAGGCGACGGCGGGCCTCGCGCGCGCGCCGGACGTGATCGAGGCCGGAAGCGTCGGCTACGGCGCCCTCTTCGGCGAGCCGATGCCCGCGAGCCCGGTCGCCGACGACGCGCTGGCCTGGCTCTTCTACACGAGCGGCACCACGGGCCGGCCCAAGGGCGCCATGCTCTCGCACGCCAACCTGCGCGCGATGGCGCAGGGCTACCTCACCGACGTCGACGTGGTCGCGCCGGCCGACTGCCTGCTGCACGCGGCCCCGATGTCGCACGGCTCGGGCCTTTACCTCGTTCCCTACCTCCTGGCCGGCGCGGCGCAGGTGGTTCCCGAGTCCGGGGGGTTCGATCCGGCCGAGGTCTTCGCGCTGGCCGAAGCGCACCGGGGCGTCGGCATGTTCGCCGCCCCGACCATCGTGCGCCGGCTGGTCGAGCACGCCGCCGCCCGCTCGCCACGGCTCGAGGGGCTGCGCACGCTCGTCTACGGCGGCGGCCCGATGTACGTGGCGGACCTGCTGCGCGCCCTCGACGTGATGGGGCCGCGCTTCGCCCAGATCTACGGCCAGGGCGAGAGCCCCATGACGATCACCGCGCTATCGAAGCGCTTCGTGAGCGATCGCGCGCATCCCCGCCACCGGGCCCGGATCGCCTCCGTGGGCCTGCCGCAGAGCGGCGTGGAGGTGAGCGTGCAGGACGACGCGGGCCGCGAGCTTCCGCCGGGCGAGGTGGGCGAGGTGTGCGTGCGCGGCGCGGTGGTGATGGCGGGCTACTGGGGCAATCCCGGGGCGACGGCGAGCGCGCTGCGCGACGGGTGGCTCCGGACCGGCGACCTGGGCGCCTTCGACGAGGAGGGCTTCCTCACCCTGAAGGACCGCAGCAAGGACCTCATCATCAGCGGCGGCTCCAACATCTATCCGCGCGAGGTGGAGGAGGTGCTCCTCGCGCACCCGGGCGTGGCCGAGGTGTCGGTCGTGGGCCGGCCCGACCCGGAGTGGGGCGAGGCGGCGGTCGCCTTCGTGGTGGCGCGATCGCCCGCGCCATCGGCGGCCGAGCTGGACGCGCATTGCCTGGCCGCGATCGCGCGCTTCAAGCGCCCGAAGGAATATCGCTTCGTCGAGGACCTCCCCAAGAACAACTACGGCAAGGTCCTCAAGACGGAGCTGCGCGCCCTTTTGAAGGAGTAGCCTCTACTGCGAGGTGTTGGCGACCAGCGGCTTCACGTCGGCCTGCGGCGCGTGGCACGCGGTGCAGTTCCAGCGCTTGCCGGTGACGGCTGGCTTGTCGCCCGCATTCACGACGTGCGACGGCGGGACCGGGGGCGCGCCGCGGACCTTCTTGCCGGTGGGCGTGTGGCAGCGGATGCAGCCGTTCTTCTCCGCCGTGATGGGCAGGTCGTCGTCGATGGTGTGCGAGATCATCACCGGCATGCCCGAGCCCTCGAGCGGACGGGCCGTCTTCGCGCCGTCCTGGAACTCGAACGGCGCCGGCGTGATCGCCTCGAGCGCGTTGCCCTTGTTGAGGCTGAACTGCTTGTCGTCGACGGCCTGCGGCGCCTGCTGGGCGGCGGCGGCGAGGGCGAGGATCGCGAACGGGAAGGCGGCGAGGAGGCGTTTCATGGCGTCATTCCTTCGGTCGGGAAGCGGGAGATTCGGCGTAGGCGAACCCGGTTCGTGAACCGGGTTCATGAACCGGGTGCAGGCGCGCGGTGGCGCGCAGGGCGAGGCGCAGGCTCGATTCGGGGCACACCGCGATGCAGGCGGCGCAGTTCGTGCATTCGCCGGAGCGGACCATGCCGTGGCGGGCGGCCTCGTTGAAGTTGAGCACGCGCGGCTCGGGGCAGGCCTTGAGGCAGTCGCCGCAGCGCGTGCACGAGGCGTCGTCGAAGGCGACGCGCACCTGCGCGCCGCGGCCGACGAGCGACCAGAAGGCGCCCAGCGGGCACAGGTGGCCGCACCAGCCGTTCCTGAGCACGAAGGCGTCGAAGAGGAAGACGCCCAGCACGGAAGTCAGGCCGAGCCCCGCGCCGTAGACGATCTCCCGGTGCAGCATGGCGATCGGGCTGATCCACTCGAACGCCGCCACTCCGGCCACGGCGGAGACGGCGAGCGCGAGCCCGAGGACGGCGTAGCGCACGCCCGGCGGGATCGCGAAGACGTCGCGCACCGCCAGCCGCGCGCGCACGCGCCGCGCCGCGTCGGTGACCACGTTCATCGGGCACACCCAGGAGCAGAACACGCGCCCGCCCAGCAGGAAGTAGGCCGCGAGCACGAGACCAGCGCCCAGGAGCGCTTCCCCCGCGACCGCATGCCGGGTGGCGAAGACCTGCAGGATCGCGAACGGGTCGGCGAGCGGGACCGCGCCGGCGAGCTTCGCGGCGGAAAGGTTGCCGGCCAGGAGCGGTTGCCCCAGGAGCTTCCAGCCCCAGTGCGCGGTGCCGAAGAAGAGGAGCGAGCACCGAGACCTGCACGAGGCGCCGCGCGATGGCGAAGCGGTACACGCGCAGCTTCCCCGCCAGCGAGGAAGGCATCTCGAAGTGGCGCACGGGGCGGGGCGTGACGGCCGGCGCGCTCACGGCTTCACCTCGCTGTTGAAGTAGTCGAGACCCGGCGCCTTGGCGGGCGCCGCGGGCTTCGCGGGCGGCGCGGCGGGTGCGGGCGCCGGCGCGGTCCTCCGGACGCCACTCCATGCGGAAATGCTCGCCGATCCTTCCCTGCACCAGCGAGGGCTGGACGATGCGGATGGCCGCGACGCTGGTCGGGCAGGCCTTCTCGCACAGGCCGCACCCGGTGCAGGCGTCGGAATGGATCACCGGCACGAACACCGCGTGCTTCGAGAGCTTGCGCGGATGCGGGTCGACGGTGATCGCCTTGCCCTTCACGGGACAGACCCGGTAGCACACCTCGCAGCGCAGCCCGTTCCAGGACAGGCAGCTCTCGGCGTCGATCACCGCGAGCCCCATGCGCGAGGCGTTGATGTCCTGCATGCCGCGGTCGAGCGAGCCGGTGGGGCAGGCCTTCGCGCAGGGGATGTCCGGGCAGAGCCGGCAGGGCTCCTCGCGAGGGACGAAATGCGGCGTGCCCAGCGGGATGCCGGCCGCGGCCTTGGCGAGCCTGAGTATCCCGTAGGGGCAGGCGACCACGCAGGCGCCGCACTTCACGCAGGTGGCGTTGAAGTCGGCCTCGGCCTGCGCCCCCGGCGGGCGGATCGCGTAGGGCACCGCGTGCGCCTGCTGCACGAGGAGCGCGTTCCACGCCACCCCCCCGCACGCGGCCGCGGCCACCCCCTGCACCGCGTGCGCGAGGAACTGCCTGCGCTCGAGCCTGCCGGCCATGGCGATCGTCGCCTTGCGCGCCCGCCGGCCTCAGGCCTTGTACACCTTGGCCGCGCACTTCTTGAAGTCGGTCTCGCGCGAGATCGGGTCGATGGCGTCGAGCACCAGCTTGTTGATGAGCAGCGACTCGTCGAAGAAGGCCGCGAACACGGAGCCGCGCGGCATGGCGTTGCGCCCCTTCGTGTCCACCACCAGCTTGATCTTGCCGCGGCGCGACTCCACCCACACCGCGTCGTTGCGCTTGACCCCGCGGGCCTCGGCGTCCTTCGGGTGCATGTAGAGGACGGCGGAGGGCGCGGCGCGGTTAAGCTCCTGCACCCGGCGCGTCATGGAGCCCGTGTGCCAGTGCTCGAGGATGCGGCCCGTGCACAGCCACAGGTCGTAGTCCTTGTCGGGCTGCTCGACGGGCGCGGCGTACGGGCGGAAGAAGATCTTCGCCTTGCCCGGGATGGGCGTGGGCTTGGGCTCGGTCACCTCGTCGAGGCTGCCCGTGGGCAGCGCCTTGAAGGCGCCGCCGTAGAAGTTGAAGCCCTCGCCGGCCTTCACGTACGGGTCGTGCCCCTCGACGAAGCGGTACTTCGTCTCCTTGCCGTTGACGACCGGCCAGCGCAGCCCGCGCACGTCGTCGCGGAAGTAGACGTCGAACTCGGCGAGGTCGTGGTGGTGCCCGCGGCCGAACTGGGCGTACTCCTCGAAGAGCGCCTTCTCGACGAACCAGTTCTCGCCCAGCGCCTTCACGGTCGCGTTCGCCTTGCCCTTGGCCACCGGGTCCGGCCAGGCGAACTTGCGGTTCTCGGGCGTGGCGAACAGCGCCTCGTAGAGGTTCTGCTCGGGCTTGTAGCCCATCGCCTTCGCGCCTTCCATCACGTCCGGGAGCCTGCCGTCGGCGTAGCCGTCCGTCTTCAGGCCCGGCAGCGGCTTCTCGCCCCACACCTCGCCCACTTTGAAGCGCTTGGCGAACTCCAGCATCATCCAGACGTCGGTGCGCGCCTCTCCCGGGGCGTCGACCTGCTGGCGCCACATCTGCGTGCGCCGCTCGGCGTTGCCGTAGGCGCCCCACTTCTCGAAGATCATCGCGGCCGGCAGCACGAGGTCCGCGACCTTGCCCGAGAGCGTGGGATAGCAGTCCGCCACGACGATGAAGTTGTCCATCTCGCGGGCGGCCTTGAGCCAGTGGTTGGCGTTGGGCGAGGACTGGAACGGGTTGGTCACCTGCACCCACAGGAACTTGACGCTGCCGTCCTCGAGGTCGCGCAGGATCCCCATGATGTCGCTGCCCGGCTTCGGGTTGAGGGTCTTCGCCGGCAGCTTCCACGTCTTCTCGGTGAGCGCGCGGTGCGCGGGGTTGTCCACGACCATGTCGGCGGGGAGCCGGTGCGAGAAGGTGCCCACCTCGCGCGCGGTGCCGCAGGCGGAGGGTTGTCCCGTGAGCGAGAACGCGCCGTTGCCCGGCGTGCCGTGCTTGCCCAGCAGCAGGTGGATCATGTAGTTCTGCTCGTTCACCCAGACGCCGCGCTGGTGCTGGTTGAATCCCATGGTCCAGAACGAGAGCGTGTTCCGCTTCGAGTCCGCGTAGAGGTCCGCGAGCTGCACGAGCTTCGCCTTGAACTTCTCCATCGGCTCGTCCGGGTCTCCCTTGGCGACCTCGGCCACGAAGTCGAGCGTGTAGGGCTCCAGTCCGCGCTTGAACTCCTCGAAGGAGATGAGCCAGTGGCGGCCGGCGCTGGTCCGGCTCTTCTGCTGCACCTTCTCGCCGGGCTGGCGGCGCTGGCCGATGGCCTCGTGCTTCGAGAGCGTGACCTCCAGCTCCTTGGCCTGCGTGTCCTTCTCGGCGTCGTAGGCGAACTTGCTGGTGGGCCGCATGCCGTAGCCGATGTCGGTGGGTCCCGTGGCGAAGACGCAGTGCTTCTTCACGAAATCCCAGTTCACGGCGCCCCGGGCGACCAGCT
>CAWGOH010000014.1:0-551922 GCA_963824135.1 uncultured beta proteobacterium | reverse complement strand
GCCTTCGGATTCCGGTTCGCGATGAGAAGCAGCGTCCGCGCGGCGCCGCTCGGAGCCCGCCGGCCCTGCTCCCACTCCTGGAGCGTGCGCACGGAAACGCCCATCAGCCGGGCGAATTGCGCCTGCGAGAGCCCCAGGCTCTCACGGGTGCGGGCGATGGACGGAACAGTCGTCACGCGCCCGGTGCGCCCCGCCTTGATCTCGCGGATCCCGCTAAGGATCTCCGCGCCGATGTCACGCTTGGCCTTGGTCATCGATTTCGTCCCTGATTCGTCGAAGCGCCTGCCATGGAATGTCGTCCGCCTCGTTCTTCGCGTATAGCGTCAGCATCCAGATTTCACCATTGCCGCGCTTCACGTAGTAGATCACGCGGATTCCGCTCCGCTTGCCACGTCCAGGCTGTCCCCAGCGAAGCTTGCGTACGCCGCCGGACCCCGGAACGACCCTGCCGGCATCGGGATTGGCCGCCAGTGTCGCCTGAAGACGGGCGTACTCGTCCTCATCGAGATAGTCGCCGACGAGGCGCGAAAAGAGCCTCGTTTCCACGAACGTGAACATGGGAAGGATATCCGGCTTTGACGTAGTAAGGCAAGGCCACGGAATGCGACCAATCCCTTCAACGCCGCATGCCGGTACGGCGCTGACATGCTCACGACGCATGCCCACCTCCGCCTGGTCGAGCGCGTGCCGGGTCTGCCCGACGAGGCCGGCCGTGTCGGCATAGGCGAGGTCCCATAAACTCCCGTAATGCCCCGCTCGAACCGTCGCGAAAAGACCGGCTGGCTGGACGTGCTGAGCCTCCTTCCGTGGTGGGCCTGCCTCGTTCTCGCCGTCCTTTCCTATCTCTTCCTCCACTGGCTGGCGGGCGAGCGTCCGGACCCGCAACTGGCGGGGAAACAGCCGGTGCAGTTCATCGTGGGGTCGTTTTGGCGGGGCCTGGCGATCTTCGGGCAATACGCGTTGCCCTTCCTCTTCGTGATCGCGGGGTTGATGTCGGGAGCTCGAGCGATGAGGAGGCGCGCGTCGACTCCCGTTCCCCGAGACGAGCCGCAACGGCAGTCGCCCCACCCAGCGCCTTCCGAGCCCGAGCGCGACCTCTATCCGGATTGGAAAGACGCAGGCCGGGAGGCCCGACCACCGCAGGTCGATACGAGCCGGTGGAACCTCGATCTGCTCAAGGCCCTCGACTGGAAGCGATTCGAACTGGTGTGCGCGGGCTACTTCGAGGAGCTGGGCTTCCGGGCCGAGACCGTGCGCGGCGGGCCCGATGGCGGCGTCGACGTGCACCTCTTCACGAAGGACAGCCGTCATCCCGCGATCGTCGTGCAGTGCAAGGCGTGGCGATCCGGGGCCGTGGGCGTCGCCGTCGTTCGCGAGCTGCTGGGCGTGATGACGGCGGCGGGCGTGAAGGAGGGCGTCATCGCGACCACCAGCACGTTCACGGCGGATGCGAAGTCATTCGCGATGGGGAAGGAGATTCACCTCATCGAAGGGGAGGACCTCGTCCGGAAGCTGCGTGACCTGGCGCCGGAGCGGCAGAAGAGCCTCATCGAGTTCGCGACGGAGGGCGACTACTGGACGCCGACGTGCCCGAGCTGCGGGATCGGGACGCGGATGGTGATGAGGACTTCGGGGAAGGATGGGACGCGGTTCTGGGGGTGCGAGAAGTTTCCGGCTTGCCGCTCCACGATGCAGGTAGCCAGGGCACAGGCGTGAGATCTCACCCTCTTCGCCCTCCCGCCCCCGGAAGCTCACCACCGCGATCATGTCCTTGCGGAATCCCGCCGCGATCGCCTGGTCGAGCGCGTGCCGGGTCTGCGCGACGAGGCCGGCCGTGTCGGCGTAGGTGAGGATCTCGACCTCGGATCCGGCGAGCGCACTGGCCGCCGCGATGGGGCGGTCGAGAGTGAGTCAGGGATTTGAACCCCGGACCAGGGATTAAGATTCCTGATCTAGGTGGCGAGGCCGGTCACGGTCGCATCAATGAACCTTCAGGAACCCCCGCATCGCCTCCGCCGTATGCGACCCTTTCGCGGAGGGCGAGAGGAACTCCTCTGGCACCCCCGCCATCACGATCTTCCCGCCCGCGTCTCCCCCTTCCGGCCCCAGGTCCACGATCCAGTCCGCTTCCGCGATCACGTCCAGGTTGTGCTCGATGAGCACGACCGTGTTCCCGGCATCCACGAGTCGATGGAGAACCCGGATCAGCTTCTCCACGTCGGCCATGTGGAGGCCGACGGTGGGTTCGTCGAGGACGTAGAGCGTATGTTGCCCTCACCCCCGACCCCTCTCCCAGAGGGAGAGGGGAGAGATTTCGTGGAACCCCGGCCCCCGACCAAGGGAGAGGGAGAACTGCGCACCTTCGCAAGTTCCGTCACCAGCTTGATGCGTTGAGCCTCGCCACCTGAAAGCGTCGGACTCTGCTGCCCCAGCGTGAGGTAGCCCAGCCCCACGTCCTGCAGCAGCCGCAGCGCGTGGTGGATGGACGCATGCGCGGTAAAGAACTCCACCGCCTCGTCCACGTTCATCGCCAGCACCTCCCCGACCGACTTCCCGCGCATCTGCACCGCCAGCGTCTCGGGATTGAACCGCGCGCCCCCGCACGCCTCGCACAGCACCTTCACGTCCGGCAGGAAGCTCATCTCGATGGTCTTGATGCCCTGGCCCTCGCACGCGGCGCAGCGCCCGGCATCCGGGGCCGCCTTGCCGCGCCCCTTGCCCTTCGCCTTCCCGCCGCCCGCGTTGAAGGAGAACCGGCTCGCGGTGTAGCCGCGGATGCGCGCTTCCTGGGTGTCCGCGAACAGCTTCCGGATGGTGTCGAAGAACCCCACGTAGGTCGCGGGACACGAGCGCGGCGTCTTGCCGATGGGCGTCTGGTCCACCTCCAGCACGCGCGACACGCCTTCCCAGCCGGAAACCGACTTGCAGCCGAACACGGACGGCGTCGCCTTCCGATCCCGCGCCGCCCCCACCAGCCGCTCCAGGTTCTCCCGCAGCACGTCGCGCGCGAGCGTGGACTTGCCCGAGCCCGACACGCCCGTCACCACCGTGAGGCGCCCCAGCGGAAAGCGAACGGTGATGTCCTGGAGGTTGTGCAGGTTCGCCCTGGCGACCTCGATGGACGGCGTCTTCCGGTTCACCGGCCGCCGCGGCTGCACGGGGTGCTTCAGCGGCTCGCGCAGGAACTTGCCCGTAATCGACTTGGGATTGCGGGATAGCTCGTCGGCCGTCCCCTCCGCCACCACCCACCCGCCGAGCCTTCCCGCCCCCGGCCCCAGGTCGATCACGTGCTGCGCGTGGCGGATGGTGTCCTCGTCGTGCTCCACCACCACCAGGGTGTTGCCCTTGGCGTTGAGCTTGGCCAGCGTGTCGAGGAGGATCCGGTTGTCGCGCGGGTGCAGGCCGATCGTGGGCTCGTCCAGGATGTAGCACACGCCGCGCAGGTTGGAGCCCAACTGCGCCGCGAGCCGGATGCGCTGCGCCTCGCCCCCGGAGAGCGTGGGCGCGCCGCGGTCCAGCGACAGATACCCCAGCCCCACCTGCTCGAGAAAGTCGAGCCGCGTGGAAAGCTCGGCGAGGATGTCGCGCGCGATCTCGCCCTCGCGCCCGGCCACCTTGAGCTTGTCGAAGAAGCGATGCGCCGCCGAGATGGGCTGCGCGCTCATCGTGGCGATCGACTGGTCGCGGAAGCGCACGGCCAGCGCCTCGCGGTTCAGGCGCTTGCCCTCGCACGCCGGGCAGGCCTCCTCGAGCTGCAGCCACTCCACCCACGAGTCGAGCACGTGGTCCTCGGTGCCGGTCTTGGCGCGCTCGTCGTTCCAGTCGATGCCCGAGCCCTCCAGCTTCACGCCGGTGCCGAAGCAGGACGGGCACCAGCCGTGCTTGGAGTTGTACGAGAAGAGGCGCGGATCCAGCTCCGGGAAGCTCCGTGCGCACGAAGGGCAGGCGCGCTTGGTCGAAAACACCTGCACCTCGGCCGCTCCCCATCCGCCCGCGAGCAGGTGCACCACGCCCTTGCCCGCATCCGCCGCCTGGTCGAGCGCCTCGCGCAAGACGTGCTCGTTCGCCGCATCCACCTTGAGTTCCGCCACCGGCAGTTCCAGCGTGTGCTCGCGGAAGCGGTCCAGCCGCGGCCAGCGCTCCGTGGGCAGCCACTCGCCGTCCACGCGCAGGTGCGACACGCCCTTGCCGCGTGCCCACTTGGCGAGGTCCGTGTAGAGGCCCTTGCGGTTGACCACCAGCGGGGCGAGGAGGGCCACCCGCTTCCCGCGATGCTCCTTGAAGATGCGCGCCGCGATCGACTCCAGGCTCTGCGGCTCGATGGGCACGTCGCACTCGGGGCAGTACTGCGTGCCCAGCTTCACGAAGAGCAGGCGAAGGAAGTGGTGGATCTCCGTCTGCGTCGCCACCGTGCTCTTCGAGCCCCCGCGCGAGGTGCGCTGCTCGATGGCCACGGTGGGCGGGATGCCGAAGATCGCGTCCACGTCGGGCTTCGATGCCGGCTGCACGAACTGGCGCGCGTAGGCGTTGAGCGACTCGAGGTAGCGCCGCTGCCCTTCGTTGAAGAGGATGTCGAAGGCGAGGGTGGATTTGCCGGAGCCCGAGACGCCCGTGATCACCGTGAACTTGCCGCGCGGCACCTCGACGTCGATGCCCTTCAGGTTGTGCTCGCGGGCGTGGCGCACGACGATGTTGGGGGAGACGGCCGCGCGGGCCGGAAGCACCCTCGGTTCCGCAGCGAGGAGTATCCCCGAAGGCCTCGCCAATGCCGCCTCGTAATCCTTCAGCGCCCGCCCCGTATGCGAGGCCGTCATCGCCATCATCTGCCCGGGCGTGCCGGCGCCGACCACTTCACCCCCCGCATCGCCCCCCTCCGGCCCCAGGTCCACGATCCAGTCGGCGGCGCGGATGACGTCGAGGTTGTGCTCGATGACGACGAGCGAATTTCCCGCGGCGATGAGGCGGCGGAAGGCCGTGAGGAGCTTGGCCACGTCCTCGAAGTGCAGCCCCGTCGTGGGCTCGTCGAACAGGAAGAGCCGCGTCCGGGCAGTTGCCACGGGTGGATGGAGCGCCGCGGCCACCACCTCCGCCGGCCGCTTGGGCAGCATCTTCACCGAGCCGCCGCCCACCTCGACCAGGTGCCCCGCCAGCTTCAGGCGCTGCGCCTCGCCCCCGGAGAGCGTGGGCACGGGCTGCCCGAGCCGCAGGTAATCGAGGCCCACGTCCGCCAGCGGCTTCAGGCGCGCCACCACGTCCTTCTCGCCCGAGAAGAAGGCGAGCGCCTCGTTCACCGTGAGCTCCAGCATCTCGGCGATGGAGCGCCCGGCCACCTTCACCTCGAGCACCTCGTCGCGGTAGCGCCTGCCGTTGCAGTCCGGGCAGCGCAGGTACACGTCGGAGAGGAACTGCATCTCCACGTGCTCGAAGCCGTTGCCGCTGCAGGTGGGGCAGCGCCCGTTGCCGGAGTTGAAGCTGAAGGTGCCGGCCGTGTAGCCGCGCGTCTTCGATTCCGGCGAGCGGGCGAAGATCTCGCGGATGGCGTCGAAGGCGCCCACGTAGCTCGCGGGGTTGGATCGCGTGGTGCGGCCGATGGGCGACTGGTCCACGAACACCACGTCGTTGATTCGCGCCGCGCCGTGCATCTCGCGGAAGGCGCCGGGCGACTCCGTGGGCTTGCCCAGGTGCTTGAGGAGGGCCGGGTGCAGCACGTCCTGGATGAGGGTGGATTTCCCCGACCCCGAGACGCCCGTCACGCACACGAGGCGGTTGAGGGGGAACTCGACGTCGACGTCCTTGAGATTGTGCTCGGTGACGCCGCGAAGCGTGAGCCGGGGCGTATCGGCGGCTGGCGGCCGGGAAGCCACCCCCGCGTCCGCCCGCTTCCGGCCCGAGAGGTACTCCGCCGTCACCGTCTTCGCCTGCTTCAACTCGTCCGGAGAGCCGAAGAACACGATCTCGCCGCCGCGCTCGCCCGGCCCCGGTCCCATGTCGAGCAGGCGGTCGGCCTCCAGCATGATCTGCGGGTCGTGCTCGACCACCACGAGCGAGTTGCCGGCGTCGCGCAGGCGCTTCATCACGCCGATCACGCGGCCCATGTCGCGCGGGTGCAGCCCGATGGAGGGCTCGTCCAGGACGAAGAGCGTGTTCACGAGCGAGGTGCCCAGCGCCGTCGTGAGGTTGATGCGCTGCACCTCGCCGCCCGAGAGCGTGCGCGACTGGCGGTCGAGCGTGAGGTAGCCCAGGCCCACCTCGCACACGAAGCGAAGCCGCGCGTTGACTTCCTCCAGCAGCAGCTCCGTCGCCTCGTCCAGCGGGGCGGGCAGGGCGAGGCGCTCCAAGAAGGTCCGCACCCGCTCGATGGGCAGCAGCATCACGTCGTGCAGGCACAGTCCCGGGAGCGCCGCCAGCTCGTCGAGGCTCCACTGCGTGCCGCGCGGGGGATAGCGCTTCCCGGGGGCGAGCACCGCGTCGGCCTCGGCCTTGGTGCCCACGCGCCAGAGCATCGACTCGGGCTTGAGGCGCGCGCCGTCGCAGTCCGCGCACGGCGTGTAGGCGCGGTACTTCGACAGGAGCACGCGGATGTGCATCTTGTAGGCCTTCGTCTCGAGCCACTCGAAGAAGCGCGCCACGCCGTACCAGTGCGTCTTCCCCGACTTGCTCCAGCTCACCCAGCCCTCGTCGCCCTCGATCACCCAGCGCCGGTGCTCCGGCGGGAGGTCGCGCCACGCGATGTCCAGCGCCACCCCGTGGCGCTTCGCGTACTTCTCGAGGTCGTCCTGGCACTCGTCGAAGCTCGCCGTCTGGATGGGCTTCACCGCCCCGCCGCCCAGCGACTTCGCCTCGTCGGGCACGACCAGGCCGTAGTCGACGCCGATCACGCGCCCGAAGCCGCGGCACTTCTCGCAGGCTCCGACCGGAGAGTTGAAGGAGAAGCGCGCGGGGCTGGGGTCGGAATAGTGGATGTCGCAGTCGGGGCAGTGCAGGTCGTTGGAGAAGCGCCACGCCGTTGCCGCATCTTCCACGAGCACGTTCACCCGCCCCGCCCCCACCCTCAGCGCCGCCTCGATGGCCTCCACCACGCGCGCCTTCTCGGCCGAGCCCATGCGGATGCGGTCCTGCACCACGTCCAGCCGCGAGCCCTTGCGCGAGTGCACGCGCGTGTAGCCCTGCGCCTCGAGGTGCTGCAGGATCTCGGCCTCGGTGAAGTTCTTCGGCACGTCGATGGGGAAGGTGATGGAAAGCCGCGGGTCGCCCGCCGCCTGCGCCCGCGCCGTCATCTCCGCGAAGATCGACTCGGGACTGTCCCGCCGCACCGGCCGCGCGCACTTCCGGCACGAAAGCCGCCCCGCCCGCGCGAAGAGGAGCTTCAGGTGGTCGTTGATCTCCGTCATCGTCCCCACCGTCGAGCGCGAGGTGCGCACGGGGTTGGTCTGGTCGATGGCGATGGCGGGCGGGATTCCGTCGATCGAATCCACCTGCGGCTTGTCCATGCGGTCCAGGAACTGGCGCGCGTAGGGCGAGAAGGTCTCCACGTACCGGCGCTGGCCCTCGGCGTAGAGCGTGTCGAAGACGAGGGAGCTCTTGCCCGAGCCCGAGGGCCCCGTCACCACCACCAGCTCGCCCGTGGGGATGTCCACGTCGAGGTTCTTGAGGTTGTTCTGGCGGGCGCCTCGGATGGAGATGACGTCGCCGGTATCGGCGTCGGCGGGCGCGGGGGGCTTGGAGAGGTCGTTCATGGTTCCAGGATCGGCGGCGGCCACGGGGCCGGGCTTCGAGGCGGGGAAACGATCATTCTAGGCATGGAAGGCGACCGCCGTGGCGCGTGTAGCCCCATGGGCCAAGCAATGTGGATAACTCCTCCCCCCCCTTGATCGAGGTCAGCCGCCCGGCGCGCCGCGGTAGCATGCTGGAATCGCTGCCGGCTCTACTCAAGTTGCCCCGATGCCCGCCCCCATCTTCCGCATGCGCGACGTGTCGAAGGTCTACCACGTCGGGGACCTGGAGGTGGTCGCGCTGCGCGACGTCTCGCTGGAGCTCTACGCGGGCGAGTTCGTCGTGCTGCTGGGCCCCTCGGGCAGCGGCAAGTCGACGCTGCTGAACCTCCTGGGCGGCCTGGACACTCCGACGAAGGGGCAGGTGGACTACCTCGACCACGACCTCTCCGAGGGCGGCGACGAGAAGCTCACCGCCTTCCGGCGCGAGCACGTGGGCTTCGTCTTCCAGTTCTACAACCTGATCCCCAGCCTCACGGCCGCGGAGAACGTGGCGCTCGTCACCGACATCGCCGACAAGCCGCTGGACCCGCGCGAGGCCCTGGCCCTCGTGGGCCTGGCGGAGCGCGCCGACCACTTCCCGGCCCAGCTCTCCGGCGGCGAGCAGCAGCGCGTCGCCATCGCGCGCGCGGTGGCCAAGCGCCCCGACGTGCTGCTGTGCGACGAGCCCACCGGCGCCCTGGACGTCGAGACCGGCCGCCTCGTGCTGGAAGTGCTCGAGCGCGTGAACCGGGAGCTGGGCACCATCACCGCGGTGATCACGCACAACGCCTCGATCGCGGCGATGGGCGACCGCGTGATCCGCATGTCCAGCGGGCACATCGTCGACATCACCGCCAACGCGAAGCGCATGCCGGCCTCGGAGCTCGCGTGGTGAGGATCGGCGCCCTCGACCGCAAGATCCTGCGCGATGCGTGGCACATCCGCGCGCAGATCATCGCCTGCGCGCTGGTGGTGGCGGGCGGCATCAACTCCTTCGTCTCGCTCTCCTCGCTCAACCGCTCCCTCGCCGCCTCGCAAGCCACCTTCTACGAGGAGTACCGCTTCGCCGACGTCTTCGCGGGCGCCGTGCGCGCGCCGGAGCACGTGGCGCAGCGGCTCGCCGCGATCCCCGGCGTGGCGATGCTCGAAACCCGCGTCGTCGCGCGCGTGAACCTCGACGTGCCGGGCCTGGACGAGCCGGCCCGCGGGCGCATCGTCTCGATCTCGCGCGACCCCTCCGGCGGCCTCAACGCCCTCTACATCCGCCGCGGCCGCATGCCCGCGGCCGCGAGCCAGGACGAGGTGCTGGTCGCCGAGGCCTTCGCCATCGCCAACCGGCTGGAGCCCGGCGACTCGATCCGCGCCGTGGTGAACGGCCGCTACAAGAGCCTTCGCATCGTGGGCGTGTCCATCTCGCCCGAGTACATCTACGCGCTGGGCCCCGGGCAGCTCGTGCCGGACAACCGCCGCTACGGCATCCTGTGGATGGACCGCAAGGGCCTCGCGACCGCCTACGACATGGAGGGCGCCTTCAACGACGTGGCGGCCAAGGTGAGCCCGGGCGCCGCGGTCGAGCCGGTGCTGGGGGAGATGGACCGCATCCTGGGCGCGTACGGGGGCGTGGGCGCCTACGACCGCGAGGACCAGCTCTCGCACCGCTTCCTCTCGGACGAGATCTCGCAGAACCGCACGATGTCGCGCATCACGCCGACGATCTTCCTCGCGGTGGGCGCGTTCCTCCTCTACACCATCCTCACGCGGCTGGTGCAGATGCAGCGCTCGCAGGTGGGGCTCCTCAAGGCGTTCGGCTATTCCGGGGGCGAGATTTCGCTGCACTACCTCAAGCTCGCCTTGGTGATCTCGCTGCTGGGCGCGGCGATGGGCGTGGCGACGGGGATCCCGTTCGCCAACGCGATGCTCGACCTCTACGCGGAGTTCTACTTCTTCCCGATGTACGCGAGCGACCAGGTGTGGCCCGTGGCGGCGGCGGGCGTGTCGCTCGCGGTGGCGGCCGCGGCCCTGGGCGCGGTGCCGGCGGCGCTGCGGGCGGCGAGGCTCGCCCCGGCGGAATCGATGCACCCCGAGCCGCCGCCGCGCTTCCACGCCGGGGTGTTCGAGCGCTGGGGCATCCGGCACGCGCTCAGGCCCGCGGGGCGCATGCTGGTGCGCAACCTCGCGCGCCGGCCGCTTCGGTTCGTGGCCAACGTCGCCGGCATCGCCATCGCCGTGGCGCTCCTGGTGATGATGACGGCGATGATGGACGGCGTGCGCTACCTCATGGACTGGCAGTTCACCGTCGTGCAGCACGAGGACGTGCAGGTGCTGCTCACGGAGCCGAGGTCGCGCGAGGCGCTGGATTCGCTCCGGTCGATGCGCGGCGTGCTGGAGGCGGAGCCCTTCCGCTTCGCCTCCGGGCGCTTCCACGCCGGGCACCGCATGAAGCGCGGCCTCGTCTTCGGCATCGAGGATTCGCCCACGCTGCGCCGCGTCGTGGACGCGGACGGCCACGCCGCGACCATTCCGCCCGAC
The DNA here is from genome assembly GCA_963824135.1 of uncultured beta proteobacterium. Taxonomy (GTDB): domain Bacteria; phylum Pseudomonadota; class Gammaproteobacteria; order Burkholderiales; family Usitatibacteraceae; genus FEB-7. The sequence goes on along the minus strand of CAWGOH010000014.1, from coordinate 541,639 downwards.
GGAGTGCTCCTCACCGGGATCTTCGCGAGCGCGCTCAAGGTGCGCGCCGGCGACACGATCGAGGTCGAGGTCATGGAGGGCAAGCGCCCGCGCGTGCCGATGCTGGTGGTGGGCGTGGTGGAAGAGCCCATCGGGTTCTCCGCCTACGTCTCGCGCGCCACCGCCAACCGGCTCATGGGCGAGGGCGACGTGCTCACCGGCGCCTACCTGCGCGTGGACGCGAACGAGCGCGCGAAGGTGTTCTCGGACCTGAAGGCGATGCCGCAGGTGGCCGGCGCCAACCTGCGCGAGGCGGCCTACGCCCAGTTCAAGGAGATGATCGACCGCAGCGTGGGCATCATGATCACCGTGAACCTCGTCTTCGCCTGGATCATCGCCTTCGGGCTGGTGTACAACGGCGCGCGCATCGCGCTCTCGGAGCGCGGCTACGAGCTGGCGACGCTGCGCGTGCTGGGTTTCACGCAGCGCGAGTCGGCCTCGCTCCTGCTGGGCGAGCAGGGCGTCATCACGGGCGTGGGACTTCCGGCCGGGCTTGCGCTGGGCATCGCGCTCACGCTCTACTTCGTCTGGATGCTCTCGACGGACATGTGGCGCATGCCCTTCGTGGTGACGGGGCTCGAACCTCGTCGGGGCCATGGCGGCGGTGGGATTCGCCGCGGCGGCCTCGGGCGCGGCGGTGGGCTGGCGCCTGCGGCGCCTGGACCTGGTGGGCGCCCTCAAGGCGCGGGAATGAGGCGAGGCGGCGAATGAAACTCACGAAGAGGACCCTCGGCTACGCGATCTTCACGGTCGCGGTGGTGGCGCTGCTCGCGTGGTGGGCGTGGCCCTCGCCGCAGCTCGTCGAGACGGCGCGCGTGGGGCGCGGCCCGGTGCAGGTCGCCATCGAGGAGGACGGCGAGACGCGTGCCGTGGACCGCTACGGAGTGGCGGCGCCTGTGGCCGGGCGGCTGCTGCGCGTGGTGCTGCGCGAGGGCGACGCGGTGAAGGCGGGGCAGGTGGTGGCGGAGATCGCGCCGCTGCCGCTCTCGGAGGCCGATCGCGACATGCTGGAGGCGAAGCTCGAGTCCGCCAAGGCGCTCAAGATCGAGGCGGACGAGCGCGTGCGGCGGGCGGAAACCGATGCGGCGCAGGCCGAACGCGAGCGCGTGCGCGTGGCCGACCTCGTCGCGAAGAAGTTCATGTCGGACCAGGCGCTGGAGCAGGCGGTGGTGGCGGTGCAGACGAAAGCGGCGGACCTGAAGGCGGCCCGTGCGCGCGCCATCGCGGCCGCGGCCGACGTGGAGGCGGCGCGGGCGACGCTCGTCGCGGTGCGCGCCAAGACGCCCACGGTGCGCGTCACCTCTCCCGTGAACGGGCGGGTGCTGCGCATCGTCGAGAAGAGCGAGCGGGTGCTCCAGCCCGGCACCGTGCTCGTGACCGTCGGTGACCCGCAGGCGCTCGAGATCGTCGTCGACGTCCTCTCCAACGACGCGGTGCGCGTGAGGCCGGGCATGCGCATGCTCATCACGGGCTGGGGCGGGCCGGAGATCGAGGCGGCCGTGCGCCTGGTGGAGCCGGCGGCCTTCAGGAAGATCTCGGCGCTGGGCGTGGAGGAGCAGCGCGTCAACGTGATCGGCGACTTCAAGGCGGTGCCGCCGGGGATCGGGGACGCCTACCGGCTGGACGCGCGCATCATCGTGGCCGAGAAGGCCGATGCCCTGCGCGTGCCCGTGGGCGCGCTCTTCCGCCGCAACGGCAAGTGGACGGTCTTCGTCGTCGACGGCGGCCGCCTCGCCGCCCGCGGCGTCGAGCTGGGCCTTCGCGGCGCCCGCGACGCCGAGATCATCGCCGGCCTCTCGGACAAGGAGGAAGTGGTCCTCTATCCCGGCAACGACCTCGCCGACGGCGCCCGCGTCCGACCCCGTTCCTGAATTGGTGTCAGGTTACTTTTTGCCGTATCAGATTAGATTCTAATCTGATACGCAAAAAGTAACCTGACACCAATTCAGGAGAGGAAGCGCCTCGGGGAGATCGCGCCGGCGAGGTCGCGCGGCAGCGGCGAGGGCTCGCCCTCGAGCGGCGAGGCGATGAGCTCGGCGCCGAGCGGGCGCCCAGAGCAGGCCGCGCGAGCCCAGCCCCGTCGCGATCCAGACGCCGGGCAGCGCCGTGGCGCCGAAGATGGGCAGGCGGTCCGGGACGGTCGCGCGGAAGCCCGCGAGCCCGTCGAGCCCGTCGGGGTCCACGCTCGCCCCGCGAAGCCCGGCAGCATCGAGGCCGCGCGCGCGAGGTTCTCGCGGTGGTCGGCGGCGCGGATGTCCTCGCCCGTGTCGTCGTGCTGGTAGGTTGCGCCCACGACGTGCCCGCCGTCGGGAAGCGGCGCGACATAGCCGCTGCCGCTCACCACGATGTCGAGCGCGCGCCCGGCCGATGCCGGCAGGTAGGTGACCTGCCCGCGCACGCGGGAAAGGGGCAGGCGCGCCTGCGGCAGCAGCCGCTTCGCGTCGAAGGCGTTCGCGACCACCAGCGTGGGCGCCTCCGCGATCACCGATCCGTTTGCGTCGAGCGCGCGCCAGTCGGCGCCCTCGCGCTCGAGCCGCTCGACGCGCCGGCCGAGGTGCCGGCGCACGCCGGCGCCGGCACGCGCGAGGAGCGCCACGGCGAGGCTTCCCGGCGAAACCCACGCGGCGGAGGGCATCCACCAGCCGGGACCGCGCACCGGCCTTCCGGCGAGGGCGCCGGCCTCGGCGGCATCGACGTAGCGCAGGAACTCCGGCGGGTGCCCCTGGGCCGAGATGATGGCGGCCATGCGCGCGGCCTCGTCCTCGCCGCCGGCAAGCTGGAGCACCCCGCAGCGGCGCCAGACCAGGTGGTAGCCGTCGTGCTGCAGCGCGCGGAAATGCTGCAGCGCGTAGAGGAAGGCCGGCCGCGAGGCCTGCGCGTTCACCGCGTCGCGCAGGTTGGCGATGGGGCGGACCAGGCCGACCGTGGCGCCGGTGCGCTTGTCGCGCTCGTCGACGAGGTCCGACCTCCCAGCCGCGCGAGGCGAGGCGCTCCGCGACCAGCGTGCCCGCGAGGCCCGCGCCGACGATGATCGCGCGGCGGCGAACGCGATGGGCCGGCGCGCTCTCGCCCTCGCGATGGCCGGCGAGCATCTCGCGCTTGTTGCCGAAGCCCTCGCGCTTGTCGACGCGGAACCCGGCGCCGGCCAGCGCGGCGCGCACGCCGCCCGCCACCGTCCAGGTGGCGAGCGTGGCCCCGGGGACGGCCACCCGCGCGAGCTCGCGCACCACCTCGGGGGACCACATCTCGGGATTCCTCGCGGGGGAGAATCCGTCCAGGAAGAGCGCGTCCGCGCTTGCCTCCAGCTGCGGCAGCAGCTCGCGCGCGTCGCCCGCCATCAGCGTGAGCTGCACGCGCCCGCCGTCGAACTGCAGGCGGTGGAAGCCCGCGATCGGGGGCGGCCAGATCGCGACGAGAGCCGCGGCGAGGGGGCGCAGCTCCTCGAAAGGCGCGAGGGCCTCGGCGAGGTCCTGCGCGGCGAAGGGATGGCGCTCGACCGAGACGAAATGCAGCCGCGCGGGTCCCTGCGGGTCGGCGCGGAGCGCGTCCCACGCGGCGAGGAAGTTGAGCCCGAGGCCGAAGCCGGTCTCGAGGATGGTGAACGCGTCACGCCCGCGCCAGCGCCCCGGCAGGCCGTTCCCCGCGAGGAAGACGTGGCGGGCCTGGGCGAGCCCGCCGGATGCGGAGTAGTACGTGTCCTCGAACCCGGGCGCGAAGGGCACGCCCAAGGGGGTGCGCTGGAGCTGCGCGGGGGTGACGCAGACGGATCGGCCGGTCATGGCGGCATGATACCGCCACGGTCCGTGCTGCCCGCGCGCGCGGCGCGGCGCTAGTAGAGCGTCGCCGAGAGGCGGCGCCTGAACTCGGACACGAGGTCGGGCTGGCCCGCGGCCATGTCGAAGACCGCGAGCATCTTGCGCCTGCCCGCGTCGTCGCCGAAGGCGCGGTCGCGCTTCACGATCTCGAGCAGCTGCTCGAGCGCCTGCGCGAATTCGCGGTTCGCGACGTGCACCTCGGCGAGATCGAGCCGCGCGGCGAGGTCGCCCGGGCTCGCGGCGATGCGCCGCTCGAGCTCTCCGGCGGCCGGCAGCGTGGCGGCGCGCTCCGCGGCCTCGAGGCGCGCCTCGGTGGTCGCGTGGGAGGAGACCTGCGCCGCCCTGGGCGAAAGCAGGCTCCATTGCTCGCGGGCGGCGGCGAGCTCGCCCCGGTCGACGAGCGCCGCGGCCATGTCGATGCGCGCCGCGTCGTTCGAGGGATCGAGGGCCAGCGCGTTGGCCAGGTGTTCCGCGGCGAGCGAAGGCTGCCCCGCGGCAAGCGCGGCGCGCGCCTTGCGCAGCTCGAGCTCGCTCGGGTCCGGCACGAGCTTGTCGAGGAACGCCTTGATCGCGCCTTCGGGCTGCGCGCCCAGGAACTGCGAGACGGGCTTGCCGTCGGCGAAGGCGACCACGAACGGGATCGAGCGCACGCGCGAACTGCGCGGAGAGCTCCGGGTTCTCGTCGGAGTTCACCTTGACGAGCCGCCAGCGGCCGCCGGACTCGCGCTCGAGCTTCTCGAGCATCGGGCCCAGCGAGCGGCACGGCCCGCACCAAGGCGCCCAGAAGTCCACCACGACGGGAACTTCGCGGGACGCCTCGAGCACGTCGCGCTCGAAGGAGGCCAGGGAGGCATCGATCATCGGTTCTCTCCGGTTTGGTCGTTCACGAATCATTAGATGGCGGCGGCCTCCCCCAAGTTCAAGGCGGGACCTGGATCGGGGGCAATTCGGCATGGTGGATGCGCGCATCCTGATGAATAATGGCCCCGGCGCTCCACCCGCGGGCGGAAAGGGAAGGGCAATGGCACTCAAGCTGGACCTGCCGGCCGGGCTCACGGGCACGGCCGAGATGGTGGTCGGGGAGCAGCACACGGCGCCGCGCGTGGGCAGCGGCCGCATCCGCGTGCTCGCCACGCCGGTGATGATCAACCTGATCGAGGCGGCGGCGCTGGCGGCCGTGGAGCAGTCGCTGCCCGAGGAGCACCAGAGCCTGGGAACGCGCCTGGACGTCTCGCACGTGGCCGCCACCCCCGTGGGCATGCGGGTGCGGGCGACGGCGCGAGGTGGTGGGCGTGGAAGGGCGCACCATCCGCTTCCGCGTGCGCGCCGAGGACGAGTTCGACCTCATCGGCGAGGGCACGCACGAGCGCGTGGTCGTGAACCTCGAGCGCTTCGACGAGCGCGTGCGCGAGAAGGCGGCTAGGAAGCCCGGGCCTCGAGGAGCTTGAGCGCCTGGTAGAGGATGGGGTCTCCCGGGCCGCCGCTGGGCGAGACGATGTCGACGGCGACCGCGGGCCGCACGGACTTCGCGGGGCGTGCCGTTCGGGTGCAGGACGCGGGTGGCGGGGAAGCGCAGCGCGATCCCCGAAGCCGGCAGGCGCAGCTCGCGGGCGTCGCCGCGCAGGCCCGCCATCGGCGTGCCCACGAGCGTGGCCCCGGCCGCCGCCTCCAGGCCGACGGCGAGCGACTCGCCCTCGGCCGCCGTCCAGCGGTCGACGAGCACCACGATGCGCCCGGCGTACGCGAAGGGTCCCCGCGGCGCCACCCTTTCCGCGGGAACTCCGGCGGCCGCGCCCGCGCCGCGCGGAAGGCGCACGAGCCACGGGGATTCGGCGCCCACGAAGCGCCCGAGCAGGGCGCGCGCCACCTCGTGCGAGCCGCCCGAGTGGGTCTCGCGCAGGTCGAGGATGAGTCCGCGCGTCGAGCGCAGCTGCTGCAGGGCCGCGTCGAAGTGCTGCACGAGCCCGGCGTCGCCGAGGTTGTTCTTCAGCCGCAGGTAGGCGAGCGCCCGGTCCTCGCCGACGCGGCGGGCGACGAGCGGGGGCGTGCCGGCCGGCCGCTGGTCGAGGCGTTCGATCTCCAGGCGGCGCGCTCGCCCCGGGGCCGCCACTTCGATGGCGAGCGTGCCGGACCACGGGCCCGCCACCAGGCGCCGCAGCGCCCAGTCGCGCGCGCGCGGATCGGCCTGGCGGCCGCGGCGCAGCAGCCCGCGCACGGCCTTCTCCACCGCCACGCCCTGGATCGCCAGCACGCGCATGCCGGGCGCCGCGCCGGCCACGTCGGCCACGCTTCCGGCGCGCACCGCGGCGATCATCGCGTCCTTGCCGGCCCACTCGGCCCAGAGGTCCGTGGCCATGGGCACGGGCCGCGGCGAGCCGGGAAGGTGCGCATCCAGCGTCACGTGCTCGTCGTTCAGCTCGGACACGGCGCCTTCGAGGGCGGAAAGCAGCTCCTCGCGGTTGCGGGCCGCCGCGGCGCGCGGGCGCCAGCGCACGCCGGCCGCGCGCCAGTCCTGGCGGCGATCGAGGTACGCGTACTCGCCGTCGATCGCGCGCCAGAGCGCGTCGAAATCCGCCGACCCGTTCGGGGCAGCCGTCGCGGGCTTCGCGAGGGCCCGGCTTGCGGCGAGGAGGGCGAGGCCGCCGGCGAGGAAGCGGCGGCGCGAGTGCGCGGCTCCCACGCCTAGGTTTCGAGGGGGGGCGGCACGCCCTCGGGCAGCGGCGTGCGGGCGACGTTCATCACCATCGCGAGCGTCGAGTAGTAGCCGCAGATGCCGCACAGGTCCACCACGCCGCGCTCGCCGAAGAGCTCGACGGCGCGCGCGTACGTCGCGTCGCTCACGCCGCGGTTCGCCTGCAGTTCCTGCAGGAAGTCGTGCACCGCCGCCTGGTCGGCGGCCATGCCGTCGGGCCGCCGGCCCTCCGCCACGGCCTGCGCGTGCTCGGCCGGGACGCCCGAGCGTTCCGCGATGGGCCGGTGCACGTGCCACTCGTACTGCTGGTTCCAGCGCCGCGCGACGATGAGGATCGCGAACTCCGACAGGCGAGGCGGCAGCGCGCTCTTGTAGCGCAGGTACTCGCCGGCCTTCTGCAGGGGCGACAGGAGGTCGGGGCTGCGCAGCAGCGGCACGAAGGGGCCGAACACCGCCCCGCGCGGGCCGCTGGCCAGTTCCGTGGCGGCGCGCTTCTGCGCGGGCGAGAGGCTCGATTCGGGAAGCGGGGGCAGGCGGTCGGGACCCATGGCGGCATGCGGCTCGAGTGGAGAGCCTCCATCCTAGCGGATGCGGGGCCGCCTACTCCACCTGCGCGATGGCGTGGATGCGCTCGAGGCGGTCGGCGAGGTCGGCGGCGCGCGCGAAGCCCGCGGTGACGAGGAAGTAGCGGCGGTCGGGGTAGGCCGCCGCGAGCGTCGGGAAGCCCGTGACGCCGGTCTGCTGGGTGGCGGCGAAATCCTGGCGCACCGCGTCCCGGGCCTCCTGCGAAGCGTGGGCGGCGAGGAAGACCCCGCGCTCGAGGCCCTCCTCGGCGGCGAGGTCCGCGAGCGTCTCGGCCTGGGTGACGTCGCGGCCCTGCGCGTAGAACGCCCGCTGCACGCGCGTCAGGTAGGGCAGCGCGCGCGCGGCATCCGTGGCCCGCACGATGACCACGGCGCGGCAGGCCGGCTCGGTGTCGTAGACGAAGCCCTCGCGGGCGAGGGCCGCGTCGTCGAAGGGAAGCCCCGACTCGCGCGCGACGTGCGCCCAGTGCTCCGCGGTCGACCTGCGCAGCTCGGGCGTGAGCGGCTCGGTGTCGTGGGCCCGCAGCCCTCCCATCACCACGTCGACGCGCATCCCCGGGCGCTCGCGCAGCAGGGTGTCGAGCTCCGGGCCGAACCCGTAGCACCACGAGCACATCGGATCGGCGAAATAGACGAGGTACGGCTCGCTCATGCGGCCCGCGTCCGGCCGAGCGAGACGGCGGCGACCCGGTTGCGACCGCGGTTCTTGGCGATGTAGAGCGCCTCGTCGGCGCGGGCGATGAGGGCCTCGAGCGCCTCCGGGCCCTCGTCGAGGCGGGCCGCCACGCCCGCGCTCACGGTGAGCTCGATCTCCTCGCCGCCCGCGACGAACGCGGCCTTGGTCACCGCGCGGCGGATGCGCCCGGCCAGGGCCACCGCGCCCGGACCCGGCACGTCGGGAAGGAGCAGGCAGAACTCCTCGCCGCCGTAGCGCACGAAGATGTCCTCGAGGCGCAGCTGGTCGCGCACCACTTCCGCGAAGCGCCTGAGGACCTGGTCGCCCGCCAGGTGGCCGTGGGTGTCGTTCACGCGCTTGAAGTGGTCGATGTCGAGCAGCACGAGGGAAAGGGGCGCCTCCAGCCGGCGCGCGCGCGAGAGATGCTTTCCGGCCAGCTCGATGAAGGTGCGGCGGTTGAAGGCGCCGGTCAGCGGGTCGAGGGAGGCGAGCTGCCCGGAGACGAAATCGGCGCGCTCCTTCTGCATCAGCAGGAACGAGACCGACGAAAGGAGGATCGTCGTGTAGGCGGTCATCAGGCCGAAGGCGTGGATGGCCGAGGGCGCGAGGAAGGCGTCGATCGATTCCGGCCAGGCCAGGGGGGCGGCGGCGCGCGCGAGCAGGCTCGCGGCGCCCAGGACGAAGCTCCCGAGGAAGAGCCCGCGGGCGCCCGCGCCCACCCCTTCCACCGGCTTCCAGGCGAGGGCGAGGAGGGCCACCTGGCCCGCCGCGAAGAGGAGGTTCACGACGATCATCCGCGCGCCCACGTCGTCGAGCAGGGCGCCGACGGCGATGGCCGCCGCCGCGCCGGTGGCCACGTGCGCGACGACGGGAAGCGAGCTTGCGCGGAAGGCGAGGATGGCGCCCGCCATGAGGGAGAACGAGACGCCCAGCAGCCCGTTGCCCGCCACGAGCGAGGCCCAGTCGGGAAGGTGCCCGCGGCCGGCGAAGAGCGCGAAGGCCGCGGCCTGGGCGGAAAGGGCGAGCGCCCACTGGGCGAGCCCGCCCTGCAGGCGGCGGCCGTTGCCGATCCAGAGCGCGAGGGCGAGGACCGCGTTGGTCGCCACCATCACGACGAAGAGGGAGCGGATGTCGAACATGGCGTCAGGTTAGGGCCGGTGCGGGCGCGGCGGCCGTGGGGTGCGTCACACTTGCGCCCTCCCGCCGGTGACGCCTGTAACCTGTAATCTTGCACGTGAAGACGACGAAGATCACGCAACCCCTCCCCGCGGAGAAACCATGAAGCTCTACTACTTCCCCGGCGCCTGCTCGACGGCGCCCCACATCGTCGCCTGCGAGGCGGGCATCCCCCTGGAGCTGGAGAAGGTCGACCTCGGCTCGAAGCGGACCGCCACCGGCGAGGACTACCTGGCGGTCAACCCCAAGGGCTACGTCCCGGCGCTGCGCCTCGACGACGGCTCCGTCCTCACCGAGGTGTCGGCGATCATCCAGTACCTGGCCGACCGCGCCCCGGCCTCCGGCCTCGCACCGCCCGCGGGAACGGCGGAGCACTACCGCATGCTCGAGTGGATCGGCTACATCTCCACCGAGATCCACAAGGGGTTCGGTCCCCTGTGGAACGCCAAGCTCGCGCCGGAGGCGCGCGCGGCCGCCGTGACGGCCCTCGCGCGGCGGCTGGACCTCGTGGAGCAGGTGCTCGGGCGCCAGGCGTTCCTCATGGGGAAGGACTTCACGATGGCGGACGCCTACCTCTTCACGGTGGCGAGCTGGGCGCCGTGGGTGAAGCTCGACATGGCGCCCTGGCCCAAACTGCGCGAGTACGTCGCGCGCGTGGCCGCGCGCCCGAAGGTGCAGGAGGCCCTCGTGGCCGAGGGCCTCGTCGAGTAGGCGCTACTCGACCTTCCCGATCCGCTTCACCACCTCGGCGAGCTTCTTCGCGTCGGCGTTCCAGAACGCGCGGAACTGCGGCTGGTCGAGGTACTGGGGCGGGGTCTCCACCCTCGCCAGCGCGGCGAGGAAGGTCGGGTCGGAGGCCGCCGCCTTCGCCGCCTCGCGCAGCTTCGCGATCACGGGCTCGGGCGTGCCGGCGGGCACGAAGAGCCCCGTCCACTGCGAGAACGTGGCGTCGTAGCCCAGCTCCTTGAGCGTGGGCACGTCGGGAAGCGCGGGATGGCGCGTCTCGCCCCAGCTCGCGAGCACCCGCACCTTGCCGCCCTTGAGGTGGCCCATGATCGACGACGGGCCCGTCGAGAGCGCGTCCACGCTGCCGCCGAGCAGCGCCACCACGGCGGGCCCGGCGCCCGTGAACGGCACGTGCAGCATCTTCGCGCCGGCCGAGGCGGCGAGCATCTCCATCGGCACGTGCATCGTGCCGTAGTTGCCCGAGGAGCCGTAGGGGATGGCGCCCGGCGCCTTCTGCGCCGCCTCGAGCATCTCCTTCGCGCCCTTCCAGGGGCTGTCGGCGCGCACCGCGAGCACCGTCGGGTCGGCCGTGAAGCGCGCGATGGGGACCAGCTGGTCGAGCTGGTACATCGGGGCGCGCCCGAGGATCCTGTCGGCCTCGGGGATGATGGAGATCGAGGAGAGCGCGAGGAGCACGGTGTAGCCGTCCGCCTTCGCGCGCGCCACGTACTGCATCCCGACGCCGCCGCCGGCGCCCGCCTTGTTCTCGACGATGACCGTCTGCTTGAGGTGGCGGCCCATCGCCTCGGCCACCGGCCGGGCGGTGATGTCCGCCACGCCGCCGGGCGGGAAGGGCACGATCATCGTGACCGTGCGATTCGGATAGTCGGTCTGGGCGTGGGCGGGGACGGCGAAGGCGAGGGCGGCGAGGGCGGCCCCGGCGAGGTGGCGGAACATGGCTCCTCCGGACTGGGTTGGCATCGTGGTGCGCACCATCGTAACGCCAAACCCCGGTCCGCGAAGCCGGAGGAATCGCCGGAATCCGGGGAACTTCGCGAATCCGCCGGCCCTCCTATGCGCGTCCCACGGAGAATCGCCATGGAAACGAAGCAGCAGCAAGCCATCCTCTTCATCGCCCTGCGGGCGGCCTTCGCCGACGGCGGCAAGGACGAGCGCGAGCGCGCCGAGATCCGCCGCATCGCCGCCTCCATGCCGGGGGAGGTGGATTTCCCCGCCCTCGTCCAGGACGCGCTCCTGGGGCGGCGGACGCTGGCGCAGGCCGCGGGCGAGCTCGCCGACGCCGGAGCTCCGGCAGTACGCGTTCGAGATGGCGGTGTGCGTGTGCGACGCCGACGGCGCCCACTCGGCGGCCGAGAAGGCGTTCCTCGACGAGCTGCGCGCCGTCCTCGGGCTCGATGCCGCGCGCGGCGAGGCGTTCGCGAGCCAGGCGGCGGGCGTGGCCAACGCGCCGCTCGCCTCCGGCTCCGCCATCGAGCCCGCCCTACGCGGCGACGATGACGGGCGCCGAGATGGACTCGATGGTCCTCAACTACGCGATCCTCAACGGGGCGCTCGAGCTCCTGCCGCAGGGCCTCGCCTCGATGGCGATCATTCCCCTGCAGATGAAGATGGTCTACCGGATCGGCAAGGCCCACGGCTTCGAGCTCGACCGCGGCCACGTGAAGGACTTCCTCGCCACCGCCGGCGTGGGCCTGACCTCCCAGTACCTCGAGCAGTTCGGCCGCAAGCTCGTGGGCGGGCTCCTGGGCACGCTCGCCGGCGGGCTGGGCCGCGCGGTCGGCTCGGCCGCCACCGGGGCGGGCTTCTCGTTCGCCTCGACCTACGCGCTCGGGCAGGTGGCCAGGCGCTACTACGCGGGCGGGCGCGTCCTCTCGTCCGCGATGCTCAAGCAGGCCTTCGCCGACGTGCTCGGCGAGGCGAAGGGGCTGCAGTCGAAGTACCTTCCCGAGATCGAGCGGCGCGCGCGCACCCTCGACGTCGCGGAGGTCGTCCGGTCCGTCGGCGCCTAGAGGGCGCGTCTCGACCGCGGCGGCTCCCGCGCCGGCGCGAGCTCGAGCTCCTCGGAGATCGGCCGCGCCGGGAAATGGAAGGGGACGGGACCGTCGGGCTGGGCGTGCAGGAACTGGCGCACGAAGGGGTCCTCGGAGGCGAGCATCTCGGCGGTCGGGCCGTGGCCCACGATCCGCCCCTCGCCCATCACGTACAGGTAGTCGGCGAGCTTCACGGCCTCGGGCACGTCGTAGGTCACCACCACGGACGTGCTCCCCAGGGCGTCGTTGAGCTTGCGGATGAGGTCGCAGATCACGTTGAGCGTGATCGGGTCGAGGCCCGCGAACGGCTCGTCGTAGATGAGCAGGTTCGGGTCGAGGGCGATGGCGCGGGCGAGCGCCACGCGCCGGGACATGCCCCCGGAGAGCTCGTTCGGGTACAGGGGGTGCGCGCCGCGCAGGCCCACCGCGTTCAGCTTCATCTTCACGAGGTCGGAGATGATCTCCTCCGGCAGCGACGTGTGCTCGCGCATCGGGAAGGCGATGTTCTCGAAGACCGTGAGGTCGCTGAAGAGGCCGCCCTTCTGGAACATCATGCCGATCTGGCGCCGCAGGCGGTACAGGCCCTCATGGTCGAGCGCGTGCACTTCCTGTCCGCACACCTTCACGCTGCCGCGGGCGGGCCTCAAGGCGCCGCCGATGAGCTGCAGCAGCGTCGTCTTGCCGCAGCCGCTCGCCCCCAGGATCGCGACCACCTTGCCCTTCGGGATGTCGAGCTCGAGCCCGGCGAGCACCGGGCGCTTGCCGTAGGCGAAGTGCAGGTCGCGGATCTCGATCAGGTTCTCGCAAACGGCAGGGACCATGGAGGCATTGTAAGCTAGGGGATACATCCGGGAGATGACCATGGCGGAAATCCGCAACCTCGCCGTCTTTTGCGACTTCGAGAACGTCGCGCTGGGCGTGCGCGAGGCGAAGTACGACAAGTTCGACATCAGCAAGGTGCTCGAGCGCCTGCTGGTGAAGGGCAGCATCGTGGTGAAGAAGGCCTACTGCGACTGGGAGCGCTACAAGGAGTTCAAGGCGCCCATGCACCAGGCCTCCTTCGAGCTGATCGAGATCCCGCACGTGCGCATGTCCGGCAAGAACTCGGCCGACATCCGCATGGTGGTCGACGCCCTCGACCTGTGCTACACCAAGAGCCACGTGGACACCTTCGTGATCGTGAGCGGCGACTCCGACTTCTCCCCGCTCGTCTCGAAGCTGCGCGAGAACGCGAAGACGGTGATCGGCATCGGCGTGAAGAAGAGCACCTCGGACCTGCTCATCGCCAACTGCGACGAGTTCATCTACTACGACGACCTCGTGCGCGAGCTGCCCAAGCGCCAGCCCTCCCGCAAGGCCGAGGGCAAGGCCGACGGCAAGCCCGCCGCGCCGGCGAAGGAGGGCGGCAAGGACAAGGAGAAGGACCGCGACAACGGCGGCGGCACGGGCAAGAAGCAGGAGGCCGTCGACCTCGTGCTGGAGACGATCGACGACCTCGTCGACGAGCGCGGCGTCGAGGAGACCCTGTGGGGCTCGATGGTGAAGCAGGCCATCAAGCGCAGGAAGCCCGGCTTCAGCGAGAGCTACTACGGCTACCGCTCCTTCAACCAGCTCCTCGAGGAGCTCGAGGAGCGCGGGCTCGTCGACCTGGAGCGCGACGACAAGAGCGGCGGCTACACCATCCGCTCCGTGGCCCCCGACGAATAGCTAGCGCGGGGGCGCGGTCCGCCCGCGGGCCGCGAGGGCGCGGGCGATCGCCGCGTCCACCCGCGCCGCCCAGGCCGCATCCACCTCGAAGGGCGCCGCCGCCTGGGCGACCCAGGCCCGCGGCCAGGCGCCTTCGGCGCTCACCGCCTTGCCCTGCGCCGTCGCGGCCGCGCCGGGCGCCGCGCGCGCGAAGAACACGTCGTTGCGGTTGGCGAGGTCGCCGGTCGTGCGCACGTACAGCGACAGGAAGGCCGAGCCGGCACCCGCGAGCCCCATGTAGTCGCCCAGGAAGAGCCCGTTCGCGTTCGGCGCGGTGGCGAGGTCGAAGGGGCCCGCCAGCCGCGTTTCCGTCCAGGCGACGCCGTCGGTCGAGCGCGCCAGGAAGTAGCCCGTCGGCAGCGTCGCCGCGTCTGCCGTGTTGTCGCGAAGGTCGAAGTACGCGACGCCGGCCGTGCCGTCGGCCAGCACGTGCACGTTGGCCGTGAAGGCGGTCACCGCGGGATTGGGATTCACCCGCACCGGCGCCGACCAGGTGAGGCCGCCGTCGAGGGAGCGCGAGTAGGCGATGGCGTCGCGCACGCCGCCGGAGAAGCGCGAATCCTGCCAGGCGACGTGCACCGACCGCCCCGGGCCCGCGGCCGCGCTCAGGACGATGGCGCCGTCGCGGATGGCGGTGCCGGTCTCCGGGTCGCGCGCGCCGATGGCCAGGTGCGAGGAGACGGTGACGGGCGGGGTCCAGGTGGCGCCGCGGTCCGCGGAGCGCAGCGCGACGATCGAGGCGGCCCTGGGCGGGGAATTGATCCCGTCGATCTTCGTGGCGAGGTTGACGAGCGTGCCGTCGGAGAGGACCACGACGAGGTTGCCGATGGTCTGCGAGTTGGCGCCCGGGTCGTAGATCGGGCGCGCGGCCTCCCACGAGGCGCCCGCGTCCACGGTGCGCGCGAAGTAGGCCGGGCCTCCGCCCGCTTCGACGAGCCGGTCCCACGCCGCGTAGGCGAAGCGGGCGTCGAAGCGGATCCGCGGTGATGGTGTTCTTGTCGTTGAAGTAGGGGACGGTGTCGGCGATGACCGCCACGGCGTTGCCCCAGTTGCGGCCGCCGTCGGCCGAGCGCGAGACGAGCATCGCGTTGGCCGAGCCCGCCGTGCCGGACGCGCCGGTCGTGGAGAGCGACATCGCCCACGCCGTGCCGTCGGGGCCGAACGAGACCCACGGGTCCGTCGCGCGGTCGTAGTCGCCGCCGTTCGCGGCCGTGCCGCCGCCGCAGCGCGAGAAGGCCATGGCCCGCCGTTCCCAGGTGCGCGCCGCCGTCGAAGGACACCGCCGAGACGAGGCCGCGCGCCGATCCGTTGGACCAGCGGTCCTGCTGCCACATCGCGAGGAGGTGGGAGGCGTTCGCCGGGTTCACCGCGAGGCTGGGCTCCACCTCGGCGTTCACGAACACCGTGCCGCCCGTCGCGCTGCAGCCCGCCGCGAAGGGCGTGGGGCCGGAAACGAGTCCCGGCGGCGGGGGGAGCGGCGTCGGCGGGGCCTCGGTGCTGCCGCCACCGCCACCACCGCCGCAGGCGGCCAACGCCATCGCGCCGACGAGAACCAGGAACGTTGCCTTGCGCGCTGCCATGCCGCCTCCCGTCTTGGTGGACTGCCCTGCCCGCGATTCTGGGGCCGCGCGCGCCGGCGCGTGTCGCAATCTGTTACGCCGGCGGACCGGCGGCCGGCGGCGTAAGATCAGCGCCAAACGACAAGGGCTGGGCGCACGCAACTTCCAGGGAGGCATCAGAATGGGTCTCGTCGACCGCGTCAAGAACATCCTGCTCACCCCGAAGACGGAATGGCCCGTCATCGCGGGCGAGAATTCCACGACCGCCGAGCTCATGGGCGGCTACGTGGCTCCGCTCGCGGGCATCGCGGTGCTGTGCGGCTTCGTGGGCAACTCCGTCGTCGGGATGAGCCTGCCCTTCGTGGGCACCTACCGCACGCCCATCCTCGCGGGGATCGGGGTGGCCGTCTTCTCCTTCGCGATGGCCTTCGTGGGCATCTTCATCATGTCGCTCATCATCAACGCGCTGGCGACCACCTTCGGCGCGGAGAAGAACCCCGCCCAGGCGATGAAGGTGGCGGTCTATTCCTACACGCCCGCCTGGATCGCCGGCATCCTCGGCATCATCCCGGCGCTGGGCCTCATCGGCGTGCTCGTCTCGCTCTACGGCCTGTACCTCCTCTACCTGGGCCTGCCGCGGCTCATGAAGAACCCCGAGGAGAAGTCGATCGGCTACACCGCGGTCGTGGTGGTCTGCGCCATCGTGGTCGGCTTCGTGATCTCGCTCATGGCCGGCGGGGTCATGGCCCTCACCGGCGGCGCCGGCATGATGGGCGCGATGAGCGGGGGCGGCTCCGCCGTCACCTTCGACAAGGACTCGCCGATGGGCAAGCTCGAGGGCTTCGGCAAGCAGATGGAGGAGGCGGGCAAGAAGATGGAGGCCGCGCAGAAGAGCGGCGACACCAAGGCGCAGATGGCGGCCGCGACCGAGGTCATGGGCGCGGTCCTGGGCGGCGGCAAGCGCTTCGAGCCGGTCGGCATCGAGCAGCTGAAGCCCCTCGTGCCGGAGAAGTTTCGCGGGGCTGCCGCGCACCGGCACGAGCGCCGAGAAGGGCGGCCCGCCCGGCCTGCAGATCGTCGAAGGCCGAGGCGCGCTACGGGGACGGCGCGGGCAAGGAGATCGAGCTGGAGGTGACGGACACCGGCGGCGCCGCCGGCCTCATGGGGCTCGCGGGCTGGATGAACGTCCAGGGCGAGAAGGAATCCGGCGGGCGCGTCGAGCGCACGCGCAAGGAAGGCAACCGCATGGTCCACGAGGAGTACTCGAAGCAGGACAACGAGGCCGAATTCACCGTCGTCGTCGCCGAGCGCTTCGTGGTGAGCGCGAACGGGCGCGGGGTCCCGATCGACGTGCTGCGCTCGGCCGTGGGCTCGCTCGACCTCGCGAAGCTCGAGTCGATGAAGGACGCGGGCGCGAAGAAGTAGCGCGGGCCCCCGGGGCGAAGGCCCCTCAGTCGAGCTCGAGCGACGAAGGCGAGGTCGCAGCGGCAGGTGTCCGGCTTGCCGGGCCGCCACGATCTGCTCGGCGTTGGCGATGCCCTCGGCGGCGATGCCGTCGCGCGCGAAGGGAAGTCCGAGGGCGCGAGGATCGCGGCCTGCCCGTAGTGCATGCGCAGGCCGCTCACGCGCAGGTTTCCCACGGTGGAGGTCATCGCCACGTAGACCTGGTTCTCGATGGCGCGCGCGTGGCAGCAGTAGCGCACGCGCAGGAAGCCCTGCCGGTCGTCCGTGCAGCTCGGCACGAAGAGGATGTCGGCGCCCGCCTCCGACACCTGCCGCGCGAGCTCCGGGAACTCCACGTCGTAGCAGACCAGGATCGCGATCTTGCCGTGCGCCGTCTCGAAGAGCGACAGCGACTCGCCGGGCGTCGTGTCCCAGTGGTCCTTCTCCCAGCGCGTGCGGTGGAGCTTGTCCTGCTCGAAGACGCCCCGGCCGGGTTGAAGAGGTAGGCCGTGTTGTACAGGCGCCCGTCGCGCATCGTGGGGTGGCTCCCCGCGACGAGGTCGTAGCCGTGCTTCCGCGTGGCGGCGCATGAGGTCGACGAGCTGCGGCGTGAACGCGGAGAGCTCGCGCACGGCCCGGCGCACGTCGGTCACGTCCAGCAGCGACATGAGCTGCGTGGTGAAGATCTCCGGCAGCAGCACGAACTGCGGCCGGTACTCCGCCGCCGCGTCGAGGACGAAGTCGACCTGGCTCTCGAAGCCGGCCCAGTCCTGGACGTGGCGCAGGTGGTACTGCACGGCGGCGATGCGGACCTTCACGCGGCCGTCCGGTGCGCGAGCGCCGCCGGTCGCGGCGGGGCGTGGCGCGGGTTGAGCCACACGATGAGCGCGGCGTGGCCGCAGGACGGCGCGTCCTCCGGCAGGTAGTTGTGGATCACGCCGCAGTAGTGGAAGCCCTGCGAGAGCTGGAAGCGCAGCACCGGGTCGGGATGTCTCCCCACACCACGCGCATCGCGTAGAGCTCCGGCGACATCACGTCCTTCACCGCGCGGTAGCCCGGGAGTCGGCCGGCGGCGATGATGCGGCGCAGGTTGAGTCGCTGGCACAGCTGGCGCCTCGCCTGGTAGAGCGCGCGCCCCACGCCGTTGCCCCGGCGCCGCGCGTCCACGACCACCTCGGCGCCGTAGAGCGTGCGCCCGGCCGGCTCGTGGGTCCCGAAGAGGCCGTCGCCGGTGATGCCCTTCCAGGTGTGGTCCACCGCGTAGTCGTCCCACATCACGACGAGCGAGGCGGAGGCGCCGATGACGCGGCCATCCATCTCCGCGACCATCTGGCCCTCGGGGAACGCGGCGACCTGGGCCGCGAGCTGCTCCTCGGTCCATGGCGCGATGGCCGGGTAGGTCACGCGCTGCAGCTCGCGGATCGCGGCGAAATCGTCCGGCCGCGTCGGACGGATGCGGAGCGTGCCGGCGTGCGGATGCGGCCGCTGCCGCCAGACGTCGGCGAGGGTGGCCGTGGGGGGCGGGGCCATTCGCAGGGTGTCCTCGATGGTACGCATGGGGTTTCCTCCTTTTCTCAATGGACGACGAGCACGGGCAGGTCGCAGCCGGACACGACGCGCGCGGTGACGCTCCCGGTGACGAGGGAGAGCAGGTCGCCATAGCCGTGGGAGGCCATGACGATGAGGTCGCAGCCCTCGGTCTCGGCGATGTCGAGGATCGCGGCCGCGGTCTGCGGGGCGAGGACCTGCCGCGACTCGAGCGCCACGCCCGCGCCTTGCGCGAGGCGGCGCGCCTCGACGAGCGCGCGGTCGCGCTCCGGCGGCTCGGGCTCCGCGGCGGTGTCGAGCGGGACGGGCGCGCCGATGACGCCCAGCCCCATGTACGACATGGCCGGGACGGGTGGCGCGATCACGTGCAGCGCGATCACTTTCGCGCCGGAAAGGTTCGCGAGCCGGGAGGCGGCCAGGACCGCGTGGCGTGCGCCGGCGGAGCCGTCGGTCGGAGACGAGGATTCGCCTGAACATGGTTGTCGCTCCTTCCTCAGGGGATCCTGTTGAACGCCGTCGTGGCGCAGCGCGGGCACGGCGGCACGGTGGCTGTTCGCGCGAGCTGCAGCGTCGCCCCGCACCGGGCACACGCCAGGGTGCCCGGACCGGTGATCTCGCCCGTGTGGCGAAGCGTGGCCGCGGAGTCGAGGTCGCGCAGCAGGAACGCCGCGAGCCGCTCGCCGAGCTGGGGAGAGGCGCGCCGGCTGCGACGAGATCCGCACGGGCCTTCGCGGCAGCGGACTCCAGCGCCTTGCGGTCGTGCCCGGATCCTTCGCCGAGATGGGCGCGGAAATGCCCGGCCAGGCGGTCGTACAGGGCCTCCTGGCGGATGCGCACGATGGCCGCGGCCGCGCGGATGCGCTCGAGCATGCGCCGTCGACGTCGCCGCGGGCGGGGCGCGAGCGGCCGTTGCCCGGGCGGGCCGTGGCGGGGGTTCGGGAATCGGGCTGCTTCATGGGGTCGCTCCTTTCGCGGGGCCGATGGGCGTGGCGGTGCCTGCGCTCGCAAGCGCCGCCGACGTTGTTCGCCCGGCGCGAGCCGGGCCCGGAAAGGCGCCGCGCACATCCGGCGCGCGGAGCCGATGCTGCCGCCTGCAGGAGATGCGCGCAGGCCGGTCGCGCTGCCGAAGGGGGCGTGGAGTGCCCGTGACAGCGCGTTTTTTCGTTATTGCCATGGTTCGACAACGCCACGCGCGGCCGGGTTCCCGCATATTTTCGCCCCGGTATTGACGGGCGCTTTTGCTGCATGGCAGCATCCGTTCCGTACGAACCACCGAGAGTTTTTTCGAGAGACATGGAACAGACCTTCATTTCCAAACCGACGTCCGCGCTAGCGCGCGTGGCCTGCCTCTGGCTGGTCCACACCGCGTTTGGCGCCATGGACGCCGCCGTCTCCGGGAGAACGATCGGGTAGCACGCCGCATCGTCAGCGAAGAATCCCTCGCGAAGCCCGGAGACCGAAAAAGCTCCGGGCTTCGTGCTTTTGCGCGTCCGAAGAACGACAACGAGGGAGACGACGATGTACGCGACGAACGCAGGAAGGTGGGGCTGGTGGGCATGGAAGCCCGCCCGCGCCGTCCGCTTGAAACGCCCCGAGGCGGGGTACGCGCGCTACGAGGCCGAGCGGCGCGCGGGCCTGCCGGGGCGGGTGGCCAACGCGCATGCGCGCTTCGAGCTCGAGGCCCGGGCCGCGATGCGCGACTGGCTGATGGTGTAGCAGCAGCAGAACGGCAACTTCGCGGGTCGTGCGCGGCCCGCCTAACGAGGATTTCGGGTTGCCGCCCGCCGATGCGGTCCGGGGACGCCCCCCGCATCGCGCGGGTTCGACGACGAAGCGGCCGGCGCCCTCCGGGGTGCCGGCCGCGGTCGGAAACGGCCCTGGCCGCCCCGGTCGGTTAAAATAGAAGGCTTTCCGTACCGCACCCCTACCGCACCGCCGAAAGTACCGCCATGGCGCAATACGTATTCACGATGAACCGCGTGGGCAAGATCGTCCCGCCCAAGCGGCAGATCCTCAAGGACATCTCGCTCTCGTTCTTCCCGGGGGCCAAGATCGGCCTCCTGGGCCTCAACGGCGCGGGCAAGTCCACCGTGCTCAAGATCATGGCCGGCATCGACAAGGAGATCGAGGGCGAAGCCGTGTCCATGCCCGGCATCAAGATCGGCTACCTGCCGCAGGAGCCGCAGCTCGACGCGCAGCAGACCGTGCGCCAGGCCGTCGAGGAGGGCGTCGGCGAGATCCTCAGCGCGAAGAGCCGGCTGGACGCAGGTCTACGCCGCCTACGCGGAGCCGGACGCCGACTTCGACAAGCTCGCCTCCGAGCAGGAGAAGCTCGAGAAGCTCCTGGAGCACGCCGACGTGAATTCCCTCGAGGCCCAGCTCGAGATCGCGGCCGACGCGCTGCGCCTGCCGCCGTGGGACGCCGTCATCGGCACCCTCTCCGGCGGCGAGAAGCGCCGCGTCGCCCTGTGCCGCCTGCTCCTGTCGAAGCCCGACATGCTGCTCCTGGACGAGCCCACGAACCACCTCGACGCCGAGAGCGTCGAGTGGCTGGAGCACTTCCTCTCGCAGTTCCCGGGCACCGTCGTGGCCGTCACCCACGACCGCTACTTCCTCGACAACGCCGCGGAGTGGATCCTCGAGCTCGACCGCGGCCGCGGCATCCCCTGGGAGGGCAACTACAGCTCCTGGCTCGAGCAGAAGCGCGACCGCCTGAAGCAGGAGGAATCCTCCGAGAGCGCGCGCCAGAAGGCGCTCAAGAAGGAGCTCGAGTGGGTGCGCCAGAACGCCAAGGGCCAGACCAAGAAGAACAAGGCCCGCCTGCTGCGCTTCGAGGAGCTGAACTCGTACGAGTACCAGAAGCGCAACGAGACCAACGAGATCTTCATCCCGGTGGGCGAGCGCCTCGGCAACGAGGTGATCGAGTTCGTGAACGTGACGAAGTCCTACGGCGAGCGCTGCCTCATCGACAACCTGTCGTTCAAGGTGCCGCCGGGAGCCATCGTGGGCATCATCGGCCCCAACGGCGCCGGCAAGTCGACGATCTTCCGCATGATCACCGGCAAGGAGAAGCCCGACTCGGGCGAGGTGAAGGTCGGCCACACGGTGCAGCTCGCCTACGTGGACCAGTCGCGCGATTCGCTCCCCAACGAGAAGAACGCCTGGGAGGCGATCTCCAACGGCCAGGACATCCTCACGATCGGCAAGTTCGAGATCCAGTCGCGCGCCTACCTCGGCCGCTTCAACTTCAAGGGCCAGGACCAGCAAAAGCTCGTGGGCAACCTCTCGGGCGGCGAGCGCGGGCGCCTGCACCTGGCCAAGACGCTGCTCGACGGCGGCAACGTCCTGCTCCTGGACGAGCCCTCGAACGACCTCGACGTGGAGACGCTGCGGGCGCTCGAGGACGCGCTCTTCGAGTTCGCCGGCGCCGTGATGGTGATCTCGCACGACCGCTGGTTCCTCGACCGCATCTGCACCCACATCCTCGCCGCCGAGGGCGACTCGCAGTGGTACTTCTACCAGGGCAACTACCACGAGTACGAGGAGAACAAGGTCGAGCGCCTCGGCGAGGAGGCCGCGCAGCCCCATCGCCTGCGCTTCAAGGCGCTGAAGTAGGGGGAGGCGCCGGCGAGCGATTACAATCGCGCGCAAACGCCGGCCCCACGCCCCATGCGCACCGCATCCCCCGTCTTCGCCAACGTCGCCTTCCTGAGGATCGCCGGATTCGACGGGCGGCCCGTCGTCGAGCAGGCGAGCCTCAAGGAGCGGCTCGAGGCGCGCGTGCGCGAGACGATCGCGGGCATGCCCGCCGCGGACCGCATCGTGCTGGACGCGGACGACGGGCTCGCCGTGGTCCTGTTCGGCGAGCCGCTGCGGGCCCTGGACCTCGCGCAGTCGCTTCGCGCCGCGCCGGGCGAGGAGCCGCTCAAGGTCGGCGTGAACCACGGCCCCATCGCGGTCACCGCGCGCGACGCGGGCGGCGTGGTGTTCGGCGACGGCATCGCGGCCGCGGCGGCGGCGTCGGGGTTCGCGGCGGCCGGCAGGACGCTCGTCACCGTGCCCTTCGCGCGGATGCTGGAGGCGACCCGGCCGGACCGCGCCGCCGAGCTCGCGCCGGCCGGGGAGTTCACCGACGCGCGCGTGCGCCTGCACGCCTTCTACACGCCCGACCCGCAGCGCCTCGTCGCGCGCCGCAACCGCCTCGCGGCGCACGCGCTGGTGGGCATCCTCGCCATCGTCTCCCTGGGGCTCGCGGGCCGCAGCGTGCTCCGCTACCTCCTGCCGCCGCGGCCGGCGGTCGTGGAGTTCGACGTGCGCCCGCGGGGCGACGTGGTGATCGACGGCCTGTCCTACGGGCCGACGCCGCCGCTTCGCGAGGTGGAGATCCCGGCGGGCAGGCACCACGTCCTGGTGCGAAGCGGGCGCAATCCCCCGGTCGACGTGCGGGTGAATCTCGAGCCGGGCGAGCGCATGACCGTCACGCACTCCTTCGCCGGAGAGCGCCCGGCGCCGAGGCCGGGCGGGTTCTGGCGCGAGCTGGGCCGGGACGCGGGCCGCCTGCTGGGGCTGCCGAAATGAGCGCGGCGACGCCGGTGCAGTTCGGCCGCTTCCGCGTCCTGGGCGAGCTGGGGCGAGGGGCCATGGGCGTCGTCTACCGCGCCGAGGACCCGGCGCTCGGCCGCGCGGTCGCCATCAAGACGATCACGCTCACCGGCACCGAGGAGGAGCGCGCCCACTTCGAGGCGCGCTTCCTGCAGGAGGCGCGCGCGGCCGGGGGGGTCGGCCACCCCGCCATCGTCACGATCTACGACGTGGGCCGCGAGGGCGACGTCGCCTTCATGGCCATGGAGCTGCTCGACGGGAGGGAGCTGCGCGACCTGATCCGGGGCGGATCGCTGGCCCCGTCGGAGGCCGTCGAGATCGCCGCGCGCGTGGCCGAGGCGCTCGCCGTCGCGCACGAGCGCGGCGTCGTCCACCGCGACGTGAAGCCCGGCAACATCATGGTCCTCGCCGACGGCCGGGTGAAGGTCATGGACTTCGGCATCGCGCGGCTGCGCGACCCGGACGTGAAGACGGCCACCGGGATGCTGCTGGGCTCTCCGCGCTACATGTCGCCCGAGCAGGTGTCCGGCGAGCCCTTCGACCACCGCGCGGACATCTTCTCGCTGGGCGTGGTCCTCTACGAGATGCTCACCGGCGTGACGCCCTTCTCCGGCGAGGACATCTCGCAGCTCATGTTCCAGGTGGTGAACGGCTCCTTCGTGCCGCCCAGCCACGTGAACCGCACCCTGCCGCCGGTGCTCGACTACATCATCGCGCGCGCGCTCAAGAAGCGCCCGGACGAGCGCTACGGCAGCGCCGAGGAGTTCGCGGCGGACCTGCGCGAGGCGATCCCGGAGGTCCTGGAGGCCGAGGCGGCGGTCCGCTCGCGGGCGGAGGCGTCCGGGGGCGACACGGTCCCGGCATTGCCGGGCGCGCGACACGGTGGCCGGCGGCGCGCCCTCGCTCGACCCCGGCGACGAGGTGGTCGAGCTGCGCGTTTCGCCGCGGTTCGACTGCGTGGAGGGCCTGGCGCGGCTCGCGGTCCTTCCGGTGGACGCCGACGGCACGCGCTCGCGCGCGGGGTTCACGGTATCCCGGGCCGTGCGGGCGCGGGGCGCCATCCGGCGCATCGACCTGCCCTTCGCGCTGGTGGTGGCGAGCTACGTGGCGGCGACCGTCGTCGCGGCGATCATCGTCCTGCGCTGAAGCCCGCGAGGGCGATGCCCGCGAGCAGGCACGCGGTGAACACGAGGAACACGAGGGAGATCGCGCCCATGTTGGCGCCCTTGGTCGCGTGCGACCAGCCTCGCGCCTTCATGCCGGAGAGCGAGCGCCAGGCGTGGACCGCGGAGATGCCCATCGGCACGAGCGCCCACGGCGGCAGCACCCGCAGCGCGAGGAGCAGCGCCACGGCGGCGTAGCCGGCCGCCACCAGGACGAAGACCGGGACGTGCGCCTCGTCGGGGCCGAGCACGATCGCGAGCGTGCGCCGGCCGGCGCGGGCGTCGCCCACGCGGTCGCAGGCGTTGTTGGTGGAGAGGATGGCCGCGATGACGAGGCTGGAGGGCAGGCCCAGAGGAGCGTGGCGGCGTCCAGGGTTCCCGTGTGGACGTAGGCCGCGATCGCGACGAGCGCCCCGCCCAGCAGGCCCTCCCGCGAAGAACTCGCCCACCGGCGTGCGCGAGATCGGGTGCGGCCCCCCGGAGTAGAAGTACGCGAAGACCATGCACGAGGCGCCCGCGGCGACCACGCCCCATCCGGAGCGCATGCCGATGGCGAGGCCCAGCGGGACGGCGGCCGCGAAGAGGGCGAACGACAGGTGCAGGGCGAGCCGCGGGTCGATGTCGGCCTGGACCAGCGCCTTGAACCGCTCCTGGTCCGATTCGCGCGTGTCCACGCCGGTCACGAAGTCGAAGTGGCTGTTGAAGCCCGTCGTCCCCATGTCGATGAGGAGGGTCGCCAGCGGCCATGAGGCCGAAAAGGGCCCAGGAGAAGCGCTCCGGGGCCGTGGCGAGCGCCCACGCGCTCCCGACGAGGAGCGAGGAGACGCTCACGATCTTGGTGCGGATGTCGACGATCTTCAGGAAGTCGACGAACCCGGCCGGCGTGCCCCGGTAGCCCATGCCCGTTCCCGCGCGCTAGAGCCTGCGGTCCATGCTCCGCAGCCGCGCGGCCATCACCCGCATGATCTCGAGGGCGAAATCCGGGCTCTCCTGGACGAGCGACCTGAACCGCGCGGCGGTCACCGGCGCGAGCGTGCACGCCGTGAACGCCGTCGCCGTGGCGCTGCGGGGCGCGGCGTCGATGAGCGCCATCTCCCCGAAGACGCCGCCCTTCGCCACCTTCTCGACGTGCGGCCGGTGACGGAAAGGCGCACGGATCCCTCGAGGACCACGTACATGTGCCGGCCCTCCTCGCCCTCGACGAAGATGGTCTCGCCGGCGGCGAACTCGCGGGTGTCGCCTTCGCCGCGGAACAGCTCGAGCGTGGACATGGGCGCCTTCATCAGTCGATCCGCGAAAGGACCGCGCGCAGGGTGTCCACCATCTGCGCGATGTGGGACTCCTCGACGATGAGCGCCGGCGCGAAGCAGATGATCTCGCCGGCCTGGCGCACGAGCACGCCT
Organism: uncultured beta proteobacterium; assembly: GCA_963824135.1. Taxonomy (GTDB): domain Bacteria; phylum Pseudomonadota; class Gammaproteobacteria; order Burkholderiales; family Usitatibacteraceae; genus FEB-7. The sequence continues at coordinate 516,416 of CAWGOH010000014.1, read as the reverse complement.
TCGTCCCAGCAGCCGAGGTAGGCGTCGAAGGTGCGCGCGCCCGGCGCGCCCGGGCGCGGCTCGAGCTCCACCGCGCCGACCAGCCCGCCGTTGCGGATGTCGATCACGTGCCGCGTGCCCTTGAGCGAGTGCAGCGCATCCTCCAGCACCGGCGCCATCTTGCGCGCGCGCGCGCGAAGAGGTCCTCGTCCTTGTAGAGCTGGAGCGTCGCCACGCCCGCGGCGCAGGCGAGCACGTGCGCGGAGTAGGTGTAGCCGTGGAAGAGCTCGATCGCGCCGGGCGGGCCGACCATGAAGGCGTCGTGGATGGCCGAGGAGGCGATGACCCCGCCCATCGGCACGCTGCCCGAGGTGACGCCCTTGGCGAAGGTGATCATGTCCGGGCACCACGCCGTAGACCTGGGAGGCGAAGGCCGCGCCCATGCGGCCGAACGCCGTGATCACCTCGTCGAAGATGAGCAGGATGCCGTGCTTGCTCGTGATCTCGCGCAGGCGCTTGAGGTAGCCCTTGGGCGGGAAGAGCACGCCGGTGGAGCCGGCCATGGGCTCGACGATCACCGCGGCGATCGTGGAGGCGTCGTGCAGGGCCACGAGCCGCTCGAGCTCGTCGGCGAGGTGCGCGCCCCACTGCGGGTCGCCGCGCGTGAAGGCGTTGTGCGCGAGGTCGTGGGTGTGCGGCAGGTGGTCCACGCCCGCGAGCATCGTGCCGAACATCTTGCGGTTGGCCACCATGCCGCCCACCGAGATGCCGCCGAAGCCCACGCCGTGGTAGCCGCGCTCGCGGCCGATGAGGCGCGTGCGGTGGCCCTCGCCCTTCACGCGGTGGTAGGCGAGCGCGATCTTGAGCGCCGTGTCCACGGCCTCCGAGCCGGAGTTGCAGAAGAAGACGTGGTCCATGCCCTCGGGGGCGATCTCCACGATGCGGTTGGCGAGCTCGAAGGCGAGCGGCTGGCCCATCTGGAAGGCGGGCGCGTAGTCCATCGTGGCCGCCTGCTTCTGGATGGCCTCGACGATGGGCTTGCGGTTGTGGCCGGCGTTGCAGCACCACAGGCCGGAGAAGCCGTCGAGGAGCTGCGCGGCCCTCGGGCGTCCAGTAGTGCATGCCCTCGGCCCTCGCCACCATGCGTGGCGCCGCCTTGAACTGGCGGTTGGCGGTGAAGGGCATCCAGTAGGCGCCGAGCTGGTCCGGGTGCAGGCGCATCTGGTCGGAAAGGAGCGTCATGGGGTCACCGTGTGGGCTGGGCTTCGGAAGCGCCTATTCTGCACCGGGGCCCGGGGGCGCGTCTTGCCCCCGCCCGCGACGGGGAACACAATGTCCCGTTCGAGGCGCCATGCAACCACCCGCAATTCCCGGCAGGAAAACTCCATGAGACTGGTCACCTACTGCGTCGGGCCGGCGGGCCCGGCCCGCGCCGGCGTTCGCGTCGGCCACCGCATCCTCGACATCGAGACCGCCTCCCGCGTGAAGGGCGAGCCGCTGCCGGCGTCCATCAAGGCGCTGCTGGCGGCCGGCCGGGGGGCGATGTCGCGCGTCCAGGCGCTCGCGAAGGCCGCGACCTCGGGAGCCGGGCCGTTCTCGCACGCCCTGCACGAGGAGCGCGCCGTGCGCCTGCTGCCTCCGGTGCAGGACGGCGGCCTCGTCGGCCACGATGCCCGGATCGCGTGGCCGAAAGGCGTGGCCTGCCCGGGATGCCTGCCGCGGCTGGCGTTCGTGATCGGCCGCCGCGGGCAGGGCGTGACGAAGGAGGGCGCCATGGACTACGTCGCGGGCGTGACCCTCCTCATCGACCTCGCCGGGGGCGCTGCGCTGGGGCTCGGGGCGGACTCGCAGGCGCCGCTTGAGGCCGCGAAGCGCATGCCCGGCCTTGGCGCGCTCGGGCCGGAGATCGTCACGATGGACGAGATCGCCGACCTCGGCGAACTGTGGCTGACCTGCTCGGTGAACGGGGCGGAACGCCTGCGCGCAAGCACGCACGGCCAGGTGGAGGAGCTGCCCGGCATCCTCGAGGAAGCCTCCCGCGGCACCGCCCTGGAGCCGGGCGATATCTTCCCGACGGGCGCGGGCGCGGCGAGGCAGGTCGTCGGGCCCGGCGACGTGGTCGAGTGCTCGATCGAGGGCATCGCCACGCTGCGCACCACCATCGTAGGTCCCGGAGACGCCTGAGCGCGGCAAGGGCTCTCGCCCTCGTGAGCGAGCTCTCGGGGAACAAACCGGACGGGTTCGCTGTCTTCATCCGCGACGACCGGGCCAGATGGGCGAAGCTCAATGCCGCGCCGCGAATCAAGCCTCAATGAACCTCCTTCTCCCCGCCCCATGAAAGCGATCCTTCGCCGGTTGTTTCCCGGCCGCTTCGCCATTCCCGGCGTCGTTCTTGCCGCCTTCCTCGCGGTGAGCCTCCTGACGCGCCTCGCGCTCCTCGTGCAGAACGGGGACTGGTCGCTCGCCTGGCCCGGCTACCTCCTTCCGGCGCTCGCCATCGGACTTGCCTACGACCTGGCCGCCGGGGCGTGGTGGATGCTGCCCTTCGCCCTGCTCGCGTGGCTGTGGCCGGACGGCACGCGCTCGCGCACGCCCCTCGCCGTCGCGGTTTTCGCGCTCGCCGGCGGCGCCCTCCTCGCCTGGGTCTTCGTGGCCGCCTCGGAGCTCGTCTTCTGGAACGAGTTCGCGGCCCGCTTCAACTTCATCGCCGTGGACTATCTCGTCTACACCAACGAGGTGATCGGCAACATCCGCCAGTCCTACGACCTGCGCCCGGCGTTCGCGGCGATCGGGGTGGCCACCGCGCTCCTCCTGGCCGCCACCGCGCGAGCGCTCCTCGCGGCCACGCGGCCCTCGGGCATGGGCTTGGGCGCCCGCACGCTCGCCTTTCTCGCTTTCGCCGCGCTCCCTGCGGCGTCCTTCCTCGTCCTCGACGAGCGGCTGAAGGAGTTCACCCCCCAGGCGCAGGCCGTCCAGCTCGCGGGCAACGGGCACTGGGAGTTCTTCCACGCCTTCCGGACGAACGAGATCGACTACGAGCAGTTCTACCGCACCGAGACGCTCGCGAAGGCCTACGCGATCATGCGGCACGAGTTCGAGCATTCGGGGCATCCGGATTTCACCCACAACGACGCGATGCCCATCGAGCGCGAGGTGCACGGCGGCGGCCCGGAAAAGAGGCTCAATGTCGTGCTCGTCTCGGTGGAGAGCCTCGGGGCGGAGTTCGTCGGCGCGCTGGGCGACCGCCGCGGGCTCACGCCGAACCTCGACCGGCTGGCCGCCGAAGGCCTCTTCTTCACGCGGGTCTACGCCACCGGCACGCGCACGGTGCGCGGCCTGGAGGCGCTCTCGCTCTCGCTCCCGCCCACGCCGGGCTATTCGGTCGTGAAGCGCCCCAACAACGAGCACCTGCTCACGATCGGCGAGGTGTTCGACGAGAAGGGCTACGAGTCGCTGTACGTCTACGGCGGCTACGGCTACTTCGACAACATGAACTACTTCTTCGGCAACAACGGCTACACGGTCGTCGACCGCACGGCCATCCCCGCCGGCCAGGTCCACCACGAGAACGTCTGGGGCGTGGCCGACGAGGACCTCTTCACGCTGGCGCTCGGCGAGGCGGACAAGCGTCACGCGGCCGGGCAAGCCCTTCTTCGAGCACGTGATGACCACCTCGAACCACCGGCCCTTCACCTACCCCGACGGGCGGGTCGACCTCCCCTCGGGCTCGGGGCGGGAGGGGGCGGTGCGCTACACGGACTGGGCGATCGGCGACTTCATCGCGCGCGCCCGCACCCGGCCGTGGTTCGACGACACCGTCTTCGTGATCGTCGCGGACCACACGTCCTCGGCGCGCGGCAAGACCGACCTGCCCGTGGAGGGGTTCCACATCCCGCTCGTGGTCTATTCCCCGCGCCACGTCGCGGCGCGCACGGTGGACTACGTCGCCTCGCAGATCGACGTCGCGCCCACGCTCCTCGCGCTCCTGAATTTCAGCTACCGCTCGCGCTTCTTCGGCCAGGACATCCTCACCGAGGGCGCGAGCCACCAGCGCGCGCTCCTGGGCAACTACCAGACCGTGGGCTACCTGGAGGACGGGATGCTCGTCGAGCTGCGTCCCAAGGGCGTGTGGATGGTGCTCGACGCGAAGACCGGGGAGCCGGTCCCGGTGACGCCGCGGGCCCGCGCGCTCGTGGACGAGGCCGTGGGCTACTACCAGTCCGGAAGCCAGGCCTTCCGCAGCGGCGCGCTCAAGGTCGGCGCGCCGAGGGCCGGGCCGCCTAGGCGCTAGCCCCGCCCGACGAAGGGCATCTTCGTCGCCATGATCGTCATGAACTGCACGTTCGAGTCGAGCGAGAGCCCGGCCATGAAGACGATCGCCCGGGCGACGTCCTGCACGTCCATGCGGGGCTCGACCAGCATCTGGCCGCTGGCCTGGATGATCCCCTTCGTCATGCGCTCGGTCATCTCGGTGGCGGCGTTGCCGATGTCGATCTGCCCGCAGGCGATGTCGAAGGGGCGGCCGTCGAGCGAGATGCACTTGGTGAGGCCGGTGATGGCGTGCTTGGTGGAGGTGTAGGCGGCCGTGTTGGGGCGCGGCGCGTGCGCCGAGATGGAGCCGTTGTTGATGATGCGGCCGCCGTGCGGCTTCTGCCGCTTCATGAGCGCCATCGCCGCCTGCGCGCACAGGAACGAGCCGTTCAGGTTCGCGTCCACCACCGCCTTCCACTTCTCCCACGGCAGCTCGTCCATGGGCACGGCCGGCGCTCCCCCGCCCGCGTTGTTGAAGAGCACGTCCACGCGCCCCCACTTCGCCTCGACGGCGGCGAAGAGCGCCTTGACGGAGGCCGGCTCCGCGACGTCCGTGGCCACGGCGATCCCGCGCCCGCCCGCCTCGGCGAGCGCCTTGTCGAGGATCTCCTGGCGGCGGCCGGCGAAGGCGACCTGGTAGCCCGCTTCGGCGAGCGCGAGGGCGGACGCCTTGCCGATGCCGGTGCCGGCGCCGGTGACGACGGCGACCTTGGTCGAAGCGCTCATGCGGGTGTTCTCCTCGGGGTGAACGTCATTTCCGGTCGTCCTCGTCGTCGCTCGCGATCACGATGACGCGGGTGCGCTTGGGTCCGGCGGCGTATTTCTCCAGCCCCACCAGGACCGGAAAGAGTTCCTCCAGCCTGGCGCGCGCCTCGGCCTCGCTTGTCGAAGACGTAGGGCTTGCCCTCGGGCGAGAGGACGTCGTGCCAGAGGCGGTGGTCGGTCTCGTCCTCCTGGACCTGGAGCTTGAACCGCGGGGGCTTCGGCTTGGGATAGGGCATGGGGACATTCTAGCGCCTGTTTGCCGCGCCCTCGTCCCGCGCGGCGTTCGACGCGCCACCCCGATCCGGTCAAGTTCGCGTTCCCGGCAATCTGCCAAAATGTCCCGGTGTCGCGATTCCGACTCCCGATCGCCCTGGTGGCCTGCCTCCTCGCCAGCCTGGCCCTGGCGGGGGCGGCGCGCGCGCAGGAAGCGAAGCCGCCCGCGATCGCCTCGTTCGACGAACTGGAAGCCCGCGGGGCGCGGATCGGCACGATCCGGGTGGTCCCGCGCAACATCTTCGACCTCGACGACCCGCAGGAGAACAACACCGTCTTCGCCTTCGCCAACTGGCTGCACATCACCACGCGGCCGGCCGTCATCGAGCGGGCCCTGCTCTTCAAGTCCGGCGACCGGATCTCGCGGCAGGTCATCGAGGAGAGCGAACGGGTCCTGCGCGCCAACCGCTCCGTCTACGACGTCGAGATCCGGCCGGGGGAGTACCGCGACGGCTTCGTCGACCTGGAAGTGATCACGCGCGACACGTGGACGCTGGACGTCACGGCCCGGTACAGCCGCTCCGGCGGAGAGAACACGGCGGGCATCGGCCTCGTCGAGTACAACCTCGCGGGAACGGGCATGCAGGTGGGCCTTTCCCGGACCTCGGAAGTCGATCGCAGCGGGACGGAGTTCCTCCTGCACTACGGGCAGGCGTTCGACGGCTGGACGTCCCTGCACTACCAGGAGGGGCGCTACAGCGACGGCGGCCGCCGGGCCGCGTCCGTCACGAGGCCCTTCTACGCCCTCGACACCCGCTGGGCCGCCGGCGCGAGCTGGGACGACTGGGACCAGACCGATTCGATCTACAACGCGGGCGACGAGGTGGCCTTTTACCGGCACCGGGGCGAGGCGGCGGAGGTGTTCGGCGGCTGGTCGACCGGCCTCGTCTCGGGCTGGACGCAGCGCCTCTCGGCGGGCGTGACGATGCGGGACGACAAGTATGGGGAAGAGCCGGGCGAGGTGGCGCCGGACCCGATGCCCGTCGACCAGGCCATGCGGGGGCCGTTCCTTCGCTACGAGGTCATCGAGGACCGCTTCGTCAAGGTGAAGAACCGCGACCTCATCGCCCGGCCCGAGTTCTTCGACAAGGGCCTCACCGCAAGCGTCCAGGTCACGCGAGCCCTCGAGTCCTGGGGTTCCAGCCGCTCGGCCTGGCTGTATGCGGCCTCGGCTACCCGCGGCTTCACCCTGCCCTGGCAGCACGACCTGTTCGCCACGGCGAGGGCGCAGCGCCAGATCGCCAGCACGGGCAACCCGCTCACCCAGGCGGGCTTCGCCCTCCGGTACTACGGCCCGCAGAGCCCGCGCGCCACCTTCTTCGTGGGGTTGTCGGGCGACCGCCTGGGCGAGGGCGGCGGCGCGCCCGACCAGCTGCTGCTGGGGGGCGACAACGGCCTGCGCGGCTACCCGCTGCGCTACCAGAGCGGCGAGCGCCGCGCCCTCCTGACGCTCGAGCAGCGCTACTACACCGACTGGTACATCTTCCGCCTGGCGCGCGTGGGCGGCGCGGCCTTCTACGACGTCGGGCGGGCATGGGGCGGCACGAACCAGAACGCGGAGAACGGCGGCTGGCTTGCCGACGTGGGCGTGGGGCTTCGCCTGTCGTTCGACCGGGCCGCGTTCGGCAACGTGCTGCACCTCGACGTCGCGGTGCCGCTCAACCGGGCCCTCGACATCGAGGCGGTCCAGTTCCTCGTCAAGACCAAGGCGACCTTCTGACCGGCGCTGCGTGCGCGCCTGCCGCGCGCGTACACTGCCGGGAACGCCGATGAAAACCGATTCCTTCCCGCGCCGCCGGTTCCTGCAAGGGGGCCTCGCGGCCGCCTCGCTCTTCCTGCCCTCGCCGTGGGCCGGGGTCTGGGCGCAGTCCGACGGGGCCGTGAAGCTCCTGCGCGCGCCCAAGCTCGCGCTCGTGGTCGGCAACGCCGCCTACCGGGCCGTGCCCGCATTGCAGGAACGCCGGCAACGACTCGCGCGCCATCGCGAAGGCGCTGGGCGAGAGCGGCTTCGAGGTGACGCTGGTGCAGGACGCGACGCGCGCGGCGATGCTCGAGGCGATCGACGCGTACGCGAGAGCGCTCGCCGCGAGGAAGGGCGTGGGGCTCTTCTACTTCGCGGGGCACGGCCTGCAGCTGCAGTGGCGCAACTACCTGCTGCCCGTGGACGCGAGGATCGCCGGCGCGGGCGACGTCGCCGCGCAGTGCGTGGACATGTCCGGCCTGCTGGGCGGCGTGAGGAGCGCCGCCAACCCGATGAACGTGATCATCCTGGACGCCTGCCGCGACAACCCCTTCGCGGGCGAGGCCCGCGTGGAGCAGAAGGGCCTGTCGCAGATGGACGCGCCCACGGGAACGCTGCTCGCCTACGCGACGGCGCCGGGAAACACCGCCGACGACGGCGAGGGGGCCAACGGGCTCTACACGGAGAACCTGCTGCGCGAGATGCGGGTGCGCGAGGCCAAGATCGAGGACGTGTTCAAGCGCGTGCGCCTCGGCGTGCGCCGCGCCTCCGGCGGCCGGCAGGTCCCGTGGGAGAGCACCTCGCTCGAGGAGGATTTCTATTTCGTCCCGCCGGAGCGGCTGCGCAAGCTCTCGGCGGAGGAGGAGGAGCGCGAGTTCCGCGAGGAGCTGGCGGTCTTCGAGAAGGCGAAGCTCGCGAAGGACCCGGCGCCGGTGGAGGCCTACCTGCGCCGCTACCCCAGCGGGCGCTTCGCGGAGCTGGCGCAGCTGCAGCTCGACCGGCTGCTCGCCGCGCAGGGGGAAGCCCGGGTCGAGATCGTCGCGCCCGGCGGGCAATCCGTTCACCGCCGGGCACGCGAAGGCCGAGCACGGCGTTCAAGATCGGCGATCGCTACACCTATCGCGTGATCGACCGGCTGGCGGGGGGGAGTCGGCCGAAAGGGATGTCTCCCTCCACGTGACCGCCATCATCGGAGACGCAGGTGATCATGAACGGCGGCCGCGTCATCCTGGACCTGCTGGGCAACATGGTCCAGAACGGCAAGGGCCAGCGGTTCACGCCCCGGCAGGAGCAGCCGCTCGAGTACGGCGTCGGAAAGAAGTGGACCACGCGCTTCGGCGTGTCCCGAGGGCGAGGACGACCAGGGCATCACCGAACTTCCGGTTCAGGTCGCCGCGCGGGAGCGGATCACCGTCCCCGCGGGCACCTTCGACTGCTACCGGATCGAGGGCACGGGAACCAACTGGCGCGCCAGGGCGCGGAAGCATCGATGTATCCATCGACGCAATGGAGGGCGCCGGACCAGGTGCGGAGCGTCATCGCGATGGAGGAAACGAAGTGCAAGGCCCATTCGCGGCCACGTGACCACGGTGTTCTCCGAGCGCCGGGAGCTTGACGTCGTTCAGAGCAGCGCTGAGCTCGCGTACAATGCGGCGCTTTGCCGTCCCCTCCGCCATTCCCATTCCCGCGATGAAGAAGCAGAAACCCTTCCCCGTCCCCGTCCGCACGAACTACTCCTGCGGCAAGTGCCCCGCCTACTGCTGCACCTACGAGGAGATCCCGGTGAAGGCGCGCGACATCGCGCGCCTCGCCCGCCACTTCGCCATCGAGCCCGCGCAGGCCGAGCGCCGCTTCACGCGCCTGGACGAGAACGGGAAGGCGCGGGTGCTGCGCCACCGCAAGGACGGCGTCTTCAAGTCCGCGTGCATGTTCCTCGACCAGGACAAGCGCCGCTGCACCGTCTACGAGGCGCGCCCCGGCATCTGCGGCGACTTCCCGGGCGGCAGGCGCTGCGGCTACTACGACTTCCTCAAGTTCGAGCGCCACCACCAGGACGATCCCGAGTTCGTCGCGCTCACCTGAGGCGACCGGCACCGGAGCAGGCCATGCAGGACACCCCGTTCAAGCTCACGTACTCCACGATGTTCGACCCGCCGGAAGAGCTGCACCGGCGGTTCGAGGAGGCGCTCGGCCGCGTCAGGAGCCGGCTGGGCGCGCTGCATCCGATGCGGATCGGCGCCGAGGCGAGGCTCGCGCGGGCCGAGTTCGAGTGCCGCTCGCCCATCGACCGCGACTGGCTGCTCGCGCGCTTTCCGCGCGGGACCGCGCAGGATGCTTCCGATGCCGTTGCCGCAGCGCGCGCGGCGTTCCGGCCCTGGGCGGCCACGCCGTGGCCCGAGCGCGTCGCCCTCCTGCGCCGGGCGGCGGGCCGGATCGAGGAGCGCGTGTACGAGCTCGCCGCCGCCATGGCGCTCGAGGTGGGCAAGAACCGCCTGGAGGCGCTGGGCGAAGTGCAGGAGACCGCCGACCTCATCGCCTGGTATTGCGACGAGATGGAGGAGAACGGCGGGTTCGTGCGCTTCCTCCCGGACGATCCCCTCAAGGGCTACGCGAGCCACAACCGCACGGTGATGAAGCCCCACGGCGTGTGGGCGGTGATCGCCCCCTTCAACTTTCCCATGGCCCTCGCGGGCGGGCCGGTGGGGGCGGCGCTCGTGGCGGGCAACACCGCGGTCTTCAAGGTGGCGAGCGACACGGCCTGGAGCGGCGCGCTGCTCATGGAGTCCTTCCGCGAGGCGGGGATCCCGGACGGCGTGCTGAACTACGTGACGGGCAGCGGCGCCGAGGTGGGCGAGGCGCTCGTGCGGCACCCGGACGTGGCCGGCGTCACCTTCACCGGCTCGAGCGAGGTGGGGATGGGCATCGTGCGCGCCTTCGCCCAGGGCCGCTGGCCGCGGCCGTGCATCGCCGAGATGGGCGGCAAGAACCCGGTCATCGTGACGCGGCACGCGGACCTGGAGCGCGCGGCCATGGGCATCCACCGCTCGGCCTTCGGCCTGCAGGGGCAGAAGTGCTCCGCGACCTCCCGCGTGCTGGTGGAAAGGCCGGTGATGGACGAGCTCGTCGCGCGGCTCGCCAGGCTCGCGGACGAGACGGCGGTGGGCGACCCGACCCAGCGCCGCAACTGGATGGGGCCGGTGATCAACGCCGCGGCGCGCGAGCGCTACCGCAAGGCGGCCGCGGAGGCCGCGAGCACGGGAACCGTGTTCGCGGGCGCGCGCGAGCTCGCGGAAGGCGACCTCGCGCGCGGCTACTTCGTGGCGCCCACGGTCGCCGCGGCGCCCTGGGAGTCGCGGCTGTGGCGCGACGAGCACTTCCTGCCCTTCACGCTCGTGGGCGCGGTGGATTCGCTGGACGAGGCGCTTGGCCGCGCCAACGACAGCGACTACGGGCTCACCGCCGGCTTCTACGGCGCGCCGGAGGAGGTCCCGCACTTCCTCGAGCGCATCGAGGCGGGCGTGGTCTACGTGAACCGGCCGCAGGGCGCGACCACGGGCGCCTGGCCGGGCTACCAGCCCTTCGGGGGATGGAAGGGCTCGGGCTCCACGGGCAGGAACATCGGCTCGTTCTACTACGTCACGCAGTACCTGCGCGAGCAGTCGCAGACCCTGGTGGAGTAGCGCGGCGCTAGCGCCGGTCCGCGCGCACGCGCAGCATGGCCGTGCGCATGCGCCCGAGGTTGCCGCCGTCGGCGCTGCGGGCCCACTCGAGGAACTCCGCTTCCCGGAACTCGCCGTTCACCATCACCACGAAGCAGCGAGACGCGGACACACTGGTGCACCTTCCGCGGGTCGTGTCGATGGCGAAGTCGGGCTTCGGGTGGCTCCACGTGCGCCACCAGGTGATGGCGCCGGCCGAATTGAACCCCAGCGCGAAGGCGGAGCTGTAGGGTAGGTCCTTCAGGGAGCGCTCCTTTTCGACCAGCACGGTGAGCTGCGCGTCGTCGAGAGGCCCGAAGAGGATCGCGGCCGCCTTGGCGAAGTCGAGCCGGCCGCGTTCGCCCTCGAGGACTCGCAGGCGCCGATTCCACTCCTTCACGGCGGCCTCGCGCAGCCGCGGCGCGGGCGCGCCGTCCTTCGGAGGGGCGGCGGCGACCTTCTTGGCTTCCTTCGCCTTCGGTCCGGGGGAAACGGGCCGTTCCTGCGGCTTCGTCGACTCGACCGGCTTGGCCGGTTCCTCGCGCTTCTTCGCCGCCGCCGGTGCCGCCGGCTGGGAAGCGGCAGTGGCTTCCGGCGCGGCCGCCGCCGCCGAGGCGTCGGACAGCCGGCGGACTTCCTCGCGCAGCTTCTCCATCTCGGCCTTGAGCGCCTGCGCTTCCTTCTCGCGCGCCTGCCGCTCGGCGTCCAGCTTCGACTGCAGCTCCGCCTGGCCGGCCGGCTTGCCGGCATCGGCCCTGGCCGCGGCGGGCTTGAAGTAGTAGTCGCCCGTGAGCGAGGACGATTCCCAGGGGATCTGCTCGCCGGCCGTGGCCTTGATCACGTTGACGCGCACGGCCTTGAAGACCTCCTCGACCTTGGCGCCCGGGATCTCCATCGCCTTGAGGAGCTCGGCCGTGTACAGGCCGTTGGCGCCGTCGCCGTCGGAGGCGACCTTGCCCGGCGCCGTGGCGTAGGCGAGGAGCGTCCCCTTGGGCGCGTCCACCTGGGCCAGGCCGCTGCCGCGCGCGGTCCGGAACTTCCCCTCGAAGGGATTGTTGCGGCAGGCATCCAGGATGACCATGCTCAGGCGCGAAGGTCCCAGCTGCTCCAGGACGAGGTCGAGGTCCACCGACTCGCTGCGCGCGGACGCCTCGCTCTGGATGTCGGCGTCCACGGGGATGAGGAAGTTGCGGCCGCGCACCTGCATCCCGTGGCCGGCGTAGTAGAAGAGCGCCACGCTGCCCGGCTTGAGCGCCTGGCCGAACTGGCTCACGGCGCGCGTGAACTCGCGCTGCGTCACGTTGGTGCGCAGCGTCACCTCGAAGCCCATGCGCGCGAAGGCGGGCGGCGATGGCGTTCGCGTCGTTGGCGGGATTGCGAAGGGGCGCGGCGGGGTAGGTGGCGTTGCCGATCACCAGGGCCACCCTGGGCTCGGCGGCCGCCGCGAGGGCCGGCGCGCACCCCAGGAGGATGGTCGCCGCGAAGGCGCGACGCAGGATGGTGGCCGTGGACATCCCCGGATGGTGCTCCACCGCCCCCGTGACGGTCAAAACGCCCGCCACGGACCTAGAGCTTCTCGAGCACCCGCCGCGCCACCTCGTGCGTGGAGAGCACGGCGCCGTCGGGGTCCTTCTGCATCGCCTCCTTCACCCGCTTGCCGAGCACGTGGTTCACGAAGACGAGCTGCTTGCCCTTCACCGTGTAGCTGGCGGCGGAGAAACCGGGGTTGTAGGTGAAGAACGCCGGGTCCGCGCCGATCTTGGAGGGCTTCGCGCGCGAGGCCTGGTCCTTCAGCTCCTTCTGGTAGGCGGCCGTGGCCGTGTCGTAGGAGCTGAACTCCATCACGATCACGGCGAGCTGGCCGACGAGCTCGCCCGGCTCCTGGAAGCGGCAGGTCGTCGAGGCGACCAGGCCCCTGCCGTTCGCGAACACCGGGTTCTTCTGGTGGGTGACGGTCGGCGTGGCCGCGAGGATCACCTGCGACGCGGCGTCCGCGCCGAGCCACGGGCAGGTGTCGGCCAGCGACGCGAAGGGAAGGAGGGCGAGGCACGCGGCGACGGTCTTCAGCATGGGCTCTCCAGGGAGGCGGGAAGCGCGACGGATGCAGTCTCTCGCAAACCGCCGCGCCATTCAAGCGGCGCGCAGCACCGCGACCTCGCCGGCCGGCCCTTCCTCGAAGAGGGCGAGGGCCTCCTCCAGCGTGCCGGCCTTCAGCAGCCGCTCCTGCACCTGCGCCGGCGACCAGCGGCCGGGCGCCACCGCGTCGGCGAAGCGGGCGGCCGCCGCCGGGTCGTCGACGAACTTGAGGAACATGCGCTCGAGCTGGCCGCGGTCGCACGGGCCCAGCTCCAGGCGGAAGTCGACGCGCCCGGAGCGGATGGCCGCCTCGTCGATGAGGTGCGGGTGGTTGGTGGTGAGGAACACCACGGACCCTTCGTGGGCGGCCACGCCGTCCAGCGCGTTGATGAACCCGGAGTAGGACACGCGCACCTGCGCGTCGGCCTTGGCGCGGCTCTGGAAGAAGGCGTCCACGTCCTCGATGAGGATCACCGAGCGGCGCGGCACGCTCGCCAGCAGGTTGCCGATCTTCTCGTCGGTGACGTTGGGCGAGGCGAGCGAGAGCACGCAGACGTTGAGGGCGAGCTCCGAGGCGAGCGCCGTGACGAGCGAGGTCTTGCCCGTGCCGGGCGGGCCGTAGAGCAGGTAGCCGCGGCGCCACGGGATGCCGAGCGTCTCGTAGCGCTCGCGGCTCGCGAAGAAGCGCCCGAGGTCGGCGAGGATGGCCTCCTTGCTGGCCGGCCGTGAGGACGACGGAATCGAGCTTGCGGTTGTTGCCCAGGCGCGCGCGCGTCCAGTCGTTGCCGTACGTGCTGGGCACGTAGATCGCGATGCGGTTGAGCTCCCGGGCGATGCGGTGGTCCATGGCGGCGTGCACGAGCGCCTCCAGCGGCGCCTTGTCGCGGCCGAGCGTGGACAGCGTGATCCGCTCCACGACCGCCATGCCCACCTGCACCTCGCGCTTCATCCACATGAGGCGCCCGTCCAGCATGAAGACGTGGAAGCCCTCGCCGGGCGAGAAGGCCGTGTGCGGCCGGCCGCCCTGCTGCAGCTCGTCGTCCAGGCTCTGGTAGCTGGAGTCCTGGTCGCGGACGGTGCGCGCCGTGAAGTTGTTCAGGCGGCGAAGCGCCTCGCGGGTGTCCATGTACTCCACGAGCGCCGGGAACAGGAGCTCCTCGCGGCTGTCGACCGCGAGGGTGGTCACGAAGAAGTGCTTCGCCCACTTGGCGAACTTGCCCGGGACCTCGCGCAGCCACATGGCGGCCACGCCGAGGGCGGCCAGCACGACGCCCCCCGAGACCAGCTGGTTGGTGGCGAGGGCGGACTGCAGCGATTCGAGCACGGGCTTCTCCCAGGTCGGGTGGGCCGGATCGGCCCGGTCCCTTAACGCGGGAGGGAGGCTGGGGGATGACAGGGAAACGGTCAGCTTGCGCCGGTCGCCTTCCGCGCCAGGAACACGACCGCGAGGAAGGCAAGCCCCGCGCCGCCGGCCATCAGGACCTCGAACGGCCAGAGGTTGTGCGAGGTGGGGTCGCGCGCCGTGTCCACGACGATCCGCCCCGCGACGAACGCCAACCCCGCCAGGGGCAGCCCCGCGGCGACGCGCCAGCCGCCCCGCCAGCGCCGCACGGCCAGGACGGGGAGCGCCACGCCCCCGATCGCGATGCCGAGGACGGCGAGCATGAAGCCGGTGCCGATGAGGGAGTCGGCGGCGGACGCGGGGCGCGCCATCGCCTCGTCCATCTCGCGGCGGCGCCGCGCCTCGCCTTCGCCGCGCAGCGATTCGACCCACTGCGCGCGGGCGGGCCCCTGCCCGGGCGCGCCCGTCCCGCGGACGTCCACGGGCAGGCGGTGGACCTCGATCTCGCGAAAGGGCTGGCCGCCGCCCGCGACGATGCGGACCTCGTCGACCGCCTCCGCCTGGTCGAGCGAGAACCAGCCCAGGGCCGTGCCGGACCCCGTGTAGCGCAGGGAGGCGTTGAACTTCACGCGCTTGACGGGCTGGCCCCGGAAGTAGGGCTTGGCCCAGAAGTGGTGGCCCTCGGCGCCCGCGTACTCGATCCGGACGTGGAGCGGCTGGTCGCGCGCGAGCACGGCGGGCGAGGCGGGATCGGTGGCGACGGCCTCGGCCCGCAGCCCGGCGCGCGCGCACGCGGCGGCGAGGGCGAGGCAGGCGGCGAACAGCGCCCGCGCGAGCAGGGGCGGCGAGCGGCCCATCGGGCTACTTGCGCTTCTTGAGCTCTTCCTGCACCAGGTCCGGCCGGTCCGAGATGATGCCGTCCACGCCCATGTCGAGGAGCTTCCGGATCATGTCCGGGCTGTTGACCGTCCACGGGATCACCGTGAGCCCGAGCGAGCGCGCTTCGGCGAGCAGCTCCGGCGTGAGGTAGGTCTGGTTGGGCGCCCAGATCTTCCCGCCCGCGGCCTTCACCGCCTTGGGCACGGAGCCATGCTGCTCCGGCGAGAAGCCCGCGAGCCACGGGGACGGCCTGCCGTCGGCCTCCGGCTTGAGCGTGCGCGGCGAGGAGAGGTACATCGTGCGGATCTCCGGGCGCCTCCTTCTGGATCACCTGGAGCGTCGACCAGTCGAACGACTGGACCATCATGCGCCCGGCCATGCCGTGCTTGCGGATCTCCGCGACGGCACGCTTCGCGAACTCCTCCGGCGGCCGCGTCGCGTTGGGCTCGAGGGGCGACAGCTTCGTCTCGCAGTCGAAGCCGACCTTCGCGTTGCCGGACTTCTTCACCAGGTCGAAGAGGTCCGAAAGACGCGGGATCCGGGTGCCGTCGGCCGGCTCCTGGTACTTGAACTCCCCGGCGTACTTCGTCCCCGGCTTCAGGCGTCCCACGTCGTACTTCTGCAGCTCCTCGAAGGTGAGGTCGGCGATGTTCGGGCCGGGCCCCTCCAGCCACTTGCCGTCGGGGCCGCGAGTGGTGTCGGGGTTCAGCCGAAGGTCGTGGTGGACGACCACGACGTCGTCCTTCGTGATCGCCATGTCGCACTCGATCGTGTCGACGCCGAGCTCCAGGGCCTTCTTCCAGCCTGGCACGGTGTTCTCGGGGGCGAGCCCCCGGGCGCCGCGGTGGCCCTGCAGGTCGAAGGCGTGGGCGGGAAGCGCGGCGAGGAGGGCCGCGAGAAAGGTTGCGCGGAGGGAGGTTCGGGTCATCGTCGTCTTCTTCTCGGGAGGGAAACGATGACCCGACTCTACCTCAATCGCCGGCGACGGGCTCCGCGGCCCGGGGCGCCCGGCGCCCGGCCAGCTTCGCGTACCCCTTCCTCGCGCCGCGCCAGAGCATGCGGATGCCGGCGAGGACGAGGAGCGCCTCCACGAAGGTGGCGACGAACGCCGCGAAGGGGTTCCAGCGCGCCTCGCGCGCGTGGAACTTGGCGAACGCGCGGTCGCGCGAGATCTCGATGGAGTCGTAGAAGGTCGGCACCACCAGCAGCGTGAGCAGCGTCGAGGTGATGGTGCCGCCGATGATGGCCACGGCCATCGGCCGGTAGAACTCGCCGCCCTCGCCCAGGCCGATCGCCACCGGCAGCATGCCGGCGATGAGCGCGAAGGTGGTCATCAGGATCGGCCGCAGGCGCACGCGCCCGGCGTGCATCAGCGCCTCCTCGCGCGACGACGCCCTGCGCCTCCTCCTTGCGCGCGCAGTCGAGCAGCAGGATCGCGTTCTTGGCCACCAGGCCCATCAGCATGATCACGCCGATGAAGCTCATCAGGTTGAGCGTGCCGCGCGTGGCGAGCAGCGCCAGCACCACGCCGATGAGGCGACAGCGGCAGCGACAGCATCACCGGCAGCGGCGCGGTGAAGGAGCCGAACTGCATCACCAGCACCAGGTACATGAGCGCGATGCCCATGACCAGCGCGATGGCCATCTCGCGGAACACCTCCTGCTGGTCGCGCGAGGCGCCGCCCAGCTCCAGGCCGTAGCCGGGCGGGAACTCGATCTGCTTGGCGATCTTCAGCGCGTCGGCGGTCACCTCGCCGGGCGAGCGGCCCTGCGCGTTGGCCGACACGGCGATCATGCGCTTGCCGTCCTGGTGCTGGATCTGCGCCGGGCCCTTGCCCATGGTGATGGTGGCGATCTGGTCCAGCGGCACCATCATGTTGCTGCCGGTCACGGCGATCGGCAGGCGCTCGATGTTGCTCGGCGTCGACGCGGTCGTCGGGGTGCAGGCGCACCGCGACGTCGCGCGACTCGCCGGTGGGATCGACCCAGTCGCCGACCTCGACGCCGGCGAAGGCCACGCGCAGCGCCTGCGCCGCGTCGCCCACCGAGATGCCCAGCGCGTTGGCGAGGCCGCGGTCGAGCTCGATCTTCAGCTCGTCCTTCGGCTCCTGCTCCGACAGGCCCACGTCGACCGCGCCCGGCACCTTGGCGCAGCTTCGTCCATGAAGTCGTTGGTGATGTCCAGCAGCTGGCGCGAGTCCGGGCCGGAGAACTGGATCTGCACCGGCTTCCTGCGCGCCGTTGTTGAGGTCGTCGAGCACCACGTACTCGGCGCCGACCAGCCGCGCCATCAGCTTGCGCAGGTCCACGGCGATCTGCGGCGGCGGAGCGCTTGCGCTTCGTGCTCTTGCCGAGGTCCACGTAGACGCGGCCGCCGCTCGCGTTCACGTTGCTGTTGGTGGCCTTCGTCTCGGCGACGGTGCGCGCCAGCTCCGCGGCCTTCTCCACCTTGAGGCGCGCGTACTCCAGGCTCGCGCTCGAGGGCGTGCGCACCTCGATGGCCACGATGCCGGACGTCGGAGGCCGGCAGGAAGCTCGAGCCGCCGACCGTGGCCTGCAGGGCGAGCGCGCCCACGAGGCTCGCCACCGCGATGAGCGTCATCCAGCGGCGGTGGTGCAGCGCCCAGGCGATCACGTGGCCGTAGCGGTCGGCCTGGTGGTCGAACCAGACGTTGAAGCGCGAGAGCCAGCAGGCGGATGCCCTTCTTCGCCTGCTGCTGGTAGCCGACGGGGTCGCCCCAGTAGGCCGACAGCATCGGGTCGAGCGTGAAGGAGATGAACAGGCTCACCAGCACCGAGGTGACCACGGTGAGCGCGAAGGGCCGGAACCACTCGCCGGCGACGCCGCCCATGAAGGCCACCGGCACGAACACCGCGACGATGGAGAAGGTGGTGGCGGTCACCGCCAGGCCGATCTCGGCCGTGCCCGCGCGGGCCGCCGTGACGCGGTCCTCGCCGCGCTCCATGTGGCGCACGATGTTCTCGCGCACCACGATGGCGTCGTCGAT
This sequence comes from uncultured beta proteobacterium, assembly GCA_963824135.1. GTDB lineage: Bacteria > Pseudomonadota > Gammaproteobacteria > Burkholderiales > Usitatibacteraceae > FEB-7. The sequence continues at coordinate 498,344 of CAWGOH010000014.1, read as the reverse complement.
CAGCACGCCGATGGCCAGCGACAGCCCCAGCAGGGTCATGAAGTTGAGCGTGAAGCCGCAGACCCAGACGGCGATGAAGGCCGCGATCACCGAGGTCGGCAGCGACAGCGCGGTGATCAGCGTGGAGCGCCAGGAGTTGAGGAAGACGTAGACCACGAAGATCGTGAGCACCGCCGCCGAAGACCAGCGCCTCGATCACGTTGTTCAGGCTGTCCTCCGCGTCCTCGCCGCCGTCCTGCGTGACCTCGAGCTTGGTGCCGGCGGGCAGCGTCTTGTTGATCTCCTTCACGGTGTCGCGCACCTTCGCGGCCACGGTGACGGTGCTGGCGTCGCGCGAGCGGGTGACCGAGATGCCGACGTTGGGGTGGCCGTTGCGCACGCTGAAGCTCGCGAGCTCGGCGAAGCCGTCTGCGACGCTCGCCACCTGCCCCAGGCGCACCACCTCGTTGCCGCGGCGCCTGAGGACGATCTGCTCGAACTCCGCCGGCGACTCGATGCGGCCCACCAGGCGGATGCTCTGCTCGTCCAGCGGGCCCTTCACGCTTGCCCGACCGGCGCGGTGGTGTTCTGCGTGCGCAGCGCGTTCACCACGTCGGTCACCGAGACGTTGTACTCGCGCAGCTTCTCGGCGTGCAGCAGCACCGACAGCTCGCGCCGCAGCGCCCCGTTCACGTTGACCACCGCCACGCCGTCGATGCCGCGGAAGCGGTCGGCGAGCTCGTCCTCGGCCAGGCGCGAGATCTCGGCGTGCGTCTGCGCGGTGGACGACAGCGCCAGCTGCATGATCGGCTGCGCCGACGGGTCGATGCGCTGCAGGATCGGCTCGCGCATCTCCACCGGCAGCTTGTGGCGCACCGAGGCGATGGCGTTGCGGATCTCGTCGGAGGCCTCGACCATGTTCTTCTTGAAGTTGAAGATGATGCACGATGGTGGCGTTGCTCTCGGCCGCCGTGGAGCGGATCTGGTAGACCTGCGGGATCGACTGCAGCGCCTTCTCGATGCGGTTCACGATCTCGCGCTCGACCGTCTCGGGCGAGGCGCCGGGGTAGGGGATGCGCACGACCAGCACCGGCTGCTCGACGTCGGGGATCTGGTTCACGCGCAGGTTCTTCAGGGCGAGCAGCCCCAGGCACATGAGGCCGATGATGATGACGACCGTCGCGACCGGCCGCTTGATGCTGAAGTCGGAGAGGAACATGGCCTTGGGTCCCCCGGGCTAGTTGCGCGCGGGCGCGGCGTCCGCCGAGGCCGCGGCCTTGGTCGGCGCCGGCGGCGCGGAGGCCTGCACGAGCTGGCCCTCCTTGAGCAGCGCGTTCGGGTGGCGCAGCACCTGGTCGCCCTCCGCGAGCCCGCCCTTGAGGACGAAGTGCCCCGTGCGCGGGTCGCGCTCGCCCAGCGCGAGCGCCACCTTCTGCAGCTTGCCGTCCTTCACGCGCCAGGCCGAGGCCTTGTCGCCGTCGCGCACGAGCGCGGTGGCCGGCAGGGTGAGGCTGACGGCGGAGGCGGTCTCGATGTGGCCCTCGGCGTACAGGCCGGCCAGGCGCGGCTGCTTCTCGCCCGGTGAAGTCGACCAGCACCTCGACCTGGCGCGTGGTGGCGTTGGCCGCGGGGTTGACGCGGCGCACCTTGCCGGTGAATTCCTGGTCGGGGTAGCCGTTGACGCGGAAGCTCACCGTCTGCCCGGCCTTGCACGGATCGCGCATGTGGTCGGCCGACACCAGGCCCTCGAAGCGCATGCTCGCGGGGTCGATCACCTTGAGCAGCTCCTTGCCGACCTGCGCGGTGTCGCCGGCCGAAACCTTGCGCTCGCTCACCACGCCGTCGAAGGGCGCGCGCACCTCGGTGCGCTGCAGCTGCTGCCGGGCGAGCACGACGCGGGTCTTGGCGCCCTCGACGTCGCTCTGCGCGTTGTTGCGGCGCACCTCGGCGTCCTCGAGCTGCTGGGCGGAGGTCATGCCCGGAGCCGCGCAGCGTCTTCATGCGCTGCGAACTGGCGCTCGGCCTGCTCGAAGGCCTGGGACGAGGCGCGCGCTGGCCGATTCGGCCGAGGCCAGCCCGTCGCGGATGGCGGTGTCGTCGAGCCGCACCAGCAGGTCGCCGCGGCGCACGACGTCGCCGTTCTCCTTCAGCACCTGCAGCACGACCGCCGAGACCTCGGCGCGCAGGTCGGCCCGGCGCTCGGGCTGCACCGAGCCGGTGATGACGGGGCCCGAGGCCAGGGCGCTGGTGCGGATCGTGAGGACGTCCTCGTTGGAGAGGAGGAGGGGCTGCCCGGCCGGGGCATTCGCGCCCTTCTGGGGCGTTGCCGGCCCCTTGTCGCAGGCAACGAGGGCAAGGGCGAGGACGAGGACCAGGGTATGGCGAAGCGTCATGGCGATTCTTCCGGGTATCGGGAGATGCGGGAGGGTATGCCGCCCCGGGGCTCGTGGCCACCGGGGAGGGACGAAATGCGGTTTCCGGGGTGCGAATTGTAGGGTATGCGCGCCGCTGGAAAGTTACGGCGTCTCATCCACCCTCATCCCCATCCCTTCTCCCAAGGGAGAAGGGAGATTTCTGCTCCCCTCTCCCTTGGGAGAGGGGCCGGGGGTGAGGGTGTGTGGCTCCCCTCTCCCTTGGGAGAGGGGCCGGGGGTGAGGGTAGGTCAGAACGACGAGACGATCGTCCCCGCCGTCCCCACGGCCGTATAGCCCGTCTGCGTCCTCGTCACGGAGGTGAGGTCGGCGGTCGTGCCCGATGGCCGCGGCGTCCACGCGAGGCCGTCGGGGCTCGTGTAGATGCCGCCGGCGCTGCCCACCGCCACGAACTGGCCGCCGTAGATCACGGCGTTGAGGTCGTTCGCCCCGACGACCGGCGCGAGCACCGTCCAGGCAAGCCCGTCCGTGCTGTGCAGGACCGTTCCGGCCTTGCCGACCGCGACGTAGTGGGAAGTCGTCGTCGCCACCCCGTCCGTGGTGGTCGTTATCGACGCGAAGGCGACGCCGCGCAGGTCGTTCGTCGTGCCCGAGGGCGTGGGCGTCCACGTGAGGCCGTCCTCGGAGGTGACGATCGTTCCCGCGGCGCCGACCGCCACGTAGCGTCCGCTGCCGTAGGCCGCGGCGTAGAGGTCGCTTGTCGTGCCCGAGGCGGTGACGATCGTCCAGGCGGCGCCGATCGAGCCCAGCAGGATCGTCCCGCCCGCGCCGGTGGCGATGTACCCGCCCAGGCTGCTCGTGGAGATGCCCAGGAGGTTGGCGGTGACGCCCGTCGCCTTCGACTCCCAGGTGATCCCGTCGAGCGCCGCGACCGAGGTGCCGTTGGCGCCGACGGCGACCCAGCCCGCGGTGCCGTACGCGATCCCGTTCAGCTGCGCGGGGGCCGTCGGGTTGGTGGGGTTGGTGGTTACCCCGTCCCGCGCGCGGGAGTAGATCGTGCCGTTCTCGCCGAGGGCCATGGTGACGTAGGTCGTGGGGCTCAGGCCCCCGGAGACGCCGCCCAGCCGGCCCGTGCCCATGGGCTCGCCCACGCGCCAGTTGCCGCCGGCGAACTGCGGCACGACGGCCTGCGTGGGCGCGCCCTCGCCGCCGGGCCCGCCGTCCTTGCGGCCGTTGATCGTGAAGGAATAGGTCTGGCCGTTGGTGAGGCCCGTGATCACGCGCGGCGAAGTCACCCCGGGGACCGCCGTGCCGAGCGAGGTGGTCCAGTTCGTCGTGGTGATGTTGGGGCCCCTGCCCCAGAAGAGCCAGTACACGACGTCCGGCTCCTCGGTCCAGGTGATGATGACCGCGCCGTCGCCCGCCTCGACCTTGAAGTCCTTCGGGTAGTCCGCCGAGCTGCCGGAGCTCCCGCAGCCGGCGGCGAGGAGCGCGAGGACGAGCGAGGCGACGAGGGCGGCGACTTTCTTCACGGGCGATCCTTGGCGATTGCTGAGGCGGGCGGGGGTGGAATTATCCCACACTCATCCCGGACCCTCACCCCAGCCCTCTCCCAAGGGAGAGGGAGCCCTTTTTCCCCTCTCCCTTGGGAGAGGGAGCCCTTTTCTCCCCTCTCCCTTGGGAGAGGGGTCGGGGGTGAGGGTCGTTCCGCCGCCCGTTCGAGTTACCATCCGCCCACGCGATGCGAGCGGCGATCGGGGGGGACGGCCGTGGATCCGGGCGCGCCGAAGTTCTGGGCCTTCATCAGCTACAGCCACCGCGACGCGCCGGTGGCCGCGGCACTGCAGCGCGCGCTCGAGACCTATCGCGTGCCCGGGCGCCTCGTGGGCCGGCCGACGCCGCTGGGCGAGGTCCCGGCGCACCTGAAGCCCGTCTTCCGCGATCGCGAGGAGCTCCAGGCCGGCAGCGACCTCGGCTCGACGGTCCGCGAGGCCCTGGCGCGCAGCCGCTTCCTGGTGGTCGTGTGCTCGCCCGAGGCGGCGCGCTCGGACTGGGTCAATCGCGAGATCGTCGAGTTCAAGGCCCTGCACGGCGGCTCGCGCGTGCTCGCGGTCATCGCCTCGGGCGAGCCCTTCGCGAGCCGGATCGCCGGCCGCGAGAGCGAGGAGTGCTTCCCCGAGGCGCTTCGCTTCGCGACCGGGCCCGACGGCCGGCCGGCCGGCGCCGCGCCCGAGCCGGTGGCGGCCGACCTGCGCCCGAAGGGCGACGGCCGGCGCCTCGCGCTGCTCAAGCTCGTGGCCGGCATGCTGCGGCCCGCCGTCGACCTGGACGACCTCGCGCGGCGGGACTCGCAGCGCCGGGTGCGGCGGCTGGCGTGGATCGCGGCCGCCTCGCTTGCGGGCATGGCGGCGATGACGGTGCTCACGGCCGTCGCGCTGCACTCCCGCGCGGAGGCCCAGGACCGGCGCGCGCAGGCCGAGGACCTGGTGGAGTTCATGCTCGGCGACCTGCGCCGGCGGCTCGAGCCGGTCGGGCGCCTCGATGCGCTGGACGCCGTCGGCGAAAAGGCGCTTGGTTACTACGAGGGGCAGGACCCGGACCGGCTCGACGCCCGGGCACTCGCGCAGCGCTCGCGCGCCCAGCACCTCATCGGCGAGATCCGCGAGCAGCGCGGCCAGCTCGAGGGGGCGCTCGCCGCCTTCGCCAGCGCCTCCGACACGACGGCCCAGCTCCTGGCCCGTTCGCCCGGAGACGGCCAGCGCCTCTTCGATCACGCGCAGAGCGTGTACTGGGTGGGCTACGTCGCCTGGCGCCGCGGCCAGGCCGAGGAGGCGGAGAAGGCGTTCCTCGAGTACCGCGACCTGGCGCGGCGGCTCGTTCGCATCGACGCGGCCAACGCCGACTGGCGGCTCGAGACGGCCTACGCCAGCCAGAACCTGGGCGTGGTCCTGCTCGACCGCGGCCGCGTGACCGAGGCGCTGGCTTCGTTCGCGGAGGCCCGGGAAGTGCTGGAGTCGATCGCCGCAGCGCGGCCTGCGGTCGCCTTCGAGCTCGCCGAGGCCCACGGCTGGATCGCGAAGGCGCACGAGGCCAGTGGCGACTACGCCGCCGCGATCGCGGCGCAGCAGGCGCGGCTCGGCGTCCTGCGGTCGATGCCCGACGCCGCAAGGGACAAGCAGGCCTTGCGCAACGGCGCCAACGCGAGCTTCGAGCTTGCGCGGCTCAAGCTCAACCTCGGCGACGCGCGGGCGGCGCTCGAGGACGCGCGGACCTCCGTGGAGGCCGCGAAGGAGCTGGTCGCGGCGGACGCGGACAACCTCTTCTGGCTCTCCGAGTCGTGCTTCAACCGCCTGCGCCTGGCGGAGGTCGAGCTGGCCCTCGGGCGGCGCGAGGAGGCCCGCGGGATCCTGCGCGCGGTGCGGCCCGACGCGGCGCGCCTGCTGGCGAGCGACGCCACGGCGCTCAACTGGCAGGTGAGCCTCGATGGCCTGCTCGTGGCGCTCGAGGCGCAGGTCGACGCGGCCGCCGGACGCGGAATTCCGGGCGGGGAGGCGCAGGCCTATCTCGCCAGGGTCCGCCGCATCGAGTCCTCCGGCGTGAAGCTCAACCGGCTCCAGGCCGAGATCGTGGGGACGGGTCGAGCTCATCGCCGGCGACGCGCTCGCCCGCGAGGGGCGCAAGGACGCCGCCCGCGAGCGCTGGAGCGACGCGGCCCGCAGGCTGCAGCCGCTCGCGGCCAACGACAATTTTCCGGCCATCACGCTCCTTGCCCGCGCCAGGCTTCGCCTGGGCGAGGAAGCCGAGGCGCGCGCGCTTGCCGCGCGGGTCGAGGCTTCGAAGTACCGGCATCCCGCCCATGCCGGCCTTGCCAACGAACTGGCCCGGGCGGGGGATGCAGGCCGGTTCTTGTCCAAAGGGAGATGAAGATGCCCGCGAGAAGGCGATGGAAGCAGAGCAGGATCGTGGCGAGGGGGAGGAAGATCGAGGTGCCGGTCACGATCGACGCCAAAGGGATCCATGTCGAGCCGGAGACCGAGGTCCCGTGGAAATCGGCCAACGTCGAGATCGTCTGGATCATCGAGACGAAGGGCTGGTCCTTCACGGAAGACGGCATCCGGATAGAGCGCGGCGACGGCGGCGCCCGGCTCGCCCACCTGCTGGTCCGGCGCGACGAGCACCTGATGGCCCTTCTCCGGACGCAAACCGCGAAGGCCGAGAAGAAGATCAGGTCGGAGATGGAGCGCGATTACGAGAGGTTCGTCATGAGCGGCGGCGGGCAGTTCCACAGCCCCGACAACGAGGGCAGCCACCTTCCGCTGGAAGGACTACAACGACTACCGCGAGCTCTACAAGTACTCGATCGAGGTCACGAACGGCTCGACCACGATGTGGCTCGACCCCGCGATCAAGAACCAGGGCTGCTCCCGATGCAGGAGCTCGAGAATCCGACGGGGCTCGTGAACGCGGCCGGCAGCGGCGACGCGGACATGACGGTGCCCAGCGACATGCCCTACGCGTGCGATGCGCCGTTCTCGAAGCTCCCGGCCGACTTCCAGTACCCGTCCCGCGTGGTGGGAAGGCTGCCCGACCTGCTCTGGGCGAAGCGCCCCGCTTTCCTCGTGGAGCTGCTGCGCCTGGCCGCCGCGGCGCGCCCGTTGCCGCGCTCGGCCTACCGGGACTGGTTCGGGCTGTCGGCGGCATCCTGGGAGGAATCGAGCCGGATGACGGCGCGATCGGTCTTCGGCGGCGCCTCCCGGCTTGCGCTGAGCCCGCCGCGGGAGGACCGCTGGACGGCGGCGGACCTCGCGCCGCGCGTGCACTTCATCAACTGCCACGGCGGGAACATGGACGACGGGTTCAACGGCGAGCATCCCGAGGACGGCTCCGACCTCGCCGGCTCGCAGCCGCTCGCGCTCAGCGCGCGCAGCCTGCGGGGGCGGGTCACGCCGGGCACCGTGGTCGCCGCGGAATGCTGCTATGGCGCCCAGCTCTACGATTCCTCCAACGTCACCAACCCCACCGGGCAGCGCGATTCGCTGCAGGCGCAGTGGCCCGGCCGCGGCACCCGGGGCATCGCGCTCGAGTATCTCGCCCAGGGTGCCCGCGGCTTCTTCGGCAGCACGACCGTCGCCTATGGACCGTCGGCCGAAAACCTGCACGCGGACGTGATCTGCCGCGTCTTCCTGGAGAAAGTGCTCGGGGGCAGCTCGCTCGGGCGCGCGGCGCTGGAGGCGAGGATCGCCTACGCGCGGTCGGTGAAGTGGCCCAGTCCCGTGATGTGGAAGACGCTCGCGCAGTTCAGCCTGCTGGGCGATCCGTCGGCGCACCCGGTGGCCGGCGGGCGGCCGGAGCGCCACCTCGCGGTGAGCGCGGCAGAGGCGCGCCGGCAGGAACTCGAGCGCCGCCGCCGCCATCGCGCGCGCGGCCGCCAGGTCTCACGGGCGCTCGAGCACGCGCGCGAAGTCTTCCAGGAGGACGAGGTGCCGCCGCAGCGGCTGGGGGAGTTCTTCGAAGCCGCGCGCGCGATGGGCGTCGAGGGCAAGTTCGTGCGTGCGCTCACGAAGGTCGCGGGCCTGAAGAGCGTGGCGCGGGGCGATCCGTCGCTCGCCGCCTGGCGGCAGGCGAACCAGGTGATCATGGTGACCGAGGCGTACCTGACCGAGGTGAAGCGGCTGCGCGGGCGCACGCCGTTCCCGCGCCTGAAGGTCTTCCTCGCGCACTACCGCAACGGCCGGGTCGTGGAGACGGAGAGGCTCGTGAGCCGCTGAGCGCCGGCGTTCAGCGCGCTTCGCCCGCGAGCAGGTGCGCGAGGAGGCTCCGGAGTTTCGCGGGAGGCACGGGCTTGCGCAGCAGCGGGAACCCGCTTTCCCGGATGCGCCCGATCTCGGCCTCGGAGGACTCGCCCGAGATGATGACGGTGGGGACCGCCGCTCCCCAGGCGCGGTGCAGGTCGCGCGCGACCTGGATGCCGTTCCCGCCCGGGCCCAGCCGGTAGTCGACGATGAGGAGCGGAGGGCGGGCCTTCCGAGCCCGCCAGGCGCAGGGCCTCCTCCGCCGTGGCCGCGAGGGCGACCTCGCAGCCCCAGGCCCGAAGGACGGCGGCCATGCTGTCGCGCACGTCGCGGTCGTCCTCGACCACCGCGATCCGGGCGCCGGCGAGCGGGGTTGCCGCCGGCGCATGCTCGGCCTGCGCGGCGTCCGCCAGCGCTCGCCGTGGCGAGCGTGAGCCGGAACGTCGTGCCACGGCCCGGAAGGGAGGCGAGCGCGATCGGGTGGCCGAGGAGATCGCACAGTCGCCTCACGATCGACAGCCCCAGGCCCAGCCCCTGGTGCCGGTCCCGGTCCGGGCGCTCGACCTGGTAGAACTCCTCGAAGATGCGGGCCCGGTGCTCCTCCGGGATGCCGATGCCGGAGTCGCGCACCTCCAGGACGACGCCGCCCGCGCGGCGGCGCGCGCCGACCAGCACCCCGCCGGCATCGGTGTAGCGGATGGCGTTGGCCACGAGGTTGCGCAGGACGCGCTCGAGGAGCACCGGGTCGGAGCGCACGACGACGCGGGTGGGGACGAGGCGCAGCGCGAGCCCCTTCTCCTCGGCCGCCGGGGCGAGGTCGTCGGCGAGGCGGTCGAAGAGCGGCTGCAGCGCCACGGGCCGCGGGCTCGCATTGATCGCGCCCGCGTCCAGCCGCGAGACGTCGAGCACCTCGCTGAACAGCGACTCCAGCGCGCCGATGGAGCGGGTGATGCGGCCGGTGAGCTCGCGGCTCTCGTCGTCGCGGGCGCGCTGGGCCAGCGCCGAGGCGAAGAGTCCGAGCGCGTGCAGCGGCTGGCGCAGGTCGTGGCTCGCGGCGGCGAGGAAGCGCGACTTGGCGAGGTTGGCGCTGTCGGCCTCGCGGCGCGCCTGCGCCTGGCGCGCGGCCTCGATCTCCAGCGCGCGCGACTTCTCGGCCACGCGCCGCTCGAGCTCGAGGTTGAGCTTCTCGTACTTCGCGAGCGTGAGCGCGAAGCGGTCGATCATGATCCAGCCCACGAGGCAGAAGAAGGCGAGGGCCACGTAGGGCACGAGGTACATCGGGCGCAGGTTCCCCGGGTCCTGCGCCGCGAGCCAGTCGCGCACGCCGACGGCAGCCGCCACGCCGGCCGTCGCGAGGAGCAGCGCGCTCACCGTGTCGCGCGAGCGCCGGGCGTTGTCCACGACGGCGTAGAGGGCGAAGGCGGCCGCGGCGAGCGCGCCCAGGCGCATGGCGGCCGCCGCGGGGAGGAGGACGCCGGCCGCGGCGGCGGCATAGAGCACGGGGGCGCACGCGGCGGCGAACACGAGCACCACGCGCTCGTATCGCGGCCAGCGGGCGCGCGCGAAGCGCACGCAGAAGATGCAGAGCAGCACCACCCACAGCACGTAGACGGCGTTCCACCAGACGGCGAAGTGCGGCGGCGGCAGTGGCGCGCGCGGCAGCAGCGTCACGGCGGTGTGCAGGCCCCACAGGATCGTGGCCGTCGCGAACACGAGGTACTCGACGTCGTCGCGGATGCGCATCCACAGGATCAGGATGAAGATGCCCAGCGCCAGCAGCGTGAGGCTCGCCACCGACGGGCCCGATCGTATGGCCGAACTGGTCGGCGAGGCTCGCGCGGGTAGAGCGACTGCCACGGACCGAAGAGCGCCGGGCCGATGCCGCCCGGCACTCCGCGCGGAACGTGGATGCGCAGGTCGATCGATGTTCGCGCCCGGCGCGCAGGAGGCCGCGCGGCACCGTCAGCGAGCTGCGCCGCCTCCCAGCGCTCCGGCGGCGGGCCCTCGAGATCGCCGGACTGGCCCGCCAGCACGCCGTTCACGAACAGCTGCCCGTTGGAGAGCGTCGCGGTGAGGTAGAAGCCGAAGTCGCGCCCGGCGGGATCCGGCAGGTCCACGGCGAAGCGATACCAGCCGAACCCGGCGGCGCCCGGTCGGCTCGCCCGCCAGTCGTCGGGGAGGCGCTGCGGCTGCCATGGCGCGTCGTCCGGCGGCGGGCGGGGATCGGGGGATGCGAGGAAGCGGGCGTCCGAAAGCTCGGTCACCCCGACCGGGCGCTCGCTGCAGCCGGCCAGCGCGGCCAGCGCCAGGAGAGCGGCCAGGATCCCCGGCAGGCTCGGCGCCGGCCCTCGCGGCCGTCCTGGGGGTCGTGCGGTCGATCCGGTTCTCGCCAGTCATGGCACCTCGCCGCGTCACCGCGCGGGCCCGATCAAGGGCGCGCGGCGGCTATTGTAGTATTTGGCGGCAACCGTTCCCGCCCCGCCTTCGACTCACCCCGGGAGTCCGCCCATGAAGCTCCTGCTGGCCGACGACCACGAAATGGTGCGCGTTGCCCTCAAGGTGGCGCTCGCGCCGCTGGCCGGGGACATGGCATTCGTCGAGGCCCGCACCGCCGAGGAGGCGCTCGCCGCCGCGGCCGCGAATCCGGACCTCGACCTCGTGCTGATCGACATCCACATGCCCGGCATGGGCGGTGCGGAGGGCGTGCGGCGCCTGCGCGCGGCGCACCCCGCGCTGCCGGTGGTGGCGTGCTCCGCGACCGAGGACGGCGATCTCGTGCGGCGCCTGCTCGACCTGGGCGTGGCCGGCTTCATCCCGAAGTCGGACTCGACGCAGGTCATCGTGAAGGCGGTGCAGCTCGTCCTCGCGGGCGGCACCTACGTGCCCCCGCGGCTGCTCTCGAGAGGCGAAGGCGCGCCGGCCTCGCCGGAGGGGCGCCTCGACGCGCTCACCCCGCGGCAGCACGACGTCCTGCGGCTCCTCGCCGAGGGCAAGCCCAGCAAGCGCATCGCGCGCGACCTCGACATCAGCGAGGCGACGGTCAAGGTGCACCTGCTCGCGATCTTCCGCGCGCTCGGCGCGAGGAACCGCACCGAGGCCGTGGTGATCGCGCAGCGCCTGCTCGCGGGCAGGGAAAAGGGCGGGGCGGGCTGACTGGGCCTGCGCCCCGCAAGGCCCGGAGGAGTCGGGCAAACGGTCACGGCGCGGGCCGCGTCGCGGCCAGCCGCTCCTCGCCGCGCTCGGACACGACGAAGACCTGGTGGTAGCCGTGCTCGTCCATGAGAGCCGTGGCGAGGCGCCCGTGCTCCGGGGAGCGGACGAGGACGATGACGGGATCGCCGTGGCGAAGGCCGTGGGCGAGGAGCGCGTCGTCGAGCCGCTCGAGCAGGCGCGGGCCCGGCGCGTAGTCGCGGATGTCGGCGAGCAGCGCGCGCGGCGCCGAGGTCCGCCTTGATCTGCACGGCCTGGCGCGCGCTGATCACGAACGCCGTCGGGCAGGGTGTCGTCCGCGGCTTCCGGCACGGCGCGGCGGGCGCCCGGTCGCCGTCGCACGTGACGAACGACTCGTTGTCGACTGCGCGGATGCCGCAGGCCCCGTCGCCGGAGACCGTGGGGGTGGCGATGGCCGCGCCCGGAAGCGCGAGGGCGGCGGCGAGCAGCAGGGTCGTCTTGCGCATGGCGGCGCTCCTAGAAGGTGGGGGGCTGGTGGTCGGCGCCGGCGGTCGGGAAGTCGACCGCCGAGGCGTCGGGGACGCGGTGCGCGCCGCCCCGCGCCTCGTCCGGAGCGAAGGTGGCGGTTGCCGTCGCGGCCGGTGCGCATGCCGCCGGGATCTCCGACACGGCGTCGGTCAGCGTGCCGGTGGCCGCGGGGTCGTAGGCGCAGTTGAGGGTCATGTACTGGCGCTCCGGCGCCTGCGCGCCGATGGCGGCGAGCCCGGCCAGCACGCCGGCGAGGATGACGGCGCCGCCGGCGGCGCGGATGGACCGGAAACGTTTCACTTCGGGATCTTCGATGGCGTGCATGGTTGCCTCCGTGGTTGCGTGCCGGTGGGGCACTGGAGGCAGTCTCGGCGCGCGCGGCCGGCGCGCCCATTCACCGGGCGGCTTGACCGGGGTCCTCCGGAAGGCTTAATCCGTTCAGGCAGTCCAGTCGAGGATGACCTTGCCGCTCTGCCCGGAGAGCATGGCGGCGAAGCCCGCCTCGTACTCGTCCACGGGGAAGTGGTGCGTGACGATCGGCGAGAGGTCCAGCCCGCTCTGCAGCATCGCGACCATCTTGTACCAGGTCTCGAACATCTCGCGGCCGTAGATGCCGCGGATCTCCAGGCCCTTGAAGATCACCTGGTTCCAGTCGATCGCCATCCCGGGCGGCGGGATGCCCAGGAGCGCCACCTTGCCGCCGTGGTTCATGTGCTCGAGCATCTGGGTGAAGGCCTGCGGCGAGCCGGACATCTCCATCCCGACGTCGAAGCCCTCCGTCATGCGCAGGCTCTCCATCACGTCGCGCAGCTTCTCGCGCCCGACGTTCACGGCGCGCGTGGCGCCCATCTTCGCGGCGAGCCCCAGCCGGTAGTCGTTCACGTCGGTGATCACGACGTGGCGCGCGCCCACGTGGCGGGCGATGGCGGCGGCCATGATGCCGATGGGGCCGGCGCCCGTGATGAGCACGTCCTCGCCCACGAGGTTGAAGGCGAGGGCGGTGTGCGTGGCGTTGCCGAACGGGTCGAAGATCGCGGCGAGGTCGTCGGGGATGTCGTCGGGGATGCGGAAGGCGTTGAAGGCCGGGATGACGAGGTACTCGGCGAAGGCGCCCTCGCGGTTCACGCCCACGCCCACGGTGTTGCGGCACAGGTGCCGGCGGCCGGCGCGGCAGTTGCGGCAGAAGCCGCAGGTGATGTGGCCCTCGCCGGAGACGCGGTCGCCGATCGTGAAGCCGCGCACCTCGACGCCCATGTCGACGATCTCGCCCACGTACTCGTGGCCCACGTGCATCGGCACGGGGATCGTCTTCTGCGCCCAGTCGTCCCACTTCCAGATGTGCACGTCGGTGCCGCAGATCGCCGTCTTGCGGATGCGGATGAGGACGTCGTTGTGCCCCACCTCGGGCTTCTTCACGCGCGTGAGCGTGAGGCCGGGGGCGCGTTCGAGCTTCGCGAGCGCCTTCATGGCGTCACCTTATCGCGCCGAGGGCGCGGCCGACCTTGGCGAAGGCCGCCACCGCGCGGTCGATCTGCGCGGGCGTGTGCGCGGCGCTCATCTGCGTGCGGATGCGCGCCTTGCCCTTGGGCACCACGGGATAGGAGAAGCCGATCACGTACACGCCCTCCGCGAGCAGCAGGTCCGCCATGCGCGTGGCGAGCGCGGCCTCGCCCAGCATCACCGGGATGATGGGATGCGCGCCCGGCACGAGGTCGAAGCCGAGGGAGGCCATCTCGCGGCGGAAGTGCTCGCCGTTCGCCCGCACGCGGCGGCGCAGGTCCGCCCCCTCCGCGCTCCCGAGGAGGCGCAGCACCTCGAGCGAGGCCCCGGCGATGGCGGGCGCGAGGGAGTTGGAGAAGAGGTAGGGGCGCGAGCGCTGGCGCAGGAGCTCCACGATCTCGCGCCGGCCCGCGGTGTAGCCGCCCGAGGCGCCGCCCATGGCCTTGCCGAGCGTGCCGGTGAGGATGTCGATCCGCCCCTGGACGCCGCACAGCTCGGGCGTTCCGCCCCCGGCCTCGCCCACGAAGCCCACGGCGTGGGAGTCGTCGACCATGGTGAGCGCGTCGTGGCGCGCGGCGAGGTCGCAGATGGCCGGCAGGTTGGCGACGATCCCGTCCATGGAGAAGACGCCGTCGGTCGCGACGAGCTTGAAGCGCGCTCCGGCCGCGTCCGCCTCCTTCAGCTTCGCCTCGAGGTCCGCCATGTCGTTGTTGCGGTAGCGGTAGCGCTTCGCCTTGCACAGGCGGATGCCGTCGACGATGCTCGCGTGGTTCAGCTCGTCGCTGATCACCGCGTCCTCCTCGCCGAGGAGGGTCTCGAAGAGGCCGCCGTTCGCGTCGAAGCAGCTCGAGTACAGGATGCAGTCCTCCGGTCCCGAGGAAGCCGGCGAGGGCGGCCTCGAGCTCCTTGTGGACGGTCTGGGTGCCGCAGATGAAGCGGACCGAGGCCATGCCGTAGCCGTAGCGCCCGAGCGCCGCCTTGCCGGCGGCGACCAGGCGCGGATCGCCGGCGAGGCCCAGGTAGTTGTTGGCGCAGAAATTGAGCACCTCCGTGCCGCCGGCCAGGCGGATGGCGGTCGCCTGCGGGCTCGCGATGACGCGCTCGGCCTTGTGGAAGCCGTCGGCCCGGATTCTGCTCGAGCGTGCTCCTGACGTGGGACAGATAGCGGTCGCTCATGGCGGACCCGTCCTTCCCCGGTAGGGTGGTGGTTGCCGCGTATCTTATTCCGCCGGCGCGGCGCGGCAGGTTGCGATAACTCAAGATTACGGCCGATCGGGCGGGACGGTAAGATGCCGTGCCTTCAGGATTCACCCGGCGCACCATGGCAAAAGACAAAAACCACATCCGCTTCCCCGGCCGCATCCTCATCGTGGGCTTCGGCTGCATCGGCCGCGCCGTGCTCCCGCTGCTCCTTCGCCACACGGGGCTGGGGCCGGACCGGATCCGGATCGTCACCGACAAGCCCACCCACCGGGCCATCGCCGAGGAGTACCGCATCGGCATCCGCGTGGAGAAGGTGACGCCCGAGAACTACCGCCGCATCCTCGCGGAGGAGCTCAAGCCCGGCGATTTCCTGATCAACCTCTCCATCGGCGTCTCGAGCGTCGAGCTCATCTCGTGGTCCCGGGAGGCGGGAGTGCTCTACCTGGACGCGTGCATCGAGCCCTGGGAGGGCGGCTACTACGACACCACGAAGACGGCCTCGCAGCGCTCGAACTACGGGCTGCGCGAGGAGGCGCTCGCGCTGCGGCGGCCCGGGCCCTCGCCCACCGCCGTGCTCACCCACGGCGTGAACCCCGGGCTCGTCTCCCACTTCGTGAAGCAGGCGCTGCTCGACGTCGCGCAGGCGACCGGCGGGCTCGCCGGCGGCGAGCCGCACGACCGCGCCGGCTGGGCGGGCCTCGCGCACCGCCTGGGCGTCAAGGTGATCCACGTCGCCGAGCGCGACACCCAGGTGTCGGACACGGCGAAGCGCCCCGGCGAGTTCGTGAACACCTGGTCCGTGGAAGGCTTCGCGGGCGAGGGTTGCCAGCCGGCGGAGCTGGGCTGGGGCTCGCACGAGCGCCACTTCCCCGCCGACGGCCACCATCACGGCTACGGTTGCGACTCCGCGATCTACCTCGACCGCCCGGGGGCCGCGACGCGCGTGCGCAGCTGGACGCCGCTCGAGGGCGCCTACCACGGCTTCCTCATCACGCACGGCGAGTCGGTCTCCATCGCCGACTACCTCACGGTGAAGGAGGGCGATCGCGTGACGTATCGCCCGACCGTGCACTATGCCTACCACCCCTGCGACGACGCGGTGCTGTCGATCCACGAGCTGGCGGGCAAGGGCTGGCGGTTGCAGCAGTGGCGCCGCGAGCTGGGCGCCGAGGACATCGAGACGGGCATGGACGAGCTGGGCGTGCTGCTCGCGGGCCACGGGAAGAACGCCTACTGGTACGGCTCGCGCCTCACCATCGGGCAGGCGCGCTCGCTCTGCCCGCTCAACAACGCGACGAGCCTGCAGACCGCGGCCGGGGTGCTGGGCGGCGTGGTGTGGGCGATGCGCCACCCGGACCGCGGCATCGTGGACCCGGACGAGATGGACTTCCGCGAAGTGCTGGAGGTGGCGACCCCCTACCTGGGCGAGATGGTCGGCAAGTATCTCCGACTGGACGCCGCTCGAGGGCCGCGGGGTGCTGTTCCCCGAGGACGTCGATCCCGACGACCCCTGGCAGTTCAAGAACGTGCGCGTGTAGTTCCCTCCCCTCTCCCTTGGGAGAGGGGTCGGGGGTGAGGGTGCTACTCGATCCCCAGCACCACGCTCACCGCGTTCACCAGCGCGCTCAGCTTGAAGGGCTTGGTCACGTAGCCGTCGGCGCCCGCGGCGAGCCCCGCGAGCACGTCCTCCGGCTCCACCTTTCCCGTCATCATGATCACCGGCAGCTCGGCGAGCCTGGGGTGCATGCGGATGCGGCCGAGGACCTGCAGGCCGTCGGCGTCGGGGAGCACGATGTCGAGGAGGACGAGGTCGATCCCCCCGCGGCGCAGTTCGGCGTTGATCTCCGCCCCGTTCGCGGCCCAGCGCACGTCGAAGCCGGCGTTCATGAAGACGTCGATCAGGAGCTGGGCGAGGTCCGCGTCGTCCTCGACGACGAGGATGGAGTACCGGCCGCCGCCGCTGGGCTCGCGCCGCTCGCCCTTGCACCTGTCGAGGCTCAGGAAGTAGCCCACCTTCTCGAGCAGCGGGGCGCCGGTGATGGCCGCGCGCTTCGCGCGCTCCTGCGCCTCCGGCGTGATGGCGGCGAGGGGAACCGCTTCGGTGAAGTCGACCTCGTGCTCGGCGGTCATGGCGTGAAGCCGATCCTTCGCCATCAAGGGCGGCCAGCGGGGTCGCTGCGCAGCGGGGCCAGCGTCGGGTCGACGTACGCATGGTGCAGGCCCGGGTCGTGCTGCTCGTAGCCGCGCTCCAGCCACGTCGAAGGCCTGCGTCGAATGGTCGCCCAGGTGCGATGTACGCCTGGGCGAACTGGTAGGCGAAGACGGCTCGCGTACTTGCGGTCGAGCTCCGCGAGCAGTTGCCTCGCCTCCGTCGTGCCGGCCCCTGGCTCCAGCGCACGTAGACGCGCAGCAGCTCGATGTAGTCCGCCTCGTCGATCGTCCCGGCCATGTCCGCCGCCTCGTCCGTGCCGCCCTTGCGTGAGCATGAGCCAGCACAGCCACCCGCGCGCCGCGGTGGACTGCGGATTGAGCTCGAGCGTCTTTCGGAAGGCCGCCTCGGCGTCCCGGCCGCGGCCCATGTAGAGGAGGGTCCGCGCCCGCATCTGGTAGCCGGCGTGCGTTGCAGCGGGTCGAGCTCGATCGCCCGCTGCGACAGTCGCAGCGCCTCCTCGAAGTCGCCGCAGACCAGCCTGTTCAGGGCCACCGAGCGCGAGACCTCGGCGTCGCCGGGCGCCAGCTCCAGCGCCCGGCGGAAGGAGTCCTGGCTGCCCTCCCGGCCCCAGGTGATCGATCCGAGGATGAAGGCCATGGCCAGGTGCGCCTCGGCCAGGTCCGGCTCGAGGGCGAGCGCGCGCGTCGGCCGCCTCGCGGGCCTCGGCGAATCCCTTCAGGTAATCGTCGATCGCCTCGTGCGAGCCTCCCATCGCCGTGCGCCAGAAGAGCGCCAGCGCGAGGTCGGCCCAGGCGGCGGCGTAGCTCCCCGTCGATGGCGAGCGCGCGCCGGAAGTACGCGATGGCCGTCTCGCGATCGTTCTTGTTGCCGCGCTGGTACAGGTAGCGGCCCTGCAGGCGGAGCTGGTGCGCCTCGGCGTCGACGGTGCGGCCCTTCGTGGCGGCCGTGCACGGCCGCGTCCACCGCCCCGGCGTTCGCCATGAGGCTCGCCTGCAGCTCCTTCACCACCGCCTGCGCGATGTCGTCCTGCACGGCGAAGATGTCGTCGAGCTCCCGGTCGTAGGTCTCCGACCAGAGGTGGTAGCCGTCGGCCGCGTTGATGAGCTGCGCGGTCACCCGCACGCGCTTGCCCGACTTGCGCACGCTGCCTTCGAGCACGGTCGCGACGTTGAGCTTGGCGGCGATGGCCTGGATGTCGGCGTCCTTCCCCTTGAAGCTGAAGGAGGAGGTGCGGGCGGCCACGCGCAGGCCGCGGATCTTGGCGATGACGTTGAGCAGCTCCTCGGCGAGGCCGTCGGCGAAGTACTCGTTCTCCTCGTCGCGGCTCAGGTTCACGAAGGGCAGCACGGCGATCGAGCGGCTGTCGGCGGCGGCGGGGCGGGAGGCGGGCGGCGCGGACGCCGTCGCCGCAGCGGGGGCGGGCGCGGCGCCCAGCAGGAGGCGCGCGCGCGCGGCGAAAGCCTCCGCCGCCTCGCCGCCCGGCAGGCGCGTCCACTGCACGTCGCGGAACTTCGCCGGTACGCGGGCGCCCGTCTCGGAAGTGCCGTCGATGACCACGGGAAGCAGGAAGGCCTGGTCGTCGGCCATCAGGTGGGAGCGATCGACCGCGAGCTTCCACTCGAGGCGGAAGTAGCCTTCGCTCCGCGACTCGGTGTTCGCCGAGATGACCGGCACGAAGAGGGCGCACTCCTTGACCTGCTTGCGGATCGATGCGTCCCAGGCGTCTCCCCCGCGAAGCTCGTTCTGGTCGAACCAGACCTCCAGGCCGGCGGCGCGCAGGGCATCGCAGAGGCGGCGCGCGGCCGCCGAATCCTGGGAGGTGTAGCTGAGGAAGATGGCCCGGGAGGGGTCGCCCATGGTCGGACTCTACGCGATCCCCAGCACCTGCTTCACCGCCTTCACGAGCCCGCTCATGCGGAAGGGCTTGGTGACGTAGCCGTCGGCGCCCGCGGAGAGGCCGGCGGCCACATCCAGGGCCGTGGACTTCCCCGTCATCATGACCACCGGGAGCTTCGAGAGCTTGGGGTGCGCGCGGATGCGCTTGAGGACATCCAGTCCGTGGGTGTCGGGAAGCAGGATGTCCAGCAGCACCAGGTCCACCGACGGCCGGCGGTTCATCTGCTGGTTGATCTCCGCCTTGTTCGACGCCCAGTGCACCTCGAAACCCGCGGTCATGAAGATGTCGATCACGAGCTGGGCCAGGTCCGGGTCGTCCTCGACCACGAGGAGCACGTACTTCTCGCCGTTGCGCGGCGGAACGCGCGCCGGGGCGCGGCGGGCGATCGAGACCATGTAGCCCGCGTCCAGGAGCTGCGGGAGGGTGGCCGTCGCCTCGGCGCGCGCGCGCTCCACCTGCTCGCGGGGCGGCGGCGGCTGCGGGACGGCGGGCTCGTTCGTGAAGTCGAGGTCGTCGCCGTCGGAGGGGAGCGGGGGGGCGCTCATGGGGAGCTTCGCGCTCGATTCACTTGTGGGGCCGGCGGGAACGCACGCAGCCGGCAAGTGAACATTCTACCGTCCGGGCCGTGGCCGAAGGCGATAATGGCGGGGACGCCCACCGGAGAGCGAAATGAGCCTGTCGATCCACGAGGTTTCCGTGCCCGTCTTCGTGCGCATGCTCGGGCGCCTGGCGCGACATCCTGGACAAGGCGTCGGCGCACGCCGAGGCGGGGAAGGCGGACCCGGCCGCGCTCCTCGCGAGCCGCCTCGCCCCCGACATGTATCCGCTCGTGGAGCAGGTGCGGATCGCGGTCGATGCGGCCGTGGACGGCGCGGCGAGCCTCGCGCAGGTCGAGCCGCCCGCGTTCGCGGGCGCGGAGGATTCGTTCCCGGCGCTGCAGGCGCGGATCCAGGGTGCCCTCGCGTTCCTGCGGGCGCTCGAGCCCGCGCGGTTCGAGGGTGCGGAGAATCGCGCCGTCAGCTGGTCCTTCCGCGGGGCCGCCATTTCGGTGAGCGGGGCGCAGTACCTCCTCAACCACGCCATGCCCAAGTTCTACTTCCACGTGACGACCGCCTACGCGATCCTCCGCCACGAGGGCGTGCCGCTGAAGAAGGGCGACTACATGGGCAAGGCCGAAGCCTAGCCGAAGGGCCGCACCCCGATCAGCGGGCCGTGCAGGACCAGGGCGAAGGCGGCCCAGGCGGCGATCCCGATCGCGACCGCGGCGATGTCCCTCGTGATTTCCTCGGCGCGGTAGGTCACGCCCTGCTGCCGGTCCCGCTTGCGCGCGGCGCGGTAGTCGAGGATCGCCCACGCGAGGAACGCGCCGAAGAGGATCACGTCGGCGAGCCTGCCGTTCGAGAGCAGGTGCGCCAGGGCCCAGGCCTTCACGCCGAGGATCATCGGGTGCCCCAGCGCCGCCTTGATGCGCGTGCCCGGAATGTAGGCCGCGGCGACGAGGACGAAGACGGGCAGCGTGAGGAGCGAGGCGAGGTGGCGCGTCCAGACGGGCGGGGCCCACAGGTCGACCGGCGACTGCCGCGTCATCCCGTAGCCGTACGCGATGAGCACGAAGCCCGCGATGGAGATGACCGAGTAGAGGGCCTTCCAGCCGAGCGGACCCATGGCGGCGATGCGGGCCGTGCGCCAATCCTCCGCGAAGATGCGCACGGAGTGGATGCCGAGGAAGATGACGAGGCCGGCGAGGAGGAGGGTCATGGTGGCCAGACGCGGGGCGGGGAAGGCGCATTGTGACACCACCGGGCGGCGCACCGCAGGAATTGCGTTACGCTGGTGGCACGGCCGCAGCACGCAACCATCCAACCCGAGGTCACGATGAACATCTCCATGTACCAGGCTTCCGTTCCGGTCTTCATCCGCATGCTCGACAACCTGGCCGCGATCCTCGAGAAGGCCGCCGCCCACGCCGAGGCCAGGAAGATCGACCCCGCGGTGCTCGTCGCGAGCCGCCTGTATCCCGACATGTTCCCGCTCGTGAAGCAGGTGCAGATCGCCTCCGACGCGGCCAAGGGCGGGGCGGCGCGGCTGGCGCAGATGGAGCCCCCGGCGTACGAGGACAACGAGGCCACGCTCGCCGACCTGGTGGCGCGGCTGCGCAAGACGGTGGCCTTCCTGCGGACGATCAAGGCGGAGCAGGTCGACGGCTCCGAGGACCGCACCGTGACCTGGAAGACGCGAACCGCCACCAAGGACGATGCAGGGGATGCCGTACCTGCTGAACCACGTGCTGCCGAACCTCTACTTCCACATCGCCACCGCGTACGCGATCCTCCGGCACAACGGGGTGGAGATCGGGAAGGGCGACTATCTCGGGAGGTCGTGACGTGGAGCGGGGAACGGCAACGCGGGGAAGGTTCGCCAGCGCCGTCGCGGGCGCCGAAGGCATCGAGATCAAGGCGACCATTCCGGACCGGCAGGTCGGGGAGGCGCTCGAGCGCTTCCGCATGACCGCGGGGAACGACGAGGAGCGCTACATCTATTTCTTCGACACGCCCCGGCTCGACCTGCTCGGCGCCGGCATCATCGCGCGGGCGCGCCGCGTGGTCGGCGGCGACCACGACTGCACGGTGAAGCTCCGGCCGGTCGATCCGGCGAAGGTGGCGCCGAAATGGCGCAAGTACCGCGACTTCAAGATCGAGGCGGACGCGAGCGAGACGGGCCTGGTCAAGTCCGCCTCGTTCTCGATGCCGGTGGCGAAGGGGCTCATCAAGCGGGTCGTCGCGGGCAAGGCGCCGATCGCGAAGCTCTACAGCGAGGAGCAGGAGGACTTCCTGAAGGCGATGGCGGGCCGCGCGATCGATTTCGCGACCCTCGCCGTGCTCGGGCCGCTGAAGGCCCAGCGCTGGGAATTCAAGGACCCCGCATGTCCGTGGGCGATCACCGCCGAGCTGTGGAGGCGCGGCGACGGGAAGCGGCTGATGGAGCTGTCGATCAAGGCGCCCGTCGCGCAGACCGCGGTCGCGGTGGGCGGGTTCATGGCGCTCCTGGCGGAGGTGGGCGTGGAGCGAGACAGGAAGGAGCAGTCCAAGACGCGGTGGGCGCTCGACTACTACGTCGCGAAGCTTGCGCGGCCGCGGGGCCGCAGCGCGTCCGTGCGCAAGAAGTGAGTTCGCCGGGCTACTTCGCCGTCCAGCTGTCCCGGAGCGTCACCGTGCGAATGAACGCGGGGTTCGGCGAATTCGCCGCGTCGATCACGAAGTACCCGTGCCGCTCGAACTGGAACCTGTCCTCCGCCTTCGCCTCCTTGAGTGAAGGCTCCAGGTACGCGCGGATCACCTTCAGCGAATTGGGATTCAGGTCGTCGAGGTAGTTCCCTCACGTCGCCTTCCCCGGAGAGTCGCTCGACCTTGAACAGGCGGTCGTAGAGCCGCACCTCGGCCTCGTACGCGTGCGCCGCCGAGACCCAGTGGATCACGCCCTTCGTCTTGTAGTGGTCGGCGCCCGGCGTGCCGGACTTCGAGTCGGGGATGGTACTCGCACATCACCTCGATCACGTTCCCGTGCGCGTCCTTGGTGCAGCCCGTGCACTTCACGACGAAGCCGTACTTGAGCCGCACGGAATTGCCCGGGAACAGCCGGAAGTAGCCCTTGGGCGGCTCCTCGTTGAAGTCCTCCCGCTCGATCCACAGCTCGCGCGAGAACGGCATCGCGCGCTTGCCCCAGTCCGGCTTCTGCGGATGGTTGGGCGCGAGGCATTCCTCGGAGGCGCCCTCGGGATAGTTCGTGATGAGGAGCTTGAGCGGATCCAGGACCGCGATCCGCCGCGGCGCCACCTCGTTCAGGTGCTCGCGCATGCAGTCCTCGAGCACGGAGGGGTCGATCGAGTTGTCGGCCTTGGACACGCCGATGCGCTCGGCGAACATCCGGAATCCCTCCGGCGTGAAGCCGCGGCGGCGCGCGCCCACCAGCGTCGGCATGCGCGGGTCGTCCCAGCCGTCCACGTACTTCTCCTGCACGAGCTTCAGCAGGAAGCGCTTGCTCATCACCGTGTAGGTCATGTTCAGCCGCGAGAACTCGATCTGCTGCGGGAGCGGGCGCTGCAGCATGCCGTGGGTCGCCAGCTTCTCCAGCAGCCAGTCGTAGAAGGGGCGCTGGTCCTCGAACTCGAGCGTGCAGATGGAGTGGGTGATGTTCTCCAGCGCGTCCTCGATGGGGTGCGCGTAGGTGTACATCGGGTAGATGCACCACTTGTCGCCGGTGCGGTGGTGCGTGGCCCGCTTGATGCGGTAGATCGCCGGGTCGCGCATGTTGATGTTGGGCGAGGCCATGTCGATCTTCGCCCGCAGCACGTGCGCGCCGTCGGGGTGCTTGCCGTCGCGCATCTCGTGGAAGAGGGCGAGGTTCTCGGCCGGCGTGCGCGCGCGGAACGGCGAATCCCTGCCGGGCTCCTGGAAGCTGCCGCGGCTGCGCTGCATCTCCTCGGGCGTCTGCGAATCGACGTAGGCGTCGCCGTGCCCGATGAGGCACTCGGCGAACTCGTACATGAGGTCGAAGTAGTCGGAGGCGAAGTACAGGTACTCGTCCTTGCTGCCGAAGCCGAACCCCAGCCACTTCACGGCGTCGATGATCGACTCGACGTACTCCTGCTCTTCCTTCTCCGGGTTCGTGTCGTCGAAGCGCATGTGGCAGATGCCGCCGTACTCCTGCGCCAGCCCGAAGTTGAGGCAGACCGACTTCGCGTGCCCGATGTGCAGGTAGCCGTTGGGCTCCGGGGGGAAGCGCGTGCGGATCTTCGCCGGGTCGAGGGGCGCGTCCTTGTGCACGTCCAGCTTGCCGGGCTTGCCGCCCCAGCGGCGCTGGGCGTACTTGCCCGCGGCCAGGTCGGCCTCGATGCGCTGCTTGATGAAGTTGGTGACGTGCGCGCCTTCCGGCGTCTTCGAATCGTTGGGCATGGGGGCTCGGGGCGGTTGCTGCGCTGCGCAAACCGCTATTTTGGCCGATTTCCCGTCAGCCGTCCTTGCGGGTGGCGCGTTGAATGATCCGGGGCCCGGAAGGCGCGTCGGAAAGGTCCGCCTTTCGACCAGTGCATTACCGTGGTAATCTACTGACATGGCCATCGCGCACTCCAAGCTCACCAGCCAGGGGCAGATTTCGGTTCCCGCGCAGGTCCGGCGCAAGCTGGGGCTGGGCCCCGGCTCGGTCATCGAATGGGTCGAGGAGGGCGGGCAAGTGGTCGTGCGGCATGCGGGCCGCTACTCGTCGGAGGAAATCCACCGCGCCCTGTTCCCCGAGGGCCCGCCCGCGCCGGTCCCGGTGGAGGACATGAAGGCGAGCATCGGCAAGCACATCCGCAAGCGGCATGCGCGCGGTCGATACTAACGTCCTCGTGAGGCTCATCGTCCGGGACGACCCGAAGCAGGTCGCGGCCGCGGAGTCGTTCGTCGCGGATGGGGCATGGGTATCGGTGCTTGCGCTGGCCGAGGCAAGCTGGGTGCTGTCGTCCGCCTACGAGCTGGACAATCGCCGGATAGCCACCGCCGTCGAGATGTTGCTCGAGCACGGGCAACTCGTGCTGCAGGACGCCGACGTCGCCAAGGCCGCGCTCGGTCTCTTGCGCCGCAATCCGGCGCTCGGATACTCGGACTGCCTGATGGTCGAGCTGGCGCGCAAGGCAGGTCACGTTCCTCTCGGCACGTTCGATCGCAGCCTTGGCAAGACCGAGGGGGCCTTGCGCCTCTAGGCGGCCGGCCTTCATGAAATCCCTCTCCGGACTCGACGCCGCCTTCCTCCACCTGGAGACGCCCGAGACCCCCATGCACGTGGGGTCGCTGCACCTGTTCCGCGTGAGCGCCGGTGGCCGCGCCAGCTTCGCGGAGCGCGTCCGCCGCCACGTCGAGGAACGCCTTCACCTCGTCCCGGTCTTCACCCGCCGCATCGCCGCGCTGCCCTTCGACATCGCGAGCCCCGTGTGGGTGGAGGACCGCGACGTCGACCTGCGCTGGCACATCCGGCGCGTGAAGCTCCCGAAGCCCGGCACGATGGCGCAGCTGGAGTCGCTGGTCGCGCGGCTGCACGCGCAGCTCCTCGACCGCGAGCGCCCCCTCTGGCAGTTCCACGTCATCGAGGGGCTCGCGACCGGGGAGGTCGCCTGGTACGCGAAGATCCACCACGCCACGCTCGACGGCGCGGCGGGCGTGAAGCTCGCCGAGGTGCTGCTCGACGCTTCGCCCCGGGGGCGCAAGGTCGCGGCCGCGCCGCCGCGCGCGCTCGAGGAGGCGCCCGGCATGGCCGATCTCCTCGGCGCGGCCATCGCGAAGAGCGTGGCCGAGTACGCCAAGCTCCTGCGCGCCATCCCGGACGCGGCCCGGGTCGTGAGCGACAGCCTCTCGGCCATCGCTTCCCTGGCGGCGCCCGCCAAGGGCAGGCGCCGCGGCCTCCCCGTCGGTCCCGCGACGCCCTTCAACGTGCCCATCGGCGCGGCACGGACCTTCGCCACGGCCTCGATCCCGCTCGCGGAGGTGAAGGCGATCGCGAAGCGCCACGGCGCCAAGGTGAACGACGTCGTGCTCGCGCTGGTGAGCGGGGCGGCGCGCGCCTGGCTCGCCGGGAAGCGGCGCGCTGCCGGAGGCGCCGCTCGTGGCGGCGATGCCCGTGTCGCTCCGGGCCGAGGGCGATTCCATCTACACCACCCGGGCCACGATGGTGCTCGCGACCCTCGCCACGCACATCGCCGACCCCAAGGCGCGCCTGGAGGCGATCCGGGCCTCGGCCGGCAACGCGAAGGCGCTCACGATCAAGGCCCGGTCGATCATCCCGATGGACCTTCCCGCGATCGGCGCGCCCTGGGTCCTCTCGGGCATCGCGCGCGCCTACGGCTACGCCCAGGCCGTGAAGGCCTTCCCGCCGCTCGCCAACCTCGTGGTCTCCAACGTTCCCGGCCCGCAGGCGCCCCTCTACCTCGCCGGCGCCCGCATGCTCTCGTGGTGGCCCGCGTCCATCGTGGAGCACGGGCTGGGCCTCAACGTCACCGTCGAGAGCTACTGCGGCTCGCTCGACTTCGGCCTCGTCGCGGCGAAGGCGGCGATGCCGGACGTGCGCAAGCTGGCCGACGCGCTGTACGATGCGCTCGAGGAGCTGAAGAAGATCCGCGGATGAAGCAGACGCACCACCTGGAGCACTGGTACGACCACGGCCTGATGCGCGCGCCGGGGATGCTCCGCCTCGCGCTGGAATGGCGGGCGCCCTGGGAATACGGCGCCTCCCTCCTCTACCGCTCCCTCCTCGACCAGGCGCCCGCGGGAGACGGCCACCCGGTGCTGCTCTTCCCGGGGCTGCTCGCTTCCGACCGCACCACGGCCCCGCTGCGCAGCTACCTCGAGGAGAAGGGCTACGTTCCCTACGGCTGGGAACAGGGCGCGAACCGGGGCCCGCGCGAGGGCGTGCTGGACGCCTGCCGCGCGCGCCTCGCGGCGATCCACAAGCGGCACCGGCGCAAGGTCTCCCTCATCGGCTGGAGCCTGGGCGGCATCTACGCGCGCGAGTTCGCGAAGGAGGCGCCCAGGGCCGTGCGCCTGGT
Organism: uncultured beta proteobacterium; assembly: GCA_963824135.1. Classification (GTDB taxonomy): domain Bacteria; phylum Pseudomonadota; class Gammaproteobacteria; order Burkholderiales; family Usitatibacteraceae; genus FEB-7. The sequence goes on along the minus strand of CAWGOH010000014.1, from coordinate 472,153 downwards.
GATCACGCTGGGCACGCCCTTCACGGGGCACCCCAAGGCCACCAACGCGTGGCGGCTCTACGAGAAGGTCACCGGGCACCGGATCGGCACCGCCGACATCCACGAGCCGCTGCGCCTGCCCCCGCCCGTGCCCACGACGTCCATCTTCAGCCGCACCGACGGCATCGTGGCGTGGCAGTGCAGCATCGAGAAGCCGGGCCCGAAGCACGAGAACATCGAGGTGGAGGCGAGCCACCTGGGGCTGGGATTCAATCCCCTCGCGTGGTTCGCGATCGCCGACCGCCTCGCGCAGCCCGACGGCCGCTGGAAGCCGTTCGATCGCGGCGGCGCTCGCGCCTGGTTCTTCCGCGACCCCGCGCGGGCCGGCTGGTTCTAGGCGCGAGATGCCCTCCGTCCGGGCGAACGGCATCACGATCGCCTACGAGACGGACGGCGCCGCGGGCGGCGTGCCGCTCGTGCTCGTGATGGGGCTCGGCATGCCGCTCGTGTTCTGGCCGGACGCGTTCGTGGGCGGCCTCGCGAAGGGCGGCTTCCGCGTGGTGCGCCTCGACAACCGCGACTGCGGGCTGTCCTCGCGCGTCGAAGATGGGCCGAACACGCCCATTCCGGCGGCGATGGCGAGGTCGATCCTGGGCCTCGAGGTGCACGCGCCCTACAGCCTCGCGGACATGGCGAAGGACGTCACGGGCCTCATGGACGCGCTCGGCATCGAGCGCGCGCACGTCGTGGGGGCCTCGCTCGGCGGCATGGTCGCGCAGGTGCTCGCGGCGCGCTGGCCCGGGCGCGTGGCGAGCCTCGTCTCGATCATGTCGGGCAGCGGCAATCCATTCACCTCCATGTCCCGGCCGCGCGCCCTCGGCGCCATCCTGCACCGGCCGGAGCGGCCCGGCGAGGTGGACTCCATCACCGACTACCTCGTGCACGTGATGACGGTGATCGGAAGCTCGCACCACCCGGCCGACCCCGCGAAGCTGCGCGCGCATTGCGAGCGCTCGGCCCAGCGCGGCTACGACCACCACGGCATCGCGCGGCAGATGCTCGCGATGCTGGCCGCGGGCGACCGGCGCGCCGAGCTCGCCACGATCCGCGTGCCCACGCTCGTCGTGCACGGCTCCGACGATCCGCTGATCCCGCGCTCCGCGGGGCGCGAGGTGGCGCGGATCGTCCCGGGCGCGAGCCTGCTCGAGCTCGAGGGCATGGGCCACGACCTTCCGGAGCCCCTCATCCCGGAAATCGTCGAGGCCATCGTCGCCCACTGCCGCGCGAGCGTATAGTGCCGCCACGACCGCGGCGCTATCGCCGCGGCTTGCTCGAACCCCGGGGAGGATGAGCATGGAAGCGACCAAGACTTCGTCCGACGTTCTCTTCATCCTGCTCGGCGCCATCATGGTGCTCGCCATGCACGCGGGCTTCGCGTTCCTGGAGCTGGGCACCGTCCGGCGCAAGAGCCAGGTGAACGCGCTCATGAAGATCCTCGTGGACTTCTCCGTGTCCACGATCGCCTACTTCTTCATCGGCTACTCCGTGGCCTACGGCGCGAACTTCTTCGCGGGCGCCGAGAGCCTCGCGGCGAAAAGCGGCTACGAGCTGGTGAAGTTCTTCTTCCTGCTCACGTTCGCCGCGGCCATCCCCGCCATCGTCTCGGGCGGCATCGCCGAGCGCGCGCGCTTCAACCCGCAGATCGCGGCCACCTTCGTGCTGGTGGGCTTCGTCTACCCGTTCTTCGAGGGCATCGCGTGGAACCAGGCCTACGGGGTCCAGGCGGCGCTGAAGGAAGCCTTCGGGGCCGAGTTCCACGATTTCGCGGGCTCGGTCGTGGTGCACGCGATGGGCGGCTGGGTGGCCCTGGCCGCCGTCATCCTGCTGGGCGCCCGGCACGGGCGCTACACCAAGGACGGGCGCGTGCTCGCCTTCCCGCCTTCCAACATTCCTTTCCTCGCGCTGGGCGCGTGGATCCTCACGGTGGGCTGGTTCGGCTTCAACGTGATGAGCGCGCAGACCCTCGACAAGATCGCGGGCCTGGTGGCCGCCAATTCGCTGATGGCCATGGCCGGAGGCACGCTCGCGGGCCTGGTGGTGGGCAGGAACGACCCGGGCTTCGTGCACAACGGCCCGCTCGCGGGCCTCGTGGCGGTGTGCGCGGGCTCCGACGTGATGCATCCGCTGGGCGCGCTCGCGACCGGCGCGATCGCGGGCGGCCTCTTCGTCGTCATGTTCAACGCGACGCAGAACCGGCTGAAGATCGACGACGTGCTGGGCGTGTGGCCGCTGCACGGGCTGTGCGGGGCGTGGGGCGGAATCGCCTGCGGCATCTTCGGCTCGAAGGCGCTGGGCGGCCTGGGCGGCGTGTCGCTCGCGAGCCAGCTGGCCGGAACCGCGATGGGCATCGCGGTCGCGCTGGCCGGCGGATTCGCGCTCTACGGCGCGCTTCGCGCGAGCGTCGGGATCCGCCTGGGCGCGGAGGAGGAATTCGAAGGCGCGGACCTTTCCATCCACCGCATCACCGCCACGCCGGAGCGCGAGGAGCGCGGCTGAGCGGTCTACTGCGCTGTCGCCTCCGGGCGACGATCGACGCGCAAGCGGAACCCACGCGTGAATCGTGCGTCTCACCGGGCTGATCCCGCGACAGACGCCAGGAGCACGCAATGACCGCCATCCGCGAACGCAGCCTCGGCTTCGCCGTGATGCAGCAGATTCTTTTCCACATCGCCATCTCCGGCCTGGCCCTGGCCATCGCCTTCTCGCTGCCCACGGTGGCCACCTTCGTCCTGCACGAATGGTGGCCCCGCGTCGCGGCGAGCTCCAAGCTCCTGCTCGCCACGGAGCTGGGCCTCGCCGCCTTGCTGGTCCTCCTCTTCAACGCGCTGAGCCTGGCGTGGGAAGGCCTGCGCGCCCGCCGGCTGCACGACATGGTCGCCCTCGTGCAGGTGCGGCGCGACGGCGCGCGCGACGGCGACAGGGTCGGAGCGAAGGCGATGCGGGCCGCGCGCGACGCGCTCATCGTCTCCGTCACCGGCTTCCACACGTTCGCCTCGGAGAAGGCGCCGTTCCGCGACCTCGTGGGCCGCTGCTTCGAGACGCGCGTCCTGCTCCTCAACCCCTTCAGCGAAGGCGCGCGCGCCCGCATCCGCTCGCTGCCGGACCCGCGCGAGGCGGAGGCGCTCTACCGCGAGGAGATCGGCGCGAGCATCGCGTTCCTCAGGTCGCTGTGGGAAGCGGGCCGGCGCGTGCGCCTGAAGCTCTACGACGCCGCGCCCTTCTGGAGCATCGTCGTCGCGGGCGAGCACGCGTGGGTGCGCTACTGCCACGACGGCTACCCGATGGCCACGCAGCCCGACTACGTCTTCGCGCTGCGCAAGGACCAGCCGACGCAGGGGCTCTTCCCGCCCTTCTGCTCCTACGCGCTCGACCAGTGGAACGATCCCCGGCACGCCGAGTACGACTTCGCCACGGGCGAGCTCGTCCTGCGGTCCGCGGAAGGCGCCGAGCTGGGGCGGGCCGGCCTTCCGCTCGCGCCGGCCGGCTAGCCGCCCCGGGCGGCGGCGGCGCGCAGGTCCTTGAGGGTGGCGAAGGGGCCGGGGAGCTTCGTCGCGCGGAAGCGCAGCGTGGCGTGGCCCGATTTCCCGCTGCTTGCCGGGACCGATCGAATAGACGGTCCAGCCCGCGAGGCTCATGCCGTCCTCGAGGTTGCGGCTGCGCGCGGAGCCGGCGGCCGTTCCCGAGAACGTCCAGCGCGCGCGCGTCTCGCCCTTCTCGCCGGAGGGAGCCTCCAGCTCGAGCTCGTAGGAAACCGTGCTCGCGTCCACGCGGGCCACCGTGCCCTTGAGCGACCACGGGGCGGCGAAGCGCGAGCTCGCGGTGGGCGTGGCGACCTCGATGGGCGTCCTGTCGTCGCGCACGCTCACGGCCTGCTTGCCCTTCAAGGCCGCCGGGCCGCCGGGCACGGCCCTGTCCAGCAGCCGGGTAAGCGTCTTCAGGCTCACGATCGCGGCGTCGAGCGGATCGAGCTCGAAGCCGGGCTCGAGCGCGAGGCCCTTCACCGCGAGGTGCTGCCCGCCCAGGAGCAGGATCGAGCCGCGGTTGCGTCCCTTGGCCGCGGGCGTATCCAGCTCGACAAGCACGTCGGACGGATCGGCGAACGCGCGGATCTTCCACGTGCCCGGCCTCGCCCTTCGGCGGCACCTTGACGGTCAGCGCGTACTCGGCGAAGTCCGCCCAGGGCGAGGCGGCCTCCTTGGCCTGCGCGCCGGCGCCGATCGGCGGGTGGTTGGTGGGCATCGCCGGTTTCGCGGGCGACGGGGTCTGGGCCGCGGCGTCCAGGCAAAGGCCCAGGAGCAGCGCGGCGGCGAAGAGTGTCGTTTTCATGGTGGCGGCATTCTGCCCGAGTCGCCGGCCGCGCGCTTGATCGTCGGCAAACGCGCGCCGCGGCTCGCCGCCGCGCCGTTGTCCCTGCGTGCCGTCGTGGTTTGCAGGCGACGCGAAGGACCGCCAGCGGCCGCTCCACCGGCGCCGGCGACCCGGCGCGATGGGCGCAGATCGCCGCGACTGATCGCGGCCGTTCGCGCCCGCACGGAGCCTTCGCGGGCGTGGCACGGATCCTGCACGGCTCAACCGGGGCCGCTCGCGGCCCCAATCCTGCCAATCGACCGAGAGGAGTTCATCATGCGGAAGACCCTGGCAACGATCGCCGTGGCCGCCCTTCTCGGCGGCTGCGCCGTCGCGCGCGAACAGCAGACCGTGGGCCAGTACGTCGACGACAGCACGATCACCTCGCAGGTGAAGGCGAAGTTCGCCGACGACGGCGCGGTCGCCGCCACGGCGATCAGCGTCGAGACCATGAAGGGCCTGGTCCAGCTCTCCGGCTTCGCCAAGTCCTGGGCCGAACGCGACCGGGCGGAGGTGCTCGCGCGCTCGGTGAAGGGCGTCACCGGCGTTCGCAACGACATCATCGTCCGCGTCCCGATCGTGACGCACCTTCGGGGACGCGTTCGCGACGCGCCCCGCAAGCCGTCAGGGCGCGAGCTCCCGCATGCAGGCCTGCATCACCGTCGTCCGCAGCGGGATGTCCTCGCAGGCCTGCATCAGGTGCGGCTGCGTGGCGGCGATGTCGGCCTCGAGCGGCTCCCTCGCCCTCGCCTGCGCCTCCCAGGCCGGCGTGTCCATGTCGGCCTGGCGCCGGCCGATCGTCGCGAGGGCGTCGAGGGCGGAGGATCCGCCCATCGCCAGGTGCGCGCTGCCCGCATTGAGCTCCAGGTGGTCCCGCAGCATCGTGCCCTGCTCGTGCACCCAGGCGCGGACCTCCGGCCGGCTCGCCGTCTCGTAGTACGCGCGGGCGAGGTTCTTCACGATCGTCGCGCGCGTGGTGAAGGTCCGGCCGAAGGTGCTCGCATAGGGGATGCCGGTGTAGGTTTCCGCTGCCCACTCGAGGCGCGCGATGCCCTCGTCCCGCCGCCCGCGCTCGATGAGCAGGACGCCGAGGTTGTTGGCGACGCGCTGGCCCCCGCTGTGCGTGCGCAGGGACTCCCCGTGGACCTCGACGATCCGCTGGTAGTGGGGCAGGCCCAGCTCGGGCTTGCCCATCCGCGCCGCGGCCTCGGCCGCGCAGTCCCCCGCGAGGATCGCGCGCCGCTCGCCGCCGCGGTCCGCGTAACGGAACGCGGCGTCGCAGGCCGCGAAGACCTCGCTCCAGCGGTGCAGCTCCCACTTGGTGGAGGCGAGCTTCATCGCCTCGTCGAAGCTCGCGGGCTCGGCGGGCGCGGGCGGGCCGCGTCCGCAGGCGGCCAGCAGGGCCGCGAGTGCCGCCAATGCCGCCATGCCCATTCGCATCGGGCCCGTCATCGCGCCGGGCCCGTCAGGGAAACAACGGGTCGGTCTCCCAGTGGAAGCCCACGGACCAGAAATCGTCCTCCTTCGTGCCCCCGGAACGCGTCACCCACGTGAGGTCGACGTCGAACTTGTCGAAGAGCGTGTAGCGGCCGCCGGCGCGAAGGAACGGCTTCGAGGCATTCTCGCCGAAGGCCTCGGCGAGCAGCGTGAGGCGCGCCGTCACCGGCTTCTCGGCCGCGACGCCCCAGAGCGTGAGGTTGCGCCCCTCGTCGCGAACGCGCGCCGTGCCGACGTTCAGGTGCACGAGCGCGCGCGTGTCCCTGTCCTCGCCGAGCCCGAAGCTCACCGGGACGATGAGGTAGGGATCGCCCCAGCCGCTTTCGGACTCGCGGCGCGGAAAGCGCGTGAGCCCGGCCACGAGCCCGACGCCCCAGGCGCCGTCGTCGACGCTCTTGAAGGCGTGCTTGCCCTGCACGAACATCGCCGTGGTGGCGCTGGAGCCGGCCTCGCGGGTGCGCACGCCGCCGGCCTGCCACTCCACGCCGAACGCGGCGCAAGCGGGCGCGAAGGAGAAGTCGGAGACGTTGCCGCGCGAGCGGTTCACCCACGACTCGACCTGGCAGGCCGTGTCCTCGAGCGTGGAGGCGTCTTCGGTATTGAGCGGGCGGCCCGCGAGGGCGAGGGCGGGCAGCAGCAGGGCAGCCGCGCAGAGGGCGCGAATTGTCATGGTTGTCGTCCGCGTCGCGCCGCTAGTTGGGCACCATCGACCTTTGCATCGACTCGGTGAGGGGGTTGGTGGCGCTGCGCGAGCGGATGTCGGCGATCCAGTCCGCCGGCACGGCGAAGTTGAGGTTCTGCCCCGAGCGGTGCTGGAAGGTCATGATGCCCACGAGCCGGCCGTAGGCGTCGAACAGCGGCCCGCCCGAGGAGCCGGGCGAGATCGGCGCGGTGGTCTGGATGACGCGGCCCTGCGGCAGGTTGCGCATGCCCGAGACGATGCCGTCGCTGATCGTGAGCTCCAGGCCCTGGGGCGAGCCGATCGCGTACACCTTCTGGCCGGTCTTGAGGGACTCGGCCGTGCCGATCGTGACCGCCGGCGCGGTGAGCCCCATGACCGACAGCTTGCACAGGTCGTACTCCTCGTCGGCGACCTCGACGCTGGCGGAGAACTGCTCGGCGCCGACCTTCACGGTGAGGGAGCCGCCTGCCGTGGCGACGTGGCAATTGGTGATCACCGTGCCGATGCCCGTCACCACGCCGCTGCCCAGCCCCACGGCGCGGCCCGAGACGTCGTGGACCGTGATGCGCGCGGTGCTGCGCGAGAGCATGGAGAAGAGCTCCTCGGCGCTGCGGGCCACGAGGGGCGCCTCGGCGGCCGGGGCCGCCTGGGTCCTGGCCTCGCCCGGAGGGCGCAATTCGCGCTGCGCGACGATCTGCGCCGGCGGCTTCGGCGGCGAGCGCATCATCCAGAAGGCGAGGAAGGCGACGAGGAGCGCGCCGCCCGTGAGCACGTACTTGTTCTTCCAGACCGGGGGCGGCTCCTCTTCGTCGGGCTCGAGGACGAAGTCGGGGTTCTGCGCCTGCTGCCTGGCCGCGGCCTTCTCCGCCATCGTGATGAGCTTCGCGTCGTAGGCCGCGCGCTCGTTGGGCATGCACAGGACGTGGTAGGCCTCGTGGACGAGGTTCACCTCGTTGGGGTCGGCGCCCGGGCTGCGGTTCAGGGCGTCGATCCTCGCCTTGTAGGCGATGCCGATGTCGATGGCGTTGGCATCCCGCTCGACTCCGAGGATGTCGTAGAGGTTGCGCTTCTTCGCGGGTGCCGAAGGGATTGCCATGGCCCTAATGATAAGGGGTCAGGCGCCGAAGGCGTAGCAGTCCATGCCCAGCGAGCCCATGTCGAACCCGAGGTTCATGCGGCGCGCGGGGACGCCGCCGGCGCCCAGGGCCACGAAGAAGGGGACGAGATGGTCCTCGGTGGGGTGCGCGCGCCTCGCGTCCGGTGCGAGGGTGCGGTAATCGGCGAGCTCCTCGAAGGCGCCCTGCTCGACCCGGTCGGCCATCCACTCCGCGAAGGACGCCGCCCACGGCTCGGGCGACACCTGCCCGCCCGACCAGTCGAGGTCGCGCAGGTTGTGCACGATCCCGCCCGATCCCACGACCAGCACGCCCTCCCCGCGCAGGGCGGCGAGCGCCCGGCCGATCCCGAGGTGGTGGCGGGCGCCCAGCTCCGACTGGATCGACAGCTGGGTCACGGGGATGTCGGCATCGGGATACATCCAGCGCAGCGGCACCCAGCCGCCGTGGTCGATGCCGCGCTCCGGATCGGCCGCGGGCCGCTGCCCGATGGCGCCCAGGAGCTCCTCCACGCGCGCGGCGAGGGCGGGCGCGCCCGGCGGCTGGTAGCGCACGCGGTTGAGCGCCTCCGGAAAGCCGCTGAAATCGTGGATCGTCTCCAGGCGCGGCGCCGTGCAGACGGCGGGAAAGGGCGTGTCCCAGTGGGCCGAGACGACGAGGATGGACTCGGGGCGGCCCAGGACGACGGCGAGCTCCGCCCAGGCGTGGGTGTAGAGGTTGTTGGCGAGCGCGAGGGTGGGCGCGCCGTGGGAGAGGAACAAGGCAGGAAAGGTCATGGCGTTTTCGGCGAGTAGGCGGCGGCGTGCCCGCGGCGTTCGTCCACCGCGGCGAGGCAGGCGATCGCGATGAGGAAGAATACGCCCGTGGCGAGGATCGCGAGGCGGTGGTTGCCGCCGGTGATCCAGGTGACGGCACCGTAGGTGACCGGGCCCAGGATCGAGGCGAGGCGCGTGGCGACGCCCCACATGCCGAAGAACTCGGCGCTTCGCTCCGGCGGCGAGAAGTACGCGACCAGCGCCCGCCCCGCCGACTGCGAGGAGCCCATCGCCAGGCCGGCGAGGTTGGCCGCCACCCAGAACGCGGCGGGCGTGGTGGCGAGCCAGGCCGACACGATCATCGCGAGCCACGCGAAGAGCGTCACCCGCAGCGCCGGGACCTTGCCGATGCGGTCCTGCGCGTAGCCGAAGCCGAAGGCGCCGAGGGCCGCCGTCACGTTCACCACGAGGATCAGCAGGATCGTCTCGCGCGTCTGGAACCCCATCACCTGCTGGGCGTAGATCGCGGCGAGCGCGATCACCGTCGCCACGCCCGCCTGGTAGAACGTGCCGCACGCGAACACGGCGAGGAGGTCGCGGTAGGCGGCGGTCTCGCGCGCGGTCCGCGCCAGGCGCGCGAATGCGTGCGACTCCCGCCGCGCGGCGGGCACGGGAACGGCGCGCTCGCGCAGCAGCAGGAACGTGGCGAGCGAGGCCAGCGCGAACACCGAGGCGGTGATGAGCATCGTGCCCGGCACCGCCTGCGCCGTCGTCGAGCCGCGCCCCGGCGCGCCCAGCACCCACGCGAGGCAGATGCCCAGCGAGAGGATCCCGCCGAAATAGCCCAGGCTCCATCCCCAGCCGGAAACCCTGCCCACCGCGGCGGGCCTCGCGAGCTCGGGCAGGAACGCCGCGGCGAGGTTCTCGCCGAGCGAGAAGGCGACGTTGGAGACGACGATGAAGGTGATGGCCCAGGCGAGGTCGCCGGGCCCGGCGCCCGCGAGGAGCGCGGTGCCCGCCACGCAGGCCACCGTGGTCGCCGCGAGGGCGCGCTTCTTGGCGGCATGGGCGTCGGCCCAGGCGCCCAGGATCGGGCCCGCGGCCATCACGATCGCGTACGAGGCCGCGAGCGCCAGGGTCCAGGCGAACGTCGCCCACGGCGCGTTTGCCGCCACGGTGGAGACGAAGTAGGCGTTGAACACGGCCGTGAGGACCACGGTGGTGTAGCCGGAGTTGGCGAAGTCGTACATCGCCCAGCCGAAGACCTCCCGGCGCGCGACGCCGGGGTTGAGCGCGGACTCGGCGCTACTTGCCACCGGCCTTGCTTCCGAGCAGGGCCTCGGCCGCCTCGAGGGCGCGGTCGCGCTCCACCGCGAGATCGGAAACCGACAGCGGGACGGCCACGTCGGGCACCACGCCCTCGCGCTCGATGCGCCTGCCGTCGGGGAACGCGAAGCCCATCTCGCTGTACGCGAGCTTGCCGCCGCCGGGAACCTCCGCGTAGCCCAGGAAGCCGAGCAGGCACCCGCAGGTGGTCTGCCCGACGACCGTCGCGCGGCGCAGCGACTGCAGCGCGGCCGCGAAGAGCTCGCTGCCGCTGCCGCTGCCGGCGTTCACGAGGACGGCGACGGGGCCGGCGTACGTGCCGGCGCCCTCGAGCTCCTGCTTGATCTTGATGATCTCGATCCAGTCGAAGGCGATGGTGATGGGCTTGCCGGTGCGCGTGAGCGTGCGCCCGAGCTCGACCTTCCCGTCCTTGGGGAAGAACTGCGCGGCGACGTTGCGCACCATGAGCCCCGAGCCTCCCGGGTTGTCGCGCAGGTCGATCACGAGCCCGGGCGCGTCCTTCAGCGCCTCGATCGCCGCGATCATCCGGCCCTGCAGGTTCTGCGACCAGCTCGTGAGGCGGATGTAGCCGGCGCCGGAGGGGAGGGTGCGGTGCGAGACGCGCGGCGGGCTCGCCACGCGCCTGGGCGCGAGCGAGGCCGCGAGGGCGGTGCCGTCGGTGCGCGCGAAGCGCAGGTCGATGCGCTTGCCTTCGCCCTGGCCGATGAGGCGCCGCACGGCCCCGCGGTGCCTCGCCTGCGGCGTGGAGCTCTCGCCGGGCGCGCGACAGGGCCTTGTCGTAGGCGGCCTGGGCGCTCTCGCCTCCAATCCCGGAGAGCGTCATCCCGGGGCGCACGCCCGCCCACCAGGCGTCCGACTCGCGGTCCACGCGGGTCACGACGAGCCGGCCCTCGAGGGGGGCGAACGTGAAGCCCGGCGTGATGGCCTCCTCGCGCTCGATCTGCGCGGCCCGCTCGGGCGATTCCACGCGCGTGTGGGCGTCGCGCATCTCGCCCGCCATGCGGTCGAGCAGGTCCCAGAACTCCTCGTCGGACCCCGCCGCGAGGGCGAGCGGCTCCCAGCGGCCGCGCGCCGCCTTCCAGTCGACGCCGTTGAGGCCCGGGTCGTAATAGCGCTCGTTCACCGTGTTCCAGACGAAATCGAGCGCCGCGAGCCGCCCGGCCTGCCCCAGGCCCGCGTGCGCCGGGGCGGGAACCGGGACCGGCGCCGGCGCGCCGGGCGAAGGAGGCAGGCGCGATACCAGGTTGTAGGGATCGAACGCCGCGCAACCCGCGGCGAGGGCGCAGGCAAGGGCGAGGATGGCGACGTGGCGGGGCGGCGTCATGCGCAGCGAAGTCCTCGGATCAGCGTGAGTGGCGAAACGCCGCTAGACTGTGGCGGCCGCCTTCGCGGCGAGAATAACCGATAACGTGATTCGACCGGCGCACGCGCTCCTTCTCACGGCCCTCGTCGCGGGCGGCTGCGCCACCGCGCCGCCGCCGGTGGCCGGCGTTTCGTCGCTGGCCGCCAGGTCGCCCGATCCGACGCCTTTCTCGACCGCCGCATCGCTCGAGGGCCTGCCGCACGGGTGGAAGCCGTACCGGGTCGCGCGCTTCAAGAAGCCGACGGAATACCGGCTCGTTTCCCTGGAGGGGACGGTCGCCCTGCAGGCCACGGCGGACGCCTCGGCCTCCGGGGTGCACTTCGATACCCTGGCCGACCCGCGCGAGTATCCCTGGCTCACCTGGAAGTGGAAGGTGCCGGCGCTCAACCCCAGGGCCGACAACACGCTCTCCCACGTCGAGGACTCCCCGGCGCGCGTGATCGTGGTCTTCGAGGGCGGGCGCGACAAGCTCCCGCCGGACGAGCAGATGAACTTCGACCTCGCGAAGGCGATGAGCGGCAACGACCTGCCCTACGCGACGCTCATGTACATCTGGGAGAACCGCCTGCCCGAGGGCGCGGTCATCGCGCACCACTTCACCTCGCGCATCAAGATGATCGTGGCCGGCAGCGGGCACGCCGACCTGGGCGCCTGGCACGAGGAGCGCGTGAACGTGCTGGAGGACTACCGGCGCGCGTTCGGGGAGGAGCCCCCGCGCATCCGCGCGGTGGCGCATCATGAGCGACTCGGACAACACCGGCGCGCGCACCGTCGCCTGGTTCGGCGACATCCACTTCGGGCGCCCCTAGCGGGCGCCGCGCCTACTTCTTCGCGCCTTCCGGCTTCTTCGCGGCCTGCGCGCCCGCCACCGCGCCTTCCGGCGCCGGGCAGGGCACCGCCCGGAGCGTGGACGTGGCGTACTCGCGCTGCAGGAGGGCCAGGCGCGCGACGAGCTCCGTGTCGGGCTCGCGCACGAGGTACACCGAGTCCTTCACTTCCTTCGAGAAGGGCCCGACCTGGACCCCCTTGGCGCCCTTCGCCTCGACTTGCGCCAGGAAGCGCCGGGCGGCTTCCTCGGTGGAGAACACGCCGAGCGAGATGGCGAAGTCGGGCCGGATCGACAGGTCCGTGATGCCCGCGCGGCGAAGGGCCGCCGCCGACTGCTCGGCCGTCCGCCGGTCGCGCGCGGCGGGGACGTGGACCCAGTGGCGCGTGATCTCCTCGACGCGGCGCTCGATGAGCCTCTCGCCCAGCTGCATGGCGGCGAAGGCCTCGTGCGCCTGCGCCATCTCCGCCGGCGCGATGCCGGCGAACTCCACGCAGGCCGCGCCCGCGAGCGACTGCACCCGGGCGCGGGTCTCCTCCGCGTTGCGCGCCGCGATGAGCGGCGGGATGACCGCGACCACCTTCGCCTCCTCGCGGTTCCGCTCGCGGCGCGAGAAGTCGGGCTCGGCCGGCTGCGCGGTGAGCCACAGGTGCGCGCCGAAGGCGAGCGTTGGCGACGAGGAGCAGGAAGAAGAGCAGGCGGGACACGGGGCGGGATCAGCGATCGCGGGCGAGGAGGACGAGGCCGTCGAGGACGAGATTGTCGTTCAACGTGACCGGCATGGGAAGGTGCGGCGCGAGCTCGGGGGCGGCGCCGCCGGAGAGCACGATGCGCGCGGGCGCGAACCCGCTCGCGGCGAGCGCGGCGTGCATGCGCTCGATCGCCCCCACCGCGGCCTGCACGGAGCCGGTGGTGATGGCGTCGGGCGTGCTCCTCGGGAAGGGGTCGAAGGCGCCTTCGAGGAGGCGCAGCTGCGCGGTGCCCCCGCCGAGGGCGCGGCGCATGAGCGCGGGCCCGGGCACGATGAGGCCGCCGGCGAAAAGGCCATCCGCGCGCAGCGCATCCACCGTGAGCGCCGTGCCCGCGTTCGCCACGAGCTGGTTCACCGGCGCGGCGTGGTGCGCGGCGAGCAGGGCGGCCCAGCGGTCGGTGCCCAGCTGCGCGGGGTCGCGGTAGGCGCTCCTCACGCCGAGGCGCTCGCGCTCGGAGGCGATGAGCGACAGGGCAACGCCGTGCCGGGCGCAGGCCTCGTGCAGCTGGGCCTGGACGGCGGGGCCGCCGACGTTCGAGCCGAGCGCGAGCGTGCCCGGCGGCAGCTCGGGCCAGTCCCGCCCGAGCCGCGCGGCCTCGGCGGTGGGGATCGAGCCGCGCGCGGCCCAGTCGTCGCCGACGCGAAGCCCCCACTTCACGCGCGTGTTGCCCGCGTCGAGGACGAGGATGGCGACGGCGCTCATGCCGGCCGCAGCGAGATTTCGGCGGAGGTGAGGCGCTCGGTGTGCCCGTCCGCCGCGACCAGGAGCGCGCCGTCCGCGGCCACGCCCACCACGCGCACCTCGCGCGCGTGCGCGTCGCCCGCCGTCACCGTCACGCTGCGGTCCGCGTACGCGTGGCGCGCCTTCCACTCGTCGCGGAACGCGGCGAAGCCGCCCTGCGCGAAGCGCTCCATGGCCGCGACGAGCTCGGCGAGCATGAGCGCGAGCAGCGCGTTCCGGGAAGGCAGGAGGCCGCCGCAGGAGGCGACGTCGGTCGCGGGCTGGTCGATGCGCCGGGCGAGCGCCTCGCCCAGCCGGTAATTGAGGCCGATGCCCACGATGGCGGCGGTGGGGCCGAGCATCTCGCCGGTGGTCTCGACGAGGATGCCGCCGAGCTTCTTCCAGTCGTGCACGAGGTCGTTGGGCCACTTCACGCCGACGCCCGGGACGCCGGAGCGCTCGAGCGCGCGCGTCGCCGCGACGGCGACGGCGAGGGGGAGCCCGGCGAGGTGCCCCGGGCCCTGGTCGAAGCGCCACAGCATCGAGAAGGTGAGCGAGGCGCCCAGGCCCGCCTGCCACGTCCGCCCGCGGCGCCCGCGTCCCGCGCGCTGCCATTCCGCCGCCACGCACGTGCCGGAGGGCGCCCCTGCCTGCGCGAGGCTCGCCAGGCGCGTGCTCGTCGAGTCCACCTCGTCCAGGAGGGTGAGGCGGATGCGCGCCGCGGCCGGCCCGAGGCGGGAGACGATCGCGTGCGCGTCGAGGAACTCGATGGGCTCGGCGAGCCGGTAGCCCTTGCCGGGCACCGAGAAGACCTCGACGCCCAGGTCGCGCGCGCCCTTGAGCGTGTCCGACACCGCGGCGCGCGAACGCTCGAGCTCGCGGGCGATGCGCGCGCCGGAGTGGAAGCGCCCGTCCGCGAGAAGCCGCAGCGCCCGGAAGGTGTGCGGGCCCATCTATTTCGCGCGGTGCTCCGCGCGGCACTCGAAGGCCTCGCGGTGGTAGGCGATGCCGGCGACCACGGCATCGAGCAGCAGCTGCATGCGCCGCGAGAGCTTGCTGCCCTTGCGGTAGTCGGCCTCGGCGACGAAGTCGGCGCGGCCGGCCTCGAGGAGCTTCACGCAGATGCCCTTCTCGCGCTCCTTGCCCTCGCCGTACACCGCCACGGTGTGCCCGCCGCTCTTCTTGGTGAGCGCCATCGAGGGCACGTCGGTCATGCCGTCGCCCACGTAGATCATGTTCTGGAAGGGGATCGGGCGCTGCGACTCGGGCATGTGCTCGTTGATCGACTCCGTCACCGCTTCCTTCCCCTTGTTGATGCGGAACAGGAACTGCGTCTTCACCGTGTCGGTCACGAGGATCTTGGGGAAGGTGGCCACGCCGTGGTGGTTGAAGTGGTACTCGGAGGCGTAGATGCGGCGGAAGTGCCTGCGGATCGACACGCCGTCGAGGATCTCCTTCTGCCCCGCCGAGATGAGGTAGTGGTGCAGCTTCACCTTGCCGCCGCTGCGCTTGCGCACGTAGGCGTTCATGCGCGCGAACCATCCCTCCACGCCCGGGAAGTAGCGGATGGCGCGGGCCATGCGGGCGAAATCCTCCCGCTTCACGGCGATCTTCTGGCGCTCCAGGGTCTCGAGGATGTGGCGCAGGTAGACCAGCATCATGTCGGACTCGGTCCGGCGCGCCTCCTCGTTCACCCGGGCCCAGAACTCGCGCGGCTCGACGCCCATGCGCGGCAGCACCGTGTACTCCTGCATCGGCTGCGGCGAGAGCGTGCCGTCGAAGTCGTAGACGAGGGCGATCGTGTCCTGGAAGAAGCGGCCGGGCATGGATTCATTCTAGCGCGGCGCGGCGGGAAGCTCCTTCCATGCCTCCTTGCCCTGGCGCCAGAGGTAACTCTCGCCGCTTCGCAGGACGATCGCCGCCTCGCTTTCGGCCACGAAATCGGTGCCCGGCAATCCGGCGGTGTAGTCCGCGGGACGGAAGCCGCCCTCGCCGAACGGGGGCTTGGCGAGCATCCGCGAAAGGATGTGGGACATCGCCAGGTAGCTCGTGGGCTCGTCGACCTGCAGCGCCTCGCCGATGCGGCGCGCGCCGGGACCGAGGACCCGGATCCCCACGGGCACCAGCGTGATCGCGGGCGTGGGGATCTCCCGCAG
This sequence comes from uncultured beta proteobacterium, assembly GCA_963824135.1. GTDB lineage: Bacteria > Pseudomonadota > Gammaproteobacteria > Burkholderiales > Usitatibacteraceae > FEB-7. The sequence goes on along the minus strand of CAWGOH010000014.1, from coordinate 456,554 downwards.
CCCGGAGATCTGCGCGGCGTCGCCGCGCACCGCGGCCCCGTGTTCCGGCACGAGGATCACGACGGTGGGGCGCTTGCCGCCCTCGAGCTTCTTCATGAAGCCCGCCAGGTCGTCCAGCAGCTTCGCCTGCCGCGCCTTGTAGGTGTCCCGGCTGTTCGTCCTCGGGTCGGCCACCAGGCGGTTGCCGTCGTGCAGGCTGACCGTGTTGTAGATGGCCGCGACGCGCGGGGCCGGGGACTTGTCCGCGGCCGTCCAGCCAGCGCCGAAGCACCGCCTCGTCGTCGTGGATCTGCGATTCGTCGAACGAGCGCTGCGGGGCGGGAATGCCCTTCAGGGGCATCGTGGCCGTCTTCACGCCCTGCTTCCTCACGTAGGCGAGGAAGTCGTCGAAGTGGCCGTCGTGGTTGAGCACGAGGTTCGTCTCGAAGCCCGCGCCCTCGAGCGCCGGGACCAGGAGGCAGCCTGCCTGCGCCGGCGCATACAGCGCGCCCTGCGGCGTCTGCCCGCAGGGCGCGCGCAGGAACCGGATCACCGACGGCCCGCTGTACGTCGAGGCGGAATTGAAGCGGCGCAGGACGATGTCGAAGCTCGCGAGGAGCGGGTGAGTGTCCTGCCCGGTCGCCTGCAGGTCGTCCCACGAGAGCGAGCACACGTGGAGCAGGACCACGTCGAACGGCGGGCTGCCCTCGGGCGGCCTGGGGAACGCGACGGCGCGCTGCGCTTCGTTGCGGAAGAACGCATCCAGCCGCGCATCGGGAGTGGGCGCCGCCCGGTCGGGTGCGGCGGCGATCGCGGCGGCCGCGCCGCCACCGCCCTGGGGCCGCGGAGCCGCCAGGATGAGGGGCACGGCGAGCACCGCCGCCACCACGATCGCGTCCATCCGCACGAAGCGCGCGAGGACGAAATAGATTCCCGCGGCCACGGCCAGCAGGGCCACGACGGGCACGCTGACGAAGCGCCCCGCGAGCTCGGCGAGGTAGGCGGCGCTGAAGCTCGAGACGAGGCCGGCCTTCTCGAGCACCCGCGAGGCGCCGGGAAGCCAGGAGTCGTAGTAGAGCAGGGCCACGGCGACCGGCGCCGCCACCGCGTGGCGGATGCGGCGCAAGCGGGGCGAGGCGAGCGGCACGGCGAGGGCCGCCGCCAGCGCCAGGTTCTCGAGGAGATGGAAGCCGATCAGGCCGCGCCACAGGAGCAGGAGCTTGGCGATGAAGTAGAAGTTCCAGGGGCCCAGCAGGTCCGAGGCGCCGCGCCATCCGAAAAGCGGCGCGGACGGCCCGGGCGGGGGCTCGGGTCCTGCGGGCCTGGCGGGGGGCTCCTGCTGCGCTTCCATCGGATCGCTTTCCTGGATGCGGGCGCATCCCGCGAACGGATTCTAGGTAGTCTTGCCGCCATCTTCAATCGGCGATTGGAATAGAATCGCCGGCACCATGCGCGGATGAATGGACTCCAGAAGCCATGTTCGTCACGCACTTCCTGGTCTTGGCGCTCCTCGTCACCGTGATGCCCGCGCCCGCGGCCGCCGCGGCGACGCCGGCATCGACGCCCGCGAGCGCCGCCCGGCGCACGCCCTTCACCCACTTCGGCGCCCCGCCCGCGCTCGAGCTGCGCGAAGGCGCGGAAGCGGCGACGGTCGATTTCGGCATCCGGGCCGACGAGCTGGTCACGCGCGCCGTGCTTCGCTTCCAGTACGCGCATTCGCCCGCGCTCGATCCCGCCCGCTCGCACGTGCGCCTCACGCTCAACGACCAGGTCGTCGGCCTGCTGCCCGTCGTCGCGGATGGCGCGGGCCGCACCGTGGAGCACGCCGTCGAGGTCGACCCGCGCCTGTTCGTCGGCAGCAACCGGCTGGTCCTCACCCTCGTGGCGCAGCGCGGCGCCGGGGCCGAGGACCCGGAGCGTCCCGGCCTGTGGGCGCAGGTGAGCGGCGAGAGCGCGCTGGAAGCGGGCATCCGTCCGCTCGCCGTCGCGGACGACCTTGCGCTCCTGCCGGAGCCGTTCTTCGACCGGCGCGACCAGCGGCGCGTGACGCTGCCGTTCGCCTTCGCCGCGCAGCCTTCCCTGCCGACGCTGCGCGCGGCGGCGGTCGTCGCCTCCTGGTTCGGGCAGCTTGCCGCCTGGCGCGGCGCCCGCTTCCCGGCGCGCCTGGACGCGGTGCCGGAGGGCCATTCGATCGTGTTCGCCACGAACGCCGAGCGTCCGGCGTACCTGGAATCGCTCGCGCCGTTCGCCGGGCCCGAGCTCCGGGTGATGACCAACCCGGGCGACGGCCGCTCGAAGCTTCTGCTCGTGCTCGGACGCGACGGCAGCGACCTGAAGGCGGCGGCGGACACCCTGGTGCTGCGCCACGCCGGCCTGTCGGGGGCCGCCGCGCGCGTGAAGGAGGTGGGCGGGACGGCGCCGCGACCGGCCTACGATGCGCCCGCCTGGGTGCGGATCGATCGCGCGATGACGCTGGGCGAGCTGATCGACTGGCCGCAGCAGCTCCACGCCACCGGCAGGGCGCCGCGGCTCGATCCGATCCGGGTGGACGTCCGGATCCCGCCCGACCTCGTGGCCTGGCGCGGGCCCGGGGTGCCGCTCGCGCTCAGGTTCCACTACACGCCGCCGGCCTGTGCCGGAGAATCGCGGCTCGACGTGGGCATCAACGACGAGCCGCTGATGGCCGTCGCGCTTCCCACCGCCCCGCGCGAGGGCGAGGCCGCGCCTTCCGGGGCCATCGCCGGGACGGCCGACATCCTGATCCCCGCGTTCCGGCTGCGCAGCCGCAGCCAGCTGCAGTTCGCCTTCCGCTTCGACGGGCGAAGCGACGGCAGCTGCCGCGACGCCAAGGCCGGCGCGTCGCGCCGCCGTCGTCGACGCCGATTCGTCGATCGACTTCTCGGGTTTCCCGCATTACGCCGAGATGCCGAACCTGAACCATTTCGCCACCGTCGGCTTCCCGTTCACCCGGCACGCCGACCTCTCGCAGACCGTGGCGGTGCTTCCCGAATTGACTTCGCCCCTGGACATCGAGGCGCTGCTCGCCCTCATGGGCCGGATCGGGGAATCGACGGGCGCCGCCGCGACCGGCGTGCGCGTGGCCGGCGCGAAGGACGAGGCGCAACTCGCGGATGCCGACCTCCTGGTGATCGGCGTTCCCGCGCAGCAGGCGCTGCTGCGGCAGTGGCGCGAGCGCCTGCCGGTCGCCATCGCCGGCCCACCCCGCCGGGCCGGCGAGCCCTTCCGTCCCGTCGCCGCGGTGGCCGACTGGCTGGGGCTGGGCGGCGCGCGGGAGGCGGGCGCCGCGGCCCCGGTCAACCTGGAGGGCGGCGATCCCCTGGCGGCGCTCCTGGGGTTCGAGTCCCCGCTTTCGCCGGGCCGAAGCGTGGTCGCGCTCACGGCGTCGTCGCCGGACCAGTTCGCGCGCGTCCTCGACGCGATGGAGGATCGCGAGATGCGCCGGTCGATGCTCGGCAGCGCGGTCTTCGTCCACCCGGGCAAGGTCGAGAGCCTGCGCGCGGGCAAGAGCTACTCCGTCGGCTTCCTTCCGCCCTGGGCCGGGCTCTGGTACTGGCTGTCCGGCTATCCCTGGCTGCTGGCGGCGCTCGGCGCCGTCGCGCTGTCGCTACTTGCCTATGCGGCATGGCGACTGAAGAAGGCCGTCGCGGCCTGGCGCTCGCGCACTCGCCCATGCGCCGCGGCCTGATCGCCTTCGCGATCGCGCTCTGCCTGCTGCCGGCGGCGCAGGCGTCCTCGCTCACGGACCGGGAAACGGCGGAGCTCCTCGCGCGCGCGCAGCTGTGGCAGTCGCGCTACCGCGACGACCTCGCCCGCGAGGCGCTCGACCGGCTCTTCCGCATCGATCCCAACCACCCCGAGGGCCTCGTCCAGCTGGCGCGGATCCAGCTGCGCGCCGGGCAGGAAGGCGAGGCCGCCAGGACCTACGAGAGATTGCGCGCGGCGCACCCGGCACACCCGGGCGCCCTGCAGCTCGCCACGCTGCTGAGGCTCCGGGGGCCGGACAAGGAGAAGTACCGGCAGGCGCAGCAGCTCGCGCGGGCGGGGCACGCCGAGGAAGCGCTGAAGGCGTTCCGGGCGCTCCTTCCCGACGGCATTCCCGACGACGATCTCGCGCTGGAATACGCGCTGGTGCTGGCGGCGACGCAGGACGGCTGGGAGCCGGCGCGCGCGATGCTCGCGGGCCTCGCGGGCCGGCATCCGGGCGACCCGAAGTACCGGCTCGCGCTGGCGACGCACCTGAGCAACCGCAAGCCCGTGAGCGCGGAGGCCTTGAGGTCGCTGCGCGAACTCAGCGCGGTGCCTTCCGTCGCGAAGCCGGCGCGGGAAGCGTGGCGGCGCGCGATCCTGCGCCTCGACCCGGTCGAGGAGAGCCTGCCGGCGCTGAAGGAATACGTCGCGGACAACCCGGACGACTCCACCGCCCGGGAGCGGCTCGACGGCGTGACGAAGGCGGTCGACGAGCGGCGCAGGCTCCTGGCCGATCCCGCCTACCTCGCCAAGCGCGACGGCCTCGCGGCGCTCGAGGCGGGCCAGCTCGACGCGGCGCAGTCGCGCCTCCAGGACGCGATCGCGCGCCGCCCCGACGACGCCGAGACGCTCGGCGCACTCGGCATCGTGCGCCTGCGCCAGGCCCGCCACGCCGAAGCCCACGAGCTCTTCGTGAAGGCGGGCCAGCTCGATGCCGCCGGGCGCGCCAAGTGGGAGGGCCTCGCGCGCACCGCGCGCTACTGGGACCTGCTGGGGCAGGCGGGCGCGGCGCGCCAGTCCGGGCAGGACGAAATCGCCGAGCGGCTCTACCGGGAAGCGCTGGCCCTCGAGCCCGGCAGGGCGAACGCGCTCGAGGGCCTGGTCACGCTGCTGCTGCGCGCCGGCCGCGACGCGGAAGCCGCGGCGATCATGGACAAGCTCGATCCCGCGCAGCGCCGCGAAATCGCGGCGGCGGTCGACGCCGCCCGCGCCGCAAGGCTCAAGGACGAGGCCGCGCGCCTGAAGGGGCAAGGCCGGGAGCGCGAGGCCATCGCGGCGCTCGAGGAGGCGGCCGCGATCGACCGGGCCGACCCGTGGCTGCGGCTGGACCTCGCGCGCGCCTATGCGGCCCGCGGCGATGCGGCGAGGGGACAGGCGCTCTTCGACGAGCTCCTCGGGCGGCGTCCCGAGGATCCCGACGCGCGCTTCGCCATGGCCATCTTCCTGGCCGGCGTGGAGCGCGAGTCGGAGGCGCTGTCGGTCCTGGAGCCCGTCGGCGAGAAGGCGCGCACGGCGAGCATGGCGAACCTGCAGCGGCGGCTGTGGGTCACGGTGCAGGGACGGCGCGCGGACGCGCTCGCCAGGCAGGGGCGGCAGGCCGAGGCGCGGCAGGTGCTCGCCTCGGCGCAGCAGGCGATCGGGAACGACGCCGCGCTCGCCCTGGAAGTCGCGGGCGCCTGCGTGCAGGCCGGCGAACCCGCTTGCGCGAAGAGCCTGCTGGAGCGCTTCGCGGCCCCGCCCGCGAACCCCTCGCTCGACTGGCGCATCGGCCAGGCCCGGCTCCTGAACCGGATGCAGGCCGATGCGCAGCTGCGCGCGCTGCTGGCGCGCATCGACACGCTCGGCCCGAAGACGCCCGCGCAGGCGCGGGAGATCGCCGAGCTGGACCGGTGGCTTTCGCTCCGGGAAGCCCGCGCGCTGTTGGCGTCGGGACGCCGCGAGGAAGCGCGCCGGATGGCCGGGGAGCTCGCGCGCTCGCCGCATGTGTCCGATCCCGATTACGCCGCGGCGATCGCGGGCATCCTCATCGAGCTGCAGGACTTCTCCGGCGCGCGGCCCCTGGTGGAGCGGGCGCTCGAGGCGAATCCCGAGCATCCCGAGGCGCTGGCCCACGCCGGGCGGCTCGCGCTGCGCGAAGGCAGGGCGGACGAGGCCGTCGCCTTCGAGCAGCGCTCGCGGGCCTCGCGGATGTCCCGCGGCGCGGGCGGTGGCGCGGATGGCCTCTCGCGCATCGTGCTGCCGGCACTTCCCGGAAGTCCGCTGGCGATCGACGCGGCATCTCCCGAGGCGGTGGCGGCGGCGCGGGGCTACCCCGGCGAATACCGGCGCCTCGCCGAGCTGCTCGACCAGCAGGCGAACTGGCTTTCGTCCGCCCTGGACTGGCGCTATCGCTCCGGCACGAGCGGCAAGTCGCAGATCAGCGCGCAGGAGCTGCCGCTGGAATGGAGGCCGGGCGAGAGTCGTGGCAACCGGTGGTTCTTCCGCGCCGACGTGGCGCGCGTGAACGCCGGCGCGCTCGACCTGGCGGACCCGGAGGCCTCCACCTTCGGCAGCGCGCTGCTGTGCCAGCCGCCGTGCGACACCGGGTCGCTGCCGCAGCTCGAGAAGGGCGTCGCCTTCGGCGCGGGACTGGAGCGGCAGGGGCTGCGGGTGGACGTGGGGACGAGCCCGGTGGGCTTCGCGGTGGTCAATTTCGTGGGCGGCCTCCTGTACAAGGGAGACCTCGGGCCGATGTCGTATTCCGTGGACGCCTCGCGCCGGCCCGTCACCAGCAGCCTGCTGTCCCATTCCGGCACGACGGACCCCAATACCGGCCGCACGTGGGGCGGCGTGGTCGCCACCGGCGTGCGCCTGGGCCTGTCGCGCGACAGCGGCGGCGAGTACGGGGCGTGGAGCTCGCTGGGCCTGCACCGCCTGGGCGGCAGGAACGTGCAGGACAACGACCGCGCGCAGCTCATGGCCGGCGGCTACCGCCGCCTCGTCAACGAGGAAGACCGCCAGCTCACGGTGGGCGTCACGGGCATGCTGTGGCGCCACAGCGAGAACGCGGGCGAGTTCACCTTCGGGCACGGCGGCTACTACAGCCCGGGCAAGTACGGCTCGCTCGCGCTGCCCATCACCTACGGGGTGCGCACCGCGCGGACCTCGTTCGCCGTGCGCGCCTCGGTCTCGGTCGCGTGGTCGGAATCGAAGCGCGCGCCCTTCTTCCCGACCGACCCCGAACTGCAGGCGCAGGCGATGGCCCTCGCCCCCGTGAACGGCATCGATCCCTGGTATCCCGGCTGGCGACGAAGGCCGCAGCTACGGGCGCGCGCTCGGCGCGGCGCTGGAGCACCAGCTCCTGCCCGGCCTCTTCGTCGGCGGGCGCGTGGAGCTGGAGCGCTCCACCAACTACACCCCCAACCGGTTCCTGCTCTACGTGCGCCTGGCGACCGACCGACCCTCGGCCCGGCCCGTGGCGTTTCCGCCGGAGCCGGTCCTGCCGAGCTCGCAGTACTGACGGGATGGCGACCATGAGACTCACGACGATCCTCGCGCTCCTCGCCTGCCTCGCCGCATCGGGCGTGCTTGCCGCGCCCGATGCCCACGATCCGGCCGCGCTCAACGAATCCGCCATGGACGCGATCCGGCAGGGCGACCTCGACACCGCGTGGATCCTGCTGGAACGGGCCGCGCGCGTGGCCCCGTACGATGCGCGCATCGCCCGCAACCTGCGCGCGCTGAACGCCCATCGGGGCGGGACCGCCCGCGCCCGAGGAGCCCGCGCCGCCACAGGCGCGGCAAGGGCGGCAGGAGCAGGCGCCACCCATCCCGCCGGAACCGCCGGCGATCTGGCCGCCGAAGCCATGAGCATCGCGGCGACGGCGGCGCTCCTCGCGAGGACCGCGGCGGCCCGGGCCGCCCTGGTGGCGGCCGCGCTGCTGGCGACGGGCGCCGGCGCGTCCGATCCCGACTGGCAGGTCTTCAAGGAGGCGTTCGTCGCGCAGGACGGCCGCGTGATCGACACCGGCCAGGGCCGCATCAGCCACTCCGAGGGCCAGGGCTTCGCCATGCTGCTCGCGGTGCACCACGACGACCGCCCGGCCTTCGACCGTCTCTGGCAATGGACGCGGCAGAACCTGCAGGTGCGGGGCGACAGCCTGGTCGCGTGGCGATGGGAGCCCGAGCGCGGCGCCACCGACCGCAACAACGCGAGCGACGGCGACCTGCTGGTGGCCTGGTCGCTCCTGCGCGCCGGCGAGAAGTGGAAGGTGCCCTCGCACGCGGAGGACGCGCGGCGCATCGCGCAGGACATCCGCAAGAAGCTGCTGCGCCGCACGGCGCACGGACTCGTGCTCCTGCCCGGGCTCGAGGGCTTCGACAAGCCCGAGGGCCTGACGGTCAACCTGTCGTACTGGGTGTTCCCCGCCCTGCGCGAGTTGGGCCGCGTCGATCCCGCGCCGGAATGGGAGGAGCTGGCGGGCACCGGCATCGCCATGCTGCAGTACTCGTACTTCGGACGCTGGGGGCTGCCCCCCGACTGGCTCAGGCTCGGCGAGCGCGTCGTGCCCGCCGAGGGATTCCCTCCCCGGTTCGGCTACGACGCGGTCCGCATCCCCGTCTACCTCCTGTGGAGCCGGCAGGAGACGCCTGCGCTCCTGCGGCCCTACCGCGAATTCTGGGCGTTCTTCGCCGGCGCCCGGGTCCTGCCCGCGTGGACGAACCTGAACGACGACGGCGTGGACAGCCACGGCGCCGGGCAGGGAATCCGCGCCGTCGCGCAGGCCGTGGGCGAATACCCGGACGCGAAGGCGGAAAGCCTTCCCGCGCTGGGCAAGGACCAGTCCTACTACTCGGCGGCGCTCCTGCTCCTTTGCAAGATGGCGCTGCGGGAGAGGGCGGGCATGCCGGCGCCGGCCGCCGTCAATGGCGCCTCGGGTGCAGGCGTGGTAAAAGCGCACACCAAGTGACGAATCGGAATTCGTCTATAACAAGCGGGGGCAAGAGGCGCGCGATGGGAAGCTCGCAATTCCATGGGGATGGCATGGCCGGCCGCGTTCCCGCGTTCGCTGCGTTCGGCCTGCTCGCCGCCCTCGTGCAACCGATCGCCGCGCTCGCCGAGATGCCCGCGCCGGCCAGGCACGGCGCCGGCCCCAAGGGCGCCACGGGCGCGGTCACCCAATACCAGGAAGCGGCCGGCGGCAGGATCCTCTACCTCGAGGAGAAGGGGGGAATCCTGGTGCCCGTCGCGCCGGCCGTCCCCGGAAGCCGCCGGGACGACCTGCCTCCCGTGACGACTTCCGCGATCGTGCCGGCGAAGGCCACGGCCGCCGCCGGCAAGGCGGCGCGCAAGTGATGCGGGCGGCGGCGGCGATACCCGCGTTCGTGGCCTCGCGCGATGCGCGCTCGAGCGCCGTCATCGCCCTGCTCGCGCTCGGCGGCGGCATCCTGCTCTACGTGCTGAGCCTGCGCGAGATGCACTTCCCGGAGCTGCTGCAGCTGGGCGCCGGGTGGGGCTGCCTGGCCGGGCTCTTCGTCCTGGGCCTCGCCAGGAAGTCGCGGCGCGACCCATGGCGCCTCGTCTTCATCCTGGTCTCGGCCTACCTCGCGCTGCGCTACCTGTGGTGGCGTTCCTTCGAGACCCTCATCTACACGAACGCCATCGACTTCCTGGGCATGGCGCTGCTCTTCCTGGCCGAGCTCTACTCGCTCACCCTGCACCTGCTGAGCCTCTTCGTGAACATGTCGCCGCTCGTGCGCGGTCCCGCCGCGCTGCCCGGCGACCGCTCGCTGTGGCCGACCGTGGACGTGTTCATCCCGACCTACAGCGAGGATCCGGAGATCGTGCGCCTCACGGCGCTCGCCGCGACGCAGATCGACTACCCGCGCGAGAAGGTCCGCGTGTACATCCTGGACGACGGCGGCACGCTCGCCAAGCGCAACGATCCGGCGCGCGGCGCCGAGGCCTGGGCGCGGCGCCTGCGGCTCAAGGAGATCGCCCGCGGCCTGGGCGTGGAGTACCTGACGCGCGAGACGAACCGGTCGGCCAAGGCAGGCAACCTCAACCACGGCCTCACGCAGTCGGGCGGGGAGCTGATCCTGTTCCTCGACTGCGACCACGTGCCCACCGCCGACATCCTGCAGGAGACGGTGGGCCACTTCCTGGCGGACTCGGGCCTGTTCCTCGTGCAGACGCCGCACTTCTTCGCGAACGCCGCGCCCGCGGAACGCAGCTTCGGCGGCGGCGCGCCGGTGCCGGACGAGAGCGAGATGTTCTACCGCGTGATCCACCCCGGGATGGACAACTGGAACGCGAGCTACTTCTGCGGCTCGGCGGCCATCATGCGGCGCCGGATGCTCGAGGAGATCGGCGGGCTGCGGGGCGAGTCCATCACGGAGGACGCGGAGACGGCCTTCGAGCTGCACCGCCGCGGCTACCGCAGCGCCTACGTGAACCGGCCCATGGTCTGCGGCCTGGCGCCCGAGGCCTATTCGGACTACGTGGTGCAGCACACGCGCTGGGCCCAGGGCATGACGCAGATCTTCATCCTGCACAACCCGCTCTTCTGCAGCGGGCTCACCATCGCCCAGCGCATCTGCTACGTGAACATCTGCCTGTTCTGGTTCTTCGGGATCGTCCGGGTGATCTACTTCCTCGCCCCCGCCGGCTTCCTCATCTTCGGCCTGAGCATCTACCACGCCTCGGCGCCCCAGGTGCTCGCCTACGCGCTGCCGTACGTCCTGTCGACTTTCCTCGTGTCCGACTTCCTCTTCGGGCGCACGCGGCGCATGTTCTTCTCCGAGATCTACGAGAGCGTGCAGTCGGTCTTCCTCGCGCCGGCTGTCCTGGGCGTGCTGCGCAACCCGCGAAGGCCCGCCTTCAAGGTGACGCCGAAGGGGGTGGGCATGGAGACCGAGCAGCTGAACGCGCTCTCGTTCTTCTTCTTCGCGATCCTGAGCCTGAACCTGGCCGCCGCCTTCTCCGGCCTCACGCGCATCTGGCTGCAGCCGGAGTTCCGCGAGACCGTCTACGTGACCCTCGGCTGGTGCCTGTACAACACCTACCTGTGCATCGTCACGCTGGGGGCCCTGTGGGAGCGCCGCCAGGCGCGCCGCCACCACCGGCTCGTGGTCTCCGGCCAGGCGATGGTCCAGTTCCCGCGCGTGCGCGAGCGCGTGGCGGTGGACCTGGTCGACCTCTCCCTGTCGGGGATGGGGTTCGTCTCGAAATTCGGCTTCGAGGTCAAGGACCGGGAGCGGGTGGTCGTCGAGGCCGCGAGCGCCGACGGGCTGGTGAGCTACTTCGAGGCGGAGGTGCGGCGCATCCAGCGCCGCGGCGGCAGGACGCTGTGCGGCGCCAATTTCCTGACGCCCGCGCAGACGCTCCCGGACGTCGTCCACTACGTCTACGGCGACAGCGCGCGCTGGCTCGCGGTGTGGGACGCGAGGGAGCGCGGCATCTCGCTCGCCGCGGCGTTCTGGAGCCTCACCCGCATGGGCGTGCGCGGGGCCTGGATCTGCCTCACTTTCGTGTTGACCTACCTGTGGAAGCGAATGCGAGAATTCGTCGAGGCGCGCCTGGGGCGCGCCGCAGAGGCCCGGACATGACCAGGATCGCGACCCTCATCTGCCTGCTGCTCGCCGCCGCCCTTCCGGCATCGGCGGAGACGATCAAGCTGCGCCTCCAGGACCTCACCGCGCTCAAGAAGCTCGAGCTGCGCTGCGTGAGCGACGAGAAGGAGGTTTCCGTGCCGGTGCCGGAGCGGTGGACGGTCAGGCGCATGCAGCTGCACCTGCGCTACACCGTCTCCACGAACCTGCTGCCGGAGAGCTCGCAGATGGTCGTGAAGGTCGCGGGCACCCCGGTCGCGCAGGCGCGGCTCAATCCGCTGGCCCCGGAGGTGAAGCTCGGCATCGACATCCCGCCGGAGCTGCTGCAGCCGGGCTACAACAGCCTGTCCTTCCACGTGGCGCAGCATTTCTCGAAGAACCAGTGCGAGAGCCCCTGCGCGCCCGACCTCTGGACCAACATCTCCCTGCGCGATTCCTGGGTCGAGATGGACTACGAGTGGAAGGACGTGCCGATGCAGCTGTCGGCCCTGTCGAGCTTCGTGTTCGATCCCCGCCTCATGCCGGCCGGCGAGGTGCACATCGTCACCGAGGACGACTCCGCGCGCAGCGCGACCATCGCCGGGATCGTCGCCTCCGGCATCGCCCGGCGCTTCGACTACCGCGCGGTGAGCTTCACCGTCTCGCGCAAGCTCCGGCCGGGAATGGACAACGTGGTGATCGGCAAGCGCCCGTTCGCCTCGGGGATGCTCGGCCAGGCGGCGCCGCTCAAGGCCGTCCGGGGAGGCCTGCTGCGCATGGCGCCCATGGCCGCCGCGGACGGCGCGCCCGACCCGAAGCGCGCCCTCCTCGTCGTGACGGGGGAGACCGACGAGGCCGTGAAGCTCGCGGCCATCACCTTCACCAACATCAGCTTCCGCTTCCCGGGCTCGCAGGAGCTCGAGGCCTTCGGGTTCACGATCCCGGAGGTGCGCCAGTACAGCGGGCGCGAGACGATCGCCACGGACCAGGTCTACGAGCTGAACACGCTCAATTTCCCGACGCAGAGCTTCGTCGGCGTGAACCCCGGCGCGCGCGCGATCACCTTCCGGCTGCCGCCCGACTTCCACATCCGGCCCAACCAGTACGCCAAGCTCTCCCTCAACTTCTCCTACGGCGCGGGGCTCAAGAACGACTCCTCGTTCTCGATCCTGGTGAACGGCCGGGGCGTGCGCGCGGTCGCGCTGGACAGCCCCTCGGGCAACTTCATCGACGGCTACAAGCTCGACATCCCGACCTACGTGTTCAAGCCCGGCACCAACACCATCGAGTTCGCGGCCAACCTGCACGCCCCGGGCCAGGTGTGCGACCTGATCCAGCCCGACGGCCTGTTCCTCACCGTCTACGGGAACTCCACGATCTCGTTCCCGCCCATGCCCCACTTCGTGGAGATGCCCCGGCTCGAGCTCTTCATGCACAGCGGCTTCCCCGTCACGCGCTGGCCCGACGGCCACGAGGCCAAGGTCTGGCTCACGGAGAAGGACGACCGCGTGCTCGCCGCGGCGCTCAACGTCCTGGGGGTCGCCACGCAGCGAAACGGCTTCCCGCTCTTCGAGATGGAGCTCACCTACGCGCAGCCGGCCGACGAGGGCGAAGTGCTCGTCGTCGGGCGCATGGGCACGCTGGGCGCCGACCTGCTGCGGGCGGCGCCGCTCAAGGTCGTCGACGGCGAGGCGCTGGTCCCGTACCCGGTGGTGCGCGGGTGGAACGCCGAGCTGACCGCCTCGGCCACCAGCCGCCAGAAGGGCGCGCTCGGCACGGGGCGGGGCCTGCTCATGCAGTTCCAGTCGCCCTGGCATGCGGGGCGGACGGTCACGATGCTCACCGCGGAGCGGACCGAGGACCTGCTCGCGGCCAGCGCGCTGCTCACCACGTCGGCCGTCCAGGGCCAGACGCGCGGCGACCTGGTCCTCATCGAGCCCGGCGACCCCGAGCCGAAGGTGGGCGCGATGGACTCGGGGGCCCGCTACGCGACGGGAAAGAAGGGCAGCTACTCGCCGGTGGAGTCGTTCCTCTACACGCGCCCCTGGGCCTACTACGCGGCCGCCGCGGTGGGCGTGCTCATCCTGTGCCTGGGGCTCTTCTTCGCGCTGCGGCGCTGGCGCGCGAAGCGCCTGGGGTGAGGGGCGGGGAGTCCCGCTCCCCGCCCTTCACTTCTTCTCGAGCGAGTGCTCGATCGTGCGCCTGGAATCGCCGGCGAGCTTGTCGCCTCCCGTGATCCAGAATGCGGCCAGGAGGACCAGCAGGAGCGGTATGGCCACGTAGACCGAGATCTTCCACGCCGGCGTCGGCGGCTTCACGACGGGCGCCTCCTTCGGGCGGTTCCTGTCGAGCTCGATCTCCTTCGGGTCCCAGAAGACGATGTAGCCCTTGAAGGGCATGCTCTTGCCCTTGAGCATCACCTCGCGGTCGAAGCGGGCGTAGAACTCGGTCTTGTCCGGGAGCGCGTTGTAGGTGTCCTCGGAGACGAAGACCTCGCCGGGGTTGGCGGAGGACTCGAAGCGCGAGGCCGTGTTCACCACGTCGCCGAAGATGTCGTTCTTCTCCAGGATGCACTCGCCCGTGTGGATGCCGATGCGGGCGAGGAGCAGCGTCTTGTACGCCCTCGAGAGGTTGATCTCCTCCATGCCGCGCTGGATGTCGCAGGCGGCGCGGCAGGCCGCGGCCGGGTCCTCGAAGTGCGAGAGCGAGCCGTCGCCGATCGTCTTCACCAGCGTGCCGCCGTGGCGGCGCACGGCGATGAGGCACAGGTCGTGGTACTTCTTGAGCATCGCGCGCACGGCGATGTCGCCCGAGGCCTCGGCGATCGCGGTGGAGCCCTTGAGGTCGGTGAACATGACCGCGAGCACGCGCTGGAACTTCTCCTTCACGGCGCGATCCAGGGCCTCGCGGCGGTCGAGGAGCTTGGAGATGTCCTGCGTGTCCGGAGAGGAGGTCACCGTGGAGGGCGCGGCCTCCCGGGCCGTCACGGGCGCGGTGGCCGGCGCCGTGGGCGCGGAGGCAGGCGCATCCGCGGGCGGCGCGGTGGCGGGCCCCGGCGCCGCCCCGCCGCCGAAGGCGTCGAGCAGGAGGTCCGGCGCCGGCGCGGCGCTCTCGGCGACGTCGCCGAGGATCTTGCGCCGCCATTCGGTCACGGTCTGCGGGCGGTTCTTCTCGTCGATCGCGAGCGCCCAGGCGATGGCGTCGAGGAAGGCGTCGGCATAGCGGCCGTGCGCGCGCGCGAGGACGTCGGACACCGTGTCGGACTTCATGCGCGAGAGCGCGTCCGGCGGGTTCTCGCCCGTGACGGAGAAGAAGAGGACGCCGCCCAGCGCGTAGATGTCGGACCACGGGCCCTGCTCGGCCTTCGAGGTGTACTGCTCGAAGGGGGCGTAGCCCGGCGTCACCAGCGTGGTGAGGGTGCGCTCGGTGCCGCCGATCGCGTGGCGCGCCGAGCCGAAGTCGAGGAGCACCGGCGTGCCGTCGGCGCGCACGTAGATGTTGTCGGGCTTGATGTCGCGGTGCAGGAACCCCGTGGCGTGCACCTTGGCGATCCCGTCGAGGAGCGGCGCGAGGAAGCCCTTGATGACCTCCTCGGCGGGGAACGGGTGCACGTTCAGCCACTCCTTGAGCGACTGGCCCTCCTCGTAGTCCATCACCATGTAGCCCGTGCCGTGGGCCTTGAAGTAGCGGTTCACCCGGACGATGTTGGGGTGGCTGAAGCCGGCCAGGGTCCGCGCCTCCTTCAGGAAGCGGTCGAGGCCGGCCTGGAACTCGTCCGTGCGCTGCGTGTTGGTGAGGGTGACCGTGGCGCCGTCGGTGCGCGCGACGTCCGCCGCCGGGAAGTACTCCTTGATCGCGACGTCCTTCTCGAGGTGCGTGTCGCGGGCGAGATAGGTGATGCCGAAGCCCCCGACCCCGAGCACCGACACGAGCTGGTACTCCATCAGCATCGATTCGAGCGGAAGCGTGTTCGTGTACGTCGTCTGCGCCATCAATTCTCCCTGGGGCCCCGGATCCCGGCGTTCGCGAAGCGCGCCGGATGGCCGGGAACTTCGGCGCCGGGCCGGCGGTCGTACCGATTCCGGCGCGTGTTCCTGAATTCACGCATGATAATCCGGAGCGCGCGCTCCTGCGCGCTTCCGGAAGACCCCCGACCACGGGGGCAGGCATCTCTCCACGCCAACTGAACGCCCCGAGACCAGGGAGAGAAGATCATGGCCGAGTTCCCGTTCCTGCCCTCGCTGCCGCTCACGCTGAGCTATCCGCTGCTTTTCGGCGTCCTGCTCGTCGCGGGCATGCTGGGCGGCGAGGCCGCGCGCCATGCTGCGCCTGCCGCGGATCGTCGGCTACGTGCTGGTGGGCTTCGCGATCGCGCCCGCGGCCTCGGCGATGAACATCGGCCCGCTCCTCGACGAGGCGCGCATCTTCGTGGACATCGCGCTGGGCCTGGTCCTCTTCGAGGTGGGGCGGCGCATGGACCTGGCCTGGCTGAAGCGCGACTGGTCGCTCGCCGCCACCAGCGTGGGCGAATGCGCGCTCGTCTTCTCCCTCGTGTTCGCCGCGCTCTCCGCGCTCGACTTCGCGCCCCTGCAGGCCGGGCTCGCGGCGGCCATCGCGATGGCGACCTCGCCCGCGGTCGTCCTCCTCGTGGCGCAGGACGCGCGGGCCGAGGGCCAGGTGACCGAGCGCGCCCTGACGCTCGTGGCGCTCAACAGCCTGCTCGCCTCGGTGGTCGTGACGATGCTCCTCGCCACGGTCCACTACGAGGTGCGCCTGGACCTCACGCGCGCGGTGCTGCACCCGCTCTACCTCTTCGCGGGGTCGCTGGCCCTGGGCGGGGCGATGGCCGCCGCTCGGGCGCGCGCTCGCGGGCCGGATCGAGCGCAGCCCCGAGCTGCACTTCACGCTCGTCGTGGGGCTCGTCGTGGCCTCCGTGGGCCTCGCGCAGGCCGGGCAAGCTCTCGGTGATCCTCGCGCTCCTCGCCTTCGGCATGTTCTCGCGCGGCGAGGGGCGCGGGCGCGAGCTGATGGCGGTGGACCTGGGCCGCGCCTCGCGCCTGTTCTACGTGGTGCTCTTCGTGATCACCGGGGCGAGCCTGCCGCTCGAGGCGTTCGAGACCGCGGGCGTGGCCGCGGCGGTCCTCGTGGCGGCGCGCGCGGCCGGCAAGGTGGCCGGCGTCCTCGCCTTCGCGCCGCTGGGCGGCGTGCGCCTGCGCCAGGCGCTGGCGCTGGGGGCGGCGCTCCTTCCCATGTCCTCGCATCGCGCTGCTGCTGCAGCACGACGTCGCGCGGCTCTATCCCGAGTTCGGCCAGCAGCTCGCGGCGGTGCTGCTCGCCTCGATCGTCGTGATGGAGATCGCCGGCCCGCTCGCCGCGCAGTGGGGGCTGCGCTTCGCCGGCGAGTCCGCGCCGGAGCCCCGGCCGCCCAGCCCGCGAAGGGCGCCGTGCCCGGCGCCGCCGGCCAATCCCGATAGGTGGAGGAAAGCATGCCCCTGGAATTCGCGAAATCGGATGCGCTCACCTTCGGCGTGGAGCTCGAGCTGATGGTGCTCAACACGCGCGACTTCAACCTCACGCGCGGGGCGCCGGACCTGCTTCGCGCGCCTCGCGAAGGCGCAGCTGCCCAGCGAGGTGAAGCCCGAGATCACCGAGAGCATGATCGAGGTGAACTCCACCGTGCACCGCCGCTTCGCGGAACTGCGGGACGAGCTGGTGCGCACGCGCGACGGCATCGTGGAGGCGGCCGGGCAAGCTGAACCTCGCCGTGGCCGGCGGGGGCTCGCATCCCGTTCCACCAGTGGAGCGACCGGCGGATCTTCCCGACGGAGCGCTTCCTGAAGGTCTCGGCGCTCTACGGCTACCTCGCCAAGCAGTTCACCGTCTTCGGCCAGCACATCCACATCGGCGTGGAGTCCGGCGACGACGCCATCTACCTCACGCACCAGATGGCGCGCTTCATCCCGCACTTCATCGCGCTCTCGGCCTCCTCGCCCTTCTACCAGGGCGAGGACACCTCGTTCGAGACCTCGCGCCTGCACGCGGTGTCGGCCTTCCCGCTGGCCGGGCACCTGCCCGAGGTGGCCTCGTGGGACGAGTTCAACCGCTACTTCGACGAGATGGCGGGCTACGGCATCGTCGCCAGCATGAAGGACTTCTACTGGGACATCCGGCCCAAGCCCGAGTACGGCACGATGGAGATCCGCATCGGCGACACGCCGCTCACCGTGACCGGCGCGGCCGAGCTGGCCGCCTACGCGCAGACGCTCGCCGCGGACCTGCTGCGCGACCGCCGCACGGACCCGATCGCGCCCCGGTACCTGGTGTACGGCTACAACCGCTTCCAGGCCTGCCGCTTCGGCTTCGAGGCCATGCTGGCCGACCCCGGCGCGCACACGCACATCCGCCTGCGCGAGGACCTCATGGCGACCCTGAACCGCCTGCAGCGCCTCGGCGACGAGCTGGGCACGGCCGACGCGCTGCGCGCCATCGGCGACCGCGCCGACCGCGAGCTGAACGACAGCCGCTGGCTGCGGGAGCGCTTCCAGGAGACGCGCAACCTCTCGGACGTGGTGCGCCTGCAGGCGGAGCGCTGGCGCGACGATCCGGCGCCGGCCGCCAAGGCCGAGCCCGAGGCGGCGCGGCTTCGCGCCGCGAAGTGACCTAGGACTCCTCCGCCAGGGCGCGGGCGACGCGCGACTGCGCGACGACGTAGGGCGAGGCGGCCGCGGCGCTCTCGATTTCGCGCAGGAACGCGCCGAGGTCCGCGCTCGCCTCGGCCATCATCGCGAGGAAGAGGTCGGTGAGGCGCGGGTCGAACTGGGTCCCCCGCACGTCCGCGATGTAGGCGATGGCGTCGCCGTGGGACCATGCCCGCTTGTACGGCCGGTCATGGGTGAGGGCGTCGTAGACGTCCGCCAGCGCCGCGACGCGCGCGGCGAGCGGGATCGCCTCCCCCGCGAGCCCGTCGGGATAGCCGCTTCCGTCCCAGCGCTCGTGGTGGTGGCTTCCGAGGCGCCTCAGGCGCGCTTCATTCCGGGGTGCGATCGCCGGCCGCGGCGACCTCGTCCGCGATCCGCACCAGGTTGTCCTCCATCATCTTGCGGTACTGCGCGGCGAAGAGGTCGAGCGCCTCCTCGCGCGCCTGCCTGCCGGGCGCGCCGCTCATGGCCCAGGCGAAGGCGCCGTAGCGCGAGGCGGCCCAGAGGATCGCGGCCGCCACGCGGGCGCGCCCGTGCTCCTCGGCCAGGTCGTTGGCCTGCGCCACGAAGCGGTTGGCCAGGTCGAAGAACGCCTTCGCGTCCTCGGGGATCTGCGCGCTCACGGGCCGAGCACCTTGCCGGGGTTCATGATCCCGCGCGGGTCGAGGGTCCTCTTCACCGCGCGCATGAGCTCCAGCTCGATCGCCGGCTTGTAGTGCGGCAGCTCGTCGCGCTTGAGCGTCCCGACGCCGTGCTCGGCGCTGATCGAGCCGCCCAGCCGCTGCACGATCGCGTAGACCACGCGGTTCACCTGCGGCGACCACTGGCGGAAATCGGGCGCCTCGCCCGGCGGCGGGAAGGCGTTGTAGTGGAGGTTGCCGTCCCCCACGTGCCCGAAGGCCACGGTGCGGATGCCCGGGAAGGCCGCGCTCAGGGCGCGGTCGGCCTCCCCGATGAACTCGACGATGCGGCTCACCGGCACGGACACGTCGTGCTTGACGCTCACCCCCTCCGCCTTCTGCGCATCGGAGGTGTTCTCGCGCAGCTCCCACAGCGCCAGCCGCTGCGCCTCGCTCGAGGCGATCACCGCGTCGCGTCACGAGGCCGGCCTCGGCGGCCTCGCCCAGCGCGTCCTCGAGCAGCTGCGCGAGAGCGCCTCCCGCCGTGCTGTCGAAGAGCTCCACCAGCACGTACCAGGGATAGGGCGTGGCGAAGGGGTCGCGGCGGTCCGGGATGTGCCTGAAGACGAGGTCCAGGCACACGCGCGCGAGAAGCTCGAACCCGGTGACGCGCTCGCCGCAGGCCGCGCGCAGCCTGCCGAGCAGGGCGACGGCGGCGGCGGGGTCGGCGAACCGCGACGAGCGCGGTCGCGATCGCGCGCGGCCTCGGGTAGAGCTTGAGGACGGCCGCCGTGACGATGCCGAGCGTGCCTTCGGCGCCGATGAACAGGTGCTTGAGGTCGTAGCCGGTGTTGTCCTTGCGCAGGCCCGCGCAGGCCGTCCCACACGCGGCCGTCGGGCAGCACCACCTCCAGCCCCAGCACCTGCTCGCGCATGTTGCCGTAGCGCAGCACCTGGGTGCCGCCGGCGTTGGTGGAGATGTTGCCGCCCACCTCGCAGCTGCCCTCCGCGCCCAGCGACAGGGGAAAGAAGCGGTCGTTCTCGGCCGCCACGCGCTGCAGCTCCGCGAGGACGCAGCCGGCCTCGACGGTGATCGTGTCGTTCTCGAGGTCGATGGCGCGCACGCGGTTCAGGCGCGAGACGTTGAGGATGACCTGCGCTGCCCGAGTCGTCGGGGACCGAGGCGCCGCACAGGCTCGTGTTGCCCGCCTGCGGGACGATGCCCACGCCGGCCGCGGCGAGCAGGGCGACCACGTCGGCGGTCTCCCGGGTCGACGCGGGCCTCACCAGGAGGGCCGGCCGGCCGCGGATCTGCCCGCGCCAGTCGACGCTGAAGGGCTCGAGGTCGGCGGCCTGCGTGAGGAGCCCGCGCTCGCCGACGATGGCGCGCAATTGCCCGACCAGGGCTTCGGGGAAGGCGGGGCGGTCGTTCATGGGCGTTGCCGGGCTAGAGCCGGATCCTCTCGAGCAATCGGGTCGTGGAGCGGTCGTGCCGGAAGGCGATCGAGTGCACCGTGCCTCCCCAGCCCTGCGACTTCCGCGGCGCCGACGATGCGCTCCGGCGTCCAGTCCCCGCCCTTCACCAGGCGCTCGGGCCGGCACTCCAGGATGCGGGAAATCGGGGTGTCCTCGTCGAACCAGGTGACGAGCGAGACGCTCTCGAGCGCCGCCACCACGGCGAGCCGGTCCTCGAGCGGGTTGATGGGGCGGTCGCCGCCCTTGCCGAGGCGGCGCACGGAGGCGTCGGAATTGAGCGCGATCGCCATGGCCGCGCCCAGCGCGCGCGCCTCGGCGAGGTAGGTCACGTGGCCGCGGTGCAGGATGTCGAAGACGCCGTTGGTGAAGACGAGGGGGCGCGCAAGCGCCGCCGCCCGCGCCCGCGAACTCGCGCGGGTCGCAGATCTTCGCCTCGAAGCCGGGATCACCCATGCGCCCATTGTAATCAGATTGCTTTTCCTAATCTGATTACGGGCCGTCCCGGCCCCGGCCGTGGGTCCTTGGTCCGATGGGAGGCCGGGGCCTTCTGCCCCAACCTAGCGCCCCATGTCGAAAATCGCCGTCATCGGTGCCGGAATCTCGGGTCTCGCGAGCGCGTGGCTGCTCGCCAGGCAGCACGAGGTCGTCCTTTTCGAGGCCAACCGCTACCCCGGCGGCCACACCAACACCGTGGACGCCACCGTGGACGGGATTACCCATGCGGTCGATACGGGCTTTCTGGTCTTCAACGACCGCACCTACCCGAACCTGGTGAAGCTCTTCGCCCACCTGGGGGTGGAGACCGCCGATTCCGACATGTCCTTCTCGGTGCGCATCGGCGACGGCGCCCTGGAGTGGTCCGGCATCCAACCTCGCCACGGTGTTCGCGCAGCCCTCCAACCTCGTCAAGCCGCGCTTCCTGCGCATGCTCGCGGACCTCATCCGCTTCAACCGGGAAGCCTCGCGCCTGGCCGAGTCCGGCGCCCCGGTCACCGGAACGCTCGGGGAGTTCCTCGACGCCCGCGGCTACGGCCGCGGAGGTGCGCGAGCTCTACCTCATCCCGATGGCGGCCTGCATCTGGTCCACGCCGACCACCCGGATCAACCGCTTCCCGATGCAGACGTTCCTGCACTTCTGCGCCAACCACGGCCTGCTCGCGGTCTCGAACCGGCCGCAGTGGCGCACCGTGAAGGGCGGCGCGCGGGAGTACGTGAGGAAGCTCCTCGCGGGCATCCCGGACCTGCGCCTCGCGACCCCGGTGCACCAGGTCCGGCGCTTCGCCGACCGCGTGGAGCTGGCCACGGACCACGGCACCGAGCGCTTCGACCAGGTCGTGCTCGCCACCCACACCGACCAGTCCCTCGCCATGCTCGAGCACGCGAGCGTCGAGGAACGGGCCGTCCTCAAGGCGATCCCCTACCTGGCCAACCGCGCGGTGCTGCACACCGACGAGCGGCTCCTGCCGCGCCGCCGCCGCGCCTGGGCGAGCTGGAACTTCCACGCGCCGCGGCCGGAGCTCTCCGACGAGCCCGTCTCGCTCACCTATCTCATCAACCGGCTGCAGCCGCTGCCTTTCTCCTCGCCGGTGATGGTGAGCATGAACCCCGTCGACGAGCCGCGCGA
Organism: uncultured beta proteobacterium; assembly: GCA_963824135.1. Classification (GTDB taxonomy): domain Bacteria; phylum Pseudomonadota; class Gammaproteobacteria; order Burkholderiales; family Usitatibacteraceae; genus FEB-7. Next base: position 434,820 of record CAWGOH010000014.1, on the reverse strand, counting down.
GGAGCGCGTGCTGGCGAGCTTCGACTACCACCACCCCGCCTTCCTCGAGGGCTCCGACGAGGCCAAGCGCAGGGTCGCCTCCCTGCAGGGCCGGGAGCGCACCTGGTATTGCGGGGCCTGGACCCGCTACGGCTTCCACGAGGACGGCCTCGCTTTCCGCGCTGAACGTCGCCCGGCAGATGGGCGTGCCCATCCCCTGGACCGCGTGATGCAGGCGCAGATCCTCTTCGGGCGCGTGTTCCACGCGCGCCTGCGGCCGGTGCGGCACGCGTTCGCCTATCCCGTCTTCTTCCTGCGCGTCCCGCTGTCGGCGATGGCGCGGGCCGGGCGCGGGCATCTTCTCCGTGGACCGCTGGAACCTCCTCGAGCTGCGCAGCCGCGACCACGGGCCGCGCGACGGCTCGCCGCTCGAGCCCTGGGTGCGCGCGCAGCTGGCGCGCGCGGGCGTGCGCGGCGCCGACGGCGAGATCCTCCTGCAGGCCTTTCCCCGCGTCCTGGGATTCGTCTTCAATCCCATCTCCATCTTCTACTGCCACGACCGGGCGGGCGCCCTGCGCGCCGTGCTGTGCGAGGTGTCCAACACCTTCGGCGAGCGCCACAACTACCTGCTCGCGCATCCCGACGGCCGGCCCATCTCGCCGCGCGACCGGCTCACGGCGCGCAAGGCCTTCCACGTCTCGCCCTTCTGCGAGGTGGAGGGCTTCTACCGCTTCCGGTTCGCCGGCACCGAAGGCGCGCAGCTCGCGCACATCGACTACCACGACGCCGAAGGCAAGCTCCTCACCACCTTCGTCGACGGCCGGGCCGAGCCCATCGGCGCCCGCTCCCTCGCGAAGGCCTTCCTCGGCTATCCCCTCATGACCCTGGGCGTTGTCGCCCGCATCCACTGGCAGGCGCTCCGGCTCTGGCTCAAGCGCGTGCCGTTCCATTCCAAGCCCGAGCCGCCATTCCAGGAGACGACCCGGTGAATTCCGCCCAGCAAGTCGCGCAGCTGCCTGCGCCCACCTACTCCGCCCGCATCCTGTTCGGGGTGCTTTCGCGCCTGCGCAAGGGGCGCCTCGCCATCACCACGCCCGAGGGCGTGCGGCGCGTCTTCGCCGGTGCCGAGGACGGTCCCGCGGCCGACCTCGAGATCCGCGACTGGAAGGCGGTGGGGCGCATGGTCCGCGCGGCCGACATCGGCGTGGCCGAGTGCTGGCGCGACGGTCTCATCGCCACCTCGGACATGACGGCGCTCCTCAGGCTGTGCGAGGCCAACGAGGCCGCCCTCGAGTCCCTGTGGTACGGCAACCCCGTGGTGGCCTTCCTCTACCGCGTGGCGCACTGGCTCCGCCCCAACACGCGGGCGGGCTCGCGCAGGAACATCCACGCCCACTACGACCTGGGCAACGACTTCTACTCGCTGTGGCTCGACCGCACGATGACCTACTCCTCGGCGCTCTTCACCCAGGGCCTCGACGGCTCCCTGGAGGCGGCGCAGGAAGCCAAGTACGAACGCATGCTGGAGGCGCTGGGGGTCGAGGCGGGCCACCACGTCCTGGAGATCGGCTGCGGCTGGGGCGGGTTCGCCGAGTACGCCGTGCGCACGCGCGGCTGCCGCTGGACGGGCATCACCATCTCGCAGGCGCAGCTGGGCCACGCCCGCGAGCGCATCCGCGCGGCGGGGCTCGAGGACCGCGTCGAGCTGCGCTTCCAGGACTACCGCGACCTCGAGGGGCAGTTCGACCGCATCGTCTCGGTGGAGATGATCGAGGCGGTGGGCGAGCGCTGGTGGCCCGCGTACTTCGGCAAGATCCGCGATTGCCTGAAGCCCGGCGGCCGCGCCTCGATCCAGGCCATCACCATCGACGAGGCCGCGTTCGAGAAGTACCGGCGCACGAGCGACTTCATCCGCGAGTACATCTTCCCCGGCGGCATGCTCGCCCCGCCGGAGCGCCTGGCGAAGCTCGCGCGCGCCGCGGGGCTCCTCGCGCACGAGCCCTTCCGCTTCGGCCCGCATTACGCCGAGACGCTGCGGCGCTGGCGCGAGGCCGTGGACGCGAAGGAGCGCTCCATCAAGGCGCTGGGCTTCGACGGGCGCTTCCTCGCCCTCTGGCGCTTCTACCTGCACTACTGCGAGGTGGGCTTCGACGCGAAGCGCATCGACGTGATCCACCTCGGGCTGGAAAGGCCCGCGTGAGGCGCGCCTTCCTCGCGGCCGCCCTCTTGTGCGCGGCGACGCTCGCGCAGGCCGGGCCGCCCCTGCCGGTGGCGCTCGCCGCCGAGCTTCCCATGCTCAAGCCCCTGGGAGAGGGGCGCCTGCGCTGGTTCGGCCTGCACGTCTACGACTCCTCCCTGTGGGTGCCGGGAGAGGCGTGGTCGTTCGACCGCGTCTTCGCCCTCGACATCCGCTACGCGATGAGCATCAAGGGACGCGACCTCACGCAGCGCAGCCTCGAGGAGATGAGGAAGCTCGGCTTCTCGGACCCGGCCCGGCTCAAGCGCTGGGAGGAGGCCATGGACCGCGTCTTCCCGGACATCCGCCCCGGCGACCGGCTCGTGGGCGTGAGCATTCCCGGGCGCGAGGCGCGGTTCTACAGCCAGGAGCGCCTGCTGGGAACGGTGCCCGATCCGGAGTTCGCGCGCGCCTTCTTCGCCATCTGGCTCGACGAGAAGACCAGCGAGCCGGGGCTGCGCGCCCGCATGCTGCGCCTTCCGGACTGAGGGGTCGCCGTGGCCACGCGACCGACGAGCCTGCGGCTCGCGGCCTACGGCGCCCTCGGGCTGCCGCTCGCCATGGCGGCGCTGCCCATCTACGTGCACGTGCCGAAGTTCTACGCCGACACCCTGGGCCTGTCCCTCGCCGGCGTGGGCGCGATCCTCCTCGCGGCGCGCATCGTCGACGCCGTCCAGGATCCCTTCTTCGGCTGGTGGAGCGACCGCGTGCGCGCAAGGGGCGCCAGCCGCTGGGTGTTCGTGGGCGCCGGGGCGCCGCTCCTCGCCCTGGGCATGGCGGGGCTCTTCAACCCGCCCGCCGCCGGCTCCACCGGCCTCGCCTGGTGGCTCGTGGCCAACCTGGTGCTGGTCTACTCGGCGTTCAGCCTGGTGACGGTGAGCTACCAGGCGCACGGCGCCGAGATCTCCGACGACGTCGCCGAGCGCACGCGGGTGACGGCCTGGCGCGAGGGCTTCGCGCTCGTGGGCGTCTTCCTCGCCGCCGCGCTGCCCGAGGTGCTGCGGCAGTCGATGGGCGAGCGCGAGGGGTTCGCGCGCTTCGCCCTGCTCTTCGCGCCGCTCGTCGTCGTGGCGGCCTGGGTCACGATCCGCGGCTCGCCGCCCGCCCATTCGCGCCTTCCTCCCGCCGGCACCGCGGCGCTGGGCTCGTTCACCATCCCGCTCGCCAACGCCCCGTTCCGGCGCCTGCTGGCGGTGTTCGTGCTGAACGGCATCGCCGCCTCGATCCCGGCCACCCTCGTGCTCTTCTTCATCGAAGAGCGTGGTCGGCCGCCCGGACCTCGCGCCCGCCTTCCTCATCGCCTACTTCGCCGCCGGCGCGGCGGGGCTGCCGCTGTGGGTGTGGCTCTCGCGGCGCATCGGCAAGGGCCGCTCGTGGCTCGCCGCGATGGCGCTCTCGATCGCGGCCTTCGTGTGGGCGTTCTTCCTGGGGCCGGGGGACGTGGCCGCCTACCTCGCGATCTGCGTGATGTCGGGCGTGGGGCTGGGGGCCGACCTGGCGCTGCCGCCGTCGCTGCTGGCCGACGTGATCGACGGGGACGAGGCGCGCGGGGCGGGGCGGAACGAAGGCGCGTACTTCGGGCTGTGGAGCCTCACGACGAAGCTGAACCTCGCGCTGGCGGCGGGGATCGCGCTGCCGCTGCTGCAGTGGTTCGGCTTCGCGCCGGGCGCCGCGAACTCCCCGCAGGCGCTTGTTCGTCCTGGCGGCCGTCTACGCGCTGCTGCCCTGCGCGCTGAAGGTGCTTGCGGCGCTGGTGCTTTGGGCTTCGCCGTTTGCCGCTTCGCGGCAGTAAGGCGGTTAACGCCGATGAACGCCGATAACGCACGCCGATTGCCGCCGATAAATCGTGTCGGGGATCGCGATTCCAGTGGACGCCGGCACGCGGGAAATCAATCGCAGCACGAACCATTCACGTCTTATCGGCGGCAATCGGCGTGCAGTTATCGGCGTTCATCGGCGTTAACCGCCTTACCCCCGCGCAGCGGGAAACCAGATAATGCGATAGCAAGGAGAAGCGAAATGCTGAAGAAGCTGATGTCGGGCCTGGCGGCCCTCGCGGTCGCGGGATGCGCCAGCGTGGCGCCGCAGGAGTACGCGCGCGAGAAGCCCGTGCTGGACCTGAAGGAGTACTTCAACGGCAAGGTGGACGCGTGGGGCATGGTGCAGGACCGCTCCGGCAAGGTGATCAAGCGCATGAGCGTCGAGATGACCTGCACCTGGAACGGCGACACCGGCACGCTCGACGAGCGCTTCACCTACGCCGACGGGACGAAGGAGACGCGCGTGTGGACCATCCGCAAGGACGGCGGCCGCTACACCGGGACCGCCGCCGACGTCGTGGGCGAGGCGAAGGGCGAGGCGGCCGGCAACGCGCTGCGCTGGAACTACGTGCTCGAGGCGAAGCGCGAGGATGGCGGTACCATCCACCTCGACATGGACGACTGGATGTGGCTCGTGGACGAGAGGACGCTCGTCAACAAGACGTCGTTCTCCAAGTTCGGCATCCGGTTCGGCGAGGTCACGATCTTCTTCCGCAAGCGCTAGAGACATGGCCCTCAATCCCCGCATCCGCGACTGGAAGGACCGTCGCTGCTGGATCATCGGCGGCTCCACCGGCATCGGCGCGGCGCTCGCCGGCCGGCTCGCCGGGCTGGGCGCCCGGGTGGCCGTCTCCGCGCGGCGCGCCGGCCCGCTGCAGGAGCTGGTGGCGCTCATGCCGGCGGGCAAGGGCCTCGCGCTGCCCCTCGACATCACCGATGCCGCTTCGCTCGAGAAGGCGGCCGCGAAGCTGGCGAAGCAGTGGCACGGGATCGACCTCGTGGTCGTCATGGCGGGCGAATACAAGCCGATGCGCGCCTGGGAGATCGACGTCGATGCCGCCCGCTCGATGATCGAGGTGAACCTCGTCGGCTGCTTCAACGCGCTGGCGGCCGTGGTGCCGCGCCTGCTCGCGCAGGGCAGCGGCACGATCGCGCTGGTCTCGTCCGTGGCCGGCTACCGCGGGCTTCCCAAGAGCCTCGTCTACGGCCCCACGAAGGCCGCGGTGATCAACCTGGCCGAGACGCTCTACCTGGACCTGCAGCCCAGGGGCCTCGGCGTGTGCGTGGTGAACCCGGGCTTCGTGAGGACCCCCATGACGGCGCAGAACGACTTCAGGATGCCCGCGCTCATCGAGCCGGACGAGGCCGCGGACGAGATCGTGAAGGGGCTCGCGGCGGGGGAGTTCGAGATCCACTTCCCGAAGCGCTTCACGCGCTTCCTGAAGCTCCTGCGCGTGCTGCCGTACAGCCGTTACTTCCCGGCGGTGCGCAAGGCGACCGGGCTGTGAGCGCCGCGGCGCTGGCCCGCCTCAAGGCCTTCTGGGAGGGGCTCACGCAAGAGCGCGTGGGCGCCCTGGACGCCGTCTACGCGCCGGAAGTCCACTTCCGCGACCCGTTCAACGACGTGCGCGGCATCGGGGAGCTGCGCCGCATCTTCGGGCACATGTACGAGACGCTGGAGGAGCCCCGCTTCGCCATCACCGAGACGATCCTCGAGGGCGACCGGGCCGTGCTCGTCTGGGACTTCGACTTCCGCATCAAGGCGTGGAAGCCCCGGGTGACGCAGCGCATCCACGGCCTGTCCGTGGTGCGCTTCGGGGCCGACGGGCGCGTGACGCACCACCGCGACTACTGGGACGCGGCCGGCGAGCTCTACGCGAAGCTGCCGCTCGTCGGGCCGCTGGTGCGCTACCTCGCGCGCAGGATGGCCTAGCGGCGCGGGGGGCGTGCGGCAGGCCGGCGATTGCGCTACGCTGGCCGCTGGCCGGCATCCCGCCGGGCCCCCCGTGGAGAAAAGCAATGAGAGTGTGCATGCCGCGCGTGATCGCGCCGATCGTCGTCCTGCTGGCGCTTGCCGGCTGTGCAGGCGCCCCCCAGAAATCCGCGCAAGCCGCGGCGGGCGGGCCTCCCGAGTCGATGCTCTGGGTCGGCAACAGCTTCTTCTACTACAACGACAGCATGCACGGGCACGTGCGCGGCCTCGTGGCCGGCGGCGACAAGTCCGTCAAGCACCGCGGCGTCTCGGTGACCATCAGCGGCTCGGGCATCGACTGGCACGACATGGAAAGCTACCTGGGCGATCGCATCGGCAAGTACTCGTTCGTGGCGAACAACCAGATCAAGTTCAACCCGCCGGGCAGGCAGTTCGACGCGGTGATGTTCATGGACTGCAGCCAGTGCCCCGTGCACCCGCAGCTGGGCAGCGTCTTCCACGAATACGCGAGGAAGCACTCGGAAACGATCCGCGCCTACGGCGCGCGGCCGGTCCTCTTCATGTCCTGGGCCTACAAGGACAAGCCGGAGATGACGGCGCAGCTCGCCGAGCAGTACACCAAGGCGGGCAAGGCCAACGACGCGCAGGTGGTGCCGGCGGGGCTCGCCTTCGCGAAGAGCGTCCAGCGCCGGCCGGACCTCGAGCTCTACGCGTCCGACAAGCGCCATCCCAGCCTCGCGGGCACCTACCTCGCGGCGTGCACCGTCTACGGCTCGCTCCTGGGGAAGTCGCCGGTCGGCAACACGTACACCGCGGGATTGCCGAAGGATGTCGCGGCGCACCTCCAGGCGGCGGCCTGGGACGCGGTCCGCGAGTACGGCGGCGGGAAATAGCGCGGGCAAGCCCGCTCCCCGCGGGGCGGGCTACTTGGGCACGACGTACTCGAAGGCCTTGACGACGCGCTGCACGCCCGCGGTCGAGCGGGCGATCTCCACCGCCGCGTCGCCCTCGGCCTGGGTGAGCATGCCCATGAGGTAGACGACGCCGTCCTCGGTGACGACCTTCACGTGGTTGGTGGAGAACTTGCCGTTGCCGACCATGCGGGTCTTCACGTTCGAGGTGATGATCGAGTCGCTCCCGCGGGAGGACATCGAGGTGTTGCCGCTCACCGCGAGCTCGTTCACCACGGCGGCCACCTCGGGGATCGCCTTCACCGCCGCCTCGATGGCCTTCTTCGCCTCTTCCGTCGGCGCCTGGCCGGTGAGGAGCACGCGGCGGTTGAAGCTCGTGCCGTTCACGTGCGCGCTCTTGAAGTCGCTGTTGACGCGGGCGACCACCTTCCATTCGATGCTCTCGTCCTCGACGTAGGTGCCGGTGCTGCGGCGGTCCTCGACCATGAGGGCGACCGTGCCGGCGCCGACGGCGGCGGCGGTGATGCAGCCCTGAAGGGCCGGAAGCGCGGCGGCCAGGGCGAGGGCCGTAAGGAGTCTGCGGTTCATGGGGATTCTCCGTGGATGACGTTGTCGATGGTGTCGCACAGGCAATGCAGGGCGAGGATGTGCACTTCCTGGATGCGCGCGGTGCGCGCGTGCGCGACGTTCAGGTGGTGATCGCCGGCCCCGACCATCGCGGCCATCGCGCCGCCGTCGCGGCCGGTGAGGGCGACGATGGCCATGCCGCGGGACTTCGCGGCCTTCATGGCCTCGATGACGCTCTTCGAGTTGCCGGAGGTGGACAGCGCGAGCAGGCAGTCGCCCTCGCGCCCCAGCGCCTCGACCTGCTTGGCGAACACGGCGTCGTACGAGTAGTCGTTGGCGATCGCGGTGAGGGCGGAGGTGTCGACGGTGAGCGCGATCGCGGGCAGGCCCGGGCGCTCGCGCTCGAAGCGGCCCACCAGCTCCGCGGCGAAATGCTGGCAGTCGGCGGCGGAGCCGCCGTTGCCGCACGCGAGCACCTTGTGGCCGCGGCGCAGCGCCTCGGCGAGCGCCTCGCCCGCGCGCGCGATGGCAGGAGCCATCGTCTCGCTCATGCGCTGCTTGAGGGCGATGGCGTCCTGGAAGTGGCTTCGGACTCTGGCGACGTGATCCATGGGGCGCTCTGTCGGGACTGGCAAGCGTGGAATTGTAGCCTTACGGGGCGTCGAAGGCGCCGCGTATCCACGCCGGCGCGCCTTGCGGGCCCTGGATCGTAAGGACATCGAATCGGCAAGGCGGTTCCGCGCGCAGCCGCGAAAGATAGTGTCGCGCGGCGGCGACAATGCGGCGCTGCTTGCGCCCGTCGACGCTCCCGGCCGCGCCGCCATAGGCCGCCCACGAGCGCATCCGCACCTCGACGAAGACGAGCGTCGCGCCCTCGCGGGCGACGATGTCGACCTCCCCGAGCCGCGTGCGGTAGTTGCGCGCCACGATGGCGAGCCCGCGCTGCGCGAGGAAGCGCGCGGCGAGCGCTTCCGCCGCCTCGCCACGCCGGCGGGCGCTCTCCGGGGCGTCCAGGGTCATTGCGCCGAGGGCAGCGGCACCGCGCGGCCGGCGTCGAAGCCCGCGGGCACCAGGGAGCGCGTGAAATGCCGGTCGGCGTCGAGGGCGATGCGCCCGGTCACGCCGTCGAGCGGGAAGGATTTCGGGTCCGCCTGCAGCAGCAGGCCGCTCAGGCGGTAGGCATCGATGCCGAGGGCGTAGAGCCTCTCCTGCTCCACGGACATCGGGGAGGAGGGGGCGGGGTAGACCATCACGGCCGGATGGTCGGGCTGGACGAACCAGGGCATGTCCACATAACGCACACCCTCCAGGTCCACGTTGACCGTGGACTCGGCGCGCGGGTCGACCCCCAGGGACGTCGTGTAGAGGGGAAGCGTCCCCGAGATGTAAGGGCGCACGGCGCGCGTGGCGGCCTGGTCCAGGGCGAGGAAGACCATGTCGCCGCGCAGGGCCGCGATCCTCTCCTTGATGGCCGGCGCTTCCTCCACGCCGCCCGCGAAGGAAACGCGGCGGGCCTCCCCGGCGGCGCGGCCCCATTCGCGCTCGAAGGCCTCGCTCACGCGCCGTCCCAGCGGCGTGGGCGAGGCGATGACGATGGCGGAGCGCCAGCCGTCGTTGATCGCCATCAGGGCCACCTGCCGCGCCTCCTGCTCGGCCGAGAGCGAGATGGAGTACATGCGCGCCGGCATCTGCGCATCCTGCGGCTGGTTGAGGACGAGCGTGGGCTGGCGCGGGCAGTCGCTGCGCGCGAGCCCCGTCGCCCCGTCGCGGGTCAGGCCGGCCACGACGAGCACGGCGCCCTCGCGCTGCGCCCGCAGGCAGAGCTCGAGGGTCGCGGGACCGTCGTCGACGGCGGGATAGGCGCGCACCGGCAGGGCGCCCGCGCCCGCGGCCTCGCGCGCGGCGAGGAAGCCCTGGCGCACCGCGTCGGCCAGGCGGCCCAGGGCCGGCGAGGAGAGCGGCAGGATGAGGGCCACGTGCGGCGCGGGCCCCTCGGCGATGGGCTGGCGCGCGGGCGCGGGCGCGAGCCGGGGCGGCCGGCGCATCGCGCAGCGGGGTGACGACCGTGGACGGCGCGAGGCTGGATGGCGCGGTTGTCTCGGGGAACGCGTCGGCCGAGAATGCATGCGGTGCCGCAAGGACGGCGGCGAGGAGAAACGCGGTGAAGCGCGCGCGGGACGAGGGCAAGAAGGGCGACTCCGGTTCGCCGGCGGCGGACGGCCGGACGGCGGGACTGCCTGGAGGATTATATGTGGTGGCAACGCCCATCGGGAACCTGGGCGACCTCACGGCCCGCGCCCGCGAGACGCTCGCGGCGTGCGACGTGGTCGCGGCCGAGGACACGCGCGTGGCCCGCTCGCTCCTCGCGCACCTGGGCATCGGGGCGCGCGTCATGGCGCTGCACGAGCACAACGAGCGCGAAGCGACGGAGGGCGTCCTCGCCCTGCTGCGCGAAGGCAAGGCCGTCGCCCTGACGAGCGACGCGGGCACGCCGGCGGTGAGCGACCCCGGCGCGCTCCTCGTGGACCGCGTGCGCGCCGAGGGCTTCGCGGTGGTCCCCGTCCCCGGCCCGAGCGCCCTCACCGCCGCGCTCTCGGCGAGCGGCATCGCCGCGGACGGCGTCGTGTTCGCGGGTTTCCTTCCCGCCAAGGGCGCCGAGCGCAAGCGCCGCCTGGCCGAGCTCGCCGCCGCGCCCTGGGCCATCGCGCTCTTCGAGTCGCCGCACCGCATCGAGGCCACGCTCGCGGACCTCCACGGCGCGCTGGGCGAGCGCGACGTGGTCGTCTGCCGCGAGCTCACCAAGCTCTTCGAGACCATCGCGCGCGTGCCGCTCGCGGGCGCCGTGCAGTGGCTGCGGGCGGACGCGAACCGCTCGCGCGGCGAGTTCGTCCTCGTCGTCGAGGGCCGGCCCGTCGAGGCGCGCACGGCCGTCGATCCCCGCCGCGTCCTCGAGGAGCTTCTCGCGGAGCTCTCCGTCAAGCAGGCGTCCGCGCTCGCCGCGAGGATCACCGGCGCCAGCCGCAGCGAGCTGTACGCCATGGCGCTCGCGATGAAGGGGGAGGCAGGCGGGGCGAAGCCGAAGGCGAAGGGCGGCCGGCGGCTATAATCGGGCGATGGCTGACACCCTCACGATCGACCGCCCCGACGACTGGCACGTGCACCTGCGCGACGGCGAGCTCATGCAGTCGGTCGTGGGCGCCACCGCGCGCCAGTTCGGCCGCGCCATCGTGATGCCGAACCTGAAGCCGCCGGTCACCACGGTCGACGAGGCGCGCGCCTACCGCGGCCGCATCCTCGCGGCGCTGCCCGCGGGCTCGGACTTCGAGCCGCTCATGACGCTCTACCTCACGGACAACACCCCGCCCGACGAGATCGCGAAGGCCGCGGCCTCGGGCTTCGTGAAGGCGGTGAAGTACTACCCCGCGGGCGCCACGACCAACTCCGACTCCGGCGTCACCGACATCCGCCGCTGCGACGCGGTGTTCGAGGCGATGGCGGCCCAGCGCCTGCCGCTGCTCCTGCACGGCGAGGTGACCGACCCCGGGGTGGACGTCTTCGACCGCGAGAAGGTCTTCATCGAGACGGTGCTGCGGCCGCTGGAGCGCCGCTTCCCGAAGCTGCGCATGGTGCTCGAGCACATCACGACGCGCGAGGCCGCCCTCTTCGTGTCGAGCGCGCCCGAGAACATCGCGGCCACGATCACCGCGCACCACCTGCTCCTGAACCGCAACGCGATCTTCGCCGGCGGCGTGCGTCCGCACCACTACTGCCTGCCGGTCCTCAAGCGCGAGACGCACCGCCTGTCCCTGCTGAAGGCGGCGCTGTCGGGCAACCGGCGCTTCTTCCTCGGCTCCGACAGCGCGCCGCACTCGCAGGCGTCCAAGGAATCGTGCTGCGGAGCGGCGGGAATCTACACCGCGCACGCGGCGCTGGAGCTCTACGCCGAGGTGTTCGAGCGCGAGGGCGCGCTCGATCGCCTCGAGGGCTTCGCGAGCCACTTCGGCCCGGACTTCTACGGGCTGCCCCGGAGCACGCGCAAGGTCACGCTCGAGAAGGAGCCGTGGGAGGTTCCCGCGAGCTACCCGTTCGGCCCGGAGACGGTGGTGCCGCTGCGCGCCGGCGAGCGCCTCGCCTGGCGCTTGCGCGGCTAGATCGCGCGCGCGGCCCGATGGACTGGACGGCGGCGCAGGAGAAGCTCCGCGGCCCGGCGTTCGCGCCGATCCGGCCAGCCCTCGACCGGCTGGACCCGTCGCGCTGGCCCTCGCATGCCGACCTCGATTCGCTGGCCGGGTGGCGTCGTCACCGCCGGGGGCGCGCCGGTCCGCTTCGTGCCGCCGCGCGCGCGGGGCGAGGCGGGCCGCCCGTGCTACGAGCGGCGCATCGCGGAGTCGGGCGAGGTGCGAGACGCGCCCGGACAACTGGCACGACCTCTTCAACGCGCTCGCCTGGATCGCCTGGCCGCGGGCCAAGGCGGCCATCAACGCGCAGCACGCGGCGATGCTCGGCGAAGGCGGCGAGGGCGAGGCGCGCCGGCGCAGCCCCGAGCGCGACGCGCTCACCCTTTTCGACGAGGGCGGCGTGGTGGTGGCCTCGAGCTCGCCCGCGCTCCTCGCGCTCATCCGCGACTTCGAGTGGAAGGAGCTCTTCTGGCACCGCCGCCGCGAGCTCGAGGGCAAGGCCCGCTTCCTCGCCTTCGGCCACTCGCTCCTCGAGAAGATGCTCGACCCTTTCGTGGGCATCGTCGCGAAGACCGTCTTCGTGCCCGTGGACGACCTCTTCGCGATGCTTCCGCCGGAAGCGCAGGTGGCGAGGGCCGACGAGTTCCTCGCCGCGCACTTCGCCGCCCGCGCGCGCTTTCCCTCGCCGCGGGCCATGGCGCCGATGCCGGTGCTCGGCATCCCGGGCTGGTGCCCCGAGACCGGGCGGGAGGCCTTCTACGACGACGCCTCGCACTTCCGCGCAAGCCGGTGCGGTAGACGGCCCGGGCGGGGCGCGGCGGCGGACCTTTTCGCGGGACGGCCGACTTGCGGCATCATGTGCCGATGGAAAGCCTGTGGAGCGACGAGGAAGCGGCGCGGTTCGAGGGCGAGCTTGGGGCTCGCGTCTACACATCGCGCCTGCTCGGCAGGGACAAGTCACTCGTCCTGCACGGCGGGGGGAACACCTCGGTCAAGGTGAGGGAGAGGGACCTGCTCGGGCGCGAGGAGGAGATCCTCTACGTGAAGGGAAGCGGCTGGGACCTCGAGAAGATCGAGGCCGCGGGCTTCTCGCCGGTGCGCATGGAGCACCTCGTGGCGCTCTCGAGGTTGCCCGCGCTTTCGGACCCGCAAATGGTGAACGAGATGCGCACGCACATGCTGCGGGCGGATGCTCCCACGCCTTCGGTCGAGGCGATCCTGCACGCGATCCTTCCTTACAAGTACGTCGACCACACGCACGCCGACGCGGTGCTCTCGCTGACCAACTCGCCCGAGGGCGAGCGGCTCGTGCGCGAGGTGTACGGCGAGGACGTCGTGGTGATCCCCTACGTGATGCCCGGGTTCGACCTGGCCCGCCTCTGCGCCGAGCGCTTCCCGCGCGAGGCGACCTCCCGCACCGTGGGCATGGTCCTGATGCAGCACGGCATCTTCTCCTTCGGCGAGTCGGCGCGCGAATCCTACGAGCGAATGATCGCGCTCGTCGGCCGCGCCCAGGCCGCGCTGGAGCGGCTCGGGGCCTGGATGACGCCCGCGCCGGGCGGTGAGGCACCGCCGGCGCCAGCCCGGCTGCCCGTCGCCGCGCTGCGCCGCGAGGTCTGCGGGGCGGCGGGCTTTCCGATGATCCTCGCCACGCATCGCGACGCGGCGAGCGTCGCCTTCGCGCGGCGAGCGGACGTCGCCGACATCGCGACCCGCGGGCCGGCCACGCCGGACCACTCGATCCGCACCAAGGGCGTGCCGCTCGTCGGCCGCGACGTGGCCGCCTATGCCGCCCGGTATGCGGACTACTTCGCCCGGCACGCGAAGGCCGCGCGCGAGCCCAAGACGATGCTCGACCCCGCCCCGCGCGTGATCCTCGACCGGGAGCTGGGCGTGTGCGCGGCCGGGCGAAGCGCCGCCGAGGCAAGGATCGTCTTCGACATCTATTCGCATACCCTGGAGATCATCCAGCGCGCCGAGCTCCTGGGCGGGTGGCGCGCGCTTTCCGAGAAGGACATCTTCGACGTCGAGTACTGGGACCTCGAGCAGGCAAAGCTGCGCAAGGGGGGCGGCGCCCCGCTCTTCGCGGGCGAAGTCGCGCTCGTCACGGGCGCCGCCTCCGGGATCGGCAAGGCCTGCGTGGCGAGCTTCCTGGCGCGGGGCGCCGCGGTCGTGGGCCTGGACGTCAACCCCGCGGTGCAGGCCCTGCACTCGCGTCCGGACTACCTGGGCGTGTGCGCCGACATGACGGACGCGTCCCGGGTGGCGGCCGCGCTCGAGGCGGGCGTGCTGGCCTTCGGCGGGCTGGACATGGTGGTCGCCAACGCGGGCGTCTTCCCGGGCGGCAGGCGCATCGAGGCTCTGGGCGACGACGAATGGGACCGCGTGATGCGCGTGAACCTCGATGCGAATCTCGCGCTCCTGCGAGAGACCCATCCGCTGCTCAAGCTCGCGCCGCGCGGCGGGCGGGTCGCCGTGATCGGCTCGAAGAACGTTCCCGCGCCGGGGCCGGGCGCCGCGGCCTACTCGGCCTCGAAGGCTGCCCTCGCGCAGCTCGCGCGCGTGGCGGCGCTGGAATGGGCGGCGGACGGGATCCGCGTCAACATGCTGCATCCGAACGCCGTGTTCGACACGGGAATCTGGACCGAAGAGGTGCTCGCCGAGCGCGCGCGCCATTACGGGCTCACGGTGGAGGCCTACAAGCGAAACAACCTGCTGCGGGTCGAGGTGACCAGCCGCGACGTGGCGGAGCTCGCCGCGGAGCTGTGCGGGCCGCTCTTCGCGAAGACCACCGGCGCGCAGGTTCCCGTGGACGGTGGCAACGACCGCGTGATCTAGTCGCGTAGAATGAGCGGGTGAAGCAGGCCGGACGGTCGCCGCGCCGCAGATGCAGCGCGGAGGAAAGTCGGGACTCCACAGGGCAGCGTAGCGGGTAACTCCCGTCCGCCGCAAGGCGAGGATCAGAGCAACAGAGACGAGCCGGTTCAGTCCGGGTGAAACGGGCAATCTCTACGCGGAGCAACACCAAATAGGCAGACGATGACGCGGCCCGCCGAGTCTGCGGGTAGGTGGCTCGAGCGCCGCGGCAACGCGTCGCCCAGAGGGATGATCGTCATACCCCGCAAGGGGCGTAACAGAATCCCGCTTACAGGCCCGCTTCACTTTTCCCTTTCGCTCCCCGCGAGGCCGGCCCAGTCACCGGGCCGTATCCTCGCCACCACCACGAAGCCCGCGCCCGCGGGCTTGAGCACCGCCGCCTCGCCTTCGCCGAGGTGCGGCGGCCCGGCGACCGCGCGAAACGGGTTGCCGTGGCTCGTGACCATGCGAAGCGTTCCCGGCGCCGGCGGCGAGGCGAGCAGCAGGGCGAGCTTCGCGTAGTCCGCGTTCGCCGCCGACGTGCCCTCGTAGCCGCGCACCACGGTCGAGGGCTCGGCGCGCCCGAACATGAGCCGCCCCGTCTCCAGCGTGCGGCAGAACGGGCTGGCGACGACCTCGCCCACGGGCAGCCCCAGGGCGCGGATCGCCTCCCCGATGGCGCGCGCCTGCGCGCGCCCCGCGTCCGACAGGTTCCTCTGCGTGGCGCATTCGGCATGGCCCGTCATCGCGCGGTCGTTCTGGGTGAAGTCCGTCGCCGTGTGCCGGAAGTAGAGGGTGTAGCCGCCCTCGCGCAGCGCGCGCACGAGCGCGGCGCCCTCGAGCGCGTGCGCGGGATCGGGCGAGGAGAGCCTCTCGGCGGCCGCGGGCGCCGAGAGGAGCAGCAGGGCGGCCATTGCGGCGGCGCAGCGTGTCTTGATGGTGCGTTGCAGCATCGATTCCTCCTATCGATCCTTTCGACTCGATCGGTTGCCCCCGTTCCCTGGCGGGCGCGGCCATAATCTTACTAAACAACTTTCAATAGGTTTTATAACCTGTTGAAAATGTTGACTATACGAAACTCAAATTTCTCGTGAGGAACCTCACCTAAGTCCCTGTCGCACAAGAAAAATTCCCGAAATTCCCCCTTGACTCCCCCGAATCGACTCAATACAGTGTGCGGAAGTGGGAAAAATTGGGAAATCCTAGGAATCCGGACTGTCCGGATGGCCGGGGTCTTCCGAAAAGGGGGAGCACGGTGTTTCAGGGAGCATCGCAGATAAATCTCGACGCGAAGGGCCGCCTGGCGGTGCCGACGCGCGTGCGCGATCCCCTGACGCAAGGCGGCACGGTGCCGGTCGTCCTCACCGCGCACCCGGACAAGTGCCTCCTGCTCTACCCCGCTCCCGCCTGGGAGCCGGTGCGGGCCCGGGTGATGTCCTTCCCGAGCCTCGATCCCGCCTTCAACCCCTGGAAGCGCCTGCTCGTCGGCTTCGCCGAGGAGCTCGCGCTCGACGGGGCGGGGCGGCTCCTCGTTTCCCCCGAGCTGCGGGCCTTCGCGGGCATCGACAAGCGCGTGATGTTCATCGGCCAGGGAAGCTACTACGAGATCTGGGACCTCGAGCGCTGGCAGCAGCAGCTCGACCGGCTGAGCGCCGGCGGCAGTCCCGTCTTGCCACCCGGGATGGAGAACTTCTCGCTGTGACGCGGCCGGTGCCCCCGGGCTCCCGACCGCTCCGAAGCGAGGAGCGATCAACCGGCCCCAGGCGCCCCCGTCCTTTCCACCGTGAGTGAGGTAGCCCATGTCCCGGTCCTTCTCGAAGAAGCCGTCGCTGCCCTCCGTGTCCGCGCCGACGGAATCTACGTCGATGGCACCTTTGGCCGCGGCGGGCACAGCGCGGCCATCCTCGCCCTGCTCGGTGTTCGCGGAAGACTTCTCGCTTTTGATCAGGACCCCGCGGCGCTTGCGGCTAACGCGCTCGCGGATCGACGTCTTGAGCTGATCCATGGGCGCTTCTCGACGATGAGCAGCGAGCTCGGCGCGCGCGGCAGTCGCGCGCGTGGCGGGCGTGCTCCTGGACCTGGGCGTGTCCTCGCCGCAGCTCGACGAGGCCGGACGCGGGTTCAGCTTCGCCGCCGAGGGCCCGCTCGACATGCGCATGGACCCCACCCGGGGGGAACCGGCGGCCGACTGGCTGCACCGGGCAACAGAACAAGAAATCAGGGAGGTCATCGCCACCTATGGGGAAGAACGGTTTGCTAAACAGGTTGCAGGAGCGATTGTTGCGGCAAGGAGCCGCGAACCTCTCCGGACCACAAGGCAGCTTGCCGAGGTCGTGGGTGGCGCGGTTCGGACGCGCGAGCCGGGCAAGCACCCGGCGACCCGGACCTTTCAAGCTCTTCGGATTCACCTCAATCAAGAGCTTGCGGAGCTCGAGATGACGCTGCCGCAGGCGGTCGACCTTCTCGAGCCGGGCGGGCGGCTGGCGGTGATCAGCTTCCACTCGCTCGAGGACCGCATCGTGAAGAACTTCCTGCGCGAGGGCGCGAGCGCCGACCGGCTGCCGCGCGGCCTGCCCGTGCGCGCGAAGGACCTGCCCCAGCCCCGCCTTCGCCTCGTGGGCCGCGCCATCCGGCCCGCGCCGGCGGAGCTCGCCGCCAACCCCCGTGCGCGAAGCGCCACGCTGCGCGTGGCCGAGCGCACCAGCGCCTGAGGAGAAGCCGCCATGTCCCGCGTGAACCTCCTGCTCCTGGCCGTCGCCGTCGCCTGCGCCCTCGGCGTGATCACCGCGCAGCACAAGTCGAGGAAGCTCTTCATCGACCTGGAGGCCGGGCAGGCCGAGGCCAAGCGCCTCGACGAGGAGTTCACGCAGCTGCAGCTGGAGCAGGGCACCTGGGCCACCAACAAGCGCGTCGAGGCGGTGGCCTCGCGCTCGCTGGGCATGCAGCTGCCGGAGCCGGGCTCCACGCGCGTGGTCACGATGGACGCCGCCCCGGAGGCCGCGAGGCGATGAGGTTCGAGAAGCGCACGCCGGAGCTTCGCCTTCGCCTCGAGGGCTGGCGCTCGCGCGTCGTGCTCGGGCTCGTCGCGGCCGGCTTCGCCGTCCTCGCCGGGCGCGCCTTCTTCCTGCAGGGCCTCAACCACGGCTTCCTGCAGCAAAAGGGCGAGGCGAGGTACGGCCGCGTGGTGGAGATGCCGGCCTCGCGCGGGCCGGTGAAGGACAGGAACGGGCAGCCCCTCGCCATCTCGACGCCGGTGGAGTCCATCTGGGCGAGCCCCGAGGACTTCGAGGCGGACGCGGCGAAGCTGCGCGCGCTCGCCGCGGGTGCTGAGCCTGGACCCGGCCGACATCCGCCAGAAAGTTGCCAACAAGGATCGCCAGTTCGTCTGGCTCCGGCGCCAGATTTCGCCCGAGCAGGCCGTCAAGGTGATGGCGCTGGGCGTGCCGGGGGTCTTCCAGCAGCGCGAGTTCCGCCGCTACTACCCGGCGGGCGAGGTGATGGCGCACGTGGTCGGCTTCACCGGCATCGACGACAGCGGGCAGGAGGGCATCGAGCTCGCCCAGCAATCCTGGCTCGCGGGCACGCCCGGAAGCCGCAAGGTGATCAAGGACAGGAAGGGACGCATCGTCGAGGACGTGGAGAGCCTGCGCGTGCCGCGCGACGGCAAGGAGCTGCTGCTCTCGATCGACCAGCGCCTGCAGTTCCTCGCGCACCGCGAGCTCAAGGCCGCGGTCGAGGCCAACCGCGCCCGCGGCGGCTCGCTGGTGATGCTCGACGCGCGCACGGGCGAGGTCCTGGCGCTCGTGAACCAGCCCGACTACAACCCCAACAACCGCGCCAACGTGACCGGCCGGCAGACGCGCAACCGCTCGGTGACGGACATCTTCGAGCCGGGCTCGACGATGAAGCCCTTCACCGTCGCCGCGGCCCTGCGAGGCGGGGATCGTGACGCCGCAGACGACCATCCAGACGGCGCCCGGGTCGATGACGATCGGCGGCTGGACCATCAGCGACTCGCACCCGCACGGGGCCCTCACCGTGCAGCAGGTGATCCAGAAGTCCTCCAACGTGGGCACCGCCAAGATCCAGCTGCAGATGCCCGCCGAGAGCCTGGGCGCCTTCTACCGCGACCTCGGGTTCGGCGCGCCGCCGCAGACGGGCTTCCCGGGCGAGGCGAAGGGGCTGCTGCGGCCCGCCGCCAAGTGGAAGCCGATCGAGCAGGCGACCATGGCCTACGGCCACGGCATCTCGGTCTCCCTGCTGCAGATCGCGCGCGCCTACACGGTGTTCACCGGCGAGGGCCACCTGCTGCCGCTCTCGCTCGTGCGCCGCGACTCCCATCCCATCGGCAAGCCCCTCATCTCGCGCGAGACCGCGCGCGAAGTGGCGCACATGATGGAGATGGCCGTGGGGCCGGGCGGCACCGCGCCGCGCGCCGCGGTGCCCGGCTACCGCGTCGCGGGCAAGACCGGCACCGCGCACAAGCCCGAGGCCGGCGGCTACGCGGAGAACAAGTACGTCTCCTCCTTCGTGGGCTTCGGCCCCGTGTCGGACCCGCGCTTCATCGTGGCCGTGATGCTGGACGAGCCCGGAGGCGGCCGCTACTACGGGGGCGACGTGAGCGCGCCCGTGTTCTCCTCCGTGATGGGCGCCGCGCTGCGCATGTTCTCCGTGGCGCCGGACGCCCCGCAGACCCTCAACGTCCAGGCGCCGGCGCGGCCGGTGGCCGCCGAGGCGCGCGCGGGCGCCGCGGGAGGCGAGGGATGATCGCCGTGGCCGAACCCGTGCGCGCCGCCGCCACCGCGCTCGCCGAGAGCCTCGCCGGGCTGGGCGTGCCGCTCGCCGACCTCACCACGGACTCGCGCGCGGTGAAGCACGGCTCCGTGTTCCTCGCCTATCCGGGGAGCAGCCGCGACGGGCGCCTCTACATCGCCGACGCCATCGCGCGCGGCGCGGCGGCCGTCCTCTGGGAAGGCCGCGACTTCGACTGGCGGCCGGAGTGGGTCGTCCCCAACCTCGCCGTCGAGGACCTGCGCGGGCGCTCGAGCGAGATCGCCGGCCTCGTCTACGGCGACCCCTCCGCGAAGCTGTGGATGGTGGGCGTCACCGGAACCAACGGCAAGACCTCGGTGGCGCAGTGGGTGGCGCAGGCCTTCGACGGCCTGGGCCGGCGCGCGGCCGTCCTGGGCACGCTGGGCAACGGCCTGGTGGGCGAGCGCGCGGAGGCGAAGAACACGACCCCCGACCCCGTCGTGCTGCAGCGCGAGCTCGCCGACTACCTGCGCCGCGGCGCGAAGGTCGCGGCGATGGAGGTTTCCAGCCACGGCCTCGACCAGGGCCGCGCCGCGGGCATCAAGTTCGACGTCGCCGTGTTCACGAACCTCACGCGCGACCACCTCGACTACCACGGCACGATGGAGGCCTACGCGCAGGCGAAGTTCCGCCTGTTCCACGCGCGCGGGGTGGCCCGCGCCGTGATCAACGTCGACGACGACTGGGGCCGCATCTTCGCCGAGCGCCTGCGCGGCTCGGCCGTCGACGTGATCGGCTACGGAATCGCGGGCGGGAGGCTTCGCGCCGCGGGCTTCGAGCAGTCGGAGGCGGGGCTTCGCATCCGGATCGAGGGCGAGTGGGGGGCGGGCGAGGTGGCGGTGCCCGTGCTCGGCGCCTTCAACGTCGCGAACCTGCTCGCGGTGACCGCCACGCTGCTGGCGGGCGGGGTGCCCTTCGCGGACGCGCTCGCGTGCGTGGCGCGCCTGAAGCCCGTGCCGGGCCGCCTGGAGCGCCTGGGCGGGGGCGCCGCTCCCCTCGCGGTCATCGACTACGCGCACACGCCGGACGCGCTCGAGAAGGCGCTCGCCGCCGTGCGGCCCGTGGTGGCGCCCGGGCGGCGCCTCCTGTGCGTCTTCGGCTGCGGCGGCGACCGCGACGCCGGCAAGCGCCCGATCATGGGCGAGGCGGCGGCGCGGCTCGCCGACCACGTGATCGTCACCAGCGACAACCCGCGCAGCGAGGATCCGCAGGTCATCATCGACGACGTGATGGCCGGCGTCCTGAGCGGCAGCGTCGAGTCCGTCGCCGACCGGCAGGTGGCGATCTTCTCCGCGATCCACCAGGCGGCGCCGGGCGACGTGGTCCTCCTGGCCGGCAAGGGGCACGAGACCTACCAGGAGATCGCGGGCGTGCGCCATCCCTTCAGCGACGCCGAAGTGGCCGCCGCCGCCCTGGAGGCGCGCCCGCGATGAGCCCGCCCGGCGCGATGCCCGCCCCGATGATGGACCTCGCCGAGCTCGCGAGCGCCACGGGCGGCGCCCGCGCGGGCGAGCGCGCGGCCTTCTCGGGCGTGTGCACCGACAGCCGCGTGCTCGCGCCGGGCGATCTCTTCGTCGCCCTGCGCGGCGACAACCACGACGGCCACGACTACGTGCCGCAGGCCATCGGCCGCGGCGCGGCCGGCGCGCTCGTGGCCCGCCCCGTGGGCAACGCGCGCGAGATCCCGCAGGTCGTGGTGAAGGACACCCGCCTCGCCCTGGGGCGCCTGGCGGCCGCCTGGCGCGCCCGCTTCGCGCTGCCGGTCCTGGCGCTCACGGGCAGCAACGGCAAGACCACGGTGAAGGAGATGCTCGCCTCGGTCCTCGCCGAGCACTGCGGCGGGCGCGGCGACGTGCTCGCCACCGAGGGCAACCTCAACAACGACATCGGCGTGCCGCTCATGCTCCTCAGGCTGCGCGAGCACCACCGCTACGCGGTCATCGAGCTCGGCATGAACCACCTGGGCGAGATCGACTACCTGTCGCGCCTCGCCTCGCCCGGCGCGGCGCTGGTGAACAACGCGCACCGGGCGCACATCGGCATCCTCGGCTCCCTGGAGGCCATCGCCCAGGCCAAGGGCGAGATCTACGCGGGCCTTCGTCCCGGCGGCATCGCGCTCGTGAACGCCGACGACGCCTTCGCCCGGTACTGGAAGGGGCTCGCGGCCGGCCACTCCGTCGTCACCTTCGGCATGGCCGAGGGCGCGGACGTGCGCGGCCAGCTCGAGGAGGGCCAGCTGCGCCTGGTGACGCCGCTCGACGCCTTCGCCGTGACGCTGCAGGTGCCCGGCGAGCACAACGCGCGCAACGCGATCGCCGCCTGCGCCGCGGCCTTCGCGCTCGAGGTCCCGCCGCGCGACATCCAGGCCGGCCTCGCCGCCTACGCCGGCACGAAGGGGCGGCTGCAGTCGCGCCGCGGCCCCGGCGGGTCGACCGTCGTGGACGACACCTACAACGCCAACCCCGACTCGATGAAGGCCGCCATCCGCGTGCTCGCGGCCGCGCCCGGCCGGCGCGTGCTGGTGATGGGCGACATGGGCGAGCTGGGCGAGGCGGCGGCGGCGCTGCACGCCGAGATCGGCGCCTTCGCGAAGGGGGCCGGGGTCGAGCGCCTGCTCGCCGTGGGCCCGCTCAGCGTGCACGCGGTGGAGGCCTTCGGCCCGGGCGCGACGCACCTGCCGGCCGTCGAGGCGCTGGTGTCGGAGGCGCGCGTGGAATCGGGGAAGAAGAACGTGACGCTGCTGGTGAAGGGATCGCGGTTCATGCGGATGGAGCGCGTGGTCGAGCAGCTCGCCGCGGAGGACACCCATGCTCCTTGAGCTCGCCCAGTGGCTCGCGACCGACATCCGCGCCTTCAACGTCTTCACCTACATCACGCTGCGCGTGGTGCTCGCGGCGCTCACCGCGCTCGTCATCTCCTTCGTCGTCGGCCCGGCCATGATCCGGCGCCTCGCGGCCTACAAGATCGGCCAGGCCGTGCGCGACGACGGCCCGCAGACGCACCTCGTGAAGACGGGCACGCCCACCATGGGCGGCGCCCTCATCCTGGTGTCGGTGGCGGTCACGACGCTCCTGTGGGCGGACCTCGAGAACCGCTACGTCTGGATCTGCCTGGCCACCACGCTCGGCTTCGGCGCCATCGGCTGGGTGGACGACTGGCGCAAGGTCGTGCACCGCAACCCCAAGGGGCTCTCGGCGCGGCGCGAAGTTCTTCTGGCAGTCGGTGATCGCCATCGCGGCCGTGGCCACCCTCGCCTGGAGCGCGAAGCTGCCGGCGCAGACCGAGCTCCTCCTGCCGTTCTTCAAGACGGTCGCCATCCCGCTGGGCGCCATCGGCTTCGTGATCCTGGGCTTCTTCGTCGTGGTGGGGACCTCGAACGCGGTGAACCTCACCGACGGCCTCGACGGGCTCGCCATCATGCCCACGGTGATGATCGCCGCGGCGCTCGCGGTGTTCGCCTACGTGACGGGGAACGCGGTGTTCTCGAAGTACCTGGGGTTCCCCTTCATCTCCGGCGCGGGCGAGCTCGCGGTCTTCTGCGCGGCCATCGCCGGCGCGGGGCTCGCCTTCCTGTGGTTCAACGCCTACCCGGCCGAGGTCTTCATGGGCGACGTGGGGGCCCTCGCCCTGGGAGCGGCGCTCGGCATGGTGGCGATCGTGGTCCGGCAGGAGATCGTGCTCTTCATCATGGGCGGCGTGTTCGTCGTGGAGACGCTCTCCGTGATGATCCAGGTGGCCTCCTTCAAGCTCACCGGCCGGCGCGTCTTCCGCATGGCGCCGCTGCACCACCACTACGAGCTCAAGGGCTGGAAGGAGAACCAGGTGGTGGTGCGCTTCTGGATCATCACGATGATGCTCGTTCTCTTCGGGCTGTCGACCCTGAAGCTTCGTTAGGCGCGAGAGGAGATGGGACATGGCGAATGGGCAGGCAAGACCGTTCTCGTTCTGGGGCTCGGTGACACGGGGCTTTCGTGCGTTCGTTGGCTCGCTCAGGAAGGGGCGCGGCTGCGCGGTGCCGACACGCGCCAAGCGCCTCCGGGCCTGGGAGCGGTCCGCGAGGCGGTCCCCGGCATCCGCGTCGACCTCGGCCCGCTGCGATCCGAGAGCCTGGCAGGCGTGGACGCGGTCGCTGCGAGTCCGGGCGTTGCGCTTCGCGAGCCGGTCCTCCGCGAGGCCCTCGCCCGCGGCATCGAGGTCGTCGGCGACGTCGAGATCTTCGGGCGCGAGCTCGCGCGCGCGGCAACCGGAGCGCGCGTGATCGGCATCACGGGCACCAACGGCAAGAGCACCGTGACGGCGCTCGCGGGCGAGATGACTCGCGCCGCGGGGCTCGCCACGGTGGTGGCCGGCAACATCGGCCTGCCGGTGCTCGACGCGCTGCGCGAGGCGAAGGCCTCGGGACAGCCGCAGGCGTGGGTGGTCGAGCTCTCGAGCTACCAGCTGGAGACCACCTCCAGCCTCGCGCTCGACGCGGCCGCGATGCTCAACCTCACCCAGGACCACCTCGACCGCTACGACACGATGCAGGCCTACGCCGACGCCAAGGCGCGCATCTTCGCCCGCTGCGGGACGCGCGTGGTGAACCGCGACGACCCCTGGAGCCTCGCCATGAAGGGCGCCTCGGGCGTCACCTTCGGGCTGGGAGAGCCGGCGGGCGAGGGCGAGTGGGGAATCGCCGGCGGCCGCCTCGTGCAGGGGCGCGAGACGATCGTGGCGCTGGACGAGATCCCGGTGGCCGGACTGCACAACGCCGCCAACGCGCTCGCCGCGCACGCCCTGTGCCGCAGCTGCGGCCTCGGGCGCCGAGCCGCTCGCGCGCGCCATCCGCGAGTTCCGCGGGCTGCGCCACCGCGTCGAGCGCGTGGCGGCCGCGCGCGGCGTGGCGTTCTACGACGATTCCAAGGGCACGAACGTGGGCGCGACGGTGGCCGCGCTCGAGGGGATGCGCGAGACGCGTGGTGCTCATCGCCGGCGGCGACGGCAAGGGCCAGGACTTCTCGCCGCTCGCCCCGGCCGTGCGCGCGAAGGCGCGCGCCGTCGTCCTCATCGGGCGCGACGCGGCGCAGGTCGAGGCGGCCATCGCCCCCTCGGGCGTGCCCTGCGTGCGCGAGGCGACGATGGAGGCGGCCGTCGAGGCGGCCTTCCGTCTCGCCGCGCCCGGCGACGCGGTGCTCCTGTCGCCCGCGTGCGCGAGCCTGGACATGTTCGCCAACTACCGGCAGCGCGGCGAGGTCTTCGCGGCCGCCGCCCGCGCGCTGGCGAAACGGGTGGAGGGCTGATGCTCTACAACCCCGGACGCCGCGACACCGCGATCGACCAGGCCCTGGTCTGGAGCGCGGTGCTGCTCGCCGCGTTCGGGCTGGTGATGGTCTATTCGGCCTCGATCGCCATGGCCGAGGCCGAGCGCTTCACGGGCTTCCGCGCCCACTACTTCCTCGCCCGGCACGGCGCCTTCCTCGCGATCGGGCTCGCGGCCGGGGCGATCGCCTTCCGCGTGCCGGTGCGCTTCTGGCAGGCGGCCGCCCCGTGGCTCTTCATGGCGGGCGTGGGCCTGCTCATCCTCGTCCTCATCCCCGGCGTCGGCCGCGAGGTGAACGGCGCGCGCCGCTGGATCGCGCTCGGCCCCGCCGACCTTCCAGCCCTCGGAGGTGATGAAGCTCCTGGTCGTCCTCTACGCCGCCGACTACACGGTGCGCAAGGCCGCGTTCATGGACGACCTGAAGAAGGGCTTCCTGCCGATGTTCTCGGTGATGTTCTTCGTGGCGGGGCTGCTGCTGCGCGAGCCGGACTTCGGCGCCCTGGTGGTGGTCACGACCATCGCGATGGCGATCCTGTTCCTGGGCGGGCTCAACTGGCGCATCTTCGCGGTGCTCGTGGTGGGGCTCGCCGCGGCCTTCGTCGTGCTCATCGTCTCCTCGCCGTACCGGCTGCAGCGCATCCTCGGCTTCATGGACCCGTGGGCGGACGCCTACGGCAAGGGCTACCAGCTCTCGCACTCGCTCATCGCCTTCGGGCGCGGCGAGTGGCTGGGCGTGGGCCTGGGCGCCTCGGTGGAGAAGCTCTTCTACCTGCCGGAGGCGCACACCGACTTCCTCCTCGCGGTGATCGCCGAGGAGCTGGGGTTCGCGGGCGTGGCCGCCGTGATCACGCTCTTCCTCTTCCTCGTGGCGCGCGCCTTCGCCGTGGGCCGGCAGGCCGCGAGCCTCGAGCGCTACTACGCGGCGCTCGTGGCCCAGGGCATCGGCGTGTGGCTCGCCTCGCAGGCGTTCATCAACATGGGCGTGAACATGGGGCTGCTGCCCACCAAGGGCCTCACGCTGCCGTTCCTGTCCTTCGGCGGCACCGGCATCGTGATGAACTGCGTGTGCGTCGCGATCCTGCTGCGCATCGACTTCGAGAACCGCTACCTGATGCGCGGGGGCTCGCTGTGAGCCGCACGATCCTCGTCATGGCGGCCGGCACGGGCGGCCACATCTTCCCGGGCCTCGCGATCGCCAGGGAGCTCGCGCGGCGCGGCTGGAAGGTCGTGTGGATGGGCACGCCCGCGGGGATGGAGGGCAAGCTCGTCGCCCAGGCGGGCTACCCCCTGGAGAAGGTGGCGATGACGGGCGTGCGCGGCAAGGGCAGGCTCGCCTGGCTGCTGCTGCCGGTGCGGCTCCTCGTCGCGTTCTGGCAGTCGAGCGCGGTCCTCTTCCGCGTGCGGCCCGACGTCGTCCTCTCCATGGGCGGCTACGTCGCCTTCCCCGGCGGCATGATGGCCGCCCTCTGGGGCAAGCCGCTCGTCGTGCACGAGCCGGGCGCCACCGCCGGGCTCGCCAACCGGGCGCTGGCGCTCGTGGCCGACCGCGTGGTGGCGGGCATGGAAGGCGCCTTCGAGGCGCGCACGGGCCACCCCGTCGGCGACCGCATCCCGAAGCCGGGCCGCGTGGAGTGGCTGGGCACGCCGGTGCGCGAGGAGATCGCGCGCGTTCCCGCGCCGGCCGAGCGCTACGCCGGGCGCGCCGGGCCGCTGCGCCTGCTGGTGGTGGGCGGGAGCCTGGGCGCGCAGACCCTGAACGAGCTCGTCGTCGCCGCGCTCGCCGCGATGCCCGCGCAGGCGAGGCCGGAGGTCGTCCACCAGGCGGGCGAAAGGAACCTCGAGGCGCTGCACGAGAGCTACCGCGAGGCCGGGGTGGAGGCCGAGGTGGTGGCCTTCATCGACGACATGGCCGCGCGCTACGCCTGGTGCGACGTGCTCGTCGCGCGCTCGGGCGCCATCACGGTGGCCGAGATCGCCGTGGCCGGCGTGGCCGCCATCCTCTTCCCGCTGCCGTGGTTCGTGGCCGACGAGCAGGCGGGCAACGCGCGGTTCCTGGAGTCGCGCGGGGCCGCGATCCGCCTCGCCCAGCTGGAGACCACGCCGCAGGGCCTCGCCTCGCACGCTCGCCGGGCTCACGCGCGCGAAGCTCGCCGCGATGGCCGCCGCCGCGCGGGCGCTGGGCAAGCCCGACGCCACCGCGCGCTGCGCGGACCTCTGCGAGGGCCTCGCCGCATGAAGCACAAGGTGAAGCACATCCACTTCGTGGGCATCGGCGGCTCCGGCATGTCCGGGCATCGCGGAGGTGCTCGCGAACCTGGGCTACACGGTGACCGGCACCGACATCGCCGAGAGCGCCGTCGTGAAGCGCCTGCGCGGCCTGGGGATCGGCGTGGCGATCGGGCACGAGGCGCGCCACGTCGCGGGCGCGGACGCGGTCGTCGTGTCGACGGCCGTCGAAGCCCGACAACCCCGAGGTCGTCGCCGCGCGCGAGGCGCACGTGCCCGTCGTGCCGCGCGCGATGATGCTGGCCGAGCTGATGCGCTTCAAGCAGGGCATCGCCGTGGCCGGCACGCACGGCAAGACGACGACGACCTCGCTCGTGTCGGCGGTGCTCGGCGAGGCGGGCCTCGACCCGACCTGCGTGATCGGCGGGCGGCTCAACTCCATCGGCACCAACGCGCGCCTGGGCAAGGGCGAGTTCCTGGTGGCCGAGGCCGACGAGTCGGACGCCTCCTTCCTCTACCTGCAGCCGGTGATCTCGGTGGTCACCAACATCGACGCCGACCACATGGAGACCTACGGCCAGGACTTCGAGCGCCTGAAGGGCGCCTTCGTCGAGTTCCTGGGCCACCTGCCGTTCTACGGGCTCGCGGTGGTGTGCAAGGACGACGAGCACGCGCGCGCCATCATGAAGCAGGTGTCGAGGCCGATGGTCACCTACGGCATCCGCACCGACGCCGACCTGCGCGCCGAGGACGTGCGCTGGGACGCCGGCCGCATGCGCTTCCGGGTGGTCACCGCGCGACGCGGCGCCGCTCGAGGTCACGCTGAACCTGCCGGGCGAGCACAACGTCCTCAACGCGCTGGCGGCCATCGCCGTGGCGCGCGAGGTGGGCGCCCCCGACGCGGCCATCGCCAGGGCGCTCGCCGAGTTCACCGGCGTGGGCCGGCGCTTCCAGCGCTTCGGCGAGGTCGCGCTCGCCGGCGGCGGCACCTTCGCGCTCGTCGACGACTACGGCCACCACCCCGCCGAGATGGCGGCCACGATCGCCGCCGCGCGCGGCGCCTTCCCCGGGCGGCGCCTCGTGCTCGCCTTCCAGCCGCACCGCTACACGCGCACCCGCGACCTGTTCGAGGACTTCGTGCGCGTGCTCTCGAGCGTGGACGCGCTCGTGCTGGCCGACGTCTATCCCGCCGGCGAGGCGCCCATCGTGGCCGCCGACGGCCGCGCGCTGGTGCGCGCCGTGCGCGTGGCGGGCAAGGTCGAGCCGGTCTTCGTCGAGCAGGTCGCGCAGATGAAGGACGCGGTGCTCGTCCGTGGTGCGCGACGGGCGACGTCGTGGTCACCATGGGCGCGGGCTCGGTGGCGGGCCTCGCGCCGGAGCTCGCGCGCGCCGCGCCGCAGGAGGCGAGGGGGTGAGGGCATGGACATGAGCGAGACGACCCGCCTCGCCCCGGCCCTTCGCGGCGTGCTCCGCCACGACGAGCCGATGGCGAGGCACGTGAGCTGGCGCGCGGGCGGGCGGGCGCGCACCTTCTTCCAGCCCGCCGACCTCGAGGACCTGCAGGCGTTCCTCGCCGCGCAGCCGGCGGGCGAGCCGCTGCTCTTCGTCGGGCTGGGCAGCAACCTGCTCGTGCGCGACGGCGGCTTCGACGGCGCCGTGGTCTTCACGCACCACGCGCTCACCGGGATCGAGGCCGCCCCGCCCCTGGGCCCGAAGCTCGTCTTCGTGGCGGGCGCGGGCGTGCCGGCGCCGCACCTCGCGCGCTTCGTCGCGCGCCACGGCGGCGCGGGGGCGGAGTGGATGGCGGGCGTTCCCGGGACGGTGGGCGGGGCGCTCGCGATGAACGCCGGCTGCTACGGCGGCGAGACCTGGAACCACGTGGTGTCGGTGCGCACGATCGACCGCAGGGGCGTCCTGCGCACGCGCACCGCGCCCGACTACGAGATCGGCTACCGGCACGTGCGCCAGCGCGGCGGCGCGCGAGGAGTGGTTCGTGGGCGCGCACCTTCGCCTTCGACGCGGGCGACGAGGCGGCCGCCATGGCGCGGGATGAAGGCGCTGCTCGTGAAGCGCGTGGCGACCCAGCCCCTGAGCCAGCCCAACGCCGGCAGCGTCTTCCGCAACCCCCCGGGCGACCACGCGGCGCGGCTCATCGAGTCGTGCGGCCTGAAGGGCTTCACGCGTGGGCGGCGCGCAGGTCTCGCCCAAGCACTCGAACTTCATCGTGAACCTCGGCGGCGCGAGAGCGGCCGACATCGAGGCCGTCATCGAGCACGTGCAGGCGTCGGTGAAGGCGCGCACCGGCATCGAGCTCGTGCGCGAGGTCCGCATCGTCGGCCGCCCGGGAGGCGCCCATGGCTGACCCGCGCGCCCTGGGCAAGGTGGCGGTCCTCATGGGCGGCCCGTCGGCCGAGCGCGAGATCTCGCTCCTCTCCGGCAACGGCGTCCTCGCGGCGCTGCGCGAGAAGGGCGTGGACGCGCACGCCTTCGACCCGAAGGAGCGCGAGCTCTTCGACCTGAAGCGCGAGGGCTTCTCGCGCGTCTTCATCGCGCTGCACGGTCGCTTCGGCGAGGACGGCACGGTGCAGGGCGCGCTCGAGGTGCTGGGCATCCCCTACACCGGCAGCGGCGTCATGGCCTCGGCGCTCGCGATGGACAAGTGGCGCACCAAGCTCGTGTGGCTCGCGGCCGGCATTCCCACGCCGCGCTTCGCCATCGCCGAGCCGGACACCGACTGGGCGCGCGTGCTGGACCGCCTGGGCCTGCCCGTGTTCGTGAAGCCGGCGCGCGAGGGCTCCACGCTCGGCATCACGAAGGTGCGCACGGCGGCGGATCTCGCCCCGGCCGTCGCCTTCGCCGCCACCTTCGACCCGCTCGTCATCGTCGAGGAGTTCGTCGAGGGGCAGGAGCTCACCGCCTCGATCCTCGGCGACGAGGCGCTGCCGCTCGTGCGCATCGAGGCGCCGGGCGGCAACTACGACTACCAGAACAAGTACTTCACCGACGACACGAAGTACCACTGCCCGGCCGGCGTGCGGCCCGACGTCGAGGCGGCCATCCGGCGCGACGCGCTCGCCGCCTTCCGCGTGCTCGGCTGCCGGGGCTGGGGGCGCGCCGACGTGATGCTGCGCGCCGACGGCACCTACTCGTTCCTCGAGATGAACACCTCGCCGGGCATGACGGGCCACAGCCTCGTGCCCATCGCGGCGAGGGCGGTGGGCATCGCGTACCCGGACCTGTGCCTTCGCATCCTGGAGGGCGCGGCCCTGGAGGGGCGGCCATGAAGCCCGGGATCGCGCTCGCTGCTGCGCGCCGCCGGCTCCGCCGCGGCCCTCGCCGTCCTCGCGGGAGCGGGGTGGTACGGCTACGACGCGCTGGCGCGCAAGCCGGTCGCGGCCGTGCGCTTCACCGGGGAGACGGCGCGCGTGAGCGCCGTCGAGCTCGAGCGCCTGTCGGCCGGGCTGCGCGGGCGCGAGTCGCGCGAGGTCTCGCTCGCCGCGGTGCGCGAGGCGGTGAAGCGGCTGCCCTGGGTGCGCGATTGCGCGGTGCGGCGCGTCTTCCCCGGAACGCTCGAGGTTTCCATCGAGGCGCACGTGCCGCTCGCGCGCTGGGACGACGCCCGCCTGGTGAGCGTGCGGGGCGAGGTCTTCGCGGCGGACTACGAGGCGCCGCTGCCGCGCTTCACCGGGCCCGAGGGCGCCGCCGCCGAGATGGCCGCGGCCTGGGCGGGCATCGGGCGGGCCGCCGGGGGGCTCGCGAGCCCGGTGGCGGAGCTCAAGCTGAGCGCGCGCCGGGCCTGGCAGGCGAAGCTCGCCTCGGGGCTGGTGATCGAGCTCGGGCGCGGCGAGGTCGAGGCGCGCCTGGCGCGCTTCGCGGCGGCGTGGCCGCAGCTGGCCGAAGCGGCCGCGGGCGCCACGCACGCCGACCTGCGCTACCCCAACGGGTTCGCGCTGCGCGGGGTGGCGGGCGAGGAACGCAGGAACGCGCCGAAGGGAAGGCGCGCATGAGGAACAAGGCGAAACGATGATCGTGAACCGCAACCGCGAGACCCGCAACGTCCTGGTGGCCCTGGACATCGGCACCTCCAAGATCGTGACCCTGGTGGCCGAGGTCACCCCGGAGGGGACCCTCAACCTGATCGGCATGGGCAGCCACCCCTCGAGGGGCCTGAAGAAGGGCACGGTGGTGAACATCGAGTCCACGGTGACCGCCATCCAGCGCTCGCTCGAGGAAGCCGAGCTCATGGCCGACGTGAAGATCCGCGACGTGATCACCGGGCATCGCCGGCAGCCACATCAAGAGCTTCAACTCGCACGGCATGGTCGCGATCAAGGACAAGGAGGTGTCGCAGTACGACATCGACCGCGTGATCGAGACCGCGCGCGCGGTGAACATCCCGATGGAGCAGCAGGTCCTGCACATCCTGGAGCAGGAATTCATCATCGACGGGCAGGGCGGCGTGCGCCAGCCCCTGGGCATGAGCGGCATGCGCCTGGAGGTGAAGGTCCACATCGTGACCGGCGCCGTCTCCGCCGCGCAGAACATCATGAAGTGCGTGCGCCGCTGCGGCCTCGAGGTGCGGGACCTCATGCTGCAGCCGCTCGCCTCGGCCGACGCCGTCCTCCTGGACGACGAGCGCGACCTCGGCGTGTGCCTCGTGGACATCGGCGGCGGCACCACCGACCTCGCCGTCTTCACCGAGGGCGCCATCAAGCACACGAGCGTGATCCCCATCGCCGGCGACCAGATCACCAACGACATCGCGATGGCGCTGCGCACGCCGACCAAGGACGCCGAGGAGCTGAAGATCCGCCACGGCGTGGCGCTGCGCCAGCTCGCGAGCGTGAACGACATGATCGAGGTGCCGGGCGTGGGCGACCGGGCCGCGCGCGAGATCTCGCGCCAGACCCTGGCGGAGGTCATCGAGCCGCGCGTCGAGGAGCTCTACTCGCTGGTGCAGCGGGAGCTGCGCTCCTGCGGGCTGGAGGAGCTGCTGTCCTCCGGGATCGTGATCACCGGGGGCTCGGCCCTCATGAAGGGGATGGTCGAGCTGGGCGAGGAGGTGTTCCACATGCCGGTGCGCGTGGGCCTGCCGCAGTACTCGGGCGCGCTCGCGGAGGTGGTGAGGAACCCGCGCCACTCGACGGGCATGGGGCTGCTGCTGGCGGGGCTCGAGCAGGTGCGCCGCGACCAGCACGCGAAGATCGCGGGCACGGGCTTCAAGGACGTGCTCGAGAAGATGAAGAACTGGTTCAAGGGAAATTTCTAGGATCGGCCGGGCGCGCGAGCGCCATGCTGGTGCAACTGCAGTCACAACAAAAGGAGACGACAAATGATCGAGTTGCTGGAAGCCCAATCGCCGGAAGCGGTGATCAAGGTGGTGGGGATCGGTGGCTGCGGCGGGAACGCCGTGGACCACATGATCAACAACGGGGTGCAGGGCGTGGAGTTCATCACCATGAACACCGACGCCCAGGCGCTCAAGAGGAACCTCGCCAAGACGACGCTGCAGCTGGGCACGGGCGTCACCAAGGGCCTGGGCGCGGGCGCCAACCCCGAGGTGGGCCGCCAGGCCGCCGAGGAGGACAGGACCCGCATCGAGGAGCTGGTGGGCGGCGCCGACATGCTCTTCATCACCTGCGGCATGGGCGGCGGCACGGGCACGGGCGCCGCTCCCGTGGTCGCGTCGATCGCCCGCGAGATGGGGATCCTCACGGTCGCGGTGGTCACCAAGCCCTTCGACTTCGAGGGCAAGCGCCAGAAGGTGGCGCTGGTCGGGATCGACGCGCTCAAGCGAGCACGTGGACTCGCTCATCATCATCCCCAACGAGCGCCTCATGCAGGTGCTGGGCGAGGACGTCACCTACGAGGACGCGTTCCGGGCCTCGAACGACGTGCTGAACGGCGCCGTCGCGGGCATCGCGGAGGTGATCAACTGCCCGGGCCTGGTGAACGTGGACTTCGCCGACGTGCGCACCGTCATGAGCGAGAACGGCGTGGCGATGATGGGCTCGGCCATGGCCTCCGGCCAGGAGCGCGCCCAGATGGCCGCGGAGCAGGCCGTGCACTCGCCGCTGCTGGAGGACATCCACCTTTCCGGCGCGCGCGGCGTGCTGGTGAACATCACCGCCTCGAAGAGCCTGAGGCTCAAGGAGGTGCACGAGGTGATGAACACCATCCGCTCGTTCACCGCGGAGGACGCGACCATCATCTACGGCAGCGTGATCGAGGAGTCGATCGGGGACGCGCTTCGCGTGACGATCGTGGCCACCGGCCTGGGCGGCGCCGCCGCCCAGCGCCAGCCCACGATCTCGATCGTGCAGCGCACCGGCACCCACGACGAGCCGATGGCCGTCAACTACGAGGAGCTCGAGCAGCCCGCCGCGTTCCGGCGCCGCCGCGACCAGACGGTCGACGCGCTGCGCCATTCCGGCATGGAAACGCTCGACATCCCCGCCTTCCTGCGCAAGCAGGCGGACTGACGATTCCGGGGCGCGGGGCGGCAAGTCCCCGTCTCCGGCCTGCCGTCGCCGCGCCCTTCCGGTTTCACCGGAGGGCGGGGACCCACGCAGCACGCGGCCGCCGATCGTCTCCCGGCGGCCGTGCCCGCCTTCCTTCCGGCCCGCGAAAGCGGGCCCTTTTCATTCTGGCGGCCGCTGCGGGGGATTTCCCCTACGGGCCCGCTTCCTTGCCCATCCGGCCGTTCCCGGTTACTGGATGGTCAGCGTCTGGTCGCCGTTCATCGTGAAGGTGCAGGTCACGCTTGACGCGACCCCGAGCTCGGCGGAGCCCCCGAGAGTCGCCGGAATGCATGACCCGCCCTGCAGCAGAAGCGGACCGCCGGGGTACTTCCCGATGCCCGTTCCCACGACCGTGCGTGTCAACGTGACCCTGACCGGTTGTCCCGGACAAAGGGTGTTCACCGAAACATCGAACGCGATGGGCCCGCCCTGCCCGTCGCTGGTCGAGAACACGCCCGCAAAGCCCGGCACATCGCTCGTGAACTGCAAGCGCTCGATCAGGGGCGGAGACCGGAGTTTCGGGCCTACGGTAGGCATTCCCTCGATCCGCAGCGTCTGGTTGCCGGGGGCCCTCACGCAGGTCAACTGCAGCCCGGAGGTCACCGGATCGAATGCGACGGCGGTGGAGCCGGGGCACATCGCCACCGTGCAGGGGAGTCCGGCCAGCGACTGGATCGTCAGGGGCGATCCGCCGACGCCGGCGGGTCCCTGGGGTCCCGCAGGTCCCTGGGGGCCGGGCGCGCCGTCCCGTCCGTTCGCGTCCGGATGCGCCGTCCTTGCCGGCCGCGCCTGCCGGACCTGCCGGGCCCGGCGCTCCAGGTGCTCCCGGTGGCCCCTGCAACCCCTGAATCCCGATGAGTCCTTGCGGACCGGTTGCGCCGGCTGGACCCGCCGGACCTTGCGGACCCGCCGCTCCCTCCTTGCCTGCCGGACCGGCCGCGCCGATCGTGACCCAGAATTCGTCGTACATGCCGTCGTCGTCGTTGCGGTCGTTGCCGCGGTCCTTGCTCCTGCTCAGGTTGACCGCGAGCAGGTAGCTGCCGGGCCCCACGGTCGCGGGGATCAGCGCATCGATCTGCGTGGCCGTCGTCGAGACGACGGTGAGGGTCCGCGTGCCGAGGGTGACAGTGGGCTTCCCTCCGCCCAGGTTGAACCCGAAGATGCGCAGGACGCTGCCGTCGGCGCGTGCCTCGATGATCGCGGGCTGGCGCGAGGAGTCGGCGAGGCTGGGCAACGAGGCCGACAGCGCGGTGCCGGCCAGGCACAACGCGAGCGCGATGGCGGAGGAATGGGACGAAAGGCGGCGGGTCATGGCGGTCTCCTTGTTGGGCTGCATCCACCCAAACGCAATCCCGCCGGGAATCACGCCAGCGGCCGCCCGGGAGCGGCCACCGGAGGAGATGGCTAAAGTCATGATAAAATTGATTAAATGATCAAGCAGCGAACCCTCAAGTCCCGAATTCGCGCCACCGGCGTAGGCGTCCACACCGGCCACAAGGTGGAGCTCGTGCTGCGGCCGGCCGCGGCGGACACCGGCATCGTCTTCTGCCGCTCGGACCTGCCGGGCAATCCCGCCATTCCGGCGCGGGCGCACAACGTGGTCGACACCCGCATGGCGACCGTCCTGGAGAAGGACGGCGCGCGCGTGTCCACGGTCGAGCACCTCATGAGCGCCTTCTTCGGGCTCGGCATCGACAACGCCTACGTGGACGTGTCGGCCGAGGAAGTGCCCATCATGGACGGCAGCGCCGCCACCTTCGTCTACCTGCTGCAGCAGGCCGGCGTCGAGGAGCAGGGCGCGCCGAAGAAGTACCTGCGCGTGCTCAAGCCCGTGGCGATCGAGCAGGGCGACAAGCGCGTGAGCCTCGCGCCCTTCGCCGGGTTCAAGGTGGGCTTCTCGATCGAGTTCCGGCACCCGGTGTTCGAGCAGTCGGAGACCACGGTCGACATCGATTTCGGGGAAGTCTCCTTCGTGAAGGACGTGGCGCGCGCGCGCACGTTCGGCTTCACCCAGGACGTCGAGGCGATGCGAAACGCCGGCCTGGGGCGCGGCGGCTCCCTCGACAACGCCATCGTCGTGGACGACTTCCGCGTGCTGAACGCCGAGGGGCTGCGCTTCGACGACGAGTTCGTGAAGCACAAGGCCCTCGACGCGGTGGGCGACCTCTACCTCGCGGGGCACCCGCTGATCGGGGCCTTCCACGGCCACAAGTCGGGGCACGCGCTCAACAACCAGCTGGTGCGCGCGCTGCTGGAGGACGCCTCCGCCTGGGAGGAAGTGACCTTCGAGGAGGCCGGCGACCTCCCGGCCGCGTTCGCCAACATCCTGCTGCAGCCGGCCTAGGGCCCGGGCCGGCGATGTTCGTCCTGCGGGCGGTCTTCCTCCTCGCCCTGCTCTTCGTCCTGGCGCTCGTCGGGGCCTGGCTCGCCACCCGCGACCGCAAGTACCTGCGCCTGGCCGGCAAGACGATCCAGGTGGTCGTCTTCCTGGCGGTCGTCTTCGCGCTCTTCTACCTCTTCGAGCGGGTGCTGGTCTTCGCCTGAGCGCGGACGATGCGCTCCAGCGCCTCCTTGAGGGGGGAGTCGGAGAGGCCGGCCGCGACCCCCGCCAGCTTGTCCGCGGGCAGCTCGCCGCGCGACCTGGGCCGCCGCGACGGGCGGGGGGGGCTCGACTTGAACTTCCACGCGCAATGCGGTAAGCTCTTGATCCCGTTTGATTTTCAACGAGTTTTTCCCTGGCCCGGCGGAGTTCAGCCCGGCCAGCAGTCGCGGCGCCAAGGCCCTCAGGGCGGCGGCGACCGGCGCGTTGTCCGCGCGAACCACAACAGTCGTTCCATCAACGGCGCACACCCGGCTCGAGGAAGCGAGCTCCACGGGTACCACGGAGCGGAAGCGCCCCTGCAGGCGTCCGACCCGTTGCATCCGGTCGCGCAGCGGCGCGAGCTCGGGGTTCTGGCGCAGCAGTCGGGCTAGAGGTTCGGTGGCCATCGTTGGTGACAGGGAGTGACGGATGAACATTATTCTGGTTTCGGACAGCCTGGCGAGAAGCCGCAACGTCACGCTGTCCCAGACGCAGGTGATCCTGGTGGCGCTCGGCATCCTGATGTCGGGCTTCTTCCTCGCGATGGCCACCTACGTCGTCACGATGAAGTTCTCGACCGACTTGCGCAACCCCTACCTGCGCTCGCTCCTCGCCGCGCTGCACGAGGAGGACCTCAAGAAGAACGAGTCGGAGATGCGCGAGAACCTCAATTCGCTGGCCGTGAAGGTGGGCGAGCTGCAGGCGCGCATCATGCGCCTGGACGCCTTCGGCGAGCGCCTGGCCAAGGCCGCCGGCATCAAGCCCACGGAGTTCCGCTTCGACGAGAAGCCCGGCCAGGGCGGCGCGGCGCCCTCGCCCGCGTTCACGCGCGACCTCACGCTGCCGGAGTTCAAGCAGAAGCTCGACGAGATCTCGCGCGTCCTCGACGACCGCAGCGACAAGATGGGCGTGCTCGATTCCGTCTTCATGGACGACCGCCTCGCCCGCAAGACCATCCCGACGACGCTCCCGGTCCACCAGGGCTACTACTCGTCCAACTACGGCTACCGGATCGACCCGATCACGGGCCGCTCGACCTTCCACACCGGCGTGGACATCATCGCCACGCCGGGCACCCCGGTGATGGCGGCCGCCGGCGGGGTCGTCTCGCGGTCGAGTTCCACGCCGAGTACGGCAACATCGTCGACATCGACCACGACAACGGCCTCACCTCGCGCTACGCGCACCTGCTCAAGAGCTCGGTGAAGGTGGGCGACGTGGTCATGAAGGGCCAGCTCATCGCGCAGGTGGGCAACACCGGCCGCACCACCGGCCCGCACCTGCACTTCGAGGTGCGCGAGAAGGGCGTGCCCCTGAACCCCAACAAGTTCTTCGCGCTGGACAAGAAGGAAGGGATCATCCCCGTCGCCCTGCGCAAGTAGGCCCGGCGCGCGGGGGTTGCAATTCCGCAGGCCCTCCCCATTTCACCTTATAATTTCGCCTCGCGCCGGCCCCCCTGGGGCCGGTTTCGCATCCGTCCCCGCCAGAGCCCCCCGCCCCCGTGTTCGCAAACGTCCTCAAGGCCATCTTCGGCAGCCGCAACGACCGCCTCCTGAAGCAGTACCGGAAGACGCGTCGACCTCATCAACGCCCTCGAGCCCCAGATCGAGAAGCTCTCCGACGAGGCGCTCGCCGCCAAGACGCCCGAGCTCAAGGCCAGGGTCGCCGCCGGCACCCCGCTCGAGGACATCCTGCCCGAGGCCTTCGCGGTCGTCCGCGAGGCCTCCCGGCGCGTGCTGGGCATGCGCCACTTCGACGTGCAGCTCGTCGGCGGGCTCGCGCTGCACCAGGGCAAGATCGCCGAGATGCGCACGGGCGAGGGCAAGACGCTCGTGGCCACGCTCCCGTCGTACCTCAACGCGCTCACCGGCAAGGGCGTGCACGTGGTCACGGTGAACGACTACCTCGCCCGGCGCGACGCGGAGTGGATGGGACGCGTCCACCGCTTCCTGGGCCTCACCGTCGGCGTGGTCGTCCCGCAGATGGAGACGGCCGAGAAGCAGGCGGCCTACCAGTCGGACATCACCTACGGCACCAACAACGAGTTCGGCTTCGACTACCTGCGCGACAACATGGCCACGCAGGTCCCGGAGCGCTTCCAGCGCGGCCTCAACTACGCCATCGTCGACGAGGTGGACTCGATCCTCATCGACGAGGCGAGGACGCCGCTCATCATCTCCGGCCAGGCCGAGGACTCCACGGACCTCTACCGGCGCATCAACGTGCTCATCCCCTCCCTCGTGAAGCAGGAGGACGAGAAGGGCCCGGGCGACTACTGGGTGGACCTGAAGCTGCACAACGTGACGCTCTCCGAGCAGGGCCACGAGCACGCCGAGGAGCTCATGACGAAGGCGGGGCTGCTGCCCGAGGGCGCGAGCCTGTACGACCCGGCCAACATCATGCTCATGCACCACCTCTACGCCGGGGTGCGCGCGCACGCCCTGTACCACCGCGACCAGCACTACGTGATCCAGAACGACGAGGTGGTGATCGTCGACGAGTTCACCGGCCGCATGATGGCCGGCCGGCGCTGGTCCGACGGGCTGCACCAGGCGGTGGAGGCCAAGGAGGGCGTCACGATCAAGAACGAGAGCCAGACGCTCGCCTCGATCACCTTCCAGAACTACTTCCGCCTGTACAAGAAGCTCGCGGGCATGACCGGCACGGCCGACACCGAGGCCTTCGAGTTCTCGCACATCTACAGCCTGGAGACGGTGCTGATCCCGACGCACCGCCCGATGGTGCGCAAGGACTCCAACGACCAGGTCTTCATCACCGCCAAGGAGAAGTACCAGGCCATCCTCAACGAGGTGAAGGCCTGCCACGAGCGCAGCCAGCCGGTGCTGCTGGGCACGACCTCGATCGAGAACTCCGAGCTCATCTCCTCGATGCTGCAGAAGGAGGGGCTCCCGCACCAGGTGCTCAACGCCAAGCAGCACGCCCGCGAGGCCGAGATCGTGATCCAGGCCGGCCGGCCGGGGATGATCACCATCGCCACCAACATGGCGGGCCGCGGCACCGACATCGTGCTCGGCGGCAACCCCGAGCCGGAGATCGCAGAGGGTCAAGGCCGACGAGGCGCTCCCGCCCGCCGACAGGGAGCGGCGCATCGCCGAGATCCGCGAGGGCTGGCAGAAGCTGCACAACGAGGTGGTCGCCGCCGGCGGGCTGCACATCATCGGCTCCGAGCGCCACGAGTCGCGCCGCATCGACAACCAGCTGCGCGGCCGCGCCGCCCGCCAGGGCGACCCCGGCTCCTCGCGCTTCTTCCTGTCCTTCGAGGACCCGCTGCTCAAGATCTTCGCCGGCGAGCGCCTGCAGGCGGTGATGCGCTCGCTCAAGATCCCCGAGGGCGAGGCGATCGAGGCCAAGATGGTCACGCGCTCCATCGAGAACGCCCAGCGCAAGGTCGAGGCCCGCAACTTCGACATCCGCAAGCAGCTGCTCGAGTACGACGACGTCGCCAACGACCAGCGCAAGGTGATCTACGCGCAGCGCAACGAGCTCCTCGAGACCGCCGACATCACGCCCACCATCGCGGCCATCCGCTCCGACGTGCTCGCCTCCGTCGTGCGCGAGCTCGTGCCGCCGGAGAGCGTCGAGGAGCAGTGGGACCTGCCGGCGCCTGGAGCGCCGGCTCGAGGCCGACTTCTTCATGGCCGCGCCGGTGAAGGAGTGGGTCGAGAAGGACGAGTCCCTCGACCCCGAGGGGATCGCCGCGAAGGTGGTCGAGCAGGCGCGCGCCGACTACGAGGCGAAGTTCGCGCCCATCGAGAAGGACGTCCTGCACCAGTACGAGCGCTCGGTCATGCTGCAGTCGATCGACACGCACTGGCGCGAGCACCTCGCGGCGCTCGACTACCTGCGCCAGGGCATCCACCTGCGCGGCTACGCCCAGAAGCAGCCCAAGCAGGAGTACAAGCGCGAGGCCTTCGAGCTCTTCGGCACCATGCTCGACTCGATCAAGCGCCAGGTCACCCAGCACCTGATGGCGGTGCAGATCCGCTCGCAGGCCGAGGTCGAGGAGGCCGAGCGCCGCGCCGAGGAGGCCGCGCAGGCGGTGAGGAACGTGCAGTACCACCACGCCGACCCCGACGAGGCGCTCGCCCAGGCCCGGCGAGGGCGCGGGCGAGCCGCCCGCGCGAGCGGCCAGCCCTTCGTGCGCCCGGCCAGAAGGTCGGCCGCAACGACCCCTGCCCCTGCGGCTCGGGCAGGAAGTACAAGAACTGCCACGGCAAGCTCGCCTGACCGCCTTGACGCCGCCGGCGCGCCATCCTCGCGCGCATGGACATCGCCGTGCGCCGCGCCGAGCCCGGCGACTTCGAGGGCTCTGGCGAACTTCTCCGACGAGAGCGCCTACTCGGGCACGCTGCAGCTCCCCACCCTCGCGCGAGGCCTGGCGCAAGCGCCTCGCGACCGCCGAGGGCACTACTCTTCGTGGCCTGCGCGGGCGAGGAGATCGTCGGCAACGCGGCCTGCACCCGGCCCCGTCGCCGCGGCGCGCCACGCGATGGCCTGGGCATGGCCGTGCCTCGCCCTGGCAGGGCGGGGGTCGGCACGGCGCTCCTCGCCGCGGTCACGGCTCGCCGACGGGTGGCTGAACGTCTCCGGCTCGAGCTCACCGTCTTCGCCGACAACGAGCGCGCCATCGCCTCTACCGCAAGTTCGGCTTCGAGATCGAGGGCACCCACCGGGCCTACGCGCTGCGCGACGGCCGCTACGTCGACACGCTGGCGATGGCGCGCCTGCGGCCCAGGGCCCTGAGCCAGCCGCCGCGCCCGGGGCCGTGCGATAATTCGCGGCTATGGCCGTGAACCTCGATCCGCCCCGCGCGGAAGACCTCCTCCCCATCGCCGGCGTTCGCCTGGGCATCGCCGAGGCCGGCATCCGCAAGAAGGACCGCAAGGACCTCCTCGTGGTCGACATCGCCGCCGGAAAGCCGCGTGGCGGGCGTCTTCACCCGCAACCGCTACTGCGCCGCGCCGGTGATCGTCTGCCGCGAGCACCTCGCGGGCGAGGCGCGCATCCGCGCCCTCGTCGTGAACACCGGCATCGCCAACGCGGGAACGGGCGAGGCCGGGCTCGCCAACGCGCGCGCGACGTGCGCGGCCGTGGCGAAGGCGCTCGGCGTGGAGGCGCGCTCCGTGCTGCCCGTTCTCGACGGGCGTGATCATGGAGCACCTGCCGGTGGACCGCCTCGTCGCCGGCATCCCGGCGGCCGTGGCCGGCCTGCGCGAGGACGCCTGGGCCGAGGCCGCCGCCGCCATCATGACGACCGACACGGTGCCCAAGGCCGTCTCGCGCCAGGTCGTGATCGACGGCGTGACGATCACCGTCACCGGCATCGCCAAGGGCGCGGGCATGATCCAGCCCAACATGGCCACCATGCTGGGATTCATCGCCACGGACGCCGCCGTCGGGCACGACACGCTCGAGGACATGGTGCGCTTCGTGGCCGACCGCTCCTTCAACGCCGTGACCGTCGACGGCGACACCTCGACCAACGACTCCTTCGTCCTCGTCGCCACCGGCCGCGCCGGCAACCCGCGCATCGTCGGCGAGGGAACGGCGGAGTTCACGCGCCTCGCCGAATGCGTGCTGGAGGTGGCGCAGGTCCTCTCGCAGGCGATCGTGCGCGACGGCGAGGGCGCGACCAAGTTCATGACCCTCGTCGTCGAGGGCGGCGCCACGCGCGAGGAATGCCTGCGCGTGGGCAAGGCGATCGCCCACTCGCCGCTCGTGAAGACGGCGTTCTTCGCCTCCGACCCGAACCTCGGGCGCATCCTGTGCGCCGTGGGCAACGCGGGGCATCGCCGACCTCGACCCCGCGAAGGTCACCCTGCACCTGGGCGACGTGCTGGTGGCCGAGAAGGGCGGGCGCGCGGCGGCCTACACCGAGGAGCAGGGCAAGGCGGTGATGGCGCCGGCGGAGATCACCGTGCGCGTGGGGCTGGGCCGCGGCGTCGAGAGCGCGACCGTGTGGACGTGCGATTTCTCGTACGACTACGTGAAGATCAACGCGGACTACCGCAGCTGACCCGCCCCGGGGAGAAGCCGATGGCCGGCACCGTGACCCCGCAACTCGAGACGTACTACGCGAAGCGCGCGCGCGAGTACGAGCGCATCTACGACAAGGCCGAGCGCCAGGACGAGCTCGCCTGGCTGCGCGGGCGGCTGCCCGGGCTCTTCGAGGGCCGCCGCGTCCTCGAGATCGCCTGCGGCACGGGCTACTGGACGCAGTTCATCGCCAGGAAGGCCGCGCACGTGAACGCCTGCGACATCAACGAGGCGGTGCTCGAGATCGCGCGCGAGAAGCCCATCCCGAAGGGGCGCGTCACCTTCGCCCAGGCCGACGCCTTCTCGCCCGGCGGGCTGTGCCAGGGGTGCGACGCCGCCTTCGCCGGGTTCTGGTGGTCGCACGTGAGGAAGTCCGACCTCGCGCGCTGGCTCGCCTCGATGGCGAAGGCGCTGCCGCCCGGGGCGCTCGTGGCCATGCTCGACAACCGCTACGTCGAGGGCAGCTCCACGCCGCTGTCGCGCCGCGACGCCGAGGGCAACACCTACCAGGTGCGCCAGCTCCTCTCGGGCGAGACGCACGAGGTGCTCAAGAACTTCCCCACGGCCGCGGAGCTCGCCGAGGCCGTGCGGCCGCACGCCCGCGAGGCGCACCTCGAGGAAACGCAGTACTACTGGCTTCTCGTCTTCCGGCCCGAAATGACCGATTCCCTCGACCGCTTCCTCGCCCGCGTCGACGCGCTCGTCGACCGGCTCGAGAGGCTCCTTCCCGCGGGCTCGCAGCCCGTCGACTGGGCCGCCGGGACCGCGTTCCGCTGGCGCAAGCGCGGCGGGCGCGGCTACCTCGACCCGGTGCGCCACCCGCACGCCATCGCCTTCGCGGACCTGAAGGACATCGACGAGCAGAAGAGGCGCCTGCGCGAGAACACGGCCCAGTTCGTGGCCGGCCGGCCCGCCAACAACGTGCTGCTCACCGGCGCGCGCGGCACGGGCAAGAGCTCGCTGGTGAAGGCGGCGCTCGACGAGTTCGCGAGGAAGGGCCTGCGCCTCATCGAGGTGGACAAGGCCGACCTCGTGGACCTGCCGGACATCGTGGACCTCGTGGCCGGGCGGCCGCGAGCGCTTCGTCGTCTTCTGCGACGACCTGTCGTTCGAGGCCTCCGACCCGGGCTACAAGTCGCTCAAGGTGGCGCTCGACGGCACGATCGCCGGATCGGCCGACAACCTGCTCATCTACGCGACCTCGAACCGCCGCCACCTCATGCCCGAGTTCATGCACGAGAACCTCGAGACGCGGCACGTGGGCGGCGAGATCCACCCGGGCGAGACCACCGAGGAGAAGATCTCGCTCTCGGAGCGCTTCGGCCTCTGGCTCTCGTTCTATCCCTTCGACCAGGACGAGTACCTCGACATCGCCGCCCACTGGGTCGGCACGCTCGGCGGCAAGGCCGACGAGGCGCATGAAGTCCGCGGCCCTGCTCTGGGCGCTGGAGCGCGGCTCGCGCAGCGGGCGCGTGGCGTGGCAGTTCGCCAAGGACTACGTGGGCCGCGGCGCCGGCGCGCGCGGGCGCAAGTGACGAAGATCACCGAGGTCGCCGCCGCCGTCATCGAGCGGCCCGACGGCACCTTCCTCCTCGCCTGCCGCCCCGAGGGCAAGCCCTATCCCGGCTACTGGGAGTTCCCCGGCGGCAAGATCGAGGCCGGGGAGGACCCGCGCGCGGCCCTCGACCGCGAGCTCGAGGAGGAGCTCGGCATCCGCGTGCGCGAGGCCACGCCCTGGATCACGCGCGTCTACGCCTACACGCACGCGACGGTGCGGCTGCATTTCTTCCGCGTGACGGCCTGGGAGGGCGAGCCGCAGCCGCTCGAGGACCAGGCGATCTCCTGGCAGCCGGTGGAGGCGCCGGACGTCTCGCCGATGCTGCCCGCCAACGCGCCGGTGCTCGCGGCGCTCGCGCTGCCCGCCGGTGATGGTCGTCTCGAACGCGGCGGAAACGGGCTTCGACGCCTGGTCGCTCAAGCTCTCGGCGCAGGTGGTGGGCGAGCGGCTCCTGGTGCAGATCCGCGAGAAGGGGCTCGAGCCGCAGCGCGTGCAGTTCCTCCTCTCGCGCGCGCTCACGCGCGGCACGCCCTTCGGCGCGACCGTCGTGGTGAACAGCGACTGCGGCGCCTTGCCGCAGGCCGACGGCGTGCACCTCACGGCCAGGGCCCTGATGGCGGTCGTCCGCGCGTCCCGCCGGCCGCGTCGTGGGCGCCTCCTGCCACGACGCGCACG
The DNA here is from genome assembly GCA_963824135.1 of uncultured beta proteobacterium. GTDB lineage: Bacteria > Pseudomonadota > Gammaproteobacteria > Burkholderiales > Usitatibacteraceae > FEB-7. Next base: position 390,611 of record CAWGOH010000014.1, on the reverse strand, counting down.
AGATCGCGCACGCGGCACGCCTCGGCGCTCGACTACGTGGTCGTGGGGCCGGTGAAGGAAACGCCCTCGCATCCCGGCGCCGCCACCCTCGGCTGGGAGGGCTTCGCCGCGCTGGTGCACGAGTGCCCCCTGCCCGCGTACGCGATCGGCGGGCTCACGCGCGCCGACCTCGCCGAGGCGAAGCGCCGCGGCGCGCACGGCGTGGCGCTTCGCTCCGCCGCCTTCGCCGCCTAGAGCCTGCCCGGCGGCGGGACCTTTCCCGCCAGGATCACGATTGCCGCGGCGCGACCAGCCGTGCGACGCAGTCCGGAAGATCTCCCGGAGCCTCGCAGAACGCGTGCGCCCCGGCCTCCCGCAACTCGTCGCGCGAGCCGTAGCCCCAGGTGACCCCGAGGGCGCGGGCGCCGTGGTGGCGCGCGGCGACCATGTCCACGCCGCGGTCCCCGATCATCACCGCGCGCTCCGGGGCGAGACCGTGGCTCGGGAAGAGGTGCGCCAGGAGGTCGCGCTTGTCCTCGCGGGTGCCGTCGAGCTCGCAGCCGTGCACGGCCTCGAAATGCGCGTCGAGGGTGAAGTGGCGGACGATCCGCTCGGCGTACACGCGCGGCTTCGAGGTGGCCACGTAGAGCGGCAGCCCCGCCTCGCGCAGCGCGGCGAGCGCCTCGCGCGATCCCCTCGTAGGGCGCGTTCTCGTACAGCCCCACGTCGGCGAAGCGCTCGCGATAGTGCGCGAGCGCCCGCTCGACCTCGTCGCGCGAGTCCGTCCCCAGCAGCTTCGCGAGCGAGGCGCGAAGCGGCGGCCCGATGGCGAAGGTGAGCTCGTCGAGGGGCGGCGGCTCGCGGCCCAGGCGCTCGAGCGCGTGCGCGATGCACCGCGTGATGCCCTCGCGCGGATCGGTGAGCGTGCCGTCCAGGTCGAAGAGGATGGCGTCCATGCCGCTCATCCCACGAGCGGCGCCACGTCGACGAGGCGGGCGAGCGCGCGCGCATCGGCCCGCGGCGAGTGCGGAAAGCGGCCCAGGAGCGGGGCGGAAAGCCGCTCGCGCGAGCGCCGCCACGTTCTCCTCGGGCGCGGCCATCCCGGGGTCGATCGCGTTGGCGATCCAGCCGGCGAGGCGAAGGCCGGCGGCGCGCACCGCCTCGGCGGTGAGCAGCGCGTGGTTGAGGCAGCCCAGGCGCAGCCCGACCACGAGGACCACCGGCAGGCCCAGCGCGGCCGCCAGGTCCCTCGCGTCGAGCGCCGGCGCCAGGGGCACGTGGAAACCGCCCACGCCCTCGACCACGGTGAAGTCCCACTGCGCGGCGAGCCGCCGGTGCGCCTCGAGGAGCGGCTCGAGGCGGATGGTTCGCCCCTCGCGGGCGGCGGCGATGTGGGGCGCCATGGGCTCGCGCAGCAGCACCGGCGTGATCGCCTCGAGGGCCGGCGCGCCGGGCCCGGCCGCCTCCGCCAGCGCGAGCGTGTCCTCGTTGGCCCAGGCGCCCGCATGCGGCGACGGCGCCGGCCGCCACCGGCTTCATCGGCGCCACGCGCAGGCCGCGCGCGCGCAGCGCATGGACCAGCGCGCAGGCGGCGAGAGTCTTGCCCACGCCGGTGTCGGTTCCCGTGACGAACACGCCGCGGCTCATCGCGGGCCCCTCGGCGCGAAGCTCACCACCTGGCGGCCGTCGGCCAGGCGCGCGGGTGGCACCTTCCACGCGTGCCCGTAGACGACCTCCCAGGTCGCGGGCAGCACGCCGTCCGCGGCGAAACCGCTCGTAGGCCTGCGTCATGCGCCGCCAGCGGCTGCGCCCCGGCAGCCCGCGCGCGCGGGACGGGAGCGAGTTCACCGCGCCGATGGCCTTCAGGTCGCGCAGGACCGCGGGCACGGTGTCGTACTCGAGCGTGATGGTCTCCATCTCCATCACCGGGTCGGCGAAGCCCGCGTGCACGAGCGCGTCGCCGAGGTCGTGCATGTCGACGAAGCGGTTCACGTGCGGCGCGCCGTCGGCCTCCGCGAAGGCGGCGCGCAACTCCCTGAGCGTGTCGGGACCGAGGGTCGAGAAGAGGAAGAGGCCTTCGCTCGCGAGCGCGCGCGCGGCCTCGGCGAACACGCGCGAGGGCTCGCACCACTGCAGCGCGAGGTTGGAGAAGACGAGGTCGAGGCTGGCGCCCGCGACCGGCAGGCGCTCGGCGTCGGCGCACAGCAGCGCGGGCCGCCGCGCGCCCGGCAGGCGCTGCCACCAGGAGGAGCGCCCGCGCGCGCGCTCGAGCATCGCCGGCGCGAGGTCGAGCCCCAGGATGGACGCCGAGGGAAAGCGCTTCGCCAGCGCGTCGAACGCGTGCCCCGTGCCGCAGCCGAGGTCCAGCACGCGCCGGGGCGAGAGGCGCATGGGCTCGAGGTGCTCGAGGAGGCGGGAGCACACCTCGCGCTGCAGGAACGCCGCCTCGTCGTAGGTGCGAGCCGCGCGCTCGAAGGAGCGGCGCACGTCGCGCTTCACCGGGAGCATCGCCTCATCCATGCAAGGCCACCAGGGCATCGGCCACGCGGCGGGGGTGGCTCACGAAGGGCAGGTGGGCTGCCTCGGCGATTTCCACGAAGCGCGCGAAGGGCAGCGCGCCGGCGAGCCAGCGGCCCGCGCCCGCGGGCGCGAGCGCGTCGCGTCCGCCGTGCAGGACCAGCGCCGGGCGGTCGATCGCCGCGACCTCCGCGCGCAGGTCGCTGTCGCGCAGCACCGAGAGCCCCGCCTGGAGGGACTCTTCCGCGGGCGTCCCGCGCTCGGCCAGCAACTCGGCGAGCTCGCGCATGCGCTCGCGGGCGTGCGGGCCGCCCAGCGCGTTCAGGTTCACGAAGCTGCGGATCGTCCTCGCGGGCGCCTCCCGCAGCGCCGCCGCGAAGCCCTCCAGGGTCTCGCGCGCCATGCCGTGCGCCCAGTCCGGCTGCTGCACGAAGCAGGGCGTGGCGCTCACGAAGGCGAACCTCGCCGCGAGGCCCGGATGGCGGGTGGCGAGGCGCATCGCGACGAGGCCACCGAGCGACCAGCCGCCCACGCCCGCCCCGGCGGGCACGCACTGCGCCACGGCGTCGGCGACGGCGTCGAGGCTCCCGAAGGGCTCCTGGCGCGAATGCCCGTGGCCCGGGAGGTCCACGAGGTGCAGGCGGAACCGGGATTCGAGCAGCGGCGCGAGCGTTCGCCACACGCCCCCGTGCAGTCCCCAGCCATGCAGGAGCACGAGGTCGGGGCCGCGGCCGAGCCGCTCAACGTGCAGCGCCATCGCCGAGGGCTTCCCGAAGGGCCGCCACCAGCGCCTCGACCTGCTCGCGCGTATGCCCGGCCGAGAGGGACACGCGAAGGCGCGACGTCCCCTCCGGCACCGTGGGCGGGCGGATCGCGGGAACGAGGTGGCCCGCGTCCCGCAGCCGCGCCGAAAGCGCGACGGCGCGCGCCGCCTCGCCCACGATCACCGGCTGGATCGCGGTGGTGGACGTGGTGGCGATGCCGGCCGTTTCGCAGGCGCGGCGGAAGTCCGCGATGCGCTCGCCGAGCGCGGCCACGATGCCCGGATCCTCCTCGAGCAGGCGCAGGGCGGCGGCGGCGACGGCGGCCGCCGCGGGAGGCAGGGCCGTCGAGAACACGTACGTCCGCGCCCGCTGCATGAGCCATTCGACGAGGTCCGGCTCGCCGGCGACGAAGGCGCCGTAGCCTCCCAGGGCCTTGCCCAGCGTGGCCATGTACACGATGCGCGGCGAGCGCACGCCGGCGTGGGCGAGCGCGCCCCGGCCCCCGCCCAGCACGCCGATGCCGTGCGCGTCGTCGAGGACGAGCCAGGCGTCGTGACGCTCGGCGAGCGCGAGGAGGCCGGCGACCGGCGCGATGTCGCCGTCCATGCTGAAGACCGTGTCGGTGGCGATGACGCGGATGGCGGCCTTCGAGGCGGAAAGCATCGACTCCAGGCGCCCGAGGTCGCCGTGCGGGTAGCGGCGGAAGGCGGCGCGCGAGAGCACCGCGCCGTCGTTGAGGCAGGCGTGGTTCAGGCGGTCGCCGAAGATCTCGGCGGAGCGGTCGGCGAGCGCCGTGAGGATGCCGAGGTTGGCGGCGTAACCGCTCGGGAAGAGGAGAGCGCGCGGCAGGCCGGTGAAGCGCGCGAAGGCGGCCTCGGCCTCCTCGTGCGGCCGCGAATGCCCGGTGACGAGGGGAGAGGCCCCGGCGCCGAAGCCCCAGGCGTCGATCGCCGCGTGCGCCGCCGCGCGGATCCGCGGGTGGTTCGCGAGGCCGAGGTAGTCGTTGGAGGCGAAGTCGGCGAGCGCCCGGCCGCCCTCGACGATCGCGGGGCCCTGCGGCGAGTCGAGGACGCGGCGCGCGCGCCGCACCCCGTCGCGTTCGAGCCCTTCCAATCCTCGCCTGATGGCGGCAAGGCCTGCCTGCGCCACGGCGCTCAGGCGGCCGACAGGCCGAGCGCGGCGAAGAGCGCGTCGTCGCGCCCGACGTCGGGGTTCCCGGTGGTGAGGAGCTTCTCGCCGTAGAAGATCGAGTTGGCGCCCGCCAGGAAGCACAGCGCCTGCACGGCCTCGTGCATCTCGGTGCGGCCGGCCGAGAGCCTCACGTAGCTGCGCGGCATGAGGATGCGCGCGGTGGCGACGGTGCGCACGAACTCCGTCCACGGCAGCGCTTCGGTGCCGGCGAGCGGCGTGCCCTCGACCTGCACGAGCTGGTTGATGGGGACCGACTCGGGCTGCGGGTCGAGGGCGGCGAGCTGCGCGATGAGCCCGGCGCGCTCGTCGCGCGACTCGCCCATGCCCACGATGCCGCCGCAGCACACGTGGATGCCGGCGCCGCGCACGCGCTCGAGGGTGTCGAGGCGGTCCTGGTAGTCGCGCGTGCCGATCACCTCGCCGTAGAACTCGGGCGCGGTGTCGAGGTTGTGGTTGTAGTAGTCCAGGCCCGCCTCGCGCAGCTGCTCGGCCTGCCCTTCCTTCAGCATGCCCAGCGTGCAGCACGTCTCCAGGCCCAGCTTCTTCACCTCGCGCACCATGTCGAGCACGGGTTCCAGGTCGCGCGCCTTCGGCCCGCGCCAGGCCGCGCCCATGCAGAAGCGCGTGGCGCCGTTGTCCCTGGCCGCCTTCGCGGTGCGCACGACTTCCTCGAGCGCAAGCATCGCCTCGCTCTCCACGCCCGTCGAGTGACGCGCGGATTGCGGGCAGTAGCCGCAATCCTCCGGGCAGCCGCCCGTCTTGATGGACAGGAGCGTCGAGCGCTGGATGCGATTGGGGTCGAAGTTTTCCCGGTGGATTGTCTGCGCCTGGAAGACGAGATCGTTGAAGGGAAGGTCGAGGAGGGCGCGCGCGGTCTCGCGCAGGGCGCGGGCCTTCGGGTTGGCCGGGGGGGCGATGTGGACGATCTGATCCAAGGCGGTTCCGGGAGGTGGCGTAAGTTGCTGATGATTATGGACAAACAGAATGCTGTCAAATGGCTTGCGCAGTGCTTCCGAACGATTGCACAAAATTTAGGCAATCGTTCGCTTTTCTCCCGTGCCTGGCCCTCCGAATGCCTGCTGTGCCTGGAGCCTGCCGGCCCGGCGACTCGTGTGCGACAATTGTGAGCGCTTGCTTGCACCCACGGGGCCGAAGTGCCGCCGTTGTGCCGTTCCCCTGGCCAGCGCCGGGTGTTGCGGCGATTGCATCCGGAATCCTCCCGCCTACGATGACGTCGTGAGCGCCTTCGACTATCGCTTTCCCGCCGACCGGCTCGTGGCACGGTTCAAGTTCTCCGCGGACCTGGCGGCCGGAGCCTACCTGGGCAGCGCGCTGGCCCGGGCGGTGGCGTCCGAAGCGCGGCCCGACCTCCTGGTGGCCTCCCCCGCATCGACGGCGAGGCTGCGCGAAAGGGGCTTCAATCCCGCCCTGCTGCTCGCGAAACGCGTGGGACGCACGCTCGGCCTGGTCGTCGACGCAGGGGCGCTCGCGAAGGTTCGCCACACGCCGCCGCAGTCCGGGCTGGACCGGGCCTCCCGCCGCCGGAACCTGCGGGACGCCTTCGAATCGCGCCGGAGCGTGGAGGGGATGCACGTGGCCGTGGTGGACGACGTGATGACGACCGGGTCGACCCTCGCGGGGCTGACGGACGTGCTGCGCAAGGCCGGAGCCCGGCGCGTTTCGGGATGGGTGGTCGCGCGCACCCCCGAGCCCCCCGGGCGGGATTGAGGCCATGGTCGACGTCGTCCTGGTGAATCCGGAGATCCCGCCGAACGCGGGCAACGTGATCCGGCTGTGCGCCAACACGGGGACGCCGCTGCACCTGGTCGAGCCCCTGGGGTTCTCGATGGACGACCGGCAACTGCGCCGCGCGGGCCTCGACTACCACGAGATGGCCAACGTGACCGTGCACCCCGATTGGGCCGCCTGCGTGGCGCGGCTCGCCGGGCGCCGGCTCCTCGCGTTCACGACGCGGGGCGCGATGCGGCTGCAGGAGGTGGCCTTCCGGCCGGACGACGTCCTCGTGTTCGGGCCCGAGACCGCGGGCCTGCCCGAAGCCTTCCTCGCGAGCTTTCCCGGCGAGCGCCGCGTCCGGCTGCCCATGGTGCCCGGCAACCGCAGCCTCAACCTCTCCAACGCGGTGGCGGTGGCGGTCTTCGAGGCCTGGCGCCAGGCCGGATATCCCGGCGCGAACGCCTAGGCGGGGCAGGACCCCCCGCGCCTACTCGGCCTTCGGATCCCGCGCCAGGAGCTGGCGCACGGCCTCCGCGGGTGGCCTGCCCTCGAACAGCACGCCGCAGACCGACTCGGTGATCGGCATCTCGATGCCCCTGCCGCGCGCGAGCTCGCGCACGGACGCGGCGGACTGCACGCCCTCGGCCACGTGGCCCAGCTCCTCGAGGATCGCGCCGAGCGCCTGCCCCTTCGCGAGCCGCAGTCCCACGTCGCGGTTGCGCGAGAGCTCGCCCGTGCAGGTAAGCACGAGGTCGCCCGAGACCGGCGAGGCCCATGAAGGTCTCGGGCTGGCCGCCCATCGCCACGCCCAGGCGCACGATCTCCGCCAGTCCGCGCGTGACGAGCGCGGCGCGGGCGTTGCGGCCCAGGCCCAGCCCGTCGGCGATGCCCGCGGCGATCGCGATCACGTTCTTCACCGCGCCGCCCAGCTCGACGCCGACCAGGTCCGCGCTCGAGTAGATGCGCAGGCGCGCGCTGTTGAGCTGCGCGGCGGCGTCGGCGGCGAACGCGGCCTCGCGCGAGGCGAGGACGATGGCGGTCGGCTGCCCGCGGGCCACCTCGAGCGCGAAGCTCGGGCCCGACAGGGCGCCGGTCCGCGCGGCCGCAGGCAGGACTTCCGCGACGATCTCGTGGGGAAGCTTCCCCGATCCCCGCTCGAATCCCTTGCAGGCCCAGAGGAGGTCGATCGGGGACCGAAGCGCCGCGATCGCCATTGCCGACTCGCGCAGCCCGGCCGTGGAGGTCGCCACGATGGCGAGGTCGCAGCCCGAAGCGGCCGCGGCGAGGTCGGGCTCGACACGCAGCGCCGCCGGGAACGCGGCCTCGGGCAGGTAGGGGCTGGAACGGTCGCGGGCGAGCTGCGCGCAGGCCTCGCGCCGCCGGGCCCAGAGGCGCACCTCGTGCGCGGCGCAAAGGGAGATCGCGAGCGCCGATCCCCAGGCTCCCGCCCCGAGGACGGCGATCCTCATCGCCCTACTGGACGCCCCACAGGTGGGCCACGCGGGCGTAGCCCTGCTGGCCGTCGCGGTGGCGCACCTTGACCCACCCGTCGGCCGCCGGCTCGAGCACCTCCAGGAGGACCTGCTTGTAGGCCTCGAAGACGAGGGCCGACTTCGCGTCCGGCGCCGCGCGCACGTCGGCGACGGGCACGCTCACCTGGGCGTTGCGGCGCTCGCCCAGCGCCTTGTTCTCGACCCAGGCGACCTCGCCGCCGGAGTCGCGCACCTTCGTCCACTGGTCCAGCTTCACCAGCACCTCGAAGGGGTGGCCGCGGCTCGCCACGAAGATGCGGTCGGCCTTGAGCGAGGGCGCGTCGTAGAGGATCGCGGCGCGCTCGCCGACCGAGCGGAACTCCGTGGCGGCGGCGGGAAGCGCCGCCACGAGGGCGAGCAGGAGCCGCCGCGCGCGCGCATCGCGGTCAGTGCGTGGCCTGGATGATCGGCGAGGCTTCCTTCTGCTGCTCGGCCTGGGCCTGCTTCTGGGCCTGGAAGAGCGCCTCGAAGTTGACCGGCGTGAGCAGGACGGGCGGGAAGCCGGCCCGCACGACGATGTCCGAAACCACCTCGCGCGCGTAGGGGTAGAGGATGTTCGGGCAGGCGATGCCGAGGATGGGCTCCATGTCGGCCTCGGGGATGTTGCGGATCGTGAAGATGCCGGCCTGGCCCGCCTCGACGAGGAAGAGCGTCTTGTCCTTGACCTTGGCCGTGACCGTCACGGTGAGCAGCGTCTGGTAGACGCCCTCGTCGACCTTGCTCGACTGGTGGTGGAGCTGGATGTCGACCTGCGGCGCCTCGCGCTCGAGGAAGACCTGGGGGGCGTTGGGGATCTCGAGCGAGATGTCCTTCACGTAGACCTTCTCGATCGAAAAGACGGGCTGGTTCTGGGCGTCGCTCATTGGCGCTTCCTTCGGTTGGGTGTGGGTCGGGCCCGCGGCGCCTCAGGCGGCGAGCAGGGGATCGAGGCCGCCGGCGCGCTCGAGCGCGGCGAGGTCGTCGAAGCCGCCGACGTGGCGGTCTCCGATGTAGATCTGGGGAACGGTCCGCCGTCCGGTGCGGGCCATCATCTCGTCGCGGCGCGCGGGGTCGAGGTCGACGCGGACCTTCTCGATGTCGGCCACGCCCTTGCCGCGCAGCAGCTTCTCGGCCATCACGCAGTACGGGCACACGCCCGTCGCGTACATCAGGACCCTGGCCATCGCGCTAGCGCTCCACCGGGAGGCTCGCCTGCGACCACGCGCCGACGCCTCCCTTGAGGTTGAACACCTGCGTGAAGCCCGCCTTGCGCAGCGCGCGGCAGGCCGAGCCCGAGCGCGCGCCGCTGCGGCAGGTGACGAGCACGGGCTTCTCCTTGAACTTCGCGAGCTCGTCGAGGCGGCCCTGGAGCTGGCCGAGCGGGATGTGGCGCGCGCGCGGCAGGTGCCCGGCGGCGAACTCGGCGTCCTCGCGCACGTCGAGCACCAGGGCGCCGGGCTGGTTCATGAGCCGGGTGGCCTCCATCGTGCCCACCGACTGGGCGCCGCCCGAGAAGAGCGAGAGGTCGGGCCAGACGAGCATGGCGCCGCTCGCGAGGAAGAGCGCGACGAGCGCGATGTTGTTGAGCAGGAATTCGCCCATGGCGTGTGGAATGATGGTGTGGGGAAGCGGAAAGACCGCCATTTTAGCAGCCGGCGGGCGCCCCCGGCGAATGGCCTATCCGGCGAGCGCCTGCAGGCCCCAGAGCGCGACCATCCCCGCCACGATCGAGGCGAGCGGGTTGCGGACCTTGAGCGCCACCGCGACGGCCGCGAGCCCGGCCAGCAGGCGCGGGTTGGCGGTCGTGAGATCCACGACGCCGTGCGGCATCGCGAGCCCCGGGACGACGATCGCGGCGAGCACCGCGGCCGGCACGAAGGCGAGGGCCACGCGGAAGGCGTGCGGGAACTTGTGCGGGTCGGAGAAGACGATGAAGGAGGCGCGCGTGAGGAAGGTCACGACGCCGGCGCCGACGATGACGATCCACTCGGTCACTTGCGGTGCCTCCACTCGACCGCGAACCCCGCGGCGATCCCGGCGAGGGACGCGAGGACGAGCGAGAGCTTGTAGGGCAGCCCGGCCGCCAGGAGGGCCAGCGCGCCGGCCACCGCGGCGGCCGCCACGTCGGCCCGGGTGCGGACCGCCGGGACGAGCAGGACCAGGAACGTGAGCGTCACCACGAAGTCGAGCGACCAGGCGGCGGGCACCTGCGCGCCGGCCACCGCGCCCGCGACGACCGACGCCTGCCACACGGACCACAGCGTGACGCCGATGCCCAGCAGGTGCCAGTGGCGATGCGGGCGCGTGCCTGGCGTCCGCGTCCTGGCGCGTCCCGATGGCGAACATCTGGTCGGTCATGAGGTACGCGAGGAGCACGCGCCAGCGGGCCGGCAGGTGCGCCAGGTGCGGCGAGAGCGCCGCGCTGTACATGAGGAAGCGCAGGCTCACGATGAACGCCGCCACGAGCGTGAGCACGATCGGCGACTGGGCGGCGACGAGCTGCGCCACGACGAGCTGGGCGATGCCGGAGAAGGCGAAGACGGAGAGCGCGATGCTCTGCAGGGGGCTCATGCCGGCGCCCACCGCCGCCACCCCGGCCACGAAGCCGAAGGGCACGGTTCCGACGAGGACGGGCGCGATGTCGCGGCAACCCGCGAGGAATTCGCTGCGGGCGTCCGCTGTGCGTTGGTTTGATAACATGGGGAAAGCCCGCGATCCTGCCACGAAAGCCATGAAAAAGCTCGTTCTCATCCGCCACGGCGAAAGCACCTGGAACAAGGAAAACCGCTTCACCGGCTGGACCGACGTGGACCTCTCGGCCCAGGGCGTGGAGGAGGCGCGCGCCGCCGGGCGCCTGCTCGCCGCCGAGGGCTACGACTTCGACGTGGCCATCACGTCCGTCCTCAAGCGCGCGATCCGCACGCTGAACCTCGCGCTCGAGGAGATGGACCGGCTCTGGCTCCCCGTGGAGAAGGACTGGCGCCTCAACGAGCGCCATTACGGCGGGCTGCAGGGACTCAACAAGGCCGAGACCGCGGCGAAGTTCGGCGACGAGCAGGTTCTCGTGTGGCGGCGCAGCTACGACACGCCGCCGCCCGGGCTCCCGCCCGGCGACGAGCGCGATGCGGCGCGCGACAGGCGCTATGCCGGGCTGGGGGCGCAGGTGCCGCGCACCGAGTGCCTGAAGGACACCGTGGCCCGGGTCCTGCCGTGCTGGCGCGAGCGCATCGCGCCGCGCATCGCGGCCGGCGATCGCGTGCTCGTCGCGGCGCACGGCAACAGCCTGCGCGCGCTGGTGAAGTACCTCGACGGCGTCTCCGACGCCGAGATCGTCGGGCTCAACATTCCCACGGCCGTGCCCCTGGTCTACGAGCTCGACGACTCGCTGGCGCCCCTGCGCCACTATTACCTCGGCGACCCCGAGGCGATCGCGAAGGCCGCCGCCGCGGTGGCGAGCCAGGGCAAGGCCCGCTAGGGGATGCGGGCGCGACGCGCCGCGGCGGCCGTCCTCGCCGGCGTCGCGTTCGCGGCGGGACTCGCGGCAGCCGCCCCGCCGCGCGCGAAGCCCGCGTCCGTTTCCGAGGAGGACCTCAAGCAGCTGCGCGGCCGCATCGAGCGCCTGGAGAAGGAGCTCGCCCGGGCCGAGGAGTCGCGCGGGGAGGCGGCCGACGCCCTCAAGGCCGCCGAGAAGTCGGTGAGCGAGGCGAACCGCGCCCTCTTCGAGCTCACCCAGGCCAACCAGGCCCTCTCGGAGCAGCTCGCGGAGCTGGGCGGGCGCGGCGAGCGCGCGCGGCAGGAGATCGCCGGCCAGCGCGCGCTCGCGGAGAAGCTGCTGCGCCTGCAGTACGAGCAGGGCGGCCAGGACCGCCTGCGCCTCATCCTCGAGGGCAGGGACCTCTCCACGCTTCACGCGCCACCTCGCCTACTACGGCTACGTGCAGCGCGCGCGCGCCGAGACCCTCGCCTCGCTCAAGCGCGGCGCCGACGAGGTGGCCGCCCTCGAGGCCGAGGCCCGCGTGAAGCGCGAGGCCATCGCGGAGAACCAGGCCGCGCAGGCGAGGCAGACGCAGCAGCTGGAGAAGGAGCGCGCGGCGCGCGCCGTGGCGCTCAAGCGCGCGGCGGGCCAGGTCGAGAAGGGCCGGCGCGAGATCGGCCGGCTCAAGCGCGACGAGGAAAGGCTCACGCGGCTGGTGCAGGAGATCGCCCGGGCGCTCGCGGCCAGCCAGGCCCAGAAGGACCGCGAGGCGCAGAAGGCGCGCGAGGCGCAGAAGGCGAAGCCGCGGGAGGCGCCGGAAGGGCGGCGGGGCACGCCCGTGGAGCAGGTGGCCGACGCCTCGACCTCGGCGCGGTCGTTTCCGACCCTCAAGGGCAAGCTCCGGCTGCCGGTGCGGGGGGAACTCATGAACCGCTACGGCAGTCCACGGGAAGAGGGCGGCGCGACGTGGCGCGGGCTCTTCATCCGGGCGGCCGTCGGGGAGCTGGTGCGGGCCGTCGCGGACGGGCGCGTGGTGTACGCCGACTGGCTGCGCGGGTTCGGCAACCTCCTCATCCTGGACCACGGCGGCGGCTACATGAGCCTGTACGGCTACAACGACGGGCTGCTGCGCCAGGTGGGCGAGGGGGTGAAGGGCGGCGACAGCGTGGCCCAGGTGGGGGCTTCGGGGGGCGCCGAGGAATCGGGTTTATACTTCGAGTTGAGGTACGACGGGAAACCGTTCGACCCGCTGCGCTGGGTGGCGCGCTGAAGCTCCCGAACGGGGGAGCGCGCGCATCCGGCCGCGGTATTGTCCTGACATCGGCGAGGTGGCGAACATGGGCGGCAAACTGCAGCAGGTGGCATTGGTGGTGCTCGGGGCCGCGCTGGGCGTGGCGGCGAGCCTGCACTTCTCCGCGATCGCCGACCGGCAGGCGTCCTCGATGCAGCTTCCCGTCGACGACCTGCGCCTCTTCTCCGAGGTGTTCGGGCGCATCAAGAACGACTACGTCGAGCCGGTCGAGGACAAGAAGCTCCTCAAGGAAGCGATCAACGGCATGCTCACGGGGCTGGACCCGCACTCGGCCTTCCTGGACCAGGACGCGTACAAGGACCTGCAGGTGGGCACCCAGGGCGAGTTCGGCGGCCTCGGCATCGAGGTGGGCGCCGAGGACGGCTTCGTGAAGGTGGTCGCGCCCATCGAGGACACGCCCGCGCACCGCGCCGGCATCCAGGCCGGCGACCTCATCGTGAAGCTCGACGGCGTGAGCCTGAAGGGCCTGAGCCTCAACGACGCCGTGAAGCGGATGCGCGGCAAGCCCAACACCGAGGTCGTGCTCACGGTCGTGCGCAAGGGCCAGCCCGGCTCGGTCGACTACAAGCTCAAGCGCGACGTGATCCGCGTGAAGAGCGTGAAGGCGCGCATGCTCGAGCCCGGCTACGGCCTGGTTCGCGTCACCCAGTTCCAGGAGCACACGGGCGAGAACCTCGTCCAGGCCATCAACGACCTCTACAAGCAGGCGAACGGCGACCTGAAGGGCCTCGTGATCGACCTGCGCATGAATCCGGGCGGGCTCCTCAACGCCGCGGTGGGCGTGTCCTCGGCGTTCCTGCCGAAGAACGCGCTGGTCGTCTACACCGACGGGCGCACCGAGGACGCGAAGATGCGCCTCACCGCGAACAAGGAGAACTACGTCCGCGGCAGCTTCCGCGAGGACTACCTCGCCAAGCTCCCGGCCGCCGCGAAGACCGTGCCGCTGGTGGTGCTGGTGAACGGCGCCTCGGCCTCGGCGTCGGAGATCGTCGCGGGCGCGCTCCAGGACCACAAGCGCGCCACGATCATCGGCACGCAGACCTTCGGCAAGGGCTCGGTGCAGACCATCCTGCCCCTGCCGAACAACCAGGCCGTCAAGCTCACGACCGCCCGCTACTACACGCCCAACGGCCGCTCCATCCAGGCCAAGGGCATCGCGCCCGACTTCGTCGTCGAGGACGCCGCGACCGATTCGCGCACCTTCATGCGCGAGGCCGACCTGCAGCGCCACCTCGAGGGCGACGACGAGAAGGCGAAGGCCGGCGTGGACGGGCGTGGCGCCAAGGCCCCTGCCCGCGAAGCCCGCGGTCGAGGCGAAGGCCGCCGTCGAACCGAAGGCGCCCGCCACGGCGGACGGCAAGGCCGCTCCCGAGGCGAAGAAGGAAGACCTGCAGCTCCTCGCGGCAATCAAGCACCTCAAGGGGCTGCCGATCACCGCCGCGGCCGCGAAGTAGGCCGGGGCGCCGCCCGGGCGAGCGCCGTGGACGACCGCCAGCGGCTGCGCTACAGCCGCCACCTCCTGCTCGAGGGCTTCGGCGAGGATTCGCAGGAGCGCCTCCTCGCCTCCCGCGCGCTGGTGGTGGGTGCCGGCGGGCTGGGTTCCGGCGCGCTCCTCTACCTCGCCTCGAGCGGCGTCGGCCGGATCACGATCGCCGACGGCGACGCGGTCGACCTCACCAACCTGCAGCGCCAGGTCGTGCACCGGCTGGACGCCATCGGCGCCAACAAGGCGGTGTCGGCCGCGGCCACGCTCGCGACGATCAATCCCGAGATCGCGGTGCGCGCGATCCCGGAGCGCCTCGCGCCCGAGCGCATTCGCGCGCTGGCGCGCGAGGCCGACGTGGTCCTCGACTGCTCGGACAATTTCGCCACGCGCCACGCGATCAACGAGGCGTGCGTGCGCGAGCGCGTCGCGCTCGTGTCGGGCGCGGCCATCCGCTTCGACGGCCAGGTCGCCGTCTTCGACCACCGCGAGCCCGGCTCGGGTTGCTACCACTGCCTGTTCCCCGCCGACGCGCGCGGCGACGAGGAGCGCTGCGCCACCATGGGCGTCTTCGCCCCGCTCGTGGGCGTGATCGGGACGCTGCAGGCGATGGAGGCGATCAAGCTCCTGGCCGGCATCGGCGAGACGCTCGCCGGACGGCTCCTGCTCTTCGATGCCCGCGCGCAGCGATGGCACGAGGTGCGCCTTTCCCGAGATCCCCACTGCGCCGTGTGCGGCGAGCCGCGCGCGGCCGCCGCCTAGGAGACGAACCATGCACAAGAGCCACCGCCTGCTGGCGATCCTCGCCGTCTCGCTCCTTGCCGCGCCGTGGGCCGCGGCCGAGGGCGACCGGCAGGTCGTCTGGAAGCTCGTCGACAAGAAGGGGAAGGTGACCTACGTCGACAAGGCGCCGCCCAAGGAATTCGAGGGCAAGGTGACCCGCATCGAGGTCGACCTCTCCGCCAACACCGCCATGCTGGTGACCGTGGGCGAGGGGTCCAAGCCCGTCAAGCTGCCGCTCACGGCGCCCGAGCTCAAGCGCGTGCGGACCGATGCCGAGCTGGCGCGGGCGCGCGAGAACCTGGAGGCCGCGAAGAAGGCGCGCGAGGACGGCAAGGAACCCACCGAGGGGGAAGTCCGCTGGCTTGGAAAGAAAGGGGGAGGCGCGCGTCCCGAGCCGACGGAGGCCTACCACGCCCGCATCAAGACCCTCGACGACGCGGTCAGCTCGGCGCAGGCGGAGTTCGACAAGGCCCAGAAGGCCGCGCGGATGGCCGCCATTGATTGACCGGACGGCGCTGCAGGCGCTCGCCCTCGCGCTCGCCCTCGCCCTGGCGCTTCCCGCGCCGGCGCAGGTCCTCTACAAGCTGACCGACCGGCAGGGGCGCGTCACCTATTCCGACTCCGTGCCCAAGAACTACGACGGCACGGTGGTGCGCATCGAGTCGGACACATACCCCGACGTCGTGCCCGCGAGCCGGGCGCAGGCAGCGCCTGCGGCGCCCGCCGCGCCGTCGGGCGTGGCGGAGGGCCGGCGCCAGAAGCGCGACGAGCTCGAGAAGAAGCTCCGGGCGGCCCAGGCGAAAGTCGAGGCCGCGAAGAAGGCCGTGGAACTCGGCGAGGCGCCGCAGGAAGGGGAAATGCAGACCATCCAGCGCCGGCATCCTCCGCTGAAGCGGGGGGAATCGGCGCCGCGCCCGAACTGCTTCCAGTCGGTCGATCCCAACGGGTTCGCCTCGCTCATCTGCCCGCAGCAGGTGCCCCAGGATTCGTACTACGAGCGCCGCCGCAAGCTCGACGAGGATCTCCGGCTGGCCGAGGAGGAGCTCTCCGTGGCCGAGCGGGAATACCGCCGCGGAACGGACTGAGGGCTACGGCGCCCCGATAGTCGCGAGGTCCCAGCGCGGCCGCACCCCGAAGCCCTCCATGCCGGCCGGCGCCGAGCCGAAACGCAGCGAGGCCGCGAAGGCGATCATCGCGCCGTTGTCCGTGCACAGCCGCGCAGGCGGGAAGTACACGCGGGCGCCCACGCGCGCCGTCTCGCTCTCGAGGCGCTGGCGAAGCGAGGCGTTCGCCCCCACGCCCCCCGCGACGACGAGCCGGCCCATGCCGGTGGCCTCCAGCGCCCGCAGGCACTTGGAGGCGAGGACGTCGACCACGGCCGCCTGGAACGACGCGGCGACGTCCGCGCGCAGTCCGTCGTCGAGCGCCTGCTTGCGCACGCAGTGCAGGGCCGCGGTCTTCAGGCCGCTGAAGCTGAAGTCCAGGTCCTCGCTCGCCAGCATCGGCCGGGGGAAGGCGAAGCGCTTCGGATTGCCGGCGGCGGCCAGCCTCGAGAGCGCGGGCCCGCCCGGATAGGCGAGCCCGAGCAGGCTCGCGGTCTTGTCGAAGGCCTCCCCGGCCGCGTCGTCGACGGTCTCGCCCAGGAGCGCATAGCGCCCCACGCCCTCGACGGCCATGAGCTGGGTGTGCCCCCCGGAGACGAGCAGGGCCACGAAAGGGAACCCGGGCCGCGGGTCGGCGAGCAGCGGCGACAGCAGGTGGCCTTCGAGATGGTGGATCCCGACCACCGGGCGGCCGAGGGCGAGCCCCAGGCCGGCCGCCACCGAGGCGCCCACGAGCAGGGCGCCCGCAAGGCCGGGCCCTTCGGTGTAGGCGATGAGGTCGACGTCGGCGAGGCCGCGGCCGGCCCGCCCGAGAGCCTCCCGGGCGAGCGGCACGATCCGGCGGATGTGGTCCCGCGAGGCGAGCTCCGGGACGACTCCCCCGTACAGGGCATGCAGGTCCACCTGGGAATGCAGCGCCTCGCCCAGCACGCCGCCCTCGCTGTCGTAGAGGGCGATGCCGGTTTCGTCGCAGGAGGTTTCGATGCCGAGGGTGAGCACGGTGCGGGCGGGCGCGAGGCGCGCCTTTTCAGGAATGCAAAACTTTGATATTATGCAGGGTTTTCAGCGCTCTCCCATTCATCGCACCGTCACCGCACCGCCGGAACCCATACATGCCGACCATCCGAGTCAAGGAAAACGAGCCGTTCGACGTCGCCCTGCGCCGCTTCAAGCGCGCGGTGGAAAAGACGGGCCTTCTCACCGAGCTTCGCGCTCGCGAGTTCTACGAGAAGCCCACCGCCGAGCGCAAGCGCAAGCACGCCGCGGCCGTGAAGCGCCGCTACAAGCGCATGCGCTCGCAGATGCTCCCGCCGAAGCTGTACTGACCGGCCCCGGGCAATCCCTTTCGCGGCGAGCCGGGCCCCAGCGCCCCGCTCGCCGCGGTCGTTTCGACGTGAGGAAATCATGACGCTGCGAGACCGGGTGCACGAGGACGTGAAGGTCGCCATGAAGGCGCGCGAGGCCGAGCGCCTCGGGACGCTGCGCCTTCTCACCGCGGCGATGAAGCAGCGCGAGGTCGACGAACGCATCACGCTCGACGACGCGGGCGTGGTCGCCGTCATCGAGAAGATGCTCAAGCAGCGCAAGGACTCGGTGGCCCAGTACGAGCAGGCCGGGCGCCAGGACCTCGCCGACGCCGAGAAGCGCGAGATGGCGATCCTCGGCGCCTACCTTCCCCAGCAGCTGGCGGAGGCGGAGGTCGCCGCCATCGTCGCCGCGGCCGTCGCGGCAGCGGGGGCGAAGGCGCCCTCCGACATGGGCAAGGTGATGGCGATCGTGAAGCCGAAAGTGGCCGGCCGCGCCGACATGGGCCGCGTCTCGGCGCTGGTCAAGGCGTCCCTCGCGGGCTGAGGCGCCGCGCGGCCGGCATCCCCGCCCGCATGATCCCGCAGGACTTCATCCAGGCCCTCCTCGGGCGCGTCGACATCATCGACGTGATAGACCGGCACGTGCGGCTCAAGAAGGCCGGCGCCAACTACAAGGCGTGCTGCCCGTTCCACAACGAGAAGACGCCCTCGTTCAACGTGAGCCCCTCCAAGCAGTTCTACCACTGCTTCGGCTGCGGGGCGCACGGCAACGCCATCGGCTTCCTCATGGAATACACGGGCCTCACCTATCCCGACGCCATCCGGGAGCTCGCGCAGCAGGTCGGCATGGAAGTCCCGGAAGTGCGCGGCGGCCCGCCGGCGCAGGCGGCGTCCCGGGACAAGGGCCTCGCCGAGCGCATGCTGCAGGCGCTCTCGTACTACCGGGCCGAGCTGCGCAAGTCCCCCGAGGCCGTCGACTACCTCAAGGGACGGGGCCTGTCCGGCGAGATCGCCGCGCGCTACGGCCTGGGCTACGCGCCCGATGCCTGGCAGTCGCTCAAGGGCGTGTTCCCCGACTACGAGGCGGAGGCGATGAAGGACACCGGCCTCGTGATCGACTCCGAGGCGGCGGAAGGCCGCGAGGGCGAGCCCGCCCGCAAGGCGCGCCGCTACGACCGCTTCCGCGGCCGCGTGATGTTCCCCATCCTCGATTCCCGCGGCAACGTGATCGGATTCGGCGGGCGGATCATCGGCGAGGGCGAGCCCAAGTACCTCAACTCGCCGGAAACTCCGCTCTTCGAGAAGGGGCGCGAGCTCTACGGCCTCTGGCAGGCGAAGAGGGCCATCCGGGACGCCAACCAGGTGATCGTGGTCGAGGGATACATGGACGTGGTGGCGCTCGCGCAGCACGGCGTGGAGAACGCGGTGGCCACCCTGGGCACGGCCACGACGCCCGTGCACGTGTCGAAGCTCCTTCGCCTCGCGGACAACGTCGTCTTCTGCTTCGACGGCGACAACGCCGGGCGCAAGGCGGCCTGGAAGGCCCTGGAAGTGTCGCTGCCGGTCCTGGCCGACGGGAAATCCGTCGCCTTCCTCTTCCTGCCCCCGGAGGACGACCCCGACACCTTCGTGCGCCGGGAGGGCAAGGAGGCCTTCGACGCGGCGCTCGCCGGCGCGAAACCCCTTTCCCAGTTCCTGGTGGGCGAGATCGCCGCGAAGGTGGACATGGGCTCGGAAGAGGGGCGCGCGCGCTTCCTCGCCCAGGCGAAGCCCCTCGTGGTGCAGATCGAGGCCCCGGCGCTGGGCGCCATGATCCGCAAGCGCCTGGCGGAAATGGCCGGGCTGGAGCCCGGCGAGCTGCCCGGCTTCATACCCCCCCGGGTTGCCGCGCGGCCCGGCCAATCCCCGGCTCCGCGCGTGGTGCGCAGGGCCAGGTCCCTGGAGGGGCAGATCCTGGAGCGGGTGCTGCGCAAGCCGGCGCTCGCCCGCACGGTGGACCCCGACCTGGTGGGGGAGGGCTCGCCGGAGGGCCGGGCGCTGCACGCGGTGCTCGCCTACGCCCGCGAGGGCGAGGCGAACCTCACCCTCGGCCAGCTGACCGCCCACTTCGAGGGCGGGGAGCACGCCCCCCTCCTGGAGGCCGCCCTGGGGTCCGGCCGCATCCTGGACGAGGTGACGGAGGCGGAACTGGACCTGGAGGCGGAGCTTGCCGGCCTCCAGGAAAAGCTGGCCCTGCAGCGCTCCGAGCGCCGCAAGGCCGAGCTCGAGGCCCGCGCCATGGACGGCGGCCTGGGGGAGGCCGAGCGCGCCGAGCTCGAGGCCCTGAAGGCGAGCCAGGCCGCTGCTCGCGGTGCGAACTCCGGCCTCGAAAACCCGCCTAAGTAGTGGTAAAATGACAAGTTTTCCCCGCCTGCCTCGCCCTTCCCGGAGCCGCTCGTGAAATCCAGCAAAGACTCGCACAAGAACGCCAGCAGGGAACAGAAGGCCGAAGTGAAGCTCGCGGAGGTCGAGGCGCAGAAGAAGCGCCTGAAGACCCTCATCGTCCTGGGGAAGGACCGCGGCTACCTCACGTACGCCGAGATCAACGACCACCTGCCCGACGAGATGACCGACGCCGAGCAGATCGAGGGCGTGGTCACGATGCTCGCCGACATGGGCATCCTGGTCTACGACGTGGCGCCGGATGCCGAGACGCTGCTCCTCACGGAGGCGGCGACCAACCCCGTCGCGGAGGAGGACGTCGTCGAGGAGGCCGAGGAGGCCCTCTCGCTCACCCTCGACTCCGAGTTCGGCCGCACCACCGACCCCGTGCGCATGTACATGCGCGAGATGGGCTCGGTGGAGCTGCTCACGCGCGAGGGCGAGATCGAGATCGCCAAGCGCATCGAGGACGGCCTGAAGCACATGATCCAGGCCATCTCGTCGTGCCCGACCACCATCGAGGAGATCCTGCGCCTGGCCGAGATGGTCGAGAAGGACGAGATGCGCATCGACGAGCTGGTCGACGGCCTCGTGGACGCCGACGGCGAGGACATCGTCGGCGAGGAGATGAGCGAGGAGGAGGAGCTCGAGGAGATCGAGGAGGACGAGGGCGAGGAGGACGCCGACATGGCGAGCGCCGACCTCGAGCAGCTCAAGCAGGACTCCCTCGTGCACTTCAACAAGATCCGGCGCCTCTACAAGAAGATGCGCAAGATCCTCTCCGAGAAGGGCTACCGCTCGCGCGCCTACAAGGACCTCCAGGAGTCGATCTCCGGCGAGCTGCTCATGATCCGGTTCACCGCCAAGCAGGTCGAGCACCTGTGCGGCGGGCTGCGCCAGCTGGTCGAGCGCGTCCGCAGCCACGAGCGCGAGATCATGGAGCTGTGCACGCGCAACGCCAACATGCCGCGGCCGCACTTCATCAAGGTCTTCCCCGGCAACGAGACCAACCTCAAGTGGGTGGCCGAGGAGATCGCCTCCGGGAAGGCCTTCGCCAAGGCGCTCGAGCGCTTCAAGCCCGCCATCGTCGAGCAGCAGGAATTGCTCATCGCGCTGCAGAAGGAAGTCGGCATCCCGATCAAGGACCTGAAGGAGATCGCCCGCCAGATGTCCACGGGCGAGGCCAAGGCCCGCCGCGCCAAGCGCGAGATGATCGAGGCGAACCTGCGCCTGGTGATCTCGATCGCCAAGAAGTACACCAACCGGGGCCTGCAGTTCCTGGACCTCATCCAGGAGGGCAACATCGGCCTCATGAAGGCGGTGGACAAGTTCGAATACCGCCGCGGCTACAAGTTCTCGACCTACGCCACGTGGTGGATCCGGCAGGCCATCACGCGCTCGATCGCCGACCAGGCGCGCACCATCCGCATCCCGGTGCACATGATCGAGACGATCAACAAGATGAACCGCATCTCGCGCCAGATCCTGCAGGAGACGGGCCAGGAGCCCGACCCCGCCACGCTCGCCGTGAAGATGGAGATGCCCGAGGAGAAGATCAGGAAGATCCTCAAGATCTCCAAGGAGCCCATCTCCATGGAGACGCCCATCGGCGACGACGACGACTCCCACCTGGGCGACTTCATCGAGGACCAGGCCGGCCTCGCGCCCTCGGACTCCGCGCTCTACGCGAGCCTGCGGGAGGCGACCAAGGACGTCCTGGACTCCCTCACGCCGCGCGAGGCGAAGGTGCTGCGCATGCGCTTCGGCATCGAGATGAACACCGACCACACGCTGGAGGAGGTCGGCAAGCAGTTCGACGTGACGCGCGAGCGCATCCGCCAGATCGAGGCCAAGGCCCTGCGCAAGCTCCGCCACCCCTCCCGGTCGGAGAAACTGCGCAGCTTCCTCGAAGGCGAGGGTTGATCGCACTGTAACGGTGCGCGTTACACCGGCGCCCTCCCCGGCGCCGATTACAATGCCCGCTTCGGCGGGCATTTTGCTTTCCGGGGCCTGTAGCTCAGACGGTTAGAGCAGGGGACTCATAATCCCTTGGTCGCTGGTTCGAATCCAGCCGGGCCCACCACCGCTTCCCGCCCTTCGCCTCCCGGCACCCTTTCCTTGATCTGCATCCCCCTGCGCGGTTGATCCGCATCAAACCCGGCGGGGGTCGCGGGGGGGTATGCTGCGGCCTAAATACTTGGCGGGAAGTGTGTCCACGGCGGCACCGCAATAAAAAAGCCGTCATCCGCGCCAGGCAGCATTTCATCAAGCAAGGGTTGTATCGGAAGTCCGGCGAGCGCCGCGCCCCGTCACGGAAATGTGAGGGAAGACGCTCACCCGGCTGCAAGCCGGGAGCCGGATCGGGTCAACAGAGCGCCCCGGATCCGGGCGCATTGGGAGGCAACATGCACCATCGTCTCGCGGCAAAGCTGGTCACGGCCTGCGCATTGTCGCTCGCGTTCCTGTGGTCGGCTCCGGCCAGCGCCCAGGCCGAGCCGGTCTGCAACAAGTGTCACGAGGAGAACAACACCTCCATCCAGGGCACCGCCCACGGGGCGAAGAACGACGCCAACGGCACCGCCTGCCAGTCGTGCCACGGCGACGCCAAGGAACACGTCGCCGCGCGCGGCAAGAAGCCCGTCGTGGGCGACAAGCAGGCGAAGGGCAACCCGGCGTCCGAGAAGTCCTCGGCCTGCCTCAGCTGCCACGCCGGCAACCGCCAGCTCTCCTTCTGGGAGGCCGGCAAGCACAACACGAACGACGTGTCGTGCGGCAACTGCCACAACATCCACGGCAAGGCGAAGAACCCGCAGCCGCAGCCGTACACGACGACGGCCCGCACGATCGAGGCGGACACCTGCGGCACGTGCCACAAGCAGGTGCGCAACGCCACCATGAAGCCCTCGCACCACCCGATCCTCGAGGGCAAGGTGAAGTGCTCCGACTGCCACAACCCGCACGGCGCGCTGACGCAGGCCATGGTCAAGCACGAGTCCGTCAACCAGCAGTGCTTCTCCTGCCACGCCGACAAGCGCGGCCCGTACATGTTCGGGCACCCGCCGGTGGAAGAGAACTGCCTGAGCTGCCACACGCCGCACGGCTCCTCGCACAACAAGCTCCTGAACGAGAAGGTCCCGAACCTGTGCCAGGACTGCCACGTGCAGGGTCGCCACCCGACCGCGTTCTACGGCCAGAACCAGGCCTGGACCGGCGCCAACGGCGCACCGGTCACCACGCCGAGCACGCGCTTCATCTCCCGCTCGTGCCTGAACTGCCACAACTCGATCCACGGTTCGAATGCACCGACGAACCGCGGTCGCTACCTGATCCGCTAAGGGGATGACGATCATGAACAAGAAGCTCATTGCGATCCTGATCGCGAACCTGTTCGTCGCGGCGCCCGTCTTCGCGCAGGACTCCCTGAAGGTCGAGGGGTCCGTCAACCTCGGCGGGATCTACAACGACGAGGATGCCGCCGACGCGGCCAAGATGAACGACATCCGCGACCTGACCAACGGCGCGCTGTTCGGGTGGGACATCAAGGGCCGCAGCAACACCTACTGGTTCGACTTCTTCGGCGAGAACCTCGGCCGCGAGGACCAGTACGTGAACCTGAAGGGCGGCTCCTACGGGAAGTTCAAGTACCGCCTGTATTCGGACTCCCTCACCCGCAACTGGCTGGAGAAGGGCCTCACGCCGTACGCCGGCGCGGGAACCAACAACCACACCGCCACGGGCTGGCCGCTTCTGGACACGGCCACCTGGAACGGGTACGAGAGCAAGTACGACCGCCGCGACGACGGCGGCTACTTCGAGTTCGGCGGCCTGTCGCCGTGGTACTTCCGCGTCGACGCCAACCAGGTGACGACGAGCGGCTCCAAGATCGGCGCGTCCTCGCAGGGCATGAGCCCGGGCAACGGCTACGTCGACCTCGGCTTCCCGACGGAGTACACGACGCGCAACACGGTCGGCGAGGCTGGCTACAACACGAAGGCGATGCACCTGGCCATCTCGTGGATGGGAAGCAAGTTCGAGACCGACAACCCGTACCTCGACTGGACGAACGGCTTCTGGAGCAGCGGCACCGACCGGACCTACCTCGCCAACGACAACAAGTACGAGCGCTGGCTGGTCAACGCGACGTTCCGGCAGCTGCCGCTCAAGTCCGTGCTCGCCCTGCGCTACACGAAGGACGAGCTCAAGAGCGACGTGAACGTCGGGTCGACCGTGCTGGGCATCGCGGCGGGTTCCCCCACGGGCACGGCGGCCACCCAGCTGCCGACCGGCGCGAACTCCTCGACCTTCAACGGCCGGGTGGACACCGAGACCTTCACCCTGGCGCTCACCTCGTCGCCGATGAAGGGCCTGGACACGCGCCTGTACTGGAACGACTACCAGCGCGAGGACGACTCCACGCACATGGCGTTCAGCAGCGCGCCCGTCACGGCGGATACCTACCGCAACGAGCCGTACTCGTACGA
Organism: uncultured beta proteobacterium; assembly: GCA_963824135.1. Classification (GTDB taxonomy): domain Bacteria; phylum Pseudomonadota; class Gammaproteobacteria; order Burkholderiales; family Usitatibacteraceae; genus FEB-7. The sequence continues at coordinate 366,550 of CAWGOH010000014.1, read as the reverse complement.
CAAGCAGAACTGGGGCTTCGACGCGTTCTTCCGCATCAACCGGGAGAACCGCATCGGCGCCGGCTACGACTTCCTCGAGATGGACCGCAAGGACGAGCGCTACGACTACAACGCGTCCGAGGACAAGACCTGGTTCGTCGAGTGGCGCACGAGCATGGTCGACGGAGTGTCCGCGCGGGTGAAGTACCAGAACCTCGACCGCTCGTCCGACTTCAAGCTGGGCGAAGCCGGCGCGACCGCCAACAGCTCCGACTACATGTTCCGCTTCCAGACGGCGTTCGACGCGCAGGACCTGAAGCAGGACAAGTGGAAGGTCACCCTCGACGCGAGCCCGGTGGAGTTCCTCGACCTGGGCCTCGAATTCGTCTGGAAGGAAAACGACTACCAGGCCAAGAGCGACACCCTCGGCCGCTGGAAGGACAAGCGCGACGAGATCTACGCGAGCCTGTCCTACGGCGACCCGTCCGCGTGGCGCTTCACGGTCTTCGGCGACTGGGAGAGCGTGAAGTACGACGGCCAGCACCGCGTGGTGGGCACCTCCACCGCCACGACGCCGCCCGGACCGTACGACCCGAACATGCCCGCGACGGCGACCAACTACAACTGGCAGGCCAGCAACAAGGAAGACAACTACGCCTACGGCCTGGCCATCGACGTGCCGGTGTCCGAGAAGCTGAAGCTGTCGGCCTCGTACATGTACTACAAGACCGACGGCCAGGTGGACTTCGCCGCGCCGGCCACCGTCCCCGCGGCCAACTACCCGGCGGCGATCAGCCTGTTCGACGACACCAAGCGCAAGGCCTTCAACCTGAAGGGCACCTACGCCTTCAGCAAGGCGGTCAGCTTCACGGGCGGCTGGGCGTACGAGAAGTACGACTACATCGACGCCCAGTACGACGGGTACCGCTACACCATCCCCGCGGCCAACCGCGCGGACAGCTACCTGATGGGGTACAACGCGAACCCGAACTACAAGGCCAACATCTTCTACGGCTGGGTGACCTGGAAGTTCTGAAGAAGAAGAGCCGATTCACGCTCACGGCCGCGCCTTAAGGGCGCGGCCTTTTTCATTCCGGCTCCCGGCTCTCGTATCATGGGCCGGTGGCCACCCACGATCCCATCCCCGGCCTGCGCAAGATCCCGGAGAACCTCCCGGCCCTGCTGAGGCCGCCCGGCGCCCTGCCGGGGGAGGAGGCGCGCGAGCGCCTCTGGAATTTCGTGGCGATCATGGGGGTGGTCGCGATCTCGCTGGTGGCGATGGGCTGGTGGTCCTACGGGCAGGTGCGCGAGTCGCTGCGCGAGCTGCGCTCCGCCGGCCTCGCGGCCCTGCTCGAGGCCGAGACGGGCGTGCTCACCGTCTGGGTCGAGGAGAAGAAGCGCGCGGCCGAGCGCTGGGCCGCCGACGAGCCGGTGCAGCGAGAGGCGGCGGCGCTCGTGCGCCTGGCGCAGGGCGGCATGGATGCCGCGGAGGTCTGCCGGTCCCCCGCGCGCCACAAGCTCCTCGCCCAGATCGCGCCGTTCGTGGCGCTCGAGGACGCCGTCGCGGTGAACCTCATCGGGCGCGACGGGGTCATCATCGCCGCCCTGCACGACGACTACTGCGGCCTGCGGGTGGGAAAGGGGGACTTCGCCAAGCGCCTGGAGCCGGTGTTCTCCGGAAGGACGGTCTTCGTGCAGCCCTTCGACGAGAGCGAGCGCGTGGGGCTTGCGGGCAGGGTGCCATTCGATCGCCCGCTGGTCTGGGTCGAGACACCGGTCCGGGGGTCCGCGGGCGAAGTGATCGCCGCCCTGGGCTTCGGCCGGCTCGCGGATGCGCGCTTCGGCACGCTGCTCGTCCTGAGTTCCAGCCAGTCCTCGCGCGAAGCCTATGCCTTCGACCGGCGTGGCGTGATGCTCACCCAGAGCCGCTACCTCGGCGACCTGCGGCTCGCGGGCCGGGTCCCTGCCGGCGACTCCGGGATCCTGCGCATCCCGGTGCGCGACCCCGGCGGGAACCTCCTCGCGGGGTTCCGTCCCCCGTCGCCTCCCGCGCAGTGGCCGCCCACCCGGCTGGCGCAGGCCGCCCTCGAGGCCCTCGAAACGGGCGGCGCCAACGAGGGCGTCCTCCTCGAACCCTACCGGGACTACCGCGGCGCGGAGGTCATCGGCGCATGGCGCGTGCTCCGGGAGAAGGAAATGATCGTCGCCGTCGAGATCGAGGCGACGGAGGCCTACGCGCCGCTCAAGTACCTCGAGATCACGTTCGGCACGCTGCTCGGGTTCTTCGCCGTGGCGCTGGCGGCGGCGATGAGCTCTTCCGTCTGGGCCATGCGGCTCAAGCTGCGCGAGGCGCGCCGCGTCGGGCCCTACACCCTGGAGCGCGAGATCGGCGAGGGCGGCATCAGCCACGTGTACCTCGCGCGCCATTCGCACCTGAAGCGCCCGGTGGCGGTGAAGGTGCTCAAGGCCGCCCTCGCCACCGACGAGATGACGACCCGCTTCGAGCGCGAGGTGCAGCTGTGCAGCCGCCTGTCGCACCCGAACACGATCGAGATCTACGACTACGGGCGCACGCGCGAGGGCACCTTCTACTACGCCATGGAGTACCTCGACGGGCTCTCCCTCGAGCAGCTGGTCGAGGCGCAGGGCCGGCTTCCGGTGTCGCGGGCGGTGCACGCGCTGCGCCAGGTGTGCGGCTCGCTCAAGGAGGCGCACGAGCGCGGCCTGGTGCACCGCGACGTGAAGCCGCACAACCTGATGCTCTGCCGCCACGGCGGCGAGGTCGACGTCGTGAAGGTCCTCGATTTCGGCCTGGTGAAGGAGCTCGCGAACGCGGACACGCGCGACATCACGCAGTTCGCCCGCGTCCTGGGCACGCCGCTCTACATGGCGCCCGAAAGGCTTCGCAACCCCGCCGACGCCGACGCCCGCGCGGACATCTACGCGCTGGGGGCGGTGGCGTTCTTCCTCCTCACGGGCCGGCGCGTCTTCGAGACCCAGAGCGACCACGACCTCGTGTACCAGGTCCTGAACGTCCCGGCGCCACCGATCGCGCAATGCGGCGCGGATGACGCGCCGTCGGTGCTGGCCGACCTCGTGGCGCGCTGCCTCGCCAAGGAGCGCGGGGAGAGGCCGGCCAGCGTCGCCGAGGTCGCGGCCGTGCTCGCCGAGGTCGCGCGGCAGCGGCCCTGGCGCGAGGAGGAGGCGCGCGACTGGTGGGCGGCCTACGACCGGCGCCACGACCCCGCGGCCGGCCGCGGCGGCGGGGACGGTGAGACCGCGGCGCATGACAGGTAGAATCCCCGGCAGGAAAGCCCCTCTCCCCGCAACCATGGACGACATCGCGAAGCTCCGGCGCATCCTGAAGGCCAGCCGCACCATCGCGGTGGTGGGGCTGTCCGCCAACTGGTACCGGCCGAGCTATTTCGCCGCCAAGTACATGCAGGAGCACGGCTACCGGATCATCCCGGTCAATCCCCAGTACGAGAGCGTCCTGGGGGAGAAATGCCACAAGTCGCTCGCGGACATCCCGGAAAAGGTCGACATCGTCGACTGCTTCCGCAGGAGCGAGGAGATTCCCGCGCTCGCCGACGAGGCCATCGCCATCGGCGCGAGGGTCCTGTGGATGCAGCTGGGCGTGACGAGCGAGGCGGCGCGGCGCAAGGCGGAGGCCGCCGGTCTCGAGGTGGTCGAGGACCGGTGCGTGAAGATCGAGCATGGGCGCCTCTTCGGCGGCCTGGGCTGGGCCGGCGTCGACACGAAGGTGATCTCGGCCAAGCGGCCGGTCTAGGAAAGGCAATCCATGGAACCATATCTCGCCTGGATCGTCGCCGGCTTCGCGCTGGTGATCATCGAGCTGCTCACGGGGACCTTCTACCTGCTGGTGATCGGCGTGGGGGCCTTCGCCGGCGCCGCGGTCGCCTGGGCCGGCGGCGGCTACTTCGCGCAGGCCGTGGGCGCCTGCGCCGTCGCGCTGGTCGGCACGTGGCTCGTGAACCGGTGGCACCGCACGCGCGCGCCCGGCAGCGCGAAGGACGATTTCCTCGACCTCGGCCAGAGCGTGGTCCTGGAGTCGTGGGTCGACGCGCCATCGGGAACGGCCCGGGTGAAGTACCGGGGCTCGACGTGGGACGCGCGGGTGGACGCGGGCACCCGGCCCGAACCGGGCGCAACCCTCGTCATCCACGGGCAGGACGGCAGCACGCTCCTCGTGGGCGGCGCGGCAAATTCGAACAACTAGCGCAACACCAACCTGGGAGGCCGCCATGTTCTGGAAGGTACTCGTCGCCGCCATCGTCTCGATCGCCGCCGCATTCCTCACGCAGAGCGTCGGCATCACGATCGCCACGTTCCTCATCGCGATGATCGTCGTGCTCATCGTCGAGGGCATTCGCGTGGTCCCGCAGCAGCAGGCCTGGGTGATCGAGCGCCTGGGCAAGTTCCACGCGGTGCTGCCCCCGGGCCTGAACGTCATCGTGCCTTTCATCGATCGCGTGGCGTACCGCCACTCGCTCAAGGAGGTGCCGCTGGACATCCCCGAGCAGGTCTGCATCACCAAGGACAACACCCAGCTCGCCGTCGACGGGATCATCTACTACCAGGTGTCCGACCCCAAGCTCGCCTCCTACGGCTCCTCGGACTACGTGCTCGCGATCTCGCAGCTCGCGCAGACGGCGCTGCGCAGCGAGGTGGGCAAGATGGAGCTGGACAAGACCTTCGAGAGCCGCAGCGAGATCAACCACATGGTCGTCTCGGTTCTCGACGAGGCGGGGCGCACCTGGGGGATCAAGGTCCTGCGCTACGAGATCAAGAGCCTCACGCCGCCGGAGGCGATCCTGCGCTCGATGCAGGCGCAGATCACCGCGGAACGGGAGAAGCGCGCCCTCATCGCCAAGAGCGAGGGCCAGCGCCAGCAGGAGATCAACATCGCCGACGGCGCCAAGCAGGCCAAGGTGCTGGAGTCCGAGGGCGACAAGACCGCCGCGATCAACAAGGCGCAGGGCGAGGCGCTGGCGCTCACGACCGTGGCCGAGGCGACCGCGAACGCGGTGCGCCAGGTGGCGGCCGCCATCAATTCGGAGGGCGGGATGCTGGCCGCGAACCTCAAGGTCGCGGAGAAGTACGTCGAGGCCTTCGCAGGGCTCGCGAAGACCGGCAACACGCTGATCGTGCCCGCGAACCTCACCGACGTGTCGACGTTCGTCTCGACCGCGATGACGGTGCTCGACAGGACGAAGACGTCCTCGGACGCGCCGAAATAGCCGATGGCGGACCGCGAGTTCGGCTTCGAGACGCTGGCCCTGCACGCGGGCCAGATCCCGGACAGGGAGACGGGCGCGCGCGCGGCGCCCATCTACCAGACGACCTCCTTCGTGTTCGACAGCGCCGACCACGCGGCGAGCCTGTTCAACCTGCAGACCTTCGGCAACGTCTACACGCGCCTGTCGAACCCGACCACCGCCGTGTTCGAGCAGCGGATGGCGGCCCTGGAGGGCGGGCGCGCGGCGGTGGCCACCGCCTCCGGGCAGGCCGCGTCGATGGTCGCCCTCCTGAACATCTGCCAGGCGGGCGATCACATCGTCTCCTCGTCGAAGCTCTACGGCGGCACGCACACGATGTTCGCCGTGAACTTCCCGAAGCTCGGCATCGAGACCGCCTTCGTCGACCCCGACGACCCCGTGAACTTCCGCCGCGCGATCCGGCCGAACACGAAGGCGGTCTTCTCCGAGACGCTCGGCAACCCCGCGATCAACATGGTCGACATCGCCGCGGTGGGCGCCATCGCGCGCGAGGCGGGCGTGCCGTTCGTCGTGGACAACACCGCCGCCTCGCCGTACCTCTGCCAGCCCCTGGGGCACGGCGCCGACATCGTCGTGCATTCGGCCACCAAGTTCATCGGCGGCCACGGCACCACCATGGGCGGGGTCGTGGTGGAAAGCGGGAAGTTCCCCTGGGACAACGGGAAGTTCCCCGCCATGACCGAGCCGTCCGCGGGCTACCACGGCGTGCGCTTCCACGAGACCTTCGGCGACTTCGGCTTCACGATGAAGGCGCGCATGGAGATCCTGCGCGTCTTCGGCCCGGCGCTCGCGCCCTTCAACGCCTGGCTCCTGCTGCAGGGGCTGGAGACGCTGCCGGTGCGCATGGAGCGGCACTGCGCCAACGCGATGGGGGTGGCGCAATTCCTGGAGGACCACCCGAAGGTCGCGTGGGTGAACTACCCGGGGCTCGCCGGGAACCGCTACCACGCGCTCACGAAGCGCTACATGCCGAAGGGGGCGGGAGCGCTCCTCGCCTTCGGCATCCGGGGCGGCTACGAGGCGGGCGTGAAGTTCATCGAGGGGCTGCAGTTCGTGAGCCACCTCGCCAACATCGGCGACGCGAAGTCGCTCGTGATCCACCCGGCTTCCACGACGCACCGGCAGCTCCCCGAGGCCGACCTGGTGAAGGCGGGCGTGCCGCCCGACATGGTGCGCCTGTCGATCGGCCTGGAGACCCTGGACGACATCCTGTGGGACCTCGACCAGGCGCTTTCCCGCGCCTGAGCGCTCAAGGCCCGGGCTTCGCGCCCGCGCGCGCGGCCTCCGCGACCGCCGCCTTCGACATCACCTCGTCGATCCAGGCGGCGAAGGCGGACACGCGCGTGTAGTTCTCCCAGTCGCCCGCGTTCCCGGCCACGCCGTCGCGGTTCGCGTCGTGGGTCCACGACGCGATTCCTCCCACGAGGATGCGCCCGCCGATCTCGAAGTAGGCGGGCGAGCCGCCTTCGTCCGGGGCGAGGGCCCCCTGCAGGTCGGAGGCGTCCTCGGGCCCCTTGAGGCGCAGCCCCAGCGTGCGCAGCCCCACGCGGTCCACCGTGTTGATCGCCGCACGGGGCTGTGCGTCCGACCTGCGGGCGGCCTCCCCGATGCGCCCCGTCGCGCCCAGGCCCACGATCCGCGCGGCCTCGCCGGCCTCGTCCGCGAGCCGGTAGATCGCCGCCGGCTCCACGCCCGCGACCGGGGCGCGCAGGAACACGAGCGCGAGGTCCGCCTCGCCGCCGGGCGTCCAGTCCGGGTGGACGAAGACTTCCTGGATCTCGTGCGGGCGGCCGCCGATCGCGAGCGCTGCCTTCGGGGCGCGAAGCGGCGCGGCGCGGTGCGCCGCGGTCAGCACCCAGCGCGGGGCGATCAATACCCCGCCGCCCCCCGCGGCGCCCAGGCTGAGCGTCGCCGGGTAGCGGCCCGCGAGCTCCCGGTACTCCTCGTCGTCGCGGTCGGCGCGGGTGAGGATGGCCTGCGCGGGAAGCGCGAGGGAAGCGGCGAGCGCGAAGGCGAGAGCGGACCCTTTCATGGCGGGCGCAGTTTAGCCCAACCGGCGCCCGCCCACGATTTGACAAGGGCCGCCGCCGCACCCTAGCATTGATTCAAACGGGCGTTTGAATCGTGCGTTTGACGCGATTCCGGCGCCCTTCCCACATTCCTGGAGGGCCGAACCCATGCCCGCCCCGCGTCCCGCCCGACGACCGTCCGCGACGGATGCCCTGTCGCAGGACACCAAGAGCCGCATCCTGGACGCGGCGGAGTCGCTTTTCATGCAGCACGGCTTCGAGGCGACGAGCCTGCGCCAGCTCACGACGGCCGCCGGGGTGAACCTGGCGGCGGTGAACTACCACTTCGGGACGAAGGAAGAGCTGTTCCAGGCGGTGCTCACGCGCCGGCTGGACCCGATGAACCAGGAGCGCATCGACCTCCTCGAGCGCTACGAGCGCGAGGCGGGCGGCAAGCCCCTCACCTGCGAGAAGATCCTCTCGGCGATGCTCATCCCCGCCCTCAGGCTCTCGCGCGACGAGAAGCGCGGCGGGAAGTACTTCCTGCGCGTGCTGGGCCGGGCCTACGCCGACCCCGCGCCCTTCATCCGCAACTTCCTCTCGGCCCAGTACGCCGGGATGATCGCCCGCTACAAGGACGCGTTCCTCAAGGCGCTGCCGCACCTCACGCGCCAGGAGCTCACGTGGCGCCTGCACTTCGTGATGGGCGCGCTTTCCTACACCCTCGCCGGGACCGACTCGCTCAAGCTCATGGTGCAGGTCATCACGAACGAGGACGACGACGACGAATTGCTGCTGCAGCGCCTGGCGCCGTTCCTCGCGGCGGGCCTCAAGGCGCCGCTGGGCGACGCGAAGAAGCTCGAGCTCGTCTCGGGCCTATAGAACAAGCCCCCAAACGGGGCGACGTGGAGCAACGCCCCCGCCAAGCGGGGTCTTTCGGGAAGGAGAATGACGATGCTCACCATCATCCTGTCGGTCCTGGCCGTGCTCGCCCTCGCCTGGGCGCTCGCCTACCACCGCGCGGGCGCGCCGGCCTGGTCGGCGGCGCTCGCCGCCGGCGCGGCCTGCCTCGCCCTGTTCACCCCGGCGCCCGCCGGCCTCGTGGCCGCGGCGTGGATCGCGGTGGCGCTCTTCGCCGCGTTCTCCGTCGTGAAGCCCCTGCGGCGCGCGGCGGTCACGGGCCCGCTCTTCGGCGTCTTCAAGAAGGTGCTGCCCGCCATGTCCGACACCGAGCGCGAGGCCCTCGAGGCGGGCAGCGTCTGGTGGGACGCGGACCTCTTCTCGGGCAAGCCCGACTGGACGAAGCTCCTCGCCTACCCGGCCGCGAAGCTCACGGCCGAGGAGCAGGCCTTCATGGACGGCCCCGTGGAGGAGCTCTGCGGGATGCTCGACGAGTGGGAAATCAACCACGAGCGCATGGACCTGTCGCCGGCCACCTGGAAGTTCATCCGCGACAAGGGCTTCCTCGGCATCATCATCCCGAAGTCCCATGGCGGGCTGGGCTTCTCGGCCTTCGCGCACTCCGAGATCGTCACCAAGATCTCGACGCGCAGCGGCGCGGCAGCCGTGACCGTGATGGTGCCCAACTCGCTGGGGCCGGCCGAGCTCCTCATCCACTACGGCACCGAGGAGCAGAAGAACCACTACCTGCCGCGCCTGGCCAGGGGGCAGGAGATCCCGTGCTTCGCGCTCACCAACCCGGAGGCGGGCTCGGACGCCGCCTCGATCCCCGACTTCGGCGTCGTCTGCAAGGGCGCGCACGAGGGCCGCGAGGTCCTGGGCATCCGCCTCACCTGGGAGAAGCGCTACATCACCCTGGCGCCCGTGGCCACGCTCCTGGGCCTCGCGTTCAAGCTCTACGACCCGGAGAGGCTCCTGGGCGGCGAGGAAGATCGCGGCATCACGCTCGCGCTCGTGCCCACCTCCCACCCGGGCGTGAACACGGGCCGGCGGCACAACCCGCTGGGCTGCGCCTTCATGAACGGCCCGACCACCGGCAAGGAGGTGTTCATCCCGATCGACTGGGTGATCGGCGGTGCCGCGCAGGCGGGCAACGGCTGGCGCATGCTCATGGAATGCCTGGCCGCCGGCCGCTCGATCTCGCTGCCGTCGATGTCGATGGCCGCGGGCAAGATCGGCACGCGCGTCACCGGCGCCTACGCGCGCATCCGCTCGCAGTTCAAGACGCCCATCGGCCGCTTCGAGGGCATCGAGGAGCCCCTGGCGAGGATCGGCGGCTCGACCTACCTCATGGACGCGATGCGCCGCATGACGATGGCCGCGCTCGACATGGGCGAGAAGCCCAGCGTCATCTCGGCCATCTGCAAGTACCACATGACCGAGCGCATGCGCGGCATTCTCAACGACGCCATGGACGTGCACGGCGGCAAGGGCATCTGCATGGGCCCCAACAACTACCTGGGCCGCGCCTACCAGACGGTGCCGATCGCGATCACCGTCGAGGGCGCCAACATCCTCACGCGCTCGCTCATCATCTTCGGCCAGGGCGCCATCCGCTGCCATCCGTGGGTGCTCAAGGAAATGAACGCCGCCCGCGCCGACGACCTGCGCGCCTTCGACGAGGCCCTCTGGGGGCACATCGCCTTCACCGTCTCCAACGGCGCCCGCGCGCTGTGGCTCGGCCTCACCGGCGGCAAGGGCGTCGCGGTGCCGGGCTCGCCGCGCACGCGCCGCTACCTGCAGATCCTCACGCGCTTCTCCTCGGCCTTCGCCATGCTCGCGGACATGTCGATGTTCGTGATCGGCGGCAGCCTCAAGCGCAAGGAGATGCTCTCGGCGCGCCTGGGCGACATCCTGTCGCACCTCTACATGATGTCGGCCACCGTCAAGCGCTTCCACGACGACGGCTGCCCCGAGGAGGACGTGCCGCTGCTCACCTGGGCGATGTACGACAGCTCCTTCAAGCTGCAGGTGGCGATGGAGGGCGTGCTGGCGAACTTCCCCAGCCGCCCGGTGGCGTGGCTCATGCGCCGGATCGCCTTCCCGAAGGGGCTCACGCTCACCGCGCCGCACGACAAGTGGGCCTCGCGCGTGGCGAGGCTCCTCATCGAGCCGGGCGCGGTGCGCGACCGCCTCACCGCGGGCATCTACCTGCCGCGCCGCGAGGACGACGTGGTCGGCCGCCTGGAGTTCGCCATGGAGGCCGCGATCGAGGCCGACCCCATCGAGGCGAGGATCCGCGCCGCGCAGAAGGAAGGCCGGCTCCCGCAGCGCACGCTCGCCGAGCGCCGCGACGCCGCCGTGAAGGGCGGCATCATCACGCCCGCCGAGTTCGAGCGCCTCGCGCGCGCCGACCGCCTCCGGCGCGAGGTCATCATGGTCGACGACTTCCCCAACGACCTTTCCCGCCAGTCCAGCCAGGAGAACGCCCAATGGCCACGCGCCGCGTCCATGTAGTCGACGGGGCCAGGACCCCCTTCCTCAAGGCGAAGAAGGGGCTCGGCCCCTTCTCCGGCTCCGACCTCGCCGTGGCCTGCGGCCGGCCGCTGGTGACGCGCCAGCCGTTCGACGCGACCGCCTTCGACGAGGTGATCGTCGGCGCCGCGATGCCCTCGGCCGACGAGGCCAACATCGGCCGCGTGGTGTCCCTGCGGCTCGGGTGCGGCGAGAAGGTCCCCGCGTGGACGGTGATGCGCAACTGCGCCTCCGGCATGCAGGCCATCGACAGCGCCTACCTCAACATCCTCGCCGGCCGCTCGAGCCTGGTGCTCGCCGGCGGCACGGACGCCATGAGCCACGCGCCGCTGCTCTTCGGGCCGGCGATGGTCAACTGGCTCGCGGACTGGTACGCCGCGAAGTCGTTCGGGGCGAAGGCGGCGACGGCCGCGCGCTTCCGCCTGGCCAACCTGGCCCCGGTCATCGCCATCCTGCGCGGGCTCACCGACCCCGTCGTGAAGATCTCCATGGGCTCGACGGCGGAGATCGTGGCCAAGCGCTTCGGCATCACGCGGCAGATGATGGACGAGTTCGCGGTGGAATCGCACCGGCGCGTGGCCTTCGCGCAGGACAACGGCCACTACGGCGAGGTCGAGCCCATCTACGGCCCGGACGGCGCCGTCCACGACCGGGACGACGGCGTGCGCCGGGACTCGAGCGTGGAGAAGCTCGCGAAGCTGAAGCCCGTCTTCGACCGCACCTACGGCAACGTGACGCCCGGCAACAGCTCGCAGATCACGGACGGCGCGGCGATGCTCGTCATCGCGGCCGAGGAGGTGGTGGAGGAGTACGGGCTGAAGTCCCTCGGCCGCATCGTGGACGCGAACTGGGGCGCCCTCGACCCGGCGGAGATGGGGCTGGGCCCCGTGCACGCGATCACGCCGATGCTGCAGAGGAACCGCCTCGCCTGGGACGACATCGACGCGGTGGAGATCAACGAGGCCTTCGCGGCCCAGGTGCTCGGGTGCCTCGCGGCCTGGGAGAGCGACGAGTACTGCAGGACCCACTTCGGGCTCGAGCGCGCCTTCGGGCGCCTGGACCGGGGAAAGCTCAACGTGGACGGCGGCGCCATCGCGATCGGCCACCCCATCGGCGCCTCGGGGGCGCGCGTCGTGCTGCACGCGCTCAAGGTCCTCGAGCGGACCGGCGGCCGGCGCGCCGTCGCCTCGCTGTGCATCGGCGGCGGGCAGGGCGGCGCCATGCTCCTCGAACGGCCTTAGGCCGGAAGGAAGAAAATGGATTTCAGGCACTGGAAGCTCGAGGTCGACGCGCAGAACCTGGCGTGGCTCTGGTTCGACCGCGCGGACACCGCGACCAACACCTTCTCGACGGAGGCGCTCGAGGAGCTCGGGCGCGTGGCGGACCACCTGGCGGCCATGCCGCCCAAGGGGCTCGCGATCCTCTCGGCCAAGGAGAACGGCTTCGCCGCCGGCGCCGACATCGACGAGTTCACCACGATCTCGAGCGCCGAGCAGGCGATGGCCTTCACGACGCTCGGCAACGTGGTCTTCGACAAGATCGCGGCGCTGCCCTTCCCGACGCTCGCGATGATCCACGGCTTCTGCATGGGGGGCGGCACCGAGCTGGCGCTCGCCTGCCGCTACCGCATCGCCGACGACGGCCCGAAGACGCGCATGGCGCTGCCCGAGGTGATGATCGGCATCGTGCCGGGCTGGGGCGGCGCCAAGCGCATGCCGCCGCTCATCGGCGCGGCCAATGCCCTCGACCTCATGCTCACCGGGCGCGGCGTCGACGGCCGGCGCGCGAAGAAGCTCGGGCTCGTGGACGCCGCCACGCCCCGGCGCCACTTCGCCAACGCGGTCCGGATGTTCCTCGCGAGCCCGCCGCCACCCCACAAGCCCCGCTTCGCGGCGGCCGTGACGGACTGGCCCGTGGTGCGCTCCTTCGTGGCCTCGATGTCGAGGAAGAAGGTGGCCGAGAAGGCGCGCCAGGACCACTACCCGGCCCCCTACGCGATCATCGACCTCTGGAAGGACTTCGGCGGGGACGTCCGCAACGTCCCCGCCGGGCACCCGGCGTCGATGGCGAGCCTCTTCGCGCATCCGACCACGCGCAACCTCATCCGGCTCTTCAAGCTGCAGGACCGGATGAAGGCCCTGGGGAAATCCGGCCTCCCGCCCATCCGCCACCTGCACGTGATCGGCGCGGGCGCCATGGGCGGCGACATCGCCGCCTGGGCCGCCTTCAAGGGCATCAGCGTGACGCTGCAGGACCTCTCGCCCGAGCGCATCTCGCCCGCCATCCAGCGCGCGCACGCCCTCTACAAGAAGCGCCTGAAGCAGCCGCACCTCGTCCAGGCGGCCTTCGACCGGCTCATCCCCGACGTGAGGGGCGACGGGGTGGCCAAGGCCGACCTCGTGATCGAGGCGATCGTCGAGAACGCCGAGATCAAGAGGAAGCTCTTCGCGGGCATCGAGCCGCGGATGAAGGAAGGCGCCATCCTGGCCACGAACACCTCGAGCATCCCCCTGCAGGAGCTGTCGGGCGTGCTCGCGAGGCCCGAGCGCCTCGTGGGGCTGCACTTCTTCAACCCCGTGGCGCAGATGATGCTCGTGGAGATCGTCGAGGGGCCGCAGACCTCGGCCGAGGTGATGCAGGCGGGGCAGGCGTTCGCGAAGCAGATCGACAAGCTGCCGCTTCCCTGCAAGAGCGCCCCCGGCTTCCTCGTGAACCGCGTGCTCTCGCCCTACCTCATGGAGGCGATGCTCATGCTCGACGAGGGCGTGGCGGGCGAGACGATCGACGCGGCGGCGAAGGACTTCGGCATGCCCATGGGCCCGATCGAGCTCGCGGACATGGTGGGCCTGGACATCTGCTGGGCCGTCGGGCAGGAGCTCGCGAAGCCGGGCACGCCGATCCCGAAGAGACTGCAGGCCAACGTCGAGGCGAAGAACCTCGGCAAGAAGACCGGCAAGGGCTTCTACACGTGGAGCAAGGGCAAGCCGCAGAAGGCGAGCGGCAGCGGCTCGGTGGACCTGAAGCCCATCGCGGACCGGCTGGTGCTCCCGGCGCTCAACGAGGCGGTGGCCTGCCTGCGCGAGTCGATCGTGGCCGACGCGGACCTGTGCGACGCGGGCGTCATCTTCGGCACGGGCTTCGCGCCGCATCGCGGCGGCCCCATTTCCGCCATCCGGGAGCGCGGCAAGGAATCCTGGCTCAAGACGATGGCGGAGCTGCGCGCCAAGCACGGCGACCGGTTCGTGCCGGACACCGGCTGGGATTCACTCTGAGAGTGATGCGGGCCAAAGGCTTTGGAAACGCCGATGAACGCCGATGCCACGCCGATTGCACGCCGATGGGGCGGGAACGTGAATTGAGCGCCGCCCTGGCACTGTGGAAGAGGTGCGAGGGGCTGCCGTTCGGGAAGGCGGCCTTCTCGCGGATCATCTGCTGGAAGGCGCCGTACTTCGGCGGCATCCGGCCGCGCTTCGAGGAGCTGCGCCCCGGCTACGCGCGCGTGTCGATGCGCAAGCGCCGCGCGGTCACCAACCACATCGGCACGGTGCACGCCATCGCGATGTGCAACCTCGCCGAGCTCGCCGCCGGATTGATGACGGAGATCACGATCCCGCCGGCGATGCGCTGGCTGCCCAAGGCGATGGCGGTCGAGTACCTGAGGAAGGCCGGAACCGACGTCGAGGCCCACGCGAGCGTGGACGAGATCGCGCAAGGGCCGGGCCGCGACGTGCCGGTGACGGTGGAGGTGAAGGACCGCGCGGGCGAGATCGTCTGCCGGGCCGTCATCACGATGTGGATCTCGCCGCGGCGCAAGGACTGAGACCGGGATGGAACTGCGGGACACGGCCGGGGCCGCGGACGGGCACGAGCTCGCGGTGACCCGCTTCCCCGCGGAGGGCAGGGCCTGGGCCACCCTCCTCGTGGCGGGCGCCATGGGCGTGCGGCAGGATTTCTACGAGCCGCTCGCCCGCTTCCTCGCCGAGAACGGCGTGCACGCGCTCACCTTCGACTATCGGGGCATGGGCGCCTCGCGTGACGGAAGCCTTCGCGGGTTCCGGGCGGACGTGACGACCTGGGCGCAGTGCGACCTCGACGCGATGCTGCGCGAGGCGCGGGCGATGGGCCCGGGCCTGCCGGCGTTCGCGCTGGGCCACAGCCTCGGCGGCCAGCTCTTCGGGTCGGTGCCCGAGGGCGCGCGGCTCGACGCCTTCGTGACGGTCACGGCCGGCTCGGGCTGGTACCGGCACAACGAGCGCATGCCGCTGCGGGTGCGCTTCTTCTGGTTCGTGGCGATCCCCCTCCTCACGCCGCTCTTCGGCTACTTCCCCGGCAGGCGCCTGCGCATGGTGGGGGACCTGCCGGCGGGCGTGGCGTGGCAGTGGCGGCGCTGGTGCACCCACCGCGACTACCTGCTGTCGGAGGGAGAGGCGATGCGCAAGCGCTACGAGGCCGTGACGGCGCCCGTCCTCGGGTATTCCTTCGACGACGACGCGATGCTCACGAAGCGATCCATCGACGAGCTGCACGGCTTCTACCGCAACGCCCGCGTGGAGCGCCGCCACGTCGCCCCGGCCGGCGCGGGCCGCCCGCGAATCGGGCACATGGGCTACTTCCTGCCGCAGAGCCGCGACAACCTCTGGCGCGACACGCTGGCCTGGCTGCGCGAAAGGGCCCCGCGATGAGCCTGCACGTGCGCGAGGCGGTTCACGCCGACCTGCCGGGGATCGCCGCGATCTACGCGCATCACGTGCGCACCGGCTTCGCATCCTTCGAGACCGAGCCGCCGGACCCCGGGGAGATGACGGCGCGCTTCGAGGCCGTGCGCGCGAAGGGATTTCCCTGGCTCGCCTGCGAGGTCGACGGGCGCCTGGCGGGGTTCGCCTACGCGAGCCTCTACCGCCTGCGGCCGGCCTACCGGTTCACCCTCGAGGACTCGATCTACGTGCACCCGGACCTGGCCGGCCGGGGAGCCGGGCGCGCGCTCCTCGCGCGCCTCATCGAGCGCTGCGAGGCCATCGGCTGCCGCCAGCTCGTGGCCGTCATCGGCGACAGCGGCAACGCCGCTTCCATCGGCCTGCATTCGGCGCTAGGCTTCCAGCTGGTCGGCACGCTGCGCGCGATCGGCTTCAAGCACGGCCGGTGGGTGGACAGCGTGCTGATGCAGCGCCCAATCGGCCCCGGCGACACATCCCTTCCTCCGGAATAGACGCGAAGCCCTTCCCCAGAGAATCGAGCCGAGGTCCGCCCCGTGCCCGCCCGCGACAAGCAGTACGTTCCCGTCACGCCGCAAGACTCCCTCGCGTCCGCCTTCGCCCGGCGCGTGGCGCTTTCCCCCGGCTCCCCGGCCTACCTGGAATACGACGCGGAGAGCCGCTCGTGGAAGGCCCACACCTGGGCGCAGACCGCGCGGATGGTCGGCCGGGTGCGCGCAGGCCTCGCGG
Source organism: uncultured beta proteobacterium (assembly GCA_963824135.1). Classification (GTDB taxonomy): domain Bacteria; phylum Pseudomonadota; class Gammaproteobacteria; order Burkholderiales; family Usitatibacteraceae; genus FEB-7. Next base: position 350,386 of record CAWGOH010000014.1, on the reverse strand, counting down.
CCGAGAAGCTCGCCCCGGGAGAGCGCGTGGCCATCATGCTGCGCAACAGCAAGGAGTGGGTCTGGTTCGACCAGGGCGCCCTCGCGCAGGGCCTGGTCACGGTGCCCGTCTACGTCGACGACCGGCCGGACAACATCGCCTACTGCCTGAACGATGCCGGTGCGAGGCTGCTGGTGGTGGAGGGCGAGGAGCACCTGACGCGGCTTGCCGAGGTGCGCGCAGCCTTGCCCGGCGTCGTCCGCATCATTGCCGTGGGGAAGATCGACCTGCCCGGCGATCCGGTCGTGCGCACGCTCGCCGACTGGCTCCCCGAGGAGCCGGCCGTCGGGCCCCCGGTGGCCGTCGACGGGGGCTCGCTGGCCACGATCGTCTATACCTCGGGCACCACGGGCAGTCCCAAGGGCGTGATGCTCTCGCACCAGAACGTGCTGCAGAACGTCCTTTCGGGCCTGGGCGGCATCGACGTCTTCACCGGTGACGTGTTCCTCTCGTTCCTGCCGCTGTCGCACATGTTCGAGCGCACGGTGGGCTACTACCTCACGATGGTGGCGGGGTCGCAGGTGGCCTTCGCGCGCTCCATCCCGCACCTCGCGGAGGACTTCCGGACGGTGCGGCCCACGGCGATCGTTTCCGTGCCGCGCATCTACGAGCGCCTGCACGCCACCATACAGGCGCAGCTGCAGGACACCTCCGCGGCAAGGCGCCGCCTCTTCGAATTCGCGCGCCGCACGGGGTGGGACCTGTTCCAGTGGCGGCAGGGGCGGGGGCCGTGGAAGCCCGCCTTCCTTCTGTGGCCGTTGCTGCGGGCGCTGGTCGCGGCGAAGCTCCTCGATCGCCTGGGGGGGCGGCTGCGAATCGCGGTCAGCGGGGGCGCGGCGCTCAACCCGCAGATCGCGCGGACCTTCATCGGGCTGGGGCTGCCGATCTGCCAGGGCTACGGCCTCACCGAGGCCGCGCCCGTGGTGTCGGTGAACCGCCTGGAGCGCAACGATCCGGCCTCCATCGGCGGCGGTGCTGCCCGGCATCGAGGTGGCGTTCGGCGACAACGGCGTGCTGCTGGTGCGCGGCCCGAACGTGATGATGGGCTACTGGAACAACCCCGAGGCCACCGCGGGCGTGATGAAGGCCGGGGGATGGCTGGACACGGGCGACCAGGCGCGGCTGGAGGACGGGCTTCTCTACATCACCGGGCGCGTCAAGGAGATCATCGTGATGTCCAACGGCGAGAAGGTGCCGCCGGTGGACATGGAGCTCGCCATCGAGCTCGATCCCCTGCTCGAGCAGGCGCTCGTCGTCGGCGAGGGCCGGCCGTTCCTCGGCGCGCTCGTGGCGCTCGACATGGACGAGTGGTCCCGGGTCGCCGGGGAGGCCGGGCTGGACCCGGATCCCCACGGCGACGGCCGCGAGAGGGCGGAGAAGCTCGTGCTTCGCGCGCATCGCGAAGCAGGTGCACGCCTTCCCGGGCTACGCCCAGGTGCGCCGCGTGGCGCTGCTCACCGACAAGTGGACCGTGGACAACGGCCTGCTCACCCCGACCCTCAAGCCCAGGCGGGCCCAGATCGTCGAGCGCTACCGCGACCGCGTGGCGGAGATCTACCGGGGCCACGGGGTGTAGAATCAAACGCCCGTTTGAAACCGTCATGCAAGCCAAACTCCCGCAGGGCGAACAGCCCGTCCTTCGCATCATCCCCATGCCGGCGGACACGAACGCCCACGGCACGATATTCGGCGGATGGGTGATGGCGCAGGTCGACCTCGCGGGCAGCGTGCCCGCCTACGAGCGCGCGCAGGGCCCCATCGTGACGGTCGCCGTGAACTCCGTCCTCTTCAAGGAGCCCGTGTTCGTGGGCGACCTCGTGAGCTTCTACGCGCGCGTGGCGAAGGTCGGCCGCACCTCCATCACGGTGGACGTCGAGGTATTCGCCCAGCGCGGCCGCGACGGGCGCACCGACGTCGTGAAGGTGACGGAGGCCCAGCTCACCTACGTCGCCATCGACGCCGAGCGCCGCCCGAGGCCGATCCCGGGCGGCATGGAAAGGGCCTGACCCCCGCTTCGATAACCAGCCCGCCCCGGGCGGGCATGCACCAGGAGAATCCCGTGTCGAAATTCCTCGTCCGCAAGGCCGCCGTCCTCGGCGCCGGCGTCATGGGCGCGCAGATCGCCGCCCACCTCGCGAACGCCGGCGTGCAGCCGGTGCTGTTCGACCTGGCCGCCGAGGGGCGCGACAAGGACGCCATCGTCAGGAAGGCGCTCGAGGGCCTCGCGAAGCTCGAGCCCAGCCCTCTCGCCACGAAGGGCGTCGTCGAGCGCATCACGCCCGCCAACTACGACGAGCACCTGGGGCTGCTCGCGGAATGCGACCTCGTCATCGAGGCCATCAGCGAGCGCATGGACTGGAAGAAGTCCCTCTTCGACAAGGTGGCGCCGCACCTCGCGCCGCGGGCGATCTTCGCCTCCAATACCTCGGGGCTCTCGATCACGGAACTGTCGAAGGTGCTGCCGGAGGCGATCCGGCCGCGCTTCTGCGGCATCCATTTCTTCAACCCGCCGCGCTACATGCGCCTGGTGGAGATCATCCCGACCGCGTCCACGGATCCGGCCATCGTCGACGACCTCGAGGCCTTCCTCACGACGACCCTGGGCAAGGGCGTGGTGCGCGCCCGCGACACGCCCAACTTCGTGGCCAACCGCGTGGGCGTCTTCTCGATGCTCGCCACCATGCACCACACGCTCGCCTTCGGGCTGGGCTTCGACGAGGTCGACGCGCTCACCGGGCCGGCGATCGGGCGGGCAAAGAGCGCCACCTTCCGCACCGCGGACGTCGTGGGCCTGGACACCATGGCGCACGTGGTGAAGACGATGCACGACACGCTGCCCGGCGATCCGTGGCATCCGTACTACAAGGCGCCGGAATGGCTCTCGGCCCTCATCGCCAAGGGCGCGCTGGGGCAGAAGACGAAGGCCGGGATCTTCGTGAAGAAGGGGAAGGAGATCCACGTCCTCGATCCTCGCGAAGCAGGACTACCGCCCCTCCGCGGGCGCCATCGCCGAGGAGGTGCAGGCGATCCTCAAGGAGAAGAGCCCCGCGCAGCAGTTCGCGAAGCTGCGCGCGAGCGCGCACCCGCAGGCGCAGTTCCTGTGGGCCATCTTCCGCGACCTGTTCCACTACTGCGCCGTGCACCTGGGGGAGATCGCGCACTGCGCCCGCGACGTCGACTTCGCCATCCGCTGGGGCTTCGGCTGGAAGCTGGGCCCCTTCGAGCTGTGGCAGGCCGCGGGCTGGCAGCAGGTGGCCGGCTGGATCGCCGAGGACATCGGCGCCGGCAAGACCATGGCGAAGGCGCCGCTGCCGGGCTGGGTGGGCGACGGGCGGACCGGCGTGCACGGGCCGCAGGGCTCGTACTCGGCGGCCGACGGCACGATGCACCCGCGCTCGACGCTGCCGGTGTACGCGCGCCAGGCCTTCCCCGAGCTGGTGCTGGGCGAGAAGCCCGCCGACCGCGGCACGACCGTCTTCGAGGACGAGGGCGTGCGCCTGTGGCACCAGGGCGACGGCATCGCCATCGTCTCGATCAGGAGCAAGATGCACTCGCTGGGCTCCGAGGTGCTCGCGGGCCTGAACCGCGCGCTGGACGAGGCGGAGGCGAACTACGACGCCCTCGTCATCTGGCACGAGGCGCCCTTCGCCGTGGGCGCGAACCTCAAGGCGGCGCTGGAGTCGCTCAAGGCCGGGAAGTACGACGAGTTCGAGGCGATGGTGGCGCTGTTCCAGCGCACCTCGCAGCGGCTCAAGTACAGCCTCGTGCCCACCGTCGCCGCGGTCGAGGGCATGGCGCTGGGCGGCGGCTGCGAGTTCGTGATGCATTCGCAGCGCGTGGTGGCGGCGCTGGAAAGCTACGTCGGCCTGGTCGAGGTGGGCGTGGGCCTGCTGCCCGCGGGCGGCGGCCTCAAGGAGCTCGCGCAGCGCGCCAACGCGTGGGCCAAGGGCGGCGACGCCTTCCCCGAGCTCGGGCGCCTCTTCCGGCAGGTGGCGATGGCCGATGTCTCGAAGAGCGCGGAGCACGCGCGCGAGCTGGGCTACCTGCGCCCCGCGGACGTCGTGGTGTTCCACCCGGCGGAGCTCCTGCACGTGGCGAAGGCGCAGGCGCGCGCCATGGCCGAGTCGGGCCACCGCCCGCCGCTCGCCCCCACGCGCATCCCCGTGGCCGGCTCGACGGGCATCGCCACGCTCAAGATGATGCTGGTGAACATGAAGGAGGGCGGCTTCATCTCGGAGCACGACTACGAGATCGGCTCGCGCGTCGCGACGGTGATGTGCGGCGGCGAGGTCGAGCCGGGCAGCCTCGTCGACGAGAAATGGCTGCTGGACCTGGAGCGCCACCACTTCCTGGAGCTCGCGAAGATGGAGAAGACCCAGGCGCGCATCGAGCACATGCTCAAGACCGGCAAGCCCCTCGCAACTAGGCGCGTGGGAAAGCTCGGCTCCGCGCTCGCCTGCCTCCTCTTCGCCGTCCCGTTCGGCGGCGTGGGCGTGTTCGCCACCTGGGCGATCGGCTCGACGCTGCACGAGGCCTGGCGCGCGAAGGAATGGGTGCGGGTGAAGGCGAGCGTCGAGAACGCCTCGCTGCAGTCCTCCAGCGGCTCCGAGGGCGGCGCGACCTACCGCGCCGAGGGGAGCTACCGGTACGTGTTCGCCGGCAAGCCGTACTCGGGGTCGCGGCTGGGCCTGTCGAAGGTCGGCGGCTCGGACAACATCGACGACTGGCACCACGAGGTCAACGCGACGCTCGAGGACGCGCGCGCCGCGGGCAAGCCCATCACCGTCTGGGTGAACCCCGACAACCCGGCCGAGGCGGTGCTGGACCGCGAGATCCGCTGGGGCGAGCTCCTCTTCCTCGTTCCGTTCTCCCTCGCCTTCGGCGGCGTGGGCGTGGGCGCGCTGGTCGCGATGTTCTACGTCCTGAAGGGGAAGGGCGCGCAGGCGGACGGAGACCGGACGCAGGCCGCCCTCGACGAGGCCCTCGGGACCGCCTCGAAGGACGGCGCGCAGCCCGACAGCGCGACGCCGCGCTTCCTGTGGGTCTTCGCCTTCCTCTGGAACTCGCTGTCGTGGCCCATCGCGATCCTCGTGGTGAAGGACATCGCCGAGACCGGCGAATGGGCAGGGCTCCTCGTGCTGCTCTTCCCGCTCGTGGGCCTGGGGCTGCTGTGGGCGGCCGTCGCGACGACCTGGCGGGCCTTCGTCGGGAGGCGCCGCGGCGCGGACCCGGCGCGGACCCGGCGGCCCGTCCCGGGCCGGTCCGGACGGTGCCCGGCGCGATGGCCGCGCAGGCCGCGCGCGCGATGTTCGATCCGCAGGGCTCGGCCGCGCCCCGCGGCGGCTTCGGCGCGAGACGCGGTCCGCGAGCCGGACATCCCGTCCGCGGTCGCCGAGATCGAGGAGCGCGACGGCGTCCTCACGGTGCGCTACTCGCGGCGGCGGAACCTCGGCTTGGGCCTCGCCTTGCTCGTCACCGGCGGCGTCCTTACCGCGATCGGCGCGGCGATCCTCGCCGCCGACGGGCTTCATCGCCGCCGTCGTGATGCTCGTGCTCGGCGTGCTGCTGGACGCTGGGCGCGCGTCGCCCTCCTCGCGGGATCGCTGGTCGTGACCGTGTCGGGCGGCGAGCTCGCGGTGCGAGAGGTCGGGGCTCTTCGGGCGCCGTTCCTGGAAGGCGCGGCGCGATTCCGTCGCGGGATCAGGATCGTCACGACGCATTCGGTGAACGGCGTTCCCTACTTCGCCCTCCATGCCGTGGACCGCGCGGGCGGGCGCATTCCGGTCGGTGACGGTGTTCGCGGGGCGGAACTCGCCGACGCGCTCGCCAGGCGCATCGGCCGCGCGCTGGGCCTCGATGCTTCCCGGATCGGGCGCGCGGGCTGGCAGGAAGCGCGATTCTCCCGGGACGCTGGGCGCATGAACCCGGTCCTGCACGCGGGAATGCGGCTGGGCGTCACCGGGCGGCGGCGGGTCGCGATCCTGGGATGGCTGTTCGTCGCCCTGCCGTGCCTCGGCATCGCGGCCCTGTCGGCGTTTCTCGGGTTCGAGGAGGCGAGGGAGGGCTCCGCCGGCGTGCCTGTCGCGGGGGTGGTCGAGTCGTTTCGCGAGACCGTTCGACTCGACGGAAACGCGACCCGCACCGATTCCGAGTTGGGCTACCGGTATGTCGTCGGCGGCACGACGTACCGCGGCAAGTACGGCCGGCCATTCCTATTCCTACCGCAACGACGGGGCGAGGCGGCATGACGAAGACCGCACCGCCTGGCTGCCCGGGACGCGGTCGCGGCCGGTGAGGAAGGGCGACCCCGTCACCGTCTATTACGATCCGGCGGACCCGTGGAAGTCCTCGCTGGAGGCCGCCGACCCAACGGCTCATCGTGGGCAATCTCACGCTCTGGAGCCGTTGCGACCGGAAGCGCCGGGATCCTCCTCACCGCGCTCGGCTGGCTCTACCTGCGCGACCCCGTGGAGATCCTCGTCGCATCCCCGGCGCGCGCCGATGCGCGTGGTGGCGGCAGCCTTCGGCGAGGTTCCGCGGCCCGCGGGAACCTGGGGTGGCGACGAGGCGATCTCGACCGACGTCGCCGCCATCACCCGTCGCGAAGGCACCACCCTCATCGAGTTCCGCCGCGAGGCGGGACCCGCCTTCCGGCTGGCAGGGCTCTTTCCGCCGGTCCTCCTGCTCGTCGTGCTCGTGTGGATCATCGTGCTGGGCAGTCTCGGCTCGGAAGCGTCCCGCGACTTCATGGCCTGGGCGTTCCTGGCCGGCGTGATCGGGTTCATCGCCCTTTCGCTCGGCTACTCCCGGGCGCGCCGCGAGATCCGGATCCGAAACGGCGTGCTGGAAGCCGTGGTTTCGGGTCTCCTCGGCCGCCGGCGGTGGCGCCTGGCCCGCGCGCAGGTCGATCACATCGAGCCCGCTGGGCGCTGAGCGAGGTCACCCGGTTCGGCGAGTCGGCCTACTTCGACCTTTATGCGGTCCGGGGCGACGGAAAGCGCCTGCGAATCGCCGCCGGCCTTCCCCGCGCCGAGGTCGCCGATGCGATGGCGCGAGTCGTGGCCCGGGAGCTCGGGCTCGCGCCCGAGCAGGCCCTCACCCACGCCGCCGCGCGCTCGCGCGATCTCGAAGTCGCGCACGGCGCGTTCGCCGCACGCCCGGGCGCGGACCGACCGGATTACCGAACGATTCCGACACAGGAGAACGCCATGACCCGCCAGATCCAGGACGCCTACATCGTCGCCGCCGTGCGCACCCCCGTCGGCAAGGCCCCGCGAGGGATGTTCCGCGCCGTCCGTCCCGACGACCTTCTCGCCCACGTCCTCAAGGGCGCGATCGCGAAGGTGCCGGGGCTCGACCCCCGCGACATCGCCGACGTGATCGTGGGCTGCGCCATGCCCGAGGGCGAGCAGGGGATGAACGTCGCGCGGATCGGGGTCCTCCTGGCGGGGCTTCCGGACAGCGTGCCGGCCATGACGATCAACCGCTTCTGCTCCTCCGGCGTGCAGGCCGTCGCGCTCGCCGCGGACCGCATCCGGACCGGGGACGACGACGTCGTCATCGCGGCCGGCACCGAGTCGATGTCCATGGTGCCGATGATGGGCAACAAGGTCGCGCTCAACAGCGCCGTGTTCGCGAAGGACGAGAACGTGGCCATCGCCTACGGCATGGGCATCACCGCGGAGAAGGTGGCCGCGCAGTGGAAGGTCTCGCGCGAGGAGCAGGACGCGTTCGCCGTCGCGAGCCACCGGAAGGCCGCCGCCGCCATCGCGGCCGGCCACTTCCGCGAGGAGATCCTGCCCTACGAGATCGACTCCGCCGCGCCCGACCTCGCCTCCGGGAAGGTGGTCCACCGCACGAAGGTGGCCGACACCGACGAGGGCCCGCGCCCGGACTCGTCGCTGGAGAGCCTGGGCGAAGCTGCGGCCCGCCTTCGCGGCGCGCGGCTCGGTCACCGCCGGCAACAGCTCGCAGATGTCCGACGGCGCCGGCGCCGTGGTCCTCATGAGCGAGCGCGCCATGAAGAAGTACGGCGTGCAGCCGCTCGCCCGGTTCGTCGGCTTCGCCGTGGCGGGCGTCCCCCCCGAGATCATGGGGATCGGCCCCATCAAGGCCATCCCCAAGGTGCTCGCCCTGGCCGGCGTGAAGCAGGACGACCTCGGCTGGATCGAGCTGAACGAGGCCTTCGCCGCCCAGGCGCTCGCCGTGGTGAAGGAGCTCGGGCTGGACCCGTCCCGGGTGAACCCGCAGGGCGGCGCGATCGCCCTGGGCCACCCCCTGGGCGCCACCGGGGCCATCCGGGCGGCGACCCTGCTGCACGGGCTGCGCCGGACCGGGGGGCGGTACGGGATGGTCACCATGTGCATCGGCACGGGAATGGGTGCCGCAGGACTGTTCGAAGCGCTACACTAGGCGCGTCGCGCCAAACCACGAACCGCCGCCGGGACCACCCGGCGCTTCTTAGGAGGAGTAAAACCATGTCCCGCTTCGTTCCCCGGGCGATGTCCGCCGTGCTCGCCGTCGCCGCCACGGCCGGCGCAATCGATGCTTCCGCGCAGGCGAAATACACCGCCGAAGTCCGGCGCACCTCGTTCGGCATCGCGCACATCAAGGCGAACGACTTCGGCAGCGTCGGCTACGGCGTCGGCTACGCCTTCGCGCAGGACAACTTCTGCATGATGGCCGACGAGTTCCTCACCGTTCGCGGCGAGCGGGCGAAGTACCTCGGGGGGACGGGTTCCACGCCCTACGGCGTCAACAACGTCTTCAGCGACCTCTTCTACACCTACTTCAACGGCGACGCGGCGCCCCTCGCGGCGGGCCTCGCCAAGATGAAGCCGGAGGTGCAGGCCGCGTTCAAGGGATGGGCGGCGGGCTTCAACCGCTACCTCAAGGACACCGGCGTGGCCAACCTGCCGGCCCCCTGCACCGGCGCGCCCTTCATCCGCCCCGTCGACGAGATCGACATGATGCGCCTGGTGCGGCGCTACGCGCTGCAGGCCTCCAGCGGCAACTTCATCGCCGCGTTCGTGAACACCTTCCCGCCCGCGGCCGGCGCCGCCGCCAAGGACTGGGACGGCATCTACGACGAGCAGTTCTGGCGCGACTACCAGGCAGCGCCGCGAGAGCTGGGCAGCAACGCCCTGGCGCTCGGCTCCGACGCCACCGACAACGGCCGCGGCATGCTCCTGGGCAACCCGCACTTCCCGTGGGTGGGGACGCTGCGCTTCTTCCAGTTCCACGTGACCGTGCCCGGCCAGATGGACGTGATGGGCGGCTCGCTCTCGGGCTTCCCCTTCATCAACATCGGCTTCAACAACGACGTCGCCTGGAGCCACACGGTGGACAAGGCGAACCACTTCACGCTGTTCCAGCTGAAGCTCGACCCGGCCAACCCCCGCAAGTACATCGTCGACGGGCAGTCGAAGGACATGACCTCGAAGACCGTCACCGTCCAGGTCCGGCAGGCCGACGGCTCGCTGGCCCCGGTGTCGAGGGTCATCTACTCCTCGCAGTTCGGCCCGCTGCTCAGCCTTTCCGCGCCGCTCGTCTGGGGCGCCGCCAACGCCTACGCCATCAAGGACGCCAACCTCGAGAACTGGCGCATGGGCGACCAGTGGTTCGACATCAACCGGGCGGCGAGCACGGTCGAGGTCGAGGCGGCGCTCGAGAGGAACCTCGGCATCCCGTGGGTGAACACGATCGCGGCCGACCGCGGCGGCAGCGCGTTCTACGCCGACATCAGCACGGCGCCCAACGTCGACCGCTTCCACCAGTCGACCTGCACGCCCGACGTCACCATGGCCGGCGTCTTCGCGCAGCTGGGCGTCCCGGTGCTCGACGGCTCGCGCTCCAGCTGCGACTGGGTGCAGGAGCTCGGGGCCCCGCAGCCGGGCCTGCTGCCGGGCGCGCGCATGCCGCGCGTGCACCGCAGCGACTTCGTCCAGAACTCGAACGACAACTACTGGATGACCAACCCGGCCGCCAACCTCTACAGCTGGCACATTCCGGCCGTCGTGGGCATCGTTCCCCAGCAGCAGGGCAACCGCACGCGCCTGGGCGTCGCGCAGGCGCAGGCGCGCCTCGCCGGCACGGACGGCAGGCCCGGCAACAAGTTCACGCTGCCGATCCTGCAGGAGATCGCGCTCTCCAACCGCAGCTACGCGGCCGACACGTTCCTGCCGGACATGCTCACGCTCTGCGCGACGCAGACCGACGCGGCGGTGGTGTCCCTGTGCACCGTGCTGCAGAACTGGGACCGCAAGTTCGAGCTCTCGAGCCGGGGCGCGCACCTGTTCAAGGAGTTCTTCACGCTGGCCGCGGCGATTCCCGGCGTCTACGCGGTGCCCTTCAACTACCTGGCCCCCCTCACGACGCCGAGCGGATTCGCGATCGCCAACCCGACGGTCGCGACGGCGCTGGTGGGCGCGCTGAGCGCCGCCGGCACGAAGATCACGGGCGCGGGCCTGCGCGGTCGACGCGCCGCTCGGCATGGTCCAGTTCGCCACCCAGACCGCGCTCACCGGCGGCAAGGTGATCCTCCCCATCCACGGCGGCGACAGCGCCGGCGGCGGCGACCTCGTGGGCGTCTACAACAAGATCACCTCGTCGCTGGTGCCGGGGCTCGGCTACGTCGTGAGCACGGGCACGAGCTACATCCAGACGGTCCAGTTCACCGACGGCGGCGTGAACGCGCAGGCGTTCCTGTCCTACTCGCAGTCGTCGAACCCCGCCTCGCCGCACTTCGCGGACCAGACGGCGCGCTTCTCGGCCAAGCAGTGGATCACGCTTCCCTTCACCGAGTCGGCGATCACCTCGGATCCGGCGTACCGGACCGCGACGATCAGCGAATGACGAACAACAAAGCCTCCAGGAGAAACGCTCCATGAAATCCCAATTTCGCCCTCTGCTGAAGCCCCTCGTCCTCGCCCTCGCCCTCGCGGGCGCCGGCCCCGCCGCCGCCTTCCAGTTCGACACGGATTACGGGGTGAAGGGCAGCTTCGACACGACCGTTTCCTACGGCATCTCGGTGCGCGCGAGCGACCCCGACTTCGTCGCTCGTCGGCATCGTGAACGGCGGGACGATGCGCTCGGTGAACGAGGACGACGGCAACCTCAACTTCGAGAAGAACAAGCCCTTCGCCAACATCGATCAAGGCCACCTCGGACCTGGAGCTCAAGTGGCGCAACTTCGGCTTCTTCGGGCGCGGGACGGCCTATTACGACTGGACGATCATGCGCAAGGACGGCCTGGGCGACACCGCCCGGGACCGCCTCGGCAAGGACTTCGTGGGCCTCGACGGGTTCGTCTACGGGACCTTCGAGCCGGGCGGCAAGAACCTGAACGTGCGCGCTGGGCCGGCAGGTGATCAGCTGGGGCGAGAGCACCTTCATCCCCAACGGCATCAACTCGATCAACCCGGTGGACCTGTCGAAGCTGCGCGTCCCGGGGTCGGAGCTGAAGGAGGCGTTCCTGCCGACGGCGGGCATCTGGGCCAACCAGCAGCTCACCGACAACCTGAGCGTGGAGGGCTACTACCTCACCAACCACGACAAGATCCGCATCGACCCGAAGGGGACCTACTTCTCGAACAACGACTTCGCCTCGGACGACGCGACGCGCGTGGTGATCGCCTTCGGCCGCCGCAACGACGAGAACAAGCCGCCCTCCAACCCGGTCCCGCCGCTCCCGGGCGCCGCGGCCGCGCTGAGCGGCATCGCGAGCGCGCTCTACGGTCCCTACGACCCGGCCGCGTCGGTCTACGCCAACCGCTCGCCGGACAAGGACGCGGACGACGACGGGCAGTACGGCATCGCGCTGCGCCTGCTCACCCCCGAGCTCAACAACACCGAGTTCGGCCTGTACTTCATGAACTACCACAGCCGCATCCCGCTCTTCTCCGGCATCAAGGGCCGGGCGACCTCGGCCATCACCGGCGGCCCGCTGGTGCCGACCTTCTGCGGCACGCCGGCGCTCGCCTCGCTCTGCCACACCGGCACCGCGACCTACTTCGCGGAGTACCCGGAGGACATCAAGCTCTACGGCCTGAGCTTCAACACGGCGGGCCCGGCGGGCGTCGCGCTGCAGGGCGAGGTCTCCTACCGCTCCAACCAGCCCATCCAGTACGCCACGCCGGAGCTGCTGCTCGCCGCGCTGGGCGTCGGCAACCTCATCACCGGCACCACGCAGATCCCGGGGCAGACGGCGGGCGTCACCACGGCGGCGCTCGTGCCCGACGGAACCTACATCCAGGGCTACGCGCGCACGAAGATGACGCAGTTCCAGATGACCGGCACGAAGAGCATCCCGGCCTTCGCGAACTCGGACCAGCTGGTCCTCGTCGGGGAGGTGGGCGTCACCTGGTTCAACGACCTGCCGGAGGGCGTGAAATTCAACGGCCCGGGCGTCCTGCTCCCGGCCACGCAGATCGGCGCCAACGGGATCGGCACGACGCCCGCGAGCCTGGGCTCGGTCCAGGAGACCGGCTTCCTCACCACCACGTCGTGGGGCTACCGGCTCGCCGCGCGCATGGAGTACAACAACGCGCTGCTGGGCGGCAACATCACCCCGCGCATGGCGTGGTCGCACGACGTCAAGGGCGTCGGGCCCGACCTTCAACGAGGGCGCGAAGTCGCTCTCGGTGGGCGCCGCCTGGGACTACCAGCGGCAGTGGATCGTGGACGTGCAGTACACGGGCTACTTCGGCGGCCGCGAGTTCTGCGGGACGGACGTCCCGCCCGCCGGCCAGGCCGTCCCGCCGGGCCAGAGCGCGAGCTATTGCTCCTCCGCCTTCCCGCTCACGGACCGCGACTTCTACTCGATCAGCGTCAGCTACTCGTTCTGAAAAATAGACTGGAGGAGAACCCCATGCTCGCAATCTCGAAGAAGGCCGCGGCGGCGCTCGCCGTCGGCGCCGCCTTCGCCGTTCCCGCCGCAGCGGAGATGTCGGCCGCCGACATCGCGAAGCTCGGCACGACGCTCACGCCGATCGGCGCGGAGAAGGCCGGCAACGCCGCCGGCACCATCCCCGCCTGGGACGGCGGCATCACCAAGCCGGTCGCCGGCTACAAGCCGGGCGGGCAGTACCCCGACCCGTTCCCCGCCGACAAGCCGCTGTTCACGATCGACGCGGCGAGCGCGGACAAGTACAGGGACCAGCTCACGCCGGGCCAGGTGGCGATGCTGAAGAAGTACCCGACCTACAAGATGATCGTGTACCCGACGCGCCGCAGCGCCGCCTTCCCCCAGTGCCACTACAACGAGACGAAGGAATGCGCCGCCAAGGCGAAGCTCGCCGCGGGCGGCAACGGCGTCACCGGCTGCGTGGGCGGCATCCCGTTCCCGGTCCCGAAGGACGGCTTCGAGGCGATCTGGAACTCGATGCTGCGCTACCGCGGCGACACCTTCGCCCAGAACTGGGCCCAGGCCGCGGTCACCCGCACCGGCGACTACGCCATCGTCAAGTTCGAGTACGAGTACGACTTCCAGTACGGCAACTGCGCCAAGCCCGTGGCGCAGCGCGAGAACAACAAGATCCTCAACTACCTGCAGGTCACCACGGCGCCGGCGCGCCTGGCGGGGCAGATCCTGCTCGTGCACGAGACGGTGGACCAGTCGAAGGAGCCGCGCTCGGCCTGGACCTACAACCCCGGCCAGCGCCGCGTGCGCCTCGCCCCCAACGTCGCCTACGACAACCCCGGCACGGCGGCCGACGGCCTGCGCACCAACGACGACTTCGGCATGTTCAACGGCGCGACCGACCGCTACAACTGGCGCCTGGTGGGCAAGAAGGAGATGTACATGCCGTACAACTCCAACCGCATGACGGCGCCCAACCTCAAGTACGCCGACGTGCTCAAGCCCGGCCACCTGAACCAGGACCTCGCGCGCTACGAGCTGCACCGCGTGTGGGTCGTCGAGGCCACGCTCAAGCCGGGCACGAGCCACATCTACGCCAAGCGCATGTTCTACATCGACGAGGACAGCTGGGCGATCCTCGCCACCGACAAGTACGACGGCCGCGGCGAGCTCTGGCGCTACTCGGAGCAGCACAACGAGAACTGGTTCAACGTCCCGATGTTCTTCGGCACGATCGAGGTGCACAACGACCTCCAGTCCGGCCGCTACATCGCCATGGGCCTGAGGAACGAGGAGACGAAGATCTACGAGGCCATCAAGCGCAGCGGCGCCGACTACAGCCCGAACAGCCTGCGCGCGCTCGGCACGCGCTAGCGGCGGGCCGGGCAACCGGCCGCGTGGGGGCAGTTTCGCTGCGCCGGGCGCGCGCGGACTGCCCCTTGTTTTTTCCGTCGGGCCGCTCGCGGCCAGGGGAGAGAGGGAGATGAGGAAGACCAGGGTTGCCGGGCTCGCCGCCATGGCGCTGCTCGCGCTCGGCGCGCCGCTCGCCGGCGCCGAGATCCTGCCCGAATCCGGGCCGCTGCCGAAGGTGACGATGGAGCGCCTCCTGCTCATCGACGCCACGCACAAGGGCAACCGGGTCGTGGCGGTCGGCGACCGGGGCTACATCGTCCTCTCGGACGACAACGGCAAGACGTGGCGGCGCGCCAGGTCGCCCGCGGCGCCCCTGCTCACGGCGGTGGAGTTCCTCGACGCGACGAAGGGCTGGGCCGTCGGCCACGACTCCGTGATCCTCGCCACGGCGGACGGCGGGGAAACGTGGACCCAGCAGTTCTCGGCCCCGGCCGAGCAGCGCCCGCTGCTCGACGTGCTGTTCGTCGACGCGAACGTCGGCTACGCCATCGGCGCCTACGGCGCGTTCTACGAGACGGCCGACGGCGGCAAGACCTGGAACGACCGCAAGGTGATCGAGGACGACAAGCACCTCAACGCCTTCGTGCGCCTGCCGGAGGGCCGGCTCATCATCCTGGGCGAGGCCGGCACGATCCTCGCGTCGAAGGACGCGGGCAAGACGTGGTCGGCGGTGGCCTCCCCGTACAAGGGCTCGCTCTTCGGGGGGGTCGTGGCCGACGACGGCGCCGTGGTGGCCTTCGGCCTGCGCGGGCGGATCTTCCGCTCCACCGACTCGGGCGCCACCTGGAAGGCCGTGGACAACCCGTCGGTGGCCACCCTGCTGGGCGGCTCGAAGCTGCCCGACGGCGCGCTCGTCATCGCCGGCAACGGCGGCACCGTGCTGGTGTCGCGCGACAACGGGCAATCGTTCGTCCCGCTCGCCACCGGCAGCACCAAGGTCTTCGCGAAGGCGGTCCTCGGCCCGGCCAACGCCGTGATCCTGATCGGCGAGACCGGGGCGCGCGAGGCGGCGCTGCCGCTCGGAAAGCGATAGGAGCGCGAAGGCGATGCTCGAAAAACTCATCCAGGCCGTCTCCAACTTCGTCTTCGGCAACCGCAAGGTCCTGCTGGCCGTCTTCGGCGTCGCGACCGTCCTCTTCGCGGCCTCGGCCTCGCGCCTGACGGTGGACGCCGGGTTCAACAAGATGGTGCCGCTCAAGCACCCGTACATGCAGGTCTACCGCGACTACGAGAAGGTGTTCGGCGGCGCCAACCGCGTGGTGGTGGCCATCGTCCAGAAGGACGGCGACATCTTCAACAAGGAGTACATGGCCAAGCTGAAGGCCCTCACGGACGACGTGTTCCTGCTGAACGGCGTGGACCGGCCGTCGGTGAAGTCGCTCTTCACGCCGAACACGCGCTTCATCGAGGTCATCGAGGAGGGCTTCTCGGGGGGCAACGTCATCCCCGCCACCTTCCAGGGCACCGACGCCGACCTGAGGCAGGTGCGCTCGAACGTGCAGAAGTCCAGCGAGATCGGGCGCACCGTCGCGACGGACTTCACGGGGGCGCTGGTGGTGGCCGGGCTCCTCGAGATCGACCCGCAGACGGGCAAGCGCCTGAACTACTTCGAGGTCTCCTCGCGGCTCGAGCAGCTGCGCCAGAAGTACGAGGGCCCCAGCCACTCGGTGCACATCATCGGCTTCGCCAAGGCCGTGGGCGACATCCGCGACGGCGCGCGCGGGGTCCTGGCCTTCTTCGGCGTGGCCTTCGTGATCACCGCCGGGCTGATGCTCTTCTTCGTGAAGGACGTGAAGCTCACGGGCGTCGCCCTCGTCGTGGCGATGATGCCGGTGCTGTGGCTGCTGGGCACGCTCCCCGTCCTGGGCTACGGCATCGACCCGCTCTCGATCCTCGTGCCCTTCCTCATCTTCTCGATCGGGGTCTCGCACGCGGTGCAGATGGTGAAGACCTGGGAGCGGGAGGCGATCGCGGGAGCCGACAGCCTCACCGCGGCCAAGCGCGCGTTCGCCCGGCTCTTCATCCCGGGCACCTTCGCGCTCCTCACCAACGTGCTGGGCTTCGCCGTGATCATGCTGATCCCCATCGACATCGTGCGCGAGCTCGGCGTCACGGCGTCGCTGGGCGTGGCCTGGATGATCGTCACCAACAAGATGCTGCTGCCCGATCCTGCTGTCCAACCTGCACATGTCGAAGACCGCCGCGTCGAAGGACGCCTTCCAGGAAGCCCGCGTCGAGCGCGTCTGGACCGCGGCTTCCGGGTGCGTGGCGAAGGGCAAGGCGACCGCGATCGTGGCCGTCTCCGCGGCCATCCTCGCGGTGGGCATCCTCGGGGCGCACAACCTCAAGGTGGGCGACTACGGCATCGGCGTGCCGGAGCTGCGCCCCGAGTCGCGCTACAACACGGACAACGCGAAGATCATCGAGAAGTTCGCCATGGGCACGAACACGCTGGGCGTGGTCGCGCAGACCAAGGGCGTGCAGGGCGCGTGCACCAACTACGAGGTCATGAGCCTCATCGAGAAGTTCGACTGGTTCATGCAGAACGCGCCGGGCACGCAGACCGTGATCTCGCTGCCGGGCCTGGCGAAGGGCGTGAACGCGGGCTTCAACGAGGGCAACATCAAGTGGCGCCAGCTGCCGCGCGACCCCCAGGTGATGGCCCAGAGCGTCACGCCCATCGACACCGCCACGGGGCTCCTCAACCCGGACTGCAGCGCGATGCAGGTGCTCGTCTACACCACCGACCAGCAGGGCGAGACGCTCGCCTCGCTGGTGGCCAACGTGAAGGATTTCGCGGCGAAGAACAACTCCGACAAGCTCGAGTTCAAGCTCGCCACCAACAACATGGGCGTCACGGCGGCCACGAACGAGGCGGTGGACGCCGCGCGCTGGGAGATGAACTTCGCCATCTTCGGCGCGCTCCTCGTCATGTGCATGATCACCTTCCAGAGCCTGCGCGCGACCCTGTGCATCCTCGTCCCGCTCGCGGTCGTCTCGGTGCTGTGCGAGGCGCTCATGCCGATGCTGGGCATCGGCCTCAAGGTCTCGACGCTGCCGGTGATCGCCCTGGGCGTGGGCGTGGGCGTGGACTACGGCATCTACCTCTACGA
Source organism: uncultured beta proteobacterium (assembly GCA_963824135.1). Lineage (GTDB taxonomy): Bacteria > Pseudomonadota > Gammaproteobacteria > Burkholderiales > Usitatibacteraceae > FEB-7. The sequence goes on along the minus strand of CAWGOH010000014.1, from coordinate 332,962 downwards.
CCGCATCGAGGTGCACCTGGAGGAGGGCAAGTCGCTCGCCACCGCGTTCTTCGAGGCCCTGAAGGAGCGGGGCACGGCGATGGTGTTCACCGCCGTGACGATGACGATCGGCGTGGGAACCTGGGCCCTGTCGGCGCTCAAGTTCCAGGCCGACATGGGAATCCTGCTCGCCTTCATGTTCTTCCTGAACATGCTGGGCGCCATCTTCCTGCTGCCGGCGCTCGCGGCCTTCCTCATCAAGCCGCACAAGGACGCGTGAGGGCCACCGGGCTCGCGCGCGGCCTCGTCGCGGCGGGCGCCCTGGTCCTGGCCGCCGGCGTCGCCCTGGGCGCCATCGCTTCCCACGCCGCCGGCCGGGCGCCGCACCCGGACGCGGCGCGGCTGCTGCAGACCGCCGTCCTCTACCAGCTCGTGCACGGCATCGCGCTCGTCCTCGCGGGAGTCCTGGCGCGGTTCGGCGCCACGCGCTGGCTGGCCCTTTCGGGGGCGGCGTTCCTCGCCGGGGTGGCGCTCTTCTGCGGCTCGCTCTACTGGCTCGCCTTCACCGCGACGTCGGCGGGGGTCGCGGCGCCCATCGGCGGCTCCTGCTTCATCGCCGGCTGGGTCCTGCTGGCGGTGCACGCCCTCGCGGGCGAGCGGGACTAGCCGGGATCGAGCTCGTCGCCCACCCGGATCACGCCGGGGACGAGCGTCACCGCGTTCATGCCGAAGCGCGCCCCGAACTCCGGGCTCATGCGCCAGGCCGAGAGCGTGGCGAGCGGCTCCGGGCCGGTCACCTCGCCCGTGGACTGGTCGGTCGTGGTGACCTGGCAGCGGCCGCAGGGCTTGGCCATGCGCAGCCTCGCCGCGCCGGCCGCGAACTCGCCCCAGCCGTCCTCGGCGAAGGGCTCGCAGCCCCTCACCACGATGTTGGCGCGGAAGCGGTCCATGGGCACGGGGCGCTCGAGGCGGGAGTTGAGCTGCGCCAGGGAGGCCTCGGAGACCACGAGGAACGCATAGCCGTCGGCGAAGCCGACCAGCCGGTCCGGTCCGCCATGGCGCGGGTTGGACAGGCGCCGGGTCGACTCCGGCATGTAGGCGAGCCGGCAGGGGCGCCCGAGGACCGCCGGAGAGCCACCGGTCCGCCTCGGGCGAGGGCGCGATCGCGCCGCATGCGCTGTCCCACACGGTCGCGACGAGGGGCTCGCCGCCGGCGGGCTCCAGGGGGACGGCGACCTCGTCGTGGTCGGGGGCGGCCAGGCGAAGCTCGCCTCCCGCGATGTCGGTCCAGACCGTCGCCATGAGCGGCAGCTCGCGCTGGGAGAGGAAGCGGCCCTCGCCGTCGACCACCACGAAGCGCCGGTCGTGGGCGAGTCCGCGCTCCGTGGCGGCCGAGGATTCGGCCGCGATGCCCTTGAGGCCCTTGACGGGATAGACGTTCAGCTGCGAGACGGTGAATGCCATGGCCCTTCCGAGGATTGAACTGGGGGGAGGAAAGGGGGTACTTTACCCGTCCCGGCCGGGGGAATTCCGGCAGCAAGCCTTTCCTGAAGAGGGGACGCCATGGCGCTGTGGGACAAGTTGATGGGCGAACTGGTCGACATCGTCGAGTGGCTCGACGACTCGAACAACACGCTCTCCTACCGCTTCGAGCGCTACCAGAACGAGATCAAGTACGGCGCGAAGCTCGTGGTCCGCGAGGGCCAGGTGGCGGTGTTCATCAACGAGGGCAAGCTCGCCGACGTCTTCCGGCCCGGCACGCACGAGCTCACGACGCAGAACCTGCCCATCCTCGCCACGCTCAAGGGCTGGAAGTACGGCTTCAACAGCCCGTTCAAGGCCGAGGTCTACTTCTGCTCCACGCGCAAGTTCACCGACCTCAAGTGGGGCACGCCCGGGCCGGCGATGATGCGCGACAAGGATTTCGGGGTGGTGCGCGCCACCGCCTTCGGCATCTACGCCATCCGGGTGAAGGACGCCGGCATCTTCGTGAAGGACCTCGTCGGCACCGACAACCGCTTCACCACCGACGAGATCCAGGAGAACCTGCGCGGCAAGATCGGGCTTCGCATCAAGGAGGTGATGCCGGAGCTGGGCATCCCCGTGATCGACCTCGAGGCGAAGGTCACGGAGCTGGGCACGCGCCTTCGCGACCGCCTGGGGCCCGAGTTCGAGGGCATGGGCATCGAGCTCGTGGAAGTCCAGGTGCAGGACATCGGCCTTCCGGAGGAAGTCGAGAAGGCGATCGACAAGCGCGGCGCCATGGCGGCCATCGGCAACCTCCAGGCCTACACCCAGTACGAGACGGCCTCGGCCATCCGCGACGCCGCGAACAACCCGGGCGGCGCGGCCGGGGCCGCGGTGGGCATCGGCGCCGGCGTGGCGATGGGCGCGCAGATGATGAACGCGATGACGGGCGGCGCGGGCGCGGCGCCGTTCGGGGCGGGCGCGGCGGCCCCCCCGCCCATTCCCGGCGCCGTGGCGTTCCACGTCGCCGCCAACGGGCAGCAGACGGGCCCCTTCGACCTGGCCGCGCTCCAGCAGCAGGCGGCGAGCGGCAGCCTCACGCGCGCCTCGCTGGTCTGGAAGGCCGGGATGGCGCAATGGGCGAAGGCGGGCGAGGTGCCGGAGCTCGCGCCGCTCTTCGCGAACGTCCCGCCCCCGGTTCCGCCCGCCTCGTAGGCGATGGAACAGGCCGACCTCCAGCCGACCCGCCACGACAGCGCCTTCGTCAAGACCTTTCCCTGCGCGGGCTGCGGGGCGAAGCTCTCGTTCGCGCCGGGGACGCGGGAGCTCAAGTGCGAGTACTGCGGCACGGCCAACGCCATCGCCGGCAACGACGCGCGCGTCGAGGAGCTCGACTTCGACACCTACCTGAAGGCCCTCGAGGGCAAGATGGAGGTGGAGGAGGTCGAGGAGGTCCGCTGCGACAAGTGCGGCGCGGAGCAGTCGATGGCCGGGCACCTGTTCGCCGGCCACTGCACGTTCTGCGGCGCGGCCATCGTCTCGAAGAGCTACGCGAGCCGGCGCATCCGGCCGAAGTCCCTCGTGCCGTTCCAGGTGAACCGCGAGCGGGCGGCGGACGCCTTCCGGCGCTGGGTGAGGGGCCTGTGGCTCGCCCCGGGCGACCTGAAGAAGTACGCGCAGAGCGACGCGGGGCTCACCGGCGTGTACCTGCCCTACTGGACCTACGACTGCAGCACGGCGAGCGACTACGCCGGCGAGCGCGGCGACGACTACTACACGACCGAGACCTACACGACGCGCAATTCCTCGGGCGAGTCGGTCACGCAGACGCGCCGCGTCAAGCACACGCGCTGGTCGCCCGCCTCGGGCCACGTGGAGCAGGTTCCACGACGACGTCCTGGTGATGGCCTCGAAGTCGCTGCCCGCGAACATCACCGATTCCGTCATGCGCTTCAACCTGAAGGGGCTGGTGCCCTACCAGCCGGAGTTCGTGAGCGGCTTCCAGGCCGAGGCGTACCAGGTGACCCTGCGCGAGGGCTTCCCCATCGCGAAGCAGTCGATCGACGAGGCGGTGCGCTCGCTCATCCGCAGCGACATCGGCGGCGACCAGCAGCGCATCCACTCCGTCTCCACGCGCTACTCGGAGGTGAAGTTCAAGCACGTCCTGCTGCCGGCGTGGATCTCGGCCTACCGCTACCGCGACAAGGTCTACCGCTTCCTCATCAACGGGCAGACGGGCGAGGTATCCGGCGAGAGCCCGAAGTCCTGGTGGAAGATCGCCTTCCTCGTCCTGGGCATCCTCGTCGTGCTGTTCCTCGTGCTGCTGGCGGGCGGCAAGGGCTGAAGCGGAAGGGGACGGTTCGAAGGAACCGTCCCCCTTTCCTCAGCCGACCTGCCCGAGCATCGTGTCGCCGTCGGAGACCTCGAACTTGCCGGGGGCCTCGACGTTGAGCGTCTTCACGACGCCGTCGTCCACCAGCATCGAGAAGCGCTGGCAGCGCATGCCCATGCCGCGGGCGATTGAGGTCGAGCTCGAGCCCGAGCGCCTTCGCGTAGGCGGCGCTGCCGTCGCCCATGAACCGGATCTTGCCCCCGGCCTTCTGGTCGCGCGCCCAGGCGCCCATGACGAAGGCGTCGTTCACCGCGAAGCACCAGATCTCGTCCACGCCCTTGGCCTTCAGCTTCTCGTAGTTGGCGAGGTAGCTCGGCACGTGCTTGGCCGAGCAGGTGGGCGTGAAGGCGCCCGGCAGGCCGAAGACGGCGATCTTCTTGCCCTTCACCAGGTCCTCGACCTTGAAGGTGTTGGGGCCGATCGAGCAGCCGCCGCCCTCGACCTCGATGAATTCCTGGACGGTGCCCGCGGGCAGCCTGTCGCCGACTTTGATGGTCATCTCGATGCTCCTGTCGTTGTGGAATGGATGCGGAAAAGTCTCAGGGCGCCGCGGCGTGCGCGCGGCGGAAGGCCGCCAGGGCCATGCCGGCCGCCACGAACGCGCCGCCGAGGATGCGGTTCACCCAGCGCAGGTGCGAGGGGTCCTTCATCACCGCGAGCACGCGCGCGGCGAGCCCGATGTAGCCGGCCATCACGACCATGTCGACGACGAGCGTGGTGAACCCCAGGATGGCGTACTGGACGAACTGCGGCCGCGCCACGTCGATGAACTGCGGCAGCACGGCCACGTAGAAGATGATGCCCTTGGGGTTCGTGAGGTTCACGAAGAAGCCCTTCAGGAACACCTCGCGCGAGTCCCGCCCGCGGGGCGCGTCGGCCCGGGCGTCGAAATGGTGCGGCTCCGAGCGCCAGGTCGCGATCCCGAGCCAGACGAGGTAGGCGACCCCGCCCCACTTCACCGCGTTGAAGAGGTTCTCGGAGGCGAGCAGGATCGCGCCCAGGCCGACCGACACGATGATCATCAGCGTGAAGTTGGCGACCTGCATGCCCACCGCGTTCCACATCCCCCGGCGGAAGCCGTGGTTCAGCCCCGCCGCGAGGCTCGAGAACACGCCCGGCCCCGGCGAGACCGACAGGATGATCGTGGCGACGAGATAGGTGATCCAGACGGAGAGTTCCACTAGCGGCCCTTTTCGATCGCGCGCCGGGCGATGCGGTCCACCAGCCCGGGCGCGACGAGTTTGAGAAACATTCCCATTTTACCGCGAAAGGTCATGACCACCTCCCGCCGCCTCGCCTCGATGGCCTCGAGGCAGATGCGGGCGCACTCCTCGACGCTCATCACCTCGCCCTCCTTCACGGGGCTCACCTGGATGGGCTTTCCGTCCGGTCCGGAGGCGTTCTCGCGGATGCCGGTGGAGACGAATCCCGGGTAGATCATCGTCACCGTCACGCCGCAGTCCGCGAGCTCGATGCGCAGCGAGTCGAAGAAGCCGCGCATGGCGTGCTTGGAGGCGGCATAGCCGGAGCGGGTCGGCACGCCCACGAGGGCGGTGAGGCTCGCGATCCCCACGAGGCGGCCGCGCGAGGCCTTGAGATGGGGCAGGGCGTGGTGGGTGCAGTACACGGCGCCCATGTAGTTCACCTGCATGATGCGCGCGAGGATGGACATGTCGCGGATGTCCTCGAAGCGCGCCCACATCGTGGCGCCGGCGTTGTTCACGAGCGTGTCGATGCGGCCGAAGGCGGCGACCGTGCGCTCGACCATCCGGCGGCAGTCCTCCTCGAGCGCGACGTCGGCCACGATCACCTCCGCGCGCGCGCCCCGCGCCACGCATTCCGAGGCCACGGACTCGAGCGCCGCCCGGTCGCGCGCCACGAGGGCGAGGGCCGCGCCCCGCGCCGCCAGCTGCCGCGCGAGCTCCGCGCCGATGCCCTTCGAGGCGCCCGTGATGATGACGACGTTGTCTTTCATGGCCTGCCTTTATCCGTCGTCCTGATCCGCGTTCATCCGTGTCCCGGCGCCTTTGGCCCGCCTCACTCGCCAGCCGGCTACTTCTCGGTTTCCGGATCCGGTATGTGGTTGAAGGCGATGTGCATCCCGCCGCGGCTCGCGTGCCTTGTGGGCGCTCGCGAAGTACACGGCCTGCCGGCCGAAGCGCGCGTTGAGCTTGTCGAGCGTCTCGTACAGGCTCTTCGACTTCGACTCGGAGGCGAAGAGCGAGCCCGTGTGGCCCGCCTCCGTGACCAGGTCGCCGAAGGCCATGCCGACCTGCAGGATGGTGCGGCGGTCCCGGGGCCGCCCGGCCCAGAGCTTCTCGAGGGCGTGCAGGAAGGTCATCGTGTCCTGCGTGTCCACCAGGCGCATGTCGGCGTCCCAGTGCGAGCCGTCGAGGTACCTCACGGCCACGGAAAGCCGCGAGGCGTAGTGACCGGACTTGCGCAGCCGCATCGCCGCCTTCTGCGTGAGGCGGTTGACGACCGCGAACGCGTCCTCGGGGTTGCGCCTGCTCGGGCCCGAGCACGCTCGAATGCGAGATCGACTGCGTGTCGCCGCCCGTGCGCGGCGACCTCCTCGCCGCGAAGGCGCCGGTACATGAGCTCGCCGCCGACCCCGCCCCAGACCGCGCGCAGCTCCTCCGGGGTGCGCCGGCAAAGGTCCTCCACGGTGCGGATCCCGTGGCGCGCGAGGCGCTTCTCCATCTGCTTGCCGATCCCCGACAGCTCGCGCACGCCGAGGTGGAAGAGGCGCTGCGGGAGCTCGTCCTTCCCGATCAGCACGAGCCCGTCGGGCTTCATCATGTCGGAGGCCGTCTTCGCGATGAAGGTGTTGGGGCCGATGCCGATGGAGGTCCGCAGGCACTCGCCGATGCTTGCGCGCAGCACGTCCTTCACCTTGCGCGCGAGGCCCAGGGCGCGCTCGGGCTCGCGCCAGCGCCCCGTGAGCTCGCAGTCCATCTCGTCGATGGAGAGCACCTGCCGGACGGGCACCACCGTGTCCACCGCGGCCACGGCGCGGTGGTGGAAGTCGATGTACACCTCGTGGCGCGCGAGCACGAGCTCGATGCCGGGGCAGAGCCTCTTCGCCTCGCCCACCTTCGTGCCCGTCTTCACGCCGAAGGTCTTGGCCTCGATGCTCGCGGCGATGCACACCGTCGTGTCGGCCATCATGGGCACCACGCCCACCGGCCGGCCGCGCAGCCTCGGCTCCACCTGCTGCTCGACGGAGGCGAAGTACGAGTTGAAGTCGACGAGGAGGGAACGCAGCGTCACGGGATCGTCCTCCGGGCGCGTCCGCGAACGCGCCTGCCGGCCCCTAGAGGTCCGTGGCCTCGGCGAAGAGCCGGGCGAGCGCCTCGAGCCCGCGCGCGTCCTCCTCGTCGAAGCGCGCGGGCCGCGGGCTGTCGAGGTCGAGCACGCCCAGGAGGCGCCCCGCCTTGAGCACCGGGACCACGATCTCGCTCGCCGAGGCGCTGTCGCAGGCGATGTGGCCCGGGAAGGCGTGCACGTCGGGCACGACCAGCGTCCGGCGCTCCGCGGCGGCGGTGCCGCAGACGCCCCTGCCGAGGGCGATCCGCACGCAGGCGGGCTTGCCCTGGAAGGGGCCGAGGACCAGCCCGCCGTCCTTGAGCCAGTAGAACCCGGCCCAGTTGAGGTCCGGGAGCGAGTGGAAGAGGAGGGCGGCGAGGTTGGCGGCGTTGGCGCCGGCGTCCCGCTCGCCCTCGAGGAGCGCCTTCGCCTGCGCGGCCAGGTGCGCGTAGGCGTCGGTCTTGGAGCTGGCGGGGGCGGCGGAGACGGCGAACATGGCGTCGAGGGAGCGGGAGGCGACCGCGTTAGGTTACCACTGGCGGCCAACCCCGAATCGGCGCTGTTACGGCGCGTTGCAGGGGGCGGGCGGGGTGCTCCCCGTTCGCTATAATCCGCCCTCCCTCGCCCCCGGGTTCCCCCGCCCGCCATGAAAGTCCCCGCCGTCCTCGCCGCCATGGTCCTCGCCGCCGCCGCCTCCGCCACCGACCTTCCCGAAGCCGCCCGTCGCGAAGAAGGCGCCCGTCACGATGACGAAGTTCGGCGACACGCGCGTCGACGACTACTTCTGGCTGCGCGAGAAGGACAACCCGGAGGTGATCGAGCACCTGAAGGCCGAGAACGCCTATACCGAGGCGGCCACGAGGCACCTGGAGGGGTTCCGCGAGAAGCTCTACAAGGAGATCCTCTCCCGCATCAAGGAGACCGACGAGAGCGTCCCCTACCGCTACCACGGCTGGTGGTACTACCTGCGCGAGGTCGAGGGGCTCCAGTACCCGATCTACTGCCGCCGCAAGGGGTCGATGGAGGCGCCCGAGGAAGTGATGCTCGACGTGAACGAGCTCGCCAGGGGCAAGGCCTACGCCGGCGTCGATCTCTTCGAGGTGAGCCCCGACGGCAACTACCTCGCCTACGCCGCCGACTTCACCGGCTACCGGGAGTACACCGCGTACGTGAAGGACCTGCGCACCGGCGAGCTCCTCGCGGACCGGCTCGAGCGCGTGGACTCCATGGCCTGGGCGGGCGACAGCCGCACGCTCTTCTACACGCAGCAGAACGCCGCCAAGCGGCCGGACCGGCTCCTGCGCCACCGGCTGGGCCAGCCGAAGGACGCGCTCGTCTGGGAGGAGAAGGACGAGCTCTTCAACCTCGGCGTCGGCACGACGCGGAGCGGGGAGTGGGTCGTGGCGACCTCGGCCTCGAAGGACACGTCGGAAGTGCGCGTGGTCCCCGCCGTCCAGCCCCTGGCGCCGGCGCGCGTCGTGGCCAGGCGCCGGACCGGCCACGAGTACTACGTGGACCACCACGGCGGCGAGTTCTGGATCCGCACCAACGACAAGGGGAAGAACTTCCGCCTGGTGCGCGCGCCGCTCGCCGATCCGGCGCCGCGCAACTGGAAGCAGGTGCTGCCGCACCGCAAGGCCGTGATGCTCGAGGACGTCGACCTCTTCAAGGGCTTCTGGGTGGCCACGGAGCGCGACGACGGCGTGCCCAGGCTGCGCGTCACCGAGTTCGCGACGGGGCGCCACCACCACATCGACATGCCCGAGGCCGTGTACTCGACGGGCCCGGGGACGAACGAGGAGTTCGACACGGACCTCCTGCGCTTCGTCTACCAGAGCTACGTCACGCCCGCGCACGACGTACGACTACGACGTGGCGAAGCGCACGCGCACGCTCCTCAAGCAGCAGCCCGTCCTGGGCGGCTACGATCCCCTGGAATACGACTCGGCCCTGCTCATGGCCCCGGCGAAGGACGGCACGAAGGTGCCCGTCTCCCTCGTGTGGAAGAAGTCGCTGCGCGCCGGCGGCCCGCAGCCGCTGCTGCTGTACGGCTACGGCTCCTACGGCCACCCGATGGACGTGCACTTCCGCTCCTCGCGGCTCTCCCTGCTCGACCGGGGCATGGTCTTCGCCATCGCGCACGTGCGCGGCGGCGGCGACCGCGGCAGGCTCTGGTACGACGACGGCAAGCTCGCGAAGAAGATGAACACCTTCACCGACTTCATCGCGGCGGCCGAGTTCCTCGTCGGCGAAGGGCTGGACGGCCCCCGACCGCCTGGTGATCCAGGGCGAGAGCGCCGGCGGCCTGCTGGTGGGGGCGGTGGCGAACCTGCGGCCGGACCTCTTCCGGGCGGTCGTGAGCGGCGTGCCGTTCGTGGACGTGGTGAACACCATGCTCGACGCGACGCTGCCGCTCACGACGCAGGAATACATCGAGTGGGGCAACCCCAACGTGGAGAAGGACTACAAGGTCATCCGCGCCTACTCGCCCTACGACAACCTGGCGCGCGAAGGCCTATCCGGCCATGCTCGTGGAGGCCTCCCTCAACGACAGCCAGGTGCCCTACTGGGAGGCCGCCAAGTACGTGGCGAAGCTGCGCAGCCTCAAGACCGACTCCAACCCGGTGCTCCTCAAGACCATCCTCGAGGCCGGCCACGGCGGCGCCTCGGGCCGCTACGACGCCCTGAAGGAGCTCGCCTTCACGTACTCCTTCATCCTCGACCAGGCCGGGCTGGCGCGTTGACCAACCTGCAGCTCTTCGCCGCGTGCGTGGCGATCTGGGGCTCGACCTGGATCGCGATCACCTTCCAGCTGGGCTCGGTGGCGCCCGAGGCGAGCGTGTTCTACCGGTTCCTGCTCGCCTCGCTGCTGCTGTTCGGCTGGTGCCTGGCGCGCGGCCTGCCGCTTCGCTTCACGCGCGCGCGAGCACCTGTGGATCGCCTTCCAGGGCGCCTTCATGTTCAGCGTGAGCTACGTGGCGGTGTACTACGCCGAGCAGAACGTGGTCTCCGGCCTGGTGGCGGTGGGCTATTCCGCGAGCCCGCTCCTCAACATGGTGGGGATGCGGCTCATCTTCGGCTCGCCGATGACGCTGCGCGTGGGGATCGGGGGCGCTCCTGGGCATCGCGGGCATCACGCTCGTCTTCTGGCCGGAGTTCGCGCACCTGAAGGCGGACGGCCAGGTCGCCCTGGGGGCGGCGTTCACCGTGGCGGCCGTGGTGCTCTCGGCGCTCGGGAACATGGTCGCGCACCGCAACCACGACGCGGGCCTGCCCATCTGGCAGTCGATGGCCTGGGGGATGCTCTACGGGGCGCTCTTCACGCTGGCGATCGCCCTGGCGCTCGGCAGGCCGCTCGCCTTCGAGGCGACGCCGGCGTACGTGCTCTCGCTCGCTGTACCTCGCGGTCTTCGGCTCCGTCCTCGCCTTCGGCGGCTTCCTCACGCTCCTGGGGCGCGTGGGGCCCGCGCGCGCGGGCTACATCGGGGTGATGGTTCCCATCGTGGCGCTCGCGATCTCCTCGGTCTTCGAGGGCTACCGCTGGGAGCTGCTCGCGCTCGCGGGCGTGGCCGTGTCCGTGGCCGGCAACGTGATCATCCTGCGCCGCCCGAAAGCCTGACCGGGGAGCGCGCCGCTTCAGGCCGCGCGCCGCTCGCGGAAGCGCTCCAGCTGGGTCGCCGCCTGCCGCCGCACCATCCACTTCAGCGGGGCGAACCAGCCCGAGGAACCGGCCCGTGGGCCCCAGCGCCTGCGCGGACCAGCGCCAGAAGGAGAAGTGGTCGTAGTGGCGGACGATGCGGCCGTCGCGGAAGGCGAACAGCGCCGAGATCCGGTTGACCACCCGGCGGCCGGTGCGCGAGAAGGTGTAGGTCGCCGCTCCAGCGGGCGCTGCCCCCGGTGGCGTCCGCGCCCGCCTCCTCGAGGACGACCTCGAGGTCCTGGGCGCGGGAAAGCAGCATGCGCCACATGTCGCGGGCCTCCTCGCCCCGCAGCGCCGGGAAGGCCGGGTCGGAGAAGAACACCTCGTCGTGGTAGCAGCGCGCCATGGCCTCGGCGTCGCGGCGCGCGAAGGCGGCGTAGAACTCGCGGATCAGGCTCTCGTGGGGGTGCATGGGGTTTCGCCCTTCTTGACGGCGGTCAAGCCTTGACCCGAGTCAAGGCCCCGCATTTTGGGGCGTTCCTATACTCCCGGCAACCCAAGAGGAGGAAAGCCCATCATGCTGTCCGATATCGAAATCGCCCAAAAAGCGAAGATGAAGCCCATCGGCGAGATCGCCGCCAAGCTCGGCATTCCCGAGCACGCGATCGAGCCCTTCGGCCGCACCAAGGCCAAGATCTCCCTCGACTACATCGACACGCTCAAGAAGAAGCCCGACGGCAAGCTCATCCTCGTCACGGCCATCAGCCCGACGCCGGCCGGCGAAGGCAAGACCACCACCACGGTGGGCCTGGGCGACGCCCTCAACCACATCGGCAAGAAGGCCGTCATCTGCCTGCGCGAGCCCTCGCTCGGGCCCGGTGTTCGGCATGAAGGGCGGGGCGGCCGGCGGCGGCTACGCGCAGGTGGTGCCCATGGAGGACATCAACCTGCACTTCACGGGCGACTTCAACGCCATCGCGCTCGCCAACAACCTCCTGGCGGCGATGATCGACAACCACATCAACCACGGCAACGAGCTGGGCTTCGACGTGCGCCGCATCGCGTGGAAGCGCGTGATGGACATGAACGACCGGGCGCTGCGCGAGATCACGATCGCCCTGGGCGGGCCGGCCAACGGCTTCCCGCGCGAGGACGGCTTCGACATCGTGGTCGCCTCCGAGGTCATGGCCATCTTCTGCCTCGTCGACCTCGATCAAGGACCTGAAGGAGCGCCTGGGCAACATCGTCTGCGGCTACACCAAGGACCAGAAGCCCATCCTCGCCCGCGAGCTGAAGACCCACGGCGCGATGGCCGCGCTGCTGAAGGACGCGCTGGCGCCCAACCTGGTGCAGACGCTCGAGCACTCGCCCGCGTTCATCCACGGCGGGCCGTTCGCCAACATCGCCCACGGCTGCAACTCCGTGCTCGCCACGCAGACCGCGCTCAAGCTCGGCGACTACGTGGTGACGGAAGCGGGCTTCGGCGCCGACCTGGGCGCCGAGAAGTTCATCGACATCAAGTGCCGCAAGAGCGGGCTGCGCCCCTCGGCGGTGGTGCTGGTGGCCACCATCCGCGCGCTCAAGTTCCACGGCGGCATCGACGTGAAGGAGCTCTCCAAGCCCAACCTCGCCGCGCTCGAGAAGGGGATCACCAACATCGAGCGGCACGTGAACAACATCCGCAACAACTACGGCCTGCCCTGCGTGGTGTCCATCAACCACCGCACCGAGGACACCGACGAGGAGGTCAAGCTCCTCATGGACAAGCTCGCCCACCACGGCGCCAAGGTGGTGCTCGCGCGCCACTGGGCCGACGGCGGCAAGGGCGCGGCCGACGTCGCCCGCGAGGTCGTCAAGATGTGCGAGCAGCCCAACGACTTCAAGTACGTCTACGAGGAGAGCGCCACCCTCTGGGACAAGATGAAGGCGATCGCCACCAAGATCTACGGCGCCTCCGACATCACCGCCGATTCCAAGGTGCGCGCCCAGATCAAGCGGCTGCAGGAGTCGGGCTACGGCCACTATCCCGGTGTGCGTGGCGAAGACGCAGTACTCCTTCTCGACCGACCCGCAGCTTCGCGGCGCGCCCTCCGGGCACGTGGTGAACGTGCGCGAGGTGCGCCTCGCCGCGGGCGCGGAGTTCGTCGTGATGGTCTGCGGCGACATCATGACGATGCCGGGCCTGCCCAAGGTGCCCTCGGCCTGCGCCATCGACGTGGGCGACGACGGCAAGATCGTCGGGCTCTTCTAGGGCGCCTCCGGGGGCCCGCCGGCGGGCCGGAAAGGGGAAGGGGGGCAGCGCCCCCCTTTTTCCCTATAATCCCGGAATGGAGACCATCGGGAAGTACCAGATCGTCCGCGAGCTGGGGCGGGGCGCGACCGGGCAAGGTCTACCTCGCCACGGACCCGTTCGGCAACAAGCAGGTCGCCATCAAGGTGGCCTATCCCGAGGCGCTCAAGAGCACCGAGGACGGCGCGTTCTACAAGAGCATGTTCCTCAACGAGGCCGCGCTCGCCGGCAAGCTCCACCACCCGCACATCGTCCAGATCTTCGACGCCGTCGTCGAGGACGAGTTCAGCTACATCGTGATGGAGTTCGTCGAGGGCGGCACGCTGGAGAAGTTCTGCGAGCCCGTCGTCGATGCTCGACCCGGCCGAGGTCGCCGAGATCATCTTCAAGTGCGTGCGCGCGCTCGCCTTCGCCAGCAAGCTCGGCCTCACGCACCGCGACATCAAGCCGGGCAACATCCTCCACGTCGACGGCACCGACATCAAGATCGCCGACTTCGGCGCGTCCATCAACACGGTCTCCGACCGCACCGTGATCACGAACGTGGGCTCGCCCGCCTACATGGCGCCCGAGCTCATCACCGGCGGCACGCAGGCCTCGGCCGTGACCGACATCTACGCGCTGGGCGTCGTGATGTACTACCTCCTCGCCGGGCGCCTGCCGTTCACGGGCGCCAACACGATGAGCGTCATCTACCAGATCGTGAACACCGAGCCCGAGCCGCCCGGCGTGCACCGCCAGGGGCTGCTCCCGGACCTGGACGAGATCACGCTCAAGGCCATGGCCAAGGACCCGGCCAAGCGCTACGCGACCTGGGAGGAGTTCGGCCAGGCGCTCGCCGAGGTGTGGAAGAAGCTGCACCAGGCGGGCGAGCGCGAGCAGTCGGACACGGAGCGCTTCAACCTCTGCCGCGCGCTCTCGTTCTTCAAGGACTTCCCCGAGAACGAGCTGTGGGAGGTGCTGCGCATCTCGAAGTGGGCGAAGTTCCCGCCCAACACGGCCCTCATCAAGGAGGGCGACCACGGCGACTCGTTCTTCATCCTGGCCGGCGGCTACGTGCGCGTCACGCGCGGAAAGAAGACCCTGAGCGTGCTCTCGGCCGGGGACTGCTTCGGCGAGATGTCCTACCTCGCGCACAAGGACGCGCCGCACCGCTCGGCGACCGTCACCACGACCTCGGACTGCATCATCGTGAAGATCCGCGCCGAGGACCTGCGCGCGTCCTCGCTCAGCTGCCGGCGCCTCTTCGACGAGCGCTTCCTCAACACGCTGGTCGAGCGCCTCGAGGCCGCCAACGAGCAGCTCGCGGTGATGTCCTGACCTTCCTCCCTCTCCCTTGGGAGAGGGCCGGGGTGAGGGTAGGCGAGGGCCTAGCCCCCGAGCAGCCACGCGGTCGCGAACACGCCGACCATCAGGAAGGCCAGCGTGAGCTTGGCCACCGTCCCCAGCAGCAGCCCGAGCCACGTGCCCAGCCCCGCCCGCCCGGCGTGCAGGAGCTCGCGGTTGGCGGAAAGCTCCCCGGCCACCGCGCCGACGAACGGGCCCAGCACGAGGCCGGGCAGGCCGAAGAAGATCCCCACGACCGCCCCGATCGCCGCGCCCGCGATGCCGCGGGGGCTCGCGCCCAGCTTCTTCGCGCCCAGGGAGGACGCGATGAAGTCGAGGGCCATGGCGAGCGCCGTGAGGAGGCCCAGGATCACGAGCGCCACGACCCCGACGCGCTGGAAGCCGTCCGCCCACGCCGCGAGCAGCAGTCCGGCGAAGATCAGGGCGACGCCCGGCAGCACCGGCAGCACGGTTCCGGCGAGCCCCACGATCACGAGGAGGGCGGCGATGACGTGCCAGGCGAGGGGGTCCATGGCGGGCGATGGCGCGGTTGGCGGCGGGAAACGAGGGGTGTTGGGACCATGCTATCGTATGAACGGTTCCCCTTCCCGCCATGACTTCGACCGCCTCCCCTGCCGCAACGCCCGAGCGCCAGGCCCTGGTGTCCTCGGCTCTCGCGGCCCGCCTGCCCGCGCACGCGGTGCTCACGGCGAAGGAGGATCTCCTCCCGTACGAATGCGACGGCCTGTCGGCCTACCGCCAGACGCCGCTCGTGGCGGCGCTGCCCGCCACCATCGCGGAGGCGGCCGAGGTGCTGCGGGTGGCGCGCGAGACGGGCACGCCCGTGGTCGCGCGCGGCTCGGGGACCGGGCTCTCCGGCGGCGCGCTGCCGCTCGCCGACGGCATCCTGCTGTCGCTGGGCAAGTTCAACCGCATCCTCGCCCTCGACCCGCTCGCGCGCACGGCGCGCGCGCAGCCCGGGGTGAGGAACGCCCAGATCACCGAGGCCGCCGCGCCCCACGGCCTGTACTACGCCCCCGACCCGTCCAGCCAGATCGCCTGCTCGATCGGCGGCAACGTCGCGGAGAATTCCGGCGGCGTGCACTGCCTCAAGTACGGCCTCACCGTGCACAACATCCAGAAGGTGCGCGCCCTCACCATCGAGGGCGACGACGTGGAGTTCGGCTGCGACGCGCTCGACGCTCCCGGCTACGACCTCCTGGCCGTGATGACCGGCTCCGAGGGCCTGCTCGCGCTCCTCACGGAAGTGACGGTGAAGCTCCTGCCCAAGCCGCAGACGGCCCGGGTGGTGATGGCCTCGTTCGCCAACGTCGAGTCCGCCGGCGAGGCGGTGGCCGCGGTGATCGGCGCGGGCATCGTGCCCGCCGGGCTCGAGATGATGGACAAGCTCGCCACGGCCGCCGTCGAGGACTACGTGCACGCGGGCTACGACCTCGAGGCGGAGGCGATCCTGCTGTGCGAATCCGACGGCACGCCCGAGGAGGTGGCCGAGGAGATCGCCAAGATCGAGGACGTCATGCGCGAGGCCGGCAGCACGGGCTTCGCGGTCTCGGGCGAGCGAGGCCGAGCGGCTGAAGTTCTGGTCCGGGCGCAAGGCGGCGTTCCCGGCCGTGGGCCGCATCTCGCCGGACTACTACTGCATCGACGGCTCCATCCCGCGCGGCGCGGTGTCGAAGGTGCTGCGGCGCATCGCCGAGCTCTCGGCGCACTACGGCCTGCGCTGCGCCAACGTCTTCCACGCGGGCGACGGCAACCTGCATCCGCTCATCCTCTACGACGCCAACGTGCCCGGCGAGTTCGAGAAGACCGAGGAGTTCGCCGGCGACATCCTCGAGCTCTCCATCGAGGTGGGCGGCACCATCACCGGCGAGCACGGCGTGGGCGTGGAGAAGATCAAGCAGATGTGCATCCAGTTCCGGCCGGCGGAGCTCGCAGCAGTTCCACGCGGTGAAGGCGGCGTTCGATCCCCAGGGGCTGCTCAACCCGGGCAAGGGCGTCCCGACCCTCAACCGCTGCGCCGACTACGGCGCGATGCGCGTGAGCCGCGGCCAGCTGCCGTTCCCCGACCTGCCGCGGTTCTGATGAACGCCGTCGCGCGAGCGACGCCCGCGCCGCCGTCCTCGCGGCGCTCGCCTCGGTGCGCCCCGCGCTCACCGTCGTCGCCGAGACGGAGCGCCTCGCCGCCTTCGAGACGGATGCCTATATCCAGCACCGCGCGACCCCGATGGCCGTCGCCGCTTCCGGATTCGCGAGGACCAGGTCCGGCAGGTCGCGCGCGCGCTGGCCCGCCTCGGGGTGGCGCTGGTCTCGCGAGGCGCGGGCACGGGCCTTTCGGGCGGCGCGATCCCCGATCCCGACGGCGTGCTGCTCGTGCTTCACGCGCATGCGGCGCCTGCTCGCCGTCGATGCCCTCGCGCGCCTCGCGACGGTAGAGCCGGGCGTGGCCAACGCGCAGGTGACCGAGGCCGCGGCGCCGGCGGGGCTCTACTTCGCGCCCGACCCGTCGAGCCAGGTCGTCTCCTCCATCGGCGGCAACATCGCCGAGAACGCCGGCGGCGTGCACTGCCTCAAGTACGGGCTCACGGTCCACAACGTGGTCGGCCTGCACGTGGTCGACGGCGAGGGCGACCTGCTCGAGGTGGGCGGGCGAGGCGCTCGACTCGTCCGGCTACGACCTGCTGGCGGTCCTGAACGGCAGCGAAGGCAACCTGGGCGTGATCACGCGGGCCACGCTGCGCCTGCTGCCGCGGCCCGAGGCCACGGAAACGCTGCTGGCCGCCTTCGCCTCGGTGAAGGCGGGCGCCGAGGCCGTGGGCGCGATCATCGGTGCGGGCGTGATCCCGGCCGCGATCGAGATGATGGACCGCGTCGTGATCGACGCCTGCGAGCGCTACATGGCCCTCGGGCTGCCGAAGGCCGAGGCGCTGCTGCTGGTCGAAGTCGACGGCGGCGCCGAGGAGACGGCCGAGATGCTCGCGACGGTGCGGGCGATCCTCGACTCGTGCGGCGCCACGGAAGTGCGGGTGGCGAAGGACGCCGAGGAGCGCGCCAGCCTGTGGAAGTCGCGCAAGGGCGCCTTCGCCGCGCTCGCGACCGTGATGCCCGACTACTACACGATGGACGGCACCATCCCGCGGCGCGCGCTGCCGGAGGTGCTCGAGGCGATCTACGCGCTGGGCCGCGAGTACGGCATGGTGATCGGCAACGTCTTCCACGCGGGCGACGGCAACATGCACCCGTGCATCTTCTACGACTCGACGAAGGCGGGCGAGCTGGAAAGGAGCGAGGAGCTGGGCGGGAAGATCCTGGAGCTGTGCATCGACCACGGCGGCACCATCACCGGCGAGCACGGCGTGGGCATCGAGAAGCTGAAGGCCATGTGCCTGCAGTTCCGCGACGGCGAGATCGCCGCCTTCCACGACGTGAAGCGCGCCTTCGATCCCGCGGGCATCCTCAATCCCGGCAAGGCCGTCCCCACGCTCAAGCGCTGCGCGGAGTGGGGCGGCATGCACGTGCGGGGCGGCCGCGTCCCGCGGCCCGACATTCCCCGGTTCTAGAGTCCACCATGGCCGACGACTTCATCAAGGCACTGTGCGAGCGCGTGAAGGACCACGCGGCGCGCAAGGCGCCGCTCGCGATCCGCGGCGGCGGCACGAAGGATTTCTACGGCGCCGCCGCGAAGGGCGAGCCGCTCGAGATGGCGGGCCTACGCCGGCATCGTGGCCTACGAGCCGCGCGAGCTCGTGCTCACCGTGAAGGCGGGCACGCGCCTCGCCGACATCGACGCGGCGCTCGCCGCGCAGGGCCAGATGCTCGCCTTCGAGCCGCCGCGCTTCGGCGAGGCGGCCACCATCGGCGGCACCGTGGCCTGCAACCTCTCGGGCCCGCGCCGGCCCTACGCCGGGGCGGCGCGCGACTTCGTGCTGGGCGCGCGCATCGTGAACGGCAAGGGCGAGGACCTTTCGTTCGGCGGGAGGGTGATCAAGAACGTCGCCGGCTACGACGTCTCGCGCCTCATGGCCGGCGCCCTGGGCACGCTGGGCATCCTCACGGAGCTCTCCTTCAAGGTGCTGCCCCGGCCGCCCGCCGAGGCGACCCTCGCCTTCGAGATGGACGAGGCGCGCATGATCGAGACCGTGAACCAGTGGGCGGGCCGGCCCCTGCCGCTCTCGGCCACGGCCTGGGAGGCGGGCGTGCTGCGCGTGCGCCTGGCCGGCGCCGCCAGCGCCGTCGCCGCGGCGCGCGCGAAGCTGGGCGGCACCGAGGTCGCCGACGGCGCCGCGTACTGGGAAGCGCTTCGCGAGCACCGCCTGCCGTTCTTCGCGGCCGGAGCGCCCCTTGTGGCGGCTCTCGGTCGCGCAGACCGCCGCGCCCGTGGCCGCGGCGCACCCGCAGCTCGTCGAATGGGGCGGCGGGCTGCGCTGGGTGAGCGGCGCGCTCGACACGGCGCGCGCGCGCGAGCTCGCCGCCGGCGCGCGGGGCCACGCGACGCTCTTCCGGGGCGGCGACCGCGCCGCGGGCGTGTTCCATCCCCTCGCCCCGGCGATCGCGAAGATCCACCGCCGCCTCAAGGACGCCTTCGACCCCGCCGGGATCCTCAACCCCGGCCGCCTGGACAACTTCTGACCTCCCCGCATGCAGACCAACCTCGCCGACTGGATCAAGGACACGCCCGAGGGCCTGCGAGGCCGACGCGATCCTGCGCAAGTGCGTGCACTGCGGCTTCTGCCTCGCCACGTGCCCGACCTACAACCTGCTGGGCGACGAGCTCGACAGCCCGCGCGGGCGCATCTACCTCATGAAGCAGGCGCTCGAGGGCGCCCCCGTGACCGCGAAGACGCAGGTGCACCTCGACCGCTGCCTCACCTGCCGCGCGTGCGAGACCACCTGCCCGTCGGGCGTCCAGTACGGCCGGCTCGTGGACATCGGCCGCGCCCTGGTGGAGAAGAAGGTGCCGCGCGCGTTCGCCGACGGCGCCTTCCGCCGGCTGCTGCGCTTCGCCTTCCTCTCCGGGCCGCTCTTCGCCTTCGGCGTGGCGCTGGGCCGGGTCTTCCGCCCGCTCCTGCCCGCCGCCCTCGCGCGGCAGGTGCCGCCGAAGCGCGAGGCGGGCCCGTGGCCGGCCGCGCGGCACGCGCGGCGGATGATCGTGCTGGACGGCTGCGTGCAGCCCACGCTCGCCCCCGACATCAACGCCGCCACGGCGCGCGTGCTCGACCGGCTGGGCATCTCGCTCGTGCGCGTGCCGCAGGCGGGCTGCTGCGGCGCGATCGAGTACCACCTGAACGCCCAGGAGGCGGCCGCTGGAGCGCATCCGCCGCCAGGTCGACGCGTGGTGGCCGCACGTCGAGGCGGGCGCGGAGGCGATCGTCATCACGGCGAGCGGCTGCGGCACGATGGTGCAGGACTACGGGCACCTGCTGGCGCACGACCCCGCGTACGCGCAGAAGGCCGCGCGCATCACGGCGCTCGCGAAGGACGTGGGCGAGGTGGTGGCCGCCGAGCGCGAGGCGCTCGCGAAGCTCCTGGCCGGCAAGGCGCCGGTGGCCGAGCCCATCGCCTACCACCCGCCCTGCAGCCTGCAGCACGGGCTGAAGCAGAAGGGCATCGTCGAAGGGGTGCTGCGCGAGGCGGGCTTCACGCTCACCTTCGTGCCCGATTCGCACGCCTGCTGCGGCTCGGCGGGCACGTACTCGATCCTGCAGCCCGCGCTCTCCGGGCAGCTGCTCGCCAACAAGGTGGCCGCGCTGGAGTCCGGAAGCCCCGCCGCCCTGTGCACCTCGAACATCGGGTGCCTGCTGCACATCGAGTCGGGGGCCTCGAGGCCCATGTCGCACTGGATCGAGCTGCTGGACCGGCGCCTGGCCTGAGCCTTCAGGAGAATCACGGAGGAGTTCGCATGAACAAGCTGCTGCTGCCGGTGGACGGCTCGCCCAGTTCCCTGCGCGCGGTCGAATGGGCCCTGCTCCACGTCGCCGGCCGGCCGTTGGCGAAGGTGCTCCTGCTCAACGTCCAGGTGCCCGTCCTGGCGATGGATGTCTCCCCGCACGTCACGGCCGAGATGGTGCACCAGCTGCACGAGAGGGCCGGCCGCGAGGCGATGAAGGACGCGCGCGCGATGCTCGAGTCCGCCGGCGTGCCCTGCGAGGAGCACCTGCTGGTCGGCGAGCCGGGGGAGATCATCGCGGAAGTCGCGGCGCGGGAAGGCGTCGACGGCATCGTCATGGGGACGCGCGGCCTGGGGCCGGTGAAGAGCCTGGTGCTCGGGTCGGTGGCGACCAAGGTGATCCACCTGGCCGGGGTGCCCGTCACGCTGGTGAAGTGAGGCGGGGGGGCGGGCCGCCCCCTTGACGCAGGTCACGCCGCGCACCCCGGGGGGTGGCAAGCTGGGGGCGTTGATCCGCGAGGCGCAGGCCATGGATCCCCAGAGGCACGAGCACCGCGAACGCGTGGCGGACCACCTGGTCGCCGACGTCGCACGGGCCGGCCGCGACGAGACCGCGGGCCGCGTGCGGGAGCGTCTCGCCGCGGAGCAGCCGGCCTGCGTCGAGATCGTCGCGGTGACCGGCCCGCACGGGCTGCTCGAGGGCGTGGTCACGATCGGCCGCCTCTTCGCCACGCCCGCCGCAACGCCGCTGGGCGAGGTGATGGCCCGCGACTATCCCAGGGTGCATCCGGAGGAGGACCAGGAGCACGCCGCTTCCGTCGCGCTGCACGGCGCGGTCGACGCGCTGCCCGTGGTCGACGCGAGCGGGGCGCTGCTGGGCGCGGTGCCGCCGCAGGCGCTGCTGCAGGTCCTGCGCCGCGAGCACGTCGAGGACCTGCACCTGCTCACGGGCATCACGCGCGAGAACGCGCGCGCCCGGCACGCGATCGACGATCCGCCGATGCGCCGCGCGCGCCACCGCCTGCCCTGGCTCCTCGCCGGGCTCGCGGGCAGCGCCGCGGCCACCGCCGCGATGGCGGGATTCGAGGACCTGATCCAGGCGCACGTGGCCGTGGCCTTCTTCGTGCCCGCGCTCGTGTACCTCGCCGACGCCATCGGGACGCAGAGCGAGGCGATCGCGGTGCGCGGCCTGTCGCTCACGCGTTCCGGCATCGGCCACCTCGTGGCCGGGGAACTGCGCACGGGCGCCGTCATCGGCGCGGTGCTGGGGGTGCTCGCCTTCGTGGCCGTGGCGGCGACCTTCCGGCGACCTGCGCCCTCGCCGGCGCGGTCGGCACCGCCCTCTTCGCCGCCGGCACCATCGCGAGCGGCATCGGCATCGCCTTCCCCTGGGGGCTCTCGCAGATGCGCGTGGACCCCGCCTACGGCAGCGGCCCCATGGCCACCGTCCTGCAGGACACCCTGACGATCCTCGTGTACCTCGGGGTGCTCCGGGCCTTCGGATTCTGAGGCGCTCCCGTGGACGCCCCAGCCCTGCGCGCCGCCGCACCGCCCGACTGGCACCGCCTCGAGGCGGAAGAGGTCGCCGGGCGCCTGGAGACCGGCATCGAGGCCGGGCTCGCGGAAGGCGAGGCGGGCCGGCGGCTCGCGCTGCACGGGGCCAACGAGCTCACGGAGGGCAGGCGCCGTTCCCCGTGGCTCATGCTCGCGGCGCAGTTCACCGACTTCATGATCGTCGTGCTGCTCGCGGCGGCGGTCGTCGCGGGCCTCGTGGGCGAGCCCGAGGATTCGATCGCCATCGTGGTGATCGTGGTGCTGAACGCGGTGATCGGCTTCGTGCAGGAGTACCGCGCGGAGCAGACGATGGCCGCGCTGCGCCAGCTGGGCGCGCCGCACGCGCGGGTGGTGCGCGACGGGCAGGTGGCCGAGATCGCGGCCGGCGACCTGGTGCCCGGCGACGTGGTGATCGTCGAGGCGGGCAACGTCGTCCCGGCGGACCTGCGCCTGGCGAAGGTCGCGCGCCTGAAGGTGCAGGAAGCCGCGCTCACCGGCGAGTCCGTGCCGGTGGACAAGGGCGTGGCGCCCCTCGGCGAGGAGGCGACCGCGCTCGGCGACCGCGCCAACATGGCCTACAAGGGGACCATCGTCACCTACGGCCGCGCCCGCGGCATCGTGGTGGCCACCGGCATGGCGACGGAGCTGGGCCGCATCGCGACCCTCCTCCAGTCGGGCATCGAGGGGCAGACGCCGCTGCAGCGCCGGCTCGCGCAGTTCGGCCGGCTGCTCGCCCTGGTGGCGCTGGGCATCTGCGCCGTCGTCTTCGCGGCCGGGATCCTGCGCGGCGAGCCGCTGGTGCTCATGTTCCTCACCGCCGTGAGCCTCGCGGTGGCGGCCATACCCGAGGCGCTGCCCGCGGTGGTGACGGTGGCGCTCGCGATGGGCGCGGGCAAGATGGCGCAGAGGAACGCCCTCGTCCGGCGGCTGCCCGCGGTCGAGTCCCTCGGCTCGGTGACGACCATCTGCTCCGACAAGACGGGCACGCTCACGCAGAACCGGATGCGCGTGGCGCGGATGTGGACGGCGGCGGGGCCGGCCTGGACCGAGGGTCCGGTGCCGGAAGGCGAGCCGTGGCCGCAGCTCCTGCGGGCCATGGCGCTGTGCAACGACGCGGTGGAGGACGCCTCGGGCGTCCTGCAGGGCGACCCCACGGAGACGGCGCTCCACGCCGCCGCGGGCGAAGCGGCGTTCGACAAGGAGGAGCTCGCGGCGGCCATGCCGCGCGTGATGGAGCTGCCCTTCGACTCGGACCGCAAGCGCATGACGACGGTGCACCGCGACGGCGACGGGCTACCTCGCCCTCACCAAGGGCGCGCCCGAGTCCCTGGTGCCCCGGTGCACGCGCGTGGCCACGGCGCAGGGCGAGACGGCGATCGACTGGTCGGCGGCGCTCGCCGAGGCCGAGCGCATGGCCGCCGAGGGGCTGCGCGTGCTCGCGGTGGCGTCGCGCCGCTGGGAAGGGCTGCCCTCCGGGGAGGCGATCGACGAGGTGGAGGAAGGGCTCGTCTTCCTCGGGCTCGTGGGGCTCATCGACCCGCCGCGCGAGGAAGCCGCGGCGGCGGTGGCCGAGTGCGTGTCGGCCGGCATCCGCCCGGTCATGATCACGGGCGACCACCCGGTGACGGCGCGCGCCATCGCGCAGGCGCTGGGCATCCTGGGCGAGGGCGAGGCGGTGATCGACGGGGTCGAGCTCGCGAGCCTGTCGCCGGAGGAGCTGCGCGAGCGCGCCGGCGCGGCGGCCGTCTACGCGCGCGTGAACCCCGAGCAGAAGATCCGCATCGTGGAGGCGCTGCAGGCGCGCGGCGAGGTCGTCGCGATGACCGGCGACGGCGTGAACGACGCGCCGGCGCTGCGCCGCGCGGACGTGGGCGTGGCGATGGGCCGCTCCGGCACCGACGTGGCGCGCGAGGCCTCGCACCTGGTGCTCCTCGACGACAACTTCGCCACGATCGTCACCGCCGTGCGCGAGGGCCGGCGCATCTACGACAACATCCGCAAGTTCATCCGCTACGCCATGACCGGCAACCTGGGGGAGATCCTGACGATCTTCGTCGCGCCCTTCCTCGGGCTGCCGCTCCCGCTGCTGCCGATCCACATCCTGTGGGTGAACCTCGTCACCGACGGCCTGCCGGGGCTCGCGCTCGCCATGGAGCCCGGCGAGCCCGGTCTCATGCGCAGGCCGCCGCGCCCGCCGAAGGAGAACGTGTTCGCGCGCGGCCTCTGGCAGAGACATCGCGTGGGTCGGGCTCGCCATGGGCGGCGGTGTGCATCGCGATGCAGGCGTGGGCGCACGCGACGGGAAACGCCCATGGGCAGACGATGGTGTTCACCGTGCTGGCGCTGTCCCAGCTCGGGCTCGCCCTGGCGATCCGCTCGGAGCGCGACTCGCTCTTCACCCAGGGCCTGGGCTCCAATCCCTGGCTCGCCGGGGCGGTGGCGCTCACCCTGGGACTGCAGCTCGCGGTGATCTACGTGCCGTGGCTCAACCCCATCTTCCACACGCAGCCGCTCACCGCGGCCGAGCTCGTCCTGTGCCTCGGGCTCTCGTGCGTGGTCTTCGTGGGCGTGGAGATCGAGAAGGCGCTGATCCGCGCCGGCTGGCTCTTCCGGGAGCGCTGAGCGCGCCTAGCGCGCCGCGGCGGAAGAGGACGAAGGCCTCGCTGCGGTCGCCGGGCCGGGAGCCGCGCCAGGACTCGCGCCAGCCCCGGGCGTCGAACGCCGGCATCCGGCCGTGGTTCGCCTGCGCGACGAGCGTGCGGCAGCGGCGGGCGTCGCGGTGGTCCGGCGGCAGGACGCGCAGGCCCGCGAAGTAGTCGAGGAGCGCGCGCTGCGCGTCGCCCACGCCCACCCCGATCGTGCACGGCGAAGTGCCGATCTCCGCCGCGAGCCGGATGGAGAGCCCCCGGTAGCTGCGGGCCTGGTCGATGACCGGCAGCCCCAGCATCATCGTGAGCATCCACACCATCGTGATGCCCGCGCTCCAGTTCACCACGGCGCGGCGCGTGGTCCGCAGCGAGCGCGCCACGACCACGACCCAGATGCAGGTGAGGAGCGCGGCCAGCGCGAGGGCCACGAAGCGGAACGGGTACTGGTAGCCGGGGACCTCGCGCTGCAGCCAGGCCGCCACGATCTCGGGGCTGCCGCTCATCGCGGCGAAGAACCCCACCCAGAGCAGCAGCGCGACCAGGGAGAAGGTGGTGACCCCGAACCAGTCGAGCGCGCTCGCGGCGCCGCGCGGCAGGGTGTCGAGCTCGGCCACGCCCAGCAGGACGAGCGGCACGAGGAGCGGCATCGCGTTGGCTTCGCGTGCCTCGGCGAGGAGGGTGAGGACGAGGTAGAAGAGGATGCTCGCGGCGAGCGGCAGGCGCAGGTCCTGCCGGCCGGCGAGGTTGCGGCGCGCCTTCCAGAGCGTCCACGCCGCGAGCGGCAGCGCGGGCCAGGCGTACCACGGCAGGATCTTGGTGAAGTAGGCGAGGTCGGCGAACGTGCCGCGGCCGGCGCCGCCCGTCCAGCGGGTGGCGAGCGCCACGCCCAGCCATTCCGCCGCCAGGGCCGGATCGCGCCTCGACAGGGCCAGGGGCCACAGGCCCGCGGCCGTCGCCGCGATGGCGAAGCCCGCGGCGGCCGCCACGGCGTAGTTCCGGGTGCGCCAGGCCTCGCCGGCGAGGGGCAGGGCGAGGGCGAGGAGGGCCACCAGGAGCGCGGGAATGAGGCCGTCGCCCAGGAAGGCGGCGCCCAGGCCGGCGCCGAAGAGCGGGCCGCCGATCCAGGGACGGCGCGCGGCGAGCGCGAGGCCCGCCACGCCCACCGAGACGCCGGCGAGACCGGCCAGGTCGGTGCTCATCTCGTGCGCCCGGATGAGGAGCCCCAGGCACCCGATGAGCAGCAGCACGGCGATCCGCCCGGCGCGGGGGCCGTGCAGGGCGCACGCGGCCACGTGCACGCCGCCCATGGTGACCGCCATGAAGAAGCCGGCGGCGAGGCGGGCGGCGTCGTGCAGCGGCAGCCAGCCGCCGAGCGCCTTGGCGAACGCGGCCGCGACCCAGAAGAAGAGGGGTGCGCGCTCGAGGTAGGGCTCGCCGGCGATGAGCGGCACGGCCCAGTCGCCGGTCTTGAGCATGCCGGCCACCGCGCCCATGGCCAGGGCCTCGTCGGTCTTCCAGGGGTCGTGGCCCACCAGCCCCGGCAGCAGCCAGGCGAGGCAGACGAGCAGGAACAGCACCGTCTTCACCGGCGTGCGCGTGCCGTCGTAGGCGATCCGGTGCCGGAGGCTATCGACGAGGGGATCGGCGACGCGGTTCACGCGCGGTCCGCGGGGGGGCGACGGGGCATGGGCCTATTGTAGCCGCGGCAACAAAAAAGGCAGCCGAGGCTGCCTTTCGAGTCGATGCGAGCGGGCGCTCACTTGGCGCCCGCGCCCGGTCGATGGATCAGGACGGCGTGGCGGACTTGCGCGCGTAGCGCTTCTTGAACTTGTCGACGCGGCCGGCGGTGTCGACGATCTTCTGCTTGCCCGTGTAGAAGGGGTGGGACTCGGCCGAGATCTCGATCTTGTAGCAAGGGTACTCCTTGCCGTCCTTCCACTGTGATCGTCTCGCTGGTGGAGACCGTGGAGCGCGTGACGAAGCCGAAATCGCAGCTCGTGTCGAGGAACACGACCTCGCGGTAGTTGGGGTGAATGCCTTCTTTCATGGTCTTTACGCGCCTTTCTCGCTCTCTGGGCACCGGGATCAGGGGGTTCCAGCACCGGCTGCCGGGAAACGAGAATTATCGCCGAAACGGGCCCCCAACGCAAATCCTATGCCAATCAGGGGTTTGCAGGTCCCGGTTCGACCCTGCGGCACCGAATTGGTTCACGCGCGCACTGTCTGCCGGCGTTGACCGGCGGCCCGTTCGTCCGGGGCCGAAGCGCGATTGCCGTCCGGTCCAACGACGTTCCCGGTGCCCGGGCTTCGCTCCGCTCAGCCCTTCTTCATCGAGCTGAAGAACTCGTCGTTGCTCTTCGTGGAGCGCAGCTTGTCGATCAGGAACTCGGTCGCCTCGAGCTCGTCCATGCCGTAGAGGAGCTTTCGGAGGATCCAGACCTTGGGGAGGATCTCCGGGGCGATCAGGAGCTCCTCGCGGCGCGTGCCGGACCGGTTCACGTTGATGGCCGGGTAGACCCGCTTCTCGGCCGTGCGCCGGTCGAGGTGGATCTCCATGTTGCCCGTGCCCTTGAACTCCTCGTAGATCACGTCGTCCATGCGCGAGCCCGTGTCGATGAGCGCCGTGGCGATGATCGTGAGCGAGCCGCCTTCCTCGACGTTGCGGGCGGCGCCGAAGAAGCGCTTCGGGCGCTGCAGGGCGTTGGAGTCCACGCCGCCGGTGAGCACCTTGCCGGAGGCGGGGACGACGGTGTTGTAGGCGCGCGCCAGGCGGGTGATGGAGTCGAGCAGGATCACCACGTCCTTCTTGTGCTCGACCAGGCGCTTGGCCTTCTCGATCACCATCTCGGCCACCTGCACGTGGCGGGTGGCGGGCTCGTCGAAGGTGGAGGCCACGACCTCGCCGCGCACGGTGCGGCTCATTTCCGTCACTTCCTCCGGGCGCTCGTCGATGAGCAGCACGATGAGGACGATGTCGGGGTGGTTCGAGGTGAGCGCGTGCGCCATGTGCTGCATGAGCACCGTCTTGCCGGCCTTGGGCGGCGAGATGATGAGGCCGCGCTGGCCCTTGCCGATGGGCGCCATGATGTCGATCACGCGCCCCGTGAGGTTCTCCTCCGCCTTGATCTCGCGCTCGAGCTTGAGCGGCTTGTCCGGGTGCAGCGGCGTGAGGTTCTCGAAGAGGATCTTGGACTTGGCGTTCTCGGGAGGCTCCCCGTTCACCTTGTCCACCTTCACCAGGGCGAAGTAGCGCTCGCCGTCCTTGGGCGTGCGGATCTCGCCCTCGATCGAGTCGCCCGTGTGCAGGTTGAAGCGGCGGATCTGCGAGGGCGAGACGTAGATGTCGTCGGGGCCGGCGAGGTAGCTCGTGTCGGGCGAGCGCAGGAAGCCGAAGCCGTCCTGCAGCACCTCGAGCGTGCCGTCGCCGAAGATGGCCTCGCCCTTCTTCGCCTGGGCCTTGAGGAGGGCGAAGATGAGCTCCTGCTTGCGAAGGCGGTTGGCGCCCTCGAGCTCCGTGGCCATCTCGAGGAGCTCGGAGACGTGTTTGAGCTTCAGGTCTGAGAGGTACATGCGAGGGAGCTTGGGCTGGATGTGTCGAGCGGGACCGCGCGGGAGGCACGGGCCGGGGAAATCGGGGGGGTTACCTGGCTGCGGAGGGCGCTGCGGAACGAGGGGGCGCTGCGGGCGTGGTCGAGGAACGAGCCGGCAACCTAATCGATCAACAGCCAGGACGTAGAAGTGAGGGTAGCCGCTTTCAGATGTTGCTGTCAATGAAGGCGTTGAGCTGCGTCTTCGAGAGCGCGCCCACCTTGGTCGCCTCGACGTTGCCGTTCTTGAACAGCATGAGCGTCGGGATGCCGCGGATGCCGAACTTGGGCGGCGTGGACTGGTTCTCGTCGATGTTGAGCTTGGCGACCTTGAGGCGCCCGGCGTACTCCTGGGCGATCTGGTCGAGCGCCGGGGCGATCATCTTGCAGGGGCCGCACCACTCGGCCCAGTAGTCGACGAGCACCGGCGTGGGGCTCTTCAGGACCTCCTGGTCGAAGGAATCGTCCGTCACCTGGATGATGTTGTCGCTCACGGTTGCCTCGTTTCGGGAAGGGATGGCGCGCCGGGAAGGCAGCCTTGCGGGCGGCCGGGCGCTGGGGATGGGATGAAATCGTAGCCTAATCCCGGCCCCCGAGGCAAAGCGCCTGCGCGCGGGCGCCGGTCGGCGGAGGCTCGGCCCGGACATCGATCTGGTAAAATTGCGGGCTTTCCCGCGCACGGACAAGCCGCGCGCTTCCCGAAAGGTCCGATTCCATGACGTACGTGGTCACCGAGTCCTGCGTCAAGTGCAAGTACACCGACTGTGTGGACGTCTGCCCCGTGGACTGCTTCCGCGAGGGGCCCAACATGCTGGTGATCGACCCCGACGAGTGCATCGACTGCACGCTGTGCGTGGCCGAGTGCCCCGTCGAGGCCATCTTCGCCGAGGACGACGTGCCCGCGGACCAGAAGGACTTCATCGCCCTCAACGCGGAGCTGTGCAAGATCTGGAAGCCGCTCGTCGAGAGCAAGGACGCGCCGGCCGACGCCGACGAGTGGAAGAGCGTCAAGGACAAGCGCGGGCTGATCGAGAAGTAGGCCTCGAGCGGCCTAGTCGTAGAGCCCGGCCTTCGCCTTGCCGCGGAACACGCGGTAGGAGATGGCCGTGTAGGCCACGATGAAGGGCAGCACGATCGCGGCGCCGATGAGGACGACCTTGAGCGACGAGGGGTGCGCGGCCGCCTCCCAGATGGTGAGCTTGTCGATCACCACGTAGGGATACAGGCTGTAGGCGAGCCCCAGGAAGCTGATCGCGAAGATCGCCACCGCGGCCGCGAACGGCTGCCAGTCGCGCGCGCCCTCGCGGCGGGCGATCCTCCCGGTGCTGCGCCAGACGATGAAGCCCGCCCACAGGCACGCGGCCGGCAGCGCCATGAGCGCGAGCGTGCGCGGGAAGTCGAACCACTTCGCGCGCACCGTCTCGCTCACCATCGGCGTGGCGAGGCTCACCAGCCCCACGCCCAGCGCCACCCACAGCAGCCCCCAGCGCGACCAGCCCGAGCGCCTTGCGCTGCAGCTCGCCCTCGGTCTTCACCACGAGCCAGGTGGCGCCCAGCAGCACGTAGCCGCCGCACAGGCTCGCGCCCACGACGCGCCGCGAAGGCGAGGTAGCCGAAGCCCGGCTCGAAGCCGGTGATGTAGCGCCCGAGCATGAAGCCCTGCGAGAAGGAGGCCAGGAAGGAGCCGGCCCAGAAGAGCCAGTTCCACAGCTCGCGGTGCCAGCCCAGCGCCTTCATGCGCAGCTCGAAGGCCACGCCGCGGAACATGAGGCCCGACCAGCATCGCCACCACCGGCAGGTAGAGCGCGCCCAGCACGACGCCGTGGGCCAGGGGGAAGGCGACCAGCAGGATCCCGATGCCCAGCACGAGCCAGGTCTCGTTGGCGTCCCAGAAGGGGCCGATGGAAGACACCATCACCGACTGCTCGTCCGCGCTGGCCGCGGGCATCAGCATGCCCACGCCGAGGTCGTAGCCGTCGAGCACCACGTAGGCCAGCACCGCCACGCCCATCAGCATCATGAAGATCAGGGGAAGGTCCATGGCGTGGCTCCTCTAGTGCGCGGCCGCGCCGGCGGCGGAGGCGCCCGGCAGGGCCTTCGCCGGCCGCCGCTTCCGCGCCTTCGCCCGCCAGGTGGGTGAGCACGACCATGTAGGCGACGAACAGGGTCGCGTAGGTGAGCGCGTAGCCGGTGAGGCTCACGCCCAGCTCGGCCCCCGAGATCTCGCCCACCGCCTCGCTCGTGCGCAGCACTCCCTGGACGAGCCACGGCTGGCGCCCGATCTCGGTGACGATCCAGCCGGCGAGCGTGGCCGACCCAGCCCGAGAAGGTGAATCCCGCGAGCGTCCACAGCAGCCACCGCGGCGCCGTCGCCTCGCGGCGGGTGACCCAGGCCGTGAACCACGACACGGCGATCATGAGCACGCCGATGCCGACCATGATGCGGAAGGCGAAGAACACCGGCGCCACCGGCGGGTGGTCCGCGCCGAAGGCGTCCAGGCCCTTCAGCTCCGCGTTCGGCGTCGTGCCTGAGGATGAGGCTCGCGCCGTAGGGGATCTCGATGGCGTAGTCGTTGCGTCCGCGTCTTCGCGTTGGGGATGGCGAAGAGCACCAGCGGCACGCCCTTCTCGGTGTGCCAGATCGCCTCCATCGCCGCGATCTTGGCCGGCTGGTGCTCCAGCGTGTTGAGGCCGTGGAAGTCGCCCACGACCGCCTGCACGGGCGAGAGCGCCGCGGCCACGAGGACGCCCACGCGCAGGGTGCGCCGCGCGCAGCGCGTCCGCCGGCGCCTTGAGCAGCCGCCACGCCGAGAGCCCCGCCACCACGAAGGACGCCGTGAGCCCCGAGGCGATCATCATGTGCACGAAGCGGTACGGGAACGAGGGATTGAAGATCACCGCGACCCAGTCGCCGGCGATCCACTGGTTGCCGTCGAGCACGTGCCCCGCGGGCGTCTGCATCCAGGAATTGAGCGCGAGGATCCAGAAGGCCGAGAGCGAGGTGCCCGCGGCCACCAGCGCCGTGGCGCCGATGTGCGCCCAGGCGGGCACGCGGTTCATGCCGAAGAGCATCACGCCCAGGAAGGTCGCCTCGAGGAAGAACGCGGTGAGCACCTCGTAGCCCAGGAGCGGCCCGGCGATCGCGCCCACGCGGTTCATGTAGCCCGGCCAGTTGGTGCCGAACTGGAAGATCATCACGATGCCCGTCACCACGCCCATCGCGAAGGTGAGCGCGAAGATCTTCGTCCACAGCTTGTAGGTCTTGAGCCAGCCCGCGTCGCCCGTGCGGTGGAAGGCGACGCGAAAGCCCAGCAGGAACCACGCGAGCGCGATCGTGAGCGTGGGGAACAGGATGTGGAACGCGATGTTCAGCCCGAACTGCGCGCGCGCGAGGAGCAGCGGATCATCCATGAGGGGACTCCGGGAATGCGCAGGATGCTCATTGTAACGCCGCGCCGTTACGCCGGGGCCGTTCTCAGTGCTCGCCGAAGCGCTTGCGGAAGGTGGCGTAGTAGAGGACGGGGATCACCACGAGCGTGAGCGCCGTGGAGACGAGGATCCCGAAGATGAGCGAGATCGCGAGCCCGTTGAAGATCGGGTCGTCGAGGATGAATCCCGCGCCCAGCATCGCGGCGAGCGCGGTGAGGGCGATCGGCTTGGCGCGCGCCGCGGCCGACTGCATCACCGCGTCGCGGAAGGCCGCGCCCTCGGCCACCTTGAGGTTCACGAAGTCCACGAGCAGGATCGAGTTGCGCACGATGATGCCGGCGAGCGCGATCATGCCGATCATGGACGTGGCGGTGAAGTTGGCCCCGAGGAGGGCGTGCCCCGGCATCACCCCGATCACCGTGAGCGGGATGGGCGCCATGATCACGAGCGGCACGACGTAGGAGCGGAACTGCGCCACCACGAGCAGGTAGATGAGGACGAGCCCCACCGCGTAGGCCGCGCCCATGTCGCGGAAGGTCTCGTAGGTCACCTGCCACTCGCCGTCCCACTTGACCGCGTAGCCGCGGTACGGGTCGGAGGGCTGGCGGATGAAGTACTCGCCGAGCGTGCCGCCGTCCTCGAGCGGCGCTCCCGCGACCTTGCCGCGAGCGGCGAACATGCCGTAGAGCGGGCTGTCGGTCCTGCCGGCCTGGTCGGCGAGGACGTACACCACGGGCAGCAGGTTCTTGTGGTAGACGGGGCGCTCGCGGTCGTTGCGCACGACGCGGACCAGCTCCGACATCGGGACCAGCGAGCCGTCGGCCGCGCGCAGCGTGAGCTTGAGGAACTCGCCCAGCTCGGCCTGCTGCTCGGCCGGGAGCGTGAGGCGCACGGGCACCTCGTACTTGGAGTGCCCGTCGTGCAGCGGCGTCGCGTCCATCCCGGAAAGGCCGGCGCGCATCGTCTCCACGACGTCGCGGCGCGAGACGCCCGCGATGGCCGCGCGCCCCTGGTCGACCTTGAGGACGATCCTGGGCGCGGGGTCGTCGACCGTGTCGTCGATGCCCACGATGTCCGGGGTGGCGGCGAGGGCCTCGCGGACCTTCTTGGCCACGCGGATGCGCCCCGCCTCGTCGGGCCCGTAGACCTCGGCCACGATGGGCGAGAGCACCGGCGGGCCCGGCGGCACCTCGATCACCTTCACCTTCGCGCCCCAGCGCCGGGCGATCTCCTCGAGGGCCGGGCGCGCGCCCGCGGCGATGTCGTGGCTCTTCCTGTCGCGCTTGGACTTGTCGACCAGGTTCACCTGCAGGTCGCCCTGCTCCGACAGGCTGCGCAGGTAGTACTGGCGCACCAGGCCGTTGAAGTTGATGGGCGAGGCGAGGCCCGCGTAGGCCTGGTAGTCGGTGACCTCCGGAATGGTGGCCACGTGGGCGCCCAGGTCGCGAAGCGCCGCGGCGGTGACCTCGACGGGCGTGCCCGCGGGCATGTCGACCACCACCTGGAACTCGCTCTTGTTGTCGAAGGGCAGCATCTTGAGGATCACCAGCTTCACGCCCGCCAGCCCCACGGAGAGCGCGATGGCCACGGCGATGCCGATCCCCAGGCGGCGCCGGTTCGCCGCGGCGTCCGGCGCGGAGATGAAGCGGCCCAGGAGGGTGCCGAAGTAGCGCTCGAGCTTCTCGTCGAGGGCGGAGGCGTGCGCGGCGCCTTCGGAGGCGAGGAGCTTGAGCGCGAGCCAGGGCGTCACGGTGAAGGCGATCGCGAGGGAAAGCAGCATCCCCATGCTCGCGTTGATGGGGATGGGGCTCATGTAGGGCCCCATGAGGCCGGAGACGAAGGCCATCGGCAGCAGGGCCGCGATCACGGTGAAGGTGGCGAGGATCGTGGGGCCGCCCACCTCGTCCACCGCCGCCGGGATGATGGCGTGCAGGGGGCCGCTGGAGAGCCCGCGGTGGCGGTGGATGTTCTCCACCACGACGATCGCGTCGTCCACCAGGATGCCGATGGAGAAGATGAGGGCGAAGAGCGAGACGCGGTTGAGGGTGAATCCCCAGGCCCAGGACGCGAAGAGCGTGGAGGCGAGCGTGAGCACCACCGCGATGCCGACGATCGCGGCCTCGCGCCGGCCCAGGGTGGCGAACACCAGCACCACCACGGAAAGGGTGGCGAAGATGAGCTTCTTGATGAGGCTCTGCGCCTTGTCGTTGGCGGTGGCCCCGTAGTTGCGGGTGACGGTGGCGTGCACGTCGGCCGGGATGAGCGTGCCCTTGAGCTCGTCGACGCGCTGCATCACGCGCGCGGCCACGTCCACCGCGTTCTCGCCGGGCTTCTTGGTGACGAGGAGCGTGACCGCCGGGTGCTCGCCGGGCGCCGCGATGCCCTTGTGCGCCGCGGCCGGGCCCGCCCCGGTCCAGACGTAGCGCGAGGGCTGGTCCGGGCCGTCCACGACCTCGGCCACGTCGGCCAGGTACACCGGGCTCCTTTCCTGCACGCCGACCACGAGCGAGCGCACGTCGGCCGCGCTTTCGAGATAGTTGCCGGTCTCCACCGCGATCTCGCGGTTCTCGCGCACGAGCTTGCCGGTGGGCGCCGTCACGTTGGACAGCTGCAGGGCGTTCCTCACGTCGAGCGCGGTGACGCCGTGGGAGGCGAGGCGGTCGGCGTCGAGGATCACGCGCACCACGCGCCCGGGGCCGCCGAGGGTCTGCACCTCGCGGGTGCCGGCCACGCGCTTCACCTCCACCTCGACCGCGTGCGCCACGCGCTCGAGCTCGTAGGCGCCCTTGGACTCGTCGTCGCTCCACAGCGCGAGGGAGACCACGGGCACGTCGTCGATGCCCTTGGGCTTGATGACCGGCTCGAGGATGCCCAGCTCCGGCGGCGCCCAGTCGCGGTTGGCGCTCATCGTGTCGCGAAGGCGCACGATGGCGTCGATGCGCGGCACGCCCACCTTGAACTGCACGGTGAGGATGGACATGCCGGGGCGCGAGACCGAGTACACGTGCTCGATGCCCTCCATCTGCGAGAGCACCTGCTCGGCGGGCGTGGACACCAGGGACTCGACGTCCGCCACCGAGGCGCCCGGGAACGGGATGAACACGTTCGCCATGGTGACGTTGATCTGCGGCTCCTCCTCGCGCGGCGTGATGCCGACCGCGAACAGGCCCAGCAGGAACGCCACCAGCGCGACGAGCGGCGTGAGCTGCGAGTCCTGGAAGTAGCGCGCGACGCGCCCGGAGAGCCCCAAGCCTTCCATGGGCGCCTCAGATCGCCGGGGCCGGGGCCATGCCGGCCTTCACCGGCTCGAGGGCCACCTTCTCGCCTGCCTTGAGGCCCGCGAGGACCTCCACCGACTTCTCGTCGGAGGCGGTGCCCACGCGCACCTGGCGCAGCCTGGGCTCGCCCTTCGCGTCGACGACGTAGACCGCCGTGACCTCGCTGCGGCGCAGGACCGCCTCGCGCGGCACCATGAGGCGCGGGGCGCGGCCGGTGACGAAGTGCGCGCGCGCGAACACGCCGGGGAGCAGCCCCTTCGCGTCGGCGGGCAGGTCCAGGCGCACCTGCGTGGTGTGGGTGCGCGGGTCGGCGGACGGGACCACGGTCACCGACTGCACGTCCACCCAGCGCCCGAGGGAGGGAACCTCGATGCGCGCCTTGGCGCCCGCCTGGATGGCGGGCACCTGCGCCGAGGGCACCGTGGCCACGACGCGAAGCCCGCTGGGGTCGAAGCCCGTGAGCAGGGGCTTGCCGGGAGAGGCCATCTCGCCCAGCTGCACGTGCCGCGCCGAGACCACGCCGCTGTACGGGGCGACGATCGTGGTGAAGCTCCTTTCGGTCGCCGCCGCGCCGGCGCCGGCGAGGGTCGCCTTCATGCGCGACTCGGCGGCCTTGAATTCGGCCTCGGCCTTGTCGACGCGCGGCCTGGCTCACGAACTTCTGCGCCAGGAGCTGCCGCGTGCGTTCGTAGTTCGCGCGCGCGTTCACCAGGGTGGCTTCCGCCTCGCGCACCTGCGCCTCGCTCGCGGCCACCGCCTGGCTGGCGGCGCGTTCGTCGATGCGCAGGATCACGGCGCCCTTCTCCACGCGGTCGCCCACGTCGAAGCGGATGTCGACGATGCGCCCGGACACCTGGGCGGAGACCGTCGACTGGCGCACGGCCTCCACGACGGCCTCGGCCGAGGTCGTGAGCTCGACCTGGCGCACTTCCACGGAACCGGTGGCGAGGGCGACGGCGGCCTTCGGCGCGGGCGGCGGCTCGGAAGAGCCGCAGGCGGCGAGGGCGAGGGCCAGGGGCAGCAGGAGGGCGAGGCGTGTGTGTTTCATCGTGAATTCGGGATCAGGCCGCGGCGACCCAGTCCTGGAGGTCCTCGGCGGGGCGCACGCCCGTGGCGCGGTCCGCCTCGCGACCGTCCTTCATGAGGAGCAGGGTGGGAATCGAGCGTATCCCGAGGCGGCCGGCGAGGCCTTGCGCCAGGTCAGTGTTCACCTTCACGAGGCGGGCGCGGCCCTTGAGGCCGCGCGCGGCCTTCGCGAACTCCGGCGCCATCTGCCGGCACGGGCCGCACCACGGCGCCCAGAAGTCGACGAGCACCGGGACGCTCGTGCGCGCGACGAACGCGTCGAAGGAGGCCTCGTCCAGCTCCACGATGGCGTCGTCGAGGAGCAGGGTCTCGCACTTGCCGCACTTCGGGGACTCGAGGACCCGCGCGGCGTCGACGCGGTTCTGCGCCAGGCACTTCGGGCAGGCGACGTGGACGAACCCGGGGGCGGCGGCCATGGCCCTCTCCTACGCGCCCTGCGCGGCGCTCTTCACGCCCAGCTTCTTCAGGATCAGCTCGAGCGGGCAGAAGCAGGTGAAGCCGCTCTGCAGGAGGTTCGCGCCCACGAAGGCGGTGAACCACAGGAAGTTCTGGTTCACGAAGATCGGGCTGCCCGGGACGCCCAGGCCCAGGGAGAGCAGCACGAAGGTGCCGGCGACGATGCGGACGATGCGTTCGGTGTTCATGGGGCATTTCTCCAGGTGGCGTGGTCAGCCCGCAATATACCGTGGGGGGTATCGAATGTCAACCGGCATACCCCTCCCGGGGCGCTTGTCATGCTATACGGGGTAGTGTATAAAGAGGGCGACCACTGGAGACTCCCATGCCCACCATCCGGGACGAAACGCACAAGAAGGAACTGATCCACCGCCTGCGCCGCGTCGAGGGACAGCTGCGCGGGATCCAGGCCATGATCGAGAAGGGCTCCGACTGCGAGGCGATCACGCAGCAGCTCTCCGCCAGCCGCCGCGCGCTCGACAAGGCCTTCTACCACGTGCTTTCCTGCGCCATCCAGTCCGGCGGCGACGTGCCGGCCGGCACTCCCGGCAAGGCGGTCGTCGACAAGCGCCTGGAGCACGCGGCGGAACTGCTGGCCAAGTTCGGCTGACGGCCCGCCGGCTCATCGCCTGAGCCACCGGGCCGCTATCATGCGGCCCATGCAGTCCCCGTTCGCTTCCCTCGCCCGCGAGGCGCTCTTCGAGCGCCTGGCCCTCGGCCACGCGGGCGCCCTCACGGTCCTCACCCCCAATCGCCGGCTCGCGGCCGCGCTCGCCCGCGACTTCGACGACTCGCGCGCGGCCGCCGGCCTCGCCGCCTGGGAAAGCGCCGACGTCCTGCCCTGGGCCTCGTTCGTCGAGCGGCTGTGGGACGAGGCGATGCACGCCCCGGCATCCGGCGAGCTCGCGCTCCTCCTTTCCCCGGAGGAGGAAGCCGCGCTCTGGGAGTCGGTCGTCGCCGACTCGCGCCACGCCAGGGACCTCTTCTCCGCCGCCGCCACCGCCCGCCTGTGCCGCGACGCCTGGCAGCTCGCCCACGCCTGGCGCCTTCGCGCCGCCGGGACGGACGCCAACGAGGACGCGAAGGCCTTCGCGGAGTGGTCCGCGCGCTACGAAAAGAGGACGCGCGAGGGCCGGTTCATCGATGGCGCGCGCCTGCCCGACGCCGTGGCGCCCCGGCTTGGCGACGCGGGCCTGCCGCGGCCGGCGACGCTCGTCCTCTACGCCTTCGACCTGCTCACCCCGCAGATGCGCGACCTGCTCGAGGCCGCGGCGAAGGCCGGCACCGAGGTGCTCGCGTGCGAGCCGCCGCGGCACGCCGGCACCCCCGTCCGTCTCGCCCTCGCCTCGCCGGCCGAGGAGATCGCGGCCGCCGCCCGCTGGGCGCGCGCCCGGCTGGAGGCCGCCGCGGCCGGAGGCCGGGCGCCGCGCATCGGCGTCGTGGTGCCGGACCTCGCGCAGTCCCGCCGCGTCGTCGAGCGCGTGTTCGCCGCGACCCTGCATCCCGGATTCAACGCGCCCGGCGCGGGCGCGCCGCCGCGCGCCTTCGGACTGTCCCTCGGACAGCCCCTGGCGGAGTTCGCCCTCGCGCGGGACGCGCTGCTCCTGCTCGGGCTCGCGGGCCGCGAGCTGGCCTTCGAGGACGCGAGCCGGCTCCTGCGCTCGCCCTTCCTCGCGGGGAGCGAGGCGGAGATGGCGGCGCGGGCGCGGGTGGACGCGCAGCTGCGCAAGCGCGCGGGCACCGCGCTCGGCCTCGACCGGCTCGTGGGCCACCTCGGCGCCCCGCACATGCCGCGCGCGCCGATCCTCGCCGAGCGCCTGGCGCAGCTGGCGAAATTCCGCCGCAGCGACCTCTTCGCGGCGCGCACGCCGCCGCAATGGGCGAGGGCGTTCGCCGAGGCGCTGCGCGTCGCCGGCTTCCCCGGCGAAAGGTCCCTCGACTCGGTGGAGTTCCAGGTGCTCGCCAAGTGGCACGAGGCGCTCGCCGCCTTCGCGAGGCTCGAGCGCGTGGCCGGGAAGATGGGCTTCCAGGATGCGCTGGGACGCCTGTCGCGGCTCGCCGCGGACACGCTCTTCCAGCCCGAGTCGCCCGAGGTCCCGGTGCAGGTCATGGGCATCCTGGAGAGCGCCGGCCTCGACTTCGACCACCTGTGGGTGATGGGGCTCGACGACGGCGCCTGGCCCCTGCCGGCGCGCCCCGATCCCTTCCTGCCCATCCGCGCGCAGCGGGCCGCCGGCGTGCCGGAGTCGGACGCCGCCTCCTCCTTCGAGCTCGACCGGCGCATCACCGACGGGTGGATGCGCGCGGCCGCCGAGGTCGTCGTCAGCCATCCCCTCGCGAGAGGCGAGGCGCAAGCCTCGCCCAGCCCGCTCGTCGCGGGGATCCCCCTGGCCGCGAAGATCGACGAAGCCGCGGCGGACGCGTTCCCGTCCTGGCGCCAGGCGATCCACGCGGCGCCCGCCCGCGAGCGCATCGCCGACGAGCGCGGGCCTGCCCTCGCCGGCGGCGCGGGAGCGGGAGGGACCGCGATCTTCCGCGACCAGGCCGCGTGCCCCTTCCGCGCCTTCTCGGCGCGCCGCCTCGGCTCCTGCGCGCCCGAGGTGCCGCAGCCCGGCCTCACGCCCGCCGACCGCGGCAGCCTCCTGCACGCGGTGCTCGCGGGCGCGTGGAAGGCGATCGGCGACAAGGGCGCGCTGGACGCCCTGGGCGCGCAGGCGCTCGAGGCCCTCGTCGCGGGCGCGTCCGACGCGGCCCTCGAGGCGATGCGCCGGCGCCGCCCCGACGCGCTGGCGGGCCGCTTCGCGGCGCTCGAGCGCGACCGCCTCGTCTCGACGACGCTCGCGTGGCTCGAGCACGAGCGCGGCCGCGGCGACTTCGAGGTCGTCGCGACGGAACGCAAGATCGCGGTCGAGTTCGGGGGCGTGTCGGCGAACGTGAAGCTCGACCGCATGGACCGGCTGGCGGCCGGCGGCTGCGCGGTGATCGACTACAAGACCGGCGAGGCGCGCGTGGGCGCGTGGCTGGGCGCGCGGCCCGACGAGCCGCAGCTGCCGATGTACGCCCTCGGCAGCGGCGAGGACGTCGCCGTCCTCGCCTTCGCGCGCGTGAAGCCGGGCGACAACGCGTTCAAGGGCCTCGCGCGCGAGGAGGGCCTGCTGCCGGGGACGACGCTCGTCACGAAGGACCGCAGCCGCCTCGCCGCGGGCTACGCCGACTGGTCGCAACTGCGCGAGGGATGGCGGCGGGAGCTGGAAGCGCTCGGGCGCTCGTTCGCGGCCGGCGACGCCCGGCTCGACCCCAAGTACGGGCCGGCCACCTGCGCGGGATGCGCCGAGAGGCTGGTGTGCCGCGTGGCGGAGCTCGGGCCGCGCGAGGGCGACGATGGGGCGGAGGCGGCGGATGAATGAGCCGCGCGCGGTCCCCGACCTCGAGCAGCGCCGGCGCGCCCTCGACCCCGCGACGTCCTTCATCGTCCAGGCGCCCGCCGGCTCGGGGAAGACGGAGCTCCTCATCCAGCGCTGCCTCGTGCTGCTCGCGACCGTCTCGCGTCCCGAGGAGATCGCCGCGATCACCTTCACCCGCAAGGCCGCGGCCGAGATGCGCGGGCGCATCCTCGCGGCGCTCGCGCAGGCGCGCGCGGCCCCGCGGCCCGGGGAGGCGCACCGGGCGCTCACCTGGGACCTCGCCCGCGCCGCGCTCGAGCGCAACGACAGCCTGGGCTGGCGGCTCGAGGAGAACTCGGCGCGGCTTCGCGTCCAGACCATCGACTCCCTGTGCGCCTCGCTCACGCGCCAGATGCCCGTGCTCGCCAAGTTCGGGGCGCAGCCCGAGAGCCTCGAGGACGCCGGCGACCTCTACCGCGAGGCCGCGCGCGCCGCGCTGGCGCTGCTCGACGACGACCACGCGGTGTCGGCGGACGTGGCGCTGGTCCTCGCCCACCTCGACAACGACGCCGCCCGCGTGGAGGAGCTGCTCGCGGGGCTCCTTCGCCGCCGCGACCACTGGCTGCGCTACCTGCGGGCGGCCGACCAGCGCGGTGCCCTCGAGGGCACGCTCGCCGACATCCGCCGCGAGGCCGTGGAACGCGCCGCCGCCGCGCTCGAGGCGACGGGCCATTCGGGGCCCGGCGGCGCGGGGGCGGTCGCGGCAGATGACTGGATCGCATTTGCCAACGAGCTGCTCACGAAGAAGGGCGAGTGGCGCAAGGGCCCGGCCCTCGCGAAGACTCTCGCGGGCGACACCGAGGCGCTGGAAGCGATGCGCGCGCTGCAGGGGCTGCCGCCGGCGGGCTACGGGGACCGGCAATGGGAGGCGCTGGGCGCCCTCGTCCGGGTCGCCGAGGTGGCGGTGGGCCAGCTCAAGGTGGCCTTCGCCGCGCACGGCCAGGCCGACTTCGTCGAGATCGCGCAAGGGGCGCTGCGCGCGCTGGGCACCGAGGACGAGCCGACCGACCTCCTGCTCGCGCTCGACTACCGCATCCGCCACATCCTCGTGGACGAGTTCCAGGACACCTCGGTCTCGCAGAACGAGCTGCTCGCGAGGCTCACCACGGGCTGGGAGCGGGGCGACGGCCGCACGCTCTTCGTCGTGGGCGACCCCATGCAGTCGATCTACCGCTTCCGCGAGGCGGAAGTGGGCCTGTTCCTGCGCGCGCGCCACGAGGGCATCGGATCCGTGCCCCTGGAGCCGCTCACGCTCTCGGCCAACTTCCGCTCCCAGGCGGGCATCGTCGAGTGGGTCAACGACGCGTTCCGGCGCGTGATGCCCGCTCGCGAGGACATCGCCGAGGGCGCGGTGACCTACGCCGAATCCCACGCGGTGCACGAGGCGCTTGGGCAATCGGTCAGCGTGCACCCGTTCTTCAACGGCGACCGCGCGGGCGAGGCGGCCCTCGTCGCGCAGCTCGTGAAGGAGGCGCTCGCGCAGCCGGTGGCCGATCCGCAGGATCCGCCGAAGGTCGCCATCCTCGTGCGGGCGCGTTCGGCGCTGGCGCAGATCGTGCCGGCGCTGAAGGCCGCGGGGCTCAGCCCCCGGGCGATCGAGATCGATCCCCTCGCGGCGAGGCCCGTCGTGGGCGACCTGCTGGCGCTCACCCGCGCGCTTGCGCACCTGGCCGACCGCACGGCCTGGCTCGCGGTGCTGCGCGCGCCGTGGTGCGGGCTCACGCTCGCCGACCTGCACGCGCTCGCGGGCGCGGATGCGTGCTACCCGGACGACCTGCCGACGGTCTTCGAGTCCATGCGCGACGAAGCGCGCCTCGCGGCGATGTCCGGCGACGGGCGCGCGCGGCTCGGGCGCGTGCGCGCGGTGCTGGACGCGGTCCTCGCCGCGCGCGGGCGCTCGACGCTTCGCGACGCGGTGGAAGGCGCGTGGCTCGCGCTGGGCGGGCCCGCCTGCGCCGCCGACGCGACGGCCCTCGACGAGGCCGACGCGTACCTGGATCACCTCGAGCAGGCGGAAGCCGCGGGTACCCTCGCGGACTGCGCCGCCTTCGAGGAGGGGCTCGCCCGGCTCTATGCGCCGCCGGACGAGGAGGGCGACCCGCGCCTGCAGGTGATGACGGTCCACAAGGCGAAGGGGCTCGAGTTCGACACCGTCATCGTCCCGGGCCTGGGATCGGGGGCGCCGCCGGAAGAGAAGAAGCTCTTCCTCTGGATGGAGCGGCCGCGCGCGGGTCACGAAGGGCAGGAGTCGGGCCTGCTGCTCGGGCCCGTGCACGCCACCGGCGCCGACCGGGACCCGATCCACGAGTACATCCGCGGCCTCGACAAGCGCAAGGCCGACCTCGAGAACGGCCGCCTCCTGTACGTGGCGGCCACGCGCGCGAAGCGGCGCCTGCACCTGCTGGGAGACGCGCGCCTCGGGGACGCCGAGGATGCCGCGGCCCTCAAGGGCCCGAAGAAGGGTTCGCTCCTCGCGAAGCTGTGGCCGGTCGTCGAGGACGAGTTCGCCAGGGCCGCCGCCGCCGCGCCCGCCGCGGCCGGACCGGCGCGGGAGGAGCCCGCCGGGCATGCACTCGACCGCCTCGCGAGCGGCTACGAAACGCCGCCGCCGCCCGCGGGGGTCGACTGGCGCGCTCCCGCCGAAGACGAGCGCAAGCCGGAAACGGTGGAGTTCTCCTGGGTCGGGGAAACGGCGCGCCACGTGGGGACCGTCGTGCACCGGTGGCTGCAGCGCATCGGGCAGGACGGGATGCGCGGATGGGACGAGCAGCGGATCCGCGAGCTCGCGCCGCGCCTTCGCGGCGAGCTGCAATGGCGCGGAGTCCTCGTGGCGGACCTCGACGAGGCCGTGGCGCGCTCGCGCGAGGCGCTCGCGCAGGCCGTTTCCGACCCGAAGGGGCGCTGGGTGCTCGGACCCCACGCGCAGTCCGCGAGCGAACACCGCGTCACGGCCATCGTGAAGGGCGCGCGCCGCCGCCTGGTGATGGACCGCGTGTTCACGGCGGCCGGCGGCGAGCGGTGGATCGTCGACTTCAAGACGGGCCGCCACGAGGGCGCCTCCGTGGAGGCGTTCCTCGACAGCGAGCGCGAGCGCTACGCCGGGCAGCTTCGCGCCTACGCGGCGGCGCTCGGGGGCGCGCCGCGCCTGGGACTTTACTTCCCGCTCATCCCCGGCTGGCGCGAGGTCGACTGAATCAGCGTCCCTGGCCCGAGATCCAGTGCACCAGGTTCATCGTGACGAGCTGCGGCTGCTCGAGCGGCGAGAGGTGCCCGCAACTCGGCGCGACCACGAGGCGGGCGCCGGGGATCGCGTTCGCCATCTCCTCGTGCAGGGCCACGGGCGTGAGGAGGTCGTCGCGGCCGCAGAGCACGAGCGTGGGGCAGCGGATCGCGGCGAGGTGGGGCCGGCTGTCGATGCGCCCGATGATCGCCTCCTGCTGCCGGACGTAGCCGGCCACGCCCGTGGTGGTGGCCATCGCCTTCACCGTCGCGACGATCTTCGCGTCGCGCATGCTGGCCGGGAGCAGGAGCTTCGGCAGGAGCGCGTTCACCACGCGGTCGAAGTCCGTCTCGGCGAGCGTCATCATGCGCCGGCGGTCCGCCGTCGCCTGGTCGGAGTCGGGCCTCGCGGTGGTGTCCAGGAGCGCGAGCCCCGCCACCCGGGCGCCCGCCTGGCGGACGACCTCGAGCGCGACGTAGCCCCCCATCGACAGTCCCGCGACCGCGAAGGGACCGGGGGGCATCTTCGCGATGGCCGCCAAGGCGAGGCCCGCGATCGTGTTCCGGCCGGCCACGTCCGCCACCGTGCATTCGGCCGAGTGCCGCAGGCCCTCGACCTGCGCCTGCCAGAGCCGGCGGTCGCAGAGCAGTCCGGGGATGAGAAGCAGGTTGGGTTTGCTCATGGTGCTCCTGGTTTCGTTCACGGCCGCCAGGTGGCGGTCGCGTCCATCGTGAGGGCCCCTTCGGCGTCGCGCGTCCAGAGGCGCGCGCTGCGCGCGGGCTCGTCGGGCAGGCCGCAGAGGGTGAAGGGCGCGGTGTCGAAGAGCGGGCGCCGCGCGCGGAAGGAAAACGACGCGAGCACGGCGCCGGGGCGGTTTCGCCGCAGGAGGTCGACGAGCAGCGTGGCCACGAGCGGCCCGTGCACGACGAGGCCGGGGTACCCTTCCGCGCCGGTGGCATACGGGTGGTCGTAGTGGATGCGGTGGCCGTTGAACGTCGCCGCCGAGTAGCGGAAGAGGAGCACGGGGTCCGGCCGGATTTCGCGCGACCACGCTTCGCCCGAGGGCGCGGCGGCCGCGGGGGAGGCGGCGGATCCTTCGGCGCCGCGGTAGACGATCTCGTGCTCGTCCACGAGCGCGAGGCCGGCGGGGCCGCTCACCTCGTGGCGCACGGTGACGAAGACGAGCGGGCCGCTGCGCCCCGGCTTCTCGGCGACCGCGGCGATCCGCGAGAGGCGGCGGACGGGCTCGCCCACGCTAACGGGCCGCAGGAACTCGACCCGGCTTCCCGCCCACATGCGCCGGGGCAGGGCCACCGGCGGCAGGAATTCGCCGCGGTGCGCGTGGCCGTCGGGGCCGATCCGCGATTGCCGGTGGGTGGGCAGGAAGT
Organism: uncultured beta proteobacterium; assembly: GCA_963824135.1. Taxonomy (GTDB): domain Bacteria; phylum Pseudomonadota; class Gammaproteobacteria; order Burkholderiales; family Usitatibacteraceae; genus FEB-7. The sequence continues at coordinate 288,565 of CAWGOH010000014.1, read as the reverse complement.
ACAGCCAGTGGGCGAGGGGCGGGATCGCGTCGCCGTGCGCCGCAGGCGGGTCGTCGCGGTCGAGCAGGGCCGAGAGCATCGCGAGCGGCGCGGCCCCGACGCGGTCCTCGGCCGATTCGGTCCGGCCCACCCAGTCCGCCAGCGCTCCGGGACCGGCGCCCGCGCTCACAGGCCGAGCTCGCGGTACACGCGCGCGAGCTTCTCCCGCAGCTCGGCCACCTCGCCCTCGAGGCGGTCGACGTTCGACTTCAGGGCGGCGATCTCGCCCAGGCTCGTCTCCCGGGGGCCGGGCTGCGCCGCCGCTTGCGCCGGCGCCTCGTCGGGCTCGCCCGAAAGCAGGTGCGCCCAGCGCGTCTCGCGCGTCCCCGGCTGGCGCGACAGCTCGCGCACCAGCGGGCCGCCGGGGCGGGCGGAGAGCTCCTCGAGGAAGGCTTCGACGGCGGAGATGTCGGTGAAGGCGTGCAGGCGCTCGCTGTTGATGCGCAGCTCCCCCGCGGTCTGCGGGCCGCGCAGCATGAGGGTCGCCAGGAGCGCCACCGACTGCGGCGGCAGTCCCAGGACGCGGCCGGCGTTGTGCGCGTAGCGCATCACGCGCCCGCCGCTCGATTCGACGACGAGGGAAAGCGACTTCAGGTGGTCGAGCGCCGCCTGCGCCTCGGCGTCGCTCGCCTCGAGGATCGGGTGGCGGCTGGTCTTCTGGTTGCAGCCCGCGACGAGCGCGTTGAGCGTCAGCGGGTAGGTGTCGGGGACGGTGTGCTGCTTCTCGACGAGGACGCCGAGGACTCGGGCCTCGAGGAGCGATAACGCGGGCAGGGGGGCGGGGGCCATGCGGGTCGGGTCGGGCAAACCCGCATGTTAACCCGCGTCGCGGGGGTGCCTCAGGCGTCGAAGGTGAAGACGTTCTTCGAGGTCTTCGCGCGGGCGGCGGCCAGGACGACGTCGGCGGCGTACTTGATGCCCTTCCAGGACGCGACGATCACGTCGGCCACGATCTCGGCCACGTAGACGCTGCGCTCCAGGCGGGCCTGGCGGATGTATTCCTCGATGGCTTCGTAACGTTCCATGCTGTGCTCCTTTTGGGTTCTGGCCGCCGCGGCCGGGTGGGCCGTTTCGGCGCTGCATGGAAGCGAATATAGTGGCTATGATGCAATGCAACAAACGATTTGTTCTTGCGCTTTGGATTAGAAAAGCTAATCTATAGGCCCCATGCCCGACCGCCTGCCCCCCCTCAACGCCCTGCGCGCCTTCGAAGCCGCGGCCCGCCACCGCAGCTTCAAGCGGGCGGCCGAGGAGCTCTTCGTGACGCCCGCGGCGATTTCGCAGCAGGTGAAGTCCCTGGAGGAGTACCTGGGCGTGGAGCTCTTCCGCAGGCTCACGCGCGCGATCGAGCTGACGCCCGCGGCGGAGGCGATGCTCCCGAAGCTGCGCGAGGGGTTCGACTGCTTCGCGGCGGGCCTCGCCCAGGCGCGGCGCGAGGAGGAGCGCGGGCGCATCGCCGTCGAGGCGCCGCCCAACTTCGTCGCGCGCTGGCTGATGCCGCGGCTGCGCTCGTTCACGTCTTCCTACCCGCAGTACGACCTGCGGATCATCGGCACGCTGCGCGCGATCGACAGCCGGGAGGACGAGGCGCCTCCCGAGCCCGGTCGCGCGGACGCGGAGGCGCGGGTCGCCATCCGCTACGGCAAGGGCGATTATCCCGGCGCGGTGGTCGACCTCCTCTTCCGCCCCTCCTACGTGCCGGTGTGCAGCCCGAAGCTGCTGGGCCGCGGGCCCGCGCTTCGCAAGCCCTCGGACCTGCGCCACCACGCCCTCATCCACGACGACTCCTCGCCCGGAGACGAGGCGAGGCCGGGATGGGAGGAATGGCTCGCGATCACCGGCGCGAAGGGCGTGGACGCCACGCGCGGCCCGCGCTTCTCCAACGCGTCCCTCGTGCACGAGGCGGCCATCGACGGCGTGGGCGTGGCGCTCGCGCTTCGCCCGCTGGTCGACTCCGACATCGAGGAGGGGCGCCTGGTCGTGCCCATCGAGCGCCCGGTCCCGACGGACTTCGCCTACTACCTCGTCACGTCCGAGGCGCTCGGCGCGCATCCGGCCGCCAGCACCTTCCGGCGCTGGCTCATCGCCCAGGCCGAGGGCCAGTCGCGCCGAAGGGCCAGATGATTGGTGTCAGGTTACTTTTCGGTGTCAGACACCGAAAAGTAACCTGACACCATTCACCTCGCCGGCACCAGCGCCGGCTCCTGCATCGCGGCGACCTGCTCCTTGAGCTCGAGCACGCGGTCCTGCCAGTACCTCTGCGTGTTGAACCACGGGAACGCCATGGGGAAGGCGGGGTCGTCCCAGCGGCGGGCGATCCACGCGGAGTAGTGCAGCAGGCGCAGCGTGCGCAGCGGCTCGACCAGCGCGAGCTCGCGGTCGTCGAACTCGGCGAAGTCCTCGTAGCCCGTGAGCACGTGGCGAAGCTGCGCCGACATCGAGGCGCGGTCTCCCGACAGGAGCATCCACAGGTCCTGGACCGCGGGGCCCGAGCGCGCGTCGTCGAAGTCGACGAAATGCGGCCCGCCCGGGGTCCACAGGACGTTGCCCGCGTGGCAGTCGCCGTGCAGGCGGATGCTCGCCGCGTAGGTCGCGCGCTCGAAGGCCGCCTGGGCGCCCTCGATCGCGAGGGCCGCGGCCCCCGACCAGGCATCGCGCAGGTCGGCCGGCACGAAATCGTTCGCGAGGAGCCAGTCGCGCGAGGCGGTGCCGAAGGAGGCGACGTCGAGGGCGGGCCGGTGCACGAAAGGCTTCGACGCGCCCACGGCGTGGATGCGGCCGATGAAGCGGCCCAGCCACTCGAGCGTCTGCGGATCCTCGAGCTCCGGCGCGCGGCCGCCGCGGCGCGGGAAGAGCGCGAAGCGGAAGCCCGCATGGCGATGGAGCGTCGCGCCGGCGATCTCGAGCGCGGGCACGACCGGTATCTCGCGCTCCGCGAGCTCGCCCGCGAAGCCGTGCTCCTCGAGGATCTGCTCGTCGGTCCAGCGCCCGGGGCGGTAGAACTTCGCCACGAGGAAGCGGGCATCGCCCAGCGGCCCGGCCTGGCCCTCCTCGAGCCCCACCTGGTAGACGCGGTTCTCGTAGCTGTTGAGGGCGAGCTGGCGACCGTCGGCCAGGAATCCCACGCTTTCGACGGCGTCGAGCACCGTGTCGGGCGTGAGGGCGGAATAGGGATGCGGGGAGGGGGCGTCGTTCACCCCTGCATTGTACGGCCGCCCCCGATTGGGACTGACGCGCCGCAACATTGCACCTGCCCGGTGCATCCGGGGTCTCCCGGGCCGCCCCGCCCCATGACGGGGCGTGCATGGCACGCCTCCTGCTAGTCAGGGCAAAGCCATTGCGGAGCCGCACATGTATTCCATCTCGCCCGTCCTGCGCCGCCTGTCGCGGCGAAATGCCTCGATGCCGGAGGGCGACGGCGCATCGCTGGAAGCCGACGAAGCCCAGGCCCTGTGGAGCGCCGTCCTCGACGGCGCGCTGGACGAGCTCGAGCTCGGGGCGCTCCTCGCCTCCTTCTCGGTGGCCGGCGAGTCGACGGCGGAGCTGCTCGGGCTGCACCGCGCGCTCGCGGCCCGCCAGGCCAGGTTCGCCTGCGACCTGCCGCAGCGCGCGATCTCCATTCCCGTCTACGGGCTGGTGCCCGGGGAGGCGGCGTACGGCGTGCTGCTCGCCCTGTTCCTGCGCCGCTTCGACGTGCCGGTCGTCATGCACGGCCCGCTGGACTCGCCGTGCGGACCGTCGGCCGCCGCCCTGCTGCGCGAGCTGGGCGTCCTGCCCAGCGCTTGCCTGGGCGATGCCGAAGCCGAGTTGCGGGCGCGAGGCATCGCCTTCGTTCCGGTGCAGCTGCTTTCCCCGGCGCTGGGCGGGCTCGTCGCGCTGCGCACGCGTCTGGGCACCACCAATTCGGCGCACCTGGCCGCGCACGCCCTCGACCCGGGCGCGATGGGGGCGGTGCGCCTGGCGATGGGAACCCCCGCGACGGCGAGCCGGCGCCTGGCCGGCCTCCTGCCGGCCACCGAGGGCTCGTCGCTCCACCTTTCCTGGCCCGCCTCGGCTCCCGCCTGCAACCTCGCGTGGCGCCCGCGCATCGCGTTCCTGTCGGATGGCGAGGAAACGGTCCTGTTCGAGGCGGAAAACACGGACCGCGCGCCGCCGCCGGGCCTGCCCGCGCCCGAGCAGCTCGTGCCGTGGATACGGGCCCTGGTGGAGCGCCGCGCGCCCGCGCCTCCGCCGCTCGTCAACCTCGCCAGCGCGTGCGTGTACGCGGCCGGGGCCGCGCCCGACTTCATGCAGGCGAAGGCGATCGTCGCGCTGCAGTGCGGCCGGATGGCCGCGTAGTCAAGCATCAACCGGGGAAGTCTGCGGGCGATTCAAGCGCGCGGGAGGGCGGCCCGCGCGCCCCCGGGTGGTAAAATTCCGCCTTCAGCCGCACGCCAGGCCCGACCCGGAGCCACCCCATGAAGAACCCACTCGATTCCCTCTGGGGCACCGTCCTGTGCGGACTCGCCCTCACCGCCGTCCTCTACTACCTGGTGCGAACGCTGGTGGGGAGCTGAGCATGGACATCCTTCACTACGGGATCGGGCGCTGGGTGCACGTCATGGCCGGCGTGCTGTGGGTTGGGCTCCTGTACTACTTCAACTTCGTGCAGGCCGCGGCGATGAAGGACGCGCAGGCCGACGGGACCGCCGCCGGGATCGCGAAGCACGTGGCGCCGCGCGCGCTCCTGTATTTCCGCTGGGCCGCCGTGGTCACCTGGCTCGCGGGCATGGCGCTCCTGGGCGACAAGGCCGACGAGGCCTTCCTGTTCAAGGATCGCGCCTACATCCCCATCGGCGTGGGCGCGTGGCTCGGCACGATCATGTTCGTCAACGTCTGGGCGATCATCTGGCCCAACCAGAAGAAGATCCTGGGAATCGCCCCGGCCTCCGAGCACGAGAAGGCGCGCGCGCGCCGCGTCGCCTTCCTCGCCTCGCGCCTGAACGTCGTCCTGTCGATGCCGATGCTCTTCTTCATGACGGCCTCCGGGGGGATCTTCCGGCGCGCGGTCTTCGGGGGCTAGGCGGGCGGGCCATGGAGGCCGACGCCCGCATACGGGTGCGCGTGTGGGACCTGCCCACGCGCCTGTTCCACTGGTCGCTCGTCCTGCTCGTCTCGGCGAGCCTCGTCACCGGCGAGTTCGACTCGATCCTGGGCGCGGTCACGCTCGAGTGGCACAAGCGCTTCGGGCTGGCCATCCTCGCCCTGCTGGTCTTCCGACTCGCGTGGGGCTTCGCCGGCGGCACGCACGCGCGTTTCGCGAGCTTCCTTCGCGGCCCGCGCGAGGTGGTCGGCTACGCGAAAGGGCTCCTCGCCGGGCGCGAGCAGGCCGAGGGCGCGGGGCACAACCCGCTGGGCGGCTGGTCGGTGGTCGCGATGCTCTCGGCGCTCGCCGTGCAGGTCGCCACCGGGCTCTTCCTCGTCGACGAGGACTACGGGTTCGAGGGGCCGCTCGCGCGGTACGCGAGCGCGGCCGTGGCGGATTTCCTGGAGGAAGTCCACGAGGCGAACTACTGGGTGATCGGCGCGCTGGTGGCGCTGCACCTCGCGGCGATCGCCTACTACACGGTGGTGAAGCGGCAGGATCTCGTGCGCGCGATGTTCACGGGCGTCAGGCGCCTGGCGCCGGGGGCGCAGGATTCGCGCGGGGGCGGGCCGGCGACGGCCGCCGCGATCGCGATCGCGGCCGGGGCGGCCGTGTGGTGGCTGCTGGCCCGGGACTGATCAGTCGCGGAACTGCTTCAGCTGGAAGTCATCGTGGCAGGAACTGCACGCCTTGCCGAGTTCGCCGAAGGCGGCCTTGAACTTGCCCTCCTCGCCCGTCTTCGCGGCGGCGACGAGGCCGGCGGCGGCCTTCTGCGCGGCTTCCCCCGCCTTCCGGAACTTGTCCGCCTCCTTCCAGACCTTCAGGTCCGCCTTGGTGGGCGCGCCCTTTTCCGTGCCTGGGCCGAAGGAGCCCCACGGCAGCCCCAGCATCGTCTCGACGAGCGCGGAGTTCTTCTGCGCGAGCGCGGCGTTGAACGGCGCCTTGCCCTGCGCCATCGCGCCCATGGGGCCCATGGCCCGGCCCGTGACGTTCATCACGGACTGCCGGTAGCGGATCTCGTTTTCGGGCTTCGGGGCCTGCTGGGCCGAGGCGAGGCTAGCGGCCGAGGCGGCCAGGACGGCGGCGGCGAGGCAGATGCGTTTCATGCGTTTCCTTTCGGGTGCGGTGGAGGGAAGGCGGGCGCCGGCGGGCGGCGTCGCAAGGGAGAACAGCGGCGGGCGCGGATTATTCCCGCGCTCACTTCACCTTCGGGAGCCCCGCCACGTTGTCGCCGGCCTTGATCCGGCGCTGGGCGAACCATCCCTTGTTGGTCTCGATCGCGAAGCGCGCGGGGCCCGCCGCCATGTGCTGGTCGAGCGTTTGCGGCTCCATGTCGAGGATGTTGAGGATGCGCCCCTCGCCGTCGACGAAGGCCACCGACAGCGGCAGCGGCGTGTTCTTCATCCACATAGAGTGGTAGCCCGGCTCGTCGAAGACGAAGAGCATGCCGTCGTTCGCGCCGAGCTTCTGGCGGAACATGAGGCCCTTCATGCGCTGCTCGACGGTGGTGACGACCTCGGCACGCAGCGCGTGGCCGGCGACCTTGATCTGCGCGATCCTGGGGGGCGCCTCGGCCCGGCCCGGCGCCGCGAAGGCGAGGAGCGCGGCCGCCAGCACAATGGCGGCGGCGCGGGGAACGCGGGCGGCTACAATGGCGTCCAACGGAATTCCTCCAATCAAAGCGGCGCACGCAGCATAACGCACGAGGTGAACGATGCGCCGACCGGCCAGCCTTCTCCTGCCCTTCCTGCTCGCTTCCTGCGCGGTTCTCGCCCCGGCACCGGTCGAGGAGACGCCAGCGCAGGCCACGCAGCGCCGCGCCAAGGCGCCGCTGCCCACCTACAACCTCGCCGGCTACCCGCCGGCCGTGCGCGACGGCTACATCGACGGCTGCGAGACGGCGAAGAAGTCCGACTACGGCCGCAAGGACGAGAAGCGCTTCGCCGCCGATGCCCGCTACCGCATGGGCTGGGACGACGGCTTCTCGATCTGCTCTCGCAAGTAGACCAGGGACGGGTTTCGCTGAACGCGGTTGAAACCTGTTCCCCTGCTAATCAACACCGAGAAGGACCCAGGCCGCGATCGCCTCGAGCAGCTCCGGGGCCTCGCCGATCGCCGTCTGGATCGCGATGGGAATGCCGGGGTGGGACTTGCGCAGCTCCTCCGCGATGCGCGGCAGGTCGTTGCGGATGTGCCCGCCGGGGGCCATGAAGAGCGGAAAGATGGTGATCGCCGCCACGCCCTTGCCGGCGAGCGTGTCCACCGCCTCGTCCAGCTTGGGGGACATGAAGTCGAGGAAGGCGAGCTCCACCGGGAATTCGGGGCGCCGGGCGCGCACGATGTCGCGGATGGCCTCGAAGGGCCGCGCCCATTCGGGGTCGCGCGCGCCGTGGGCGAAGAGGACGATGCCGTGCATGGACGTTCCTTTCAGTGCTTGCCCGTGGAGCCGAAGCCGCCGCCGCCGCGCTCGCTTTCGCTGAACGACTCCACGACGTTCAGCTCCACCTGCACCACGGGGATCACCACGAGCTGGGCGATGCGCTCCATCGGGTTCACGACGAAGGTCTCGCGGCCGCGGTTCCAGCAGGAGACGAAGAGCTGCCCCTGGTAGTCGGAGTCGATGAGGCCCACGAGGTTGCCCAGCACGATGCCGTGCTTGTGGCCCAGGCCGGAGCGCGGAATGATCACCGCGGCGTGGCCGGGGTCCGCCACGTGGATGGCGAGCCCCGTGGGCACCAGGGACGAGTCCCCGGGCTTGAGCGTGAGCGGCTCGTCCAGGCAGGCGCGCAGGTCGAGGCCGGCGGAGCCGCTCGTGGCGTAGGCGGGCAGCTGCGCTCGCATGCGCTCGTCCAGGATCTTCACGTCGAGTGTCTTCATTTGGGCAGCGGTGGCTACGGTTGGCGAAAGTCTTGGAACACGCCGATGAACGCCGATGGACACGCCGATGGACGCCGATGGAGCGAGGGCAGTTCGCCGTAGCCGGATGGAGGCGTGCTGAACGATGTGTCGCGGCGATCGATTGGACGGATTCATCTCGAATGATCGGCGTTCATCGGCGTGATCATCGGTGTTCATCGGCGTTCAACGCAGTTACCCCGCCGGCAGGCGGCAGCACCGCGAAGCAAGGATCAGGAAGCCTGCTTGATGGGAGTGACCGTCGCGCCGCCGCGCCGCGCCTCGTAGAGCGCGAGGGCGTGCTCGAGGATGGCGTGCGCGATGCGCGACTTGGGCGCGCGGGCGAGCGGGTGCGCGCCGGCGTCGTCGTAGATCGTGACCTCGTTCTCCTCGCGCCCGACGGTGTGCTGAACGAGGTTGGCGACGATCATCGGGATGTTCTTGCGCTGCCTCTTGGCCTGCGCGTACTCGGCCAGGTTCTCGCTCTCGGCCGCGAAGCCGACGCAGAACGGGCCGGAGGGCATCTTCGCCACGAGCGCGAGGATGTCCACCGTGGGCTTCAACTTGATCTCCAGGGGCTCGCCCGACTTCTTGATCTTGCGCGCGGCCGGCGCCTCGGGCGTGTAGTCCGCCACGGCCGCCACGCTGAAGAAGAGGTCGGCGGCCGAGGCGTGGGCGTTCACCGCGTTGAGCATCTCCGCCGCGCTCGTCACGTAGACGAAGTGGGCGTTGGCGGGCGGCGCGAGGGAGGTCGGGCCCGAGACCAGGGTCACGTCGGCGCCCAGGGCGGCGGCGGCCTCGGCGATGGCGTAGCCCATCTTGCCCGAGCTCTGGTTGGTGATGCCGCGCACGGTGTCGATCGCCTCGAACGTCGGCCCGGCGGTGACGAGCACCTTGCGCCCCGCGAGGCGCTTGGGGGAGAGGAACGCGAGGATCGACTGCAGCAGCTCCTCGGGCTCGAGCATGCGCCCCATGCCGACCTCGCCGCAGGCCTGGTCCCCGGAAGCCGGCCCGAGGAGGGTCACGCCGTCGGCGCGCAGCAGGTTCACGTTGCGCTGGGTGGCGGGGTTGTCCCACATCTCGCGGTTCATGGCGGGGGCCACGAGGAGCGGGCAGTTGCGGGCGAGGCAGGCGGTCGAGAGCAGGTCGTCCGCGAGGCCGTGCGCGAGCTTGGCCAGGAAGTCGGCGCTCGCCGGGGCCACCACGATCGCGTCCACGCCGCGCGAAAGCTCGATGTGCGCCATCGCGTTGGGAAAGCTCGCGTCCCAGAGGTCGGTGACGACGGGCCGGCCGGTGAGGGCCTGGAAGGTCGCGGGCGTGACGAACTTCGTGCCCGCCTCGGTCATCGCAACCTGCGCTTCCACGTTATTGCGGATGAGCGCCCGCGCGAGTTCGGCCACCTTGTAGGCGGCGATGCCCCCGGTGATCCCCAGTAGAACGCGGCGCTTTCGGGTTTCTTCCATCGGATCATTCTACTAGAGAGAGTCGCCGCCCATGACCCACCTCCCCTGGCCCGCCGCGGGCCGTCCCCGCTCGCGCCTGGCCGCCCAAGGCACCGAGTCCCTTTCCGATGCCGAGCTCGTCGCCCTCGTGCTGCGCACGGGGGTTGCGGGCCGGCCGGTCGCCGCCCTCGCGCACGATCTCCTCGCTCGCTTCGGCCGCGTCTCGAGCCTGCTGGCCGCGCCCGTCCCGGAGGTGGCTTCGGTCGCCGGCGTCGGCATGGCCCGCGCCGCGCAGCTCGCCGCCGCCCTGGAGCTCTCCCGCCGCACGCTGCGCGAGCAGATGCAGGCCCGCGACTGCCTCGCCTCGCCGGCGGCCGTTCGCGGCTACCTGCGGCTTCGCCTGCAGCACCTGGGGCACGAGGTCTTCTGGGGGGTCTTCCTCGACGCCCAGAACCGGGTCATCGCCGCCGAGGAGCTCTTCCGGGGGACCCTCACGCAGACCAGCGTGTACCCGCGGGAGGTGGTCAAGCAAGCGCTCGCTCACAATGCGGCGGGGGTCATCCTGGCCCACAACCACCCCTCGGGGATCGCGGAACCTTCCCTTCAGGATCAGGCACTTACGCAATCCCTGGCGGAATCCCTGGCGCTCGTGGACGTGAAGGTGCTGGACCACTTCATCGTCGCGCCGGGGTCCTGCCTGTCGTTCGCCGAGCGCGGGCTCCTCTGACCGAAAAGCCCAATGGAATCAGGTTGTAGAGGCGCCCCTGGCTGGGCTATAATCTACGGCTTTCCGCCTCGGCTTTTCGGGGCGATGGATCGGAGAAATTCGCATGTCTCGAGTCTGCCAAATCACGGGCAAGGGCCCCATCGTGGGCAACCACGTGTCCCATGCCAACAACAAGACCAAGCGCCGCTACCTGCCCAACCTGCAGTACCGCAAGCTCTGGGTCGAGAGCGAGAACCGCTACGTGAAGCTGCGGCTCTCCAACGCGGGCCTTCGCACCATCGACAAGAAGGGCATCGACGTGGTGCTCGCCGAGCTGCGCGCGCGCGGCGAAGCCATCTGAGGAGCCGGCCGACATGCGCGAAAAGATCAAGCTCGAATCGACCGCCGGCACGGGGCACTTCTACACCACGACCAAGAACAAGAAGACGAAGCCCGAGAAGCTCGAGATGATGAAATACGACCCCAAGGCCCGCAAGCACGTGGCCTACAAGGAAACGAAGCTCAAGTAACGCTTCGGGTTCCACCGGTTGGAAGAAACCCCGCCATGGCGGGGTTTTTCATTTGTGGTGTCAGACACGGGTGTCCGACACCACGGCGCGGCGCGCGATCTCCTTCACGAGCGCGTCGAAAAGCACCAGGTGCGCAGGGAACATCGCGTACCAGTACGCGAGCCCCCAGACGCCCGCCGGGTGCCAGTAGGCGGTCACGGCGATTCGCCGCTCCCGCGGCGAGATCTCCTCGATCTCGAACTCGAGCACGCCCGCGCCCGGCGCCTTCATCCCGAAGGCGAGGGTGAGGCGGCGCTGCGGCTCCACGCCGATCACGCGCCAGGAGTCGATCACGTCGCCCACGCGCAGCTCGTCCGGGTCGCGGCGGCCGTGGTGCAGGCCTATGCCGCCCACCAGCCAGTCGGCGACCTCGCGCAGCGTCCAGAGGAAGTTGTACGCGTAGTAGCGGTTGTCGCCCCCGATGGCCGAGACCACCTTCCAGAGGGACGCGCTCGAGGCGCCCGTGCGAGTTTCGCCGCCCGCGTGCTTCGCGTAGTACGCATAGTCGGGGCGGTAGTCCCGGAACATGAACGCGCCCTCGGTCCACCTCGCCGCGACCGTGTGCCGCGCTTCCGCCTCGAGCGCGGCGCGCACGGAGTCCTCGAAGCCGAGCAGCTTCTGCGGGATGAGCTCGCGGATCGCGGCGGCGTCGGCGATGAAGTCGTGCTTGAGCCCGCCGATGAGGGCGCGCGCGATGTTGGCCGGCACCGCGGTCACGAACTTGAGCCAGTAAGCCGAAAGCTCCGGCGTGAGCACGGGCACGGGGAGGATCCACGGCTCGCGGTGGCCGACGATGCGGCAGATGCCCCGCATCATGGCCTCGTAGGTGAGCGTGTCCGGGCCGGCCGCGTCGTAGACGCCGCCGGCCATCTCCGGCACGCGCGGCGCCTCGACGAGATAGTGGATCAGGTTGTCCAGCGCGATGGGCGTCGACTACGCCCGCACCCAGCGCGGCGTGATCATCACCGGCAGGTGCAGCACGAGGTCGCGCATGACCTCGAAGGCCGCCGAGCCCGGGCCCACGATGATCCCCGCGCGGACCTCCGTGACGGGCACCGGGTGGCCGCGAAGGCGCTCGCCGGTATCGCGCCGCGACAGCAGGTGCTCGGAGTCGGCGCCGGCCGGGACCAGCCCGCCGAGGTAGACGATCCGCTTCACGCCGGCCGCCGCGCAGGCCTTCGCGAAGTTGTCGGCGGCCTCGAGGTCGAGGCGGCCGAAGTCCTTGCCCGCCGCCATCGAGTGGACGAGATACCACGCGACGTCGATCCCGGCCACCACGGCCGCGAGCGTCTCCGGCTTCAGTGCGTCGGCCGCCGCGAGCTCGACGTCCCGCCAGGGGCGGGACTGGAGGACCTTGAGGTTGCGCGCGCTGGCGCGCACGCGCCAGCCGCGCGCGGCGAGCGCGGGAACGAGATGGGATCCGATGTAGCCGCTCGCCCCGAAGACGAGCGCGGCGCCGGCGGTGTCAGACACGGTGTCCGACACCGTGTGAACGCTAGGCCGCGGCGTAGCGCCGCAGGCGCTGCGAGAATTCCGCGAGGGTCTCGATGCCGCTCGCCTCCGCGCGGTCGCACCAGTCGCGCAGCTGCTGCACGAGCTGCTCGGTGGAGAGCGTGGAGCGCTCCCAGGTCTTGGCGAGTTCCTCGCGCATGCGGTACAGGGTCGCCAGGCGCGGGCTGGACTCGAGGGCGCGGGCGACGGCCTCGCGCTCGGCCGGCGTCTGGACGGTGCCGCGCGTGATGCAGCGGCGCAGGCGCCGGGCCGTCGCGTTGTCGGCGAAGAGCTGGCGCTCGCGCAGCCTGGCGACTTCCTCGTTCCAGGCGAGCTTCATCGAGGCGGCGTAGCGCGCGAGCACCTCGTAGCGGTTCATCGCGACGGCCTGGACGGTCTGGACGTCGATGTCGGACTTGGAGGGATCGATCCGCACCCGCGGGGGCAGCTTCTTCGGGCGCGCGAGGCCGAGCGCCGACAGGGCCCGGATGTAGGCCCAGCCCAGGTCGAACTCGTACCACTGCACCGAGAACTTGGCGGAGGTCGGGAAGGCGTGGTGGTTGTTGTGCAGCTCCTCGCCGCCGATCCAGGCCGCGATGGGCACGATGTTCGTGCTCGCGTCCTGCGTCTGGAACTTGCGGTAGCCCCAGAAGTGCCCGATGCCGTTGATGACTCCCGCGGCCCAGAAGGGGATCCACGCCATCTGGATGCCCCACATGAGAAGGCCCGGCACGACGCCGAAGAGCGTGGCGTTCACGAGGAGCAGCACCACGATGCCCTTCTTGTGGTTGGGCGAGTAGATTCGGCGCTCGAGCCAGTCGTCCGGCGTGCCGTGGCCGTAGCGCTGCATGGTCTCGGGGTGGTGCGATTCCTTCACGTACAGGAACACGCCGCCGAAGAGCACGCGCCTGATGCCGTAGAACTGCGGGCTGTGCGGGTCCTCCGCCGTCTCGCACTTGGCGTGGTGCTTGCGGTGGATCGCGGCCCACTCCTTGGTGATCATCCCCGTGGTGAGCCACAGCCAGAAGCGGAAGAAGTGGCTCACGACCGGGTGCAGGTCCAGCGCCCTGTGCGCCTGGCAGCGGTGCAGGTAGAGCGTCACGCCCGCGATCGTGATCTGGACGAGCACGAGCAGGGTGAGGAGTGTGCCCCACCAGGGCAGGTCGAGCAGGCCGTTCATCAGCATGGGGTTGCGCCTTTCGGGAGTCCCGCTCGGCGGCGGGTTCGGGTCGGTGCCTGGCGGCGCATTTTATCCCACCCGTTCCCGCGCCCAGCACGAATTTCGCAAGGGCGGGCTAAGTTCCTGTTTTCAGGTCGCTACCTGGGCGGCCGCCGGACCGGAAACGCGGACCTCGCGCTGCGGGAAGGGAATCTCGATGCCCTCGGCGCGGAAGGCCGCCAGGACGTCCTTGAGGATCGCCCCGCGCGCGCCGGCCGCTCCCTGGTCCGGGTCCGTGATCCAGGCCACCAGCTCGACGGCGATGCCGTTGTCCCCGAGGGCCGTGATCGCAGCAGGCGGGCGCGGGGTCCGCGAGCACGCGCGGCTGGCGGCGCGCGATGTCGAGCAGGAGGGCGAAGACCCGGTCGACATCGGAGCCGTAGCCCACCGACACCTTCACCTTCACCTGCACCCTGCGGCCGGCGACGGAGTGGTTGGTGACCGCCTGCGTGATGAGGGTCTCGTTGGGCAGGATCGTACTCGTTCCCGTCGAGGCCGCCGATCACCGTGAAGCGCGAGGCGATCTCCCTCACCGTCCCCTGGCGGTTGTCGACGGTGACGAGGTCGCCGATGCGCACCGAGCGTTCGAGCAGGATGATGTAGCCGCTCACGTAGTTGCTCGCGATCTTCTGCAGCCCGAGGCCCAGGCCCACGCCGAGCGCGCCCCCGAACACCGAGAGCGCGGTCACGTCGATGCCCACGAGCGGCAGCGCCACGAGGATCGCGACGAACGCGGCGACGGCCCGCAGCAGCTTCGCGATGACCACGCGCGTGGACATCTCCAGGCGCTCGGCCGCGAGCACCTGGCGCTCGATGAGCCCGGCGAGCCAGAGCGAGACGGCGAGGGTGACGGCCACCGAGGCCAGGCCCTGGAGGACGAGGAGGAGCGAGATGCGCTGCTTGCCGGCGGTGAAGGCGATGTCGTCGAGGGCCTCCCACACCTCCGGGAGGATCCCGACGATGTGCAGGGCCACGCCCACCCACATGGCGATGGCGATGGTGCGCTCCGAGCCGCGCAGGAAGGCGCCCTCGGGCAGGATGCTGCGCAGCATGTAGACCGCGAGCCGGATGAGGGCGAACGCGACGAGGAGCGCGATGGCGAGGTCCACGAAGGGCGTGGCCTGGAGCTTGCGCAGCGCGAGCCCGGCGCCCCAGATGAGCGCCAGCGCCGCGAGCGGGAAGGCGACGCGGTGGAAGCCGCCGGCGCCGAATGCCCAGACGGGCTTCTCGGGCACGCGCCGGCGCAGGATCCTCGCCACGAGCCAGCCCAGCGCGAGGCCCGCGGCGATCACCGCGAGCTGCAGGGCGCCCTTCGGCGTGGCCGCCTGCGTGGCGAAGGCTTCGAGGGCTTTCTCGAGGGGCGTCATGGCGCGCTCATTGTAACCGCGAGGCCGCGTCCCGATGCCGCTCGAAGTCGCGCGCGAAACGCCGCGCCACCTCGGGGCTGCCGGAGATCACGACCACGTTCTCCGCGTTCTTCTCCTGGGCGGCCTGGGTGAAGTTGTAGCTGCCGGTGATCACCACGGCCGAGGGCGTGCCCGCGTCGACGAGGACCACCTTGTTGTGGAACGCCGCGTAGTCGCCGGAGAGCCAGACGCGCACGCCGGCGCGCGCCAGGCTCTTCACCACCGGCAGCCCGCCCGACTCGTGCTGCCTCGCGTCGCCCACCAGCTCCACCGTCACGCCGCGGCGGGCGGCCTTCGCGAGCGCGGCGGCGATGCCGCGGTGGGTGAAGAGGTAGGCCTGCACCTGGACCGCGTGCCGCGCCGCCTCGATGCGCCCGGCGATCACGCCGGCCACGTCGTCGCCGGGGGTGAAGTACGCCTCGACCCGCGCGGGGGCCGGTGCGGCCCCGGTGCGCGGCGCGGGCTGCGCCGCCGCGAGCGTGGCTGCCAGGCAGGCGGCCGCCGCCGCGAGGGCCCGCCTCACGCGGCGCGCTGCATCACCGCGGCGAAGAAGCCGTCGGTGTCGTGCACGTGCGGAAGCAGCCTGAGGTAGCGCTCGCAGCCGGGGATCTCGAGCCCCTGGTGCGCGAGGACTTCCGAGCAGGGCACGATCGCGAAGTCCGCATGCGCGGCGAGGAAGCGCTCGACGATCGCCTCGTTCTCCTCCTCGAGCAGGCTGCAGGTGCCGTAGACGAGGCGCCCGCCCGGCTTCACCAGCGCCGCGGCGGCCTCGAGGATGGCCCACTGCTTCGCGGTCAGCTCCGCGAGCCCGGCCTCCGTCTGCCGCGTCTTGAGGTCGGGATTGCGGCGCAGGGTGCCCAGGCCCGTGCAGGGGGCGTCCACCAGCACGCGGTCGACCTTGCCGCGCAGGCGCTTCACCTTGGTGTCGTTCTCGCCGTCGATGCGCTGCGGGTGCACGTTCGACAGCCCCGAGCGCCGCAGCCGCGGCGTGAGGTTCGCGAGGCGCTTGTCGGAGACGTCGTAGGCGTACAGGCGCCCGTGCGAGCCCATCGCCGCGCCCAGCTGCAGCGTCTTGCCGCCCGCGCCCGCGCAGAAATCCACCACCATGTCGGTGCGCCGCGGCTCCACGAGGAGCCCCAGGATCTGGCTGCCCTCGTCCTGCACCTCGACGGCGCCGTCGAGGAACATCGGGTGCTTGTTGAGGACGATCTTTTCCTTCAGGCGCACGCCGATGGGCGAGTAGCGCGTGGCGACGCCGGGGGTGCCGTCGGCCTCGAGCCGCTCGAGCACCGCCTCGCGCGGGGCCTTCAGCGTGTTCACGCGCAGGTCGAGCGGCGCGGGGTGCTGCAGGCTGCGCGCGAGCGCGAGGATCTCGGAATCGGCGTAGCGCTTGCGCAGGCGCTCGAGGACCCAGTCGGGAAGGTCCGCCTTCACCTCGAAGGGCAGGGCGTCCATGTCCCGGGCCTTGAGCTCGGCGAGCCAGTTGCGCTCCGAGCTCTTGAGGAGCGACTCGAGCTGCCCGATGCTCACGCCCTGCAGCTTCACGAGGGAGGCGAGCGCCAGCTCGCGCGGCGCGGCCGAGGGGGTGAGCGTCTCCAGCAGCCGGCGGCGGCGAAGGACCGAGTACACCGTGTCGGCGACGAGCGCGCGGTCGCGGCTGCCGAGCGCGCGGTTGTCGCGGAAGTAGTGCTTGAGGACCACGTCGGCGGGGGTGCGCGCCGGCAGCACCACCGCGAGGGCGTGCACGATGGCGTCGATCTGGACGCGGGTGATGGAGGATGCCATCAGCGTGTCCTCACCGAGGTGGCGGTCTGCTCGACCATGAGGCGGTTCCTCGCGACGGGATAGCGCAGTTTCACCGGGAGATAGTACTGGTCCACGCCGAGCCAGACGTCGACCGTCTCCTCGGGCTTCTCGCCGCTGTGCCGGAGGTGGATCGTGCGCGCCCGGCCGAAGGGCAGGTCGATCTCCTCCGCGCCCAGCACCTGCAGCCGGTATTCGTACATGCGCCGCTGGGTGAACACGCGAAGCGGCATGGCCTCGCCCGAGGGGGGCGAGTGCGCGAGCTGGAAGATCATGGAGAGCCAGTCTACGGTCGAGTCGGTGAGGGGGGCGGAGCGCACGCTGTCGCCGCGGCGGAACTCCACCTGGCGCGCGTCCCAGTCGAACTTGAGTCCTTCCTCGGGCGTCTCGCCGCGGCGCTCCGTGAAGTGGTCCGGGCGCAGCCCCTCCGGGGTGACGCGGCCGCTCGCCGACTGGTCGATGCGGCCCTCGAGGAAGAGCGTGAAGAAGCCGACCGCCTGCGCCGAGCCGGTGATCTCGTAGTGCTCGCCCTCGCGCTTCCACGTGTACTCGGCCTGGCCGTCGGCGAACGAGGAGGTGAGGGAGTAGGCGATCGTCACGTCGCGCGGAAGCGCGTCCGGGCGGAACGCGGGCAGCTCCGGCGGGGCGGCGGGAAGCGCGGGCATCGCGAGCGCGACCTTTTCGCTCAGGGTCTCCATCGGCGCGCCGGCTTCACTTCTCCGACGGCAGCGGAAGAAAGGCCTCCTCGGCCGCCATGGGCAGGAAGGCCACCGTCTCCCCGGCGCGGGGCGCGGCCTTTCGCGGCCGCGCGCGCGGCTTCGGGGCGGGGGGAATCGCCGGCACGGGCTCCGCGACGACCGCCGGCAGGAGCGTGGCTTCGTACGAGGGCGCCTCCAGGTTCGCCTCGCCGCCTTCCGGCGCGCTCACGCCCACCAGGACGGCGCCGTGCAGGGCCGCCGAGGCCGTGAGCGCCACCGCGGCGGCGCGCCACGCGGGATCGAGGGGGCGCAGGAGGTCCATGGCTAGCGGGTCGTGAGGCTCACGAGCGTCTGCTCGAGCCTCAAGCCGCGGTTGTCCTCGAACACCACGCGCACCGGCAGGTTGAAGCGGTCGCGGGCCAGCCAGAGCTCGGCCCTGTTTTCCTTCTCGTCCTCCGTGACGCGCTCGTAGTGCGCCGTGGCGAACTCGCCCGCGGGGGTCGCGAGGCGCGGCTCGTCCACCTTGCGGTAGGTGTACAGGTCCACCTTGCGGCCGTTGGACATCGGCAGGCGCACGCGCTCGGCGGCGCCCGCGAGGTTCATGAACTGGTACATCACCGACAGGCGGTCCTGCGTGCCCGCCGGGAGGGCGTGGACGGAGTTCTCGCCGCGGTACGAGGAGCGCAGCTGCGACTTCTCCCAGTCGAACGTGGCGGAGATGTCGCGGGTCGCGTCGCCCGCGCGCCGCTGCTCGAAGCGCAGGGGCTCGAGCCCCCTGGGGCCGACCCGCCCCTCGCTCGCGACGATCACCGTGTCGTCGCGGAAGAGCTTGAGGACCCCTTCCGCGCGCGTGGTGCTCTCGATGCGGTAGGAGTCGCCCGTGCGCACGTAGGTCTCGTGGACGCGGCCGATGGTCATTCCGCCGGCGGAAATCTGGTACTGCGCCTCGACCTGCGTCGGCAGGGCGCGGGCGGGGGCGGCGAGCGAGGCCGGCGAAGGCGAGGGCGAGGAGCGTTCTCATGGCGGATCCCGGGGCGAGACGGCCCAGTCCGTGTCAACGCCCGAGCCGCGCACCTGGACGACATCGGCGCCCCGGAACTCCACGCGGCCCTCGGCGAGCCAGCGCGCCGCCTGCGGATAGATGCGGTGCTCCTGGGCCAGCACGCGGGCGGCGAGCGCCTCCTCGGTGTCGCCGTCCAGCACCGGCACGGCGGCCTGCACCAGGATCGGCCCGTGGTCGAGCGCCGGGGTCACGAAATGCACCGTCGCGCCGTGCAGCTTCACCCCCGCCTCGAGCGCGCGCCGGTGCGTGTCGAGCCCCGGGAAGCAGGGCAGCAGCGACGGGTGGATGTTCAGGATGCGGCGCGCGTAGCGGTCGATGAAGCCCGCGCCGAGGATGCGCATGAAGCCCGCGAGAAAGAGGTAGTCGGGCGCGAAGGCGTCCACCGCCTGCGCGAGCGCCGCGTCGAAGGCCTCGCGGGAGGCGCAGGCCTTGTGGTCCACCACGCGCGTGGCGATCCCCTGCCCCGCGGCCCAGGCGAGGCCCGCGGCGGCGGGACGGTTCGAGATCACGGCGCGGAACTCGAGCCCCGGCGTCGCCTCCACCAGGGCCTGCATGTTGCTGCCGCGGCCCGAGATGAGGATGACGGCGGATTTCATCGTGGTTCGAGTAATCAGATTAGGGTCCCTAATCTGATTACGGCGCTAGACGACGACCGTCTGCGGCGCGTCGCCCGAGCGCGGCGACGATGGCGCCCACCTCCCAGGCCGGCACGCCGTGGATGCCCAGCGAGGCGATGGCGGCGGCGGCGTGCTCCTTCGCCAGGACGAGGACCATGCCGATGCCGCAGTTGAAGGTGCGGTGCATCTCGGCCTCGGGAACGTTGCCCTGCTCCTGCAGCCAGCCGAACACGGCCGGGCGCGGCCAGCGCGACTTCTCCAGGCGCGCGCCAGTGCCGGCCGGGAGCACGCGCGGCACGTTCTCCACGAGCCCGCCGCCGGTGATGTGCGCGATGCCCTTGACCGGCATCTTGTCCAGGAGCGCGAGCACCGGCTTCACGTAGATGCGCGTGGGCTCCAGGAGCGCCTCTCCCAGGGTGCGCCCGTCGAACGGGTCCTCGGGCGAGGCCTCGGTGACGGCGAGGATCTTGCGCACCAGCGAGAAGCCGTTGGAGTGCACGCCGCTCGAGGCGAGGCCCACCACGACGTCGCCGGGGACGATGGTGCTGCCGTCGATGATGCGGTCCTTCTCCACCAGGCCCAGCGCGAAGCCGGCGAGGTCGTATTCGTTGGGGTCGTAGAGGCCGGGCATCTCGGCCGTCTCGCCCCCGATCAGCGCGCAGCCGGCCTGCTCGCAGCCCGCGGCGACGCCCTTCACGACGTCGGCGGCCACGTCCACGCGGAGCTTGCCGCAGGCGAAGTAGTCGAGGAAGAAGATCGGCTCGGCGCCGGTGACGAGGACGTCGTTCACGCTCATCGCCACGAGGTCGATGCCGATCGTGTCGTGCTTCTTCATGCGGAAGGCGAGCTTGAGCTTGGTGCCCACGCCGTCCGTCCCGGAGACCATCACGGGGTTCCTGAACTTCTTCGAGACTTCGACCAGCGCGCCGAAACCCCCGAGGCTGCTGAGGACCTCGGGGCGCATCGTGCGCTTGGCGAAGGGCTTGATGCGCTCGACCAGCTCGTCGCCCGCGTCGATGTCGACGCCGGCGTCTCGGTAGGTGAGGGGGGTTGGGGCAGCGGTCACGGCGGCGCTTCCAGAGGGGAAACAGACGCAAATTCTACAGCATCAGGGGGACAGGTCCCCCTCGATGCCGGGCCGTCAGGCGTCGCCGCTGCCCTTCATGGCGGGCAGGTGCAGGCGGGCGAAGTCGAGCATGCGCTGGATCGACACCTTGGCGCGCTTGCCCATGGCCGGGTCGACGTGGATCTCGTTGCGGCCCGTCTCGAGCACCTCGAGGAGGTTGTGCAGCCCGTTCATCGCCATCCACGGGCAGTGCGCGCAGCTCTGGCAGGTGGCGCCCTTGCCGGCCGTGGGCGCCTCGATGAAGCGCACGCCGGGCAGGCGCTTCTTCATCTGGTGGATGATGCCGCCGTCGGTGGCGACGATGTATTCCTTCGCGCCCAGGCGCTCCGCCGCCTGGATGATGCCCGTGGTCGAGCCCACGGCGTCGGCCATCGCGATGATGCTCGCCGGCGATTCCGGGTGCACCAGCACCTTGGCCCCGGGGTGCAGGAGCTTCAGCTCCTCGAGCTGGACGGCCTTGAACTCGTCGTGCACGACGCAGGAGGCGTTCCACAGCAGCATGTCCGCGCCCGTCACCCGCCGGATGTAGTCCCCGAGGTGCTTGTCGGGGGCGAAGAGGATCTTCTTCCCCTGGGCGTGCAGGTGGGCGACGATCTTCTCCGCGATGGACGAGGTCACCATCCAGTCGGCGCGCGCCTTCACCGCGGCGCTGGTGTTGGCGTACACCACCACCACGCGGTCCGGGTGCTCGTCGCAGAACTTCGTGAACGCGTCGGCGGGGCACGCGAGGTCCAGCGAGCACTCCGCGGCCAGGTCCGGCATGAGGACGCGCTTCTCGGGGTTGAGGATCTTGGCCGTCTCGCCCATGAAGCGCACGCCCGCGACCACGATCGTCCTGCCGGGATGGTCGTGGCCGAAGCGCGCCATCTCGAGCGAATCCGACACCGTGCCGCCCGTCTCCTGCGCGAGGTCCTGCAGGTCCGGGTGGACGTAGTAGTGCGCGACGAACACGGCGTCGAGGGCCTTCAGGCGCTCCTTGATGCGCGCGATGAGCGCGGGCTTCTCCTGCGCCGTGACCGCGCGCGGGGGCTTCGCGGGGGCGATCCCGAGGGCGCCGTCGAAGCGCTCGAAGCGGATCTGGATGGGTGTGGCGACGGCCATGGAACTCTCCTGTGACGGTTCGATTCTGCCATAGCGGAATCGTTCCCGGCCCGCCTCCGGCGCGTGCTAGAATCGCCTTCGCAATCAACGCGTTCCGCCCGCCATCGGCGGGGCGCGCCCGGGCCAAGCCGGGCGGCGCGATTCCGCGCCGCGGCGCAGGCCCAGGGAGTCCCCATGAGGCAGCTTCTCCTCGACTTCACCCAGGCGCCCGCGCCCACCTTCGAGAACTTCGTTCCCGGCCGCAACGTCGAGCCGCTGGCGGCCGTTCGCGCGGCCGTCTCCGGCATCCCCGAGCGCGTGCTCTACCTCTGGGGCGAGACGGGCGCCGGCAAGACGCACCTGCTGCGCGCGTTCGCCGCCAGCCGGGCGCGCGCCGTCTTCGTCCGCGGCGAGGACTACGCCGGCACCGAATCGGGCGGCGTCCTCGTGCTCGACGACGCCGAGCGCCTGGGCGAGGCGAGGCAGGTGGCGCTCTTCAACGCCTTCAACGAGCGCGCCTTCGACCTCATCGTCGTCTCCGCGCACGCGGCGCCCAAGGACGTGGCGCTCAGGCGCGACCTGGCGACGAGGCTCGCCACCGGCCTCACCTACCGGCTGCTGCCGCTCACCGACGACGAGAAGCGCGAGGCGCTCGCGGCCCACGCCAAGGCGCGGGGCTTCGCGCTCTCCGAGGAGGTCGCGTCCTACCTCCTCACCCACGCGCGGCGCGACATGCCCTCGCTCATCCAGGCGCTGGACGCCCTCGACCGCTACTCCCTGGAGACGGGGCGCCCGATCACCGTGCCGCTCCTCAAGGCGGCGCTGCAGCCGGAGCTCACGTGAAGCTCGCCCTCTTCGACCTCGACGACACGCTGCTCGACGGCGACAGCGACTTCCACTGGGCCCAGTACCTCATCGAGCGGGGCGTCCTCGAGCGCGGGCACTACGAGCGCCGCAACGCCTCGTTCTTCGGCCACTACTCGAGCGGGACGCTGGACATCCACGAGTACCTCGCCTTCCAGCTCGGCCCCCTGGCCGGCCGCCCGCGCGAGGAGCTCGACGAGTGGCACCGCGCCTTCATGGCCGAGAAGGCTGCGCCCCATCATCCACGCGAAGACGCCGGCGCTGCTCGCCTCCCACTCGGACGCGCTGGTGGCCATCGTGACGGCGACCAACCGCTTCGTCACCGAGCCCATCGCCCGCGAGCTGGGCGTCGAGCACCTCATCGCCACCGAGGCGGAAGTGGCGCCCGACGGCCGCTTCACGGGGCGCCCGGCGGGCACGCCCTCGTTCCGCGAGGGCAAGGTGGCCCGCGTCCGCGAGTGGCTCGGCCTCCCTCGGCCACCGCTTCGAGGATTTCACCGAGACCTGGTTCTACAGCGATTCGCACAACGACCTGCCCCTGCTCGAGATGGTCTCGATGCCGGTGGCGGTCGATCCCGATCCCATTGCTCGAAGGCCGTGCCCGCGAACGCGGCTGGCCCATCCTGAGGATGCGCGCATGATCAAGTCGTTCATCTCGAGGGTCTTCGGCCGGGGCGCCAAGCAGGCGGCGCACCCGTCGAAGCCCGCCGTCTACGGCCCGGACAAGCACCACATCCGCAAGGACCACATCAGCCGCGGCGCCCGCAAGACCTGCGAGGAGCTGCAGCGCGCGGGCCACACGGCCTACGTCGTGGGCGGCGCCGTCCGCGACCTCATCCTGGGCATGCGGCCCAAGGACTTCGACGTGGCCACGAGCGCGCACCCGGACGAGGTGCGCTCGCTCTTCCGGCGCTCGCGCATCATCGGCCGGCGCTTCCAGATCGTGCACGTGATGTTCGGCGCGGAGACGGTGGAGGTCTCCACCTACCGCGCGCACTTCACCACGAAGGACCCGGAGTCCGACGACGCCGGCGACAAGCAGGACGTGCACGGGCGCGTGCTCTCCGACAACGTCTTCGGCACCCAGGCCGAGGACGCGGTGCGCCGCGACTTCACCGTGAACGCGCTCTTCTACGACCCGGTGAAGGAGGAAGTCTGGGACTTCCAGCACGGCGTGAAGGACCTCGTCGCGAGGAAGCTCGTGATGATCGGCGACCCCGCCACGCGCTACCGCGAGGACCCGGTGCGCATGCTGCGCGCGGCGCGGCTGTCGGCCAAGCTGGGCCTCACCATCGAGGCGAAGACGGCCGAGCCCATCCGCGAGCTGAAGCACCTCCTCGAGAACGTCCCGCAGGCGCGGCTCTTCGAGGAGATCCTCAAGATGCTGCTGTCGGGCAACGCGGTCGCCTGCGTGCAGCGCCTGCGCGAGCTCGACCTGCACCACGGGCTGCTGCCGCTGCTCGACGACTCGCTCGAGGACCCGGCCACCGGGCCCTTCGCCATGGCCGCGCTCAACGCCACCGACCAGCGCCTGCGCGAGGACAAGCCCGTCTCGCCCGCGTTCCTGCTGGCCGCGCTCCTGTGGGGCCGCGTCGAGCGGCGCTGGCACGAGCTCGAGGAGAAGGGCCAGCCGTCCACGCCCTCGCTGCATTCGGCCATGCACGACGCCCTGGACGCGCAGCGCGAGTCGCTCGCCATCCCGCGGCGCTTCGACGCGACCATGAAGGAGCTGTGGCTGCTGCAGCCGCGCTTCCTGCAGCGCGGCGGCACGCGCCCCTTCCGCCTGCTCGAGCACCCGCGCTTCCGCGCCGCGTACGACTTCTTCGAGCTGCGCGCCCAGGCCGGCAACGCGCCGATGGAAACCGCGCAGTGGTGGGAGAAGTTCCAGGAGGCCTCCGGCGACGAGCGCGACCGCATGCTGCACGCGGACGAGGGGCCGAAGAAGAAGAAGCGCCGCCGGCGCGGCGGCAAGCGCCGCGAGGACGAGGGCGCCTCGCCCGAGGAAGTGGCGCCGGGCGCCGACGAATGAACCCGGTGCGCGCGGTGGTCGCGCTGGGCTCCAACCTGGACGGCCCCGAGGAGCGCGTGCGCCTGGCGTTCGCCGAGGTGGGCGCGCTGCCCTCCACGCGGCTCCTGGCCCGCTCGGCCCTCTACCGCACCGCGCCCGTGGGCTTCCTCGACCAGCCGGCCTTCATCAACGCCTGCGCCCTGGTGGAGACCGCGCTCGGCCCGCGCGAGCTGCTCGACGGGCTCCTCGCCATCGAGCGCCGCCACGGCCGCGTGCGCGACGTCCCCAACGGCCCGCGCACGCTGGACCTCGACATCGTGCTCTACGGCGACCTCGCGCTGCACGAGCACGGGCTCACGCTCCCGCATCCGCGCGCGCACGAGCGCGCCTTCGTGCTCGCGCCGTTGCTCGACGTGTGGCCCGATGCCATCATCCCCGGGCGCGGCGCGGCGGCCTCCTTCCGCGCCGCGGTTCGCGACCAGGCCATCGAAAGGCTGCCCGACACTCCATGAAACACCGCTTCATCGTCGTCGAAGGGCCCATCGGCTGCGGCAAGACCAGCCTCGCGAAGCTGCTGGCGCGAAAGCTCGGCGCCAACGTGGTGCTGGAGGAGCCGGAGGCCAATCCCTTCCTGCCGCTCTTCTACCGCGACATGCGCCGGCACGCGCTTTCCACGCAGCTCTTCTTCCTCTTCCAGCGCCTGCACCAGCTCGAGAGCCTTCGCCAGCCCGACCTCTTCGGCAAGCCGACCGTCGCCGACTTCGCCCTGCAGAAGGACCCGCTCTTCGCCCGCCTCACGCTGGACGACAACGAGTTCGGCCTGTACTCGCGCATCTTCGACCACGTGCGGCCGCAGGCGCCCGTGCCCGACCTCGTGGTCTACCTGCAGGCCAACGTCGAGACGCTGGTCGGGCGCGTGCGGCGGCGCGGCAATCCCATGGAGGCGGGCATCTCCGACGAGTACCTGCGCGCCATCTCCGACGCCTACACCCGCTACTTCTACAACTACGACGAGGGCGCGCTCCTCATCGTGAACAGCGAGCGGCTCAACTTCGTGGACGTGCCCGAGCACTTCGACCTGCTCGTGGAGCGCGTGCCAGGCGATCCGGGGCGGGCGGGAGTTCTTCAACCGCGCCTGAGCCTGGTGTCAGGTTACTTTTCGTGTCAGGTTACTTTGCCCGGGCAAAGTAACCTGACACCGAAAAGTAACCTGATACCGGGCATGCTGCATTGCAGCGAAACCGTGGCAGAATGCTCGTCCCGAACCGGACGAAAGTCATTCCCGTGAGAGTGACCCTCCCCAAGCTCCAGGAACGCGCGCGCGGCGGCGAGAAGCTCGTCATGCTCACCTGCTACGACGCGAGCTTCGCGGCCGTCTCCGACGCCGCCGGCGTCGACATCCTGCTCATCGGCGATTCCCTGGGCATGGTGATCCAGGGGCACGACTCGACGCTGCCCGTGACGATGGACGAGATGGAGTACCACACCCGCCTCGTCGCCCGCGGCAGCGCCAACGCGCTCGTCCTCGCGGACATGCCCTTCGGCAGCTTCCAGGAATCGAAGGAGCAGGCCCTGCGCAACGCCGCGCGCCTCATGGCCGCCGGCGCCCAGATGGTGAAGCTCGAGGGCGGCGCCGTGATGGTGGAGACCACCCGCTTCCTCGTCGAGCGCGGCATCCCCGTGTGCGCCCACATCGGCCTCACGCCGCAGTCGGTGCACACGCTGGGCGGCTACCGGGTGCAGGGCAAGAGCGACGATGCCGCCGGGCGGCTCGTCGCCGACGCGAAGGCGCTGGAGGCGGCGGGGGCGGCCATCGTCCTCATGGAGGCGATGCCGGCCGCGGTCGCGAAGCGGGTCACCGAGGCGCTCGCGGTGCCCACGATCGGCATCGGCGCGGGGCCGGACGTCTCCGGGCAGGTGCTCGTGGTCTACGACATGCTGGACATCTACCCGGGCCGCAAGGCGCGCTTCGTGAAGAACTTCATGGAGGGCGCGCCTTCGGTGAAGGCCGCCATCGAGGCTTACGTGAAGGCGGTGAAGGCGAAGACCTTCCCGGGGCCCGAGCATTGCTTCTGAGAGTGATGCGGGCGAAAGGCTTTGGAACACGCCGATGAACGCCGATGCCACGCCGATGGACGCCGATGAATCAATGCGAGTGCGTGCGAGATGGACCTGATTCATACCGTCGAGGAACTGCAGGGCGAGGCTGAAGGGCGAGGCGTCGGTCGTGCTCGTGCCGACGATGGGCAACCTGCACGCGGGGCACATCGCGCTCGTCGAGGAGGCGAGGAAGCACGGCAGTTGCATCGTGGCCTCCATCTTCGTGAACCGCCTGCAGTTCGAGCCCGGCGGGGACTTCGACCGCTACCCGCGCACGCTCGCGGACGACTGCGCGAAGCTCGAGCGCGCCGGCTGCCACGTGGTGTTCGCGCCGGACGAGAAGGAGCTCTATCCCGAGCCGCAGGAGATCCTCGTCACGCCGCCGAAACTGGCCGAGGACCTGTGCGGCGACTTCCGGCCGGGGCACTTCCAGGGCGTGGTGACGGTCGTCTCGAAACTGTTCAATATTGTTGCACCGCACACAGCCGTTTTCGGGCGCAAGGACTACCAGCAGATGGCCGTCATCCGGGCCCTGGTGCGGCAGCTGAACTACCCCGTCGCCATCGTCGGGGTGGAGACGAAGCGCGAGCCCGACGGCCTCGCGATGTCCTCCCGGAACGGCTATCTCTCCTCTGGGGAGCGCACCGAAGCGGTGCGGCTCAACAAAAACCTCAGGCGCATCAAGGAACTCGTGGAAGCCGGCTCGCACGATTTCGAGGCACTTTGTGCTTTCGCAATCAAGGACTTGACGGATGCGGGCTGGCGAGTGGATTATGTTGCAGTGCGCAATCAATCGGGACTGGCCTTTCCGGGCCCCCGGGACCGCGATCTGGTGGTCCTCGGAGCGGCCTGGCTGGGCAAGACCCGGCTGATCGACAACCTGGAGATCCGCGCCTGAGTCCGCAGCCCGGCCCGGAGCCAGTTTTGGAGCACTTGCTCTAAAGAGTGTCGATAGACTGCAACCTGAAGTCCACACGGAGAGTCCTGGAACCATGCAACGCACCATGCTCAAGTCGAAGCTGCACCGCGTCACCTGCACGGCGTCGGAGCTCCATTACGAGGGCTCGTGCGCCATCGACCAGGAGCTGCTGGACGCCGCCGACATCAAGCAGTTCCAGCAGATCGAGATCTACAACGTGAACAACGGCGAGCGCTTCTCGACCTACGCCATCGCGGCGCAGCGCGGCTCGGGGACGATCTCGGTGAACGGCGCCGCCGCGCACAAGGCGCGCCGCGGCGACCTGCTGATCATCGCCGCCTACGCGACCTACACGGAAGCCGAGATCGCGAAGCACCAGCCCGACCTCGTGTTCGTGGACGCGAACAACGCCATCAAGGAAAAGCGCGCGACGGTCCAGGTCCAGAAGGCGGCCTGAAGCGCCGCTGCGTGGCACCACGACGGGCGCCCTAGGGCGCCCGTTTCGTTTCCGGCGCCGCGCCGCGGGGTATCATCGACGCATGCTCGCCACGGTTCCCGGCCGCGCGGTGCGCTGGATCGCGTTCAGCGCCGAAGCGCTCGCGGCGGCCCTCTCGCCCTCCACCTACACCGCGCCCGTGCGCGCGCTGGCCGCGCGCCAGCTCTGCGAGGCCGCCTGGGCGGTGCTCCCGGGATTCGTCGTCCTGTGCGCCCTGCTCGGCGCGCTGGTGATCCGCATCATCGGCTCGACGGCGCGGGATTTCGGGCTGGCCGGCTACACGCTGGACCTGTACGCGCGGCTCATCGTCCTGGAGCTGATCCCGCTCTTCGTCGCGCTCTTCGTCTCGATCCGCTCCGGCGCCGCGCTGGGCACCGAGGTGGCGCTCCTGCGCGTTCGCGGCGCGCTCGAGCAGGGAAACGACCCGCTGCGCGCCGAGCTCCTGCCGCGCGGCATCGGCGTGGCGGCGGCGGTGGTGGCGCTCACGGTGGTGGGGTGCCTCGCCGCGCTGGCGGTGGCCTACGTGGGCCTGTACGGCTTCTCGCCCTGGGGCCACGACGCCTTCGCGCGGGCGATCGGGCAGGTGTTCGCGCCGGTGGTGCTGGCGGGGTTCACGCTGAAGGTCGCGTTCTTCGCGGTGACCGTGGCGGTCGTTCCCGTCGCGGCGAGCGTGGGCGGGTCGCGGCGGATGGAATCGGTGCCCGAGGCCGCCCCGCGCGGGCTCGTGGGAGTCTTCGTCCTGCTGGCCCTGGCCGAAGGCGCCTCGATCGCGCTCCTGTATGCCTGACCCCGCCATGGAACCGTCCTCCCCGCGCGGCCCCGAGATCCCCCACGCCGGAGCGAAGGCGATCGCCGTGCTCGTGGCGAGCGCCGTGATCGCCGCGGCGTTCGTGATCTACGTGCTCTACGCGCGCGGCACCTTCGAGCGCACGCAGAGCCTCGTCCTCATGGCGGAGGACGGCGCGGGCGTCACCGTGGGCATGGACCTCACCTTCTCCGGCTTTCCCGTCGGGCGGGTGCAGCGGATCGAGCTGGCGGCCGACGGCAAGGCCCGCATCGAGGTCGACGTGCCGGAAAAGGACGCGAAGTGGCTTCGCGCCTCGAGCGTCTTCACGCTCGAGAGGAGCATCGTGGGCGGGACGCGCCTGCGGGCCTTCACCGGGGACCTCGCCGACAAGCCGCTTCCGGAAGGGGCCGTGCGGCCGGTGCTTCGGGGCGACGCGACCGAGGAGCTGCCGGCGCTCATCGCCTCGCTGAAGCGGCTGCTGGAGAACCTCGAGCGCATGACGGCGGAGGACTCGAACCTCAACGCGAGCTTCGCCGGCGTGAAGACCCTCACGGAGCGCATGTCCGGGCCCAGCGGCGCGCTGGGCGGGATCCTCGGCAGCGAGGAGAACGCGCGCAAGGTGATCACCGCGCTGGACCGGGCCAACGCCACGCTCGCCTCGCTGGAGAAGGTGTCGGCGCGCCTCGACGGCATGCTCGGCAAGGCCGACGAGAGCGTCTTCGGCGCCGGCGGCGTGATGGAGGAGACGAGGAAGACCGTGGCGCAACTCGGCGCCGTGCTCGGGGAGGCGCGCGAGAGCCTGAAGAAGGCCGACGCGATCCTCGCCGATGCGCAGAAGATCAGCGCCAGCACCCGCGAGGCCACGGCGGACCTCGGCGCCCTGCGCGCGGAGGTGGAGGCGAGCCTGCGGCGCGTGAATTCGCTCATCGACGAGGTGAACCGCAAGTGGCCCTTCGCGCGCGACACGGAGGTGAAGCTGCCATGAGGCGACTGGCCGCCGCCTGCGCCTTCGCGCTCGCCTCGTGCGCGAGCGGCCCGCCCGCGCCCGACTGGGAAGGCTCCGCGCACGCGGCGCTGAAGAGCTTCCAGTCGAGCTACCTCGCCGGGCGCACCCGGACTGCCGAGCAGGATTTCGCGCGCGCCCGTTCCGAGTTGAGCGCCACCGGCCGCGCGGACCTCGTGGCGCGGGCCGAGCTCGTGCGCTGCGCCGCGCGGGTGGCGAGCCTCGAGTTCGACGACTGTCCCGGCTTCCTGCCGCTCGCCGCCGACGCCGCTCCCGCGGAACGCGCCTACGCGGCCTACCTCGCCGGCAGGGCGCAGGCGGCCGACATCGCCCTGCTGCCGGAGCACCACCGCGCCGTTTCGTCCGGGAGCCTCGCCTCCGTCGCCGATCCGTTCGCCCGGCTCGTCGCCGCGGGCGTGCTCTTCCGGCAGGCGAGTCTCGCGCCCGAAGGCATCGCGACCGCGGTGGACACCGCCTCCGCGCAAGGCTGGCGCCGGCCGCTCCTCGCCTGGCTGGGCGTGCAGGAGAAGCGTGCCCGCGACGCGGGGGACCGCGAGGCCGCCGACGCGATCGGCCGGCGAATCCGCCTCGTGGGCGGCGAGGAGAAGGCCCGCTAGGCGAGCGCGCCGTCGAGGCGGGGCACGGCCTCGAGAGTCCACAGCTTGCGCGAGAGGGCCCCGGCGCGCGCCGCGCCGATCACCGGGACCGCGAGCTCCTGCAGCTTGCCCTCGAGGTCCGCGTCCGTGAGGGGCGCGTCCGGGTCGCCCTTGCGCGTGGGCTGCAGCCAGCTGTCGGCCGCCCCGTCCTTCCACTCGATGTCGACGCGCGCCGCGCGCCTTCCCGGAAACGCCGCGTCGAGCTCCGGGTCCACGGCGATCTCGACGCGCCCCATGAGCGAGCGCAGCAGCGGGTCCGCGAGCCTTTCGGGGGAGAACGCGTCCAGGCGCACGCTGCCGTGCGCCAGCGCGTGCGCGACGACGTAGGGAAGGCTGAACTTCGCGTGCGCCGGCGAGGACGCCTCGCGGTTGCCCGCGACGTCCAGGGCCGCCTTGTAGGTCGCCACCCGGACCCGCGAGATGTCGGCGGCCGGCCGGCCGGCGCGGGCCATCAGCGCGAGCGCCCCGTCGATGGCGGCGAAGGTATGGCCGCAGCAGCCGTGGTTCTTGAAGGTCATCGCCGAGATGTTGAAGACCTCGCCCAGCCCCTCGCAGGCGCGATTCCAGTCGGGGCCGTCGCCCATGGCCCGGCCCAGGCCCGCCTCGCCGTCGATCACGTCCAGCGACCCCGTGACGCCTTCGCGCGCGGCGAGGGCCGCGAGCACGCCAGCCTCGGCGGCGCGGCCCGAGTGCAGGGGCTTCGACATCGAGTCCATGCGGAAGGCCTGCTGCAGCCCCGCGGCGAAGGTGGCCACCGTGGCGAGCGCGTGCGCGAACTGCGCGCGGTCCAGGCCCAGCAGCATCGCCGCCGCCGCCGCGCTCCCGAAGCTGCCGACCGTGCCGGTCGTGTGCCAGTGGCGATAGTGCGACCTGCCCAGGGCCGCGCCGATCCGCGTCGAGATCTCGTAGCCCGCGACGACGGCGCGCAGGAACTCCAGGCCGCTCGCCTTCCGGTCCTGCGCCAGGGCGAGCGCGGCCGCGATGGTCGGGGCGCCCGGGTGGTAGATCGCGTCGCGGAAGATGTCGTCGAACTCGATCGCGTGCGCCGCCGTGCCGTTGATGAGCGCGGCGGCGCGGGCGGTGGCGCGCCGCC
Organism: uncultured beta proteobacterium; assembly: GCA_963824135.1. Taxonomy (GTDB): domain Bacteria; phylum Pseudomonadota; class Gammaproteobacteria; order Burkholderiales; family Usitatibacteraceae; genus FEB-7. Next base: position 257,360 of record CAWGOH010000014.1, on the reverse strand, counting down.
CGAGGGCGAGCGTGGCGCCGCCGCGGTCCAGGTCCTCGGCCAGCACGCGCTCGAGCAGCGTGGCCGGGGCGATGACGGCGCCGGGAAAGAGCGCCGCGTGCCAGTCGACGACGGCGCGCTTCGCGTGGTGGATCACCGGCGCGGGCAGCGGCTCCGCGCGCAGGCGATCCGCGAACTGCGCGAAGCGCTCGACGACGAACACGGGCGGCGCCTCAGTTGGCCTTGGCGCCGGCCATCTTGACGACCTTCGCCCACTTCTCGGTCTCGGACTTGATGTACGCGGCGAACTCGTCCGGCGTGCTGCCGACGGGATCCACGCCCTGCTGGATGAGCTTCTCGCGGATCTCCGGGATCTTGAGCACGCGCACGACCTCGGCCTGGATCTTCATCGCGATCTCGCGCGGCATGCCGGCCGGGCCCAGGAGGCCGAACCAGGACGACGCCTCGAAATCGGGATAGCCGAGCTCGGCGACCGTGGGCAGCTCGGGCGAGGACGCCGAGCGCGTCTTGGTCGTGACGGCGATGCCGCGCAGGCGGCCGGAGCGCACGTGCTGGATCACCGACGGGATCGTGGCGAACATGAAGTGCACCTGCTCGCCGTTGAGGAGGTCGTTGAGCGCCACCGCCCCCTTGTAGGGAACGTGCGTCACTTCCACGCCCGTCATCGACTTCAGGAGCTCGCCGGACAGGTGCGCGGAGGTGCCGATGCCGGTGGAGGCGTAGAAGTACTTGTTGGGGCTCGCCTTGAGCAGGCGCAGGAAGTCGGGGAAGTCCTTCGCCGGCAGGGAGGTGGGGTTCACCACGAGCATGTTGGGCGCCCCGACCACCTGCGAGACCGGCTGGAAGTCCTTGATGTTGTCGTAGGGCATGTTGGCGTAGAGCGTCGCGTTGATCGCGAGCGGCCCCACCGATCCCATGAGCAGCGTGTAGCCGTCGGGCTTCGCCTTCGCGACCAGGTTGGCGCCGATGTTGCCGCCGGCCCCGGGCTTGTTCTCGACGACCACGGTCTGGCCCCAGGCCTTGCGGAACTCGTCGGCCATGATGCGCGCGACGAAGTCCGTCGAGCCCCCGGGCGAGAAGCCCACGACGATCGTGATCTGCTTGCTGGGCCAGTCGGCCTGCGCCAGCGCCAGCGTCGAGGCGGCCAGGGCGAGCACCGCGGCCGCCGCTTTCAGGAACAGGTTCTTCATCTCTCTCTCCTCCTTGTGGTGCGGTTACGCTCGGATGCTGCGGGCCGGGCGCCTCTGGCGGGCGCCTGCCGCTCAGAACTGCGCCAGGTACTGCGCCGGATCGATCCGGACCCCCACGACCAGCGGCCGGTCGGCCGCGCGCGGCTGCGAGAGGATGCGCTCGAGCCCCGCGGCCGAATCCACGTCCACGCCGTCGCAGCCCATGGACTGGGCGAGCTTCTCGGTGTCGGTGGCGTCGATGAGCGTCCCCCAGCTCGGGTACTTGCGCTGCGCCTGCTTGAGCTCGATGCGGTTCAGGCTGTTGTCGCAGAACACGACGACCAGCGGGTCGATCCCGAGGCTCGAGGCGAGGCGCAGCTCGCCCTGCACCATCGCGAGCCCGCCGTCGCCGGTGAAGCACACGACCGGGCGCTCCGGGTGCACGAGCTTGGCGGCGATCGCGGCCGGCAGCGAGAAGCCCATCGACGACAGCCCGTTCGTCATCAGGGTCGAGCGCGGCGAGTAGGTGGTCCAGCCCTGGCCCACGAGGATCTTGTGCGAGCCGACGTCCGCGGTGGCGATCGTCTCCCGCGGCATGGCGCGGCGCACGACGTCGATCACGTCGGTCGGGTTGAGGCGGCCCGCCGTGCGGCCCTCGTAGTACTTGGCCACCAGCGCGTTCGCGGTGCGCGGCGACTTCGGCGTTGGTCCAGCGCGCTTCCCCGGCGCAGGCCGACGCCAGCGCATCGAGGATCGCCGCGACGGGGCCGACGATCTCGACCTCGGCGGGGTAGATCTGGTCCGTGTTCGGCGTCGAGTCGAGGTGGATCGTCGGGACCTCGAGGCTCCAGGGCTTGATGAGCTCCACCGCGTCGAAGCCCGCGGCGAGGATGAGGTCGCAGCCGGCGAGGAACTTCCACATGAAGGCGTTGCAGGCCATGTCCAGCGTGCCCGCGTACAGGGGATGGTCCTCGGCGAGCACGCCCTTGGCCATCGGCGCGACCACGACGGGGCAGCCGAGCGCCTCGGCCAGGCGCGCGAGGCTCGCGGAGGCGCTCGCCGCGCACGGCCGCGATGCCCGCGAGGATCACGGGGCGGCGCGCGGCGCGGATCTTCGCGACGACCCCGGCCACGGCCGCCTCGGTGCCGAACGCGAACGGCAGGCCTTGCTGCGAGAGCGGCGGCAGGGCGATGCGGTCGTCCACGGCCTGCGCGCCGACCACGTCGGCCGCGAGCGTCATGTGCACGGGCCCGGGCCGCTCGGCCATCGCGGTGCGCACGGCCTTGCGCAGGATGGTCGCGGCGGTATGCGGCTGGATCGTCGTCGCCCACTTGCACACGGGGGCGAAGAGGCGCTCCTGGTCGATCACCTGGTGGGTGAAGTAGGGCTCGCGCTTGCTCTCGATCTGCCCGGAGATGGCGAGCATCGGCACGCGGTCGAGCCAGGCGTTGGCCACGGCGTTCACGAGGTTCGTGGAGCCCGGCCCCAGCGTGGAAAGGCAGACGCCGGGCAGCCCCGTCAGCATGCCGGCCGCCTCGGCCATCAGCCCGGCGGTGCCCTCGCGCCGCCCGAGGACGAACTCGAGGTTCTCGCGCCGGCAGGCTTCCAGCACCTCCACGGAGGGGTCGCCGGGATAGCCGAAGACGTGGCGCACGCCCAGCGCGCGCAGGTAGCGGACCAGCAGCTCGGATACGTTCATTTTTCGCCGTCCTGGTGCGGGCGCCGCTCGCCCGGACGCCCCGCCGGGCAATGTAGCAGAGCGAGTATACGGTTGTATACAGTCGTCGGCCGGAGGTATGATCGCCGGGGAGGCAATTCCAGGATGACCACCACGAACGCAGGGTCGGCGCAGGCCGGCGCGCCCCACCTGAAGATGCTCATCGGCGGCGAGTGGCGCGGCGGCTCGCCCGGGGCCGACATCATCGACCCCTACCGCGGCGGGATCGTCGCGCACGCGCCCGAGTCCTCGCTGCAGGACCTCGACGACGCGCTCGCGGCGGCGACCGCGGCCAAGGCGCAGGCCGCGGCCATGCCCGGCTACCAGCGCGCCGCGCTGCTGCGCAAGGTGGGCGCGCTCCTCGCCGAGCGCGCGGACGCCATCGCCGAGGTGATGACCCGCGAGACGGGCAAGGCCATCAAGGACGCGCGCGCCGAGGTCACCCGCTCCCAGGACACGATCCTGCTCTCGGCCGAGGAGGCGATCCGCATCGAGGGCGAGCAGGTTCCCCTGGACGGCACCGCGATGGGCGCGGGCAAGCTCGCGTTCCTGCTGCGCTTCCCGGTGGGCGTGGTGGCCGGCATCACGCCCTTCAACGCCCCGTTCAACCTCGCCTGCCACAAGATCGCGCCGGCGCTCGCGGCCGGCAACACCATCGTCCTCAAGGCGCCGCCGCAATCGCCGCGCGTCGTGAGCATGCTCGTGGAGCTCTTCGCCGACGCGGGAACGCCCCCCGGCTTCGTGAACCTCCTCTACGGCAACACCGTGGGCCCGGCGCTGGTGCGCGATGCGCGCGTGGATTTCGTCTCCTTCACCGGCTCGAGCCGGGTGGGGGCGCAGATCAAGGCCGCGAGCGGGCTTCGCCGCGTGGCGCTGGAGCTCGGCGGCAACGGGACGACGATCGTGCACTCGGACGCGGACGTGGCCGAGGCGGCCACGCTGTGCGCGAGGAACTCCATGCGCCTGGCCGGCCAGAGCTGCATCTCGGTGCAGAACGTCATGGTCCACGAGAGCGTGTACGACGCCTTCCTCGAGCGCATGGTCGCCGAGGTGAAGCTGCTTCGCGTGGGCGACCCGCTCGACCCGGCCACCGACGTGGGCACCCTCATCGACGAGGCGGCCGCGAAGCGGGTCGAGCAGTGGGTCGCCGAGGCGATCGCGCAGGGCGCCCGCGCCCTCACGGGCGGCAAGCGCCGCGCCGCGCAGTACGAGCCGACCGTGCTCGTGGACGTGAAGCGCTCGATGCGCGTGGTGTGCGACGAGGTCTTCGGCCCCGTGGTGACCGTGCAGCGCTACCGCGACCTGAAGCCCGTCTTCGAGGCGATCAGCGCGGACCAGTACGGGCTGCACTGCGGGATCTTCACGAAGTCGATGCCGGTCGCCTTCGACGCGATCCGCTCGCTGCGCGTCGGCGGGCTCATCGTGAACGGCACCTCGACGTGGCGCACCGACCAGCTCGCCTACGGCGGCGTGAAGTCGAGCGGCATCGGCCGGGAAGGGCCGCGCTACGCCATCCGCGACATGACCGAGGAGCGGCTGGTCCTCTTCAACCTCTAGGAACGCGCAGGATGATCATCGATTGCCACGGCCACTACACCACGGCGCCCAAGGCGCTCGAGGGGTGGCGCGCGAAACAGGTCCAGGCGCTGGACGGCTCCACCGCCTCGCCGAAGCGCTCGGACCTCGCCATCAGCGACGACGAGCTGCGCGAGAGCCTGGAGAACGCCCAGCTCAAGCTGCAGCGCGAGCGCGGCACCGACCTCACGCTGTTCTCGCCGCGGGCGATGGCGATGGCCCACCACATCGGGACGCAGGAGACGAGCCTCGAGTGGTCGCGCCTGTGCAACGACCTCATCCACCGCGTGTGCACGCTCTACCCGCGCAACTTCGCGCCGGTGTGCCAGCTTCCGCAGTCGCCCCTCGTGCCCCCCGCCAGCTGCGTCCCGGAGCTGGAGCGCTGCGTGAAGGAGCTGGGCTTCGTCGGCTGCAACCTGAACCCGGACCCCTCGGGCGGCCACTGGAAGGACCCGCCGCTCACCGACCGCTTCTGGTACCCGCTCTACGAGAAGCTGGTGGAGCTCGACGTGCCCGCCATGGTGCACGTGAGCGCGAGCTGCAACCCCTGCTTCCACGCGGTCGGCGCGCACTACATCAACGGCGACACGACGGCGTTCATGCAGTTCCTCACCTCGAACCTGTTCAAGGACTTCCCGACGCTCAAGTTCATCATCCCGCACGGCGGCGGGGCCGTTCCCTACCACTGGGGGCGCTACCGGGGCCTGGCGCAGGACATGAAGCTCCCGCCCCTCAAGGAGCACCTCCTGGAGCAACGTGTACTTCGACACCTGCGTCTACCACCAGCCGGGAATCGACCTCCTCCTCAAGGTGATCCCCGTCGAGAACATCCTCTTCGCCTCCGAGATGGTGGGCGCCGTGCGCGGCGTCGACCCGGAGACCGGCTTCTACTTCGACGACACGAAGCGCTACATCGATTGCGCGCCCGGGCTCACCGCCGCGGACCGCCACAAGATCTACGAAGGCAACGCGAGGCGGGTCTTCAGCCGCCTGAAGTTGCCCGCCTGAGCGAACCGCAACTCTCGAGGAGAACCTGGACATGATTTCCCGCACCCGAACGATGCACCGCGCCGCGGCCGTGCTCGCGGCCGCGATCCTGGCCCTCGGCGCCGCCCCCGCCGCGCTGGCCCAGGCCTATCCCTCGAAGACCGTCCGGATCCTCGTCGGCTTCGCCCCCGGCGGCGCGATGGACATCGTGGCGCGCACGGTGGGCCAGAAGATGGCGGCGAGCATCGGGCAGACGGTCGTCATCGACAACAAGCCGGGCGCCGCCAGCAACATCGCCATCCGGCAGCTGATCGACAGCCCGCCGGACGGCTACACGGTGATGCTGGTCGCCAACGGCCTCACGGCGAACCCGTTCCTCTACACGCAGCAGCCCGTTCGATCCCAACACCGACGTCGTGCCCATCTCGCTCGTCGCGCGCCTGCCGGTGGTGATCGCGGCCGGCGCGAAATCGGAGCTCTCCACCTTGAAGAAGGTCATCGAGGCGTCGAAGGCGCGCCCCGGGAGCGTGAACTACGGCTCGCCCGGCAGCGGCTCCACGCCGCACCTCGCCACGGAGATGTTCGCGCGCGCGGCCGGCATCGAGCTCACGCACGTCCCGTACAAGGGCGGCAAGCCCGCGATCACCGACGTGCTCGGCGGGCAGCTTCCGCTGGTGGCCGTGAACGCCGTCGAGGTGCTCCCGCTCGTGAAGGACGGCAAGCTGCGCGTGCTGGCGGCGCTGAGCGCCCAGCGCGTGTCGACGCTGCCTGACGCGCCGACGATCGCCGAATCGGGCTTCCCGGGCTTCGAGGCCTCGGTGTGGCACGCCTTCATCGCGCCCAAGGGCACGCCGCCCGCGATCGTCGCGAAGTTGAACGCCGAGATCCACAAGGCGCTCGCCGACCCGGAGGTGAAGGAGCGGCTGGCGGGCCTGGGCGCGGAAGTCTCGCCGACCACGCCGCAGGAGCTGGCCACCCTCGTGCGCACCGAGCACGAGCGCTACGGCAAGCTCATCCGCGAGGCGAACATCAAGGCGAACTGAACCCGGCGCACCCGCGGGCTGTCGCGCTTTCCTGCATTCCAGCCCGCGGAAATCCCGTTCCGTCAGGGCGCGCTGGCCCGGGCGGGGCCTGCCTCATAATGTGGCCCCATCGCCGAACCCGGCCACGCCACCGAGGCAATGCCCGCCATGACCGCTTCACGCACCACCAAGGAAACCTTCAAGGACATCGCCGCCAGCGTCGTCGTGCTGTGGTGGCGCTTCTTCGACTGGCTGGCGGTGGTGCCGTGGAAGACGCTCGCCATCGTCTGCGTCCTGCTGCTGATCCTGATGGGCGGCCTCCTGGATGCCCCGCAGGTCGCGGTCACCTTCATCCTCGCCTCGCTCATCATCAAGGTGATGGCGGGCGGCAAGCACAGCGCGGACGTGGCCGCGAGCCAGGCCGTCGAGCGCGCCGAGAAGGAGCAGCTCGAGCGCACGGCGCTGGAGGCGCACCTGGAGGCGCTGCAGGCGCAGATCGAGCCGCACTTCCTCTTCAACACGCTCGCGAGCATCGACCAGCTGATCCTCACGGACCCGCCGCGGGCCTCGCGCATGCAGCAAAGCCTCATCCGCTACCTGCGCGCGGCCATGCCGCAGATGCGCGCGAGCGGAAGCGGCGCCCGGCCCACGCTCGGCCAGCAGGTGGACCTCTCCCGGTCCTTCCTGGAGATCATGGCGGTGCGCATGGAGGACCGCCTGCAGCCGGTGATGAGCGTGCCCGAGGGGCTCAAGAGCGCGGTCTTCCCGTCGATGATGCTGCAGACCCTGGTGGAGAACTCCATCCGGCACGGCCTGGAGCCCAAGGCCGAGGGCGGGCGGCTGGAGATCCGCGCCGAGATCGTGGACGGGCAGCTCTCCGTGCAGGTCTGCGACACGGGGATGGGCTTCGCGCCCAATTCCAAGGGCGGCGTGGGCCTCGCCAACATCCGCGAGCGCCTGAAGGTGATGTACAAGGACCGCGCGGAGCTGGTGATCACCGTTCCCGCCGAGGGCGGCACCTGTGCGACCATCCGGATTCCCTACGAGGTCGCCGCCGCCGCCCCGATCTGAGCCCGCCGAGCATCCGCATGAACGAAGCCCGCAAGCCCACCGCCGTCATCGCCGACGACGAGCGCCTGATGCGCGAGCAGATCGCCGCGCGCCTGAAGGAGGCGTGGCCGGAGCTCGAGATCGTGGGCGAGGCGGCCAACGGGCGCGAGGCGGTGGCGCTCGTGCGCGCGCGCGAACCCGACGTCGTCTTCCTCGACATCCGCATGCCGGAGATGGACGGCATCGAGGCCGCGAAAGCGCTGGCCGGCCAGGCGCACGTCGTCTTCGTGACCGCCTACGACGAGTACGCGGTCAACGCCTTCGAGCAGGGCGCGGTGGACTACCTGCTGAAGCCCGCGGACCCGGAGCGGGTGGCGACCACCTGCCAGAGGCTGCGCGCGCGCATCGAGCGCAAGCCCGACGCGATGGAGGAACTGCTGGCGCAGCTTTCGCAGCGGCTGCCGGGCGGCGCGGTCAAGACGCGCGAATACCTGCGCTGGGTGCAGGCGAGCGTGGGCGCGACGCTGCGCGTGATCCCCACCACCGACATCCTCTTCTTCCGCGCCGAGGACAAGTACACGCGCGTGCAGACCACGGGCTTCGAGGCCCTGATCCGCAAGACCATCAAGGACCTGGTGGAGGAGCTCGACCCCGCCGAGTTCTGGCAGATCCACCGCGCCATCGTGATCCGCGTGGACGCGGTGGAGCAGGTGGGGCGCGACTTCCGCGGCCACCAGGTCGTGAAGATGAAGGGGCGCGACGAGAAGCTCGAGGTGAGCCGGTCGTTCAGCCACCTGTTCAAGCAGATGTAGGGCCGGCCGGCCCCGTCACCAGCGGCAGTTGCCCTCGCCGAACTCGTTGGCGATGAGCGGCACGACCGCGAGCAGGCCCAGGCCCTTGTAGGCGTCCTTGCAGTCGGGCTTCCACGCCTTCTCGATCGCGATCTGCTCCTTCGTCTTCCGCTCCGGCGCCGGCGGCATCGGGAAGGGCAGCAGCGCGCGGTTGCCCGTGCCCTCGCGCGCGATCTCGCGGGCGCGCGCCTTGGCGGCTTCCAGGTCGATGCGCGGGCCCTCCCGGGGATGGGCACGTCGTCGGCGGGCGCCCTGCGGTTGTTGAAGATGGGCGAATCGCGCCCCGGCGCGGCGGATCTGGGCGCGACGGCCTTCACCTCGACCGCTGGCGCGAGCGCGGGAGAGGCCGCGGGGGCGGCCGGCCCCGGCTGCGTGGCCATGGCCGGCGTCTCGACCGGCACGACGCGGGGCGGGGCCGGGGGCGCGACTGCATCCACCTGGACCGGTGGCGCGAGCGCGGGGGCGGCCGCGGGGCCGGCCGGCACCGGCTGCGTGGCGATGGACGGTGTCTCCACCGGCACCACGCGAGGCGGTGCCGGACGCGCGATCGCCTCCACCTCGACCGGTGGCGCGAGCGACGGGGCCGCCACGGGCGCGGCCGGCAGCGGCTGCGTGGCGATGGCCGGCGCCTCGATGGGCACGACCCGCCGCGGCTGCGCGGGCAGGGGAGCGATCTGCACCGAAGGCGCCAGGCGCGGGGCGGCGGCGTCCGATCCGCCCTCCCGCAGCATCGGGGCGGGGACGACGGGCGTGCGCACGCGCCGCGGCGGCGCGTCCACGCGCGGCGCGTCGACGAGCGGGGCGTCGATGCCGGGCGCGGCTTCCGATTCCGCCACCGGGGTCCAGTCGATGGCGGGGACCGGAATCACGCGAACTTCCGTGCGCGCGGGGTCGATGCGGGGGGCCGGGGCGAGGTCCGGGGGCGGCGCGGAGGCGGGCACGATCGGCGCGAGCGGCGCGGGCGCGGGCACGTCCGCCATGCGGGAGGCCTCGAGGTCGGGCGGCGCGCTGCGGGCCTCGGGCGCCGGCGCCGGCGGTGGCGGCGCTTCGCGCCTGCGCTCGCGCTTCTCCAGCATCTCCGTCCCCGGCAGTTGCAGCGGCTGCGCGCGCTGCGTCCCCAGGCCGACTCCCGAGTCCAGGAGCGGCCCGCGGATCGTCACGTCGAGCGTCCCCCACATCGCGCGCCCCTGGCTGGAGCCGCCGGAGGGGCTGCCGAACATCAGGATGAAGAGCGCGTGCAGGAGGACCGACAGGACCACGAACTGCGTGAGGGACGGTTGCGAGGCGTCGCGCCGGCGGTGGGGCCGGTAGGGCGGTGGAACGTGGAGTCGGGGCTCCAGGCGGCGGGAGGCGGCGGAGGGCAAGGGCGCGGGATCAGGGGTGCCGAAGCGCCAGCATATTGCATCCCCGCCCTTCGGTGCCGGGCGGCGCGCCCGTCGCCTAGTCCGCCTCCACCCTCTTGCGCCTCAGGTGCAGCATCAGCCCCGCGGCCAGGATGACGACGGTGAGGGCGAGGATCCACAGCGACGCCGGCCGGTCGAGGAAGATCCCGAAGGACCCGCGCGAGATGGTGAGCGTCTGCCGCAGCGACTGCTCCGCCAGGGGGCCCAGGACCAGGGCCAGCACCAGCGCCGCGGGCGAGTAGCCGTAGAGCTTCATGAAGAACCCGACGAGGCCCGCCGCGAACATGAGCCAGGTCTCGATCATGCTGCCGTTCACGCTGTAGGTGCCGATGGTGCAGATGAGGATCACGGCCGGCGCCAGGATCCGGTACGGCACCTTGATCATCTGCACGAAGAGCGGGATGGCGAAGATGTTGAGCGCGAGGAGGGCCACGTTGCCCAGGTACATGCTGGCGATGAGGCCCCAGGCGAACTCGGGCTTCTGCGTCATGAGGAGCGGCCCCGGCGTGAGCCCCCACATGAGGAAGGCGGCGAGCAGCACCGCGGTCGAGGCCGAGCCGGGAAGGCCCAGGGAGAGCAGGGGCACCATCGCCCCGGACGAGGCCGCGTTGTTGGCCGCCTCGGGGCCCGCGAGGCCCGCCATCGCGCCCTTGCCGAACTTCTCCGGCGTCTTCGAGAGGGACTTTTCCATCGAGTACGACATGAGCGAGGCGATGGTCGCGCCCGCGCCCGGGATGACGCCGATGACGAAGCCCAGCACCGAGGCGCGCAGGATGGCGAAGCGGGTCTCGATGTAATCCTGCCAGTCCGGCCAGAAGCGCTTCTCCTTGTCGTACTGGACGATGCCGCCCGCCCCCGACAGGTGCAGCCCCTGGTAGAAGGCGAAGTAGAGCTCGCCCAGGCCGAAGAGGCCGATGGCGATGGGGATGAAGTCGATGCCGCCGATCATCTCGGCCGACCCGAAGGTGAAGCGCGTCTGGCCCGTGTCGAGGTCGACGCCGACCGTGCCGAGCGCGAAGCCGACCAGCGCCGAGATCACGCCGTAGCGCCAGTTGCCGTCGATCATCACGATGAGCGTCATGAGCCCCATCATGACGAGGAGGAAGAATTCCGGCGGGCCGAAGCTGCGGGTCACCAGCGCGAAGAGCGGCGCGAACACCGTGATCAGGATGACGCCGATCGTGCCGCCCACGAACGAGGCGACCGCCTGCATGACGAGCGCCGGCCCGGCGCGGCCCTGCTGCGCGAGGGGATAGCCGTCGAAGGTGCTCGCGACGCTGGCGGACTCGCCGGGCGTGTTGAGCAGGATCGAGGTGATGGTCCCGCCGTACATCGCGCCGTAGTAGATCGCCGAGAGCATGATCACGGCCCCGGCCGGATCCATGTTGTAGGTGATGGGCAGGAGGATGGCGATCCCGGCGGCGGGGCCGAACCCCGGGATGATGCCCACCACCATGCCGAGCATGACGCCGACGAACAGGAAGGCGAGGTTGACGGGCGTGATGGCGACCGACAGCCCGAGCAGCAGGTTCCCGAAGATGTCCATCAGAAGGGCAGCCCCAGCAGGCCGCGCGGCATCGAGGCCCGCAGCCACACGCTGAACACCAGGTGCAGGCCGACGGGCAGGAGGACGGCGATGAGCGCGTTCTGCAGGAGTCGCCCGCGGTTGAGGATCCACAGCGCGGCGGCCATGAAGGCGATCATGGACAGGAGGCCCCCGAGGACCTCGAGCAGCAGCCACGAACACCACCGACAGCAGCGCCAGCACGGCGGCGCTCTTCCAGCCGGGCGACACCGCCTCGTCGGGCGGCAGGTGCTTCATGTCCGCGTACAGGCTCAGCGACGCACATCGCGACGAGGGCCACGCCGATGATGCGCGGCATGAACCCCGGCCCCAGGCGCCCGGCCGAGGACAGGTAGCTCAGGTCGTTGAACGCGACGTACGTGTAGGCCGCGGCCAGGAACAGGATCGCGAGGAGGAAGCCCGCGCGAAGCAGGCTCCCCCCGCGGCTACTTGATTGCACCCGACTTCTTCAGGATGTCGCCGAACGTGCCCTGCGTCCTTTGCAGGAAGGCGCGGAAATCCTCGCCGTAGAGGACGTTCTCGGTGAGGAGCTGCTTGTCGATGTATTCCTTCCATTCCGGCGTCTCGACGACCTTCTTCATCGCGGCGATCCACCAGTCCTGCGCTTCCTTCGGGATGTCCGGCGGCATGACCAGCCCGCGCGGCATGGAGATGCCCAGGTCGTGGCCCAGTTCCGCCAGGGTCGGGATGTTGCCGAGCGCCTTGGGCGTCTTCTTCCCGGTGAAGGCGATCGCCCTCAGGTCGCCGGACTGCAGCAGGCCCAGCACCTCGCCGGGGTTCGACATCGCCGCGTCGAGCGCGCCGGACAGCAGCGCCGTCGTGAGCTCGCCCTGCTTGTTGAACGCCACGTACTCGAACTTGAAGCCGGCCCGCTCCGACAGGAGCTTGGGCACGATGAACTCGACGTTGACGGTGCCGATGCCGCCGATCGCGGGCGGCTTCGCCTTGGCCTGGTCGATGAACTCCTTGAAGGTCTTGATCTTCGACTTGCCGTTCACCAGGATCACCGCGTCGTCGGAGGCGAGGAGCGCGATCGGCGTGAAGCTCGTCGCCGTCCACCCCGTGTTGGCCTGCAGCGGCGTGGTGATGAGGCTGCCGCTGGTCGCGGTGATGTGGTACGGGTTGCCCTTCTGGGCGAAGACGTAGCCCCAGCCCTTGGCCCCGCTGCCGCCGGCCCGGTTCTCCGGGACGATCTTGTCCGGGTACATCTTGTACTTCTCCATGATGGAGATGATGGTGCGGGTCATGATGTCGTTGCCGCCGCCGGGGCCGAAGGCGATCGTCCAGTCGAGCTTCTTGCTGGGGTACTTGTCCTGCGCCGATGCCGGGCTGCCCGCGACGAACACGGCCAGCAGCACGGCGGGCAGCAGGGCATGGCGCATGCCTCGGTAAAAGCCATTGATATCCACGGTAGCGTCCTCCTCGTTATTGGTTTGTCGAATCCCTGGTGCGGGCGGCGCGAACCGGCTCGCCTTCGCACATCCGGATTATCATAGGTGCCGAACGGAAAGCGCGGCAAGCACGAATATCGTCCCGCGGCGCGAACGCGCCGCCATCCGAAAGAAAGGAAGCAACGCAATGGCTGACATCCCGCGCCTCAACGGCGCGATCCGCGCGCTCGAACAGGGCAAGCCCGCCTTCACCACCTTCTCGCCGCCCGAAGTCGGCATGGCGCAGGCGATCAACGCCGCGCCCTACGATGCCGTGATCTTCGAGATGGAGCACAACCCCTACGACATCCAGCTCCTGCGCGACTGCATGCAGTACATGCTCGACCGCAAGCAGATCCTGAAGTCCGGCAGCATCGCGCCGGCCGTGGCGCCGATGGTGCGCATCCCCCCGAACGGCGGCGAGATGAACCAGTTCTTCGCCAAGCAGGTGCTGGACATGGGCGTGTACGGCATCGTCTGGCCGCACGTGAGCACGGTGGAGGAGGCGCGCAATGCCGTGGCCGCGTGCCGCTATCCGCGGCCGCCGTCGGCGCCCTTCTACGAGCCGGCGGGGCTGCGCGGCGATGCGCCCAAGCATGCGGCGCCGTACTGGGGCCTCACCGCGCAGGAGTACTACCAGCGCGCCGACGTCTGGCCGCTCAATCCCAAGGGCGAGATCCTGGTCGTCATCCAGTGCGAGGAGGCCAAGGCGATCAAGAACCTGCCGAAGATGCTCAAGGAAGTGCCGGGGATCGGCTGCGTGCTGATCGGCGAGGGCGACCTGTCGCAGGACCTGGGCTTCCCGCGCCAGTACGAGCACCCCGTCGTCGCCGGGGCGATCGACGAGATCCTCGCCATCTGCAAGGAGCACAACGTGGTGTGCGGGCATCCGCACGCGAACGCGAAGAACATCGACGAGCTCGTGGCGAAGGGATTCCGCTGGCTGATGACGCTGCCGACGCTTTCGTTCGGGGGGCTGGAGAAGGGGCTGAAGGCGGCGGGGAGGGCGTAGGCAAAGGTGATCCGGCAGGCTTTTCGGTGCCTGGAACTCATAGGCGGACATGCTCAAGCTATACACGTTCAACATTTCGCACTTCTCGGAGAAGGCGCGCTGGGCGCTCGACTACGAGGGCATCCCCTACGATGAGAGGGTGCTGCTGCCGGGTCCGCATCAGCTGGTAACGCGCCGTATCGCGCGGCGCACCCATGTGCCGGTGCTTGAACACGACGGACAGTACGTGCAGGGGTCGACTGCGATCATCGACTACCTTGCCGATCGCCTCGGCGGCGCCAAGCTGACGGCGAGCGATCCGGCAGAGCGGGCCAAGGCGCTCGAACTGGAGAACAGGCTCGACCAGGCGTTCGGCCGTGGCGTGCAACAGGTTCTCTATTCGGTGCTCCTGAAGGATCGGCGGACAGTGATCGACCTGTGGTCGTCTGGCGGTCCGTTCTGGGCAAAGGGGTTCTATGCCGTCGCCTTTCCGGCGGTCGCGTCGGTGGTGAAGCGCATGTACAAGACCACGGACGTCGAAGGCGTGGCCAGGGCAAAACAACGCTTCGTGACGACTTTCGACGAACTCGATGCGGTGCTTGCGAAGCAGCCATACCTGGGCGGTGACGCGCCGAATCGAATTGACATCACGTTGGCGGCGCTGTTGGCTCCCGTATGTCGCGTAACGGAGCATCGAGTGAAGTGGCCGGCAATGCCAGCGGAGCTCGCGGACTTCGAAGCGAGCCTGAGCGGGCGGCCGACGTGGAATCACGTCTTGCGAATGTACCGTGACCACCGCATGTCGAATCGCTCGCACGCAACTGCCGCCACAGCTTGAGCGCCACCAGCAGCAGCGGCGTCGCATGCATCACCAAATCAAAGAGGTCGAGTGGGCGTACCAGTGCGCCATGGACCAGAAGGCGCAGTTTCTCGACCAGGTGGGGCTCGGGCGTGATCGGCGCGATGGCCATCCAGACCGCCAGCAGCAGCAACCAGATCCACGGCAAGCGGTCGAGCCAGCTCAGCATCGCTGGACGCGCGCGGCGGTCGCGGATGAGTCCCCGCGTTAGCCGGACCGTCCGCTTCGGGTCGAAAGCGAACATCGCCCTTGGTGTCCACGGGTCCGATAGCGCATTTAACCGGGGCCCTACCGTGCCAGAACTCCTGGCCGGTGCCACGCGCAGCCGTCGGCCTATTTCCTCGGCGCCCGCAGGAAGTCGAAATCCACGCCCTGGTCGGCCTGCGTCACCGTGTCGAGGAATAGCTTGAGATAGCCGCGCTCGGCCGTCGGCGGCGTGACGGGGTTCGCAACGCGTCGGCGCTCCAGCTCCGCGTCATCCACGAGCAGCACCAGCGACCGGTTCGCCACATCCAGGCGAATGCGATCCCCCGTCTGGATGTACGCGAGCGGCCCCCCCAGCGCCGCCTCCGGCGTCACGTGCAGCACGATGGTCCCGGCCGCCGTGCCGCTCATCCGCCCGTCCGAGATCCGCACCATGTCCTTCACGCCCGCGCGCGCGAGCTTGCGCGGGATGGGCAGGTAGCCCGCCTCGGGCATGCCGGGCGCGCCCTTGGGGCCGATGTTCTTGAGGACGAGGATGTCCTCGGCCTTCACGTCGAGGTCGTCGCGGTCCAGGCGCTCGGCGAGGTCGGCCGCGTTCTCGAAGACGACGGCGCGGCCCTCGTGCTGCATGAGCTTCGCGTCGGCCGCCGACTGCTTGATGATCGCCCCGCCCGGCGCGAGGTTGCCGCGCAGCACCGCGATCCCGCCCTGCGCGAAGATGGGCCGGGCGAGCGGGCGGATCACCTCCTGCGGGAAGCCGGGGCCGGAAGCCTCGATCTCCTCGCCCGAGCGTGCGGCCGGTGACGGTCATGGCGTCCAGGTGCAGCAGGGGCTTCAGCTCCCGCAGCAGCGCGGGCACGCCGCCCGCGTGGTGGAAGTCCTCCATGTACCACTGGCCCGAGGGCTTCAGGTCCACGAGCACGGGCGTGTCGCGCCCCAGCTCGTCCAGGCGCGCGAGGTCCACGGGAATCCCCAGCCGCCCCGCGATGGCCGTGAGGTGCACGATGCCGTTGGTGGAGCCGCCGATGGCGAGCAGCACCCGCAGCGCGTTCTCCACCGACTTCTCGGTGATGATGCGGTCCGGCGCGAGCCTCGACTTCGCGAGCGCCACCGCCGTGGTCCCGGTGCGCTCCGCCACGCGGATGCGGTCCGCGGTGACGGCGGGCGGCGAGGCGCTCCCCGGCAGCGCCATGCCCAGCGCCTCGGTGACGCACGCCATCGTGCTCGCCGTGCCCATCACCGAGCAGGTGCCCACGCTCGCGACCAGCTGGTTGTTCACGCGCCCGATCTCGTCGGCGTCGATCTCCTCCGCGCGGTACCGGGCCCAGTAGCGCCGGCAGTCGGTGCAGGCGCCCACGCGCACGCCGTCGTGCGAGCCGGTGAGCATCGAGCCCGTGACGAGTTCGATGGCGGGCACGTTCGCCGAGGCCGCGCCCATGAGCTGCGCGGGCACCGTCTTGTCGCATCCCCCGATGAGCACCACCGCGTCCATGGGCTGCGCGCGGATCATCTCCTCGGTGTCCATCGACATGAGGTTGCGCAGGAACATGCTCGTCGGGTGCGCGAAGCTCTCGTGGATGGAGATGGTGGGGAACTCCACCGGCAGCCCGCCCGAGAGCATCACGCCGCGGCGCACGGCCTCCAGGAGCTGCGCCATGTTGCCGTGGCAGGGGTTGAAGCCGCTGCCGGTGGCGGCGATGCCGATCACGGGGCGCGAGAGCGCGTCGTCCGTGAAGCCCGCGCCCTTGATGAACGCCTTCCTCAGGAACAGCGAGAAGCCCGTGTCGCCGTAGCTGGTGAGGCCCTTCGAGAGGCCGCTCGCGGGTTTGTCCTTCTTGCCGGAATCGCTCATCACCGCCCCCGGAAGACGGGCTTGCGCTTTTCCATGAAGGCCGTGCGGCCCTCGGCGTAGTCCTCGCTCTCGAAGCAGTCGAGGATGAGGCGCCTGCACAGCTCCGTGTCGATGTCGGCGTCGGCCTTGAGCACCTCGCGCATGATGCGCTTTCCGGCCTTGATCGTGAGCGGCGCGCCCGTCGAGATCATCTGCACGTACTCGGCGAGCAGGGCATCGAGCCCCTCGGGCGGCACGACGCGGTTCACGAGGCCGATGGCGAGCGCCTCCGCGGCGTCCAGGCGCCGCGCGGTGAAGAAGATGTCCTTGGCGCGCCCCGGCCCCACCAGGTCCACGAGGTTCTTGAGCGCCGAGAGGCGGTAGCCCAGCCCCAGGCGCGTGGCCGGGACGGCGAAGACGGAATCGGCGCTCGCGAGGCGGATGTCGCAGCTGATGGAGACGTTCACGCCGCCGCCGATGCAGTAGCCGCGGATGGCGGCGATGGTGGGCTTGCCGAAGTCGTGGATGCCCATGAGCGCGGCCTCGGCCATCAGCTCGTAGCGCTTCACGGCCTCCTTCGCGGCGCGCTGGTCCTCGAACTGCGAGATGTCGGCGCCGGAGACGAAGGACTTCGTGCCCTCGCCGGAGAACACGACCAACCGCACGGCGATCGTCCGCCTCGGCCTGCGCGAGGAGCGGCGGCACCGCCTCCCACATGTCCACCGAGAGCGCGTTGTGCTTGGCGGGGTTGTTGAAGCGGATGTGCAGGGCGGCCCCGTCGAGCCACGTCTTCACGCGCTCGGTGGGGGAGACGTAGGGGGGGGAACGGTCGTTCATCAGAAGACTCCGGCGGATTTCATGCGGGCGAGGTCCTCCGGGCCGTAACCGGCCTCGGAAAGGATCTCCTCGGTGTGCTCGCCGCGGCGCGGGGCCGAGCGGACGATGTTGGAAGGGGTGCGCTCCAGGGTGACGGGCTGGCCCATGATCTCTTGCTCGCCCAGCCGGGGCGAGGTCACCTTGCGCAGCATCCCCAGGTGCTTCACCTGCGGCTCCTCGAAGGCTTCGCGCATGTCGTTGATGCGCCCGCAGGCGACGCCGGCCTCGTTGAGCTTGGCGATCCAGTGGTCGCTGGACTCCTGCGCCAGGCGCTTCTCGATCTCGGCGTTCAGCCAGTCGCGGTTCACGCTGCGGCCCGCCTTGGTCTTCGAGCGCTCGTCGGCGATCCACTCCGGCGCGCCCATCGCCTCGGCGAAGCGCTCCCAGATCTTGCCGCCGAAGACGGCGATGTTGATGTGGCCGTCCTTCGTCTTGTAGACGCCGGTGGGGATGCTCGTGGGGTGGTAGTTGCCCGCCTGCCCCGGGATCTCGTGGTCGATCGTCCAGCGCGAGGTCTGGAAATCCATCATGTAGAGCATCGCCTCCAGGAGCGAGGTGTGCACCCATTGGCCCTTGCCGGAGGCTCTCGCGCTCGAGGAGGGCCACCGTCACGCCGTAGGCCGCGAAGATGCCGCCGCACAGGTCGGCGATGGGGATGCCCACGCGCACCGGTCCCTGGCCCGGCAGTCCCGTCACCGACATGAGCCCGCCCATGCCCTGCGCGATCTGGTCGAAGCCGGGGCGGGTGGCGTAGGGGCCGGTCTGGCCGAAGCCCGAGATGCTCGCGTAGACGAGCCGCGGGTTCACCTTCGAGAGCGCCTCGTAGTCGATGCCCAGCCGCGTCTTCACGTCGGGGCGGAAGTTCTCGAGGAGCACGTCGGCCTTCTCGACGAGCTTCTTCAGGACCGCGATGCCCTCGGCCTCCTTGAGGTTCAGCGTGATCGAGCGCTTGTTGCGGTGGGTGTACTGGTAGTCCGAGCCGTCCTGGCCGCCCAGGGTGTCGTCGCCGCGCATGTGCTCGGGCATCTGCACCTGGATCACGTCGGCGCCCCAGTCCGCGAGCTGGCGGGCGGCGGTGGGGCCGGCTCGCACCTGCGTCAGGTCGATCACGCGGAAGCGCGCGAGAGCGCTGGACGCGGGCTGGTGGGGCATGGTGACTCTCGCACTTCCGTGGACGGACATTCGATGATACATGCGCCGCGCAGCGTGCACTTTGACATCGCATCGGCCGCCACGCATGATCGAAGACTTTCCAGAGGGGAATCGAAATGCCGGAAGCGGACATCACCGGGCGGTTGGCGGCGTACATGGCAAAGGCGCGCGAAAGCGCCCTCGCGCCGCACGTGTCGCGGGAAGCCGGGCACCGCGTCCTGGACACGCTGGCGGCGATGGTGTCGGGGTCGCAGCTCAAGCCCGGGGAGATGGCGATCCGCTTCGCGCGCTCGCAAGGCGGCGTCGCGGAGGCGGCCGTCCTCACCACCGACATCATGACCTCCGCCATCAACGCGGCCCTGGTCAACGGCATGTTCGCGCACGCCGACGAGACCGACGACTTCGAGCCGGCCACCAAGGCCCACCCCGGCAGCGCCATCGTCCCCGCGGCCCTGGCCATGGCCGAGCGCGAGGGGCGGTCGGGCGCGGAGATGCTCGCCGCGGTCACCCTCGGCTACGACGTCTGCTGCCGCTTCCTGCACGCCCTCGGGGCGGACCGCGTGCGCGCCAGCCACCGGAGCGCCGAGGGCACCAGCTCCACGATGGGGGCGGTCGCGGCCGCGGCCTCGCTCGCCCGGCTCGACGAGAAGGGCATGCGCCACGCGCTTTCCTACGCCGCGCAGCAGGTCTCGGGCGTCTGGAGCTGGGTGCGCGACGCCGAGCACGTCGAGAAGGCCTTCGACTTCTCCGGCATGGGCGCGCGCAACGGCGTCACCGCGGCCATCATGGTGCAGCTCGGCTTCAGCGGCGTGTGGGACGTGCTGGACGGCGAGCACAACGCGCTCCTGGCCCTCTCCGCCGATCCGAAGCCGGAGGAGATGGTCGCGGGCCTCGGCAGCCGCTTCTTCGTGACCGAAACGGCGATCAAGCCCTACTCCGTCGGCTACCCGATCCAGGCCCCGCTGGATGCGTTCCTCAGGCTCCACCGCGAGCACGGCCTCACCGCGGACAACGTGGAGAGCATCGTCGTGCGGCTCCCGGAGGATGGCGCCCGCGTCGTCAACAACCGCGCCATGCCGGACGTGAACTGCCAGCACGTCATCGCGCTGGCGCTGGTGGAGGGCGGCGTCTCCTTCGACGACAGCCATTCCTACGAGAAGATGGCGGACCCGAGGATTCGCGCCGTGAAGGAGCGCGTGCACGCTCGTTCCCGACAGCGACCTCATGGATCCCGCCGCGCCCCGCAGCGGCAAGGTGGAAGTGAAGCTGCGCGACGGGCGCACCGTCAGCCACTTCACCCGCCACGCGCCGGGCACGAAGGAGAATCCCATGGACACGGCGCGCGTGAACGAGAAGGCGCGGCACCTGATGGCGCCCGTGCTGGGGGCGGAGCGCACGGAGGAAGTCATCCGGCGCGTGAATGCGATGGAGCAGCTCGCGGACGTGCGCGAGCTGCGTCCCTTCCTCGCGGGTTAGGCCATGGACGCCAAGATGCAGTCCTGGTGGATGCTGATGACGGAGACGGACACGGCGCTCGAGCTGCGCGAGTCGCCGGTGCCCGAGCCGGGGCCGGAGCAGCTGCTGGTTCGCCTGCACGCCGCCGCCCTCAACCGTGGCGAGTTCGTGGTGGGCCACGGCCTGCACGGCAAGGCCGGCTCGTGGAAGGCGATCGGCGGCGAAGGCGCGGGCGAAGTCGTCGCCGTCGGGGCGAAGGTCACCGCCTTCAAGCCGGGCGAGCGCGTCATGGGCCGCTGCGCCGGCGCGTTCTCGGAATACGCGCTCTTCGAGGTGGCCGAGACCATGGCGATGCCGCCTGCCCTCACGTGGGAGGAGGCCGCGAGCATCCCGCTCACCTTCCTCGTGTCCTTCGACATGCTGGTGCTGCAGGGGCGTCTGAAGGCCGGCGAATGGCTCCTCATCAACGGCGTCTCCTCGGGCGTGGGCGTGGCCTCGCTGCAGCTCGCGAAGGCGCTGGGCGCGAAGGTCATCGGCACCTCGGGCTCGGCCGCCAAGCTGGAGGGGCTCAAGAGCCTCGGGCTGGACGTGGCCCTCTGCACCCGCGCCGCCGACTTCGCGCCCGCCGTCCTGCGAGGCGACCGGCCAGCGCGGCGCGAACCTCGTCGTCAACACCGTCGGCGGCACCGTCTTCGCGGAGGACATCCGCGCCCTGGCCTTCGAGGGGCGCCTCGCGATGGTGGGCTACGTCGACGGCTTGCTGCATGCCGACCTGGACCTCGGCGCCCTGCACGCCAAGCGGCTCACCCTGTTCGGCGTCTCCAACAAGCTGCGCAGCAAGGAACAGCGCGCGTCCGCCATCCCGCGCTTCGTCGCGGAGGTGATGCCGCATTTCGCGAGCGGGCGCATCAAGCCGCAGATCGACCGCGTGATCGACTTCGCGCGCCTGCCGGACGGGAAGGCGCGCATGGAAGCCGGCGACCATGTCGGCAAGATCGTCCTGCGCATGCCCGCCGCATCCTGACCCGTTTCCCGACAAGGAAGACAAGCCCATGAAAACGACGAAACTGATCCTCGCGCTCGCCCTGGCCGCCTTCGCCGCCAACGCCTGGGCGCAGCCCGCCGCGTACCCGAACAGGTCGGTCACGGTGCTGGTCGGCTTCGCGCCCGGCGGCGCGGCCGACTTCGTGGCCCGTGCGATGAGCGTCGAGTTCTCGAAGGCGCTCGGCCAGTCGGTGGTGGTCGAGAACAAGCCGGGCGCGGGCTCCAGCATCGCGGCGGAGATGGTGGCCAAGTCCAAGCCGGACGGCTACACGCTGCTCATCGCGAGCCCCGCCGCGATCTCCGTCAACCCGGCGCTCAACCCCAAGCTGGGGTACACGCCGCGCGACCTCCTGGGCGTCACCAAGGTCACGACCTCGCCCCTGGTGATGGCGGTCAATCCCGCCACGGGGATCAATTCCGTGAAGGAGCTGATCGCCGCCGCGAAGAAGGACCCGGGCAAGCTCAACTATTCCACCTCGGGCAACGGCTCGGCGCCGCACCTGGGCATGGCGCTCTTCACCCAGCTCACGGGCGCGCAGATGACGCACATCCCCTACAAGGGCGGCGCCCCGGCGATCATGTCCGTCATCGCGGGCGACACGCAGGTGACCTTCGGCACCTCGCCCTCGGTGCTGCCCCAGGCGAAGGGGGGAAGCTGCGCGCGCTCGCCGTGAGTTTCCGCGACGGCTCGCCGCTCGTGCCGGACCTGCCGGGCATGAAGGAGGCGGGGCTTCCCGAATACAACCTCGAGTTCTGGTACGGCGTGTTCGTGCCCGCCGGCACGCCGCCCGAGATCGTGAAGAAGATCCACGACTCGGCGGTCACCGCGATGCAGCAGCCCTCGGTGAAGGCGGCGCTCGCGCGCGAGGGCACGGAGGTGTCCCTGTCCGGCTCGCCGGAGAAGTTCGCGGCCTTCCTCGTCGAGGACGGCAAGTTCTGGGTGGACCTGGTCAAGAGCGCGAATGTAAAGGTCGACTGAACCATTCGTCCGTGGTCCCGCGGGCCATACCGGGGTAACCTTTCCCTTTCGACGAAATCGCTCCCCATGCCCCGACTGGACGAATCCGCCAAGGGCGTCTACCTCATCACGGTGACGCCCTTCCGCGACGACGGCGCCCTCGACCTCGAGAGCACCGACCGCCTCACCGATTTCTACCTGGACTGCGGCGTGACCGGCTTCACGGTGCTGGGCGTGATGGGCGAGGCGCCCAAGCTCACGGCGGAGGAGTCGCGCACCTACGTGAAGCGCGTGCTCGCGCGGGTGAACGGGCGCGTGCCCGTGATCGTCGGCGTCTCCTCGCCGGGCTTCGCGGCCATGGGCGAGATCGCGAAGGGCGTCATGGACCTGGGCGCCGCGGGCGTGATGGTGGGCCCGGGCGCGGCGGTGCGGACCGACGACCAGGCCGTGGCCTACTACGAGATGGCCGCCGAGACGCTGGGGCCCGGCACGCCCTTCTGCGTGCAGGACCACCCGCTCGCCTACGCCGGCGTGCAGCTTCCGGTGCCCGTCCTGACGCGCATCTTCAAGTCCATCCCGACGGCGGTCATGCTCAAGCACGAGGACTGGCCGGGGCCCGGGGCTCGCCAAGCTCTCCGCCATGCGCGCGGCGAGCGATCGCGGCGAGATGCGGCGCATCTCCATCCTCGCCGGCAACGGCGGCGGGCTGTTTCTCCCCGAGGAGCTCTCGCGCGGCGCCGACGGCGCCATGACCGGCTTCAGCTACCCGGAGATGATGGTGGGCGTGGTGGCCGCGCACGCCGCGGGCAATGTCGAGCGCGCGCACGACCTCTTCGACGCCTACCTCCCGCTCGCCCGCTACGAGCAGCAATCGGCGCTGGGCCTCGCGGTGCGCAAGTACCTCCTCCTCAAGCGCGGCGCCATCGCCTCGATGGCGATCCGCAAGCCGGGCCCCAAGCTCTCCGCGGCCGATATCGCCGATATCGACCGCCTCATCGCAAGACAGGACAAACGACTCAAGGAACTCGGCTGATGGCACTCGACAAGAAGATCATCGACACCCTCTCGCAGGTCACCACCGCGACGCTCACCACGCTCCTCCTCAAGAAGGGGCTTCGCAACGTGTGGATGCGCGGCACGCGCCCGCTCAACCCCGGCCAGCCGCGCCTCGTGGGCCCGGCGTTCACGCTGCGCTTCGTGCCGGCGCGCGAGGACCTCGCGACGCCCGAGTCGTGGTCCAAGCCCATCTCCACGCGCGGCGCCATCGAGGCGATGCCCGAGGGCTGCATCGCGGTCGCGGACGCGATGGGCGTCACCGACGCCGGCATCTTCGGCGACATCCTGTGCGCGCGCATGAAGAAGAAGGGCGTCGCCGCCCTCGTCACCGACGGCGTGCTGCGCGACGTGGCCGGCGTGAGGGGCACGCACCTTCCCGTCTGGTGCCAGGGCGCCGCGGCCCCGCCGTCGGTCGCCGGGCTCACCTTCGTGAACTGGGGCGAGCCCATCGGTTGCGGGGGCGTCGCCGTGTTCCCGGACGACGTCGTCGTCGTGGACGAGGACGGCGCCGTGCTCATTCCCGCAGGCCCTCGTCGACGAGATGGTGGCCACCGCCCCGGAGCAGGAGCGCCTCGAAGGCTGGCTCATGTCCGAGGTGGAGAAGGGCGCCTCGCTCCCGGGCCTCTATCCGCCCAACGCCGAGAACAAGGCGCGCTACGAAGCGTGGAAGTCGAAGTCCTGAACCGCCGCTCACCCTACCGGAGAAGACCATGAACCTGCCCCGCCTGCGCCACGGCGCATTCCGCGCCATCGCCGTTGCCGCTTCCGTGCTCGCCCTTGCCGCGGGGAGCGCGTTCGCCCAGTACCCCACCAAGACGGTCAAGCTGATCGTGCCGTACCCGCCCGGCGGGGCCACGGACGTGATCGGCCGCGTGCTGGCGCAGCGCCTCACCACGGCGCTCGGCCAGAACGTGGTCATCGACAACCGCGGCGGCGCCGGCGGCAACATCGGCGCGGAAGCCGTGGCGAAGGCCGACCCGGACGGCTACACGCTGCTCATGGGCGCGCTCACCTCGCACTCGATCATGGCCACCCTCGAGAAGGGGAAGCTGCGCTACGACCTGGGCAAGGACCTCGTGCCCGTGGCGGTGGTGGGCTCGGTGCCGCTCGTGTGGGTGGTGACGCCTTCGCTGCCGGTGAAGACGCTGAAGGAGCTGGTGGACTACGCCAAGGCGAACCCCGGCAAGCTCACCTACGCCTCCTCGGGCGCCGGCGCGCCGCAGCGCATGTGCGCGGAGCTCTTCCGCCTGAAGATCGGCGCCGACATGATCCACGTCCCCTACAAGGGCAGCGGCCCGGCGATGGGCGACCTCGTGGGCGGGCAGGTGCTCACGATGTGCGAGACCGTTCCCGCGTCGCTCCAGCTCATCAAGGCCGGGAAGCTGCGCGCCCTCGCGGTCACCATGCCCGAGCGCATCTCGATGCTGCCGGACGTGCCCACGGCCGCCGAGGCGGGCGTCTCCGGCATCGAGGTGGCCTCGCTCTTCGGCGTGATGGCCCCGGCCGGCACTCCCGCGCCGATCATCGCGAAGCTGAACGCCGAGATCCAGAAGATCCTCGCCACCCCCGAGGCGCAGGAGCAGCTCCTGCTCCAGGGCGCCTACTCGATCAGGATGACGCCCGAGCAGTCCGGCGAGCGCATCCGCAAGGAGATCTCGCAGTGGGCGAAGGTGATCGACGAGGCGAAGATCAAGACCGACTGAAATGCCGAGTCCTGGGGGAGAGGCCGTCGACGTCTCGATCATCGTCCCGGTCTTCAACCAGTTCTCCCTGACGGAGCGCTGCCTGGAGACGCTCGCCGTCTCCACGGCGGTGCGGCACGAGCTGATCGTCGTGGACAACGCGTCCACGGACGAGACGCCCGCCTATCTCGCCGCGCTCAAGCGAATCCTCCCGGCGCTGTCGGATCCCGCGCTGGAGAATCCCGCGGGGCGGCCGAACCCGTGGCTTCGCAACGCGCCCTGGGCCCTCAGGGTCATCACGAATCCCGACAACCGGGGATTCGTCGAGGCGTGCAACCAGGCCGCCGCGCAAGCCTCCGGGCGCTACCTCTGCTTCCTGAACAACGACACCGAGCCGCAGCCGGGCTGGCTCGAGGCGATGGTCGCGGTGATCGAGGGCGATGCCTCGGTGGGCGCGGTCGGGGCGAAGCTCCTCTTCCCGGACGGCACGATCCAGGAGGCGGGCGCGATCGTCTACCGGGACGGGTCCGCGATCCACTACAGCCGCGGAATGGGCCGCTACGAACCCGCGGCCTGCTACCGGCGGGAGGTCCGACTACTGCAGCGGCGCCGCCCTGCTGGTCCCGAAGGCCCTGTTCCTCGAGCTGGGCGGCTTCGACACCCGCTACGCCCCCGCCTACTACGAGGACACCGACCTGTGCTTCTCGATCCGGCACAAGGGCTACAAGGTGGTGTACCAGCCGCACGCGGAAGTCATCCACCACGAGGGCGCCACCGCGGGACGGGACCCGACGAAGGGCTACCGGGCCTACCAGGCCGTCAACCAGGGCAAGTTCCTCGAGAAGTGGCGGGACGTGCTCGAATCGCGGCACGGGGTGCGCGGGCAGAACAAGTCGCGCGATTCGCACCGGGTGCCGGGCAAGCGGATCCTCTGGGTCGCCCCGCACCTGCCCATGTACGACCGGGCAGCGGGATCGCGCCGGCTGTGGGAGATCCTGTCGCTCCTCGTCGAAGGCGGCCACCACGTCACCTTCGTCCCGTCGCACATGGTCGTCGACGGCGGCTCGCGCCGCTACCTGAAGGAGCTCCAGGCCCTGGGCGTCATGACGTACGCGCTGGACCCCGCGGGCGGGTGGCCGCCTCCGGGCATGAACCTGCATCCGATGCACGTCGCGGACGGGGTGCTGCGCGGCCAGCCGTTCGACCTCGCCGTCGGCAGCTTCCACTACGCGGCCCTGCCGCTGATCCACGCCGCCCGCAAGCTGGCGCCGGGGCTGCCGGTCCTCGCGGACAGCGTGGACGTGCACTTCGTCCGGGAACGGCGCGAGGCGGAGCTCGCGAACGACGATGCGCTGCGCGCGAAGGCGGAGAAGACCCGCCGCGCGGAACTCGAGACCTACCGCGCCGCGGACGCCGTCATCGTCGTGACCGACGAGGACGGGCGGCACCTGCACGAGCACCTGCCGGGCAAGCGCATCCTGGCCATCCCCAACGTGAACGACCCGGTGGATGGCGTGCCGGGGTTCGAGGCGAGGAAGGACCTGCTCTTCGTGGGCTACTTCCAGCACCCGCCGAACCTCGACGCCGTGCGCTGGCTGCACGCCGAGATCCTCCCGCTGCTGCGCGAGGCCGTCCCCGGCGCCCGGGTCCACGTCGTCGGCAGCGGCCCGCCCCCGGAGGTGACGGCGATGGCGGCGGACGACTTCATCGTCCACGGGTTCGTGCAGGACCTGGCGCCGATGCTGCGCGAGGCCCGCGTCTCCATCGCGCCGCTGCGCTACGGCGCCGGGATGAAGGGGAAGGTGACCGAGGCGCTGGCGTGGGGCCTGCCCTGCGTGACCACGCCCGCCGGCGCGGAGGGCATGGACCTGGTGGACGGCGAGGAGGTCCTGGTCGCGGGCGATGCGCGCTCCTTCGCGGCGCAGGTGGCCCGCCTCTACGGCGACGCGGCCCTCTGGCGCAACCTGTCGCAGCGCGGCCAGGCGGTGGCGCGGTCGCGGTATTCGCGGCAGGCGGTCCGTGGAGCGCTGGAGGCGATGGTGGCGGAGTTCGCGAGGTCCCCCGTGCCATCGCCCGCCGTTTCCCGTGACAGGCGGATGAAGGGCTCGCGCCGGAGCATCGCCCGCGGATCGCGGCCCTTGAGCGAGGCCGGCACGATGAGCACGAGGGGCTCGTCGCGCACCGTCTGCCACTCGAAGGCCTTGCCGAGCGCGAACTCGGGACGGACGACGAGCGCGGCGTCGAGGTCTCCCGCGCGAACGCGTTCGAAGAGCTCCCCGGAGGAACCTGGCGTCACGCGGACCCGCACCAGCGGATGGCTCCGCGAAAGTCGCGCGAGCAGGTCGGGCACGAGGCCGGTCATGATGGTCTGGACCGCGCCGGCGTGCAGCTCGCCCGCGGCGCTGTCGTCGAGCGCGGCCGCCCGCAGGTCCCGCGCCGCCTGCAGGAAGGCCCGGGCCCGCGCGAGCACGCGGCGGCCCGCCTCCGTGGGCACGACCGTCCGGCCCGAACGCGTGATGAGGGGCGCGCCGACGTCGCGTTCCAGGGCGCGCAGCCGCTGCGCGAGGGCGGCGGGCGTGAGGTTCAGGCGCCGCGCGGCCTCGGCTAGCGAGCCGTGGTCGGCAACGAAGACGAAGCTCTCGAGGAAGCGCGTGTCCACAAGATGTTAAATCTATCGTTTGAAGAAGCCAATGTCCACTTTTTCCATTTCCTTGCTCCGCCCACAATAGGCGCTTCCCGATCCCCCGCGAGGCCCCGTTCCGTGCGCTCCAAGCTCTTCGTCCCCGGCTCCCGCCCGGAGCTCTTCGCCAAGGCCCTGGCCGGCGAGGCCGACGCCATCTCCATCGACCTGGAGGACGCGGTCGACGAGAGCCGCAAGGACTGGGCGCGGGACGAGGTCGCGAAGTTCCTGCGCGCGCTGCCGCCGGACAGGGCGAAGACGATCATCGTGCGCGTGAACGGCATCGACACGCCCCACTTCGAGAAGGATCTCGAGGCCATCACCGGCCCCGGCCTCGACCTCGTGAACCAGCCGATGCCGCGCGGGGGCGACGACGTGCGCCACGCGGCCGAGGCGCTTCGCCGCGTCGCCCGGGGAAAGGGGCTCGCGGCGGCGCCCGGCATCCTCGCCAACATCGAGACGCCGCGCGCCTTCCGGCTCGCCGCGGAGATCGCCTCGGCCGACCCGCTCGTGAAGGGCCTGCAGATCGGCTTCGGCGACCTTCTCGAGCCCTACGGCATCGAGCGCTACGATCCGCGCGTCATCCTGCACTTCCAGCTCGGCGTGAAGATGGCCGCGGCGGAGGCCGGCGTCTTCGCCTACGACTCCGCGATGGCCGACGTGAAGAACGTCGCCTTCCTGCGGGAGGAGGCGGAAACGGCCCGCAGGCTCGGCTTCCTGGGCAAGAGCGCCATCCACCCCTCGCAGGTGGCGGTCATCAACGAGGTCTTCCGCCCGTCGGATGCGGAGATCGCCCATTCGCTCGAGGTCGTCGCGTCGGCGAAGGAAAATGCCGAGAAGGGCGTGGGCGCGTGGACCGTCGGCGGCAAGATGATCGACGCGCCGTTCGTCGCGCGCGCCGAGGCCATCCTCGCCGTGGCCCGCCGGCTGGGCCTCGTGCGAGACTAGTTTCGATCCAACACCAGACCACAACCGGAGGAAGAGCATGAGAATCGCCCGAGTACTTGCCGCGTTCGCCGCGGCGCTGGCCGTCGCGCTGCCCGTGGCCGCGCAGACGAAGTTCCCCACGCGCACCGTGACGCTCGTCGTGCCCTACCCGGCCGGCGGCTCCAACGACATCTTCGCGCGCGCCCTGGGCAAGAAGCTCGCCGAGGCCTGGGGGCAGTCGGTGATCGTCGAGAACAAGCCGGGAGCCGGCGGCTCCATCGGCGCGGCGCACGTTTCCAAGTCCCAGCCCGACGGCTACACGATCATGCTGCTCTCGTCGTCCTTCACCACGAGCGCGGCCATCCAGCCGAACCTGCCCTTCGACCCGGTGAAGGGCTTCACGCCGCTCGCGATGGTGGCCCGGGGGCCGATGGTGCTCACGGTCACGAACGGGCTGCCGGTAAAGACCTTCGCCGAGTTCCTCGCGCTGGCGAAGTCGAAGCCGGGCAAGCTCAACTTCGGCTCGTCGGGGCAGGGCAGCACCAACCATTTCGCCACGGAGCTGCTCATGGGCGCCGCGGGCATCCAGATGACGCACGTGCCGTACAAGGGCATGGGCCCGGCCACGACGGACGCCATCGCCGGCCACATCGACGTGCTCGTCGCGAGCGCGCCCTCGATCATGCAGCACGTGCGCGCGGGGAAGGTGCGCGGCCTGGGCGTCACGAGCAAGGGCCCGTCGCCGGTCGTTCCTGAACTGCCCGCCATCTCCGCGAGCGTCCCGGGCTACTCGTTCGACCTGTGGTGGGGCGTGCTCGCGCCCCCGGGCATGGCGAAGGAGCTGGCCGCGTCGATCAACGCCGAGATCAACAAGGCCCTCGCGAGCGCCGAGCTGAAGGAGACCCTCGCGCGCGAAGGCACCGAGCCCTACGTCCTGTCGCCCGCGGAAGCGGCCGAGACGGTCCGCTCGGAGATCGAGATGTGGAAGAAGGTGGCGGCCCGCGCCGGCATCAAGGCGGAGTAGGGCCATGACCGGGCCCCTCTCCGGAGTCCGGGTCCTCGACCTGTCGAGCTACATCGCCGGCCCGTACGCCTGCACGCTGCTCGCGGACCTCGGCGCCGACGTCGTCAAGATCGAGTCGCCGGACGGGGACACGCTGCGCAAGTACCCCTCGACGCTGGCCGCGGAGAGCCGGGCGTTCCTCGGCGTCAACCGCGGCAAGCGCGGCCTCGCGCTGGACCTGAAGAAGCCCGAGGGCCTCGCCGTGCTCAAGCGTCTTGTCGCGAAGGCGGACGTGCTCGTGCACAACTTCCGTCCCTCCGTGCCGCCGCGCCTGGGCATCGACTACGCGTCGCTCAGGTCCGTGAACCCGCGGCTGGTCCATTGCGCCCTCTCGGGCTACGGCGAGACGGGGCCGCTTCGCGAGAAGGCGGGCTACGACCAGGTGCTGCAGGCCCTCACGGGCATGTGCGCCATGCAGGGGCCGAGCGCAGACCGAGCCGCAGATCCTCTACGGCTCCATCGTCGACTATTCCGCGGCCACGATGCTGGCGTTCGCCGTGTCCTCGGCGCTCTTCGAGCGAAGCCGCACGGGCGTGGGACGGCAGGTCGACGTGTCGCTCCTGCGAACCAGCCTCGCCCTGCAGTCGGCGCGCTTCGTGTGGGCCGAGGGCGAGCCGCGCGTCGTGGCGCGCGACATGCGCTCGGGGGGCGTCACCGGCATCCATCCCACGAAGGAAGGCAGCCTCTACCTCTCGGCCAACACGCCGCATTTCTGGAAGGACCTGTGCGAGCTCGCGGGACTTGCGGACCTTGCCGTGGATCCGCGCTACGACACCGTGAAGAAGCGCGCGCAGCACGCGCAGGAGATCGTCCCGAAGCTGCGCGCGGCCCTCGCGGCCCGCACGGCGCTCGAGTGGGAGGAGCGCTTCGGCGAGCGGGTGCCCTGCGCGGCCGTGCGCACCGTCGAGGACATGTTCGACCACCCGGATCGCCGGCCTCGTCCAGATCCTCCTCTTCCAGGGCCTCGGGGAAATCGTCGCGCGGTTCTTCCTGCCGCTCATCCCCGGGCCCGTGATCGGCCTCGTGCTGCTCCTCGCGTGGCTGCGCGTGCGCGGAAGCGTCCCGGCTTCCGTCGACCTCGTGGCCACGGCATTCGCGCAGAACCTCGGGCTCCTCTTCATCCCGGCGGCGGTGGGCGTGGTGATGTTCTGGCCGCACATCCGCTCGCACGCCGTGGCCGTCGTCGCGGCCCTCGTCGTGAGCGTGGTGGCGACGATGGCGGTGACGGCCCTGGTGCTGCGCGCCATCGCGAAGGACGGCGAGCCGTGAACCCGCAACTGCCCGCCATCCACGAGATCTGGGTCTACCTGTCGGGGAGCCCGCTTCTCGCGCTGATCCTCACGCTCTCGGCCTACCAGGCGGGCGTCATGATCTACGAGCGCTTCGACCGCAACCCGCTCGCCAACCCCGTGGCCATCGCGATCGCCATCGTCGCCACGGTGATCACGCTCATCGACATGCCCTACGCGAAGTACTTCGAGGGCGCGCAGTTCGTGCACTTCCTGCTCGGCACGGCCACCGTCGCGCTGGCGGTGCCGATCTACAAGGGGCTCGACGCGATGCGCGGGCGCATCCTGCCGCTCCTCGCCGCGCTCCTCGCCGGGGGCGCCACCTCGATCGTCTCGGCGGTGGGGATCGCGAAGCTGCTGGGCGCCGACAGCGCCATCATCGGGGGCTTCTACGCCAAGTCGGTCACCGCGCCCATCGCGATGGGCATCGCGGAGCGCATCAACGTCTCGCCCACGCTGACCGCGGTGTTCGCGGTGACCACCGGCATCCTGGGCGCGATCCTGGTGCGCTTCGTCATGGACGCGATCGGCATGAAGTCGTGGTGGCAGCGCGGCTTCGCCGTGGGAGTCGCCGCGCACGGCATCGGCACCTCTCGCGCCTTCAGCGTGCATCCCGAGGCGGGCACGTACGCGAGCCTCGGGATGGGACTCCACGGCGTGCTG
Source organism: uncultured beta proteobacterium (assembly GCA_963824135.1). Lineage (GTDB taxonomy): Bacteria > Pseudomonadota > Gammaproteobacteria > Burkholderiales > Usitatibacteraceae > FEB-7. Next base: position 225,840 of record CAWGOH010000014.1, on the reverse strand, counting down.
GGCGCGGTGCTGATTCCGCTCGCGATTCATCTCCTCGGCTAGTCGCCGGAAGGCGACATCCGCGGCGCGGGAAATTCTTTTCGCGCGCCGCAGAACTTTTCCGCGAACGCCGCATTCCAACTGGCCACTGTTCGGATCAGGAGTCGGCGGCGATGGAAAGAGCGGATCTGGAAGACATCGTGGTCACGACGCAATCCGGCGCGGATTCCCCCGTTCCTTCCCTTTTCGCGCGGCTGTATGCGCAGTCCTCGCTCGCCATCCGGCAAAAGCTCGTGGCGGGCCTGCTGCGCGTGACCGGGCCCCTCGCCCTCGCGGCGCTTGCGGACGGCCGGTTCTCGCACTTTCTGTTGCGCTCGTCCGCAGACCGGCTCGTCGTGACCCTCGAGGACGTCCGCCGCCTGACGGAGGCCCAGGTGCTGGTCCTGGCCCGCTACGCCTGGGAGGCGAGCCCCCAGGTGTTCGGCCGCCTCGCGCAGATGCTGCAGTCGGAGGACCCGACGCTGCTGCGCACGCTCACCGGCGCGCTCTTCTTCCTGGCGCTGGGGATGCAGTCGCGGGTCCGGGGCCGCATTCGCTGGGGACGCGACGCCCCCTGAAGGTAACGCCCGCTCAACCCGGCGCCTGCGCCTCGCGGATCCACTGCAGCACGGACTCCGGCGCCGGAATGCGCCCGGACGAGACGAGCTTGCCGTTGATCGCGAGCCCGGGAGTCTTCAGCACGCCCGCGGCGACGATGTCGGGCATGGCCGTCACCTTGACGACCTCGCCCTGCACGCCCGCGTCGGCGAGCGCCTTCAGGGAGATCTCCTCCAGCTTGCGGCAATTGGAACAGCCGGGGCCGTAGACGCTGATGGTGAGCATGGTCAGGTTCCTCTTGGCATGGCGTGGTGCGAGGCGCCGGCGCGCGAGACGGCGAGCGCCAGCGCGGCGATGAAGGCGCCCAGGGCGAGCGCGACGAGAAGGGGCGGCGAGCCGTCGACCCACGCGCCGTAGGCGTAGCCCGCGACGGCGCTGAAGAGCGCGACGAGGCCCACGTACACGGCGGTCTTGCGGCGGCCGATGATGGCCGAGATGATGAGGATGCTCTGCAGGCTCAGCTCCGGGTCCGCCATCAGGTAGGCGAGCAGGGGCCCGCGGTGCATGCCCAGGTCCAGGAACATCTTCGCGATCGGCACCTCCACCAGCGTCGGGAAGTACATGACCACGCCGAAGGCCACGCCGGCGAGATTCCCCGTCACGGAGTTGGTCCCGGCCAGCGCCTCGATCCATTCCGGCCGGATGAGCGCGCGCAGGACGCCCACCACGAAGACGCCCGCGACCAGCAGCGGGAAGATCTGGCGGATGAAGCGCCACGATTCCCACAGCCAGGCCTGCAGGTCCTCGCGCGCGAGGGCCTTGCGGGCCGACGGCGGCGAGCGCGCCCAGGAGCAGGGCGACCGCGAAGAACTTCCCGGTGAAGCCGACGACGAGCCCCGAGCCGCTTTCGCGCACCGCCAGGGCCGCGACGAGGAGCGTGGCCGCGATGAGCGCGAGGCCCGCTCTCGCCCACCCGTTGAATCCGTCGTGGATGTGCTCGAAGCCCTTCAAGGCGCACAGGCCGATGGCCGCGAGCAAGGCGATGAGCGCCACGCCCTGCACGGAGACGCCTTCCTCCCCGCGGCCCGCGTCGTGCGGCACGAGGGCGTCCAGCGCCTCCTGCCACGGCCGGGTGTCGCCCAGCGGCAGCGTGAGCTCGAAGGCGCTTCCGGTGAGGAAGGCCACCTTGAAGGTGCCCGCGAGCAGCAGCGCCACCCACAGCAGCAGGAAGGCGAGCGAGCCGCGCCCCATGCGCCCCGAGCCCGGCCCGGCGAATGCGCCGCCGGCGGCCTCGTCGTGCGCGGCGTCGTCGGCGTGGAACACCAGCGCCATGATCAACCCGATGCCGATGCCGAAGGCGAGCGAGAGGATGAACCGCGCCGCCGCGAGGTCGACCCCGATCACGCCTCCGGTGTAGACGAGCGCGAGGATGTTGGCCGCCGGCGCGAAGAAGAGAAAGGTGATGGCGGGCCCCAGCCCCGCGCCCTTGCGGTAGATGCCCGCGAAGAGCGGGACGATCGTGCACGAGCACACCGCGAGCAGCGATCCGGCCGCGGCGGCGGCGGGGTAGGAAACCGCCTTGGATGCGTCGCGGCCCAGGAACCGCGTCACGGCTTCCTGGGGAATCAGCGCCGCCATCGCGCCCGCGATGAAGAACGCCGGCACGAGGCACAGCAGGACATGCGCGGCGAGATAGGCCGCGAGGTTGCCGACGCCGGATTCGAGGAGCGATGCGATCACCTGTCCATTCTTGGCCGCCAACGCCGATTCCCGTTGACTCAAGTCAAGTCTCCGGGATCGTGGCCTGTTGAAATGGCCGTGGACTGGCATACTCCCCGGAGGCTTCGACGTGAGACTGATGGGACGGGAATTCGTCGGGGCATCGGCCGCCTGGGCGGGAAAGGAACTGGCGATGGCACGCTTCCTCGTGCGCGGTTCGGGCGACATCGGCTCCGCGATCGCGCTGCGGCTGCGGTCACGAGGGCACGCGGTCATCCTGCACGACGTGCCCAGGCCCGCGCATGCGCGCCGCGGCATGTCGTTCACCGACGCCCTCTTCGACGGTACCTGCACGCTGGAGGGGATTTTCGCGAAGCGGGCGCCCGGCGCGGCGAGCCTCGGGAGGATGCTCGCCTGCGGCGGGGCCCTGCCGGTGTCCGACGCGCCCTTCGACGAGGTGCTTCCCCGAGGTCCTGCCCGACGTCATCGTCGACGCGCGCGTGCACAAGCACGGCACGCCCGAAGCGCTCCTCGGGCCTCGCTCCGGTGTCCATCGGTCTCGGCCCCGGATTCGTCGCCGGCGTGAACGCGGACATCGTGATCGAGACCGCCTGGGGAGAAGCCCTCGGGCAGGTCATCCGGAACGGGAGCGCGCGGTCCTATTCCGGCGAGCCGCGCGCCATCGACGGCCACGGCCGGGATCGCTACGTCTACGCGCCCGCGGAGGGCGAGTTCCGGACGGCCCTCGCGATCGGCGACCCCGTGCGCAAGGGCGAGGTGGTGGCGCATGTCGGGCAGGAGGCCATCCTCGCGCCTCTCGACGGGATCCTGCGCGGAATCACCCACGACGGCGCGCGGGTCGCCGCGGGACCAAGGTGGTCGAGGTCGATCCGCGGGGCGACCCGGCCAGCGCCTTCGGCGTCTCGGAGCGTCCGGAGCGAATCGCCTCCGGCATCATCGAGGCGACTTCCAGCTGCTTCCAGGGCAAGCCCTGACTGCCCAGGATCGCCGCGCTGGGCCGGCGTCCCGGTCCGGCGCCGCCCGGGCAATGCTGCGGCTTTTCTCCCTTCACGAACGTCAACTTGCTTCCAGATGTGTCTGCGCCGCCAGCAGCAACATGGCGTTACAACACTCCCGAACCGCCAGACGTAGAGCAGGAGGCATTGGCGTATAAGTTGGCAGTGCGAACTGGAAGCGGCCATCCGTGCCGCGGTTCCGCAGGACCAACCGGACTTAGGGAGAACACATGGCCCTCGTTGTGGCCAGCCACCTGGCGAAGACGTATCGTGCCGGCGACGTCGACGTCCCGGCGCTGAAGGACGTGAACTTCGACATCGACGCGGGCGCTTTCGTCGCCTTCGTCGGGCCCTCCGGCAGCGGCAAAACGACGCTCCTGAACCTCGTCGGCTGCCTCGACCACCCCACGAGCGGGCGCCTGACGGTGCTCGATACCGACGTCTCCGGGCTCTCGCGCAGCGCCGCGGCCTCGTTTCGCGGGGAGAACCTCGGCTTCATCTTCCAGGACTTCAACCTCGTGCCGGTGCTGACGCGCCTGGGAGAACATCGAGTACCCGCTGCTCATGGTGCGCGGCTGGCCTGAAGCCAAGCGCCGCGAGAGGATCGACCGCGTGCTGGCCGCCGTCGGCATGGAGGACCAGGCCGACAAGCGCCCGGACCAGCTCTCCGGCGGGCAGAAGCAGCGCGTGGCCGTCGCCCGCGCCCTCGTGGGCGAGCCCAGGCTGGTGCTGGCCGACGAGCCCACCGCCAACCTCGACCACGACACCGCGCACCGCATCCTGGACCTCATGAAGAAGATGCGCGACGACTTCGGCACGACCTTCGTCTTCTCCACGCACGATCCGAAGATCATGGCCGAGGCCGAGGTGACCTTCACCCTCGAGGACGGAACCCTCGCGCAAGGCTCCAGCACCAGGCGCCCCGCGACGGCACTGGAAGCAAGCGCATGATCGCCACCCTGAAGCTCGCGGCACGCAACCTCTCGCGTTACCGCCGCCGCACCCTCCTCACGTCCCTGCTGATCACCATCGGCGTGGTCGCGATGCTGCTCTTCGTGGCCGCCGCGGGCTCCTTCAAGCAGGCGATCATCGGGCAGATCACCGACAGCATGCTCGGCCACCTGCAGGTGCACCGCCGCGGCTACGTCGCGTCGGTCGACAACCTTCCGCTCAATCTCAACATGCCCCAGCCCATGGTGTCGAAGGTGGAGGACGTGCTCAAGGCGGAGCCCGCCATCGCGGCGTACTCGGTCCGCATGAAGCTGGGCGCCATGTTCAGCAACTATGCCGAAAGCACCAGCGTCCGCCTGAACGGCATCGACCCAAAGGCCGAGGACGCGACCACGCCGGGGCTGCGCGCGCGAATCACCGAGGGCGACAAAACGGCCGCCCTGGTCGCGCCGGGCCAGGTGATGATCCCCGAACTGATCGCCCGCGGCATGAAGGTGAAGGTGGGTGACACCGTGGTGCTCGTGGCCACCAACAGGCAAGGCTCGGTCAACGGCAAGAACTTCACGGTCCGTGCCGTCCTCGAGCCCGTCACGGGCCCCGGGGGACGCGACGGCTATATCCACGTCGCGGACGCGCGCGAGCTGCTGCGCATGGACGCGCCCGAGGCCATGGAGATCGCGGTGCGGCTTGCCGACCCCGCGCGACTCGGGAAGGTGGGTGCGGCGCTGGAGGCCAGGCTCGCGGACGTGAAGAACAAGGAAGGCAAGCCCGTGCTCGAGGTCCACACGTGGGAGGGCCTTTCGCCCTTCGCCAGCATCGCGAAGATGATCGACCTGATGACGATCTTCATCCGCGCGATGCTCGTGGCGATCGTCCTGGTGAGCGTGATGAACGTGATGCTCATGGCCGTGTACGAGCGCATCCGCGAGATCGGGACCCTGGCGGCCATCGGGACCCGGCCGGGGAAGATCCTTGCCCTGTACGTGAGCGAGGGACTGCTGCTTGGCATCGTGGGCGCCGCCGCCGGTGTGGCCATCAGCGTCGTGGCGGTCGCCGTGCTCAACATCTACCCGTTGTCGTTCCCGTTCGCCCGGCAGGTGATCGTGCTGAAGCCCGTGCTCGGCCTCGCCGAGATCGGCCTGGTCTCGCTGATGGTCGTGGGGATGGCCGTGCTCGCGAGCCTGCAGCCGGCGTGGCGGGCTTCGCGGATGGATCCGATCGTGGCCCTCAGGCACGTCTAGGAGATGCGCATGCAACCGTTCTGGAAATGGGCCGGCGCGTTCGTCACGATGCTGCCCCTCGTCGCCGCCGCGGCCCTCGATGGCGCGGCCTTGCTGAAGAAGGTCCGACCGCAACCTCGAGCCCGAGTCCTACGAGATGTACAGGAAGCTCATCAACATCGAGCCCGACGGCACGAAGAAGGAGTTCGTCCTCTACTCCGTGAAGAAGGGGCGCGACAAGATCGCGGCGCTCTTTCTCGCACCCGCCAGCGACAAGGGGCGCGCGACGCTCCGGCAGGGCGAGAACATGTGGCTCTACATCCCCAACGTCGGCAAGCCCGTGCGCATCACCAGCCTGCAGTCGGTGACCGGCGGCGTCTTCAACAACGCCGACATCCTGCGCATCGACTACACGGAGGAATACGGCGTCGAGGCGGCCGAGGAGCAGGCGGACGCCTACCTGCTGTCCCTCAAGGCGAGGACGGGCGACGTGGCCTATGACAAGCTCAAGATGTGGGTCGACAAGAAGGTCGCGCTGCCGACGCGGATCGAGGCCTATGCGGCCAGCGGGCTGCTGGTGAAGACCCTCTACTTCAAGGACATCAAGGACTTCGGCGGCGGCATCCGGCGGCCGGCGACGGTGGAGACGGACAGCCCGCTCTACAAGGGCTTCAAGTCCGTGATGCTCTACTCGCAGCTCAAGAAGCGCACGGTCCCGGACGAGGTCTTCACCGTGGACTACCTGTCGCGAATGGAGGAGCTGCGCAAGTGAGGAGGGGCGCCGGGGCCGCGCTGCTCCTGGCTGTCGCGCTGCTCTCGCGGGCCGCGGAACCGGAAGAGTACCGGTTCGATGCCGCCGATTTCGCGAAGAAGCCCTTCGAGTTCGGCGGTTACGCGGAACTCAAGCAGGAGGCGCTGGGCCTGCGCCCGGATTCGCCGCTCTTCGGCCTGAATTTCACCGGGGAGGAGCCGCGCAAGAACCTCGACCGCAGCACCGGGACGCTCGAGCTCACGGGCCGGTGGAACGCGGGCTCGCTGGTCGCGGACTTTCGCACCCATTCCGCCGTATGCCGCAGACCAGTACGGCAGCGCGAGCCTCAACCGCATCTACGAGGCGGGGGCCCGCTGGGCACTGGACGACAACTGGTCGCTCGACGCGGGCAAGCGGGCGCTGCGCTGGGGCAAGGGCTATGCCTGGAATCCGGTGGCCTTTCTCGAGCGCTCCAAGGACCCGAACGACCCGCAGCTTTCGCGCGAGGGCTTCGTGCGTGGCCGGCGGCAGCTGGGTGCGCAGCTTCGAGGGGCCGCTCGCGCGGCGAGCCTGACGGCGCTGGTCGTTCCGGCCTCCGAGGACGTGAACTCCACTTACGGCAAGCCGGACCACGCCAATCCCGCGGCGAAGCTCTACGGGCTCTGGCTCGACACGGACATCGAGCTGGTCTGGGCCGGCGAGGGCAGCCGACCGGGGCGGTTCGGCGCGGACTTCTCCCGAAACCTCGGCACCAACATCGAGATCCATGGGGAGTGGGCACGGACACGGGACCTGGAGAGGCCGGTCGTCCTCCCCGACGGGCAGGTCGCGCAGCAGCGCCTCGATGCGACGAGCTGGCTCCTCGGGCTTCGCTATATCACGGACGACGAGGTGACCTGGATCGTGGAGCGCTACCGCAACGGCGCCGGCTACACCGACGACGAGTACGCGGACTTCCTGGCGTTGATCGGCAGCGTTCCCGGCGCCACGCCGGGCATCACGCAACGCATCGAGTCGCTCGCCCAGTCGCCCTACGCGAAGGCCAACCCGGGACGCGACTACGCCTACCTCCGCGTGAGCGCCAAGGATCCGTTCGACTGGCTCTACGTCTCTCCCGCCCTCACGGCGATCGTGAACCTCCAGGACCGGAGCTACTCCCTCACGCCGGAAGTGGCCTACACGGGATTCGCCGACCTCGAGCTGCGCGCCCGGGTGGTGTGGCTCCGCGGAGGGCAGGACACGGAGTTCGGCGCCAAGCCCGCCGAGCGGCGCATCGAGGCCTACGTCCGCTGGTTCTTCTAGCGGGGATCGGATGAAGCATAATCCCGATGCACGTGACAACGGAGGCATCGTGAAGGTCCTGGTGAGCGAGACACGGAATCGAGGAAATGAAGATCCTGGTGAGTGAAGTCGGCCCGCGCGACGGGCTGCAGAGCATCAAGCGGGCCATGCCCACGCAAGCCAAGCACCGCTGGATCCGGGCGCTCGCCGCGGCGGGGCTGCGCGAGATCGAGGTGGCCTCCTTCGTGCCGCCCGAAGCTCCTGCCGCAGATGGCGGACGCGGCCGAGGTGGTGCGGGAGGCGGTGAAGATACCCGGCCTCACGGTGCTCGCCCTGGCGCCCAACCTGCGGGGCGCGCAGGACGCGATCGCGGCCGGCGCCCACAAGGTGACGCTGCCCGTCTCCGCCTCCGAGGCCCACAGCCAGTCCAACCTGAGGAAGAGCGTGGACGCGGCCATCGAGGAAGTCGGCCGGGTGGTGGCGTTCCGCGACGCCCTTCCCGCCGGCAACCGGCCCGGGGTCGAGGTCGGCATCTCCACGGCCTTCGGCTGCACGCTGCAGGGCGAGGTGCCGGAGGATTTCGTCATCGCCGTCGCGGGCCGCCTCGCGCAGCGGGCGTGGACTCCATCGGGCTCTCCGACACGACGGGCTACGCGAACCCGGCGCAGGTGAGGCGCCTCTTCCGGCGCCTCAAGGCCGAGGTCGGCGAGCGCATGGGCGGCGCGCACCTGCACAACACGCGCGGGCAGGGGCTCGCCAACGTGGTCGCCGCGCTCGACGAGGGCGTCGCCACCTTTGACGCCTCGCAGGGCGGCATCGGCGGCTGCCCCTACGCGCCGGGCGCGAGCGGCAACATCGTCACCGAGGACCTCGTGTTCCTGCTCGAGTCGATGGGCTACGACACCGGCATCGACATGGCGAAGCTCCTCGCCGCGCGCGAAGCCCTCAAGGAGGGCCTGCCGGGCGAGCCCGTCTACGGGCACGTCCCCGACGCGGGCCTGCCGAAGACGTTCCGCCGCGCGGCCGCCGGAGAGGGCGCATGAAGTCCCCCCTGCCGCTGGAGGGCGTGCGCGTCGTCGAGTTCTCGCACATGGTGATGGGCCCGGCCTGCGGGCTCGTCCTCGCCGACCTGGGCGCCGAGGTGATCAAGGTGGAGCCCGCCGGAAAGGGCGACCCCACGCGCGGCCTCGTGAGCGCGGGCGCCGGCTTCTTCGCGGCGTTCAACCGCAACAAGAAGAGCGTGACGCTGGACCTCGCCTCGCCCGAGGGCATCGCGACGGCGAAGAAGCTCGTCGCCACCGCCGACGTGTTCCTGGAGAACTTCCGCCCCGGGGCCCTGGAAGCGAAGGGCCTGGGCTACGCGGACCTCTCGGCCGCGAATCCGCGCCTCATCTACCTCTCGCTCAAGGGCTTCCTCGCCGGTCCCTACGAGCAGCGCACGGCGCTCGACGAGGTGGTGCAGATGATGAGCGGCCTGGCCTGGATGACGGGCCCGGTGGGCCGGCCGCTGCGCGCGGGCGCCCCGGTGAACGACATGATGGGCGGCATGTTCGGCGCCATCGCGATCATGGCGGCGCTGCGCGAGCGCGACCTCACGGGGCGTGGCCAGTACGTGCAGAGCTCGCTCTTCGAGAACGCGGCCTGGCTCGTCTCGACCCACATGATGCAGGAGGCCGTCACCGGCAAGGCTCCCGTGCCGATGTCCGCGGGCAAGCGGGCGTGGGGCGTGTACGACGTCTTCACGACGGCCGACGGCAAGAGCCTCTTCGTGGGCGTGGTCACGGAGCGGCAGTGGGAGATCTTCACGAAGCGCCTGGGCGAGCCGGCGCTCCTCGATCCGGCCTACGCGACCAACAACGAGCGCTCGCGCGCGCGCGAGACGCTGATCCCGATCGTCGCGGAAATGCTCGCGAGGCGCTCCTGCGCCGAGATCGAGGCGATGTGCGAGGAGGCGGGGCTTCCCTTCGCGCGCGTGCAGACGCCCTCGGACCTCTTCGACGACCCGCACCTCAACGCGGGCGGCATGATCGACCAGGTGCTGCCCGACGGGCGCGCCACGCGCATCCCGGGCCTGCCCATGCAGTTCGGCGACGAGCGCCTGGGCCTGCGCCTGCCGCTGCCGAAGCCCGGCGAGCACAACGAGGAGATCCTCGGCCCGCTCGACCCGCGAAGTAATCAGATTAAGTTTGCGAATCTGATTACTTCGGGCGCGGATTACTTGGGCGCGGCGGCTCAGTCCGCGACGAAGCGGTAGCCGACGCCGGTCTCGGTGACCAGGTGGCGGGGGCGGGCCGGATCGGCCTCGAGCTTCTGCCGCAGGTTCGACATGTAGATGCGCAGGTAGTGCGGGCTCTCGACGTGGCCCGGCCCCCACACGGCGACGAGGAGGTGGCGCTGGGTCAGCACCTTGCCCGCGTTGCGGGCGAGTTCCGCCAGCAGCCGCCACTCGGTCGGGGTGAGATGGACGGCCTGCCCCGCGCGCCTCACCGAGCGCGCATCCAGGTCGATGCGCAGCTCGCCCGCGTCGAGGGTCGTGGCGGCATCGCGCGTGCGGGCGCTGCGCCGCAGGGCCGCGCGAAGCCGCGCGAGCAGCTCGCTCTCCCCGAACGGCTTCACCACGTAGTCGTCGGCCCCGGCCTCGAGCGCCTCCACCTTGTCCCTTTCCTGCGCCCGCGCCGAGAGGACGATGATCGGCATGGCGCTCCATTCCCGCACGCGCCGTATCACCTCGACGCCGTCGAGGTCGGGCAGGCCGAGGTCGAGGATCAGGGCTTCCGCGTGCCGGTTGGCGGCGACGGCCAGTCCCGCGACGGCGTCGCCGGCCTCCTCGACCGCGTAGCCGTGCGCCTCCAGCGCCGAGCGCAGGAACCGCCGGATGGGCACGTCGTCCTCGATCACCGCGATCACCGGGCGCCTCGCGGTCATGGCGCGCGCGCCTCCACCTCGGCCTCGACGCTCGGCGCATCCCCGGGCTGCGGCAAGGTCAGGCGGAAGGCGGCGCCGCCGCCCGCGAGGTTCTCCGCGCGGATCTTCCCGCCGTGCGCATCCGCGATCGCGCGGCAGATGGCGAGCCCGAGCCCGGCGCCCCCCGGGCCGCCCTCCGCCGTGCCGCGATGGAATTTCTCGAACACGCGCTCCTCCTCGCCGGGAGGGATGCCGGGGCCGCGGTCGACGACGGAGAGGGCCAGCTCCCCGCCCTCGAGGGTCGCCTCGATCGCGATCGGCGTTCCCGGCGGGGTGTACTTGGCGGCATTTTCCAGGAGGTTCGCGACGGCCTGCTCGAGGAGGACGGCGTCGACGTTGACGAGGCCGGGCGGCGGGAGCAGGCGCGTCGTGACGGGGTGGCCCGAGAGCCTGTCCTTGAGCCGGGCGAGCGCGCTCCCCACGATCTCCTCGACGGGATGCCAGTCGCGGGCGACGCGGGCGGCGCCCGACTGCAGGCGCGCGAGGTCGAGGACCTTCGCGACGACCTCGCTCATGTGGCGCGCCTCCTCGGCGATCGAGGCGGCGAGCTCCACGCGCACGGCCGGCGCCACCGACTCGCCGCTTTGCGCGAGCGTCGAGGAGGCGCCCACGATGGCGGCGAGCGGCGTGCGCAGCTCGTGGGAGATCGCGGCGAGGAGCGCGTTGCGCACCGACTCCGTGTCGGCCTCCAGACGCGCGGCGCGCGCGGTCTCCGCGAGGCGAACGCGTTGCAGCGCGACGGCCACCTGGCTCGCGAAGCTCTGCAGGAGGCGGCGCTGCTCGGGCACGAACACCCGGCGCGCGTTCGCCGGCATGAGCGCGATCACGCCGATGGTCCGCTCGCGGATCGTGAGCGGCACGAAGAGCGCCTCGGCGCCCGCGAGGGTATCGGTGCCCAGCCCCGCCGGCTGGCCGTGGTCGTGGACCCACTGGGCGATGCCCAGGTCGGCCCCGTGCAGCGACCCCGCCTCGCCCCGGCCCGCGGGCCGCCGCAGGCGGCCGCCTTCGTCGGGCAGCAGCACCACCACCTGGCTGGCGAAGACCGACGCCATGTGCCGCACCGCGATGCGCATCAGCTCGTCGAGCCCGTCCGTGGCCGCGAGCTCCGCGCCCATTTCGCCCAGGGCCGTCGCGCGGGCCTCGCGGTGCCCCGCGATGCGCGCCTGCAGCCGCACGCTCGCGACCAGCGAGGAGATGACGAGGCCCACCGCCAGCATGACCGCGAAGGTGATGAGGTACTCGGTATCGCTCACGGCGAACGACAGGTAGGGCGGGACGAAGAAGAAGTCGAACGACAGCACGGCCAGGACCGCGGTGAGCGTCGACGGCCCGCGGCCGAGCTGGAGCGCGACGCCCACGACCGCCACGAGGTACACCATGACGATGTTGGCGGGCTGGAAGCGCCCGAACATGAGCGCGCCGAGCCCGGTGGCCGCCAGCGCCGCGCCGGCGCCCAGCGCGTACCGGGGCCAGCGGGACTTGTCGGGGCGCACCACCCGCAGGTGCGCGCGCGAGCGGTCGAGGAGGTCCCCGGCGGCGCCGAGAATGGTCGGGCGGGAGGCCGAGCCGATCGTCGTCACGTCGAAGTCGCCGGCGCGCGCGACGATGCGGGCGGAGGTGGAGAGCCCGGCGCGCAGCCGCCAGCGGGCGCCCCGGGTGCGGCCGACGACGATGCGCGAGGCGTTCTGCGCGCGGGCGAAGCCGGCCACCTCCTCGGCGACGTCTCCGCCGCCGATCACGACGGACTTGGCGCCCAGCTCCTCGGCGAGCCGCAGGATGCGCAGCGTCCGGTCGCGCTGCTCCTCCGGCAGGCGCAGGAGCTCCGGCGTCTCCACGTAGAGCGCGGTCCACTCGGCGTCGAGCGAAGCGGCGAGGCGGCGGGCGGCGCGCACGACGTTCTCGCCCTCGGGGCCGGGACCGACGGCGACGACGAGGCGCTCGGCCACGGGCCAGGACGCCCGGATGCCCTTCTCGTCGCGGTAGTCGCGCATCTGCTCGTCGACGCGGTCCGCGGTGCGCCGCAGCGCCAGCTCGCGCAGCGCGATGAGGTTGCCCTTGCGGAAGAAGTTCTCCGCCGCGTGCCGCGCCTGCTCCGGCAGGTACACCTTGCCTTCGGCCAGGCGCTCGAGCAGCTCGTCGGGCGGGAAGTCCACCAGCTCCACCTCGTCGGCGCCGTCGAAGACCTTGTCGGGCAGCGTCTCGAACACGCGGATGCCCGTCACCTGCCCGACGATGTCGTTGAGGCTCTCGAGGTGCTGGACGTTGAGGGTCGTGTAGACGTCGATGCCGGCGTCGCGCAGCTCCTCCACGTCCTGCCAGCGCTTGGGGTGGCGCGAGCCGGCCGCGTTGGTGTGCGCGAGCTCGTCGACGAGGATCAGGGCCGGATGGCGGGCCAGGGCCGCGTCGAGGTCGAATTCCTCGACTTCCACCGCTCCCCGGTCGCGCGCGACCCTTCGCCGCGGAAGGATCGCCAGCCCCTCCACCAGGGCGGCCGTCTCGCGGCGCCCGTGGGTCTCGACGACGCCGACGATGACATCGGTGCCGGCATCGCGCTCGGCGCGCCCGGAGGCGAGCATCGAGTAGGTCTTGCCGACGCCCGCGGAGGCGCCGAAGAACACCTTGAGCCGCCCGCGGCGGCTCTTGGCTTCCTCGCGCCGGACGCGCGCGAGGAGTTCGTCGGGATCGGGGCGTTGGTCGGTCACTCAGTGCCGCAGGGAGCCGTCGAGGGCGAGGTTGAGCTGCAGGACATTCACGCGCGGCTCCCCCAGAATACCAAAGCCGCGGCCTTCCGTATGGCGCGCGACGAGCGCGCGGACCGCCTCGGCATCCACGCCGCGCGAGCGCGCCACCCGGGCCGCCTGGTACTCGGCAGCCGCGGGGGAGATGTGCGGATCCAGTCCGCTCGCGGAGGCGGTCACGAGGTCCACCGGCACGGGCCGCGCGGGGTCGTGGCCGGCATCGCGCAGGGCTTTCACGCGCGCGGCGACCGCTTCGGCGAGGGCGGGGTTCGTCGGGCCCTGGTTCGATCCGGAGGAAGCGGCTGCGTTGTACGGCGTCGGCGAGGTCGCGGATGGCCGGCCCCAGAAGTAGCGCTCGCCGGAGAAGGGCTGGCCCAGCAGGGCGGAGCCGCGCACCGTATCGCCCTCGCGCACGAGGCTGCCTCCCGCCTGTTGCGGGAAGGCGAGCGTGGCGATGGCGGTCACGAGGAGCGGATAGGCGATGCCGGTCGCGACCGTGAGAACGGCGAGCATCCGGAGGCTTTGCAGGAAGGGGGCGAGCATGGGGATCCTTTCCGGTCAGGCGAGGCGCAGGCCGACGAGCACGAGGTCGATGGCCTTGATGCCGATGAAGGGGACGACGAGGCCGCCCAACCCGTAGACGAGGAGGTTGCGGCGCAGGAGCGCATCGGCGCCGACGGGCCGGTAGCGCACGCCGGCGAGCGCCAGCGGGATGAGCGCCACGATGACGAGGGCGTTGAAGATGACGGCGGAGAGGATGGCCGATTGCGGCGTGGCGAGCCCCATCACGTTGAGCGCCATCAGCTCCGGGTAGGTCGCCGCGAAGGCGGCCGGGATGATGGCGAAGTACTTGGCCACGTCGTTGGCGATGGAGAACGTGGTGAGCGCCCCGCGCGTCATGAGCATCTGCTTGCCCGTCTCCACCACCTCGATGAGCTTGGTGGGGTTGGAGTCGAGGTCGACCATGTTCCCCGCCTCCTTGGCCGCCTGCGTGCCGGAGTTCATCGCCACGGCGACGTCGGCCTGCGCGAGGGCCGGCGCGTCGTTGGTGCCGTCGCCCGTCATCGCGACGAGGCGGCCCTGCGCCTGGTAGTCGCGGATCAGGCTGAGCTTGGCTTCCGGCGTGGCTTCCGCGAGGAAGTCGTCGACCCCCGCCTCGGCGGCGATGGCCGCCGCGGTGAGCCGGTTGTCGCCGGTGATCATGACCGTGCGGATCCCCATCCGGCGCAGCTCGGAGAAGCGCTCCTTGATGCCGCCCTTCACGATGTCCTTCAGCTCGATGACGCCCAGGACGCGCCGGTCCTCCGCCACGACGAGGGGCGTGGAGCCGCGGCGGGCCACCTGGTCGACGTTGCCCTGCACGCCCTCGGGGAAGCGGCCGCCGGCGGTCTCGACGAAGCCGCGGATCGCATCGGCGGCGCCCTTGCGGATCCTGCGCTCGCCCAGGTCGGCGCCGCTCATGCGCGTCTTGGCGGAGAAGTGGACGAAGGTGGCGCCGAGCGTGGCGATGTCGCGCTCGCGCAGGTTGAAGCGCTGCTTGGCCAGCACCACGATCGAGCGGCCCTCGGGCGTTTCGTCGGCGAGCGAGGCGAGCTGCGCGGCGTCGGCCAGCTCGTGGTCGGTGACGCCCGGCGCCGGCAGGAAGGCGGTCGCCTGCCGGTTGCCCAGGGTGATCGTGCCGGTCTTGTCGAGGAGCAGCACGTCCACGTCGCCCGCGGCCTCGACGGCGCGGCCCGAGGTGGCGATCACGTTGCGCGCCAGCATGCGCCCCATGCCCGCCACGCCGATGGCCGACAGGAGCCCGCCGATCGTCGTGGGGATCAGGCACACCAGGAGGGCGACGAGAGTCGTGATCGTGACCGCCGTGCCCGCCTTCGAGACCTCGACCGCATAGATCGAGAACGGCAGCAGGGTGACGCAGGCGAGGAGGAACACGAGCGTCATCGCGACGAGGAGGATGGTGAGCGCGATCTCGTTGGGCGTCTTCAGGCGCTTGGCGCCCTCCACCATGGCGATCATGCGGTCGAGGAAAGACTCGCCGGGGTTGACGGTGACGCGGACGACCAGCCAGTCCGAGAGCACGCGCGTGCCCCCGGTGACGGAGGAGAAGTCGCCGCCGGCCTCGCGGATCACCGGCGCCGATTCCCCGGTGATGGCGGACTCGTCCACGGAAGCCACGCCCTGGATCACGGTGCCGTCGGCCGGGATGAAGTCGCCGCCCTCGACGAGCACGAGGTCGCCCTCGCGAAGCGAGGAGCTGGGCACGGCCGTGGTCGCGGCGTGGCGATCGGCGCCGAAGAGCTTCCTCGCCGAGATCTCGCGCTTGGCGGCCCTGAGGCTCGCGGCCTGCGCCTTGCTGCGGCCCTCGGCCACGGCCTCGGCGAAGTTGGCGAACAGCACGGTGAACCACAGCCAGACCGTGATGGCGAGGATGTGCCCGGCGGGCGCTTCGCCGCCGCCGGCCAGGGCGTGGACGAAGAGGCCGCTGGTGAGCAGGCTCCCCACGTAGCAGACGAACATCACGGGGTTCTTCCACTGGTACTGCGGCGACAGGCGCCGGAACGAATCGGCGAGCGCGGGCAGCACGAGGGCGGGATCGAGGAGCGGGCGCTTGGCGGTGTGCGTGGTCATGTCGGTTTCCGGGAGGGAACGTTCACTTGGCGGAGAGCATCTGCAGGTGCTCGACCACCGGGCCGAGGGCGAGCGCCGGCACGAAGGTGAGCGCGCCCACGACGAACACGGTGCCCAGGAGGAGCGCGACGAAGAGCGGCCCGTGCGTGGGGAGCGTCCCGGCGCCGGCGGGCACGGTCTTCTTGGAGGCGAAGGAGCCTGCGATCGCGAGCACCGGCACGATGAGCCAGTAGCGCGAGAAGAACATCGCGAGGCCCAGCGCCGTGTTGTAGAAGGGCGTGTTGGCGGAAAGGCCCGCGAAGGCGCTGCCGTTGTTGTTGCCGGCGGAGGAGAAGGCGTAGAGGATCTCGCCGAAGCCGTGCGCGCCCGGGTTGGCGATGCCCGCCCTGCCAGGGTCGGCGAGGACGGCCACGGCCGTGCCGACGAGGACGACCAGCGGCGGCACGAGCACGGCCACCGCCGCCATCTTGATCTCGAAGGCCTCGACCTTCTTGCCGAGGTACTCGGGCGTGCGGCCGATCATGAGCCCGGCCACGAACACGGCGATGATCGCGAACACCAGCATCCCGTACAGGCCCGAGCCCACGCCGCCGAAGACGACCTCGCCGAGCTGCATGAGCCACATCGGCGCGAGGCCGCCCAGGGGCGTGTAGGAATCGTGCATCGAGTTCACCGAGCCGTTGGAGGCGGCGGTCGTCGCCGTCGCCCAGATGGCGGACGAGGCGATGCCGAAGCGCGTTTCCTTGCCTTCCATGTTGCCGCCGGACTGGGCGGCGCTCGCCACGGTGTCCGCGCCGGCCCGCGCGAGGGCGGGGTTGCCGGCCTGCTCGGCGGCCACCGTCACCCCCAGCAGGACCGTGAAGGCGATCGTCATGGCCGCCAGCAGCGCCCAGCCCTGCCGCGGGTCGCCCACCATCCGGCCGAAGGTGACGCACAGCGCGGCGGGGATGAGCAGGATCGCCAGCATCTCGAGGAAGTTGGAAAGCGGCGTCGGGTTCTCGAGCGGGTGCGCGGAGTTCACGTTGAAGAAGCCGCCGCCGTTGGTGCCGAGCTGCTTGATGGCCACCTGGGAGGCGGCCGGGCCCACGGCGATCACCTGCTCGCGGGTCGAGCGCTTCTCCAGCACCGGCTTGCCGTCCTTGTCGACGACGGGCTTGCCGTCGGCGCCGGCCTTGGGCGTCTCGTAGTCGACGCTCTCCAGCATCTGCGCCTTCGCATAGGGGGCGAAGGTCTGCACCACGCCCTGGCTCGCGAGCGCCACGGCGAGCAGGAGCGACAGCGGCAGCAGGATGTAGAGCGTGCGAGCGGACGAGATCCGCCCAGAAATTGCCGATCGTGGCCGTGGACTTGCGCGTGAAGCCGCGGATGAGGGCCGCCAGCACGGCGATGCCGGTGGCCGCCGAGACGAAATTCTGCACGGCGAGCGCGAGCATCTGGGTGAGGTAGCTCATCGTCGACTCGCCGCCATAGCCCTGCCAGTTGGTGTTCGTGGCGAAGCTCACGGCGGTGTTGAACGCCGAGTCGGGCGAGACGGCGCCGAGCGCGCGCGGGATTGAGCGGCAGCAGGTCCTGCAGGCGCTGCAGCGCGTACACGGCGAGGAAGCCCGCGAGGTTGAAGAGGAGGGCCGCGACGGCATACCCCGTCCACGGCATCTCGCGCGCCGGATCGACGCCGGCCAGGCGGTAGGCGAGGCGCTCGGCCCACCCGAGCACCGGCGTGAGGAAGGTGCGCTCGCCCGCGAGGACGCGGGCCATGAACTCGCCCAGGGGCTTGGCGAGCGCGACCAGCACCGCGATGTAGAGCGCGCACTGCAGGAGGAGGTTGGAGGCCATCAGAAGTCCTCCGGGCGGAAGAGCGCCCAGACGAGGTAGGCGGCGAGGCCCAGCGCCACCAGCAGGCCGATCGCGTGCAGGGCGCTCATCGCGGCCCCCGCAGGCGCTCGAAGAGGTAGGCCAGGGCGATCGTCGCCACGAAGCAGGCGATGCCGATGCCGATATAGAGGAGGTCGTCCATGGTTCCATCCGGTTGCTCGGGATGGAGACCATTCTGGCGGGCCAGGCGTCAGGGACGCGTCAAGATCCGCGCCGGCCGCGTAAAGGCGGCGTAAAGATCGGGCCCGTCAGCGCTTGATGGCGGCGGCGACGGCCGGGTGGGCGGCAAGCTCCCGCAACGCGGCGTCGTCCGGGAGTTGCGGCCGGTCGCGCTCGCGGTTGACGAGGCAGAGGAATCCGAGGGGCTCGTCGGCGGCGGCGTGGAACTGGTGCCAGGTCAGGGGCGGCACGCTCACCAGGTCGTTCTGCGCGAGGTCAAAGGCCTTGTCGCCCACGAGGCAGCGCCCGCGGCCGCGGATCACCATCACGTTGTGCACGTGCTCGTGGCGCTCGAGCGTGGTCCAGCCGCCGGGGGCCACCTCGAAGTAGCGCAGCTGCGCGGCCATCGACGGGTCGTCGAAGAGCACCTGGCGCGTGACGTCCTTGAAGGGCGCGCTGCCTTCCTGCTTGTACTGGAGCACGTCCACGCCTTCCCAGTGGAAGGCGCCGTCGTGCTTGCGGACGAGCTTGTCGGTCATGGCCACCCTCACCCCCGACCCCTCTCCCAAGGGAGAGGGGAGCTTTCATGGACACGCTTCACGAACTCGCGGCTTCGCTCCGGCAGCGCATCTCCCGCGCGTCAGCAACCCGCCCCCGATGAGCAGCATCGTATCGCTTCCGTAGTCGGCCACCATCTCCGGCACGCGCTCGACGCTCATGCCGCCCGGCCGGCACCGGCAGGGTGGGCGCGAACCCCTCCCAGGGATCGCGCGCGGCCCGTGCGATGGCGAGGCAGGTGTCGCGGCCGTAGCTGAACCGCCCGCCGTGGTTGGGGAAGATCGTCGCGTCGGCGCCGAACAACCGGAAGAGCTTGCCCAGGAGAAGCGCGGGCGCGATCCGCGTGGCGCCGCCGAAGGCCGGGTGGGCGAGCAGCGCGAGGCCGGACTCGCGCCGCAACTCGGCGAACACCGGCAGGCCCACGAGCATGGGCGCCACCAGCGCCATGCGCAGGCCGCAGTCGCGCGCGACCTGCAGCTGGTCAGCCAGCATCCGTGGATCGCCGCTGAACGTCGGCGCGTAGAGGGTGCGCCCCCCGTCTCGCGGTTCGCCTCAATCGATCGCCTGCTGCACGGCCGGCACGCGCACGGCGAACGGTGCCGAGGCCTGGTCCGCGAGGCCGTGGTCGTCCTTGACGACGTCGATTCCGGCCAGGGCGAAGGTGCGCGCAAGATGCACCAGGTGATCGACCGGCGAGCCCTGGGGCTTGAGCGCGGAACAGGTGAGGGGGCGTTCCGGCGCGCCAAGCATCGTGCGCAGACCCGCGATGCCGAACTCGGGTCCCGGGAACGCGTGCGCGTATCCCGGCGGAAATTCGACGTCGAGCAGCTCCACCTCGGGCTGCAGCGAGCAGTTGCCGAAGAGCATGTTCACGAGCTGGGACGCCTCGTGGCCCGTCGTCTCGACCGCGATGCCGAGCGTGACCTCGAATGCACCCTCACCCCGGCCCTCTCCCAAGGGAGAGGGAGCCCTTTCTCCCCTCTCCCTCCGGGAGAGGGGTCGGGGGTGAGGGCGGATTCTCTCCCCTCTCCCTTGGGAGAGCGGCCGGGGGTGAGGGTCCTTATCGATTCGACGGTTGCGACGACCTCGGCGAGCACGCGCGCGTCGCGGATCGCCTCGACGGGCATCTCCACGCTCTGCTCCGCGGCCAGCGCCTTGGCGCGCGCCTCGATCTCGCCTGCGGGAGCGGCGATGCGGTAGGTCGCGAGGATGCGCGCGTCCATGGCCTAGGCCGCCCGCAGCGAATCGACGATCTCCAGCCGCGCCGCCCGCACGCTCGGCAGGAACCCGCCGACCAGCCCCATGAACAGGGAGAAGGCGAGCGTCTGCGCGGCGATGGCGGGCGTGAGGTGGAAGCCGAAGGCGAGCTGGCTGAAGCTCTGCCAGTTCATGGTCGTGATGGTGAAGGCCTGCAGGAAGGAGGCGAGGAGAAGGCCCGCGAGGCCCCCGACGAGCGAGAGCATGAGGGATTCGGAGAGAAAGGCGGCGAGGATGCTCGCGCGCCGGAAGCCGAGCGCGCGCAGCGTCCCGATCTCGGCGGTGCGGTTGGCCACCGCGGCGTACATCGTGATCATGGCGCCGATCATCGCGCCGATCGAGAAGATCGCCGAGAGCGCGATCCCGAGGTAGCTGATGAAGGTGGAGAGCGACCTGGACTGGTCCTGGTAGTAGATGGGCTCCTGCTTCACCTCGAGGATCAGGCGCTGGTCGGCCGCGATGCGGTCGCGGAACGCCTCGAACCGGTCCGCGCCGGCCAGGCGCACGAGCACCGACGAGTAGGCCGAGCGCCGGAAGGCCTGCAGCATCTGGTCGACGTCGCCCCAGATCTCGGAGTCGAACCCGCTCTTCTGCCCGTCGAACGTGCCCACGATCGTCCACTCGCGCCCGGCGAAGCGCAGCTTCTCGCCGATGCCGGTGCCGTCGAAGCCCTCCGCGATGGCGCGGCCGACGACGACCTCGGACGAGCCGGGCCGGAACATGCGCCCGTCCGATCACCGTCACCTGCGGGCCGCAGGCGCATGCCCACGGCCGGCATGCCGCGCACCACGAGGTTCGCGGGCTTGTCGCTGCCGCGCTTCGGGATGGCGATGAGGACGAGCGTCTCCTTGGACACGAGCGGCGAGCCGTCCTCGGCGCGCGCCACTTCCGGCAGCGTCTCGAGGAGGGAGGCCTGGTCGCGGTAGACCGCGCTCTGGATCTCGGTCTGCGCCGCCGGCCGCAGGAGCACGGCGTTCTCGTAGCTGCCGGTGCCCACGAGCGTCTTCCTGAGCCCGGCGTCCAGCATGAGCACCGCGGCGAACACGAACACCACGAGCGCCATGCCGCCCGCGGTGAGGATCGTCGTGAGCTTGCGGGTCCACAGGTTGCGGAAGACGTAGGAGAGGGGAATCTTCATCCGATGTACCTCAACCCGTCCACGATCTTCACCCGCGCCGCCCGGATGGACGGCGCGAGCCCGGCGAGCAGGCCCACCACGGCCGCGCAGGCGGCCTGCAGGGCCACCGTCTCGGCGGAGACGCGGAAGACGGGGAAGAACGACCCCATCGCGGCCTTGAAGCCGGCGGCCACGGGGAACGTGGCGGCGATCCCGAGCGCGCCGCCCAGCAGCGAGATCATGAGCGACTCGCCCACGATGAGCGCGCCCACGAAGGCGGGGCCGAAGCCCAGCGCCTTGAGGGTGGCGTACTCGGCCAGCCGCTCGCGGGCGGTCATCGCCATGGTGTTCGCGACCACGGCGAAGATGATCACGATCACCAGGAAGGAGACGACGCGCACGGCCATGACGATGGTCTCCGTCTGGGCGATGAAGGAGAGCTGGAACGCCTTCTCCGTCTCCGTGAGCGTCTCCGCGAGCGAGTTGCGGAACTCCCGGTCGATGGCCTGGCTCACCTCCGCGGCGCGCGAGCCGTCCGCGATCTGCACCACGAAGACGCCCACCTGCTCGGAGCGGCGGGGATAGAACTTCTTGATCTGCTCGTTGAGGTAGTCCCAGTGGAAGTAGAGCTGGCGCGTGATCGTGGTCTCGTCCTTCGGCTCGTAGACGCCGCGCACCACGAACTCCCAGTTGCCCGGATAGATCGTGCCCTTCACCGGGACCACGTCGCCCACCTTCCAGCCGTGGCTGTCGACGAGGCCGCGGCCGACCATGGCGCCGCGGCGGTCCTTCTTGAAGGCCAGGATCTCCTCGGGGTTCGTCCTGAACTCGGGGTAGAGGTCGAAGAAGTTCTCGTGGTCCACGGCGAACTGGGCGAAGAAGTTGGCCGGCGTCATGTCCTTGTAGATGCCGCCGAACCAGTTCGAGGTGGACACCGCCGTCACCCCCTCCACCGTGCGGATGCGATCGCGGTAGTAGACGGGAAGCGGGAAGACGAGCGAGGTGGCGTTGCGCGAGACGAGGCGCTGCGCCGAGGCCATGTCCGAGCCCGCGTACCAGGCGTTCACCACCGTCTGCAGAAGGCCGAAGGCGAGGATCGCCACCACCAGCCCGGCCAGCGTGAGCAGGCTGCGCAGCTTGTGCCGGAAGATGTTCTTGAAGACGAGCTTGAGGTAGTACACCTAGGCATGCCCCGCGGGGGCGTCGACGAGCTCCCCCTTCTCCAGGTGCACCACGTGGCGGGCGCTCTCCACCGCGTGCCAGTCGTGGGTGACCATGATGATCGTCTTGCCCATCTCCTCGTTGAGGCGCCGCAGCAGGCCCAGGATCTCGCCCGCGCTCCTGCGGTCGAGGTCTCCCGTGGGCTCGTCGGCCACGATGATGGTGGGGTCGGCGACCACCGCGCGCGCGATGGCCACGCGCTGCTGCTGCCCGCCCGAGAGCTCGTTGGGGTAGTGCTCCATGCGGTCGGAGAGGCCGACGAGGGCGAGGGCCATCTCCGCGCGCTCCCGCCGCTCGCGGCGGGAAAGGGAGGTGAGCAGCAGCGGCAGCTCCACGTTCTCGAACGCGTCGAGCACCGGCAGGAGGTTGTAGAACTGGAAGATGAAGCCCACGTGCGAGGCGCGCCAGTCCGCGAGCTCGGACTCGGGGAGCTTCGTGATGTCCTCGCCGTCGACGATCAGCTCGCCGGCGTCGGGCTTGTCGATGCCGGCGATGAGGTTGAGGAGCGTGGACTTGCCCGAGCCCGACGGTCCCATGAGGGCGATGAAGTCGCCCTGCGGGATCTCGAGGCTGATGTCGAAGAGCACCGGCACGTCCTGGCCTCCCCGGCGATAGCCCTTCGCGAGGTGCGTGATCCGGACGATGGGGCGCGCGAGCGCCCCGGCGGCGGCGCTCACTTCTTCAGCAGGGCGACGGTCGCGCCGTCGCGGAGCTTTTCCGGCGGGGAGAGGGCGACGCGATCGCCCGCCTTCACGCCCTCGACCTCGACCAGGTCGCCGAGCTTGCGCGCGACCTTGACGGGCGTCTCCTTCACCCGGTTGTCCTTGTCCAGCACGAAGAGCACGGAGCGCTCGCCGCGCTTCGCGATCGCCTCGGGACGCACGGCGGCCACCGCCTTGCGCTCGTTCGCCTCGGGGAAGCGCTCGAGGAAGCCCACCTTGGCGCTCATGTCCGGGAGCGCCCGCGCGTCCTTCTCCCTGAACGCGACCTTCACGAGGAGGGTGGCCTTGCTGCGGTCGACGGTGGGCACCACGCGCGAGACCTCGCCCAGCAGCCGCAGCTCCGGGTAGGCGTCGAGCTGCACCTCCGTGGGCATGCCCACGCGGATCTTGCCGATCGAGGATTCCGCCACGTCGGCCTCCACCTCGAGGGTGTCCATGTCGGCCATGTTCACGACGGCGCCCTTGGAGTCGGCGGCGGAGGAGAAGGGCGTGATGATGTCGCCGACGTTGGCGTTCTTGGTGAGCACCATCCCGTCGAAGGGCGCGCGGATGAGGGTCTGCTCCACCGACACGCCGGCCGAGCGCGCGTTGGCCTCGGCCACGCCGATGGCGGCCTTCAGGCTCGAGATGGAGGCGCGCGCCTTCTCGTGGCGCGCGCGCGCGGAGTCGAGGGACGCCTCCGAGATGAACTTCTTCGCGTAGAGGTCCTGGGCGCGCTTGTAGGCCGACTCGGCCTCGCGCATCTCCGCCTCGCCCTGCTCGAGGTTCGCTCTTGCCGCGCTGACGGTGGCCTGCGCGGAATCGCGCGCGGCGGCGACGTCGAGGCTTTCCAGGCGCGCGATCACCTCGCCCGACTTCACGCGCGAGCCCTCCTGCACGCCCAGCCACTCGAGCCGCCCCGTGGCCTTGGTCGAGATCGCGGCCTTGCGCCAGGCGACCACGCGGCCGGTGGCGTTGAGGACCGTGAAGCTCTGCGAGGGGAAGGCGCTCGTCACGTTGGCCGTGTCGACCGTGACGGGCGCCGTGGCCGAGCGGATGAGCGCCACGGCGGCGACGCCGATCACCACCGCCGCGCCCGCCGCCCACTTCACCCAGCGGGGCCGGCGCTTCGTGCCGAAGGATTTCGCGCCACGGTCGATCTGGAGCTTGGAAAGGTCCTGCTCGGCCACGCCGAAAATCCTTGCGAATCAAAGAAATGAATTATACGGCGTGGAAAAGGGAGGCGGTGGCGTCGTGGAGGGGCTGGCCGCGCTCGGCAAGGGCTTCGAGCACGCTGAAGTGGTTGAGGCCGGCCAGGATCTGGAGCTCGCGCGCCTGCGGCGCCCAGCGATTGGCGAGAAGGCACGACTGGCGGATGAACTCGCCGCTTTCGTCCCCGCCCACCGCCACCACGAGCGGCGCGGCGATCGTCGGGCGCTTGTCGTGCAGGTCGAGGGCGCGGGCGGAGGCGGCATCGAGGCGGAAGTCGGCGTTGCCGGAGAAGAGCGGCATTGGCGAGAAATCAAAGAGTCCGCTGATGGGCACGCCCCCCGCGATGCGCGCCGGGTCGAAGGCGAGGCACTCGCGGGAGGCCGCGAAGATCGCGCCCACGAGGTGGCCGCCGGCGGAATGGCCCGCGATGACGATGCGCTCGGCCCCGGTCCCGTGCACCGGCGCGTGGATCGCGATCCAGTTGAGCGCCGCGATGGCGTCGTCGACGATGTCGGCGATGCCCACCGCCGGGCACAGCCGGTAGTTCACCAGCGCGACGCTCACGCCCTCGGCCACCCACGCCGGGGCGAGCCAGGCGAACATGCGCTTGTCGAGGCCGCGCCAGTAGCCGCCGTGCAGGAAGACGAGCAGCCGCTCGCTCGTCCTGGCCGGGAAGAGGTCCACGCGCTGGCGCGGGTGCGGTCCGTAGGGCAGCTCGAGGCGGCCGGGAAGGCTCTGGCGGACGAACTCGGAATCCTTCTCCCAGCGCGTGAAGTACGCGGGATGTTCCGGGACGAGCTGGCGGTTGTTGTACTCGCGCTCGACCCAGGCGGGGTCCAGGGGGCCCGGGGGAAGCAGGAAGGAGCCGGGTGCGTTCATTTCGCGGGCGCGGGAAGCACCTGGATCGGAACCATCTTCGGCGCCGGCGCCGCGTGCCTGGGCGAGGAAAAGTAGAGCACGGTCCAGAACACGGCGCACGCGACGAGGGCGAGCGCGACCACGACCGCGATGCGCTTTCGCCGCGCGCGCGCGTCCTTTTCCGGCCGCCAGGGGCCGACGGCCTCGTCGAGGGCCTTCTGGATGCGGTGGTCGCGGAAGTCGGTCACGGTACCGGCATTATCGCGGCGTTCGGCCCCGCCCGGGATCCGTTTCGACGGACACAAATTGTTGCCAATCAGTCCTTCGCCAAAGGGCCGGGCGAGCCTATGCTTTTCCCATACTTCCGACAGGAGCATGGCCATGAGAACCCGATTCGCGCTCGCCGCCCTCGCCGCGGCGACCCTTTCCACCCTCGCCCTCGCCCAGATGGGGCCGGGCATGGGCCACGGCATGATGGGCGGCCGCGGCATGGGGCCCGCAGCGGGCCAGCAGGATTGCCCGATGATGGGGCAGGGCATGGGACCCGGCATGGGCGGCAAGGGCATGATGCACGGCCAGGGCGGAATGCACGGCCGCGGAATGCACGGCGGCGGAATGATGGGCGAGGACATGGCGCGGGGACCCGGCCTCTCCTCCATCGAGGCGCTCGAGCTCACGCCCGAGCAACGCGCCAAGGTGACCGAACTGCGCCGCGACGTGCAGCGCAGGAACCACGCCCTGATGGGCTCGATGCGCGAGATCCGCTGGAAAGGGCAGGACCTGCGCGGCGCCCCCGAGCTGGACGCGGCGGCTTCGCGCAAGCTCTACGAAGAGGGCGCGGCCGTGCGCAAGCAGATGTTCGAGTCGCGGCTCGAGGCGCGCGCCAAGGCCGAGGCCCTGCTCACCAAGGAGCAGCGCGAGCAGCTGCGCAAGGTCCGGCCGGCGGGCTGATCCGCTCCGCGCCGCCTACGGGAACGCGGGCATGCTCGGCTCGATGCCGTGGTCGCTCGCCTCGGGGTGGCGCTTGTGCACCAGCGCCTGGACGTCCTCGACCTGGGCATGGGGAACGTCGACCATCAGCAGGACGCGTCCCGCACCCAGCTCGTCGTCGAAGCGCTTGAGCGAGCTGTTCGGCGTCGAGATGCCGATCATGCTCGCCGCCCAGGCGCCGAACAGGGCGCTCACCACGGTCGCGATGGGAATGGTGACGAGCTGCAGGTCCATGCCCCCGAACTTCGTGAAGTAGAGGGCCCCGCCGAGAACGAACCCGCCGAAGCCGCCTACCGCGAAGCCGACGAACAGGCTGTGCCGCAGGTCCGACTTCTGGAAGTAGCTCGCCTCGTGCAATTGGCCGAGCGACATGCCGCGGCGCGCGAGGAAATGCATGTGCCGGTCCTCGATGCGCGCCAGCAGAAGGTCGTTGGCCGTCTGGACCGCGCTGCCCAGGTCGGGCAGTACGAAATAGAGTCGCCGTTTCATGGCACCTCCCGTCGTCAGCGCTGCACAGAAGTCGGGCCATTCTTTACCGTGCCCGGGATGCCGTCAAGAAGTGCGAATCATTCTAATTCCTACTTTTTGTAGGGGTAAAGGCGGGCATTTTCAGTGCCGGTGCTAGACTGGCCGCTCGCGCGATGCGGGAGGAAATAGCGGAGCCGCGCCGCGACTTCCCGAACCCAAACCGGGGGCGGCATGAAGAACGCGATCGACGCTCGTTGGCGCACCGCAGGCGGCTTCATGGCCGGGGCCGGGATGGCCCTGTGCGGCCCGGCCGCGCGCGCCGAAGGCCCGCGCGATGCGCTCTTCCGGCTCACGGCCGACTCCTACGACCTGCATCTGGCGCTTCTCTACGCGGTCCTCGCGGCCTGGGCGGTGGCGTTCGCGCTGATGTTCCGCTCGATGCTCGCGCACCGGAGAGCTTCGGCGCGGCAGTCGCAGCCGTTCCATCGCAGCGCGGCGATCGAGTTCCTTTGGGCGGCGGTTCCCTGCGTCATCCTGTTCGGGGCGGCATGGCCCGCGGCCAGCCGCCTCGCCGGGGTCGCGGACCCCTCCGGGTCCGACATCACCATCCGCGCCACGGGGCAGGTGTGGAAGTGGGGCTACCGCTACGAGGAGGGCGCGGGCGCGGGGGTCGCGTTCGATTCCAACGTCTACGCGCCGCGGCGGCAGGCCACCGACGCGGCGGCCGGGGGCGGCACGGCCTACGCGCTCGACGTCGACCATCCGGTGGTCGTCCCCGTCGGCAAGCGCATCCGCCTGGTCCTCGTCTCGAGCGAGGGCATCCATTCCTGGCACGTGCCCGACCTCGGGGTGAAGGAGTACGCCGTCCCGGGACTCGTGCGCGAGACCTGGTTCCGGGCGCGCCGGACGGGCACCTACCGGGGCATCTGCACGGCCGAGGCGTGCGGTGCCGGGCGCGTGTGCCCGCTCATCGTGGTCAAGGTCGTGAGCGAGGCCGACTACCCCCGCTGGGTCGCCCGCGCGAAGGGAAACCTGGCCGCCAATTTCTGACGCGCCCCTAGTGCGGCTTGGGCGCCTCGACCGCGGGCGCGGGCGCGAAGTAGGTGCCGCGCGTGGCGTGCGTGTAGTCCCCCTCGAGCGACATGAGCCCCAGCAGGACCAGCAGGGCCCCCGTGGGCACGAAGATGGCGTACACCAGCGCCAGCCGCTCCCACGCCATGTGCATGAAGATGGCAATGATGAGCCCGGCCTTCAGGAACATGAAGAGGAGGATGAGCCCCCACCTCAGCAGGCCCTGGAAGTGGAAGTAATCCACGAGGTAGGAAAAGAAGCTCAGCACGAAGAGCAGGCCCCAGATCCACAGGTAGACGCTGATCGGATGCTGCTGCCCCTCGGCGTGCCCCGCGGCGGCGGCCGGTACCGGGTGTTCGTGCGCGGTCGTCATGTCACCCCCCTCACCAGAGATAGAAGAACGCGAAGATGAAGACCCAGACCAGGTCCACGAAGTGCCAGTACAGGCCCATGACCTCGATCATCTCGTAGTTGCCGCGCCTCCCGGTGAGGAAGCCCGGCCTTTCGCTGTCGAGGTCGCCCCGCAGGACCTTGGCGGCCATGATGAGCAGGAAGAGCACGCCCACGGAGACGTGGAAGCCGTGGAAGCCGGTGATCATGAAGAAGCTGGAGCCGAACTGCGGCGCGCCCCACGGGTTGCCCCAGGGGCGCACGCCTTCCATGATCAGCTTGGTCC
This sequence comes from uncultured beta proteobacterium, assembly GCA_963824135.1. Taxonomy (GTDB): domain Bacteria; phylum Pseudomonadota; class Gammaproteobacteria; order Burkholderiales; family Usitatibacteraceae; genus FEB-7. Next base: position 197,833 of record CAWGOH010000014.1, on the reverse strand, counting down.
ACTCGAAGGCCTGCATGCCGACGAAGGCGGCGCCGAACGCCGCGGTCGCGAGGATGAGCGCCGCGGTCCGCTTGCGGTCCCGCTGGTAGCCGAACTTGACCGCCATGGCCATCGTGCCGCTGCTGCTGATCAGGACGAAGGTCATGATGGCGATGAGCAGCAGCGGGACTTCCTGGCCCCCGACCGTGAGCGCGAACACCTTGCTCGGGTTGGGCCAGGGCACCGTGGTGGACATGCGCACCGTCATGTAGCTGATGAGGAAGCTGGCGAACACGAAGGTGTCGCTCAGCAGGAAGATCCACATCATCGCCTTGCCCCACGGCACCTTCTTGAAGGCGCGCTGGTCCGAGGACCAGTCGGCGACGACGCCGGCCAGGCCGTCGGCGGGCGCGAGGGTTCCGGAAGCCGTCGATGCGTCGTGTGCCATGGCTGTGCTCCCCGTCAGGTGAACAGGAGAAGGCCGAACAGGGCAACCCAGACGGCCAGCAGGAAGTGCCAGTACGCGGTGCAGAGCTCGACGCTCAGCCGCAGCGCGCCAACCTCGGCGCCCCGCAGCGACCGCACGAGGGTCGTGCCCCACACCCACAGCCCGCCGAGCAGGTGGATCCCGTGCAAGGCGGTGAGGAGGTAGAAGAAGGCGTTGGCGGGGTTCGCGGTGAGGTAGTAGCCCGCGGCGGCGAACTCGCGCCACGCCCACAGCTGCCCGGCGAGGAAGGCGAGCGTGAAGGCCCCGCCCGCGAGCAGCTCGCGCCGCAGTCCCTGCGCCCGCCCCGACTTCACCGCGCCGCTCGCGCGCTGGAAGAACACGCTCGCGAGCACGAGGGCCGCGGTATTGGCCCAGAGCACCGCAGGCGGAGCGAGCGGCCGCCAGTCCGCGCCCTCCCGCCGCATCAGGTAGGCGCTGATGCACAGCGCGAAGAGCGAGGTGGCCACCGTCATGAAGACGGCGAGGCCGAGCTTGATCGCGGGCAGGGGAAGGCCCTGGCCCGGGCGCTCGCCCGCGAGCGCGCGCTGCGCCACCCAGGGCTTCACGCCGACCGTCTGCAGGACGAGCCAGCCGATCACGACCCCCATCACCACCGCCAGGGCCACCAGGGTGGTCGTCACGACCGCGGCTCCTCGGATCTCTCGCCGCTGGGCGGGTGGTTCTGCGGGATGAAGTCCTGCGCCGCGCCGGGGACGCTGTAGTCGTAGGCCCAGCGGTAGACCACCGGGAGCTCGGGCCCGAAGTTGCCGTGCTTGGGCGGCGTGTCCGCGGTCTGCCATTCCAGCGTCGTGGCCTCCCAGGGGTTCGGGCCCGACGGCTTGCCCTTGAAGTAGCTGCGCGCGAGGTTGTACAGGAAGAAGAACTGCGCCACGCCCACGACGAGGGCGGCGACCGTGATGGCGGCGTTGAGCGACTGCGCCGACTCCGGCACGAAATAGGTGCTCCCCATCGCGTAGTAGCGGCGCGGCACGCCGAGGAAGCCCAGGTAGTGCATGGGCAGGTAGATCGCGTACGACCCGAGGAACGTGATCCAGAAGTGGATCCTGCCGAGCGTGTCGTCGAGCATCCGCCCGGTCATCTTGGGGTACCAGTGGTAGATGGCGCCCATCACGACCAGGATCGGCGCGATGGCCATCACCATGTGGAAGTGCGCGACGACGAACATGGTGTCGGAGAGCGCCAGGTCCACCGCGACGTTGCCCAGGAAGATGCCCGTCAGGCCGCCGTGCACGAAGGTGAAGATGAACCCGATCGCGAAGAGCATCGGCACGGTGAAGCGGATGTTGCCGCGCCACAGGGTGAGCACCCAGTTGTAGACCTTGAGCGCCGTCGGGATGGCGATGATGAGCGTCGTGGTGGCGAAGAAGAAGCCGAAGTAGGGGTTCATGCCGCTCACGTACATGTGGTGCGCCCACACCACGAAGCTCAGCCCGCCGATCGCGAGGATGGCCCACACCATCATGCGGTAGCCGAAGATGTTCTTCCTCGCGTTGACGCTGATGAGGTCGGAGACGATGCCGAAGGCGGGCAGGGCGACGATGTAGACCTCGGGGTGGCCGAAGAACCAGAACAGGTGCTGGAAGAGCACCGGGCTGCCGCCGCCGTAGCCCAGTTGCTTGCCCATCGAGACGATGCCGGGCATGAAGAAGCTGGTGCCCAGGACGAGGTCCAGCGTCATCATGATCGCGCTCACGAACAGGGCCGGGAAGGCGAGGAGCGCGAGGATCGTGGCCATGAAGATGCCCCACACCGTGAGGGGCAGGCGCATCAGGGTCATCCCGCGCGTGCGCGCCTGGAGCACCGTCACCACGTAATTGAGCCCGCCCATCGTGAACCCGACGATGAAGAACGCGAGCGAGACCAGCATGAGGATGATTCCCCAGCCCGCTCCCGGGGTGCCGGGCAGGATGGCCTGGGGCGGGTACAGGGTCCAGCCGGCGCCGGTGGGGCCGCCCGGCACGAAGAAGCTCGCCACCAGGAGCAGCACCGCGAACAGGTAGATCCAGAAGCTCAGCATGTTCAGGTACGGGAACACCATGTCCCGCGCGCCGACCATCAGGGGGATGAGGTAGTTGCCGAAGCCGCCCAGGAAGAGGGCGGTGAGCAGGTAGATCACCATGATCATCCCGTGCATCGACACCAGCTGCAGGTAGGCGCTGGGATCGATGAAGGAGAAGGTGTTCGGGAACCCGAGTTGCAGGCGCATCAGCCACGAGAGCACCAGCGCGACGAAGCCGATGCCGATGGCGGTGATGGAATACTGGATGGCGATGACCTTGGCGTCCTGGCTCCAGATGTACTTCCCGATGAACGTCTTCGGGTGGTAGAGCTCGGGCTCCGGCGTCTCCGACGCCGGTGCGTAGCCGGCGCCGTCGTGTCCAGCGGGAACGTAGGTCATCGGGTTCTCCTCATCTCGTGCCGCCCGGTTGCCGTCGCCGGGTTCAGCGCAGCGCGTTGATGTAGGCGAGGAGCTCGCGGCTCGCCTGCTCGTCGGAAAGCGTCGCCGCCAGGAGCGCCATCTGGCCGCCGTACTTGTCGTCCGGGTGCGCGCCCCGGATGCGCTGGCGGAAGTTGCCGAGCTGCGTGGCGAGGTACCACTCGCCCAGTCCCGCGATCCGGGGCGCGTTCATGGCCTGGATGCCCTGCCCGTGCGCGCCGTGGCAGGCGGCGCAGGCCGACGCGTAGTGGGCCTCTGCGCGCGTGGAGGCCGGCGCGGCGGCCGGCGCCGGCGACGGCAGCGTCGCGATGAAGGCCACGACGTTGTCGATGGCGGCCTCGTCGACGAGCGTCGCCGCCATGGGCGCCATGGTCTTGCCCTGGGTGTCGTCCTTGTGCGCGCCGCGGATGCCCTGCTTGAAGTACTTCAGCTGCTGCTTCAGGTACCAGTCGCCCTGGCCGGCGAGCCGGGGCGCGTGCAGCGCGGCGTTGCCCTCCCCGGAGGCGCCATGGCACGCGCCGCACACGGCGTAGAGCGCCTTGCCCGCCTGCGCGTCGCCCGGGACGCGGGCGGAGGTCTGCGCGAAGGTGGGGTGGCCCTCCAGCCAGGCTCGGTAGGCGGCGTCGTCCTCGAGAACGAGCCGGCCGCGCATCGCGAAATGGCCGATGCCGCAGAGTTCCTGGCAGAGAACGTCGTACTTGCCGGCGCGGGTGGGCGTGAACCACAGGTACGGGACCATGCCGGGCACCATGTCCATCTTGACCCGCAGCTCGGCGACGGCGAAGTTGTGCAGGACGTCCTTCGAGCGCAGCAGGAGCTTCACGGGCTTGCCGAGCGGCAGGTGCAGCTCCTGGCTGGAGACCAGCACGTCGTCGCGGCCGTGGGGATCGGCCGGATTGAGCCCGAAGGGGTTGGCATCGCCGACGAAGCGGGAGTCGACGGTGCCCAGCACGCCGTCCTTGCCGGGGAAGCGGTAGCTCCAGTGCCACTGCTGGCTGATGACCTCGACCTGCGACGCGTCGGCCGGCACCTCGACGAACTTGGCCCAGACCACGAGGCCGGGCGCGAGCATGGACGCGATGCCCAGCGTCGTGAGCCCGATGAGCCACCATTCCAGCTTCTTGTTCTCGGGCTCGTAATCGGCGCGCCGGTCCTTCCGGTGGCGGTAGCGCAGCACCACGTAGGCCATGAACAGGTTCACGGCGACGAACACGAAGCCGGTCACCCAGAACGTGATGCCGATCGTGTCGTCGATGGAGCCCCAGTTGGAGGCGATGGGCGTGAACCACCACGGGCTCAGGAAGTGGAACAGCACCGTGCCGATGATGAGCAGGATCAGGATGATCGCCATGGCCATCGTGGTTCGCCCCTCTTTCCGAGTTGAGTTGCGGAGCCGATCCGTTGCCTCTGCCTGCGGGGCGCCCGTGCCGCGGGTTCCCCAACGATGCCCGGCGCGAAAGCCGCGCCGGTTCGCGCGTTACGCCTTCTTCGGACTGCCTGCGTGCCTGCGCGCGGAGTGGTGCGCCGATCCTCGGACGCGCGGGCGAATGGCCGCAGTCCCCGCGGCCGGGGCCGGCGGGGCTGGCCGCGGGTCGCGGCCGGATCTCGAGCAGGGAGTGATCGACGGGTGCGGCGTTCGGCCGGGCATTGCGCCGGGCCGGAATGCGGGCGCAGCAGGCAGGGGCGACGTCCGGGTCGGGTCGCGGAATTCCGCTGGCAGATGCGATGTGACGGGCAGGTTCATCGGCGCCTCGTCTGCAACTTCACGGGGCGCAGTCTAGCAGGCAAAAAACCTAAATTACGTAGGGTCTTTCGTCCGCAGGGGGGCGTACCTCCGCGGGCGCCGCGGCGGGGGCATGGTCGATTGTGCGGCGCAATTCCCGTGCCTTGCCCGGCCCGGTTTGACGGGGCCGGTTGCAGGATCGCCCCGGATCGGTATGGTTGAAGGTGCCATGAACAAGCACCTTTTCCCGCGCGAGCACGGCGCCTACGCCGAGCTGGGCTTTCCCCTTCTCTCCGGCCTCGCTCCTGGGCTCGCCCGGCGCCGCGGCGTGGCTCTTCGTCGCGGCGGCCGTCCTCCTCTTCCTGGCCAACGAGCCGCTGGTGGTCCTCCTGGGGGCGCGCGGCAAGCGCGCGCAGCAGGAGAACGCCGCCGGCGCGCGCCGCAGCCTCGCGCTCCTGGGGAGCGCGGGCCTCGGCGCGGGAATCGCCGCCCTGTGGATTGCGCCGGCGCAGGCGCGCTGGCTCGCCCTGGTCCCGGCCGTCCTGGCCCTGGGGCTCGTCCCCGTGGTGCTGTCGAGGAACCTGAAGACGCTGCCGGGGGAGGTGGTCGCCGGCGCCGCCTTCTCCGCGATGCACCTGCCGGTGGCGGCGGCCGGGGGCGTCTCCGGCCCCGCGCTCTGGGGGCCGCCCGTCCTGTGGTTCGCCGTCACCGTGAGCGCCACCCTGGCGGTGCACGCCATCAAGTCGCGCGTCACCGGGGCCACCCCCTGGGTCGTGCCGGCCGCCACCTGGACCGCCCGCCTGGCCCTCCTCGCGCGCCCTGGCGGCCTGGGTCTGGATGCCGGGCTGGCGCCCGGTGGCGCTCGCCGCCTGCCTGCCCCTGGCGGGGGTGGTCGCCGTCAACCGGCTGGCCCTTTCCCCCAGGAAACTCAAGCACGTGGGCTGGGCGGTCGTGGCCGCCAACGCCCTGGCCGTCACCGTCCTGGCCGCGGCCTGAGGCCCTCGCGCCCCTCCCGGAACCCCGACCCCGGGAAGGTTGTGCGGAATATTCCGCATCTGCGCCCGCCGAATGGGCCGGAGCCGCCCGGGGCGCCCCCCGTTAGGATTCGCTTCATCGAAAGCGTGATATCTTGCTTTCGCTCCGGGCGGGAAGCCCGGTCTGCAACGGACCCGAAGTCGAGGAGATTGCCATGTCGAACAAAGATCAGAAACCGGTCACCCAGCCCGAAGGCGAGCTTTCGGACCAGCAGCTCGACGACGTGTCCGGCGGCCAGCAGATCGTGAAGCTCGAGAAGATCACCGTCACGGCCAAGCGCGAGCAGCCGCAGAACGTGGTGAAGCTCGACAAGGTCACGGTCACCGCCAAGCGCGAGCCCCCGCTCGCCGGCACGCAGATCGCCTCCGCGGACGGCGCGACGAAGAAGAACTAGCGCGGCCGCCGGCCGCCGCTTCAGGCCACCTGCCGCGCGAGCATCGCGGCGAAGGGGCCCGGGACGGCGGCCAGCTCCCGGAACGTCCCCTCCTGGACGATCCGGCCCTTTTCCAGGACCACGATCCGGTCGGCATTGCGCACCGTCGAGAGGCGGTGCGCGATGACCACCCTCGTCGCGTCGAGCCCCTCCAGCGTCTCCAGCACCGCCGCCTGCGACAGGTTGTCGAGCGCGCTCGTCGCCTCGTCCAGCAGGAGGATGCGCGGCCTGCCCACGAGGGCGCGCGCGATGAGCACGCGCTGGCGCTGGCCGCCGGAGAGCGTGCTCACCCCCTCGCCCACGAGCGTGTACATCCCCATGGGCATCGCCTCGATGTCGGCGGCGAGCCCGGCGGCGCGCGCCGCCTCCCACGCGTCGTCCACGGTGAGGCTGGTGGCGCCGACGATGTTGGCGAGGATGTCGCCCGCCCACAGGCGCCCGCCCTGCAGCACCGTGCCGATGCGCGCGCGCAGGCACTTCGAGGTCCAGCGCCTGCAGCACGCGCCCGTCGAAGCGCACGGTGCCGCGGCCCGGGAACTCGAAGCCCAGCAGCAGCCGCAGCAGCGTCGACTTGCCCGAGCCGCTCGCGCCGACGATCGCCACGAACTCGCCCGGGCGGATCGAGAGGTCGATGTCCTCGAGCACCTCGGGGCCGCCGGGGTAGGCGAAGGACACGCCCACGAAGTCGATCGCGCCCTCGCGGGTCGTGGCGGATCTTGCCGCGCACGCTGTCCTCCGGCGGCGTGGCGAGGATGGGCTTGGCCCGCTCCCACACCGGCGCGAGGCGCCGCCAGGTCGATGGCCGTGGACACGATGCCGTTCACGCCGCCCAGCAGCCCGAACATCGCGGCCTGGAAGGCGACGAACTCGCCCACCGAGAGGGCGCGCGCGGCCGGCGCCTGCGCGAGCTGCCAGGCGAGGTAGAGGATCAGGATGGCCGCCGCCGGCTGCAGGATCCCCAGCAGCACGGACTCCAGGTTGGAGAGCGCGGCGCTGCGCTGGCTCAGCCCGCGGAACTCGCGGTAGCGCGCGAGCCAGTTGGCGAAGGCCCGCGACTCGGCGGCGGCGGCGCGCAGCTTGGCGATGCCGGCGAAGTACTCGAACGACATCGCCGAGAGCTTGCCGTCGGCCGCCTCGATGCGCCGCCCGATGGACAGCCGGGCCGCGCCCAGGGTGGCCGAGAGGATCGCCGCCACCGCGACCACGCCCAGCGCCGCGGCGGTGAGCTTCGGGCTGTAGGCGAGCATGAGCGCGGCGTTCGCGGTGAGGAAGATGCGCCGCGACGAAGGCGCCGATGGAGGCCCCGGTGACGGTGCGCTGCACGGTGTTCACGGCGCCCAGGCGCAGCGCGAGGTCGCCGCTCGAGAAGGCGCGGAAGAAGCGCGCCGGCGCGCCGATCACGCGGTCGAGGACCGCCGCCTGGATCGCCACCGAGGTGCGCGCCTCGAAGCGCAGCACGGCGAGCGTGCGCAGCACGTCGAGCGCGAGGGCCGCCAGGCCCGCCGCGGCGAGGCCGGCGACGATCGCGAGGGTCAGGGAGGCCGAGCCCGCGGGAATGGCGCGGTCGATGAGGCGCCCGGTGGCCACGGGCGTGAGCAGGCCCGCGAGCGCCGCGGCGAGCCCCGTGGCGACGAGCACGCCCACGTCGGCGCGCGTGTGCGCGAAGGCGAAGCGCAGCACGTCGAGCGTGCCGAGGGGCCGCGCGCTCGAAGGTGCGGTGGAAGGCGTAGGCGAAGGGCGAGAGCCGGCGGGCGGTGTCCTCGTCCACCGGCCACTCGAGCGGCGGCCCGCCGGCGGGATCGACCGCGACCATGCGGTAGCCCGCGAGCGGCCGCGGCACGAGCGCGACCCAGCCGGTGGCCCCGGCCAGCGGCCGCCGCGTCGTTCTCGCGCGGCACCTGGCGCCGCTCGGCCACGCGCGCGAGCATCGGCGTGCCGCCCTCGGCCCACCAGCGCCCGTCGAGGAGCACGCGCCGCGAGCGCAGGCCGTGCGCCAGGGCGGATTCCTCGATGGCCGTCGCCTCGTCGGTCGGCGGCGTGCGTCTGCGCCTCGCGCCGCACGCCGAGCGGGCCGGCGAGGATCGAGAGCGCGCCGGAGAGCGTCGTGGCGCGGAAGGCGACGCCGGGATCGGCCATCAGGCGCCTCCCGTCTCGCCCGCCACGAGCGCGGCGTAGCGGCCGCCCTCGATCGCGGCGAGCTCGTCGTGGCGGCCGCGCTCGACCACGCGGCCGTTCTCCAGCACGAGGATCTCGTCGGCGTCGCGCACGGTGGACAGGCGGTGCGCGATCACCAGGCACGTGGTGCCGCGCTTGCGCAGGTTCGCCTCGACCACCGCCTCGGTCGCCGGATCCAGGGCGCTCGTGGCCTCGTCGAGGATGAGGATCGAGGGGCCGCGGGCCAGCGCGCGCGCGATCTCGATCCGCTGGCGCTGGCCGCCGGAGAGGTTGCGCGCGCCTTCCTGCAGGGGGGCGTCGAGGCCGCCCGGGAGCTGGCCGATCTCCTCGTCGATGGCGCGTGGCGGGCCGCGGCGCGGATCACCTCGTCCTCGGCCGCCGGGTCCCACATCGTGAGGTTGTCGCGCACGCTGCCCTCGAAGAGCACCACGTCCTGGTCCACGTAGGCCACCGCGCGCGCGAGCTCGTCGCGCACGTAGGACTCGCGCGGCAGGCCGTCGAAGAGGATCTCGCCGCTCCAGGGGCGGTAGAGCCCCGCGGCCAGGCGCGCGATGGTCGACTTGCCCGAGCCGGAGGCGCCCACGAGCGCCACCCGCCGGCCGCTGCCGACCTTGAGGCTGAAGCCCTCGACGAGCGGCGGCCCGCCCTTCGCGTAGCCGAAGGTCACGTCGCGGAACTCGAGCGAGCGCGGGCGCGCGCCGGAGACGGCGGAGGCCGGGCTGTCGGTCACGGCCACGCCCGGCTCGGCGGCGTGGTTGAGGACGTCGTCGATGCGCGCCAGGTCGCCGCGCAGCCCCTGCACCTTGCGCGCGGCGAGGAAGAGCGCGTGCACCGGCGCGGCGAATCCGGCCAGCAGGACCTGGAAGGCCACCAGGTCGCCGACGCTGAATCCGCCGCCCTGCATGATGCGCGTCACGCCCAGGCCCAGCACGCCCAGCTGCGCGACGAGGCCCGCCAGGGCCGGCACCTGCATCAGGGCGAGCGTGGCCCGCTGCGACTCGATCGCGGTGTTGGCGAACTGCACCTGCAGGCCGAGCCATTTCAGGAAGAGCGCGCCTTCCTGTCCGCCGGCCTTGATGCTCTCGATGTTGGCGAGGCCGCCCGTGGCCATGCCCGAGAGCTTGCCGGCCTGCACGGAGAGCCGCTGCGAGATGCCCTCGTTGCGCCGGGTGATGGCCCCGAGCGCCGCGAGCTCGCTGGCGAGGCAGGCGAGGACCAGCGCGGTGAGCCCCGTGTCCAGGCGCAGCATGAGCGCGAGGAAGAAGACGGCGGTGACGAGGTCCAGCACGAGCTGCGCGAGGTCGGCGGAGACGGTCTCGGCGACCTCCTCGTTCAGGTCCACGCGCGAGGCGATCTCGCCGGGCGAGCGCTGCACGAAGAAGTCCATCGGGAGCGAGAGCGCGTGCGCGAAGAAGCGGCGGGCGGAAGCGAGCGCGGCGCGCGTGAACGCCGCCGTGAGCACCCGCGCCTGCAGCCACGACAGCAGGCCCCGCGCGAGCGCGGCCGCGAGCAGGCCCGCGAGCAGCGTCTCCGCCACGCCGGGCAGGCGCGAGGCGAGCACCTCGTCCACGAACCGCCCCATGAGCCAGGGCAGGGCGAGCCCCGGCGCCACGAGGGCGAGCCCGAGGAGCACCGCGATCGAAACCGGCGCGCCCAGCCCGGCGAGGTGCCGCGAGAGCGAGCGCAGCACCGAGGGCCGCTCGCCGCCCGGGCGCGAACTCCGGGCCCTTCTCGAAGGTGAGGACGACGCCCGTGAAGCCCTCGTCGAAGGCCGCGGCATCGAGCTGCCGGCGGCCCATGGCGGGGTCGTTGAGCAACGCCTCGCCGCCGCGGAATCCCTCGAGGACCACGAAGTGGTTGAAGTTCCAGAAGACGATCGCCGGGAGCGCGAGGCTCGCGAGCTCCGCGGGCTCCTTGCGGAAGCCGCGCGCGACGAGCCCGTAGCCGCGCGCGGCGCGCAGGATGCCGCCGGCCTTGCTGCCGTCGCGCGTCACGCCGCACTCGGAGCGCAGGACTTCCAGCGGGACGTAGCGGCCGTGGTGGGCGAGCACCATCGCGAGGGCGGCGGCGCCGCACTCCACGGCCTCGAGCTGCAGGATCGTCGGGACGCGCGCGACGGGCGAGTCGGGCAGCCGCGAGGCGGCCGCACTGCCGGCGGGTGCGGCGGCTACCGAAGCCATGCGGCGAAGGCGAGCACGGCGAGGGCGAGCAGCGCGATCGCCGCGGCGAGCGCCTTCGGGTAGGCGGGCAGGCGCGGGCGCGCGTCCAGGCGCTCGGGCGAGGCCAGGCGCTCGAGCGCGGCCTTGCGGAAGATCGAGTTGTCCGGCGCGGGCATCGGCTCCTCAGCCCGCCAGGCGCTTGAGCATGCGGTCGAAGCGGGCGCCGGCCAGGTGGACGTTGTCCAGCAGGTCGTCGGTGAGCTCGTCCTTGGCGCTCTCGTCCTCGGCGTCGTTGCCGTAGCCCATGCGCCGCGTCGTGCTGCGCAGGCGGCTCGCGAGGAAGACGCAGAGCGCGCGGTAGAAGCGGGCGGCGAAGGGCGGGTCCCCGGAGAGCTTGGCCCTGACCGTGGCGTCCGAGATCCGCAGCAGCGTCGCGTCGCTCGCCACGCGCACGGTGACGGCCGTCGGCGCCGGGTCCACGAGGGACATCTCGCCCACGACCTCCCCGGAGCCCATGAGGGCGAGCTGGGCGCCCGCGGCGGTGTGCACCGAGAGCGCGCCGTCGAGCACGAACCAGATGTTCTCGACGCGCGCGCCCAGGGGAACCAGGGTCGTGCCGGCGTCGAGGTGGATCCGCTCGCCCGCCTTTGAGAGCCACTCGACGTCGCCGTCGGTGAGTTCGCTGAAGATGAGCAGGACCTTGCGCATGGCGTGACTCCGGGGCGGGCGCGGCCGTCGGGCCGCTGACCGCGCCGAGTGTATCGGAAAGGCCCCGCGCGGCGCTGCTAGACTGGCGGCTTCGCGATGGACGGCCCGACGACCCCCGATGAACTCCGCAACTGGCGCAAGCGCGAGCGCCAGCGGCTCATCGCCGCGCGCACCGCGGTCGATCCCGGCACGCTCGCGCGCTGGCGCGAGGCGATCGACGCGCGCCTGGAGGCCGCGTTCCCGGACCTGGCGCGCGGCGTGGTGGCGTTCTGCTGGCCCGTGCTCGCGGAATACGACCCGCGCTACCTGGGCCGCAGGCTTCGCGAGCGGGGCGCGACCACGGCGCTGCCGGTCGTGGTGGCCCCGCGCACGCCCCTCGCGTTCCGCGAGTGGCACCCCGGCGTCCGGCTCGCCGAAGGCGCGATGGGGATCCCGTACCCCCTCGAGTCGCGCGAAGTGATCCCGGACACGGTCCTCCTGCCCATGAACGGGTGGGACGCGGGGGGCTACCGGCTGGGCTACGGCGCGGGCTACTTCGACCGCACGCTCGCGAGCCTCGCGGCGCGCCCGCGCGTGATCGGCGTCAGCTACGAGCTCGCGCGCCTCGCGACGATCCACCCGCAGGACTGGGACATCCCCGCCGACTTCGTGGTGACGGAGTCGGCGCTCTACCGCCGCGGGGCCGGCGGGATCCTCGATCAGTCCTCGACGAGCTGAGGCTTCGCCGGGTTCCAGTAGGCGAAGGTGCTCCAGTACGAGGGGCCTTCCTTGCCGACGGGACCCACGTCGCACACGCCGCACACCTTCATCGTCGCCCGGCTCCCGGCCATCGCCGCCATCATGTTGCGGCGGCGCTCCCCGGCCAGGATGTCGCTGTAGCGCTCGGTCCGCAGGTCGCCCAGCACCGCCGCGTGCGGGTGCACGCAGCAGGGAACGACGGTGCCGTCGCCGTCGATGTAGAGCTGGTTCATCTCGCCGAACCACGCCTTGTGCACGAACTCCTCGGCGTCGGCGATGTACACGCAGTGGCCGCGGGGCACCACGACCGCGCGTCCCGTGAGGTTCTCCTTCGCCTCCGGCAGCGCCATCCACTTGCGGAACTCGGGCGTCCACCCGAGGGGGCGCAGGACCTGCTCCCAGCGCTGCGCGTCGGAGCGGGTGCGCACGATGGTGCGCGTGCCCAGCTGCATCGCCGGCGCCCAGCGGTCGCGGATCACCCGGGCCCGCTCGAGGAACTCCATGAGCTTCTCCCACTTGGAGGGCGGGCGCAGGCGCTCGTAGTCCTCCGGCGTGCCGTCGCCGTCGCAGCTGACGACCAGGCGGTTCACCACCTCCAGGCGCATGGCTTCCTCGAACTGCTCCCAGTCGACCCACTGCGCGTTCGTGCTGATCTCCACGATGGAGGCCTTCCAGCGCTGCTTCGGGATCTGCTCCACGAGCGAGGCGAGCTGCTTGTGCAGCAGCGGCTCCCCGGCCCGGTACAGGCGCAGGTAGGCCACCTTCTCGACGTCGATGTTCGCCAGGCACCTGGCGAAGTCCTCCACCGGGATCCGGTACACCTTGGGCTCGATCACCGGCGTCGGACAGCCGAGGCAGCGAAGCTGGCAGCCGCGGACGATGTCGAAATGGAGCATGAAGATGTGCTTGGGCTTCGCCAGGCTGGCGGGGCCGTGCACGGGATGCAGGGGGATGACGCTCACGGGAGGACCTTCGCGATGGGGCGGCCGGAAACGGCCGCTAAAGAGCTGATTATTATACTAGTTTCCCCGGCCCGGCAGCCACGTGTGCGGAGGGCGGAAGAACCCGTAGTCGCGGGCCTCGCCCGTCACCGTGAATTCGCACGTGGTCGTGTCGAACAGCCGCAGCCCCGAGGCATCCAGGGCATGCACGCGGAAGAGGTACTTGCCCGGCAGCAGCTCGAGCGGGTCGAAGCGGATCGCGTAGCCGAAGTGGTTCGGGCTCACGCGCGCCGGAACGAAGCCGAAATCGTTCGAGTGCAGGCCGCAGATCCCCACGCCGTTCACGCGCGCGATGCCCGCGAGGATGACCGGCGGCCGGTCGTCGGGATCGTAGGCGACGACCTGCGCGACCGCCGTTCCTCCCATCGGGAAGGTGTCCTCCCGGCGCCCCTGCGCGTCCTCCGACCACAGGGAGACGACGCGGGGGACCGAGCCCTGCGCGGGCTGCGCAACCCTGGCCTCGGCCGCGGACTTCGCCTCGTGGTACGCGAGGTACTCGCGCGTCACGTCGAACGCCGGCCCCTGCATGCGATCGGCCCCGTGGTGCAGCCAGAGGGCGCGGCTGCACAGGGTCTGGATGTGGTACATGCTGTGCGAGACCAGGAGCAGGGTGCCGCCGCGGGCGCGGTAGCTCTCCAGCCAGTGGATGCACTTCTTCTGGAAGGACTCGTCGCCGACGGCGAGCACCTCGTCGGTGATGAGCAGCTCCGGGTCGAGCGCCGTGGCCACGGCGAATCCCAGCCGCACGACCATGCCCGAGGAGTAGTGCTTGATCGGGTCGTCGATGTGCTCGCCGATGTCGGCGAAGTCGATGATCGCCTGCGTCTTGCGCGAGATCTCCCGCGGCGAAAGGCCGATGAGCGCGCCCGACAGGCCGATGTTCTCGCGGCCCGTGTATTCCTGGTGGAAGCCGCTGCCGAGCTCCAGGAGCGCGCCGATGCGCCCGGCGACGGCGACCGTGCCGGCGCGTCGGCCGCGTCACGCCGGCGATGACCTTGAGGAGCGTCGACTTGCCGGCGCCGTTCTCGCCGATGAGTCCCACGGACTCGCCGCGGCGCACCTCGAGGTCGATCGCGTCGAGCGCGCGGAAGCTGGGCACGTCGCGGCGGCGGATGAGGAGCGAGGCGAGCGCGCGCAGCCTGTCGCCGCCCGTGGAGACCTTCGGGAAATCCTTGGTGATGCCCTGCAGTCGGACGAGGCAGTCGGGTTGGCTCAAGGGTTCGTATCCGGGCGCGATTGCCGCCTCTCGTGGTACCGGGAGAGGGACTCGAACCCTCACAGTGTCGCCACCGGCGGATTTTGAGTCCGCTGCGTCTACCGATTCCGCCATCCCGGCCGGGGGAGGAGGCTGAAGTATAAGGGACGACCCTACCCGGGCGCGGCATCCCCGGCGTCCGGCGCGGCTTGCTGCGCCTCGTCGCGCCCGTCGCCGGGCTTCGCGAGCTCGTAGACCAGGGAGCAGCGAAGGCGCGGCAATGGCAGCGTGCGGCGAGGGCGAGCGAGTCTGGATCGGGCGTTCCGGCAGGTTGACCTGCGTCGGCGTGCGCGCATCGCCCGGGGCCGCCGCCTCGTCCACCATCCGCGTGGCCATGTCGCGCAGGTGGCGCCTTTCCTCGAGGGTGGGCATGCGCGACAGCAGGCGGATCACGTCGAACTTCATGGCCCGGTAGACCTGGTTCAGCCACCGCGCCCGTTCGATGTCCTTGTTCCCGTGATAACGCGTGCGTTCCGCGTCGGAGTGCGGGATCGGCGCGACCAGGTCCCCGCGGTAGAAGGCGCGGCGGATCCCGTTGAGCGACAACGCCTCGTACAGGTCGTTGTCCTCGCCGCCCCAGCCGCGAATCGCCTCGTCGTAGCCGCCGACGGCGAGGAATGCCGAACGCTCCACCAGGCAGGAACCCAAGGTGCTCGGCTCCCCCGAATCGGGCAGGAAGTATTGTCCCGGGGAGAGGCCGGGCGCGACCTGCGCGAAGAAATCCGGCGCGAGCAGGACGTCGGCGTCGATGAACGCCAGCCATTCCGACTGCGCCTGCGCCGCGCCGAGGTTGCGCGCCCGCGCCACGTTGAAACCGGGATCGTCCGTCACGCGCACGACCTTCACGCCGGGGTGGCGTCCCCGGACCCAGTCGCCGGCGCCGTCCGGGCAGCCGTAGTCGACCACGATGCAGTCGACGCCGGCCTGCCCGGCGGCCGCCGGCAGCGTCCTGGCGAGGTGATGCAGCCGCCCCTTGCAGGTCGTCACGTAGGTGATCTTCACGGCTCGCATCACTGTCCCCCGCTAGCTCGACGGCGGGCGCAGGAGCTGCGCGAGCCTTTGCGCGATGCGCTCGCCGGCGCGGCCGTCGGTGAGCGAGCCGAAGAAACGCTCGCGCAGGCGGCTGCGGATCGCCCGGAGATCATCCGGTTCGGCGCCGTCCAGCGCCATCCCGACGGCGCCCGGCAGGTCCTGCGCACGGGACACCGTGATGGATGCCGGCAGGAGCTCCCACTCGGTGCCGTCGGGAGCGAAGGCGGAAGTGGCGCGCGCCCTCGCGGGATCGACCAGGCGGACGAGCGGGCGGCCGAGCGCCAGGTACTGGGTGGCGACGCTGGAGACGTCGGATACCAGCACGTCGACCTCGGCGAGGAAGGTCACGATGTTGCGCGCGCTGCTGTCGAAGTACTCCACGTTCGGCAGCGTCTCGGCCTGGCGCTTCCATGCGGCGACGAGTTGCGGCGCGTCGCGCCGCAGGCGGGGGTGGCCCGCCAGCACGACGCCGATCGTGTCGTCGGCCCCGCGCAGGGCCGACACCGCGTCCTCGCCGACCAGGTAGGCGGCGCTCAGCTCGGGACTGAAGGTCGGCGCGAACAGCACGCGGCGCCCGCGCGGCGAGCCCTTGTCCGGGGATGATTCGAGCAGCCTGCGGAACAGCCCGTCCATCTGGGGATACCCGGTCGGCCACACGCGCTCCTCGGGCAGGAGCGCGAGCTCGCGGGTCTCGCGCGCATGCTGCTCGCTGCTCACGCAGACGCGGTCGCAGGCGGCCGAGGCGTAGAGCCCGTAGTTCTTGCCGTTGACCGAGATCCCGTGGCGCGTGTTCACCAGGCAGGCCTCGGGGACGAGCGTGCGCAGCTCCTTCACCAGGTAGGGCGTCGGCGCCGAAAGGACGACGGCCTGCGGACGATGCACCTTGAAGATCCACGGCTTCGTCGTGAAAAAATAGGGAATGCCGCGGGCATCGAGCGCTTCGGCGACCGGTTCCTGGATCCAGCGGTGCCAGTCCTCGGACAGCAGGAAGCCGATCTCCGGCGGGCGCGGGCGCGCCGCGCATAGGCCGGCGGCCGCGCGCAGCCCGAGGGCGGCCAGGTTGCTGGCCGGAAATTCGTCCCGCAGGGCGGAGTAGAGCCGCCGCGCCTCGTCCGGGTCGTTCGCCAGCTCGAGCTCCGCGAGGAGCAGGGCCTCGTCGCCCGTCAGGCCGCCCCCGCGCAGCAGGATTGCCGCGTCCTGCGTGCGGCCGCGCTGCGCCAGCGCGCCGGCGAGCGCGAGGCGCAGCCGCGCGCTGGCGGGAAAGCGCTCCAGCCCCAGCCGCGCCAGCCGCTCGGCCTCGAGGACGTTGCCGCACTGCTCGACGCATGCCAGGAGCACATGCCAGCCCTCTTCCTCGTGCGGGTGGGTCGCCACGAACCGGCGGGACATGCTCTCGGCCTCGGTCCCGCCCGTGCGCCCGCAGGCGGTCGCCAGCTCGGACGCGGTGCGCGGCAGGTCCTGCATCCCAGCGGTCATGTTCACTCGTCGATCTGCGGGACGAAATTATAATCCCCGGGTGAGACTCTCCGACTTCGACTACAGCCTGCCGCCGGAACTCGTCGCCCAGCATCCCTCGCCGGAGCGCGCGGGCAGCCGGCTGCTGCGCGTCGAGCCGGGCGGGATGCTTCGCGACCTCGCCTTCCGCGACCTGCCTTCGCTGGTCGATGCGCGCGACCTGCTCGTGTTCAACGACACGCGCGTCATCAAGGCGCGGCTGCGCGGGCGCAAGGACACGGGCGGGGAGGTGGAGGTGCTCGTCGAGCGGGTCACGGGCGAGCGCACGGCGCTCGCGCACGTGCGCGCGAGCAAGTCGCCCAAGGCGGGAAGGCGGCTCGAGTTCGCGCCGGGCGTGTCGGCGCAGGTGACGGGGCGCCGGGACGACCTGTTCGAGCTTCGCTTCGAGGCGGGGATGGGCGTGCTCGACATCCTCGCCGCGCACGGCGAGGTGCCGCTGCCGCCCTACATCGCGCACGCGCCGGATGCCGGGGACGAGTCGCGCTACCAGACGGTGTACGCGGCGGTGCCGGGGGCGGTGGCCGCCCCCACGGCGGGGCTGCACTTCGACCGCGCGATGCTCGAGGCGCTCTCGGCGAAGGGGATCGCCTCGGCGCGCGTCACGCTGCACGTGGGCGCCGGCACGTTCCAGCCCGTGCGCGGCGAGGACATCTCCGCGCACGTGATGCACGAGGAGTGGTACAGCATCCCCGAGGCGACGGTGAGCGCCATCGCGGCCACGAGGGCGAGGGGCGGGCGCGTGCTGGCCGTGGGAACGACCACGCTGCGCGCGCTCGAGTCGGCGGCCGCGGCCGGCCCGCTGTCGGCGCAGGTGGCGCAGACGCGGCTCTTCATCGTCCCCGGGTTCCGCTTCCAGGTCGTCGACCGCCTGCTCACGAACTTCCACCTGCCGAAATCGACGCTGCTCATGCTCGTATCCGCGTTCTCGGGCACCGAACTCATCCGCGGGGCCTATGCCCATGCGCTGGCCCGGCGCTATCGCTTCTTCTCCTACGGCGACGCCATGCTGCTCGATCGCCTGCAAGGCTGACCCTCATCCCCAGCCCTTCTCCCAAGGGAGAAGGGAGCGCGTTTCTCCCCTCTCCCTTGGGAGAGGGGTCGGGGGTGAGGGTCACACACCGAAATGGCGCTGGAGGCGGAAGCGCGTCTCGAGCAGGCGCTCCTCGCCGAACAGCTCGCCCGCCGCGCGGGGCGGTTCCTCGTCGCGCAAGGCGATGCGGGAATCGACCAGCGCCTGCACCAGCGTGCGGCCGCGGCGCTTCACCACGAAGGACTGGCCGGCCTCGACGATGAAGTCCTGCGCCTCGCCTTCCTCCGTGATCCACACGGTTCCCTCGCGCGGCTGGATGCGGGTGCCGCCGGCATCGTCGAGGGCGAGGAGCTGGCCGGCGCCGAGCGAGAGCACCGGGGATTCGAGCTTCAGGTTCATGGCGGTCTCCTTGCTGAATGCTTCCCGGGAATGCAAAATGCCCCCGGAGATGCGCCCAGTATCGTTACACCTGTCCTCTGGGACAAACGAAATGCGGGAATGCCTTGCATGAGCTGGAAGCATGCATAACCAGCACCGCCCCCTGCCGCCCCTGGACCTCGTGCGGGGCTTCGAGGCGGCCGCCCGGCGCCTGTCGTTCACGCTCGCGGCGCAGGAGCTCTTCGTCACCCAGTCGGCGGTGAGCCGGCAGGTGCAGGCGCTCGAGGAATTCCTGGGCGTGAAGCTCTTCGAGCGCCGGCACAAGGCGCTCGAGCTCACGCCGGCCGGCCAGGCCTACTACCGGGCGGCGGCGTCCGCGCTCGCCGAGCTGCGCGCCGCCACGCAGCGCCTGCGCGAATCGACGCGCGGGCACGTGCTCACGGTGACTTCGACGGTCTCCTTCGCCTCGTTATGGCTGGTGCCGCGGCTCGGGCGCTTCCGCCGGGCGCATCCGGGCATCGACGTGCGCATCGCCGCCACGCACCTGGTGGTGGACATGGCCCGCGAGGGCGTCGACCTGGCGATCCGCGACGTGCCCTCGGGCAAGGAGCCGCCGGGCTCCGTGCGGCTCGTGGGCGAGCGCATGTGCCCGGTGGCGAGCCCGGCCTACCTGGCGGAGGCGAAGGCGCCCCTGGAGCGCCCCGGGGACCTGCGCCGGCACGTGATGCTCACCCTGCACGACCCGCAGGGGCGCTGGCCGTGGCTCACCTGGGCGGCGTGGCTCGAAGCCAACGGCGAGGCCGACCTCGTCCCGGGCGGGTCGCTCACCTACGACCAGTACGACCAGGTCGTGAACGCGGCCCTGCACGGGCAGGGCGTGGCGCTCGGGAGGATGTCGCTCGTGGAGTCCCTCGTGGAGGAGGGCAGGCTCGTGGCCCTGTTCGGCAAGCGGATGCAGATTCCGCGCGCGCTGCACGCGATCTACGCCCCGGGCGCGGAAAACCGCCCCGAGGCGCGGGCCTTCGTGGACTGGCTGCGGCGGGAAATCGCCTAGGCGGCTTCCTGGAGGTCGACCCAGGTGGTGTCGATGGCCTGGACGACGGTGCGGCCCTTGCGGGAGACGACGAATTCCTCGCCGGGATTGACGACGAAGTCGCTGCAATCGCCCTCCTCCGTGACCCACACGCGGGCGCCGACCGGGCGGATGTGCACACCCTTGCCGTCGTCGATGGTGAGGACCTGGCCGGGTTCGAGGACCACCTTGGAAGAAGTGACTTTGAGGCGCATGTTCTGGCGTGTCTCCGTGTTTCGCGCATGCCCCGATAGCCGAGGCCGCGCTTCGTGGAAGAAATGCTGCGCTGCAGCGAAAGCGGCGACAAACGAGATTTCCGAAGCCGACGCAATAGTTTTCCTAATGCTCCAGGCGGCCGGCCGGGATTGACGCGCCTCAGGCGCCCGGGCGGGCGCCGTTTGTATAATCCGTGTCCCTACAACGCAAACGACCGGTCCCCTTGGCGCGACACCCGGACAACGAGGTCGGAGGATTCCCGTGGATCACGTGGTGACGTCGACGCCGGCGCTCAAGCCGGTCCTCGCGGCCGCGAGCGTCCGCGCGAGCCTCGACTGCGACGACATCCACGCGCTGCCCGCGCGGCTGGGGACGGCGGCGCCGTTCCTGCCGCAGATCGCCTGGTCGGATTCCTCCGCCGGCGGCGAGCGCTGGCTCGCCCTGGGCGAGGTCGATTCCCTCGTGGCCCCGGCGGGCTCTGGGTTCGCGGCCGCCTACGAGCTGCTCGCGCGGGCGAGGGAGCGCCTCAAGGTGCTCTCGAGCCTCGCGCCGGAGCCCGGGCTCGTCCGCTACGTGGGCGGCGTGGCCTTCGACCCGCGCCACGGGGCGAACGCCGACTGGCCCGGCGGGCAGGCGGCGCGCTTCGTCCTGCCGCGAATCCTCCTGCGCCAGGCGGGGGGCAGGGTCGAGGTCACGGTGCTCGGCACGCCCGCGCCCGAGGCGCAGCGGCTCCTCGAGCGCCTGCGCGAGGCGGCGCGCGCGTCCGGGGACGCGCCGAAGCCGATCCGCGTGAAGGAAACCGTGCCGGCGGGCTCGCGGGAACGCTGGACGCACGCGGTGCAGGAAGTGCTGCGCGCCATCGACTCGGGCGAAGTGCGCAAGGTGGTGCTCGCGCGCGACATCCTGCTGGACGCCGATCACCCCATCGATCCCTGGGCCCTGCACCGGCTCGTGCACGCGCGCGAGCCCCACGGCCTGCGCTTCTGCCTGCGCTTCGACGGCGAATCGGCCTTCATGGGCGCGAGCCCCGAGCGGCTGGTGGCGCAGCACGGCGCCGCGATCGCCTGCGACTGCCTCGCGGGCACGATCGCGCGCGGCGCCTCGCCCGGGGACGAGGCGGGCAACGCCTCCGCGCTCCTCGCGAGCGAGAAGGACGGCCGCGAGCACCGCATCGTCCTCGAGGAGATCCTCGCCGCCATCGCCCCGCACGTGCGCTCGGTGGAGTCGCCGGCGGCGCCGCGCATCCTCGCGCTGCCCGGCGTGCTGCACCTGTGGAGCCCCATCCAGGCGCAATTGCGCTCGGGCGTCGGGCTGAGCGAGCTGGTCGCGGGGCTGCATCCCACGCCCGCGGTGGGCGGCTCGCCGCGCCTTCCGGCGATGGACCTCATCCACGCCCTGGAAGGGCGCTCGCGCGGCTGGTACGCGGGGCTCGTGGGCTGGATCGGCGCGGACGCGGCCGACTTCGCGGTGGCGATCCGCTCCGGCATCGTGCGCGGCAACCGCATGACGGCCTTCGGCGGCGCCGGGATCGTGCGCGGCTCCGACCCGGCCGCGGAGTGGGACGAGACCGCGCGCAAGGCCGCCTCCTTCATCCACCTGTTCTCGGAGCGCGCGTGAGCGCTGCCGGCGGCGGCGCCGCCGTGCCGGCGGGCGAGGGCGCGCGCGACCCGGACTCGATCGCGCGCGCGAACCTGCTCGCCGCGAGGGCCCTCGTCGCGGGGCTCGTCGCGGGCGGCGTGCGCCACCTGTGCCTGAGCCCGGGCTCGCGCTCCTCGCCCCTCGCCCTCGCCGCGCGCCTGGAGCCCCGCCTCGCGATCTCGGTCCAGGTCGACGAGCGCAGCGCCGCCTTCCTCGCCTTGGGGCTCGCGAAATCGACGCGCGCGCCGGTGGCGCTGCTGTGCACCTCCGGCACCGCGGCCGCCAACTTCCTGCCGGCCGTGGCCGAGGCCTTCCTCGCCGGCGTGCCCCTCGTCGCGCTCACCGCCGACCGCCCCCCGGAGCTGCGCGGCACGGGCGCTTCGCAGACCATCGACCAGATCCGCCTCTACGGCTCGCACGTGCGCCACTTCCGCGACCTCGCGTGCCCCGGCGATCCCGGCGCCGCGCCCGAGGACATGGCCCGCGCGGCGCTCGAGGCCTGCCGGATCGCGGCGGCCGGGGCGCGCGGGCCGGTGCACCTCAACGTGCCGTACCGCGAGCCGCTGCTGCCCCGGCCGGATGCGATGGGGGCGTGCGAAGCGCAGTGGGCCGCGCTCGCCGCGCGGATCGCCGCGATGCCGCAGGCGGCTCCACCCGCCATGCACGCGGTGCCGCCGCTGCCGGTGCTCGCCTCGCTCCTGGCGCGCCTGGAGAAAGCGCGCCGCCCGCTCATCGTCGCGGGCCCGGAGGCGGTGCGCGCGGCCGATGCCTGGGCCCTCCTCGCGCTGGCGCGCGCCACCGGCGCGCCCGTCTTCGCCGACGTCGTCTCGGGCGTTCGCGGCGAGCCCGTGCCGGAGGGCGCGCTCGCGTGCGCGCACGCGGACCTGTTCCTGCGCGACGAGGCCATCGCCGACCTGGCGCCCGACTTCGTCCTGCGGCTGGGGGGGATCCCGACCTCGAGGACGCTCGCCGCCTGGCTCGCGCGCCACCGGCCCCCGCTCGTCGCGATCCAGCCCGACGAACGGCGCCGCGATCCCGACGGCATCGTGGGCGAGGTGGTGGTGGCCGACTGCGCGGCGCTTTGCGAAGTGCTCGCGTCCCAGGCAAGGCGCGGCGCGCGCGACGAGGCCTGGCTTGCGGCGCTCGCGGCAGGCGAGGAGGGCGCCGCCGCCCTTCGCGCCAGGGCGCCGCGCGAAGCCGCCGCGGTCGTGGCCGCCTGCGACGCGGTCCCGCCGGGCTCCGCCATCTTCCTGTCGAGCAGCATGCCCATCCGCTGGGCGGAGTTCTACGCGGGCGGGCTCGCGAACGGCGTCGAGGTGTACGCCAACCGCGGCGCCAACGGCATCGACGGCATCGTCTCCTCGGCCGTCGGCGTGGCGACGGGCAGCGGCAAGCCCACCCTCCTCGTGACGGGCGACCTCGCCTTCCTGCACGACGCGGGCGGGCTGCGGAGCGCGCGCGAGCTGCGCACGCCGCTCGCGATCCTGCTTCTCGAGAACGGCGGCGGCGGCATCTTCTCGCACCTGCCGGTCGCGCGGCACGAGGAGCACTTCGAGCTGCTCTTCGGCACGCCGCACGCAAGCGACCTCGCGGCGCTCTCGCGCGCCGCGGGCGTCGCGCACGAGGTGGCGCACACGCCCGGCGAAGTCGCCTCCCTCGTCGAGGCGACCCTTTCCGGCGGCGGCGTGCGGGTGATCGAATGGCGCAGCGAGCGCGCGCAGAACGTGCGCGAGCAGGGCGCGATCACGCGCCTGCCCGGCCTGCACGCCGACCGCGTCGAGGCGGGCGGGATCGCCTGGCAGGTGCGCAGCCGCGGCCTCGGTGCCGGCGTGCCGCTCGTCCTGCTGCATGGCTTCACCGGCACCGGCGAGTTCTGGATCCCGGTGGCCAATGCGCTCGCGGGCAGGCGCTGCATCTTCCCGGACCTCCCCGGACACGGGGGGACGGATGCGCCGCTGCCGCCGCAGGACTGGCGCCTGGACCGCGCGGCGGACGCGCTCGCGGCGCTGCTCGAGCGGCTCGAGATCGGGCGCTTCGCGCTCGCGGGCTACTCGATGGGCGGGCGGCTCGCGCTCGCGCTCGCCCTGCGGCATCCGGAGCGCGTCGCCGCGCTGGCGCTCATCGGCGCGAGCCCGGGCATCGCGGACGCGGCCGAGCGCGAGGCGCGCGCCGATGCCGACCGGATACTCGCGGACGCGATCGAGCACGGCGGCATCGAGGCCTTCAGCCGGCAGTGGGAGGCCAATCCCCTCTTCGCGACGCAGAAGGCGCTGCCGCCCGCGCTTCGCGAGGCGATGCGCAGCCAGCGCCTGGGACAGGACCCGGCGCGGCTCGCCGCGGCGCTGCGCGCCTTCGGCACGGCCTTCCAGCCGCCCGCGCACGCCGACCTCGCGCGCCTGCCGATGCCGGTCCTCGTGCTGGCCGGCGAGCACGACGCCAGGTTCTCGGCGATCGCGCGCGACATGGCCGGGCACATCCCCAACGCCGCGCTGCGGATCGTGGCCGGAAGCGGGCACGCGGTGCCGCTGGAGGCGGCGCAGCGCTGCGCCGCGGAACTCGAGGAATTCCTGAGAAGGAGCATCGACGCATGAAGACGAAGGCCAAGCCCGCTTCCACGAAGCCCAAGGCGGTCGCCTGGAAGTCCGCCGGCAAGTTCGAGGACATCCTGTACCACAAGGCCGAGGGCATCGCGAAGCTCACGATCAACCGCCCCGAGGTGCGCAACGCCTTCCGCCCGACGACCCTCGCCGAGCTCGCGCGCGCCTTCAAGGACGCGCACGAGGACCCGGCCATCGGCGTCATCGTCCTCACGGGGGCCGGCGACCTCGCGTTCTGCTCCGGCGGCGACCAGAGGATCCGCGGCGACAAGGGCTACGTGGGCCCGGACGGCGTGCCGCGGCTCAACGTCCTCGACCTGCAGAAGCAGATCCGCTCCTGTCCCAAGCCCGTCATCGCGATGGTCGCGGGCTACGCGATCGGCGGCGGCCACGTGCTGCACGTGGTGTGCGACATCACGATCGCGGCGGACAACGCGCGCTTCGGGCAGACGGGCCCGCGCGTGGGCAGCTTCGACGGCGGCTTCGGCTCGAGCATCCTCGCCGACCTCGTGGGCCCCAAGAAGGCGAAGGAGATCTGGTTCACCTGCCGCCAGTACGACGCGCGGCAGGCGCTCGCGATGGGGCTCGTGAACGAGGTGGTGCCGCTCGCGGACCTGGAGAAGGCCACGGTGGCCATGTGCCGCGAGATCCTGCAGCACAGCCCGCTGGCGCTGCGCTGCCTGAAGAGCGCGTTCAACGCCGTCTACGACGGCGAGGCGGGCATCCAGGAACTCGCGGGCAACGCGACGCTGCTCTACTACATGAGCGAGGAGGCGCAGGAAGGCCGCAACGCCTACGTCGAGAAGCGCCGTCCCGATTTCCGCAAGTTCAAGCGCGTGCCCTGACGGGCGCCGCGCGGGCACCGCCCCTTGCGCCACGAGTTCATCCCCTACGACATCGCCTTCCGCGAGCCCGTGGCGACGGGCTCGGGCGCGTGGACCCACCGGCGCGGCGCCTGGCTTCGCCTCGAGGCGGACGACGGGCGCGTGGGCCTGGGCGAGGCGGCGCCGCTCGCGAGCCTGGAATCGGCCGAGGCGCTCGCGAAGGCGATCGAGGGCGGGCCTTGCCGCGACGCGGCCTTCGACCTCGCCACGCTGGACCTCGACGCGCAGCGGTTCGGCCGGCCGCTCGCCTGGCTCCTCGCGGATGCGCCGCGTTCGCAGGTCGCCGTGAATTCGCTCGTGTTCGCGCGCGATCCCGGCGACCTCGCCGCGGAAGCCGGGCGCGCGGTGCAGGCGGGCTACCGCACGCTGAAGATCAAGGTGGCCGCCGCGGCGCCGGAGGAGGACATCCGGCGCATCCATGCCGTGCGCGAGCGCGTGGGCGCGGGCGTGGCGCTTCGCATCGACGCCAACGGCGCGTGGGACGAGGAGACGGCCCTGCGCGTGCTGCGCGCGGTGGAGGGGTGCGACCTCGAGTACGTGGAGGAGCCGGTCGCGGGCGACCTGCGCGCCGTGGGCCGGCGCAGCAACATTCCCGTGGCCGCGGACCCGGCCTCGCTGGAGGAGGGCGAGCGCGTGCTGCGCGAGCGCGGCGCGGACATCCTCGTGCTCAAGCCCATGGCGCTGGGCGGGCTGCGCCCGGCCCGGGCGCTGGCGGTGGCGGCCATCGAGGCCGGGCTCGGCGTCGTGATCACCTCGGTCCTCGACACGGCGGTGGGCGTCGCGGGCGCCCTGCACCTGGCCGCGAGCCTGCCCGGGCCGGAGCGCGCGCACGGGCTCGCGACCGTGGGCCTGCTGGAGGAGGCGCCCGTGGAAGGGCTCGACCCTCCCCTGCGCGGCCAGATGCACCTGCCGAAGGGCCCGGGGCTGGGCGTGCGCCTGCGGGAACGCGCGCCGTGAACCGCGAAGCGCCGGCCCTGCTGTCGTGGAGCGAGACGCTCACCTACGGGGCCCTCGAGGAGCGCGTCGCGGTCGCCGCCGGCAGGCTCAGGGCGCTGGGCGTCGGGGATCGGGCGCGCGTGGGGCTGTGGGCCGACAACTCGGTCGAATGGATCGTGATCGCCCTGGCGGTCGGGCGCGTGGGCGCGGTGCTCGTGCCGCTCAACACGCGCCTTGCCGACGCGGAGATCGACTGGCAGGCGGCGCGGGCGGGGCTGCGGGTCGTGATCGCCGCCGACGCGCTCGCCGCGCGCGCCGTGACCGCGAGCCGGCTCGTGTCGTTCGCCGAGTGGCGGACGCTGCCTTCCGGCAACCACGGCGCGCTCGCCGGCCACGACGATCCCGCGCGCGACGCGGCCATCCTCTTCACGTCCGGCACGACGGGGCGTCCCAAGGGCGCGGTGCTCACTCGCGGCAACCAGGTCGCGAGCGCCCGGGCCTCGGGAGCCGTCCTGCCGCTCGGGCCGGACAGCCGCTGGCTCGCTTCGCTCCCCTTCTTCCACGTGGGCGGCCTGGGGCTCGCGCACCGGTGCCTGCTGTCCGGCGCGTGCGTCGTGCTGCCGGCGTCGTTCTCCGCCGACGAGCTCGGCCACTCGATCGAGGGCCACGGCGTGACGCACGTGTCGGTGGTCGACGCGACGCTGCGGCGGATCCTCGAGGCGCGCGGCGGCCGTCCCCTTCCCGATCGCGTCCGCGCGGTGGTGGTGGGCGGAGGGCCGGTGGGCCAGGCGCTGCTGGATGCGTGTCCCCAGGCGATCGCGAGCTACGGGCTCACCGAATCCTGCGCGATGGCGACGCTGGTCCGGCCGGGCGCGCCGGCGGCGCAGCGCCGCACCGCGGGGCAGGCGCTGCCGGGAGTCGAGCTGCGCATCGCGGACGACGGCGTGATCGAGCTGCGCGGTCCCATCGTGATGCGCGGCTACCTCGACGACCCGGAGGCCACCGCGGCCGCGCTGCGGCAGGGGTGGCTGCGGACGGGCGACCTGGGCGAGCTGGACGCCGACGGCTGCCTGCGCGTGCTCTCGCGCCGCGACGACCTCATCATCTCCGGCGGCGAGAACGTCTACCCCGCCGAGATCGAAGAGGCGCTCAGGGAGCATCCCGACGTGGCCGACGCCGTGGTGATCGGCGTCGCCGACGGGAAGTGGGGCGAGGTGCCGAAGGCGTTCGTGCAACTTCGCCGGCCGGACTCGCCCGACCTGGGCGCCTTCCTGGAGCCGCGCCTCGCGCGCTACAAGCTGCCGCGCGTCGAGTTCGTCGCCGAGATCCCGCGCCTTGCGAACGGCAAGCCCGACCGACCAGTCGCGCCGGTATCGATACGTTGCCTGCGTAATCAGATTACTTTTGGCGCTGCTCGCCAAAAGTAATCTGATTACGCAGGCTCAGGCGACGTGCAGCCTCGAATTGGCCGACACGTGCTGCTTCAGGAACTCCATCTGGTCGGCCAGGATGCGGCGGTTGGCGAGGATGAGGAACTCGGCGCGGTTGGGCACGTAGGGCGCGTAGAGCAGGTGCATGCGCGCCTCCTCCGGCGTCCGGTTGCCCTTCTTCTGGTTGCACGTGCGGCACGCGGTGACGACGTTCATCCAGGTGTCGCGCCCGCCGCGCGACATCGGCAGGATGTGGTCGCAGGTGAGCTTGAGCGGCGGGAAGAGGCCGCCGCAGAAGGCGCAGACGGCGCGGTCGCGGTGGAAGAGCTCGCGGTTGTTGAGCGGCGGGGTGGAATGGAACCCCTTGATGGCGAGCGCCTTGCCGCGGATGGCGATGATGGAATTCGCGGTGATGAACGACTGCTTGCCGGTCAGGTGCGAGCGCCCGCCCCAGATCGTGAAGGCCTCGCGGCCCGTCTCCCAGGCCACGCGCTCCTTGGCGTAGTACCAGACCGCCTGCTGCCACGTCACCCAACGGTGCGGCACGCCGTGCTGGTCCAGCGTGAGAATGAGGGGAAGCGCTCGGTTCATCGTTTTGATTCGGCCGTTTTGCCAGTCAAATCGGGAACTTGCGATAATGCACCCAGTAGCCAGGGCAATTTACCACATCCGAATGTCAGCGCTCGCTCCGCCACGGGGCCGCGCAAACCGAAAGCACCCGCCATGTACCTCGAACGCGTCACCGCCGGCACCGACCTGCCCAACGACTTCAACGTCATCATCGAGATCCCCGCGCACGCGGACCCGATCAAGTTCGAGGTGGACAAGGCCACCGGCGCCCTCTTCGTGGACCGGTTCGTGCAGACGTCGATGCACTACCCGTGCAACTACGGCTACATCCCGCACACGCTCTCCGACGACGGCGACCCGACGGACGTGCTGGTGATCACCCCCTTCGCGCTCATCCCGGGCGTGGTGGTGCGCTGCCGGCCCATCGGCATGCTCAAGATGTCCGACGAGGCGGGCGGCGACACCAAGCTGCTCGCCGTGCCCATCGACAAGCTCACGCCCCTCTACCGCGACATCGAGACCCCGCGCGACCTGCCGAGCATGATGCTCGAGCAGATCACGCACTTCTTCGCGCACTACAAGGACCTCGAGCCCGGCAAGTGGGTGAAGATCGAGGGCTGGGTGGGGCCGGAGGAGGCCAAGGCCGAGATCCTGGCCAGCGTGAAGCGCTACAAGGCGCCGGCGAAGAAGAAGTAGGCCGGCCCCTCAGGCGGGCCAGAGCATCGCCGCCCCGCGCACGCCGCTCGCGTCGCCGTGCCGCGCCCGCACGATCGGCGGCGAGGCCCTGGCGTAGGTGATCGCGGCGATCCGGGCGGGCAGGTTCGCGTACAGGTGCGCGAAGTGCGAGAGCCCGCCGCCCAGCACGATCACGTCCGGATCGACGAGGTTCACCACGTGCGCGAGCGCCCGGGCGAGACGGTCCTCGTGGCGCGCGAGGCTCGCGCGGCAGGCGTCGTCGCCTTTCGCTGCCGCGGCCACGATGGCGGCGGGATCGAGTCGGGTGCCGGTGGCGCGCTCGTGGTCCGCCGTGAGCGCCGGACCCGAGACGAAGCGCTCGATGCAGCCGTCGCGCCCGCAGTAGCAGCGGGGCCCGGGAAGCTCGTCGGCGCGGCATCCACGGCAGCGGGTTGTGGCCCCACTCGCCGGCGAGCCCGTGGGCGCCCGCGCAGGAGCTGCCCGTCCGATCACCAGGCCGCGAGCCCGCGCCCGTCCCCAGGATCGCGCCGAACACCACGCGCTGCCCGCTGGCCGCGCCATCCGTCGCCTCCGAGAGCGCGAAGCAGTTGGCGTCGTTCTCGAATCGCACCTCGCGCAGGAGCAATCGCGAAAGGTCGGCCTTCAGCGGCCGCTCGTTGAAGACCGTGGCGAAGGCGTTGCGCAGCAGCTCCCGTGGCCGCGTCGAGGGCGCCGGGGTGCCCCAGCCCCACGTGCGCGCCCCGGCCCAGCTCGCGCTCGGCGTCGGTGACGAGCGTCGCGAGGGCGCGCACCGAGGCCTCGTACTCGCCCGTGGGCGTGGGCACGCGATGGCGCAGCAGCTCGGTGCCGTCGCGGTCGATGGCGGCGATCTCCGTCTTGGTGCCGCCCAGGTCGAGTCCGATGCGGATCAAGCGCCGGTCCTCAGAACGCCTGGTCCCAGGGGATGGAAAGGCGCGTGGCGCTGTTGATGAGCCCCACCATGCTGTAGGTCTGCGGGAAGTTGCCCCACAGCTCGCCGGTCACGGGGTTCACGTCCTCGGAAAGCAGCCCCAGCGAATTGCGCCGCGCGAGGGTGGACTCGAAGAGCGCGCGCGCCTCCTCGCGCCGGCCCAGCGCGGCCAGGGCGTCGATGTACCAGAAGGTGCACACCAGGAAGGCGTTCTCGGGCGCGCCGAAATCGTCCGGCTGCGTGTAGCGGAAGATGAAGTCGCCGCGGCGCAGCTCGCGCTCGACGGCGGCGACGGTGCCGGCGAAGCGGGGATCGTCCGCGCGCAGGAATCCCAGCTCGGCCAGCAGGAGCAGGCTCGCGTCGAGCTGGTCGCCCTCGAACGTGGCCACGAAGCTGCCGCGCCCGGCCGACCACGCGCGTTCGGCGATCACGGCGTGGATGCGGTCGGCCTCCCCGCGCCAGCGGCGGGCGGGCTCCGAGAGCCCCAGCCGGCGCGCGATCTTGGCGAGCCGGTCGCACGCCACCCAGCACATCACGCTGGAGAAGGTGTGCACGTGCGCCGAGCCGCGCAGCTCCCAGAGCCCGGCATCCGGGGTGTCGTAGAGCTGCGCGGCCTTGGCGCCCAGGACCTCCAGGCGACGGAAGAGGCCCTCGTTGCCCACGGCCGCGAGCCGCCGGTCGAAGAAGGCGTGGGTGGCCGCGAGGATGGCCGAGCCGTAGACGTCGTTCTGCACCTGCAGGAAGGCCTGGTTGCCCACGCGGACCGGGCCCATGCCGCGGTATCCGGGGAGCGAGTCGACCACGGATTCCTCGAGCTCGGCGCGGCCGCTGATGCGGTAGACGGGCTGCAGGCGGCCCTCGCTTCCGGCCGCCACGTTGATGATGTAGCCGAGGTAGCGCTCCATCGTGCGCGTGGCGTTGAGGCGGTTGAGCGCGTTCACGACGAAGTAGGCGTCGCGCAGCCAGCAGAAGCGGTAGTCCCAGTTGCGTCCGCTGTCCGGCGACTCCGGGATCGAGGTGGTGAGCGCCGCGACCACGGCGCCCGTGTCGTCGTAGGCGGCGAGCTTGAGCGTGATGGCCGCGCGGATGATCTCGTCCTGCCACTCGAAGGGGATCGACAGGTCGCGCACCCAGTCGTGCCAGTAGTCCGTGGTGAGCTCGAGGAAGCGCCGCGCCACCTCCGCCACCGAGCCCTGCATGGTCTCGTCCGGCCCCAGGACGAAGGCGATGGGGTCGCGCAGGACGAAGGGCATCTCCTCCAGGATCGCGGTGATCGAGCAGTCCGTGGTGAGGCGCAGCACGTGGGACGAGCCCACGTAGCGGATGTGGTTGGATCCCGAGGTGGTCTCCGGCCGGCGGCGGCCGTAGTCGTCGGCCGGGCGCATCCGCACCCGGATGCGGGGGCTGCCGGCGACGGGGCGCACGATGCGCACGAGCTGGGCGGGGCAGAAGAGCCGCCCGTACTGGCGGAAGCGCGGCGCGAAATCCAGGATCTCGATGGCGCCGCCGCGGTCGTCGAACAGGCGCGTGACGAGCACGGGCGTGTTGGGCAGGTACTCCTGCTCCGTGCGCGCGAGCCAGCTGAGCTCCACGTCCGCGAAGCCGAAGCCCTCCTCGCCCGCGTGGCCGCGCAGGAGCGAGCAGAAGACCGCGTCCGAGTCGAAGCGCGGCAGGCACCCCCACACGATCTCGCCGCGCGAGTCGATGAGCGCGCCGACGCTGGAGTTGCCGATGGCGCCCAGGTGCAGGCTGCTCATGCCGATCGCCTCGGCGCCGCGCCGGCGGCGGCGCGGTCCGCGAAAGCGGCGAGCCAGGCGCGCACGGCGTCGGCGTCCTCCAGGCGCCACCGGGCCCGCGTCGGTCCCGGCCCCACCTTCACCGTGTCGCCGCCGATGCGGTTCACGCGCTCGAATCCCAGCTCGTCCGTGAGGTCGTCGCCCACGAAGACGGGCCGGCGGCCGGCGAAGGGCGCCTCCGCCATGAACTCGTCGATGGCCGTGCCCTTGTCCTTGCCGCTGGGCTTCACCTCGAAGACGAACTTGCCCGCCTGCAGCTCGAAATCGTCGCCCAGGGCGACGACGGCCTGCCGCACCTCGCGCTCGGCGAGCCCCGCGAGGGAGGGCGCGCCGCGGTAGTGGAGGGCGAGGCTGGCGCCCTTCTCCTCGAGCAGGAGCCCGGGATGCGCGCCCACGAGGCGGCGAAGGCGCTCCGCCGGCTCCTTGAGGCGCGAGCCGAGCGGGGCGTGGAAATGCAGGCTCGCGTCGGCCGAGCGGCGCTCGGCCCCGTGCTGGCCGGCGATCGCGAACCGGGCCGGGGCAGAAGAGGGCGTCGATGTCGGCGATGGAGCGGCCGCTGATCAGCGCCAGCGCCCCGCCCGCCGCGCGCCCGAGCCGCTCGAGGAGCGCGAACAGGCCCGCGTCGATGCGCACCGCGTCGGGGCGCGCGACGTGGGGGACCAGCGTGCCGTCGATGTCGAGGAAGACTGCCGCGTGTTCCGGAATGGGAGGCATCGCCCCGATTGTGGCCTGCTTCGCCGCGCCCGTCATGTCCGCTTCGCTCCCGTGCCCGCCGCCAGGGGACGCGCCCCGCCGGCGAGCCGGCGGCGGTTGCGCATGCGCGCCGCGTCGAGCAGCATCCTTCCCGCCCAGCGGTATACGTTGAACTCCATCAGGAGGGCGCGCATGCTGCGCATCCGCGCGCGCTGCTCGTCCGGGGGCATGACGAGGGCGTCGCGCACGGCGCCGGCGCACTGCTCCGTGTCGTAGGGATTGACGACGAGGGCCTCCGGGAGTTCCCGGGCGGCTCCCGCGAACTGCGACAGGATGAGCACGCCGCGCTCGTCGTCCCGCGTGGCGACGAACTCCTTGGCCACGAGGTTCATGCCGTCGTGCAGGCTCGAGACGAAGCAGAAGTCGGCCGCCCGGTAGTGGGTGTAGACGCGCTCCGTGTCGTGGTGCTCGATCTTGAGGATGATCGGCGGGCATCCCGGCGAGGCGAAGCGGCTCGTTGATGCGCCCGGCGGCGGCGCGCACGCGCGCGTCCAGGGACTGGTACTCGTCGATGCTGGAGCGGCTGGGCGCGGCGATCTGGAGGAAGGCGAGGCGGCCGACCCACGAGGGCTCCAGCTCGAGGAAGCGCTCGATGGCGGCGAAGCGCTCGAGGATGCCCTTGGTGTAGTCCAGCCGGTCCACGCCCACGCCCAGCTTCGTGTCGGGCGCGAGGCCCAGCTGCTCGCGGACCGCCCTGCGGCACTCCGCCACCGGGGGCTGGCTCGCGAGCCCGTCGAGCGGCCACTCGATGGAGATCGGGTAGCGGTGAACCTCAGTGGGCTCGCCGCCGTAGGAGATCGTGAAGGTCTCGCGGTCCACGCGGGCCTCGAGGTAGCGGTCCACGGTGTCGAAGAAGTTGTTGCAGTGGAACTGCGTGTGGAAGCCCAGGATGGACGAGCCGAGCAGGCCGTCGAGCAGCTCCGCGCGCCACGGGCAGACGCCGAAGGCCTCCGGGTTGGGCCACGGGATGTGCCAGAAGGTGATGATCGTGGCTTCAGGCAGCCTCTCGCGGATCATCCGGGGCAGCAGCGCGAAGTGGTAGTCCTGCACGAGGACGATCGGGTTGGGCGTGCGCGATTCCGACACGACCGTGTCCGCGAAGCGCCGGTTCACCTCGCGGTAGTGCTCCCAGTCGCCCGCGCGGAACACCGGCCGGGTGTGCGCGATGTGGCACAGCGGCCACAGGCCCTCGTTGGCGAAGCCGTAGTAGTAGCCCGCTTCCTCCTCCTTCGTGAGCCAGACGCGGCGGATCTGGTAGGAGGGGCTGTCGGGGGGCACCCGCACGTGGTCGTGCTCGTCGACCACCTCGCGGTCGGCGTTGCCGGCGCCGTGGGCGATCCAGGTGCCGGAGCACGCGCGCATCACCGGCTCGAGCGCCGTCACCAGCCCGCTCGCGGGCCGCAGCACGTCGACGCGCCCGCCCACGCGCACGTGGATGTAGGGCTCGCGGTTGGAGACGATGAGGATCTCGTCGCCCTTGAGGTCCTGGCGCAGGATCGTGCGCAGCGTCTCCGGGACCCAGCTCATCTGCGACTCGTCGCGCATGCGCCGCTCGGTCTCCAGGTCGCGCACCAGCGCCTCGAGGTCGCGGGCGAGGGGCTTCAACTCCTTGGCGCGCGGCTCGAGGGATTGCGCGAGGAGCTGGCCGCGGATCAGCGCCTTCATGCCGGCGACCCAGCCGCGCCAGGAGATCTCGGCGATCACCACGGTGATGAGCGCGATGACCAGGCCGATGCCGGTGAAGAGATAGACGATGTACTTGCGCGTGTCGGCGCTTCGCCGCTCGACGAAGCTCATGTCGTGGACGATGACCAGCTCGCCCACGCGCGTGCCGTCGATCACCACGGGGTTCGTGGCCACGTGCAGCGAGCCGCCGGCGAAGTGGTGGACGCGTCCGGA
The DNA here is from genome assembly GCA_963824135.1 of uncultured beta proteobacterium. Taxonomy (GTDB): domain Bacteria; phylum Pseudomonadota; class Gammaproteobacteria; order Burkholderiales; family Usitatibacteraceae; genus FEB-7. Next base: position 164,291 of record CAWGOH010000014.1, on the reverse strand, counting down.
CTCCTCGGCCGGAAGGCCGGGCACGCGGCACGTGATGTCGCGTGGCAGCGTCACCGTGCGGTAGGCGAACTTCCCCGCGGCGTCGCAGTAGCCGATCGCGAAGAGCCGCTCGTCCTGGATGAGGCGGCCGAAGGTCGCCTCGATCCGCTGCTGGCGGATGCGGTCGCTGAGGTCGGCCGTCATCGCCTCGGCCAGGGGCTCCTGCACGGCCGCGGTGATCAGCCTCGTGCGGATGTCGAGGTCGCGCACGAACCACTTGAGGGTGAGGTCGTCGACGAGCGGCGAGACGAAATAGGCGATGGCGCCGAGCGCCAGGACGAGCGGGACGATGAAGCGAAGCGAGAGCCGCATGGGCCATGGATCCTGCCGGCGCGCCTGGCTCGGGCTTCTGCGGCAGCCTTCAGGCGCGTATTGCGGGCCCCCGCGCGCTCACACGGGGGACGAGCCTCCATTCTATCCGCGCGCGCGCGCCCCGGGGCGCGGCTGCGGACTTCAGTCCACCGGCGTGGCTTCCGGCTTCCTCAGCCCCAGCCAGGCGAGGAGGGCGAGCGCGAACCCGATGAGCGCCATGCCCAGGAGCTCGTGCGGCGGCGGGCGCTCGCCCAGCTGCAGCCACGAGGCGATGACCGCGATCACGGGGATCGCGAGCGTGTTGAGGCCGGTGACGCCCGCCGGCGCGTGCGAGAGCACGTAGGTCCACAGCCACCAGCCGGCCGAGGTGGCGAACACGGCGGAATAGGCGAGGGCGAGCCCGTACTCGCCGTTCCAGCGCACGCCCTCGTGCGGGTGCAGGAGCGCGAGCAGCACGAGCGGGATCGAGCCGAAGGCGAGCTGCCACGCGGTGAAGGTGAGGGGCTCGGCGTCCTTCGTGGGCCAGCGCTTGGACATCACCGCCGCCAGCGCCCAGACGGCGCCCGCGCCCACCGCGAGGAGGCTGCCCTCCAGGCTCGCGAGCTTCCACGGCGAGACGATGAGCACGAGGCCCGCGAACGCGAGCGCGACCGACAGCCACTGCGCGCCGCGCATGCGCTCGTGGATCATGAAGTGCGCGAACACGATCATCCAGAACGGCATCGTGTAGGTGAGCACCGAGGTCTTGCCCGGCCCGGCGGCGAGGAGCGCGTAGTGCGTCAGCATCACGAAGGCGCCGACCTGGACGAAGCCGAGCACGAGCGCCATGCGGTAGCTCGAGAGCGCGAGCCGGCGTCCCGTGGCCGCGATGAGGGCGAAGAGCAGGACCGCGCCCAGCACCAGGCGCTGCGCCGCGAAGTCGAAGGGGTGCGCGTGCCGGAGCGCGATCTTCATCACGATCCACGAGTAGCCCCAGATCGCGCACATGGCGGCCATGGCGGCAAGCGGCGCGGAGCGGGGGTTCATCGGGGCGGGGCGGCTAGAATGGCGGCGAACCCCGCGACGATACCATGACGCCCTGCCCCCGACTTCCGCGTGCGCCTGGCCGACTGGCGCGACGCTTCCCCCGTCCTCTCGCGCATCCGCACGACGGTGTTCGTGGGCGAGCAGAACGTCCCGCCCGAAATCGAGATCGACGGCCGCGACCCGGAGTGCGTGCATGCGCTGGCCGAAAGCGCCTCGGGCGAGGCGATCGGCACCGGCCGCCTCATGCCCGACGGGCGCATCGGGCGCATGGCGGTGCTGGCGCCGTGGCGCGGCCGGGGCGTCGGCGCCGCGCTTCTCGAGGCGTTGATGGCCGAGGCGAGGCGGCGGGGCTTTCGCGAGGTCTACCTGCACGCGCAGTCGGGGGCGAAGAACTTCTACCTGCGCCACGGCTACGCCATCGAGGGCGAGGAATACCTCGAGGCCGGCATCCCGCACATCGGCATGCGGGCGAGGCTCTAGAAGGGATAGGGCAGGGGCTGGAGGGCGAGGGGCGGCCCGGCGAGGGAGCCGTGGCGCAGGTCGGCCCTGGCGATCGCTTCGAGCTGCGCGACCACCAGCGCCTCGAAGCCGCCTTCCGGGCGAAGGCGCGACGTTGGCCACCGTGCCCGCGGACTGGTCGCCGAAGGCGTCGCTGTAGACGCTCTCGCCCGGGGCGAGCGGCGTCTGCCGAATGCACGCGCACCGCGCGCTTCTTGAGGATGCCGCGGTACTGCGTGCGCGCCACGATCTCCTGGCCCGGGTAGCAGCCCTTCTTGAAGCTCACGCCGCCGACGAGCTCGTAGTTGGCCATCTGCGGCACGAACGCCTCCTGCGTCCCGGGCACGACCTGCACGACGCCGTCGCGGATGAGGGAGAGCGCCCATTCGTCCAGGGTGGCGGGGCGGCCCTCCGGCGCCGGGCCGAGGACCAGGGCGCGCGCCTCGCCCAGGCGGAAGGAGCCCGCGGGCAGCGCGCCGTCCCAGATGCCGAAGCGCGGCGTGGCGGCGGACGCGTCCTCGACCTTCACCTTCGAACGCAGCACGAACATGCGCAGGCGCTTCGCGATGGCCTCGGCGAACGCGGCCGGCAGCAGGAGGAAGTAGCCCCCGGCGTCGCGCGCCAGGGCGAAGGTGACGAGGAGCCGGCCCTTGGGCGTGCACCAGCCGTTCCACTGGGCCGCGCCCACGGCGAGCGCCTTCACGTCGTTGGTGAACTGGTTGTGCAGGAAGTCGGCGGCGTCGTCGCCCGAAACGCGCAGGAGGGCGTTAAGGGGGGAGAGGTCGCAGGTTCGGGGGAGCGGGGAGGTCACCGGGGGAGATGGCGGCAGTGCGGGATTCGTTCCAAGTATAGCGGCGAGGGGCCGGGCAACGACCCCGCATGGCGTGTGGTCATCCGCCTGGGGCCATCGCGGCGCGCCGGGGCGTGGATCACGGCCGTGGCCGCGGCGGCGCTCGTCGCCATCCTGGCCGCCGACCTGCCGGGGCCCGCGAAAGCCGCCCTCGCCTGCGCGCTGGGCGCGGCCGCCGTGCGCGCCGCCCGCCTCCATGCCGGGAAGGAGGGCGCGGGGGCCGTCCGCCGCTTCACGGTGGACCTTGCCGGCCGGGTCGAGGTCGAGCACGCCGACGGCCGCCTCGCCACGGGCGCCCTGGCGGAAGGCTCCTTCGTGGCGCCGTGGCTCACGGTGGTGCGCTGGGTGCCCGAGGGCGCGCGCCTTTCCCGCGCGATCACCGTCGTCCCGGACGCGGTCGAGGCCGGTGCATTCCGCCGGCTGCGAATCCTGCTGCGCTGGCGCTAGCGAAGGGCGGAATCGGGGGACGGTTCCGGAACCGTCCCCTCTTTCCGCTACGGTATAATTTGCGCCATGAATTCGCACGTTGCGCCCGAGCAGCCCCTCCTCACGCTGCCCGGCAGCGTGGCCCTCTCCGCCTTCCGCGTCGACAAGCTCCTCGCCGGCCTCAAGCCGGGCCTTCGCGCCGCGGTCTCGATCGACACCCGCTTCGTCCACTTCGCGCTGCTTTCGCAGCCGCTGACGGCCGCCGAAGCGGACGTGCTCGCGAAGATCCTCACCTACGGCACGCCGGGCAAGGCCGAGCCGCGGGGCGAGCTGCGCGTGGTCCTGCCGCGCTTCGGCACCGTCTCGCCCTGGTCGTCCAAGGCCACCGACATCGCGCGCAACTGCGGGCTGGGCAAGGTCGCGCGCATCGAGCGCGGCGTGGCCTGGTACTTCGCGATGCAGGACGGCAAGCCCCTGCGGGCGAAGGCGGAGCGCGCCCTCGCGGAGGCGATCCACGACCGCATGACGGAGACGGTGGTTGGGGGCCTCGGCGAGGCGCGCCGGCTCTTCGCGCACCACGCGCCCGGGCCGCTCGCGACCGTGGACCTGCAGGGCGGCGGGCCGCAAGGCGCTCGAGGAGGCCAATTCGGCGATGGGCCTCGCGCTCGCGCCCGACGAGATCGACTACCTCGCCGAGAACTTCGCGAAGATGGGGCGCAACCCCACCGACGTCGAGCTCATGATGTTCGCGCAGGCGAACAGCGAGCACTGCCGGCACAAGATCTTCAACGCCTCGTGGACCATCGACGGCAAGGCGCGAGGACAAGAGCCTCTTCCAGATGATCCGCAACACCCACGCCGCGAACCCGCGCGGCACGGTCGTCGCGTACTCGGACAACTCCGCGGTCATGGAAGGCGCCGAGATCGAGCGCTTCTTCCCCGGCGCGGACGGGGGCTGGGGCTACCACCGCGACACCACCCACATCCTGATGAAGGTGGAGACGCACAACCACCCGACGGCCATCGCCCCGCACCCGGGCGCGGGCACCGGCGCCGGCGGCGAGATCCGCGACGAGGGCGCGACGGGCACCGGCGGCAAGCCCAAGGCGGGCCTCACCGGCTTCTCGGTCTCCAACCTGGAGCTCCCGGGCCAGCGCGAGCCGTGGGAAGGCGGCTACGGCAAGCCCGGCCGCATCGCCTCGGCGCTCTCGATCATGGTCGAGGGCCCCATCGGCGGCGCCGCGTACAACAACGAGTTCGGCCGGCCCAACCTCGCGGGCTACTTCCGCACCTTCGAGATGCCCGTCGCGGGCGAGGTGCGCGGCTACCACAAGCCCATCATGCTCGCGGGCGGCCTCGGCAACCTCTCCGCGAGGCACGTGCAGAAGCACGGCTTCGCGGCGGACACGGTCTTCGTGCAGCTGGGCGGGCCCGGCTTCCTCATCGGCATGGGCGGCGGCGCCGCCTCCTCGATGGCGAGCGGCACCAACACCGAGTCGCTCGACTTCGATTCCGTGCAGCGCGCCAACCCCGAGCTCGAGCGCCGCTGCCAGGAGGTCATCGACGCCTGCTGGCAGATGGGCGAGGCCAATCCCATCCTCTCGATCCACGACGTGGGCGCGGGCGGGCTCTCCAACGCGTTCCCGGAGCTGGCCCACTCGGGCGGCGTCGGCGCGGACTTCGAGCTGCGCGAGATCCCGATCGAGGAGCCCGGGCATGACGCCGATGCAGATCTGGTCCAACGAGTCGCAGGAGCGCTACGTCCTCGCGATCCCGGAGGCGCGCATCGACGAGTTCGGCGCCCTCTGCGAGCGCGAGCGCTGCCCCTATGCCGTCGTCGGCATCGCGCGCGCCGACGGGCGGCTGGTGGTCGAGGACACGCTCTTCGCCAACGATCCCGTGGACATGCCGCTCGAGGTGCTGCTGGGCAAGCCCCCGCGCATGCACCGCGACGTGAAGCGGCTGCCCCGCGAGCTCCCGGCGCTCGACACCTCCGGCATCGACCTCAAGGAGGCGGCCTACCGCGTGCTGCGCCTGCCCGACGGTCGCCGACAAGACGTTCCTCGTGACCATCGGCGACCGCTCCGTGGGCGGCATGTGCGCGCGCGACCAGATGGTGGGCCCGTGGCAGGTGCCGGTGGCCGACGTCGCCGTCACCACGATGGGCTACGCGACGAACCTCGGCGAGGCGATGGCCATCGGCGAGCGGACGCCCGTCGCGCTCATCGACGGCCCCGCCTCGGGGCGCATGGCCGTGGGCGAGGCCATCACCAACATCGCGGCCGCCGCGATCGCGCGCCATCGGCGACGTCAAGCTCTCGGCCAACTGGATGTGCGCGGCCGGGCACCCGGGCGAGGACGCCTCCCTCTTCGACACCGTGAGGGCCGTGGGCATGGAGCTGTGCCCCGCGCTCGGCGTCTCCATCCCGTCGGCAAGGACTCCATGTCGATGAAGACGACGTGGAAGGACGCCGGCCATCGGCGAGGACAAGGCCGTCACCGCGCCGCTCTCGCTCATCGTCTCGGCGTTCGCGCCGGTCGCGGACGCGCGCCGGACGCTCACGCCGCAGCTGCGCATGGACCTGGGCGAGACGGAGCTCGTGCTCGTCGACCTGGGCGGCGGGCAGGAACCGCCTCGGCGGCTCGGCGCTCGCGCAGGTGCACGGGCAGCTCGGCGACTCGGCGCCGGACGTGGACGATCCGGCGAAGCTCGCGGCCTTCTTCGGCGCCGTCCAGGCGCTCGAACGCGCGCGGGCAAGGTCGTCGCCTACCACGACCGCTCCGACGGCGGGCTCTTCGCCACGCGTCTGCGAGATGGCCTTCGCCGGCCGCGCGGGCGTCACGCTCTACCTCGACAACCTCGCCATCGACCCGCAGCCAGCTCGACGTGGACGGCCACGAGCGCCAGACGGACGTGCTGGCGGGCAACCTCGCCGAGCGCATCCTCGCGGTGCTCTTCAACGAGGAGCTCGGCGCGGTGCTGCAGGTCCGCAAGGAGCGAGCGCGCCGCGCGTGATGCAGGCGCTTCGCGACGCGGGGCTTTCGCGCGAGTCGCACGTGATCGGGCATCCGAACGCCGCAGGGGCAGGTGCGCGTGATCGTCAACGACAAGCCCGTGCTCGCCGAGAAGCGCGTGGACCTGCACCGCGCGTGGTCGAGCGTCACCCACGCCATCCAGCGCCTGCGCGACAACCCGGCGTGCGCGGACCAGGAGTACGACCGCCTCCTGGACGAAGGCGATCCCGGGCCTGAACGCGAGGCTCTCCTTCGATCCCGCCGCAGGACATCGCGGCGCCCTTCATCGCCACGGGGGCGCGGCCGAAGGTGGCGATCCTGCGCGAGCAGGGCGTGAACGGGCAGATGGAGATGGCGGCCGCCTTCGACCGCGCGGGCTTCGCGGCCGTCGACGTGCACATGAGCGACATCATCTCGGGCCGGGTGAAGCTCTCCGGCTTCAAGGGCTTCGCGGCCTGCGGCGGCTTCAGCTACGGCGACACGCTGGGCGCGGGCGAGGGGTGGGCCAAGTCCATCCTCTTCAACTCGCGGGCGCGCGACGAGTTCGAGGCCTTCTTCGGCCGCGCGGACTCGTTCGCCCTCGGGCGCCTGCAACGGCTGCCAGATGGTCTCGAACCTGAAGTCGATCATCCCGGGCGCGCAGAACTGGCCGCACTTCGAGAGGAACCTCTCGGAGCAGTACGAGGCGCGCTTCACGCTGGTGGAGGTGCAGAAGTCGCCCTCGATCCTCTTCGCGGGCATGGAAGGCAGCCGCATCCCCATCGTCACCGCGCACGGCGAGGGCAAGGCCACGTTCAGGGACGCGAAGGCGCTCGAGGCGTGCCAGTACCTGGTCGCCGCGCGCTTCGTGGACAACCGCGGCAGGCCGACGGAGGCCTATCCGTACAACGCCAACGGCTCGCCCGGCGGCATCACCGCGGTGACCACGCCCGACGGCCGCTTCACGATCATGATGCCGCACCCGGAGCGCGTGTTCCGCACCGTCCTCATGTCCTGGCACCCCGACGGCTGGGGCGAGGACTCGCCCTGGATGCGCATGTTCCGCAACGCGCGCGCCTGGCTCGGCTGAGCGCCTCCCATGTACATCGTGATCTGGCGCTACAAGGTCGACCCGGCGCAGCTCGCCAAGTTCGAGAAGGCGTACGGGCCGAAGGGCGAGTGGGCGAAGTTCTTCTCCTCCTCGAAGGACTACGCGGGCACGGAGCTCCTCGCCGACGACGAGCGCCCCGGCGAGTACGTCACCATCGACCGCTGGCAGAGCGAGGAGGCGTACAGCGCGTTCCTCGGCGAGCACGAGGAGGACTACGACCGCCTCGACCGCCGCTTCGAGTCGCTCACGCTCTCGGAGAGCCGGCTGGGCGCCTACGGCGTGGCCGGCGCGAAGGCTTGAAACCCGTCTTCTCGCGCATGGGGGCCGGCGACCGCGGGGCGGCCTTCGAGCTCTTCCTCGCGTTCCTGCAGGCCGACCCGCATTACCGGGATGTCGCGTCGGTCTACGGAGACGGCGGGCCCGCGGCGCTCGGGCGCGCGCTGGACCTCTTCGCCCGGCGCCCGGAGCTCGGCTTCGTGTGGATGGGCCGGCGCGCGGGCGAGGTGGTCGCCTGCTGCGTGGCCTGCTTCGCGATCTCCACCTCGCGCGGCACGCTGGTGGCGAAGCTCGACGACGTGAACGTGCGCCCCGGGCTCGAGGGGCAGGGCATCGGCTCGGAGATGCTCGCCTCCCTCAAGGACGAGCTTCGCCGCGCGGGCGTCACCCGCATCGACACCGCCACGCATTTCGACAATCCGGGCGCGCGCCGCTTCTACGAGCGCCACGGCTTCGCCACCCTGCGCGAAGAGCGCCTGTCCTGCCTCCTCTAGCGCGCGGGGAGGAGGGACGCGACGACGATGCCGGCGACGGCGCCGACCCACTGCCAGACGGGCATGAAGAGGAGGATCAGCGCGCCCTGCGCGTCGAGGTGGATGAAGAAGGCGTCGACGTAGGCCACGGCGGCCGCGCCCGCGACGAGGATCGTCGTGACGAGCAGCGCGATCGCGCCGCGCCTCGAGACGCGCATCGCGCCCGCCGCGATGGCGAGAAGGACGTAGGGCGAGACGCACCACGCCATGAGGCCGAGGACGAAGGCCAGCCCGCTCCAGGAAAAGGTCATGGCCCAGAGCATCAAGGCGAGCGTCGCGGCGGCGCTCGCCGCGGCCACGACGCGCACCGCGAAGACGATCCCGCCGTTCACTGCCGCTGGACCCGGCGCAGCAGTTCCTCGCTGATGCGGTAGTCCGGATACGCGCGGCGGAACTCGGCCAGCGCCCGGTCGGCCTCGTCGTGCAGGCCCTTCTGGCGAAGGTCGGCGATGCGCTCCAGGCGCCGCTCGGGCGTCTCGAGGGCGTCGGCCATCGCCTTCTCCTGCGTCGTCGCCTCACGCGCGAGTTCCTTCTTGGCGCGCGCGGCCGGCTGCGGGGCGGCGCGAACGGCATCGGCCGAGGCGGCTGCGCCGGCGGTGGCGGGAGGCACGGCGACATTGGCCGGGGCCGGCGCGAAGGTGGCCGGAGCCGGAGCCCGGGCGGGAGCCGGTGCCGGAGAAGCTGGCGGCGAAGCGGGCATCGGCACGGCGAGGGATTCGGCCGCCGGTGGCGCTGGCCGCGGTTCGGCGCGAGGCGGGGGCGGCGCCTCCACGCGGGGCGGCTCGGGCGCGACCTGTTTCGCCTCGGGCATCGGGGCCGCCTGCTTCTGCAGGGCGCGCGCCTCCTCGCGGGCCGGCGGCTCCTCCTTCTCGGGCGCCGCCTCCGGCACCGGGTATTCCGCGCTGCCCGACGAGACCGGCGTGCCGTCCACGACGACGGGCTTCTCGCGCTCGACCTGCAGCGACACGCCGATGGCGAGCGCCAGCACCGCGGCGATGGAGACGGGAACCTGCCAGCGGCGAACGCCGCCGGGGCGGGCGCCAACGGCGCGCCGCGCCGCGGCCTGGATGGCGGCATCGAGCGCGGGCGGCGGGCCCTCGCCCGGCAGCTCGCGATACGCGGAGGCGACGCGATCGTCGCGAGGATCAGCCATCGAGGGCCTCCCGGAGTTTCGCCGTCGCGTAGCGCACGCGGCTCTTCACCGCCTCCTCGTTGGCGCCCGTGGCCTGCGCGATCTCCGCGATCGACATTTCCGCCTCCTCCTTCAGGAGGAACGCCTCGCGCTGGGCGGGCGGCAGCGCCTCGAGCGCCGCCGCGAAGCGCGCCATCGCCTCGCGCCCGGCAAGCTGGGCGTAGGGCTCGTTGGCCGGATCGTCCGGCGGGTCGATGGCCGGCCGCTCGTCGTCGCCGCCGTCCATGGGCACCAGCGAGATTCCCTTCTTGCGCCAGCGGTCCACCAGCCGGTTGTGCGCGATGGCGTAGATCCAGGTGGTGAACTTCGCGCGCGGCTCGTAGCGGGAGCGCGCCTCGATCGCCTTCATCCACACCTCCTGGAAGATCTCCTCGGCGTCGGCCCGCGAGGGCAGGGAGCGGGAGATGAAGCGGAAGACGGTGCCCTTGTGGCGGGCGTAGAGGCGGTCGAACGCGCCGGCGTCCCCCTGCGCGAAGGCGAGCATGAGCTGTTCGTCGGTATCGGACACGCGGGGAGTTTACGCTCCCCGCGCCGCCGGCGAGCCCCGGCGCCTCACGCGCCCGGCGGCCGGTGCCAGGAGCGGTAGTGCGACACCGGATCGGGCACGAAGCCGGGGAAGGGACTGGGATCGCGCGGCCGCGGCGCGGCGCGGATCACGCCCTGGGCGACGAGGTTCGGCATGCTGTCGTAGTAGATCGCGATCGTCTCGACGGGGTAGGCGGTCGCGCGCTCGAATTCCACCCAGCGCGCGGGATTCCTCTCCTGCCTTCCGTGGCCGGTTCCCAGCGGCGAGTCGGCCTGCGCGCGCTTGGCGGAATCGCGCGATTCGTTGCGCTCGGCGGAGGGCGCCGCGGGCGAGGGCGCGCCGGCGGAGGACTCGCTCTTCGCGAAGGGCGCCGGCCGCCACGGCGGCTCGACCGCCACCGGCTCCGGCGGCTTCCTCCTGAAGAGCGCCACGCCGATCACCCCGACATCGTCCGGCCGCCCCGTGCGCGCGGCATAGGAGTCGGGGAGCGTGGTGAAGTAGAACGCCGCGGTGCGCTGCATGTTCTTGCGCCAGCCGGAGACGTCCATCGAGACGTACGAGCCGAGGACGTAGCCGCCCTGCGAGGAGCGCGCGGTCTCGCCGGTGATCGCGTTCACGCCGTCGACGCTCACGACCGCGAGCAGGTCCTCGCCCGCGACGTTGCGGATGCGAACGGCGTATTCGTTGCCGGGCTGGCCGGCGATATAGGCGCGCCCGTCCTTCCAGTGCACGGGCAGTTCGCGGTTGGCGGTGCGGTCGATGACCGTGACGCGGGCGAGGCTGCCGGCGCCGGAAGCACAGGCGGGCAGGGCCAAGGCGGCGGCAACGGCCGCGGCGGCGAGGGCAAGGCGTTTCATGGCGGCTCCTTTCGGCTGCCCCGGCCGGAATGGCGGGGTCAGACCATGAAACGGGGCCGCAGGCGAAAAGGGTCAGCGCGTGATGACGACCAGCACGTTGCAGGGGGACTGCTCGATGAGCGCCTTGGAGACCGAGCCGCGCCACCAGCGCGCGGCCCAGCCGTCGAGGTGGCGGTGGCCCACCACGATGAGGTCCGACCCGATCCGGGCGGCGCACTTGGCGATCTCCTCGACGGCGTCGCCCGTCAGCACCTCGCCGTTGGCCTTGTGGCCGGTGTCCGCGAGCCGCTTCAGGCCCTCGTCCAGGATGCCCCGGTACTGCTCGCGGTCGCGCTCCTCGCTGCCGGCGTCGTAGACGCCGCCCTCGGCGCCGATGAAGGTGGCCGGCGAGGGCATGACGGCGACGAGGAAGAGTTCCGAGTGCCCCCAATCCGCGATCTCCCGACAGTCGAGCAGGGCCTTCTGGCCCGACTGGGAGCCGTCGTAGGCGAGCAGGATCCGCTTGTACATGGGTGCCTCCGGAGGGTGCGCGAGCCATAATGGTCGCCATGATCGGCACGCAGCGCAAGCTCCCGCTTTCCCGCGTCTATGGCCTGCTCGAGCCGGGGCCGGTGGTCCTGCTCACGACGGCGCACAGGGGGCGCGCCAACGTGATGACGATGTCCTGGCACACGATGATGGAGTTCGAGCCGCCGCTCGTGGGCTGCGTGGTGAGCGGGCGCAACTTCTCGTTCGACCTCCTGAGGCGTTCCCGGGCCTGCGTCATCGCCATCCCGACGGCGAGGATCGCGAAGAAGGTGGTGGCGCGTGGGCAACTGCTCCGGCCGCCGCACGGACAAGTTCGCGAAGTTCGGCCTCACGCCGCTGCCGGCCTCGCAGGTGGCCGCCCCGCTCGTGGGCGAGTGCTTCGCCAACCTGGAGTGCCGCGTGGCCGACACGCGCCTCGTGAACCGCTACAACTTCTTCGTCCTCGAGGTGGTGGCGGCCTGGATCGATCCGGCCGTGAAGGTCCCGCGGACGCTGCATCACCGGGGCTACGGCGAGTTCATGGTGGCGGGGCGCACGCTGAAGCTCGCCTCCGCGAAGGCCTGATCGCCTAGCGGCGCTTCTCGTAGGTCCCGATGAGCACCGCCTCGGCGAGGACGTGCCCCTGCATCGCCTTCTCGAGCGCGGCCTTCTTCGGGCGGCCGAGGTCGCCCAGCACGGTGTCCAGCGCGTAGAGCTTGTGGAAGTAGCGGTGCCGGCCGATGGGCGGGCAGGGGCCGCCGTAGCCGGTGCGTCCCCAGTCGTTCACGCCCTCGCGCGTGCCGGCGGGCAGCCCGCGGGGTCGATGTCCTCGGCGAGCGAGGCGGCCGAGGCGGGAATGTCGTAGAGCACCCAGTGCACCCAGGTCATCTTCGGCGCAGCCGGATCGGGCGCGTCGGGGTCGTCCACGATGAGGGCGAAGCTCCTCGTGCCGGCGGGCGCGCCTGACCAGGCGAGCGGCGGCGAGGCATCGTCGCCCTCGCACGTGTGCTTCGACGGCATGGAGGCGTTCGCGGCGAACGCGGCCGAGTCCAGCGTGAGGCTCATGGGTTCCTCCCCGGGACGGTGGCGCCGGCTAGCGCAGCTCCACGTCCACCATCATCTCGTTGGCGAGCGCCTCGAGGCCGCGGCGAAGCTGCGCGTCGGACAGGCTCTGCGGCACCGCGAGCAGCGCCTTCACCTTGAAGAGGTTGCCGCCGGCCATCGCCGCGCTCGAGACCTGGGTCTCCAGCTCCTCGATGCTCACGCCGCGCTCGGCGAGGCTGCCCGAGAGGTCGCGCACGATGCCGGGCCGGTCGTGGCCCATGAGCTCCAGGCGCACGTGCCTGCGCGCCGGCACCGCGGCGCCGGACTGGCTGCGCGCGATCACGACGTGCAGCCCGGGCGACTCCAGCGCGGCGAGCGCCTTCGCGAGCGCGTCCGCCCGGTCGTCCGGCACCTCGAAGTGCACCATGCCCGCGAACTGCCCGGCGAGGTTCGCCATCCGGCTCGCCTCCCAGTTGGCGCCCACGCGCTGCGCGGCGTCGGAGAGCTGGTTCACGATTCCCGGGCGGTCGGGCCCGACGACGGTTACCACGAGCGAGGTGGTCATCGCGCTTCCTCGGTTGGAGAAGTCTCCTCGAGACGATGATAGCGCGAAAGAAAAAGGGCGCCCGAAGGCGCCCTTCCTCACGCGGGAAGCGGGCGGAAAGCGGCTAGCGCTCCTCCACCTTCGCCTTGCCGCGCAGCTCCATGACCAGCTTCTGGACCTGCTGCTGCTGGGCGCGCTGGCGGAACTGCTCCTTGAGCTCGTCGAAGCCGGGCACCTTCAGCGGGCGCACGTCGTCGAGGCGGATCACGTGGTAGCCGAAGTCGGTCTTCACCGGCGCCGTGGTGAGCTCGCCCTTCTTCATCTTCTTGATCGCGTCGGCGAAGGGCTTCACGTAGCGGGCGGACGGGCCCCAGTCGAGGTCGCCGCCGTTGTCCTTGGAGCCGGGGTCCTTCGACTTGTCCTTGGCGAGCTTGGCGAAGTCGCCGCCCTTGCCGAGCTCGGCGATGATGGCCTTGGCGTCGTCTTCCTTGTCCACGAGGATGTGGCGGACCTTGTACTCGTTCTCGCCCATCGACTTCTTGAAGTCCTCGTACTGCTTCTGCAGGTCGAGGTCGGTGATGGGGTTGGCCTTCACCTCGTTCTCGAAGAGCGCGCGCACGAGCACGGCCTGGCGCGCCATCTCCATCTGCGCGGCGACTTCCGCGTTCTTGTCGAGGCCGCGCTTCTGGGCGGCCTGGACGAGGACCTCGCGGTTGATGAGCTCCTCGCGCACGGCCTTCTGGCGCTCGGGCGTGTCCGGCTGGCCGGAGGCGGTGAGCTCCTTGTTCATCATGTCGATGCGCGACTGCGGGATGGTGACGCCGTTCACCACGATCTTGCCGGCCGCGGCCTTCTTCGGCGCGGCCTTTTCCTGGGCGACGGCGCCGAGGGCGATCGTGCCCGCGACGAGCGCGACGGCGAGGGTCTTCAGGGTGGAATGCATGGGTAATCCTTTTCTTCGTGGGGTCAAAACTGCTCGGGCGCGAACGCCTCGATTCTCAGGGCGTGGATCTCGCGTTTCATGAGGTCGCCCAAGGCCTCGTAAACCATTCGATGCCTCGCGAGCGGGGGCTTGCCGCGAAAGGCTTCCGAAACGATGGTGAGCTGCCAGTGCGCGCCGTCGGCGCCGTGGCCGACGTGCAGGTGGTCCTCGTCCACGAGCGCGACGCTCTCGGGGCGCAGCACCGCCAGGCGCTCGCGGATGGCGGACTCCAGGCTCACGGCAGCGCCTTCTTGAAGGGCTTCACCGCGACCCTGGCGTAGACGCCGGCCGCGACATAGGGATCGGCGCTCGCCCAGGCGATCGCCAGCTCCCGCGAGGCGAATTCCGCCACGATGAGCGAGCCCGAGAAGCCGGCCGGGCCGGGGTCCTCGGCGTCGATGAGCGGATGCGGGCCGGCGAGGACGAGCCGCCCCTCGGCGAGGAGCGCCTTCAGGCGCTCGACGTGGGCCGGCCGCGCCGCGAGGCGCTTGTCCAGCGAGCCGGGAACGTCCTCGGCGATGATGGCGTAGAGCATGCTAGGGCTTCGGGGTGTGGGGAGCGGGAGCGGGCCCGGGCTTCGCCTCTTCCTCGTCGGGCAGGTACTTCGCCATCCAGAAGGCCTGCGCGACCACGAAGGCGAACATGAGGCCCATGCCGCCGAAGAGCTTGAAGTTGACCCAGGTGTCGGTGTCGAACGTGTAGGCGACCCAGAGGTTGAGCGTGCCCTTGAACAGGAAGAAGACGCCCCAGGCGACGCACAGCTTCGTCCACGCCTGCTCGGGCATCGTGATCCCCTCGGACATGACCGCCTTCACGAGGTTGGTCCCGAAGGCGAGGCCGCCCAGGAAGACGGCGCCGGCCAGCCAGTAGAGGACCGAGGGCTTCCACTTGATGAAGGTCTCGTCGCGCAGCAGCAGCGTGGCGCCCCCGAAGAGCACGATGATCGCGAGGCTCATCCACTGCATGTTGGACACCTTGCGGCCGCGGACGAGCACGTACGCCACCTGCCCGAGGGTGGCGGCGATGGCCACGGCCGTGGCCACGTAGATGCCCTGGAACTTGAAGGCGACGAAGAAGAGGATGACCGGGAAAAGGTCGAAGAGCAGCTTCAAGGGGGCCAAAAGCCTCGCAAAATCAATCCGCTATTTTCGCCCATTCAACGGGCGGCTGTCCATTTGAGGTGCCGGGCGCGGATCCGTTCCCTGACTTCGGAAGCGATTGCCGGCGCCAGGGCGAGGGCGAGGGCCTCGGCATAGAAGGCGGCGCGCTCGTCGGGCAGGGCCCGGTCCAGGGCGTCGAAGGCGTGGTCCATGAGGGCCGGGTCCTCGGTCCGGATGGCCGTGATGGCGAGGTTCGCGTGCAGGATGCGCCAGGGACGCTCGGGGTTGGAGCGCTCCAGGTCGGCCTCGAGCCGCGGCGCGACGTGGGCGGCGATGCCCTGGGTGAGCCCGAAGACGGCGGCGAGCTCCTGCCGCGAGCGCGCCGCGTTGGCCCGGTGCGCGAGGGCGTTCACGACGGGCTCGACCGGCTCCAGCGCCACCTGGTGCCGGATGGCCCACAGCGCGACGCCGAGGAGGAAATCCGCGCAATCGGCGACCAGGCTGGCGTCGGCGGATCGCGCCGCCGCCGCCTCGACGTGGGCGAGATCGGAAAGAATGGCCGAAACCAGCTCCTCCACGCCCTCGAGCGCGAGCGGCCCGGAGCCGCCGTGCTGGCGCTCGAGCGCCAGCAGGGTCTCGAGACCGCGCCGGGTGCGTTCGAGGTGCGGCGCGAGGGATGCGGACGCGGCCAGGGCCCGGGCCTGCAGGGCCGGCAGGCGCGCGAGCAGCTCCGCGGTGGCGACCTGCCCTTCGTCGCCGAATCCTATCTTCTTGATTTCCATGCAGAAAGATTTCAGGACGTGTTCGCGAGCACGTCCCTGAAGGGGTGGTGAGGGGCGAATTCTGCTATAATTTCAACCAGTTCCTCAAACCGATTGGCGTTTGGACAACTTCGACCTGCACAATCACTCGACGTCCTCGGACGGCTTGCTGTCTCCTTCGCAGTTGCTGGAGCTCGGCGCGAGGCAGGGTGTGCAGGCGATGGCGCTCACGGACCACGACACGGTCGATGGCCTGGAAGAGGCGGCACAGGCCGCCCGCCGGCTCGGGATCGAGTTCGTGAACGGCGTGGAGATCTCGGTGAGCTGGGGCGAGACCACGGTCCACGTGGTGGGCCTCGCCTTCGACCCCGGTTCCGCCGTCCTCGCGAAGGGCCTGCAATCCATTCGCGACGGCAGGCTCGGCCGGGGGCAGCTGATGGCGCAGGCGCTCGGGAAGCTGGGAATGCCGGGAACCCTCGAGGCCGCGCTGGCGCTCGCGGGGAACGAGAAACGATTGAGCCGCACGCACTTCGCGAGGCACCTGGCGGAGTCCGGCGCGGTGAGGGATGCGCAGCAGGCGTTCGACAAGTACCTCGGCAAGGGCAAGCCCGCCTTCGTTCGGCACCAGTGGGCGAGCCTCGAGGATGCGATGGCGTGGATCCTGGGCGCGGGAGGGGTGGCGGTGCTGGCCCACCCGGGGCGCTATGGACTCAAGCCCCTCGGCCGTGCGACCCTTCTGGACGAGTTCAAGCGCCTCGGTGGCGAGGCGATCGAGGTGGTGACGGGCAGTCACCGCCCCGAGGAATACGCCACCTGGCGCCGCGTGGCCGAGGAGTACGGTTTCCTCGCCTCCCGCGGCTCCGATTTCCACGGGCCGGGCGAAAGCCCGGTGATGCCGGGCGGGCTTCCGCCGCTTCCGGCGTCGCTGGTGCCCGTGTGGACCCGATGGGCGCACTAGGCTAGAGCCGCCCGGTACAGACTGGCCCCCGGCATGCCGGGGACCGAAGCGAAAAGGAAAAGGTAGGACGCGAAGGCCCGCAGCGCGACACGCGGGCGAAGCGCAACGCCACGCCAGGAATGTCGGAATTCTTCTCGGTTCACCCGGAGAACCCGCAGCCGCGCTCGATCAAGGCGGCCGTGGAGATCATCCGCGCGGGAGGCGTCATCGCCTACCCCACGGACTCGTGCTACGCGCTCGGCTGCCACATCGGCGACAAGGCGGCGATGGAGAGGATCCGCCGCATCCGCAACGTGGACGAGCGCCACCACCTCACCCTCATGTGCCGCAACCTCGCCGAGGTCGGCCAGTTCGCGAAGGTAGACAACATCCAGTACCGCCTCATCAAGGCCAACACGCCGGGCAACTACACGTTCATCCTGCGCGCCTCGCGGGACGTCCCGCGCCGGCTCCTGCACCCGCGCCACACGATCGGCATCCGCATCCCCGACCACACGGTGCCGCTCGCGCTCCTCGCGGAGCTGGGCGAGCCCATCCTTTCCTCCACCCTCATCCTTCCCGACCACGGCGTGGCGCTGAACGACGCCGAGGAGATCCGCGCGCACCTGGACCACGAGCTCGACGCGATCATCGACGCCGGCCCCTGCGGGCTCGACGTGACGACCGTGATCGACATCTCGGGCGACCGGCCCCTCCTGCTGCGCGAGGGCAAGGGCGACATCCGGCCGTTCGGCTTTGTGAAAGCAGCACTGCATTGATGGACATCCAGGGAATCATCGTCTACATCGCGATCTACGCGATCCCCGTCGTGTTCGCGATCACGCTGCACGAGGCGGGGCACGCCTACGCCGCCAAGTTCTTCGGCGACAAGACGGCGTGGATGCTGGGCCGCACGAGCCTCAACCCCGCGCGCCACATCGACCCCATCGGCACCATCGTCGTGCCGGTGCTCACGGCCTTCACGGGCTTCCTCTTCGGCTGGGCCAAGCCCGTGCCGGTGAACTTCGAGAACCTGCGCGACCCCAAGCGCGACATGCTCTGGGTGGCGGCCGCGGGCCCGGGCGCGAACCTCGCCATGGCGCTCGGCTGGGTGCTGGTGGCCAAGGTCCTCCTCACCGTGGGCGGCGACGGCGTGGCCTACGAGTTCTGGATCCGCGTGGCCGACGCCGGCATCAAGGTGAACGTCGGGCTCGCCGTGCTGAACCTCTTCCCGCTGCTTCCGCTGGACGGCGGACGGATCCTCGCGAGCCTGCTGCCCAACCGCCTCGCCTACCAGTACTCGCGGCTCGAGCCCTTCGGGATGGTGATCCTCGTCCTGCTCATCGTCTCGGGGGCGCTGTGGTGGATGATCGGCCCGGTGATGGGGGCCCTCCTCAAGAACCTCTACTCGCTCCTCGGCTTCTAGGGAATAGAAAGAAAATGTTCCAGGACCGCGTTCTCTCCGGCATGCGCCCCACGGGCGCCATGCACCTCGGCCACTACCACGGCGCCCTCAAGAACTGGGTGCGGCTGCAGAACGAGTACCCGTGCCTGTTCTTCGCGGCGGACTGGCACGCGCTCACCTCGCACTACGAGGACCCGTCGGTGATCGAGTCCACGGTCTGGGACATGTTCGTCGACTGGCTCGCCGCCGGCATCGACCCGGCCAAGGCCACGCTCTTCGTGCAGTCGCGCGTGCCGCAGCACGCGGAGCTCACGCTCCTCATGTCGTTCTTCACGCCGCTTTCCTGGCTCGAGCGCGTGCCCACCTACAAGGACTCGGTGGACAGGCACGCCGAGCACGGCCGCGACCTCACCACCTACGGCTTCCTCGGCTACCCGCTCATGCAGGCGGCCGACATCCTCATCTACCGCGCCACCCGCGTGCCGGTGGGCGAGGACCAGGTCTCGCACGTGGAGCTCACGCGCGAGATCGCGCGCCGCTTCAACCACCTCTTCGGGCGCGAGAAGGGCTTCGAGGAGAAGGCCGAGGCCGCGGTGAAGAAGATGGGCCCCAAGAAGGCCAAGCTCTACCGCGAGCTGCGCACCCGCTTCCAGGAGAAGGGCGACGCCGCGGCGCTCGAGCAGGCGCGCGACCTCGTGGGCGACGTGCAGAACCTCTCGCTCGGCGACAAGGAGCGGCTCTTCGGCTTCATCGAGGGCGGCGGGCGCATGATCCTCACCGAGCCCGAGTCGCTGCTCACGGAGACGCCCAAGCTCCTGGGCCTGGACGGGCAGAAGATGAGCAAGAGCTACGGCAACGCGATCCTGCTGCGCGATGCGCCCGACGAGGTGGCGAAGAAGGTGCGCACGATGCCCACGGACCCGGCGCGCGTGCGCCGCACCGACCCGGGCAACCCGGAGAAGTGCCCGGTGTGGAACCTGCACCAGGTCTACTCGGCGCAGGACACCCGCGACTGGGTCGTGAAGGGCTGCACCAGCGCGGGCATCGGGTGCCTGGAGTGCAAGCAGCCGGTGATCGACGCGATCAACGCGGAGCTGAAGCCCATGCGCGAGCGCGCGGCGGGCTACGAGGAGGATCCGACGCTCGTGCGCTCGATCATCCAGGACGGGTGCGAGAAGGCTTCCGACCTCGCCGACGAGACGATGCGCGACGTGCGCGAGGCCATGGGCCTCAATTACAGCTGAGAGTGACGCGGACGCAAATGGAACGCGATGAACACGGATGAACACGGATGAACACGGATGGGAATTGAGTCTGAAGACATTGGCTGCCGTCCTCGTGGCGGCGGTGACGGCGCTGCCGGCGATGGCGGCGACGCCGGTGCCCTCGGGCAAGTGGAGCTTCGTCTTCACCGACAAGCGCGGGCAGGCCGACCGGCCGCTGCGCGTGTACACGTACCGGCCGCGCCAGTGCGACTCGACGTGCCCGATCGTCTTCGCGATGCACGGCAAGAGCCGCAAGGCCTCGGCCATGCGCGACAACTGGGAGCTGCCGGCGGACCGGTACGGCTTCATCGTGATCGCGCCGGAGTTCTCCGACAAGCACTGGCCGGACGCGGCGGACTACAACCTCGGCGGCGTCGGGGACGACAGGAACCGCGAGAAGTGGGCCTACTCGATGGTCGAGCACCTCTTCGACGAGATGCGCGACGGGCAGAAGGACTACGCGATCTTCGGCCACTCGGCCGGCGCGCAGTTCGTGCACCGGCTCCTCCTCCTCCTGCCGGACAACCGCGTCTCGGTGGCCATCGCCGCGAACGCCGGCTGGTACCTGATGCCGGAATGGCGCAAGGAGAAGGCCGCGCACAAGTATCCGCATTCGCTGGTCGACTCGCCCGCCGGCGAGGCGGACCTGCGCCGCGCCCTGCAGAAGAGGCTGGTCGTGCTGCTCGGCGAGAAGGACGTCAACGCGCAGGACGCGGATCTCGACCAGTCCGACGGCTCGAAGAAGCAGGGCGAGAACCGCCTCGAGCGCGGCGAGAGCTTCTTCGGCGCCGCCACCGCGGCGGCGCGCGACCTCGGCGTGAAGCTCGCCTGGGAGCTCTCCTACGTGCCGGGCGCCGGCCACGACAGCGCGGTCATGTCGAAGGCCGCCGCCGACTTCGTCTGGGGCGGGAAGAAGTGAGCGTCCAGGCCGCCAACGACTCCCTCGCCCCCGGCGGGCAGCCCGGCCTCGACCTCGCGCTTCCCGTCGCGAGGATCCGCGGCGAGCCGCTCGCGGAAATGCCCGCGGACCTCTACATCCCGCCGGAGGCGCTGTCGGTCTTCCTCGAGGCCTTCGAGGGCCCGATGGACCTGCTCCTGTACCTCATCCGCAGGCATTCGCTCGACATCCTCGACATCCCGATGGCGGAGCTCACGCGCCAGTACATGGAGTACGTCGAGATGATGCGCACGCAGCAGCTCGAGCTCGCCGCGGAGTACCTGCTGATGGCCGCGCTCCTCATCGAGATCAAGTCGCGCATGCTGCTGCCGCGCCCGAAGCGCCAGGACGAGGCCGAGCCCGAGGACCCGCGCGCCGAGCTCGTGCGGCGCCTGCTCGAGTACGAGCAGATGAAGAAGGCGGCGATGGCGCTCGCCGAGGTTCCGGTGGCCGGCCGCGACTTCTCCGTCGTCGAGGTCTACATCGAGCAGGCCGTGGAGCGCCTTCCCGGCATCGCGGTGGCGGACCTCTCGGAGGCCTGGCGCTCCATCCTCGCGCGGGCGAAGATGGTCCGGCACCACAAGATCACGCGCGAGCAGCTCTCGGTGCGCTCGCACATGAGCCGCATCCTGCGCACGCTCTCGGGCGGCGCCTTCACCGAGTTCTCGCTCCTGTTCGAGCCGGAGCAGGGCGTCCCCGTGCTGGTGGTGAGCTTCCTCGCCCTCCTGGAGCTCGCCCGCGAGAGCCTCATCGAGATCACCCAGCAGTCCGCCTTCGACCCCATCTACGTGCGCCTGAAGAGCGAGCGCGCCACGCTCACCATCACCTGACCATGACCGACGAAATCATCGATGCCGGCGAAGCCCCGGCCCCCGAGCCCGAGCGCGAGCCGCTCGACCTCGAACTCGTGAAGCGCGTGCTCGAGGCCGCGCTCCTTTCCGCCTCCGAGCCGCTCACGGCGCTGCAGATGAAGCGCCTGTTCTCCGGCGAGCTCGACGTCGAGAGCCTGCGCCGGATCCTCGAGGAGCTGAAGGAGGAATGGGCCGGGCGCTCGGTGGAGCTCACCATGGTGGCGAGCGGCTGGCGCTTCCGCGTGAAGCCCGACTTCCAGAAGTACCTCGACCGCATCGCGAGCGACAAGGCCCCGCGCTACTCGCGCGCGGTGCTCGAGACCCTGGCGATCATCGCCTACCGCCAGCCGGCCACGCGCGGCGACATCGAGGACATCCGCGGCGTGGCGGTCTCGCCCGCCACGCTCAAGGCCCTCGAGGAGCGCGGCTGGATCGACGTGGTCGGCAACCGCGAGAGCCCCGGGCGCCCGGCGCTCTTCGCCACCACGCGCCGCTTCCTGGACGACCTGAACCTGAGGTCGCTCGAGGAGCTGCCCGCGCTCGAGGAGCTGCAAAGCACCCTCGACGCCGCCCTCGGTCCCGCGCCGGTCCCGGCGCAGGCACCGCTCCTCGGCCTCGCCGGCGACGCCGCCGGCGAACCCTCCCCAGACGAAGCCCCCATCCCCGAAGCCGAGGCGCAGGCGCCTTCGCACGAAACGGAGCACGACGACCATGCGAGATAGACCCCATCGAATTCCCCGCGCGCCCAAGCTCGATTGGCCCGGCGGCATCGTTCCCGAATGGGCGAAGCCGCAAGCCGGCCAGGGCGCGCGCAAGGGGCGCGGCGGCAAGGGCGCGCGCGGCAAGGAGGTCGGCAAGCGCGAGCGCCTGCAGAAGGTGATGGCGCAGTCCGGCCACGGCTCGCGCCGCAACATCGAGATCCTCATCGCGCAGGGCCACGTGGCGGTGAACGGCCACGTCGCCAAGCTCGGCGACCTCGTCGGCCCCGGCGACCGCGTGAAGCTCGACGGCAAGCTGATCAGCCTGCGCTTCGGCACGACGCTGCCGCGCGTGCTGCTGTACCACAAGCCCGAGGGCGAGATCTGCACCCGCGACGACCCGGAGAACCGCCCGACCGTGTTCGCGAAGCTGCCGAAGGTGAACAACGCGCGCTGGGTGTCCATCGGGCGCCTGGACTTCAACACGAGCGGGCTGCTCATCTTCACCACCAACGGCGAGCTGGCCAACCACCTCATGCACCCGCGCTACGAGGTCGAGCGCGAGTACGCCGTGCGCCTCATGGGCGTCCTCACGCCGGAGCAGGTGCAGCTCCTCACCCAGGACGGCGTGGAGATCGACGGCGAGAAATGCCAGTTCGACCGCCTCGTGGACAAGGGCGGCGAGGGCTCCAACCACTGGTACCACGTGACCCTCAAGGAAGGAAAGAACCGCGAGGTGCGCCGCATGTTCGAGGCGGTGGGCCTCATGGTGAGCCGCCTCATGCGCGTGCGCTACGGGCCCGTGGAGCTGCCGTCGTTCCTCAAGCGCGGCATGATGCGCGACCTTGCCGAGCCGGACGTCGTGAAGCTCATGGACTTCGCCGGCATGAACGAGGCCGGGGCGCCGGCCGAGGCGGAGGGGGACGACGAAGACGACGAGGGCGAGGACGAGTTCCTGCCCGGCAACGTGGCCCTTCCCGGCGAGCTGGCGCAGCCCGAGGAGGAGGAGTGGGAGGAGGTCGAGGACGAGCTCCAGCCCGCGCACCTGCTCGAGGGATGGAAGCCGAACGAGCCCGAGGTCGTCGTCGAGGAGGAGGACGACGACCGCCAGCCCGACTTCGACCGCCTGCCCGGATTCAATCGCGCCACCGGCGCCATGGGACTTCCGGCGGGCCATCGCGGCCATCACCCGTCGCGCGGGCCTGGCGCGGGCGCGGCGGCGGGACCCGGCCCGGGCGGCAAGAAGCGCCGCGGCAAGAAGCGTGGCGCGAAGCCCGGCGGGCCGCCCGCCTTCGGGCCGACGCCCAATCGCGGCGAAGGCGCGCCGGAGGGGCAGGGCCCGCGGCAGGGCCGCGGCAAGAAGCGGCGCTCGAAGGGCCAGGGACAGGGGCAGGGCGGCATGCCGGGAGCGAAGGCGCAGCAAGGCGCCCAAGTCACCCAGGGCGCGCAAGGGCGCCGCGCAGGCCAGGGGCCCGGCGCCGCAGGGCCAGGCGCCGGCGGCCGGCGGCAAGGGCAAGCCCGGCCGCAATCGCCGCCATCGCAACCGCAACCGCAATCGCGGCGGCGGCGGCGAAGGCACGCCCGGGACCGGCACGAACCGCGAACCCGGCAACAGCTGAGGCCGGCGGCGGCGCCTCAGGCGCCGGCGGCGGAAACCTTGCCCGGCCGCGCGAGATGGGCCCGCACGCGATCGGCGAGGCGCTTCACGCGCGCATCCAGGATGCCGTGCGACTCCAGCGTCGCCTGGGTCTGGAAGAGGTATTCCGCGCTCGAGCCGTACTTGCCGCGGGCGGTGGCGATCGAATGGACCATCGTCTCCAGCGGAAGCCGGCCGGCGTAGCCCGAGCAGGCGCGGTTCACGATGAAGGCGAGCACGGGAATGCGCTCGCCTCCCGCGTGGCAGTCGAGCCAGCGCGGCAGGTACGAACCCAGCGACATCTCGCGCCGCCACAGCGTGCTCAGCTCCGCGCGCGAGGTGGACCCCGTGAGGCGGAAGGCGAGCCCGCGGCAGCTGCCGCCGCGCTCGAGGGTGAGCACGAGCCCGGGGCGCTCGGGCGTGCCGCGATTGATGCGCGACCACAGGCAGAAGTTGCGGTGGTAGCCGTAGACCGTTCCCACGCGCTTGGCGACGAAGGCGAGCCCGGGGTTCCACATGAGCGAGCCGTAGGCGAAGACCCACAGCGGCTCGCCCGGCTCGCGGCCGGCGAGCGCCTCATCGAGCGAGCGCTCCAGCGCCTCGGCCGAGAGCCTTTCGGCCTCGAGCCGCGCCGGGTCGTGGCAGCCGGCCGGACTTCCCACCGCTAGGGCGAGAGCCTCGAGACGACCCAGCCGCTCGCCTCGCGCGTGAAGGCGATGCGGTCGTGCAGCCGGCTCTGGCGCCCCTGCCAGAACTCGAGCCAGTCGGGAATCACGCGGAAGCCGCCCCAGTGCGGCGGGCGCGGCGGGCTCTCGCCGTACTGCGCCTCGGCGGCCTTCACGCGCGCCTCCAGCCACGGGCGGCTCGCGATCGTGGCGCTCTGCGTGCTGGCCCAGGCGCCGATGCGCGAGCCCAGCGGGCGGCTCGCGAAATACTCGTCGCTCTCCGCCGCGCTCACCTTCTCCACCGAGCCCTCGATGCGCACCTGCCGCTCGAGCTCCTTCCAGAAGAAGGTGAGGGCGGCGCGCGGCCGCGCGGCGAGCTCGCGGCCCTTGCGGCTCTCGTAGTTGGTGTAGAAGACGAAGCCGCGCTCGTCGAGGGCCTTGAGGAGCATGATGCGCGCCGAGGGGCTGCCCTCGTCGTCCACCGTGGCGAGCGTCATCGCGGTGGGCTCGGGCACCTCGGCCGCCAGGGCCTCGCGCAGCCAGGCGTGGAACTGCTTGAAGGGATCGGCGTCGACGTCCGACTCGTCGAGTCGCCGCAGGGCGTAATCCTTGCGGATGTCTGCGATGTTCATGGTTGGCCGGGAAGGGATCGATTTCCTTTTCGCCCGGAACCGTCATTATCGCGGAAATCCCCGGGCGCAATTCCGACGTATTCCGAGAAGAGCCCGAGGCTCACGGCGCGGCGCGGCGCGGGGAATCCGGCGCCCTCGAGGGCGGCCAGCACGGCGCCGGGGGGTACGCAGGCCTCGATCGTGTCCCAGTAGAACGTCATCAGTTTCCGGGAATCGGCCCGCCGGGAGGCGCCGCCCGCGAACGCCGGCGCGATGCGGGTCATGAGGGTGCGCACGGCGGCCGCCGCGAGCGGCGAGGCGGGGCGCGTGATCTCGAGGATGCACGCGGTGCCGCCGGGACGAAGCACGCGGCGCATTTCGCGGAAGAGCATGCCCAGGTCCGCCACGTGCCGGAGCGCGAATCCCATGCTCACGAAGTCGAAGCTCGAGTCGCGGCAGGGAATGCGCTCGCCGAAGGCGCGGACCAGCGGGATGGGGAGCGCGCCATGCGCCTCGGCGAGCATCCCCGCGCTCGGATCGAGGCCGATCACCGCGCCGCGTTCGCCGGCGAGGGCCAGCGCCTCGCGTGCGACCAGGCCCGTGCCGGTGGCGATGTCGAGGACGCGCATGCCCGGCCCCAACCCGGCGCGGCGCAGGGCATCCCGGCGATACCGCGAGCCCGTGCCGAACGCGAGGATCCGCTCGAAGCGGTCGTAGTCGTGCGCGGTCCTGTCGAAGAGGTCGCTGACGAAGCGCTTGCGGCCCGCCTCGTCGGCCCAGTAATGGTCGATCGGCCCGATGGGCGCGGTGCGCGGGGACGTTGGCGGCGGCTGCTCGGCGCGCATGGCGAGTGTGCGGCGGCGGATCCCCTAGCCGCCCTTCGCGGGCGGGCATCCGAACCGGTTCACGCGAATGGCGCCGAACACGGCCACCGCCTTGTCGCTTTCGTCCGCGGCGCCCACCGTGGTCCCGCTTTCCCGGGCGCTCGCGATCTTCGCATTGCAGTGGGCGTCGATCTCGATCTTGCCCGCCACCGTGACGTTGGAGCGAAAGCAGTACCAGCCGTTCGGGTTGGACAGCCGGATCGTGCTCTTGCCGGCCACGTTGACGGCGGGGCGCACGAGCACGAGGGCGGGCCGGGCGGTCTCGGGGTCGCTGCCCGTCGAGCCCTGGCCGATCCCGAACACCTTCACGCCGGTCGCGATCACGGAATTGGCGGGCGTGCCTTTCCGGAACGGCGACTTCGCGCCCCAGGACGCGATGCACTGGTCGAGCGCCTCCTGGTCGCCTGCGAACGCCGGGAAGGCGAGTGCGGAGAAAAAGAGCGCGTACGGCAACGATCGCATCATGAATTCTCCTGCGCCGGCGGGCGGCTTGTCCTACAATTACCTGCAAACAAATTGCAGGATACCCGTCCCATGTCGGGCCGTCGATATCGCTGCAAGGGACGGGGGCCTTTCAAGTGTCGGTGGATTCTCGGTCGCGGCCCGGAGAGGTTGCCACAACCTGCGATGTGCTCGTGATCGGCGGCGGTCCCGCCGGGTCCACGGCGGCGACCCTGCTCGCGGAGCGCGGGCTGCACGTCGTGCTGCTCGAGAAGGGCTCCCATCCGCGCTTCCACATCGGCGAATCCCTCCTCCCCGCCAACCTGCCGCTGCTCGATCGGCTCGGCGTGCGCGCCGAGGTCGAGGCGATAGGCCTGCGCAAGTGGGCGGCCGAGTTCGTCTCGGCCGAGCACGGCGCGAGCGCCCGGTACGAATTCGCCGACGCGCTGGACAAGTCGCAGCCCTTCGCCTTCCAGGTGCGGCGTTCCGAGTTCGACGAGATCCTCTTCCGGCGGGCGGCGCGCGCGGGCGCCGAGACCCGCGAGAACTGCCGGGTGCGCGAGGTGGATCTCGGCGACCGGGAGCGGCCTCCCGTCGTCCGGGCCACGGGCGGCGACGGCGCCGGGCTCGAGTGGCGGCCGCGCTTCGTGATCGACGCCTCCGGCCGCGACACGCTCATCGCCAACCGGCTGGGCATCAAGCGGCGAAACCCCAGGCACGCCAGCGCCGCCATGTACGCGCACTTCCGCGGCGCGCGGCGCCACGAGGGTCGCCACGAGGGCAACATCACCATCTACTGGTTCGAGCACGGCTGGTTCTGGTTCATCCCCCTGCGGGACGGCGCCACGAGCGTGGGCGCGGTCGCGTGGCCCTACTACATGAAGTCGCGCTCGAAGCCGCTGCCCGACTTCTTCCGCGACACCCTCGCGATGTGCGCCCCCCTGTCGGAGAGGCTGGCCGGCGCCGAGATCGTCTCCGAGGTCGAGGCCACCGGGAACTATTCGTACCTGTCCGACGCCTGCCAGGGCGAGAACCACATCCTCCTCGGGGACGCGTTCGCCTTCATCGATCCGGTCTTCTCCTCCGGCGTGTGGCTCGCGATGAACAGCGCCGTCGCCGGAGCGGACCTTGTCGAGGCCCGGCTGCGCGAGCCGGCGAAGGAGGCGGCACGGCGCCGCGAGTTCGAGCGCGTGATGCGCCACGGCCCCTCGCAGTTCTCCTGGTTCATCTACCGCGTCACCAACCCGACGATGCGCGAGCTCTTCCTGCGGCCCAGCGAGGCGCTGCGGATGAAGGGCGGCCTGCTGTCGGTGCTCGCCGGGGACATCTTCGGCCGCACGCCGCTGCGGCGCCCGCTCGCCCTGTTCAAGCTCGTCTACTACGCCTTCTCGCTGGCCAACCTGCGCCGGACGCTCGCCGCCGCGCGCCGCCGCGCATCCAACATCCGTGACGACGCGGCCATCCCGCAGCGTGCCGGCGACTGACCACCAGGCCTCCATGCTCCACCTCGAATACCTTTCGCTCGACGCCGCCACCGACTACCTCAGGGGCGCGGGCCCCGGGATCCTCGGGGTGATGGGCTTTCCGACCCTGCCGGGGGAGTGCGGCGCCGACGTGCCCTCCGCGTGCGTGGCCGCGGCGAGCCTGGGGCCCGGCCTCGACGCGCCCGCCCTGTGCGAGGTGTGGGTATCGGAGGACCCGGTTCGAAGGGGGATCGATGCAGGCGTCCGGTACGCGATCGCCGGCGAGTTCCTGTTCGGGGTCGTCTCCTTTCCCGAAGGGGCGGGGGCGATTCGCGATCTTGCCGAGCGCGCCTACGGCGACATCTTCGCGATGCTCGCGAAGCACGAGTTCCCGCACGTCGTGCGCTTCTGGAACTACCTTCCGCGCATCAACGAGGTCGAGGACGGCCTGGAGCGCTACCGGCATTTCAACATCGGCCGCGGCGCGGCCTTCGAGACGGCCGGGCGCATGCGCGCGGAGGCGATTCCCGCCGCCTGCGCGCTCGGCACCGGCGCCGGCAATGCGCTCACCGTGTACTTCGTGGCCGCGCGGGAGAGCGGGCGCGCCGTCGAGAATCCGCGGCAGGTGAGCGCCTATCGCTACCCGCCGGAGCACGGGCCGCACAGCCCGACGTTCTCGCGCGCGGTGCTGTATCCCGCGAACGAGCCCGGGATGCTCTTCGTATCCGGCACCGCCAGCATCGTCGGGCACGTCACGGCGCATGTGGGCGACGTCGTCGCGCAGACGCGCGAGACGCTCGCGAACCTCGGCGCCGTCTTCGCCGAGGCCGAGCGCCTCTCGCGGGCCGGTGCCTTCCCGCTGCGCGAAGCGAGCTACAAGGTGTACGTCCGGTTCGCGGCCGACGTGGAGGCCGTCCGGCGCGAGGTGGCCGCCGCGCTGGGCGAGGAGGCCGACGTGAACTTCCTGCGCGCCGACATCTGCCGGGACGACCTGCTGGTCGAGATCGAGGCGGTCGCCTTCGCCGCCGGTCGCGGAGGGCGGCCCGGCCGCTGAGAGCGCATGGGAAAGCCGTCTCAGCCACCGTGCACCGGGGTCGCGCGCCGCGGCGGGCCTCCTGGCGGTCGCGGCCCTCGCCTGCGCGAGCGCGACGGCGCGGGAGCGCGAGGAACCGCTGTGGGAGGCCGGGGCCGGGATAGCCGCGCTGCACCTCCCGGACTATCGCGGCTCGTCGCACAGCCGCGGGTACGCGCTCCCCGTGCCGTACTTCATCTACCACGGCGACTTCCTCAAGTCCGACCGCCACGGCGTGCGCGGGGTGCTCTTCGCGTCCGACCGGGTCGACTTCAACCTCTCCCTGGGCGCGTCGCTCCCCGTGGACAGCTCGCAAAGCGAGGTGCGCGAGGGCATGCCGGACCTGCGGCCTTCCATCGAGCTGGGCCCCAAGATCGACCTGACGCTCTGGCGCACGGATGATCGCCGCGTCAAGCTGGACCTGCGGCTTCCCCTGCGCGGCGCGGTGACGCTCGAATCGCATCCGCGCTACATCGGCGCCCAGTTCTTCCCGCACCTGAACCTCGACGTGGAGGACGTCGGCGGCCTTGCGGGCTGGAACCTGGGCATCCTGGCGGGGCCGGTCTACACCGACAGCCGCAACAACCAGTACTTCTATTCCGTGACGCCGGAGCAGGCCACCGCGTCGCGCCCCGCCTACGAGGCAGGCGGCGGATACGGTGGCGCGCAGTTCATCGTGGCGCTGTCGAAGCGCTACCGGCAGTTCTGGGTGGGCGGCTACCTGCGCTACGACACGCTCGCGGGCGCCACCTTCGCCGACAGCCCGCTGGTCACGTCGAACCGCTACGCGGCCGGCGGCATCGGCGTGTCGTGGATCTTCTCCGAGTCGTCCCGGCGCGTGCTGGTGGACGATTGAGGAACGGGAGCCGGGCATGGCGATCCTGCGGGCGCTGAGGACGGTCCGGGACTACGCGATCGCCGCGTTCGGGTTTTCCCTGCTGATCGCCATGTGCTTCCTCTGGGGCATCGCCTCCGCCGCGCTCCTCGCCGTGCTGCCGGTCCGGACGGGACGGCGCGTCGGCCGTGTCGGCGCGATGTCCGGCTTCCGGGCCTATCTCGCCATCATGGAGGCGGTGGGCGCGCTGCGGCTGGACCTCACGGCGCTGGACGCGCTTCGCGACCAGGGGCCCCTCGTCGTCGCGCCGAACCACCCGTCCCTGATCGACGCGGTGCTCGTGGTCTCGCGCCTGCCGGACGCGATGTGCGTGATGAAGTCTTCGCTCATCGGGAACTTCCTCCTCGGGCCGGCGGCGCGGCTCGCGCGCTACATCCCCAACGACACGCTCCTGGGCCTCGCCTCGCGCGCCGGCGAGGAACTGCGCCTCGGCGGGCACCTCGTCCTCTTCCCCGAGGGCACCCGGAGCTCGCGCGACCCGGTGGGTCCCTTCACGGCGGCGGTGGCGGTCGTCTCCCGGCGCGCGCGGGTGAGCGTGCAGGCGGTCTTCATCGAGACCGACACGCGCTACCTGGGCAAGGGCTGGTCCGTTCTCTCGCCCGCCGGGTTCCCGCACCGCTATCGGGCCCGCCTTGGACGCCGCTTCGATCCGCCGGGGGACGTGCGCGCGTTCACGGCGGAGCTGGAGCGCTACTTCGCGGCGGAACTGGGCGGGCTGCCGGCGCAGCAAGAAAGCCTCGCCCACGCGCCGGCGCCCGAAGGCGAGCCCCGCGAGGGACAGGGCTCGCATGACTGAACGCTCGGCGACTCACCTCGTCCTGATCCCGAGCTACAACCCGGGGCCGGCCGTCTACGAGACGGTGCGCGGCGCGCGCGGGCAATGGGATCCCGTGTGGGTCGTCGTCGACGGCAGCGACGACGGAACGGCCCAGGGGCTTTCCGCCCTGGCGGACGCCGACGCCGGCTTGCGGGTGATCGTGCTGCCGGGCAATCGCGGCAAGGGAAGCGCCGTGCTCCACGGCATCACGCTGGCCGCGGCCGAGGGATTCACCCACGCGCTCACGATGGACTCGGACGGGCAGCACCCCGCGTCGTGCATCCCGGAGTTCATGGCGGCGTCCCGGGCGAGGCCCGATGCCGTCGTGCTGGGCGTGCCGGTGTTCGACGCATCCGCGCCCGCCCTGCGCGTGAAGGGCCGGCGCGTGTCGAACTGGTGGGCGAACCTCGAGACGCTGTGGTCGGGAATCGGCGATTCGCTCTTCGGGTTCCGCGTCTATCCGATCGCGGACCTTGCGGCGATCATGCGGCGCCAGCGATGGATGCGGCGCTTCGATTTCGACCCCGAGGCCGCCGTGAGGCTCGTCTGGCGCGGCGTGCCTCCCGTCAACGTTCCCGCGCCCGTGCGCTACCTCCGGCCCGAGGAGGGCGGGGTGTCCCACTTCGACTACTGGCGGGACAACGCGCTGCTCACCTGGATGCACACGCGGCTGGTGCTCGAGTTCGCCGTGCGCCTGCCGGTCATCGCCTGGCGCCGGCTGCGCGCGAGGGCCGCTGCCGCCCCGTAGTTCACGCCCCGGAAAGCGGATCGGCGCCGGCCGTCACCCGCGTCTCAGGGGGGCGAGCCCGGCCGCCGGCAACCACCGGCGCAGGCAGGGCGTGGTGACCACCGTGCTCGCCACCGCCATGATCACCAGCATCGTGAAGACCTGCGGCGAGATGACGCCGAGGTCGTAGCCGACGTTGATCACGATGAGCTCCATGAGGGCGCGGGTGTTCATCATGATGCCCAGCGAGGCGGCCTCGGCGTGGCTGAGTCCCACCCAGCGCGCCGCCGCGTAGGCGCCGCCGAACTTGCCGAGGGTGGCCAGCGCGACGAGCAGCAGGCACCATCCCCAGGCCGCGAGGCTGTCCAGGCCGCCGATGTCCGTGCGAAGCCCGGTGTAGGTGAAGAAGATCGGCAGGAAGAAGACCGTCACGAACTGCCCCACGCGCGACTTCCAGGCTTCGGGCAGGCCCGGCTCGTCGTGCAGGATCACGCCGGCGAGGAAGCCGCCGAAGATCGCGAAGATGCCAAGCTGGAAGGTGGCCATGCCTGCGGCGAAGGTCGCTACCAGCAGCAGGCCCAGCTGGTGGTCGCCGAGGGAGCCGTCGGCGGGGGCCAGGGCGCGATAGGCGCGCCGCAGGAGCGGGCGCGCGAGCAGCCACGCGGCGGCCGCGAAGGCGCAAATCGCGGCCAGGTTGAGCGCGAGTCCCGTCCCCGAGAACTTCGAGACGGCCAGCGCGCTCACCACGGCGAGCAGGACCCATCCCACCAGGTCGTTCAGGGCGGCGGCGCTGATCGCGATGACCCCGAGCGGCGAATGCGTGATGTCGAACTCCATCATGATCCGTCCCAGGATCGGCAGCGCGGTGATGGAGAACGCCGTGGCGATGAAGAGGGCGGAGGCGAGCGGGTCGACGCCAGGGGAGAGGATCGGAGCGGTGGCGAGCCCGAAGGCGAAGCCGAGGCAGAAGGGCAGCGCCAGCGAGGCCGCGCCGACCGCCAGGACGGCGCGGCGGTTGCGCGCCTCGGTGAGGTGGGAGAAGTCGAACGAGAGCCCGAGCTGGAACATGAGCAGCAGCAGCCCGACCTGCGAGA
This sequence comes from uncultured beta proteobacterium, assembly GCA_963824135.1. Taxonomy (GTDB): domain Bacteria; phylum Pseudomonadota; class Gammaproteobacteria; order Burkholderiales; family Usitatibacteraceae; genus FEB-7. Next base: position 132,315 of record CAWGOH010000014.1, on the reverse strand, counting down.
GCATCTGCATCGGCGCCGCGGGCGCGGAATGGAAGACGTGGCGGAAGAGGTCGGGCGCCAGGAGCCCGAAGAGGGAAGGCCCCAGCAGGATCCCGACGACGATCTCCCCGACCGCCGCCGACTGGCCCGTGCGGCGCGCGGCCCAGGCGCCGAGGCGGCCGGCGAGCACGATCACCACGAGCTGCAGCAGCACGAACGACAGCATCGTTTCGGCAGCGTGGACTGTCGATGCCGGGCCCGGAAGACTCGGACGCCGGGATCACGCCAGGCCGCCGTTGATCCCGATCACCTGGCCCGTGATGTAGGCGGCCTCGTCGGAGGCGAGGAAGGCGACGAGGCTCGCGACCTCCTCCGGACGCCCGGCGCGCTTCATCGGCACGAGCCCCTCGATCGCCTCGCGGCTGAAGCTGCCCTCGCTCATGGCCGTCTCGACGATCCCGGGCGCCACCGCGTTGACCGTGATCCCGCGGCTCGCGAGCTCCAGCGACAGGGTCTTCGTGGCGGCGTGCACGGCGCCCTTGGCGGCCGCGTAGTTGGCCTGCCCGCGGTTGCCGATCTGCCCCGCGATCGACGTCACGTTGACGATCCGCCCCCAGCGCGTGCGGATCATCGGCATCAGGAGCGGCTGGGTCACGTGGAAGAACCCGTTCAGCGACACGTCGATCACGCGGTGCCACTGCGCGAGGCGCATTCCCGGAAAGGCCGCGTCGTCGTGCACGCCCGCGTTGTTCACGAGCACCTGGATCGGTCCGCCCTCGAGGATCGCCTCGAGGGCGGCGGCCGTCGCCGCGGCGTCGGTCACGTCGAAGGCGACCGCCTGCGCGCGCCCGCCGGCCGCGTTGATCGACGGCCGCGACGGCGGCGGCGGCCTCGGGATTGCGGTTGCCGTGCACGAGGACCTCGAGGCCGCGCGCGGCGAGCACGCGGCACACGGCCGAGCCGATGCCGCCGCTGCCGCCGGTCACGAGGGCGCGCTTCACGCCGGGGCGCTCCCGCCCGCCGCGCCGAAGAAGACCGCGAGGCGCCCGCTCGCCAGCTCGCGCCCGTCGCCTTCGACGCGGAAGCGGTAGATCACGCCGGCCTCGTCGCCGCCGACGCGCTGCACGTGCATCTCGAGCGGGCCGGCGATGTCGTCCAGCCGCCGCGCGCCGAAGCTCACGGAACGGGCGCTCGCCAGGACGCCGGCGGCGGGCGGGTCGCCCTCCCCGGCGAGGAGCGCGCCGTGGGCCGCGGCCGCCTGGGCGGCGTACTCGATGGCGGCGGCCACCGGAAGCTCCCCGCCGAGGCGCAGCGGGTTGTCCGCGTCGCGATGGCTGCGCGCGCTGCAGCGGATGGCGTCGCCGTCCCACCAGCCCACGCGGTCGAGGAGGTTCATGCGCCCGCGGTGGGGCAGGTGCGCGTCGAGCCAGCGCTTGTCGCGGGCGGCCGTCACGGTCCCGCCTCCACCGCCAGCGACAGCCCGTCGAAGTACGCGAGGACGACGCGGCCCGCCTCGCCGGCGGCGAGCAGGCGCAGCAGCGGCAGCAGCCGCGCGGCGGGCAGCCCGCGGCGCAGCGCCTCGAGCCGCGGATCGGCCAGCGTCGTGGGCGCCTCGTCGGTCAGCGCGAGGCGGATGCGGGTGCCGCCGCCCGGGCCACCGGCCAGCGCCAACGCGAAGGCGATCGCGTCGGGCAGCGGCCGCAGCGCATTGAGCGGCTCGGGGTAGGGCGCGTCGTGGGCGACGAGGACCACCGGCTCGCCGGGTTGCTGCGCCAGCCGCGCGCCCGCCTCGAGGAGACCCGCGACGGGACTGCCGTCGAAGGCGCACAGGGTGTCGGCGGCCTTCATCGAGCCCGTGGCGATTCCCCAGTAGCCGCCCGGCGCGTTGTGGACGGAATTGTGGAAGCGCGTGGGCGAGACCGCCCGGTCCTCGGAGGCGAGCGCCTCGCAGATCGCGCTGCAGATGTCGCCGTCGGCGCTCGAGGAGGCGAACACCGCCGTGCAATCGCGCGCATCGCGCCCGGATGCGGCGACGGCCTCGAGTCCCGCCGCCAGCGCGACGCGCACGCCCTTGCCCACGCGGCGGCGCTCCGCGGCGGGAAGCCGCTCGGGCGCGGGCAGGGCCGTGGCCCGCCCGGCGAGGGCGGCGCTGCCGCGCAGGATCTCGCGCGCCTCCGGCCAGCCCGTGAAGCCCGGCCCGATGGCGCCGATGCCCTCGATGCGCGCGACGAGCGTCATGGCGCGCTCCCCGGCCGCGAGCCGAACACGAGGCTGCAGTTGGAGCCGCCGAAGCCGAAGGAGTTGCTCAATACCCGCGCGACCGGCCGGCGCTCGAGGGCCGTGCGGTAGCGCACCCGCAGCGCGGGATCGGGCTCGCGCGTGCCGGGGCTCGCCGGGATGAAGCCGTGGCGTATCGCGAGGAGCGCGATGGCGGCCTCGATCGCCCCCGCGGCGCCGAGGGCGTGGCCGGTCGCGCCCTTCGTCGAGTTGCAGGCCACCGTGTCGGCGAACACGGCGTACACGCCCTTGTCCTCCGCGGCGTCGTTGCTCGGCGTGGCCGTGCCGTGGAGGTTCACGTAGTCGATGTCGGCCGGTGCGAGGCCGGCGCTGGCCAGGGCCGCCTCCATGGCGAGCCGGGCGCCGAGCCCTTCGGGGTGCGGGGACGACATGTGGTACGCATCCGAGGATTCCCCGGCGCCCAGCAGCCAGAGCGCCTGCGCCGGCGTGCCGGCCGCCTCGCGCTCGAGCAGGAAGTACGCGCCGGCCTCGCCGATGGAGATCCCGTCGCGGCCGGCATCCCAGGGGCGGCAGGGCTGCGCGGAGAGCAGTTGCAGGGAGTCGAAGCCGTGGAGCGTGGTGAGGCACAGCGAGTCGACCCCGCCCACCACCGCCGCGTCGATCACCCCGGCGGCGATCATGCGGGCGCCGATCGCGAAGACCTTGGCGCTCGAGGAGCAGGCGGTGGAGACGGCGACGGACGGGCCGGCGAGCCGCAGCCGCTCGCGCGTGTACTCCGCCACGGAATGGGCGTTGTGCGTGCGGCGGTAGTCGAGGCCCGCGGGCAGGGCGCCGGTCCGCGGGTCGCGGTTCCGGTAGGCGATCTCCGTCTCGAGGATCCCGGCGGTGCTGGTGCCGATGAAGACCCCGATGCGCTTCGGGCCGTGGCGGGCCGCGGCCGCCGCCACCGCGTCCGCGAAGCCGTCCTGCCGCAGGGCGAGCTCGGCCAGCCTGTTGTTGCGGCAATCGAAGGCCGCGAGGCCGGCCGGGAGCGCCTGCGCGTCCACGCCCGCGACCTCGCCCACGAACGTGTCGAGCTTCACCGTCTCGAAGCGGCAGGGCGCGAGGCCGCTGCGCGATGCGAGCAGCGCCTCGAGCAGGGGCCCAAGCCCGGCGCCGAGAGAACTCGTGGCCGTGAATGAGGAGATGAGGAACGGTCGCAAGTTCGGAGTGGAGTGTGGCAGGGCCAATGGTAGCAAACCCGGCCCCGGATCAGGCGCGGGCGCCGGATTCGGGCAGGCGCGCGACCAGGAGCACGTTGGCGAACGGCGTGCCGGCGCTCATGGGGCGCGCCTCGGCCGCGAAGCCCAGCGTGCCCAGCAGCGAGATCCACGCCTCGAGGGGCCGGCACCACAGCCGCTCGAGCCGGTGGCCGCGAAGTCGCATCACCACGCGGTCGACCCACACGGTGTAGCGGAACCGCAGCGAATCCGACTGCGCGCCCACTCGCAGCAGCAGGACGCCGCCGGGCCGCAGGGCCGCGCGCACGCGGCGCAGGATTTCCTCCTGCGCGGCGTGGTCGACGTAGTGCAGCACGTCGAGGATCACGACGGCGTCGGCCTCGCCGAAGGGCGTGGCGCGCATGTCCCCGCAGGTGAACCGGGCCGCGCTCCCGAGCGCGCCTCGGGCCCGCCCGATGTCGCTCGCGGCGAGGTCGATGCCGTGGAAGTCCTCGAGGTCCGGGGGAGCGGGCCAGTCGCGCAGCCACTCGCCGCGGGCGTGGCGCGCGCGCGCGGCCGCGAGCAGCGCCGCGAGCGCGCCCTGCCCGCACCCGATGTCGAGCACGCGGGCGCGGTCGGGGATCAGGCCGTGCTCGAGCAGGTGGCGGAACGCCGGGTCGCGCCCGAGCTTGCCGGCGGCGAAGTGGCGCGCGAAGCGCTCGCCGGGCGGATAGAGGCGGGATGCGTCCTGGACGAGGCTGCGGAAGAACGCCTGGCTCAAGGATGCATCGCCTGCCGCAGGGTGACGGGCGAGAGTCCCGCGCGCGCGGCGGCGTCCAGGACGCGGGGCAGCGCCTCGAGGACGACGGGGCGCCCCGTCGCGGTCCGCGCGCTGTGGCCGTCGTGCAGCAGCAGGATGTCGCCCGCGCCCAGCCCGGCCGTGAGGCGGGAGGCGACGCTCGCGGGGTCGCGATTGCGGGTATCGAATCCGCGGCGCGTCCAGGTGGCCAGGCGCAGCCCGAGGCCGTGCAGCGCCGGGTCGAGCAGGGGATTGCGCAGGCCGGCGGGAGGGCGGAAGAACGCCGGCGCCGAGCCGGCCAGCTCGGCCAGCGTGGACTGGGCCCCGCCGATCTCGCGCCGGAAGCCGCCGATCGACAGGAAAGCGAACGACACGCGGGTGCCCGCAGGAATGGTTTTCCACCGTGTGGCCGCGGCGCGCGATCTCGCGGCAGAGGTCGGGATGGGCGCGCGCGCGGTCCCCGATGCAGAAGAAGGAGGCCTTCACGGCGCGCTCGTCGAGGAGGTCGAGCACGGCGGGGGTCGCCTCGGGGTCCGGGCCGTCGTCGAACGTGAGGGCGATCTCCCCCCGGGCGCGCGCGGCCGCGGGAAGGCGGACGAGGTTGGGGCCCAGCCAGGTGCTGCGCGGCCACATGCCGATGGCGGTGAGCAGGGCGTGATTGGCGACGATGGCGCCCGTGGCGAGCGGCCAGGCCTCCGGGCGCGCGAGGGCGCCGAGGCCGGCGAGGCAGTGCAGCCCCATCGAGGCCACGACGAGGGGCGAGGGACGCCAGCCCTTCGCCGGCGCGCGCGCGTCGAGGACGTGGCTCATGCGACGCCCTCGGGCGCCGCGGCGCCGATCGCGAGCGCCGCGGCATGGTCGTCGAGAAAGCGCGACCACTGGCGGCGCCACGCGGGCCAGTCATGGCCGCCTTCGAGTTCGCGGGACGCGCCGGCGGGAAGCGCGGCGGCCATCAGGCGCTGGCCCTCGGCGAAGCGGTCCTGCGCGCCGTAGTACAGGTGCACGCGCGGCCGCCTCTCGCGGCGGGCGAGCCACGCCCAGGCCTCGCGCTCCACGCACGCCGCCGGCTCGCGGCCCGCGGCTCCAGCGCTCGAGCCCCCCGGCCGCCGCGATCTCGCGCAGCACGTCGCGCGTCCCGGGATAGGGGGAAAGGAGAACCACGCCTTCGACCTCCCGTTCGTGGCGGGAAGCATAGGCGAGCGCGGCGGTCCCTCCCAGCGAGATGCCGGCCAGCCACAGGCGCGTGCGCCCGCGGGCCCGCGCCGGGGCGACCAGTGCGCTGCGAAGCTCGCCGACGACGGTGCCGTCGACCACCTGCGAGGCTCGCGTGCCGACCATGGCGATCTCCGCGCCGATGCCGCGCTCGCGCGCGGCCGCCGCGAAGCCCTCGCGGACGAAGTCTTCCGGTTCGCCGAAGGTGCCGGTGAGCAGGACGAGCAGGAGCGTGGAGTGCGGCTCGGTGGCAGGGTCGATCAGGGTGCGCATGGCGGTCCGGCGGTCGCGCCCATTATGCCCGAGCCCCCTGCGCCGGCACCGGGGCGGGACGCTCCGAGAGCGCGGCGCAGAACGCGAGCGACAGCAGCGCGCCCAGCGCGACCGTCGAGCCGATCGCGTGCAGTACCGGGATCGAGGAGCTGGAAAGGACGCCGAACTCCGTCACCGTCGTGAGGCTTGCCAGGCCCAGCGAGGCGTAGGTGCGGTTCGCGGCCGGCTCGTGGCGGGCGGCGAGGCTGTCGAAGAAGAGCGCGTAGTTGGACCCGATGGCCACCACCAGCACGAGGCCGATGAGGTGGGGGACCGTGAGCCGGGTGCCCACGAGCGCGTGCGCCGCGGCCACGACGAGCACCGTCGCGGCGAGCGGGACGAGGACCCGCAGGACGCGCCGCGCGCTGCGCAGCGCGCCGCCCAGCAGCAGGACCACCGCGACCACGCCCGCGCCGCAGAGCGTGAGGGCCTGGTGCAGGTAGCCCGAGTACAGGCGGTCCGCCTCGACCTTGAGATCCACGACGATCGCGCCGGGCACGTTCGCGGCGCGCACCGCTTCCCGGACGGCGCCGGCGTCGATGCCTTCGGTCGCGCCTTCGCGCACCGCGCCGCGCAGCCCGATGATGGCGGTCCAGCGGCCGGCGCCGTCCGCGTACAGAAGTCCGTCGAGCGCCATGTCGAGGGCGGTGCCCGCGAACGACTCGCGCGTGAGGGGGGCGGCCTCGCGGGCGCGCCGGACCTCTTCGATGAACGGCTCCAGTCTCGATGCGCGAAGGGGCAGGCCCTCGAGCGCGGCCGCCAGGCGCTCGCGAAGGGCGGGCGCGTCGGGAAGGCTCGCGCGCCGCGCCGCCTGGGTGGCGAGGCTGGGCAGCAGGGCGGCCGGGCTCTCGTACCCCGACAGCCTGCCCGCGGCGACGAGCGGGTCGAGCCCTCGCCCCAACCTCTCGGCGCTCTCCAGGGCGGCGTCCGCGGTGGGCGCCGCGACGGCCACCACGATTCGCGCGTCGGGCGCGCCGAGCGCGCCGCGCAGCTCGGCATCGACGATGCGCGTGCGCTCGGGAATGGGATTGAGGCTCGCGAGGTCCGGGTTCCAGATCGTCCCCGCCCGCAGCGCGAGGAGCGTGGCCGCGGCGACGCGCCAGCACCAGGGTCGCGGCGCGCAGCCGCCGCGCGGACGCGAACGCCGTGGAGAGCCTGGATCCGAGCGGGGACAGGTCGCGCACGCGCAGGGAGGCGGGCAGCAGCCAGGGCAGCACGAACCGGGCCACGAGCGCGGCGGCCACCAGGCCCGCGATGGAGTAAAGGCCCATCTGCGACAGGCCCGGGACGTCGGAGAAGAGCAGCGCGGCGAAGCCGGCGATCGAGGTGGCCACGCCGAGGCGGATGGTGGGCCAGAACCGGTCCATCCAGGAGCCCGCTCCCTGCGCGCGGTCGGCCTGCACGAAGAGGTAGATCGCGTAGTCCACGGCCTCTCCGATGAGCGTCATCCCGAAGCCCAGCGTGATGCCGTGCACGACGCCGTGCCCCAGCGACACCGCGGCGACGCCGACCAGCGCCCCCGTCGCCACGGGAGCCAGGCCCAGCACCAGCAACGTGGGCGAGCGGAAGACGGCCAGCAGCAGCACCACGATGACGGTCGTCCCCATGAGCGACAGGCGCTTCGCGTCGCCCTCGATCAGGGCCCGCGCCTCGGCGGAGAAGACGCCGGGCCCCGTCAGGAGCAGGCGCGCGTCCGCGGCGCTGGCGCCCGCCTTCTCGCTGCGCCGCGCGGAACGCCTCGTTCACGCGGCGAATCGCGTCGGCCTGCGCGTCGATGTCCGAGCCGCGCGCGCGGGTGCGCGCGATGAGGAGGGCGCGGTCGCCTTCGGGCGAGACCCAGACGCCGTCGCGGGTGCGCGGCCCGCCCGCGGCCTGGTGCCGCTCCACCAGCACCACGGTCTCGCCTGTCGGGTCGCGCGTCACCATCTGCTTCACGAGCAGGCCCGCGGGCGAGGCGAGAAGCGCCAGGGTTTCCGTGACGGCCGCGCGCAGGCCCTCCACGGTGAACCGCGCCTCGGTGACGGCCGGGCTGAGCGCGTAGCGGTTCGCGAAGAGGAGCTCGCGCTCGCGTTCCATGCCGGCCGAGCTGCCGTTGGCCACCGCCGCGAAGGCCGGGTCGGCGCGCAGGCGCCCCGCGAGATCCCGGGACAGCGCCGCGCGCGTCCCCGCGTCGGCGCCCTCGATGCCGGCGAGCACGACGCGGGAAAGCGCCCCGTCGCGCAACTGCTCCACGAGCAGGCGCTGCTCCGGCGTCGGCGAGGCGGGCAGGAACGACGAGAGGTCGGCGACGAAGCGCGCCTGGGACACCAGCCAGCCGGACGGGGCGAGAACCGCGAGCCAGATGGCGACGCGGGCCGCGCGCGCGGAGATCATGGCGCGATCCGGCGGATCAGCATCAGCGAGCGGTCGCCGTCGGGCTGCGTGATCTCGATGCGGCGGACGTCGGCGCCGGCGCCGCCCACCTCGATTCTCTCGACCAGCCGCGCGACCGAATCGTCGCGCGGGCGCAGGACGAGCTGCCAGCGCCGCTCGCTCGCCCTCGAGGGAGAGCGTGTAGGCGCGCTCCAGGGATTCGCGGTCGCCGGCGAGCGTGCCGCGGATGCTCTCGACGAACACCGCCACCTCCGGGTGTTCCCGCAACGACAGCGAGTGGCGCTTGCCGGCGCGCTCGATGAGGACGCTGTCCCCGTCCACGACCACGGTCTCGCGGCCCGGCGCCAGGGTGCGCTTCTCGAGGCGGCGAGGGGGCGTGAAGCGAAGCTCGCCCGAGGACTCCAGCGGCCGGTCCAGCAGCGCGAGGAAGCGCGTCTCGTTGAAGGTCGCGCGGCTCTCCTTGTTGGCCGAGAGCGCGTCCATGAGCCTCGCGAGCGTCCAGTCGGCGGCCGGCGCGGGCCACGCCCACAGGGCGAGGGCGAGCGAGCGCGAGCCGCAGGCAGCCGTCAGCCCGCATCGCGCGGCGCCCAGAAGTCGTGGAAGTTGAACCAGTTGAACGGGGCCGCGCGCGCGTGGCGCTCGACGCACGCGGCATAGCGGGCGACGGCCTCGCCCACGAGCCGGTCGCGATCGCGCGCGCGAGGACGCGTCGGCCCCGGAGAAGTCGGCCAGCGTCTCGAAGTGGATGTCGTACCGGTTGCCGCCCCGGTAGAGCCCGGCCATGAAGATCACGCGGCTGCGCAGCATCGCGGCCAGGCGCATCGGCCCCGTGGGAAAGTCGGCGGGCCGGCCGAGGAAGGGGACGCGGACCACGGGGTCGCGCCCCGGCGTGCGGTCGGCCAGCACGCCCGACGAGCGCGCCGTCGTCGAGGAGGCCGCGCAGCTTGAGCATGGAGTCCATCCGGCCCAGCGCCACGATGCCCTCGGAGGCGCGCGGATCGATGGCCGAGAGGACCGCCTCGAGCTTGCGCGCGTTCTCCGGGAGCATCGCCATGACGAGGGCGCGCGGCGTGCGCTCCCGGCCGAAGGCGCGCAGCGCGGCGAAGCTCCCGAGGTGCGCGCCCATCAGGAAGGCGCCGGTGCCCTCGGGCAGCGCGTCGAAGACCTCGGCGCCCTGCACGCGCACGTCGAAGGGCTCGAGGCGGCCGGCGACGAAGAACACCCGGTCGTGGATGGTCGAGGCGAAGCACGAGGAAGTGGCGGTACGCTCCGCGAGCGTCGGTCGGCCGGCCCAGCGCGAGCGACAAGGAAGGCGCGCGAGTGGCGGCGGGCGGAGGCGGAGAAGGCGAGGAAGTAGGCGGCGATCCCGTACAGGATCAGGCGCGCGGGCGCCCGCCCGAGCCCGAGGGACGCGCGCGCCATGAAGCGGATGAGGAAGGGGCTGCCGCGCTCGCCGCGCTGCACCCACTCGGGCCGCGCCGGCTCGCCTTCGGGATGCCCGCCGCGGACGGGGTTCACGGCGCCCGCGGCCCGGGCTCGCGCGGGGTCGCCGTGCCCATGGCGACGACGCGGCCGGCGGCGCGGATCTCCCAGCGGACGGCGCCGGTGCCCAGGCGCTCGTGGGCCATGACCAGCGGCTCGCCGGGCAAGGCGGAGCTCGGGAACTTCACGCTCGCGAGCGTCCACCCCTCGGGGGGGCGCGCCGTGAGCGACTCCAGCACGGCCATCGCCTCGGAAAGCAGCACCACGCCGGGGAGGACGGGCCTGCCGGGGAAATGCCCCTCGAAGGCGGGGTGGCGCGCGTCCACGGCGAGCGGCGTCTCGCCGCGCGCGGCGCCGGCCGCCCCGGTGGGGCCGCTCACGTGCCCTCCCGGGCGCGGGAGGGTGCCGCGCGGGCGGCCAGGCGGCGCAGTTCCTCGATCGGGATCTTGCCCGTGCCGCGGCGCGGAAGCGCCTCGAGCATCACCAGGGGCCGGGGGAGGAATGCCGGGTCGATGCGCTCGCGAAGGGCGGCGATGATCCCTTCGGGGGTGAGCCCCGGCGCCACCACGAAGGCGACGAGGCGCGTCACGCCGTCCGGCCTCGTCTCCTCCGGAACGTGGAAGACCCCGTCCACCACGCCGGGAATGGCCGCGAGCTGGTGGTTGAGGTAGGCGAGCGAGTTGCGCTTGCCGGCGATGTTCACCATGTCGGCGGCCCGGCCGCGCAGGTGGAACAGCCCGTCGTCGCCGGAGTCGATCTCGATCAGGTCGGAAAGCGCCGTCGGCTCCTCGATGTGCCCGCCGCTCGCCCACGTGCGCCCGTTCTCCTCGCGCAGGCGCACGCCGTCGTAGGCGCGCCACTGCGCGCCGGCGGTGGGCCGGCGCGTGGCGAGCTGCCCCGTCTCCGTGCATCCGTAGATCTCGAGGAGCGTGGCGCCGGTGCGCGCCTCCACCTCGCGGGCCAGCGTCTCCGACAGGGGCGCGGTGGCCGACACGATCGTCTCCAGCCGGGCCGGTGGTGCCGGTCTCCAGCCAGTTGCGCAGGTGGAAGGGGGTGGTGAAGAGAATGCGCGGGGGTGGCGCGCGGCGGATGGCGTCGTCGATCTCCGCGGGGTAGAAGAGCCGCTCGGCGGTGAGGGCCGCGCCCGTGACCAGCGGCAGCAGCACCGTCGATTCGAGGCCGAACATGTGCTGGGCGGGCACGGTGCCGAGGATCGTGGACCCCGGGCCCGCGATCCCGAGTCGCCGCGCCTCGGCGCCGGCGTTGCGAACGAGGCCCGCCCAGCGCTTCGCGTGCGGCTGCGGGGCGCCCGTGGAGCCCGAGGTGAAGACGATCGCCGCCACCCGGGAGCCTTCGACGAGCGGGACCGTCTCGCACTCGGCGTCGCCCGCGGCGCTGAAGGCGAGGGGAATGCGCGGCAGGTCCGGCAGGTCCGCTGCGACGAGTCGCTGTCGGAGACGAACGCCGTGCCCGGGGCGAAGTCGCGCATCGCGTCGATGACGGCCGGCGTGGTGGCGGGGGGCAGCAGGGTGGTGACGCGGCGGGTGAGGGCCGCCAGCAGGGCCACCGCGAAGGCGTAGCGGTCGGCGCAGAGGTTGAGCACGTGGCCGCCTTCCGGCATGGCCTGCGCGGCGCAGCGGACGTCGGCCAGCAGGCGCCCGGCGCTGACGGGCTCGCCCCGCCGCCAGGCCGCGACCGAGCGCATGTCCGCGTGACCGACGAGGGGTAGTCCGATTTCCGCCGCCGCAGGGATGGGCCCGGTGCGCATCGGGGGGGTACGGCTCAGCGTGGCGCCTCGGAGGGGGCGGCCGAGGAATGCCGCCAGAAGGCGCGGACGCCGTCGAGGATGCTGTCGTGCCATCCGGGCAGGACGCGGCGGCGGACGAGGAACTCGACGGCGAACATCGCCGCCACGGCGGGGAGGGTGAGGAAATTCGCGAGCACCGACCAGGCCGCGAAGCTTCCCGCGAAGTAGAGGCCGCAGGAGAGCGCGGCCATCGCGAGGAAGAAGATCGACCACGCGAGCGTCACTTGCCGCGTGTAGCGCTCCACCGCCGCGGGCAGCGTGCCGTGGATCAGGCGCGCGAAGCGCGTGCACAGGGGCTCGCGGCGGGCGGCGAGGGTGCGCGCGAACATGGCGCCCAGCAGCAGGTTGGACCCCACGTGCTGGAGGAAATAGACGCTGGGAAAGTTGTTCTCGAGGAGGTCCCACCCGGCCCAGAGCAGGCCGGCGAACACGGCGACGGCGGCGACGCCGAGCAGGCGGTGCCGCGAGCGGCGGGCGAAGACCCCCACGAGTATGGCGAGCGGCGCCAGCGCGACCACGGCGCCGAGCGAGGGCGAGCGGCCGACCGCGATCGCGTAGTGGGCGAGCGAGGCGCCCGCGAACGACACCAGGACGAGCGCGACGACGAGCGCGCGCGCGCGCGGCGTCCCGGTCACTTCGTTCTCCGCTCCGCCACCGTGGCCGCGAGCGCTTCCAGCGACCGGAAGATGCGCACGTTCTCCTGGTCGTCGTCGCGCAGCTTGAAGCCGTAGCGCTTCGAGACCACGAGCGCCACCTCCAGGATGTCGATCGAGTCGAGGCCCAGGCCTTCGCGATAGAGGGGAGCCGCGGGGTCGATGTCCGCCGGGGCGACCTCGAGGTTGAGGGCCGAGACGATCTGCTCGGCGATCTCCCGCACGAGGGCTTCGTCCGCGGGCGGACGGACGCTGGGCGTATTGTCGATGGAGTCGGCCATCATGGTGAGGAGCGGGAAAGAATCGCGGTGGCGGGCCGTCGGGCAGCCTCTGACTGGAAATATATCACGCTGACCGCGCGGCCCCGGGGCGCTGCGCCTTCGCGGGGCGGCAGGTCCTCGCGGACGATGGCGAACACGAAGCCCGGCCCCGCGGAAAGCGCCGGCCACTGGAACGGGAGCTTCGGGAACGCGCGCTCGAGCGCCTTGCGGTTGTGCCCGATCTCGACGACGAGGAGGCCGCCCGGGTTCAGGTGCCGCCTGGCCTGCGCGAGGATCGCGCGCGTGTGGGCGAGGCCGTCGCGGCCGCTGGCGAGCGCCATCTCCGGCTCGCGGCGGTATTCCTCGGGCAGGCGCCGCATCGAGGCGGCGTTCACGTAGGGCGGGTTGGAGACGATGAGGTCGTAGGTCCTGCCCTCGAGCGCGCCGAAGAGGTCGGAGCGCACGGGCCGCACGCGCGTGCCGAGGCGATAGGCGGCGACGTTCTTCCGCGCGACCGCCAGCGCGCCGGGCGAAAGGTCCGCCGCGTCCACCTTCGCCTTCGGGAAGGCGAGGGCCGCGAGGATCGCCAGGCACCCCGATCCCGTGCACAGGTCGAGCGCGGTGCGCACGCGCGCGGGCTCCCGGATCCACGGCGAGAGCTTCTGCCGCAGCAGCTCCGCGATGAAGGAGCGCGGCACGATCACGCGCTCGTCCACGAAGAAGCGGTGCGGGCCCAGCCAGGCCTCGTTCAGGAGGTAGGCGGCGGGCTTGCGCGTGCGGATGCGCTTCGCGACGAGGGCGTTCGCGGCCCGCGCGCGCTCGGCGTCCACGGCGAGGTCCAGGTGCGGGCCCAGCTCGCTCACCGGCAGGCCCAGGCCGTGCAGGACGAGCCAGGCGGCCTCGTCGACCGCGTTGGTGGTGCCGTGCCCGAAGGACACCCCCGCCTCCTCGAGGCGCGCGGCGGCGCCGAGGACGAGGCTCCTCACGGTGACGCCCTTGGCGGGGACGGTGCGGGCCACGGCGGGGCTATCTCACGCCGAGGAGGTCCTCGCAGGCGCGGCGGTAGATCTGCGCGAGCGGCTCCATCTCGTCGAGCGAGACGGCCTCGTTCACCTTGTGGATCGAGCGGTTCACCGGCCCGAACTCGACCACCTCGGGGCAGATGTCGATGATGAAGCGCCCGTCGGAGGTGCCGCCGGTGGTGGAGATCGCGGGCGTCACGCCCGCCACCTGCTCCACCGTCCGCGCCAGCGTCTGCACCAGGCGCCCGCGCGGCGTGAGGAAGGGCTTGCCGCCCTGGACCCACTCCAGCGCGTAGTCGAGCCCGTGGCGGTCCAGGACCGCGTGCACGCGCGCCTTCAGGCCCTCGGCCGTGCTTTCGGTCGAGAAGCGGAAGTTGAAGTCGACGACCGCCTCGCCGGGGATGATGTTGGTGGCGCCGGTGCCCGCGTGGATGTTGGAGACCTGCCAGGAGGTGGGCGGGAAGTACTCGTTGCCCTCGTCCCAGCGGATGGCGGCCAGCTCCGCGAACGCCGGGGCGAAGTCGAGGATCGGGTTGCGGCCGCGCTCCGGGTAGGCGATGTGGCACTGGACGCCCTTCACGGTGAGCCGCCCGGAAAGCGAGCCGCGGCGCCCGTTCTTGATGGTGTCGCCGAAGCGCTCCACGGAGGTGGGCTCGCCCACGATGCAGTAGTCGATCGACTCGCCCCTGGCCTTCAGGGCCTCGACCACGCGCACGGTGCCGTCCACCGAGGGGCCCTCCTCGTCGGAGGTGACGAGGAGCGCGAGCGAGCCCGGATGCCCGGGGTGGTCGGCGACGAGGCGCTCGGCGGCCACGACGAAGGCGGCGATCGAGGTCTTCATGTCGGCCGCGCCGCGCGCGTACAGGTTGCCGTCCTTGATCGTGGGCACGAAGGGGTCGGTGTGCCAGGCCTCCCGCGGGCCCGGGGGCACGACGTCCGTGTGGCCCGCGAGGACCACCAGGGGCCTCGCCGTGCCGCGGCGGATCCACAGGTTCGTGACCTCGCCGCACTGGAAGGTCTCGGCGCGGAATCCCAGCGGCGCCAGGCGGTCGATGATCATCTGCTGGCAGCCCTCGTCCGCCGGCGTGACGGAGGCGCGGGCGAGGAGCGCCTTGGCGAGCTCGAGCGTTTCGTTCTTCATCGGGTATCGGCGGCGGTGGCGGGCGCGCGCCGGGCCACGACGGGGCCCACGCGCTCCTCGATGTAGCGCTTGAGCGCGGGCTTCGCGCCGAAGAGGAAGAACACCTCGGCGCACACGAAGAGGGGGCCGACGAGGAGCTGCTTCGCGTCGTCGAAGAAGGCGGGCTTCATGCCCTCGAAGCGGTGGCCCCAGAACTGCAGCGCCCAGCCGGCGGCGAAGAGCGCGGCCGCTAGCCCGAGGACGGGGCCGTCCGCCAGGCGCGCCGTCGCCTCGCTCGCCAGCGCGCACATGGCGAAGAGCACGACCGCCATCGCGGCGCCGAAGGCCGCGTCGAGCCGGAAGTAATACGCGGCGGCGGCGATGCTCGCCACGGCCGCCGCGGTGATCGCCAGGCCCGCGACCGGGAAGGAGACGGTGGCGAGCGCGAGCACGATCGCGAACACGATGAGCGGGATGCCGGCGAAGTGGGTCGCGATGTTGCGGCGGTCGCGATGGTAGGCCGCGTACTGCGTCAGGAGCTGCTCGATCGGCCTCATGGAGTCGTCGCCGCGGTCGGGAGCGAAGGGAAGGCCGTATTCTACCCGCGCTTGAGAGGCGCGCCCGCCTGCGCGCACAATGCGCGGATGAACGACGCCTGGATCCGGCGGCTGGTGGCGGCCGCCATCGCGCTCCTCGTGATCCACCAGGTGGGCACGTGGGTCTACGCCGCCTTCGGCGCGGCCGCGGGCATCCTCTCGGGGCTGCTTGTGGCGGCGGTGTCGTTCTTCAGCGCGCGCATGGCGCAGGTGGGCGCCGGCAACACGGCCTGGTTCCTCGTGCCCACGCTGCTCTTCACGGCCCTGCCGCTCGCCGCGAAGCTGTGGAGCTTCGCCACCGGGGAGCAAAGCGCGTGGGACGCGGTGCTGGCGATCGCGCCCTTCGTGATCGGATTCGCCGCGCCCGTCCTGCTGTTGCTGTGGGCCTACCTCGCCCTGCGGGGGCGCGCGCCCTAGTTGTGCGTCCCGGGGGAATCCTCGGAGATCTTGAACTCGTCGAAGGAAGGCCCGCCCGGCATCTTGCCCGGCGTGGGGTGCTTCACGCGCTCGGCCATGGCCGGCATGATCCCGGAGTTGCCCAGGAGCAGCCCCAGGTTGGTGGCGGAGTCGGCGTTGGCGAGCGCCTCGTCGGTGGAGATCTTGCCCTGGCGCACGAGGCGGAAGAGGTCCTGCTCGAAGGTCTGCGAGCCGGGCGACATGCTCTTCTCCATCATCTCCTTCACCTCGCCCACCTCGCCCTTCTCGATGGCCTCCGCGACGTTGCGCGTGTTGAGGAGCACCTCGACGGCCGGCGTGCGCTTGCCGTCGACGGTCTTGATGAGGCGCTGCGAGATGATGGCCCTGAGCGACACCGAGAGGTCCTGCAGCAGCATCGGGCGCACTTCCAGCGGGAAGAAGCTGATCACGCGGTTCATCGCCTGGTAGGAGTTGTTGGCGTGCAGCGTGGCGAGGCACAGGTGCCCGGAGAGCGCGTAGGTGAGCGCCATGCGCATCGTCTCCTGGTCGCGGATCTCGCCGATGAGGATGCAGTCGGGCGCCTGGCGCATGGCGTTCCTCAGCGCGTCGTGGAAGGCGTGCGTGTCGTTGCCCACCTCGCGCTGGTTGAAGATGCACTTCTTGGGCGTGAAGACGTACTCGACCGGGTCCTCGATGGTGAGGATGTGGTTGGCCACCATCTGGTTGCGGAAGTCGAGCATCGAGGCGAGCGTCGTCGACTTGCCCGAGCCCGTCGCCCCCACGACCAGCACGAGGCCGCGCTTCTCCATCACCAGCTGCAGCAGCACCGGCGGCAGGTTGAGGTCCTCGAGCTTCGGGATCTCCGCCGTCACGTAGCGGATGACGCAGGCGACCGAACCCTTCTGCCAGAACACGTTCACGCGGAAGTTGCCGATCCCGGGCATGGGCTTCGAGAGGTTCAGCTCCAGGTCCTTCTCGAAGGTCGCGATGTGCGCGGGGGAGAGGAACTCGTAGATGATCTTCTTGACCGTCTCCGCGTCCATCACCTGCGGATTCACGGGCATGATGTTGCCCTGGATCTTGATCATGATCGGCGAGCCGACCGAGAAGAAGATGTCCGAGGCCTTCTTCTCGGCCATGAGCTGCAGGAGCTTCTCGATGAACATTGGCTTCTCCGGGGAGTCCGTGGCGGGCGCGGTCGGAGCTAGTCGCCCCTCAGCAGTTCATTGATGCCGGTCTTGGCGCGGGTCTTCGCGTCGACCTGCTTGATGATCACGGCGCAGTAGAGACTATACCGGCCGTCGTGCCCGGGCAAGTTGCCGGAGACGACCACGGAGCCGGGCGGGATCCTCCCGTAGCTCACCTCGCCCGTGGCGCGGTCGTAGATCTTGGTGGACTGGCCGATGTAGACGCCCATCGAGATCACCGAGCCCTCGCCCACGATCACGCCCTCGACCACCTCGCTCCTGGCGCCGATGAAGCAGTTGTCCTCGATGATGGTGGGGTTGGCCTGCAGCGGCTCCAGGACGCCGCCGATCCCGACGCCGCCGGACAGGTGCACGTTCTTGCCGATCTGCGCGCAGGAGCCCACGGTGGCCCAGGTGTCCACCATCGTGCCCTCGTCGACGTAGGCGCCGATGTTCACGTAGGAGGGCATGAGCACCACGTTCCTCGCGATGAAGGCGCCGTGGCGCGCGGCCGCCGGCGGCACGACGCGGTAGCCGCCCTCGGCGAAGTCCTCCTGCGAGAAGCGGGAGAACTTGGAGTCCACCTTGTCGAAGTAGTGGGTGAAGCCGCCCTGCATGATCTCGTTGTCGCGCAGGCGGAAGGACAGCAGCACCGCCTTCTTCAGCCACTGGTGCGTGATCCACTCCCCGTCGCGTTTCTCGGCGACGCGAAGGCGCCCGGCGTCCAGCTCCGCGAGGACGTCGCGCACGGCCGAGACGACCCCGGGCGGCGCGGATTTCGGGTTCAGGCTGGCGCGGTTCTCGAAGGCCTGCTCGATGAGGGGCTGGAGGTTTTCCATGAGGGTCTTTTCGTTGTCTAGAGGGGTGCCGCGGCGCCCCGGCGCGCGCGGGCGAACTCGGCGATGCGCCGCCCGGCCTCGGCGGCCTCGGCGAGCGTGGAGACGAGGGCGATGCGAACGTACCCCTTCCCGGGGTTGGCGCCGTGCGCCTCGCGCGAGAGGTAGCTGCCGGGGAGCACCGTGACGTGCGCGCTGGCGAAGAGATCGCGCGCGAACGCCTCGTCGTCGCCCGCGACCGCGGCCCAGTAGTAGAACGCGGCCTCGGGGCGCGCGAGCGGGAGCACGGGGTTCACGAGGTCGAAGAAGGCGGCGAACTTCTCGCGGTACAGCCGCCGGTTCTGGGCCACGTGCGCCTCGTCGTTCCAGGCGGCGATGGAGGCGAGCTGCACGGTGTTGGACATCGCCGAGCCGTGGTAGGTGCGGTAGAGCAGGAACTTCGCGAGGATCGCGCCATCGCCGGCGGCGAAGCCGGAGCGAAGCCCCGGGGCGTTGGAGCGCTTGGAGAGCGAGCCCATGACCACGAGCCGCGGGTAGCCCTCGCGCCCGAGCATGCGCGCGGCGGCGAGCGCCCCCAGCGGCGGCGCCGACTCGTCGAAGTAGATCTCGCCGTAGCACTCGTCGGAGACGATCGCGAAGCCGTGGCGGTCGGACAGGGCGAAGAGCCGCTCCCACTCGGCGAGCGTCATCACCCGGCCGTTGGGGTTGTTGGGCGAGCAGGTGAACACGAGGCGCGTGCGCTTCCACACGAGCTCGGGCACGTGGTCCCAGTCGGGCGCGAAGCCGTTGGCGGCGGAGGAATTCACGAAGAAGGGCCGCGCCCCGCCCAGCAGGGCCGCGCCCTCGTAGATCTGGTAGAAGGGGTTGGGGCACAACACCAGCGCGTCGTGCTCGCCCGGATCGAGCAGGGCCTGGGCGATCGCGAAGAGCGCCTCCCGGCTGCCCAGCGTGGGCAGCACCTGCGTCTCGGGGTCGATCGCGGCGAGGCCGTGGCGCCGCTCCAGCCAGGCGGCGATGGCCGCGCGCAGCTCCGGCATCCCCTTCGTGAGCGGGTAGCGCGCGAGCCCGCCCAGGTTCCCGGTCACGGCCTCCTTCAGGAAGTCGGGCGTCGGATGCTGGGGCTCGCCGATGGAGAGGTTCACCGGCGCGAGCCCCGCGGGCGGGGCCGCCCCGGCGAGCAGGGCGCGAAGCTTTTCGAAGGGATAGGGCTTGAGCAGGCCGAGGCGGGGGTTCATTCCGCGATTATCGCCCGGAAGCCAACCATGACCAACGGGGTGGAAGGCGCCCGATACCGGGAGTAGCGTGAAATCGTGGCACGCCGGGTGCTTCGGCGGCTGCCACGGACGCGAAAGCCCGTCATGACGACGAAGGGGCTGCCCCTCGTGGCCGGGCCCGCCAGGGCCCCGGGGGGTTGCTTGCTGCTCGCGGCGCTCGCGGCCGGGTTGCCGGCGGCGGCCCAGGTGGTCCTCGACGGCACGCTGGGCCGGGCGGGCGCGCTTGCCGGCCCGAACTTCGCGGTCACCGCCGACCTCGGCCGGCAGGCGGGCGCGAACCTCTTCCACAGCTTCTCCCGGTTCGACCTCTCGAACGGCCAGGTGGCCACGTTCTCGGGCCCGGCGAGCGTCGCCAACATCGTGAGCCGTGTCACCGGCGGCGCCTCCTCCATCGACGGCACGATCCGCTCGACGATCGAGGGGGCGGACTTCTTCCTGTTCAATCCCGCGGGGGTGGCCTTCGGCCCCAACGCCTCCATCGACGTGGGCGGCGCCTTCCACGTGAGCTCCGCCCACTCGCTGCGCCTGGCCGACGGCGCGCGCTTCGACGCCGCCAACCCGGCCGCCAGCACGCTCAGCGCCGCGCCGCCGGAGGCCTTCGGCTTCCTGGGAGGCCAGGGCGCGGTGACTTTCGCGGGGACGCGGGTCGCCACGCGCACTGGATCGGCGCTCGTGGTCGCGGGAGGCCCGGTGTCCCTGAGTGACGGCGCCATCCTCGTGGCGCCTTCCGGCGCGCTCGGGATCGCGAGCGTCGCGGGGGCCGGCGAGGTGACCCTGGGCGCCGGCGGCATCGCGGCCGTGGCCGGCAGCGGCGGCGGCATCACTTTCTCCGACAGCGTCGCGGTGACCGACGGCACCGGCGGGCGTCCCGCGGGGCCCGTGCGCATCGTCGGCGGGGACATCGTGCTCGAGGGCGAAAGCGCCGTCTCGGCCTCGACGCTCTCGGCGGGCGCGGGCGGCACGGTCGACATCCGCGCGGGCAGCCTCACCGTGGCCGACGACTCGCGGATCATGGCCGTCACCTGGGGCAGCGGCGACGCCGGCGCGATCCGGGTGGACGCCGCGCGCGCCGTCCTCGTCTCCGGCGAGGGCTCCATCACCGCGCAGTCGCAAGGGACCGGGGCCGCGGGCGACGTCTCGATCCGCGCCGATTCGCTCACGATCGAGGACGGCTACGTCGGCGCCACCGCGTTCTACACGGGCCGCGGCGGTTCCATCGCCGTCGACGTGGGCGATCTCTTCCTCGACGGCGGCTACATCACGACCAACAGCTCGTGGATCGGCACGGGCGACGCGGGCAGCCTCGCGGTGCGCGCCTCGCGCGGAATCGTCATCTACGGCAACTTCGCGGGCCTGAGCGCCACCACCGCCGAGGGGCGCGGCGGCAGCATCCTCGTGGAGACCCCGAGCCTCGTGCTCGAGCGCGGCGGGCACATCAACACCTTCACCACCGGCACGGGCGACGCCGGCGACATCACGCTGCGGGTGGGCGAACTCACCCTGCGCAACCTGGGCTACATCTCGGCGGCCTCGCGCTCGGAGGCGACCGGCCGCGGCGGCGACATCACGATCGCGGCGGACACGGTGCGGCTCTCCGCGAGCGGCCAGATCGTCTCGACCACGAGCGGGGCGGGTCCGGGCGGCAACATCCTCGTCACGGCGCCGCGCATCGAGATCGACAGCTACGGGCACATCTCCGCGGGCGCGAGCGCCGGCGGCCACGGCGGCTCGATCGTCCTCGACACGGGCGAGCTGTTCCTCGCGCGCATGGGCTACATCGACGTCTCGAGCCGCGGCTCCGGCGCGGGGGGCGACCTCGCCATCCGGGCGAGCGGGGAGGTGAGGATCTCGGGCCGCGACGGCGACTACGCCTCGGGTCTCTTCGCGATGGCGACCGGCAGCGGCGCGGGCGGGACGATCGACGTTCGCGCGCCGCGCATCACCGTCGTGGACGGCGGCGTCGTCACGGCCACCACCACCGGCGCGGGCCACGGCGGCGCGATCGCGATCGAGGCCGGGGAGGTGGTCCTGGGCACGGGGGCGCTCGTGAGCGCGGAGAGCACCGGCACCGGGGACGCGGGCGGCATCCGCATCGCGGCCGCCGACGGGCTGCACGTGGACTCCGGGGCGCTGATCGCCACGCAGACGGCCCGCTCCGACGGAGGCGACATCGCCATCGAAGGCGGCGGCGTCGTGGCGCTGCACGGCGGCGCGATCGCCACCTCGGTATTCGGCGGCGCGGGCGACGGCGGCAACATCACGATCGCCGGGCCGCAGCACGTGGTCCTCAACGACTCGCGCATCCAGGCCAACGCCTACGGGGGCGACGGCGGCAACATCACCATCGACTCCGCGTACTTCCTCGCCTCGCCGCGCAGCAGGGTGGAGGCTTCCTCGCAACTGGGCGTCTCCGGGACGATCACGGTGACGGCCCCGGTGGTGGACGTCGGCGCGGGGCTCGGCGTCCTGCCGGCGGGCTTCTTCGACGCCTCGCGGCTGCTGCGCGAAGCGTGCGCCTCGCGGGCGGGCGAGTCGGAGAACAGCTTCGTGGTGGCGGGGCGGGGCGCGATGCCCGGGTCGGCGTGGGGCGCGTTCCCGAGCGTGCCGGCGCGGCCCGCGCGGGCGCCTTGCGGCGGGGCTTCGAGATGAGGCGGCGCGAAGCGGGCCGATGGACGTTCGCCGTGGTCGTCGCGGTGCTGGCGCTGGCCGGCGCTCCGCTTGCCCTCGCCCAGGGCATTTCGTCGCCGCAACCGCCATCCGCGGGGAAGGCGCTCCGCGATGCGCCCAGCGTGCGCGTCGAGCGCGTCCGCTTCGAGGGCAACCGGGCGCTGGGCCAGGCGGAGCTTGCCGCGATCGCCGCGCGCTACGAGGGGCGGCTGCTGCAGGCGGAGGACCTCGAGGAGCTGAGGCTCGAGGTCACGCGCCGGTACGTCGCGGCCGGCTTCCTCAATTCCGGCGCGGTGATTCCCGACCAGGAGATCGCCGGGGGCTTGCTCGTCGTGCGCATCGTCGAGGGGCGCCTCGCCGCCACCGAAGTGACGGGGGAGCACGCGTTCCAGCCCGGCTACCTCGAGGAGCGGCTCGCCGCCGGGGCGGGATACCCGCTCAACGTGAACCGGCTGCAGGAGGCCATGCAGCTCATGCTCCAGGAGGGAGCGGTCGAGCAAATCAACGCCGAGCTCGTGCCCGGCGAGCGCCCCGGCGAGGCCGTCCTGCGCACGCGCGTGCGCGAGGCGCCGCGGCACCGCGTGGAGATCGCGGCGCTGAACAACCGTCCCGCCAACCTGGGCGAGCCCACGGGCGAGGCGCGCATCCATGCGCGCAACTCGACGGGCTGGAACGAGACGCTCACGGCGAGCTACGCGCTCACGCAGGGCAACGACGAGTACGCGATCTCCGCGAGCCTGCCCTTCACGGCGCACGACGACGCCCTGTTCGTGCGCGCCGGCCGCAACTACGGCTCGGTGGTGGAGCCGCCCTTCGACCGGATCGGGCTCGCGAGCGTGAGCGAGACCTTCGAAGTGGGCGCGAGCCACCCGGTCGTGCGCGCGCTCGACCGCTCCCTCGTGGCCACGCTCTCGCTGACGCGCAGCCGCACCACGACCTACATCCTCGACGAGCCGTTCCCCGTCCTGCCGGGCAGCGAGGACGGCCGGATGCGGATCAGCGCGGTCCGGGCGGCGCTCGAGGGCGTCCACCGCGCCGCCGACACGGTCGTGGCCGCGCGCCTGGCCGTCGGGATCGGCCTCGACGCCATGAGCTCCACCATCCACGCCGACACCCGCCTGCCGGACTCGCAGTTCGCGACGGGGCTGGGGCAGGTGCAGGCCATCGCGCGACTGGCCGGGGGCGCGGACCAGGTCGTGGCGCGCGCCGATTTCCAGGTCGCCTCGCAGCGCCTCGCCAGCTCCGAGCAGTTCCCGGTGGGCGGCATGGCGAGCGTGCGCGGCTACCGCGAGAACACGCTGATCCGTGACGCCGGCCTCGCCGCCTCCCTGGAATACCGCATGCAGGTGGCGCGCCTGCCTGCGCCGTGGCTCGCGAAGAACTCCGCCGACGGTGCGCTGCAACTCGCGGCTTTCGTCGACGCGGGGGCCGGCCGCGACAAGGGCGGCCATACCGACACGCTCGCGAGCGTGGGGGCCGGCCTGCGCTGGGCGGCCGGTGGCGGCCTGGAGGCGATCGTCTACAAGGCGTTCCCCCTGCACAGCGCGCCGCCGGGAGACGAAACGCTGCAGGACCGGGGCATCCATTTCCGGATCGGGTTCGTGGCGAGGTTCTGATGCGCGCCCGCCCGCTTCCCTTCCCCGTTCACGCCGCACTGGCGGCCCTGGCCATCGGCCTCGCCGGGTGCGCCTACAACTTCCCGGGCCCGGAGCTGGTGCCCGCGACGCCGCCGGCCACGCTGGCGGAGGCTTCGCGCGAGGCGCGGCAGCTGCTCGCGTCCGGCGATCCGGATGCTGCCCGCGCCCTCCTCGGGAAGTGGGTCGACGAGGCGAAGGCCGGCGGATCCGATGCGCGGCACGCCGCCGCACTCAACGAGCTGGGCCTCGTCGAGTCCTGGAGCGGACGGTACGCGGAGGCGATCGCGACGTTCTCGCGCAGCGCCGCGCTTGCGAGCGCCGCGGGAGAGCCGGCGCTCGCGGCCCGCGCGAATCTCAACGCGGCGGATGCCGCGCGCCGCAGCGGCGACGCCGCGGCGGCGCGGGAAGCCGTGGACCGGGCGCTCGCGCTCGTGCCGGCCGTGCCGGATGCGTCCGAGAAGTCGATGCTGCTGTCGGGCGCCGCCGCGCGGCTGGGCCCGCCGTTCCCGCCGCGCCGCCAGGCGATCCTCGAGGAAGCCCTCGGGCACGCGGATGCGGCGGGCGACCTGCGCCTGCGCTCGCAGGCCCTCGGCATGCTCGCCGAACAGGCGCAGCAGGCGGGCCGCGGCGAGGCGGCGCTCGAGGCCACGCGCAAGGCCATCTTCGCCGCCCAGGCCGCCCAGGCGCCGGACCTCCTCTTCCGCTGGGAATGGCAGGCCGCGAGGCTCGCCGAGGCGAGGGGAGACGACGGGGCGGCGCTCGCGCACTACCGGCGCGCCCACGCGAGCCTGGGCGCCTTCCGCCACGACCTGCTCATCGAGCTGCGCCTGGCCCGCGAGTCCTACCGCGACGCGATCGGCCCGGCGTTCACCGGCTATGCGGACCTGCTGCTGCGGACCGCGGACGGCGAACGCGATCCGGCCATCCGGCGCGAGCGCCTGCTCGAAGCGCGCGCGGCCGTCGAGCAGATGAAGGCCGTCGAGCTGGAGGACTACTTCCAGGACGAGTGCGTGGCGCGGCTGCGCTCGCGGGTGCGCAGCCTCGAGGCCCTGGCGCCGCGCACGGCCGTGATCTACCCCGTGATCCTCCCGGGACGCCTCGACCTGCTGGTGAGCGCCGGGGACGAGATCGAGAAGGTGAGCGTGCCGGTATCCTCGGCGGCGCTCGAGGCGCGCGCGCGCGCGTTCCGGCGGCTCCTCGAGAAGCGCAGCACGCACGAGTACCGGCCGCACGCGCAGCAGCTCTACGACTGGCTGGTGCGCCCGCTCGAGCCCTTCCTCGCCGCGCACGCCATCGACACCCTCGTCGTCGTGCCCGACGGCGCGCTTCGCGGCATTCCCTTCGCGGCCCTGCACGACGGCGCCGACTTCCTCGTCCATCGCTACGCCATCGCGACGCAGCCGGCGCTCTCGCTCGTGGAATCGGGCGCGCAGCCTCGCGGGCCGGCGCGCGCTCCTTGCCGGGCTCAGCGAGCCGGTGCAGGACTTCCCCGGGCTGCCGCAGGTGCGCCAGGAGCTGGAGGACGTGGGCCTGCTGTTCGAATCGCGCCGGCTCGACAACGCCGCGTTCCGCGTGCCCGCGGTGCGCGAGGCGATGGACGCCACGCCCTATTCGGTGGTGCACATCGCCTCCCACGGCGAGTTCGGCTCGGACCCGCGGCGCACGTTCCTGCTCACCTGGGACGGGCGCATGACGATGGACCAGCTCGAGCGCCTGGTGAAGTCCGGGCGGCTGCGCGACGAGCCCGTGGAGCTGCTCACGCTGAGCGCCTGCCGCACCGCCGCCGGCGACGACCGCGCGGCGCTGGGGCTCGCGGGCGTGGCGGTGAAGGCCGGGGCGAGGAGCGCGCTCGCGACGCTCTGGTACGTGAACGACGACGCCTCGAGCCTCCTGGTCACGCAGTTCTACCGCGCGCTGTCGGCCGGGACGCCCGGCAAGGCGCAGGCGCTCAGGCTGGCGCAGGAGTGGCTGCGCGCGGACGCGCGCTACCGCCATCCCGGCTACTGGGCGCCCTTCCTGTTGATCGGCGACTGGAAATGAGGCCCGGAGCGATCCCGAGCAACCTGCGCCGTCCGCGGGTGGCCATCGCCGCGATGGCGGCGCTCGCGCTCGCGGCGGTGCTGGCGCTTCGCGTGCCCGGGGCCCTCGAGGACCAGGAGCTCCTCGCCTACGACCTGATGACCGTCGCGCGCGCCGGCCTGGGCGCGAAGGCGCCAGCGCGCGTCACCGTGGTGGGCGTGGACGACGCCGACATCCTGCGCTGGGGCTGGCCGCTGCCCGACGGGCGCCTCGCGGAGGCGATCGGGCGCATCCGCGCCGCCGCGCCCAGCGTGGTCGGGATCGACCTCTATCGCGACATTCGCCTATCCCCCGGGAAGCGCGGAGCTCGCCGAGGCCCTTCGCGACGGCTCCGTGATCGGCGCCGCGAAGCTGCCCACGGCGGGGCGCACCGCGATCCCCGGCCCGCCCGCGCTCGAGGGCAGCGGTCGCGTGGGCTTCACCGACTTCCCGCTCGATCCCGGCGGCGTGGTGCGCCGCGGCCTGCTCTATGCCGATGCCGACGGCGAGACGCGGCCCTCCTTCGCATTGCTCGTCGCCCTGGCGCACCTCGCGCGCGAAGGCATCGCACCGCGGCCGGGCGCGGCCGATCCCTCGCATCTCGCCCTCGGGCACGCGACCTTCGCGCCCTTCGAGCCGCGGGACGGCGGCTACGCGGGCGCCGACGCCGCCGGCTACCAGTTCGTCCTCGACTACGCCCGCGGCGAGCGGCCCTTCCCCGTCGTGGGGCTCACGGCGCTCCTGGAGGGCCGCGTGGCGCCGGCGCTCCTCGCGGGGCGCATGGTCCTCCTGGGCGTCACCGCCGACGGCGTGAAGGACCAGTTCGCGACGCCGCTTTCGAGGCGCGGCGGCGAGCCGCAGTTCGGCGTGGTCGTGCACGGCGAGGCGGCCGACCAGGTCGTGCGCCATGCGCTCGACCGCGAGGCCCTGCTGCGCGTGCTGCCCGAGTGGGCCGAGGCGCTGTGGATCGGCGCCTGCGCGCTCGCGGCCGTGGCGCTGGGATGGACGGTGCGCGGGCGCTGGCGCTCGGCGGCCGCGAACGCCGCCGCGCTGGCCGCGATCGTGGCGGCAGCCCTGGCCGCCTTCCTCTGGGCGTCGCTGTGGATTCCCGTGGTGGCGGCGCTCTACGCGTGGGTCGTCGGCGCGTTCCTGTCGGCGGTGTACGCCTCCCGGTTCGAGAGCGCGCAGCGCGCCACCGCGCTCGGGCTCTTCTCGCGCTACCTGCCGCGCACGGTGGCCGAGGACCTCTGGGAGCGGCGCGAGGAGATCCTCTCCGAGACGGGGCGGCCGACGCCGCGCCGTCTCGTCGCCACCGTGCTCTTCAGCGACATCGAGGGCTTCACCTCCGTGTCGGAGCGCCTGGACCCGGCGCGGCTGGCGGCGTGGCTGGACGAGTACCTCAACGCGATGGCCGGGGAGGTCGCGCGCGCCGGCGGCGTGGTGGACAAGTTCGTGGGCGACGCGGTGATGGCCGTGTTCGGCGTGCCCATCGCGCACGAGTCGGACGCCGAGCAGCGGCGCGACGCGCGCGCCGCCGTCGAGTGCGCGCTCGCCATGCGCGAAGCGCTCAAGGGGCTCAACGCGAAATGGAAGGCCGAAGGGCTGCCGGAAGCGCGCGTGCGCGCCGGCATCCACACGGGCGCGGTCGTGGCCGGCAGCTTCGGCAACGCCGAGCGCCTCGAGTACACGGTGATCGGCGACACGGTGAACGTGGCCTCGCGCCTGGAGGGCTTCGACAAGTCGCCGGTGGACGCGCGGGAGGTGCTGCGCATCCACGCGAGCGATGCCACGCTGGCCCTGCTGGAAGGGCGGTTCGCCGCGGTCCCGATGGGCGAGGTGATGCTCAAGGGAAAGGACGTGCCGGTGCGTGTCCACCGGATCGCAGGGGCGGCGCAGGTCCCGGCCGCCCGGGAAGGCAAAGGAGAAGGACGATGAAAGGGCCATGGGCGCTCGCACTCTTCCTCGCATGGGGCGGCATCGCCCTCGCGCAGGCTCCGAAGGACGCACCGGCCACGCCGGGGCCGGCCAATGCCGGCGCGCCATCCACAACCCCGAAGGCCGCGCCGGCCGTGGCCTACAAGCCGCCGGCCCGGGGCGCGCCGCAGCGGCGCGTGGGCGGGGCCTCGCGCAGCGCGAGCGCGACCGCGCCGGGAGTCTCCGTGCTCGCCCCGGACCACCTGGGCTACACGCTCGAGGAGCAGCCGGACCTCTACTGGTTCATCTCGCGCCCCTCGCCCGTGCGCATCGAGCTCACGCTGATCGACGGCAAGAGCCCGTCGCCGGCGAAGGAGGTCGTGCTCAAGGGCGCCGGGAGCGCCGGCATCCACCGCTTCTCGCTGCGCGAGCACGGCGTGCGCCTCGCCCCGGACACGGACTACGAGTGGTCGGTCGCCATCGTCCCCGACGCCGACAACCGCTCCGCCGACGTCCTCTCCGGCGGCGCGCTGCGCCGCGTCGCGCCCGATGCGGCCCTCGCCGCGAAGCTCCAGGGCCTCGCGGGAACCGCGCGCGCCGCCGCGCTGGCCGAGGCCGGCATCTGGTACGACGCCCTCGCGACCCTCGGCCGCCAGCTCGAAGCGCGGCCGCCGGACCTCGCCGCCCGGTCGCGCCCGCGCCGATCTCCTCGACCAGGTCGGCCTCAAGGAGGCCGCCGCCTTCGAGCGCCGCTAGGATCGCCCGCGACCACTACTTCCGGCGGCGAGGCGCCTGGCGCGCTATTTGCGGCGGCCGAGGAGGCGCAGGAGCGGCAGGCGCAGCCACCAGGCGAGGCCCGCGCGGCGGTCGATCTCGCGGTCGCGGTCGGCGAGGCCGCGCGACTGCTCGGAGACGGTGCGCTCGAGCTGCGCGAGGCGGCTCTCGAGCTGTCCGGCCCAGGCGAGGGCGTCGTCGCGGGACTTCATGGCCTCCTCGCGCGCCTTCGCGAGCGTGTCGACGTGGCCGGCCATCTCCTTGAGCTGCGCGCCGGCGGTCTCGAGGTGGCGCATCACCTTCTCGTAGTCGCGGTGCACCCAGTCGTCCTTGTCGGCGAAGACGGAGAGCGTGGCGGGCAGCATGCCGAGCGTGCCCATGGAGCGGCTCGCGGCGACGAGGAAGTAGAGCGGCTCGTCCAGCGCGGACATGGCCTCGGCGGGCGCGGCTTCCGTCACTTCCGCGAGGTGCCCGGTCTCGGCGCGCGGCTCGGGCGCGATCACGGAGAAGAAGCTGGGGCGCTGCCCGTACCAGCGCGCGTGCCTGAAGCGGCGCGCGACGAGGGCGGCGAGCTCGTCGCGGTAGAGCTCCTTCACGTGGAACTCGTTGGCGAAGCCGCGGCGGTCGCTGTACTCGCGCTTGTTGGGGCACGACAGGAGCAGGAGCCCGCCGGGCGCGAGGACGCGCGCGATCTCGTCGAGGAACTCCTCCTGCTCGTGGATGTGCTCGACGGTCTCGAACGAGCACGAAGAGGTCCGCGCTTTCGTCGGGCAGCGGCAGCTTCGTGCACGGGGCCTGGACGAAGGAGAGGTTGGCGGTGCCGGCGTAGGCCGCTTTCGCGTGCGCGACGGCCTCGGGGGAAATGTCCGCGCCGACGACGCTCGCGGCATGGCGGGCGAGGAGGGCGGAGCCGTAGCCTTCGCCGCAGGCGGCGTCCACGACGCGCAGCCCCTGCGCGAACTGCGCCGCGAAGTGGTAGCGGTGCCAGTGCTCCACCCAGATCTCGCCGCGCACGCCGGGAACGAAGCGCTCGCCCGTGAAGGGCAGGTCGGCGGGGGGCGGTTGCACGTCCATCGGGCCATTATAGGCGCCGGCCCAGTGTCAGACACGGTGTCTGACACCGCGGACTTGCTAGCGGATCAGCCGCCAGCGCCGCAGCCACTCCACGACGGGCTTGCGCCGGGCCGCGATCGGCCCCAGGAGCCGGTTGCCGAAGACGAACCGCTTCACGTCCTGGCGCGTGACCATCATGAGCGCCTGGTTGCGCACGTAGGCGTCCGCCATCTCGGAGATCGCGCGCGGCGAGGACGTGATGCCGAGGCGGCGCTGGCGGTCCAGCGCGTCGGCGTAGGCGCGGTCGAGGAGCGCCTGGCGCTCGGCGGCGCCGCGCGTCTCGGCGGGCACGCGGTACTTGGAGGTCGTCTTCTCCACCAGCACGAAGTCGTCCTCCAGCGTGTAGCGGGTCCACAGGTTCCAGTCCTCGAGCTGGTCCATGTCCTCGGCGAAGCCGCCGTGGCGCTCGTAGAGCGAGCGGTGGAAGAGCACGGCCTGGATGGGCAGGTAGTTGTGGTGCCAGAGGGTGATGCGGTCGAAGGGCTGGCGGTGGACGGTGGCGTGCATCGTCTCCTCGTACTCGGCCGCGGCGCGGTCGCGCACGAGGGTCTTCGTCTCCCAGGCGAGGCCGTAGGCGCCCTTGCGTGCCCGCGGCGAGCGCCGCGCCCACGAGCACCTCCACGTGGTCGGCGAAGAGGAGGTCGTCGTCGTCCAGGAAGTTCATCCACTCGCCGGTGGCGAGGGCGAGGGCGCGGTTGCCGGCGCGCGAGCGCCCGCCGCTGCCGCCCGTCGCCTCGTAGCGGATGTCGAGGCGGTCGCGGAACGAGTCGACGACGGCGCTGCGAGGCGGGCGCGCCGTCCTCCACGATGACCACCTCGAGGTTCTCCCAGGTCTGGTTGGCGCAGGAGGCGAGCGCCTGGCGCAGCCACGCCGTGCGGTTCACCGTGCGGATGAGGATGGAGACCTTCGGCCGCGGCTCGTCCGGGCTCTCCCGGCGCGAGCGGAACTCGTGGAAGGCGCCGTCGCGGCGCGTCTCGTAGCCCCAGCCGGTGAACTGCGGCCGGAAGTCCGGCGTGGAGGCGACGCGCGAGAGGAGGAAGCGCGGGGCCCTCGCGATCGCCTTGAGGCCCGCGAGGGCGAGGCCGCGGCGCCGGCCGGGAAAGGCGCGCGGCGTGACGATCTCGGCCGCGAGCATCGTGAAGCCCTGCGCGATGCGCGCGAGCCCGCCGTAGCGCATGCGCAGGCACAGGTTCGTCTGCACGCCGCCCAAGACCTGCAGGGGCTTCACCTCGCCCGCCTCCCTGTAGGTGCGGTGCACGACGGCGCACCGCGGCTGGTAGGTGATGCGCCAGCCGCGTCGCGCGCAGGCGCCAGGAGAGGTCGACGTCCTCGCCGTACATGAAGATGGCCTCGTCGAAGCCGCCCACCGCCTCGTAGGCCTCGCGGCGAAAGAGCGTGGCCGCGCCGCTCGCCCAGGGCGCGTCGAGCGTGGCGGGGTCGTAGGCCTTGGGATGCTCGTAGGGGATCTGGCGCATCTCCCAGGCGGCGACGCGGGCGTCGTCCTTCTCCGCCGTTTCCACGAGGCGCTCGAGCGCCCCCGGCTCGAGGATGCAGTCCTGGTTGATCACGAGGAGCCAGGCAGAGCGGCCGCGCTTCGCGTTGGCGTTGTGGCCGCGGCCGAAGCCGAGGTTCTCGCCCGAGCGCTGCACGTCCACGCCCGCGAACGCGCCCAGGACGATCTCCGGCATGGCCCGGATCGCCTCCGCGTGCTCCGGCTCGGGGCTGTTGTCCTGCACGAGGAGGTGCAGGCGCAGCCCGCCCGCCGATTCCGCGAGGCTCGAGAAGAGGGAGGCGAGGAGCTCGGTCTCGGGCCGGTAGGTGACGACGCTCAGGTCAACGTCGCGCATCGAAGGCGAGCTTGAGGAGCAGGCGGCGCAGGGGCGAGGGCAGCCGCTCGAGCGCCTCCTTGTTGAGGCGCAGCAGGTCGGCCTCCTTCGCGAGCGCCTCGCGCGCCTCGGTGGACTTGCGAAGCTCCTCCTGCACCGCGCGCACGTCCGCCTCCAGCTTCGCGATCCAGCCCCGGGCCTCGGTCTCGAAGTCCGAGGCGCGCTTCTGCGTGGACTTCAGGTCGGAGAGCGTCTGCTCGAGCTCGTCGCACAGCCGCACGAGCTCCGTCCGGAAGAGGGCGCCGTCGAGGTTCCTCGCCACCAGCGACTCGATGGCCTGCGCGTCGGCGGACCCGGGCGCCTGCGGGTCGATACCGAAGCGCGCGTAGAAGGCGTCGAGGGATCGGGTCATGTCGTCGAGGGGCGGGATGCGCCCGGAGTCGGGCGTCGCGAGGGCCAATTGTACGCGCGCCCTCTCGGCTTCCCGCTCGCCGCCGGCGAGGGCGCGGATCTCCCGGGCAACGAGGTCGGCGTCGAATTCATCCGGCAGCAGCCAGCCGCCGCCGTGCGCGCCGATGCGCTCGGCGAGGGCCCCGCGCGGCGCGGCGAGCACGGGCACGCCCGCCGTCCACGCATCCGAAAGGGCGTAGCTGAAGCTCTCGGGAACGGTGTTCGGCATGAGGACGAGGCTCGCGCCGTACGCGCGCAGCAGCGCGGGCGCCTCGCCCTCCGCGAACGCCCCGTGCACGAAGAGCCGGCCCGGGATCCTCCAGCCGGGGTAGAGCTGGCGGTCGAGGTAGCCGATCACGACGAGCGCGATGTCGCTGCCCTCGAGCCTCGCCGCGACCTCCTCGACGAGGTCGGACCCCTTGTGCGGCCCCAGCGCGCCCAGCAGCGCCACCACCCGCCCCGGCCGCTCGCGCGCAAACCCCTTTCTAATCAGATTAGATTTTTTAATCTGATTAGGAAGGGGTTCGGCGGTGCCGTTGGGGACGACGTCGACGGCGAGGCCGGGGACGTGGCGGGCGGCGAGGTCGGCGAGAAAGCGGGAGGGGGCGAGCACCGCCTGCGATTCGCGCAGCACGCGCGAAGTCTCGGCGAGCCAGGCGGGATCCGGCGCGAGGCCCTCGCCCGCCGAAAAGGCGTCGGCGCGCAGGAAGAGGATGTCGTGCAGGGTGGAGATGCGCGGCACGCCCAGGGCGCGGCAGGCCCACTCGGCGCGCTCGCGCGGGGCGCGCGTGAGCTGGTGCAGGTGCACGAGTCCCACGCGGCGGCTTCGCAGCCAACCGGCGAGCGCGTCGCCGACGGCGCCGGAGGCGAGCGGGAAGAAGCGGCCCGCATCCTCGATCACGTCGACGCCGTCGCCGGCGTGCCAGATGAGCTGCGGCCTCGCGACGGTGCGCACGATGTCGCGCACGTGCCGGTCCACGCCGCCGCCGAAGAGGCTCGTCACGTGGAGGATCGCGCTGCGGCTCATCGGAGGCAGGAGTCGTCCGCACGGGACGCCGTCGCGGATCGCGATCGGAGCCGGGCGGCCATTGTTGGAGCCGCAAGGATGGCACTCGCGAGCGGGATTGAGAAGGGCGGCGGGCACTTCGCTATCGCTGCAGGCAAGTTCTGCGAAGACAACTGTCGCGGCACCGCACGAACAATTGACATCTTTCGCGGGCCTAATTTAAGTTACGGCCTGATCACAGAATCGATAACGCCCGCTTCGAAGACTATCCGGGAGTCACATGAGAGCACCCGTCCGGCTGTTTGGCGCACTCCTTGCATTGTCCCTGCTTTTCGCGACCGTCGCCCATGCGAAGCCTGTCGCCATTACATGTCCGATATGGAAGAGCGGCATTGGCCGCAGCGGCGATCCGGGTGTCGCCGCCTACCTCGGGCTCCATGACGTCTTCAAGAACGCGCCACAGTGCCTTCCGGTCTCAGTGGGCGACTGCGTCATCAACTCGCCAAATTCGACGCAGTACACGTGTCTCGGCTTCACTTCCGGGAATTGCTCCTGCAGTCAAATACCCTGCTCCGCGGTAGCGGAAGGAACCTCCGAGACTTCCGGAATTGGACTGGTCTACCTCGGGCCCCTTGGCAACCAGACGGTCCATTGCGGGTACCACGTCAACGACGGCACGCCCGATCCGCCCAAGAACAATGGGGACCCGAAGGATAAGGACTGCAAGGTCAATTGCGGCAACCCCGTCAATACGGGAACCGGGGGCAAGTACCAGCGCGAAGTGGACTTCGCGAAGCCCTATGACGGCGGCCTCGAGTTCGTGCGGCACTACAACTCCGGTGCGCGAGGCGCGACATCGTCGGCCGGTGCGAACTGGCAGCACAACTGGGCACTTCGGATCGAGAAGCTGATTCCTGCGGAAGTCTATGCAACACGCCCAGATGGCGTGAGGCGGACCTTCGTCGCGAATGGCAGCGGCGGCTGGGTCGGGGAGGCGGACACGCCGGATGTCCTCGTGCAGACGGCAGGCGGCTGGACGCTCACATCGAGGAACAACGAGGTCGAGACATACGACTCGGAGGGCCGAATTCTCTCCTCGGTGGACGCGATGGGCCGCACCACGACTTTCGCCTACAGCGATGGAACAGCGGCGACCGCGACGATCGAGGGAACGAGCATCCCTCTCTTTGAAGGGACGTTGATCCGAGTGACCGACTTCAAGGGTCGGTCGATGTCCTTCGGCTACAACGCAAGCGGGTATCTCGTGCGCATGACGGAACCGACTGGTTCCAATTTCCTCTACCAATTCGACATTGCCAAGGGGAATCTCGTCGCCGTCACCTACCCGGACGACCGCACCCGCACCTACCACTACAACGAGCCCGCTCACAACGGCGGCACCTCGCAGCCGTTTGCCCTCACGGGGATCACCGATGAGAACGGGGCCCGGTTCGCAACCTACCAGTACGACAGTTCCGGGCGAGTCACGCGCTCGGAGCACGCCGCGGGCGCGGATGGCCACACCTTCACCTACGGGACCTCCGGCGTCTCCAGCTACGTCGATCCGCTGGGGACGACCCGGACCACGGGACACAGCGTGGTCCTGGGCGTTGCGAAGCGTGCGACCACCACCCAGCCCTGCCCCGGTTGCGGCCCAAGTGTCACGAACACGAGAGCTTTCGACGCGAATGGCAATCTTGCGAGCGACAAGGACTTCAACGGAAACCTAACGTGTTTCGGCTACGACCTTGCGCGAAACCTCGAGACGAGCCGCGTTGAGGGTCTTTCCGGCACAGGAACCTGCGCCGCGCAGGTGACGACCTCCTCCACACGAAATTTCTCGACCGAATGGCACCCGCAATGGCGCGTTCCCAAGCGCATCGCGGAGCCCCTGAGAATCACGACGTTCGGATATCACGGCGAGCCGGGCGTCTCTTGCGCCGGCGCCGGTGCTAGCACGGCGCTCCTTTGTGCACGAACGGTCCAGGCAACTACCGATGCCGACGGGTCGGCCGGGTTTGGCGCGACCGTCGATGGCGCTTCGCGGACCTGGAGCTACACCTACAACGCCAACGGACAGGTGCTCACCATCGACGGCCCCCGCACCGACGTCGCGGACCTGACCACCTACGCCTACTACGCCGCAGACGATCCGGAGGGAACTACCGGGCTGGTGACCTCGCCTCGATCACCAACGCCTTGGGCCCGGTCACCCTGTTCCCGAGTTACGACGGCGCGGGCAGGCTCGAGCGCATGGTCGATCCGAACGGCCTGGAGACGCTCCTCGACTACTGGCCCCGGGGCTGGCTCAAGAGTCGCCTGGTCGGCGATGCGGCCGCGGGGTTCGAGACCACCTCGTACGAGTACGACTTCACCGGCCAGCTCGAGACGGTGACGATGCCCGATGGGAGTTTCGTGGCCTATGGCTACGACGACGCCCATCGGCTGGTATCGATCGAGGACGGCCTGGGCAACCGCATCGCGTACACGCTCGATGCGGCCGGAAACCGCATCGCCGAGGAGGCGTATGACCCGGCCGACACGCTCGTCCGGGCCCACTCGCGCGTCTACGATGCCCTGAGCCGCCTTTCGCAGGACATCGGCGGCACCCAGCCCGGATTGCAGATCACGGCCAACGGATACGACGCCAACGGAAACCTGGTCTCCACGCTCGATCCGCTGGGACGTACCTCCACGCAGCTCTACGATGCCCGGAATCGGCTGAGGGAGGCGCGCGACCCCGTCAACGGCGTCGCCTCGCCCACCGTGTACGGCTACGACGCCCGGGACCAGCTCACCCTGGTCACGGACCCCAAGGGCTTGTCCACCTCGTACGCGATGAACGGGCACGGCGAGCTGATGGCGCAGTCGAGCCCGGATACCGGCGTGACGGGCTTCACCTCGACCCGGCCTCGAACCTCAAGTCCAGGCTCGACGCCCGCGGGATCACGGCGAACTACGCCTACGATGCCCTGAACCGCATCACGCAGATCGCCTACCCCGATGAAACGGTGACCTATGCCTATGACGGGTGCGCGAACGGCATCGGTCGGCTGTGCTCGGTCTCGGACAGGACGGGCACGACTTCCTGGTCCTCGACATCAAGGGCCGCGTCGTGGCGAAGACCCAAGCAGTCGAAGCCCTCTCCCAGACCGTGAGCTACAGCTACAACGCCGCCGGGCAGCTAACCTCGCTGACCACTCCGAGCGGCCAGCTCGTGCAATACGCCTACGACAACAACCGGCCGGTGTCGGTGACGGTGAACGGCACCCCGGTGCTCGACCAGGTGTTCTACGAGCCCTTCAGGCCCGATGGCGGCTGGCGCTGGGGCAATTCCACTCCGCTGAGTCCCAACCTCCATGTCCGTCAGTTCGACGCGGACTCTGATCGCGAGTACGACAATGCCGCTCGCTCCTTACAAGACGATCTGGCTCAAGGACCTGCCGGTGGCGGTGGTAAGCCCAGTATCCGCCGCCCGAGCAGACATCAACAACGCAAGCGTTCGCGACCACCGGCACCTGCCACCTCCACCAGCGTGGCCAGCTACCTCGGGCCAACTCCTCACCCATGAGCCGGGGCCACGCGATCAGCACGGTCATCATCGACAGCACCGACGCGGGCTTCGTGTCACCGGCACCTGGCCGGTGTCGACCAGCGTTCCCGGCTATCTGAGCGCCAGCTACCGGGTACACGCGGCCAACGGCGAGCCGCCATCGGCCATCGTCGTGGACAACACCGATGCCGCAGTCACGGTCACCGGCACCTGGCCCCCGAGCACCGGCGCACCCGGCTACGTGGGCACGAACTACCAGTTCCACGCCCCCGGCAGTGGCGCCAATGCCCTCACCTGGACGCTCAACGTACCCGGCACTGGCAACTACCAGGCGTGAGCGCGCTGGACGGCGGGGACCAACCGCGCGACCAACGCCACCTACACGGTCGCAACCGCCGGCGGCAACCAGGCGGTGGCGGTGAACCAGCAGGCCAATGGCGGCGCCTGGCAGCTCCTGGGGACCTGGAGCTTCAACGCTGGGGCCACCACCATCACGCTCACCGACCAGGCCAACGGCTATGTGATCGCCGATGCGGTGATGCTCACCCCCGTGGGGGCGGAGCCGAATACGGCCACCTGGCAGGCAACCCTCCCCGCGGCGGGCAACTGGCGCGTCTACGCGCGGTGGCCGGCGCATCCCAACCGGGCCGCCAACGCGGTCTTCCGGGTCCAGACACCCTCGGGAATCGTCCCGGTCACGGTGAACCAGCAAACCAATAGCGGCCTCTGGCAGCTCCTGGGCATCTATGCGCTGGACGCGGGCCCGACCTCCATCACGCTCGACGACCAGGCTGACGGCTACGTGATCGCCGATGCGGTCAAGTTCGAGCCCGAGGGAGCGCAGCCGGAGAGTGCCACCTGGAGTCCGGCGCTCACCACCCCGGCCCGCTATGACGTCTACGCCCGATGGACGGCACTGGCCAACCGCACCACCCAAGCGAAATACGTGATCACGCACCAGGGCGGCACGGCCACGGTGACACAGAACCAGCAAGCGAACGGGGCGACGTGGAACCTGCTGGGCACATGGACCTTCGCAGCCGGCCAGGGCGTGCGGCTGGAGGCGAGCGAAGGGGGCTACGTGATCGCCGACGCCTTGCGATTCGTGCCGGCGGCCGGGCAGCCGTCCTCCGGGGGGCTCTACTACGTGCACCCGGATCACCTGGGCACACCGCGGGCGATCACCCGGCCGGACGACAATGCGCTAGCGTGGGCCTGGCCCAACACGGATCCCTTCGGCGGCAATGCGCCGCAAGAGGATCCCTCCGGGCTGGGGGTGTTCGCCTTCAACCTCAGATTTCCGGGGCAGTACTTTGACTCGGAGACCGGACTGCACTACAACTACTTCAGGGACTACGACCCCGCGATTGGTCGCTACATCGAGAGTGACCCTGTAGGGCTGTTAAGCGGGACAAATACCTACTCGTATGTCCGCGCCAATCCATTGAAGAACACCGACCCATTGGGACTCTTGGACGATGGAGGAGCCGGTGGCCGAGGTGGTAGCGGGGGCGCTGACTGGCTCAAGTGCCCCTTGTCAAAGGAGGTATTCACCGGATTTGTCTTTGTCGGGCCCGTAGTTGTTAGTTCATGGCTATGCATTTATGACTGCAACGTGTCCTGTCCACCGAAGGCTGAGAAAATCGTCATCCGAACGAATGTCACCGTCACTCCACCATTGCATTTCGGATGTGACAAATGGATCGTGCGGCCGTTTCCTATTGGCACTTGATGGAAGCGGGTATGCCTCCCTTCGCAATTACTGATTTAGCTCGGACCGAAATCCGACGTCGATTCACAGTGTTCGGTTACCAGGAGCCTGGCAATAGTGATTGGCTCTACTGCAGGCTTGCTCCTGCCCGTCTTCCTCGTGCGGAGGGCAACTGTCGGGAAAGCCGGAGAAAATCAGGCTACCAGTGTCGCGACCACCCGAATTGGTATCTGGAGTGCCGTTGCCTCGTATGCGGTTGTTTGGTTCATTGCGTTCGTGATAGGGGGGAATCTCGGAGGCGCTATGGCGAGCCAAGTTGCAGAAGCGCTTGGATGGCCAGAGTCGTTACTGATCCCAATTGGAATTGGGCTTGGTCTGTTCGTCTGCCTAACGCTCCCAACTACCGCTGTGGCCTTTGTGGCGATTGCACTGTCTCGTCGACTCCGGATCTCATGATTGAGCTGACCTGCCCCAGTAGCCACCGCTCGTGCCCCTGCCTTCGCGGCCCATCAATCCTTGAGGATCGGAAGTGCTGAGCGGGGAGTCATACACATAGGCGTAAGTATTGATGCCACCGGCAAGCCCAATCGGATCGCTCTGCACATACCTCCCGATTGCCGGATCGTAATCGCGGAAGTAGTTGTAGTGCGTTCCCGTCTCTTGATCATGGCGAACTTTGCTTGCCTGATCTATTGAGGTCGCCGCGGGCACCATCGCGCACCTTGCGGCGCCTAATGTAGCGGAACAGCGCGAACGATGTGAACGCGCAACCTAGGCAGCATAGTGTCCATGGAACGATGAACACGGGAGCCCAGTTCCAGTGTTCGCTCCACATTCCCTCCGGTGATTTGAAGCCCCAATAAAGCGTGGTGGGTGTTAGTAAAGGTATGAGAACTAGCGAGCACCATCGAGCGACCGAATTTGAAATGAAGACAGATGAAGCCCCAACTGCAATTCCGACAAGTGCCAGGACCGCAATCCCGATTTCCCACGACATGATCGCTCCTCGATGCTCTGCTACTTCTTGGGGCAGCAGTTCTCTGGCTTAGGATCGGACTTACGCATGTAGTCCTCCAGCCAGAATGAGCCATTGCCGCTTTCGCGCGAGCAGTAGTAGAGACGCGGGAGGTATTGGGGGGCGGTAGAATGATGCCTGAAAGTGCCGCGCATCCCCTCCCTCCCCGTCGCATCCCTGCTCGTCGGCGCCTCCCTCTGGGGCGTCGTCTGGTATCCCTATCGCCTGCTGGGCGCGGCCGGCCTCGACGGTGCATGGGCCTCCGTGCTCACCTACGGCGTGGCGCTCCTCGTGGGCACCTGCCGTGTTCCTCGGCCACTGGCGCGACGTGGCGCGCGCGCCCTGGGCCTGCCTCGCCATGGGGCTTGCGATCGGCGGGAGCAACCTCGCCTACGTGATCGGGGTGCTCGAAGGCGAGGTGATGCGCGTGCTGCTCCTCTTCTACCTCGCGCCGCTGTGGACCGTGCCGCTCGCGCATTTCCTGCTGAACGAGCGCCTGGACGCGCGCGGCGCGCTGGTGATGGCCGTCGCGCTCGCGGGCGCGGCGGTGATGCTGTGGCACCCGGAGATGGGATTGCCCTGGCCCGCGTCGCGCGCGGAGTGGCTGGGCGTCGTCGCGGGGATCTTCTTCGCGCTCGGCAACGTGCTCGTGCGCGCGCTCGCGGGCCTGCGCGACACCACGAAGTCGCTCGCGATCTGGGCGGGCGTGACCGCCGCGGCCGTCCTCTACCTGCCCTGGGCGCCCACGACCACGCCGGCCGCGATCGCCGCGGCGGCCGTGACCTGGCAGATCTGGCTCCCGGTGGGCCTCGCGCTCCTCGCGATGAGCCTCGCGCTGCAGTACGGGCTCTCGCGCATCCCGGCCAACCGCGCGATCGTGATCCTGCTCTTCGAGCTGGTGGTCGCGGCGATCGCCTCGTACTGGCTGGCCGGGGAGATCATGCGGCCGCAGGACTGGATCGGCGGCGCGCTCATCGTGGCCGCGAGCCTCGCTTCCGGACTGCGCAAGGAAGGCTAGGGACTAGCGACCCTCACCCCCGGCCCCTCTCCCAAGGGAGAGGGGAGCCGCTTCGGAGCGACCCTCACCCCCGGCCCCTCTCCCAAGGGAGAGGGGAGCCCTTAGGCGGCCGCCGAAACCGGCGGGGTGAGCGTCGTCTCGCCCGTCACCGCGTCGATCGAAGTGCCCGGCTCGGCGATGATCACCTTGGCATCCGGAAGCCGGCGCTCCACCGCCGCCTTGAACTCCGCCCAGGGCGAGGAGGCGACGCCCATCATGCGGTGGAAGTTGTCGTGCGGGGGATAGAGCACCACGATCTTCGGCTTGAGCGCCGCCGCGCCGCGCGCCACGTCCTCGGCGAACGTGAGCTGCATGCCCGCGAGCAGCACGTCGGTGCGCAGGCGGCTGCCGATCTCGTTGATCTCCGCGTCGGTCATCTTGGTGTTGAAGCCCTCGTTGTAGTTGAGGACCGTGAGCCCGCCCGGAAGCCGCACGTGGAAGCCGGTGTAGTCGGAATAGAAGGGCGCGTTGGTCGCGCTGGACCACGCCCAGGCGAGCTGCGTCGCGTTGCCCTGGAAGACCGCCTTGGTGAGCGCCTTCCACAGGTTGATGTCGCGATGCTGCCACTTGAAGGTGGTGATCCCGAACCCGCGCACGTCCACGGGCGAGAAGGGCTGCGCGGGGTGCAGGCGCTCGCGCGGCACGCGGCTCCTCCAGTGCAGGTAGTCGCACACCGCCTTGGTGCCCACCACGTCGGCGCCGCTGCGCGCCACGACGGCGGGGGTGTCCAGGTAGTGCTCCTCGTGGCCGTGGGTGACGCAGACGACGTTCGCGTGCGCGAAGTCCTCGAGGCCGTACCAGCGCGCGCCGCAGTACTCGCGGAAGAAGGGGTCGAAGAAGAGCGTGCCGGCGTCCGACTCGATGGAAAGCGCCGACCAGCCGTAATAGCGGATCCTCGGGTTCATGACGCGCGCCTACTTCAGTTCGATGACCGCGTCGACCTCTACCGCGGCGCCCGCGGGAAGGCTGGCCACGCCCACGGCCGCGCGGGCGTGCCGCCCGGCGTCGCCGAACACGGCGACCATGAGGTCCGAGGCGCCGTTCACGCACTTGGGCGCGTCGGTGAACTCGGGCGTGGCGTTCACGAAGCCGCCCAGGCGCAGCACGCGCGCGACGCGGTCGAGGTCGCCTCCGCACGCCGCCTTGAGGTGCGCGAGGATGTTGAGGCCGCACTGGCGGCCGGCCGCGTAGCCGTCCTCGATGGAGACGCCCGCCCCGAGGCGGCCCGTCACGAGGAGCTTGCCGTCCTTGAACGGGAGCTGTCCCGAGACGTACACGGTCTTGCCGCTCACCGTGAAGCCCACGTAGTTGGCCACCGGGGCGGCCGCCACCGGCAGTTCGAGGCCGAGGGCGGCCAGTTTCTCTTCTGCTTGCGACATGCTTGTCTCTTTCGGTTGCGTTGCGGGATTGCGGGGTGCGCTCAAGCCTTCGCCTGCGGCGTGACGGGCGCGCGGTCCGTCGGGATGCGCTTGCCGCCCGGGTCGAAGCCGGCGCTGTTCCTGAAGATGTTGGGCTTGCGGTAGATCGCGAGGATGACGCAGCCCTCGGCGCCGAATGCGTCTCGTGCATCGACTGGGGCTTCCTCCACACGAACTCGCCGGCGCGCGCGATGCCGTCGTGGTCCGAGAAGGACCCCGAGATCACGTAGGTCTGCTCGATCTCGGGGTGCTTGTGGAAGGGCAGCGTCGTGCCCGGCTGCCAGCGCAGCAGGCAGGTCATCTCGCCCCGCGCCTTGTCCTCGTAGAGCACCTTGATCTCGATGCCCTCGAACTGCGAGGGCTTCCACTCCATCTCGGCCGGCTTCAGGTACACCGACCCGCCGGGGGTGGGCTCGAGGTGGCCGTGCAGCCTTTCGGCGGCGCCGGCCGTGGCGGCGGCGGGGTTCGCGCTCACGTGATGGGCCCCTTCCCGAAGTGGTGCGCGTAGCCGGCCTTCTGGTCGACCTGCACCGTGTTGTGCCAGTACATCACGCGCTTGGCCCAGGCCTTCTGCGACTCGACCACCTTGGCGAAGAGCGGGTTCTCGCCGGCGCGCTTCTTCACCACGTTGTTCCAGGCCTTGAGCTGCGCGTCGAGGATGGGCTTCGGGGTGATGAAGGCGGAGACCTTCTTCGACTGCTGCAGCTCGATGAGGTCCTGCGACATGCGGTGCATCTCCTTCCACAGCCCGTCGGCGCTCGCGGCGTGGGCGGCGTGCTTGAGGATCAGCTTGATGTCCTCCGGCAGCGCGTCGTACTTCTTGCGGTTGAACATCACCTCGCAGAAGTTGTTGGACATGTGGTAGCTCTGCTGGAAGTAGTACTTCGCCACGTCCGGGAACCCCATGATGCGGTCGTCGGTGGCGCTCGCGAACTCGGCGCCGTCGAGCACGCCGCGGTCGATCGCGGGGACGATGTCCGCGGGCGCCATCTGCACCGTGGACATCCCCAGCTCGTTGAACATGTCCACCGCCAGGCCCGAGGTGCGGAACTTCAGGCCCTTCAGGTCCGCGACCGTCTTGATGGGCTTCTTGAACCAGCCCATCGGCTCGCAGGGAACCTGGCAGAAGTGGAAGCTCATGACGTCGAGCTGCGCCGCGGCGAGGATCTCCGCGTAGAGCTCCTTGCCGCCGCCGTACTCCATCCAGCCCAGCAGCTGGTTGCCGTCCATGCCGAAGTCCGGGCCGGCGCCGAAGAGCCCGAAGGCGGTGTTCTTGCCGAACCAGAACGCCGGGATGCCGTGGCCGCCGTCGATCACGCCCTTGCTCGAGGCTTCCATCACCTGCAGCCCCGGGACCACGGCGCCGGCCGGCAGCATCTCGATCTTCAGGCGCCCGCCCGTCATCTCGAAGACCTTCTTCGTGTAGTCGACGGCGAGCTCGTGGTAGATGAACTTCACCGGCCACGTGCTCTGGAAGCGCAGCGTGATCGGCGCGGGCTGCGCATGCACGATGGCCGGGAAGCCGCCGAGGGCGGCGCCTGCGCCCGCCGCGGCCAGGAACCGCCGGCGCGAAGAGCGGGCGGAGTTCGGATTTCTTTTCGGAATTGCTCGGCATGACGATCTCCCTGGTCGGTGGGTGGGTCGGTCTGCGAGAACGGGGGGCGCGTTGTGGTTGGCGATCCCGGCGCCGCGCACGCCCGGGGGCAGGGATGCATATTGTCCATTGGGAAACTTCTTGTCAACATGGCGGGGTCGCCGGCGGTGGCATTCCCGCAGACGATCTGATAATGTGATGAAAACAAAGGCGATTGTCTCAACCGCTCCGCTCCGGAAAAAGTTTCCCAAGGGGCCGGGCGCAGGGAAACCAGGGAGGGCCATGAAAGCCGCGATCCTCGTCTACGAAGGCACCGAGCCCATCGACCTCGCCACCTACGGCGTGCTGTCCATGGCGCGCCGCGTGGCGCCCCAGGTGTCGATGTTCCTGGTGGCGCAGAAGGCCGGCCCCGTGGCCCTCGCCGGCGGGCTCACGGTCATCGCGCACCACGGCTACGACGACGCGCCGGCCGCGGATGTCCTGATCATCACGGGCGGTCCCGGTTGGGAGCGCGAGGCGGGCTCGCCGGCCACGCTCGCCTTCGTGCGCCGTTACAGCGCGGGGATCTGCGCGGCCGCGGTGTGCACCGGCGGCATGATCCTCGCGGCCACGGGCCTCCTCGACGGCCGCGCCGCCACCACCAAGCGCGAGGTGTGCGGCGAGGAAGTCTCGCCCCTCGCGCTGATGCGCAGCCGCCATCCCGCCATCCGCGCCCTCGACGCGCGGCTCGTCGACTGCGGCGCCGTGCTCACCGGTGGCGGCGTGTCGCTGTGCATCGACATGACGCTGCACCTCCTCGCCCGATTCGTCGGCGAGGAGGCCGCCCGGGAGACGGCGCGCATCGTCGAGTATTCCGCGGCGCTGGAAGCCAACGAGGCGCGCCTGCCCGCGGTGCGCGCGGCGGTCACATGAGCCACGACGGGCCCGCCGCGCGGGAAGTGGAGAAGCTCATCGGCACGCGCATCGCCGAGAGGCGCCTGGAGCTGGGGATCACCCTCGAGCGGCTCGCCGCGGCGACGGGCTTCAGCAAGGGCTACCTGTCGAAGATCGAGAACTCGCGCAAGGTGCCGCCGATCGGCTCGCTCTCGCGCATCGCCGCGGCGCTGCGCACCGACATCACCGAGCTGCTGCACACGCCGGCCGCGACGCTCGACGGGGGGCTCTCCGTGGTGCGCGCGGGCGAGCGCCGGCCCGTGGTGCGCGGCGGCACCGCCTTCGGCTACGACTACGTGAGCCTCGCCGACAACCGCCGCGACAAGAAGATGGAGCCCTTCCTCTTCACCTTCCCGTCGCAGATCGACAAGTACGTCTTCTTCGAGCACGACGGCGAGGAGTTCATGTTCGTGCTGAGCGGGCGGGTCGAGTGGCAGGCCGGGAGCAGGAAGCTCGTCCTCGAGCCCGGCGACAGCATCTACTTCGACGCGCGCCTGCCGCACCGCGGCCGCAGCCTCGAGGGCGAGGCGACGGCGCTGGTGGTGACCTATTCCCCGAAGCCCGCGGAGTAGGGGCCCAGGTCGACCCGCGCGGGCGCCTTCCAGCCCTTCATGCGGTAGTCGACCTCCACGGTCGTGTAGATGCCGCCGCGCACGAGGAACTCGGCCGTGAGGCGCATGTACCGCGGCCGCGTGGCGGCCACCAGGTCGCCCAGGATCTCGTTGGCGACCGCCTCGTGGAACCGGCCCTCGCTGCGGAACGACCAGACGTAGAGCTTGAGGCTCTTCAGCTCCACGCACTTCG
This sequence comes from uncultured beta proteobacterium, assembly GCA_963824135.1. Taxonomy (GTDB): domain Bacteria; phylum Pseudomonadota; class Gammaproteobacteria; order Burkholderiales; family Usitatibacteraceae; genus FEB-7. The sequence continues at coordinate 88,018 of CAWGOH010000014.1, read as the reverse complement.
CGTCCGGCACGTACTCCAGGTGCAGCGTGGCGAAGTCCGGCTGCCCGGTCTTGGGGCACAGGCAGGTGAACTCCGGGATCTCCATGCGGATCACGTAGTCGCGGCCCGGGTTGGGGTTCGGGAACGTCTCGAGGAGCTTCGAGGCCGCGGCGCGCGGGCCGCTTCCGAGGGCCCGCAGGTCGGGTGTCAAGGGCTTTTTCGGCGATTTTTCCTTGGGCATTGGGCGCGGGGTGTCGATCCGGTAAAATCGCCGATTGTACGCGAACCCCAAGCCCCACCGGCCGCCCGGCCCGGTGGGGTTTCTTCATAAGAACCAATACCTTGCGACTCACTTCCGTCAAGCTATCCGGCTTCAAGTCCTTCGTCGACCCGACCCAGATCGCGGTTCCCGGCCAGCTGGTCGGCGTGGTCGGGCCCAACGGCTGCGGCAAGTCCAACGTGATCGACGCGGTGCGCTGGGTGCTCGGCGAGTCGAGCGCGAAGCAGCTGCGCGGCGAGCACATGCACGACGTGATCTTCAACGGCTCGGCCGACAGGAAGCCGGTGAGCCGCGCCTCCGTGGAGCTCGTCTTCGACAATTCGCTCGGCCGCGTGGGCGGCGCCTGGGCCCAGTACGCGCGAGATCAGCGTGAAGCGCGTGCTCTCGCGCGACGGCGACTCCAGCTACTACATCAACGGCCAGCACGTGCGCCGCCGCGACGTGCAGGACATCTTCCTCGGCACGGGCCTGGGGCCGCGCGCCTACTCGATCATCGAGCAGGGCATGATCTCGCGCGTCATCACCTCCAAGCCCGAGGAGCTGCGCGTCTTCCTCGAGGAGGCCGCGGGGGTCTCCAAGTACCGCGAGAGGCGCCGCGAGACGCAGCTGCGCCTCGAGGACACCAAGGAGAACCTCGAGCGCGTGGGCGACATCCGCGCCGAGCTGGGCTCGCAGCTCGAGCACCTGGCGCAGCAGGCCGAGGTCGCCGCGCGCTACCAGGACCTGCAGGCGCAGCTCGCGCTCAACCACAACCTGCTCGCCTACACGCGCCTGCGCGAGGCCGAGCAGGCGAAGAACCGCTACGCCAACGAGGTGCAGAAGGTCCAGGTGCAGCTCGAGCAGGAGACCGCGAAGCTGCGCGAGGCCGAGCGCGCGCTCGAGGAGCTGAGGAGCCGCCACTACGAGGAGACCGACCAGCTCTCGTCGCTGCAGGGCGCGCTCTACGCGGCCAACGGGGAGGTGCAGTCGCTCGAGCAGGAGATCGCCTTCCTGGGCGAGAACCGCCGCCGCATGGGCGCGCAGCTCGAGTCCCTCGCCACCGAGATCGCCGAGGTGGAGCGGCGCATCGCCGAGGCGCAGTCCGACCGCGGACGCTGGGAAGGCGAGATCGAGGCCGCCCGCGCGGCCATCGCCACCCGCGAGGCGGATCTCTCCGGCGCGCGCGAGCGCCTGCCGGCCACGGAAGGGGAGCTGCAGCAGGCGCAGGCCGCCGTGCGCGCCGCCGAGTCCGAGATGTCCGCCGCCGGGCAGGCGCAGGGCGTCGAGGAGACGCGCGAGTCGCACGCCCTCAAGGTCCTGTCGCAGCTCGAGGCGCGCAAGAACCGCCTCAAGCAGGAGAACATGGCCCTCGTCTTCCCGGAGCCGGAAAAGCTGGCGGCGGTCGCGGCCGAGCGCGGGCAGCTCGCGGTGCGGGTGAAGGCGCTCGAGGAGTCGCAGCAGGGTGCCGAGGCGAAGCTTCCGGGGCTCGAGGACGAGCGCCGTGCCGCGCAGCAGCTGCTCCAGGAGCGCACGCGCGAGGCCGCCGGCCTCGAGGCGGCGCTGCGGGGCCCTGCAGTCGCAGCAGGCCAAGCTCGACAACAACTCGCGGCTCGCGGACTGGGTGAAGACCCATGCGCTCGAGCGCGCCGAGCGCCTGTGGCAGGCGATCCACGTCGAGGCCGGCTGGGACGACGCCGTCGAGGCGGCCCTGGGCGTGCGCCTGAACGCCGCGCGCCTGGGCGACGAGGGCGCGCTGGAGGCGCTGCTTCGCGACGCGCCCCCGGGCAGCTTCGCCGTCTTCGTCGAGCGCGGCGCCGCCGAGGCGCGCCGCGCCCGCCTCGCACCTCAAGGCGCTCTCCACGGTGGTCACGAGCTCGCGCCCCGGCGTCGGCGCCTACCTGCGCGACGCGCTCGCCAACGTCTTCATCCTGCCCGAGGGCGAGGACGGGCTCGCGCTCGCGCGCGTCCTGCCGCCCGGCGGGCTCCTCGTGTCGAAGGCGGGCCACCTCTTCGGCCGCCAGGGCGTGGTCTTCCACGGCCCGCAGTCGGAGCTGCACGGCGTGCTGCAGCGCCAGCGCGAGATCGAGGAGCTGCAGGGCAAGCTCCCGGCCGTCGCCGCGGCCCGCAATGCCGTCGAGGCGCGCCTTCGCGAGCTCGACATCCTCCTGCGCGAGTCCCAGGACGAGGCGCGGCGCCTGCGCGAGGAGCTCGGGCGCGAGCGCCAGGCGGCGCACGCGCTGGAGGTCGAGCACCTCAAGCTGTCGCAGAGCACCGAGCAGGCCGAGCGCCGCCGCGAGGCGATCCGCGCGGAGCTCGCCGACATCGAGCGCGAGGAGGAGAAGGAGCGCCTCGAGATGCAGGAGGCGCAGCACGCCCTCGAGGCGGGCTCGCAGAAGATCGAGGCCATCGTGCAGCGCCTGCAGGCGCTGGAGGGCGCGGCCCGGGCCGCGCGCGAGGCGCACGAGGCGGCGCGCGCCGCGGCCATGGCCGCCGAGCGCGCGGTGCAGGAGGCGAAGTTCCACGAGAGGAGCTGCCACGACAAGGTCGCCTCGCAGGGACAGCTGGCCGTGTCGCTGGGCGAGCGCATGACGGCGCTGGGCGCCACCCGCGCCAGCGTCTCGGCCGAGCTGGGCAAGCTCGAGGAGGGCACGGTGCGCGAGCGCCTGCAGGCGGCGCTCGCCGTCAAGGCCGACGCGGAACGCGCGCTCGCCGACGCGAGGGCCGGCCTGGAGCACCTCACCGAGGAGCTGCGCTCCCTCGAGGAGGGCCGGCTCGCGGCCGAGCAGACGCTGGGGCCGCTGCGCGAGCGCATCACCGAGATCCGCCTCAAGGAGCAGGAGGCGAGCACCCACGCCGAGCAGTACGCGCAGCAGATCCAGGAGGCGGGCGTCACGCGCGAGGAGCTCGCCGAGAAGCTCGAGAAGCGCGTGCGCTCCTCCGGCATGCAGGCCGAGATCGTCCGCCTCACCGAGGAGATCGCGGCCCTGGGGCCGGTGAACCTCGCCGCGCTCTCGGAGCTCGCCACGGCGCAGGAGCGCAAGAACTTCCTCGACGCCCAGGCCGCCGACCTCGCGCAGGCCGTGGAGACGCTGGAGGCCGCCATCAAGCGCATCGACCGGGAGACGCGCGAGCTGCTGCAGGGCACCTTCGACACGGTGAACGCGAACTTCCAGGAGATGTTCCCGGCGCTCTTCGGGGGCGGCAACGCCTACCTCAAGCTCACCGGCGAGGAGATCCTCGACGCGGGGCTGCAGGTCTTCGCGCAGCCCCCGGGCAAGAAGAACGCCTCCATCCAGCTCCTGTCGGGCGGCGAGAAGGCGCTCACGGCCATCGCGCTCGTGTTCTCGCTCTTCCGCCTGAACCCGGCGCCCTTCTGCCTGCTGGACGAGGTGGACGCGCCCCTGGACGACCCCAACACCGAGCGCTTCTGCGACCTGGTGAAGCAGATGTCGGCGCAGACGCAGTTCCTGTTCATCACGCACAACAAGATCACCATGGAGATGGGCCAGCAGCTCATCGGCGTGACGATGCAGGAACCCGGCGTCTCGCGTATCGTGGAAGTCGACATCGAGGCCGCCATGGAGTTCGCGCGCAAGCAGGCGGCGTAGGAGCCCCAAGCATGAGCGACCTGCAGCTCGCCCTCATCGCCCTCGGCGCGGTCCTGGTGGCCGCGGTCGCGGGCTACAACGCCCTGCAGGAGCGGCGCGCGCGCTCGCGCGCCGAGTCCGCCTTCCGCGGCGGCCACCCCGACGCGCTGCTCGATCCCCTGGAGGAGCGCCGCGAGCCGGTGCTGGGCGCGCTGCCGGAGGAATCGCGGCAGGACCCGTCGCTGGGCGCGCTCGAGACGGTCCTCGAGCCCATCGAGGAGCCGCAGGGCGCCGCCTCGGCCTCCCCCACTTCCGTGATCTCGAGCCGCATCGACACGATCGCGCTGGTGCTGGCCGACGAGCCGGTGGCGCGCGCGCAGGTCGAGCCGCTCCTGGACGCCCTCGAGTCCCACGCCACGCCCGTGCACGTCGAGGGCCTGGTGGACGAGCAGTGGATGCCGCTCGAGGACTCGCCGCGCGAGGCGTGGCGCGAGCTGCGCGCGGGGCTCCAGCTCGCCAGCCGCGCCGGGCCCGTGGCCGAGGAGGAGATCGCCGCGTTCAACGAGACGGTGGCGGGCTTCGCGGCCTCGATCAACGCGGTTTCGCAGCGCGAGAGCCCGGCCGCGGCCGCGGCGCGCGCGCGCGAGCTGGACCGCTTCTGCGCCGAGGCCGACATCGAGGTCGCCGTGAACCTCGTGGGCCGCGCGGGGGCCACCTTCGCGCTCTCGCGCGTGAAGTCCCTCGCGCTGGAGAACGGCTTCGCCGAGACCGGGTCGGGCACCTTCGAGCGGCGCGGTCCCGACGGCGTCGTGGCGATGACGCTGCGCATCGCGGACGGCGACGCGAAGCGCGACGCGGCCTACGCCACCGGCCTCACCTTCGCGCTCGACGTCCCGCACGTGCCGAACCCCGTGGTGGTGTTCGAGGCCATGGGAAAGGTCGCCGAGGCCTTCGGCGCGGCCCTGGGCGGCGAGCTGGTGGACGACGAGCGCCGGCCCCTGGGCGCGGCGGGCTTCGCCGCCATCGGCCGCTCCCTCGAGGCGGTGGCGCGCCGCATGGAAACCCACGGCATCCCGGCGGGCGGGGCGCTCGCGCGGCGGCTCTTCTCCTGACGATGCCGGCGCCGCGCGAGGTCGCGGAGCGGGTGCGGCTGCTCCGCCGCGAGATCGAGCGGCACAACCACCTTTACTACGTCCTCGACGCGCCGGAGGTCTCCGACGCCGAGTGGGACGCCATGTTCGCCGAGCTCGCCTCGCTCGAGGCCGCGCACCCGGAGCTGGTGACGCCCGACTCGCCCACGCAGCGCGTCGGCGCGCGGCCCGCCGAGGGCTTCGCCGAGGTCACGCACCGCGTGCCCATGCTCTCGCTCGCCAACGCCTTCGCCGACGAGGACGTCGCCGCCTTCGACCGCCGCTGCCGCGAGATCCTCGACGCGCCGGCGATCGACTACTCGTGCGAGCTCAAGTTCGACGGCCTCGCGGTGAGCCTCGCCTACGAGGACGGGGTGTTCGTCCGCGGCGCCACGCGCGGCGACGGCGAGACGGGCGAGGACGTGACGGCGAACCTGCGCACCGTGAAGGCGATCCCGCTTCGCCTGCGCGCGGCGGCCCCGCCCGGGCTCCTCGAGGTCCGCGGCGAGGTGCTCATGCTGCGGCGCGACTTCGAGGCCTACAACGAGCGCGCCCGCGCCGCGGGCGAGAAGGTGCTCGTCAACCCGCGAAACGGCGCCGCCGGCGGCCTGCGCCAGCTCGATCCCGCGCTCACCGCGAGGCGCCGGCTGTCCTTCTTCGCCTACGGGATCGGCGCGCACGAGGGCTGGAGCGTCCCGCCCACCCACGCGGGCCTGCTGGACGCGCTCGCCGACCTGGGCTTCCCGGTCGCCAGGGACCGGCGCGTGGCCACCGGCGAGGCGGGGCTTCTCGCCTTCTACCGCGACATCGGCGCCAGGCGCGAGCGCCTTCCCTGCGACATCGACGGCGTGGTCTACAAGGTGAACGCGCTCGCGCAGCAGGCGGCGCTCGGCTTCGTCGCGCGCGCCCCGCGCTGGGCGGTGGCGCACAAGTTCCCGGCGGAGGAGGCGACGACCGAGCTCCTCGACATCGGCATCCAGGTGGGCCGCACCGGGGCCATCACGCCGGTGGCCCGGCTCGCGCCCGTGTTCGTGGGCGGCACGACCGTCTCCAACGCCACGCTGCACAACGAGGACGAGATCCGCCGCAAGGAAGTCTGGCGGCGCGACACCGTGGTCGTGCGCCGCGCGGGCGACGTGATCCCGGAGGTGGCGCGCGTGGCGAAGCCGGGCCCGCGCGAGGAGGCCGACCGCTTCGTGATGCCCGCGGCCTGCCCCGAGTGCGGCTCGGCCATCGCCCGGCTCGAGGGCGAGTCGGTGGCGCGCTGCACCGGCGGCCTCTTCTGCCCCGCGCAGCGCAAGGCCGCGCTCCTGCACTTCGCCTCGCGCCGCGCGATGGACATCGAGGGCGTGGGCGACAGGCTCGTGGACCAGCTGGTCGACGGCCGCCTGGTCGAGAACCCGGCGGACCTCTACCGGCTGGACCTGCCGCGGCTCGCGGCGCTCGAGCGCATGGGCGAGAAGTCGGCCGCCAACGCGCTCGCGGCCATCGAGCGCAGCAAGGACGCCACGCTCGGGCGCTTCGTCTACGCCCTGGGGATCCGCCACGTGGGGGAGGTGACCGCCAAGGACCTCGCCCGCCACTTCGGGAGCCTGGACGCCCTCATGGCCGCCGATGGCGCGGCGCTCGCGCAGGCCCCGGACGTGGGCCCCGTGGTCGCCGAGAGCGTCGCGCGCTTCTTCGCCCAGCCCCACAACCGCGAGGTGATCGCGCAGCTGCGCGCCGCCGGCGTGCGCTGGGCGGAGGGCGAGCCCGCGCGGGCGGCCACCGCGGGGGCCTTCGCGGGTAAAATCGTCGTGCTCACCGGAACGCTCTCCGCGATGAGCCGCGACGAGGCGAAGGAACGCGTCGAGGCCGCCGGCGGCAGGGTCACCGGGTCGGTGTCGAAGAAGACCGATTTCGTCGTGGCGGGCAGCGACGCCGGCTCCAAGCTCGAGCGCGCACGCGAGCTGGGCGTCGAGGTGCTGGACGAGGCGCGCTTTTGCGCCATGCTCGGGAAGGCTGAAGAAGAACCATGAAGAAGATCCGCAAGGCCGTCTTCCCCGTCGCGGGCCTGGGCACGCGCTTCCTGCCGGCCACCAAGGCCTCGCCGAAGGAGATGCTGCCCATCGTCGACAAGCCCCTCATCCAGTACGCGGTGGAGGAGGCGGTGGCCGCCGGGGTGACGGACCTCATCTTCGTCACCGGCCGCGGCAAGCGCGCGATCGAGGACCACTTCGACAAGGCCTACGAGCTGGAGGCGGAGCTGCACGCGCACGGCAAGACGCGCCTGCTCAAGGACCTGCGCGAGCTCGTCCCCGCCGGCGTGAACTGCGTCTACGTGCGCCAGGGCGAGGCGCTGGGCCTGGGCCACGCCGTGCTCTGCGCGCGCCCCCTGGTGAACGACGAGCCCTTCGCGGTGATCCTCGCCGACGACCTCATCGACGCGCAGGTGCCGGTGCTGCAGCAGATGGCGGAGCTGCACGCGGAAGATGGCGCGAGCCTGGTCGCGGTGCAGGAGGTGGCCCCCTCCGAGACCTCCGCCTACGGCATCGTCTCGACGAAGACGAGGAAGGGGCGGCTCGCGCGCATGACCGGCATCGTGGAGAAGCCCCGGCCGGAGGAAGCGCCCTCGAACCTCGGCGTGGTCGGGCGCTACGTGCTCTCGCCGCGCATCTTCGACTTCCTCCTGGAGACGAAGGCGGGCGCCGGGCGCGAGATCCAGCTCACCGACGCCATCGCCCGCCTGCTCATGCACGAGGCGGTCTACGCCTACGAGTTCGAGGGGCGCCGCTACGATTGCGGCTCCAAGCTCGGCTACCTGGAGGCGACGGTCGACTACGCGCTGCGCCACAAGGAGGTCGCCGCGAAGTTCCGCGCCTTCCTCGAGAAGCTGCCGCGCAAGGGGGGCAAGCGGCCTTGAACCCCGCCGAGGCCATGGCGCTCCTCGAGCGCGCCGAGCCGGTGTGCACGGCCGAGGAGGCGCGCGCGGCCGTCGAGCGGCTGGCCGCCGAGATCACCTCCCGGCTCGGGACCGAGTTCCCCATGGTGCTCGCGATCATGGGCGGGGCGGTCGTGTTCACCGGGCAGCTGCTGCCCCTGCTCGCCTTCCCGCTCGAATTCCGCGCCATCGAGGTCACGCGCTACGCCGACTCGACGGCCGGGGGCGACATCGTGTGGCGCCTGGCGCCGAGGGAGGACGTGCGCGGGCGCACGGTGCTCGTGCTCGACGACATCCTCGACGAGGGCGTGACGCTCGCGGCGGTGCGCGCGAAGCTCCTCGCCATGGGCGCCGCGCGGGTGCTCACCGCGGTCTTCGCCGACAAGGACACCGGGCGCGCCAAGCCCATCGCGGCCGATTTCGTCGGCGTGCGCGTCCCCGACCGCTACGTGTTCGGCTTCGGCATGGACGCCTTCGGCCTCTGGCGCAACCTGCCGGCGGTCTACGCCCTGGGAGGGGAGTGATGCTGGCCATCATCGGGGGGTCGGGCCTCGCGCAGCTGGCGGGCCTCGAGGTGACCCGGCGCCAGATCGTGCGCACGCCCTACGGCGAGCCCTCGGGGCCGATCACCTTCGGAAGCCTCGCGGGCACCGAGATCGCCTTCCTCGCGCGCCACGGCTACGGCCACACGCTCGCGCCGCACGAGATCAACTACCGCGCCAACCTCTGGGCGCTCAAGGAGAAGGGCGCCACGCGCATCGTCGCGGTGTGCACCGTCGGCGGCATCGCCCCGGAATTCGCGGCGGGCACGCTCGCCATCCCCGACCAGCTCATCGACTACACCTGGGGACGCAAGTCCACCTTCTTCGAGGGCGCCGGGCAGCCGGTGGTGCACGTGGACTTCACGCACCCCTATTGCGAGGCGACGCGCGCCGATGATCGCCGAGGCGGCGGCGCGGGCGGGGGTGGCGGTCGTCCCGCGCGGGACCTACGCCGCGGTGCAGGGGCCGCGCCTGGAGAGCGCCGCCGAGATCGACCGCCTGGAGCGCGACGGCGCCCACCTCGTGGGCATGACCGGCATGCCGGAGGCCGCGCTCGCGCGCGAGCAGCAGATTCCCTACGCGGCGCTGGCGGTCGTGGCCAACCCCGCCGCGGGCCGCGGCGCGAGCGCGCAGGCGGTTTCGCTCGAGGAGATCGGAAGCGTCCTGCGCGAGGCGATGGAGCGGGTGCGCCTGGTCCTCGGGAAGGTGGCGGAGCAGCCATGGCCGTCCGTGAGGTCCTGCGCATGGGGCACCCGGTGCTTCGCCAGGTGGCGAGGCCCGTGGAGAGCTTCGGCACGCCGGAGCTCGCGCGGCTCCTGGAGGACATGACGGACACGATGGCCCACGAGGACGGCGCGGGCCTCGCCGCGCCGCAGATCGGCGAGAGCGTGCGCGTGGTGATCTTCGGCGTGAGCGCCAACCCGCGCTACCCGGACGCCGAGGAGGTGCCCTTCACCGTCCTCGTGAACCCGGTGATCGAGTTCCTCACCGAGGAGGCCGAGGAGGGCTGGGAGGGGTGCCTGTCGGTGCCGGGCCTGCGCGGCGTGGTGCCGCGGCGCACCCGGATCCGCTACCGCGGCTTCGACGCGGCCGGCCGCCCCATCGACCGGGTGGCCGACGGCTTCCACGCGCGGGTGGTGCAGCACGAGTGCGACCACCTGGACGGCATCCTCTATCCCATGCGCATGCCGGACATGAGCCTCTTCGGGTTCACGGACGTGATCTTCCCCGGCGGCGACGCCGGTCCCGACGACTGAACGGCCCGGCGAGGAGCCGGTCGAACGCGAGACAAGGAGAAGTCCATGAGCATCGAACCCGCCGCCGCACCCGCACGCACGCTGGAGGACGAGAAGCGCGTCGCGCACGTCCTCTACATCCTGCACCTGCTCGCGCCCTTCACCGCGTGGCTGCTCGCGGCGGTCGCGGTCATCCTCGGCGCCTACAACCGCGACGACGTGCGCGGCACCTTCCTCGAATCGCACTTCTCCTGGCTCTCGCGCACCTTCTGGTGGGGGCTCGTGTGGATCGTCGTCTTCGGCATCCTTTCCGTGCTCCTCTTCATCACCGTGATCCTCATCCCCCTCGCCTACCTGCTCTACCTGGGGCTCTTCGTCTGGTACCTCTACCGGGTCGTCAAGGGCTGGATCCGGCTGAACAAGGGCCAGCCCATCGCCTGAGGCGAGCGCCATGTACAAGGTCCTGGTCGCCGACGACGCGCGCGTGATGCGCTTCGCCACGCTGCGCATCCTGAAGAAGCTGGGCCTCGCGGCCGTCGAGGCCGAGGACGGGCTGCAGGCGCTCGAGCTCTTCGAGAGCGAGAAGCCCGACCTCGTGCTGATCGACGTGCAGATGCCGGGGCTCGACGGCCTGGAGGTCGTGCGCCGCATCCGCCAGCTGAGCGTCGGGCACTGGGTGCCGGTGATCTTCCTCACCTCGATGGAGGACGACGCGGACTTCTCGCGCGGCATCGAGGCCGGCGGCGACGACTACCTCACCAAGCCGGTGAGCCCCGTGGTGCTGGAGGCCAAGATCCGCGCCATGCGCCGGCTGGACGACATGCGCCGCGAGCTGATGGCCGTCACGCTCGAGCTGCGCGAGGCCAACGAGCGCCTGGCGCGCCTGTCGCAGCAGGACGGCCTCACGGGGCTCGCCAACCGGCGCCGCTTCGACCTCGACCTCATGCGCGAGATGGGGCGCGCGCGGCGCGAACGGCGCCCCATCGCCGTCGTGATAGGCGACGTCGACTACTTCAAGTCCTTCAACGACACCTACGGCCACCCCGCCGGGGACGACTGCCTGCGGCGGATCGCCAGCGCCCTTCGCGGCACCTGCCGCCGCCCGGGCGACGTGGCCGCGCGCTACGGCGGCGAGGAGTTCGCGCTCATCCTGCCCGACACGACGGAGGATTCCGCGCGCCAGCGCGCCATCGAGGCCATGCGCGCGGTGGCCGCGCTCGAGATCGAGCACCGCGGCTCGGACGCGGCGCGCACGGTGACGATGAGCTTCGGGGTGGCCGGCAGCGTGCCCGACGCCGAGCTCGTGGCCGACACCCTGGTCGAGAGGGCCGACCGGGCGCTCTACGCCGCCAAGCGGTCCGGGCGCAACGCGGTTCTCGCGTTCTCGGAGGTCCCGGCCGCGCAGGCTCCTTCCGCGGTCGACTTCGACGTGGGCGACGCGTCCGCCACGGCCCCGGGGATCGTGCTGCACTGAGCCCGCCCGCGCGGCGGGCGGGCCCGGCGCGCGCTTACTTCTTCTCGAGCCAGGCGAGGAGCTGCCTCATCTTCTCGTCCCCGCCGTTGACGTAGCCATCCAGCCCCAGCTTCGCGAGCAGGGCCTTGCCGGAGGGCGACTCGGAGAGCGCGAGAAGCTCCTTGCGCACCGCCTCGACCTGCGCGGGCTGCATCTTCTTCGAGGCGATGACGGGGAAGTAGGGCTGCGGCCGGCTGCGGCCGAGCTCGCGCAGGCCCGCCTTCTCCAGGGCCTCGGGCGACACGCCCTTGGCGTGCGAGGAGATTCCGCCCACGTCGACGTTCTTCTCCTTGAGCTGGTACATCACCACGGCCTGCTCCTTCACGAACTGCGCCTTGCCGGCCGCGTCGACTCCCGCGTCCCTCAGCTCCGCCACGCAGAGCTGGCCCATGTAGGAGGTCTTCTCCGGCAGGGCGATGCGCTTTTCCTTCGCGTCCGCGAGGCTCTTCAGGGGCGAGCCCTTCGGCACCACGTAGACGCACGACACGTCGGGCTTCACCTGCGCCACGTAGCGGTAGCCGTGGTCGCGGATGGCGCGCGCCGTGTAGTCGGCCGGGCGGGCCATCACGAGGTCGAAGCGCTGCTCGGCGATGCCCGACTCCAGGCGCGGGAAGCTGCACACGGGGCTCACGATGATGTGGGCCTTGAGCGCCTTGCCGAGGTGCTCGGCGAGGGGGTGGTACTTGTCCACGAGCTCCGCCGGGGCGGCGCCGCTGAAGGTGCCTTCGCACACGGCCATCACGAGGTCGTCTGCCGCCCGGGCGGCGCCGGGCAGGGCGCCGAGGACGAGGGTGGAGAGAACGGTGCGGGCGATGGCCCGCGTGCGCGCCGAAATCGCTTTCATGGAGGGGTCTCCCGGGCGGAACGGGTGCCGCCCGCGAAAACCATCCTAGCGGCGCGCGCGGGCGGGGCCCTGCGCCAGATCAAGCCGCGCGATTACGGCTGAAACCGGCCTCAGCCGGCCAGCACGCGGCGCAGCCCGGCGGCGAATGCCTCGCGCCCCGCCTCGTCCTCGAGCGCGGCGCCGGTCACCACGAAGACGTCCTCGGCGCGCGCGCCCAGGGTCGTCACGCGCGCGTCCACGAGGTTCAGGCCCGCGGCGAGCATCTCGCGCGCGATGGCCGAGAGCAGCCCCGGGCGGTCGGCGCAGGCGGCGAACACCTGCCACGCGGCGCCGTCGCGCGTGCGCAGGATCCCGACCTTGGGCTCGATGGGGAAGTGCTTCACCCAGCGCGAGATGCGCCCGGTGGGCGGCGCGCCCAGGGGCGCGGCCGGGTCGAGGGCGGCCGCGAGGCCCGTCTCCACCTTGTGGATGAGGTCCCGGTAGTGCTCGCCCGCGCGCACCTGCGAGAGCACCTGGAAGCCGTCGAGCGCGAAGCCGTGCCCCGTGGTGTAGATCTTGGCCGCCGCGATGTCGAACTGGCTGCGCTCGAAGTAGCCCGTGATGCGCGCGAAGACGCCGGGCTTGTCCCGGGCGTAGACCATCACCTGCAATCCCTCGCCGATGGGCGAGAGGCGCGCGCGCACGACCGGGCTCTCCGGCGACGGGCGCAGGCACAGGGTGCGCGTGTGCCAGCCGATCTCGCCCGCCTCGAAGCGCTGGAAGTAGGCCTCGCCGAAGTGCCGCCACAGCGCCTCGTGCGCGCGCTCGTCGTGGATGTACTGGCGCAGGATGCGCAGCGCCTCGACCTTCTTCGACTCGATCGACTTGGCGGCGTACTCGGTGTCGCCGCGCAGGATCCGGCGCGTGGAGCGGAAGAGGTCCTCGAGGAGCTTGCCCTTCCAGGCGTTCCAGACCTTCGGGCTGGTGCCGCGGATGTCGGCCACCGTGAGGATGTAGAGGGCGATGAGCGAGCGCTCGTCGCGCACGAGGGTGGCGAACTCCGAGATCACCTCGGGGTCGGAGAGGTCCTGCTTCTGCGCCGTGGCCGACATCGTGAGGTGGTGCTCGACCAGCCAGGCGACCAGCTTCGCGTCGGCCCGCGTGAGGCCGTGCGCGCGGCAGAAGCGCTCGGCGTCGCGCGCGCCCAGCGCCGAGTGGTCGCCGCCGCGGCCCTTGGCGATGTCGTGGAAGAGCGCGGCCAGGTAGAGCAGCTCCGGGGCGTCGAACTCCTGCATGAGCTTCGAGCAGAACGGGTGCTCGAGGTCGAACTTGGGCAGCCGGAAGCGGCGCAGGTTGCGCACCACCATGAGGATGTGCTCGTCCACGGTGTAGACGTGGAAGAGGTCGTGCTGCATCTGGCCGACGATGCGCCCGAAGGCCGGTATGTAGCGGCCGAGCACGCCGTAGCGGCTCATCCGCCGCAGCGTCCAGGTGAAGCGGTCGCCGCGCACGATGTCCATGAAGAGGCGGCGGTTCGCCGGGTCCTCGCGGAAGGCGCGGTCGATGCGGGGAAGCGCCCGGCCCATCGCCCTGAGCGCGGTCGCCGAGAGGTTGGCGATGCCGCGGTCGTCCTGCAGGCGCCGGAAGGCCTCGAGGATCCTGCCGGGCTCGCGCTCGAAGAGCGACTCGTCGCGCAGGTCGAGGGTGTAGTCCACCAGCCGGAAGTCGCCGTCGAGCGCGCGGATCTTGCGCTCGCTCGCGGGCACGATGCGCGCGTAGAGGTTGGCGAGCAGGATCTGGTTGAAGCGCCAGATGGCCTTGGCCGCGAGGTAGTAGCGGCGCATCAGCAGGTCGGAGGCGGCCAGCGACTTCGCGCCCTTGAGCTTCAGCTGGCGCGCGATCTCGATCTGGTGGTCGAAGACCAGGCGGTCCTCGCGGCGGCCGGCGAGCAGGTGCAGGCGCAGCCGCAGGTCCTGCAGGATGCGCTCGTTCCTCGCGATGCCGGCGGCCTCGCGCGGCGTGATGACCTCCTGGCGGGCGAGCTCGGCCCAGCTGCGGCCGATGCCGGCGGCGCGCGCGAGCCACAGGACCGTCTGCAGGTCGCGCAGCCCCCCGGGGCTCTCCTTGATGTTGGGCTCGAGGTTGTAGGCGGCTTCCTGGAAGCGGTCGTGGCGCTTCCTCTGCTCCTCGACCTTGTCGCGGAAGAAATCGCGCACGTCGCGGCGGCCGGCGAGGCGCCGCTCGAGCTCGGCCATGAGGGCGGGGTCGCCCGCGACGAGGCGCGACTCCAGCAGGCTCGTGTCGACCGTCACGTCCTTGGCCGCCTCCTCCAGGCACTCGGTGACCGTGCGCACGCTGTTCCCGGGCTCGAGGCCGCAGTCCCACAGAAGGCCCACGAAGCGCTCGATGTCGCCGTCGGGCGCGCGGCCGTCGGGCAGCAGGACGAGCAGGTCCACGTCGGAATGCGGGAACAGCATGCCCCGGCCGTACCCCCCCACCGCCACGAGGGCGACATCGGGGTCGCGGATGCACTCCGCCCACAGGCGGGCGAGGAGGGCGTCCACCAGCGCGGCGTAGCGCGGCGAGGCAGCGCTGCGGGTCGGGCCGGCGCAGGTAGCGCGTGCGCAGCTCCTCGCGGCGCGCCTTGAGCCAGCGGCGGGCGTCCGCGGGGTCGCGCGTGCGCGGCGGCGCCGCGGAGGCGGCGGGGACGGCGGTCTGCGACATGGCGCTGCTCAGGCGCGGTACGCCGGTCAGGAGAGCGCGGCGGCGCCCTGCGGCTGGGCGAAGGCCGGCATCTCGGGCATGCCCGCGGACACCGTGAGGATCTCGAAGCCCGCGGGCGTCACCAGGACGGTGTGCTCCCACTGCGCCGACAGCGAGTGGTCCTTGGTGACGATGGTCCAGCCGTCGCCGAGCGCGCGGATGTCGCGCCGGCCGGCGTTGATCATGGGCTCCACGGTGAAGACCATGCCCGCCTCCAGGGCGGCGCCCTGGCCGGGCTGGCCGTAGTGCAGGACCTGCGGCTCCTCGTGGAA
This sequence comes from uncultured beta proteobacterium, assembly GCA_963824135.1. GTDB lineage: Bacteria > Pseudomonadota > Gammaproteobacteria > Burkholderiales > Usitatibacteraceae > FEB-7. Next base: position 72,995 of record CAWGOH010000014.1, on the reverse strand, counting down.
GCGCCGGCCGATGCCGTGGCCGCAGAACTCGCGCACCACGCTGAATCCGTGCGACTCGGCGTGGCGCTGGACCGCGTGGCCGATGTCGCCCAGCCGCGCGCCCGCGCGCACCTGCGCGATGCCCTTCCACATGCACTCGTAGGTGATCTCGCACAGGCGCCGGGCCTGGATCGAGGGCTCGCCCACGAGGAACATGCGGCTCGTGTCGCCGTGGAAGCCGTCCTTGATCACCGTGATGTCGATGTTCACGATGTCGCCGGACCTGAGCACCTTGTCCCCGGGGATGCCGTGGCAGACCTGGTGGTTCACCGAGGTGCAGATCGACTTGGGGTAGGGGCGGTGGCCCGGGGGGCAGTAGTCGAGCGGCGCGGGCACGGTGCCCTGGACGTTCACCATGTAGTCGTGGCAGAGCTTGTCCAGGTGCCCGGTCGTCACCCCCGGCTTCACGTGCGGGGCGATGAAGTCGAGCACCTCCGCGGCCAGCCGTCCGGCGACGCGCATCTTCTCGATGTCCTGCGGGGTCTTGAGCTCGATTGCCACGGGTTCGGTCGCACCTGGGGGGCCTGGGGAAGCGCAATTATAGCGGCAGCGCGGTGCCGTGCCCCGGCGGGCGCGAACTGTTTGAATAAGCGGCCCTTTTCGGGCTATAATCGCGGTCTGTCCGGGAAGGAAGCGGTTTTTCGCTCCCCCGGGCAAATACGCACCTCCGCAGAGGCTTAAGGTCCCGGGAAACCGGGTTCGCGGAGGGAGGCCAACCTTAGACCCTAGGAGCAACACCATGTCCGTCACCATGCGCCAGATGCTGGAGGCTGGAGTTCACTTCGGCCACCAGACGCGCTACTGGAACCCGAAGATGTCGCCGTTCATCTTCGGTGCCCGCAACAAGATCCACATCATCAACCTCGAGAAGTCGCTTCCGATGTACCAGGAAGCGCTCAAGTTCGTGCGCACGCTCACGTCCAACAAGGGGCAGGTCCTCTTCGTCGGCACCAAGCGCCAGGCGCGCGACATCGTGAAGGAAGAGGCCCTTCGCGCCGGAGCCCCGTACGTGGACTACCGGTGGCTCGGCGGCATGCTCACCAACTTCAAGACGGTGAAGCAGTCGATCAAGCGCCTGAAGGAAATGGACCAGATGGTCGCCGACGGGTCCGTCGAGAAGCTCACCAAGAAGGAAGGCCTCACCTTCGCGCGCGAGAAGGAGAAGCTCGAGCGCTCGCTGGGCGGCATCAAGGACATGGGCGGGATCCCCGACGCCCTGTTCGTGATCGACGTGGGCTTCCACAAGATCGCGGTCACCGAGGCGAAGAAGCTCGGCGTGCCCATCGTGGGCGTGGTCGACACCAACAACTCCCTGGACGGCATCGACTACGTCATCCCGGGCAACGACGACTCGACGCGGGCCATCCGGCTCTACGCGCGCGGCGTGGCCGACGCGATCCTCGAGGGCAGGAGCCAGGTGATCACCGAGATGGTGGCGCCGACCTCGGAGGACTTCGTCGAGGTCGAGGATGCCGAGGAAGCGAAGGGCTGAGCCCTCCCCGGGAACACTCGCGCGAACGGGGGGCTGGAATGGCCCCCTTTTCGCATCCGCAATGCGACTGGAGCACTGAAAATGGCTGAAATCACCGCGAGCATGGTGAAGGACCTGCGCGAGCTCACCGGGCTCGGCATGATGGAATGCAAGAAGGCCCTCGAGGAATCGGGCGGCGACATCAAGAAGGCGGAGGAGCTGCTGCGCATCAAGAGCGGCGCGAAGGCCTCCAAGGCGGCCTCGCGCGTGGCTTCCGAGGGCGCCGTGGGCATCCACGTCTCGCCGGACGCGAAGCTCGGCGCGATGGTGGAGGTCAACTGCGAGACGGACTTCGTGGCCAGGAACCCGGACTTCGCGGCGTTCGTGAAGGCCCTCGCGGAGCTCGTGGCCAACGCGGCCCCCGCGGACGTGGCCGCGCTCTCGGCGATGAAGATCGGCGACAAGACGGTCGAGGAGACCCGCCAGGCGCTGGTGCAGAAGATCGGCGAGAACATCACCGTGCGCCGCTTCGAGCGCGTGCAGACGCCCGCCCGCCTCGCGCATTACGTGCACGGCGTGAAGATCGGCGTGCTGGTCGAGTTCGAGGGCCAGGACGCGGTGGGCAAGGACGTGGCGATGCACATCGCCTTCGCCAAGCCCAGGTTCCTCTCGCGCGACCAGGTGGCGGCCGACGCGATCGCCTCCGAGCGCACGATCATCGAGGCGCGCGCGAGGGAATCCGGCAAGCCCCCCGAGATCGTGGCCAAGATGGTCGAGGGCGGCATCAACAAGTTCCTCGGCGAGATCACCCTGCTGGGCCAGCCCTTCGTGAAGGACGACAAGCTGACCGTGGAGAAGATGCTCGCGGCGGCGCAGTCGAAGGTCCTGTCCTACCGCTTCCTCGTGGTGGGCGAGGGCATCGAGAAGAAGCAGTCCGACTTCGCCGCCGAAGTGGCGGCGATGACAAAGACAGCGGCCTGAGTGGCTCGTCCCAGGTTCCGCGCCCCGATCGAGCGCCCATGACGACCCCGGCCTTCACGCGCATCCTGCTCAAGCTCTCCGGCGAGGCCCTCATGGGCGACGACGCCTTCGGCATCAACCGCGCCGTCGTCGAGAAGATCGTGGCGCAGGTGAAGGAGGTCGCCGACCTGGGCGTGCAGGTGGGCGTGGTGATCGGCGGGGGCAACATCTTCCGCGGCGTGTCCCTCGGGGCGGCCGGCATGGACCGCGCCACCGCCGACTACATGGGCATGCTCGCGACCGTGATCAACGCGCTGGCGCTGCAGGACGCGATGAACCGCGCCGGGCTCGTGGCGCGCGTGCAGTCGGCGCTCAACATCGAGCCGGTGTGCGAGCCCTACATCCGCGGCAAGGCGATCCGCTACCTCGAGGAGGGGAAGGTCGTCATCTTCGCCGCCGGCACCGGCAACCCCTTCTTCACCACCGACACCGCGGCGGCGCTGCGCGGGCGCGAGGTGGAGGCGCAGATCGTGCTCAAGGCGACGAAGGTGGACGGCGTGTACACCGCCGACCCGCTGAAGGACCCGAAGGCCACGCGCTACGACAAGATCACCTTCGACGAGGCGTTCGTGAAGAACCTGAAGGTGATGGACGCCACGGCGCTCGCGCTCTGCCGCGACCAGCGCCTGCCGATCAACGTCTTCTCCATCTTCAAGGAAGGCGCCCTGCGGCGCGTCGTGATGGGCGAGGACGAGGGAACCCTGGTCCACAGCTGAAACCCGGAGGCGGAAATGTCCCAGACAATGGCCGACATCAAGAAGCAGGCCGCGGAGAAGATGGCGAAGTCCATCGACACCTTCAAGCACAACCTCGCCAAGGTGCGCACGGGGCGCGCCCACGCCGGCCTCCTCGACCACCTGCGCGTCGACTACTACGGCACGCCCACGCCCATCAACCAGGTGGCCAACGTCACCCTGGTCGACTCGCGCACGATCGGCGTGCAGCCCTTCGAGAAGAAGATGGTCCAGGCCGTCGAGCGCGCCATCCGCGACTCCGACCTGGGCGTGAACCCCGCCACCTCCGGCGACATGATCCGCGTGCCGATGCCCGCGCTCACCGAGGAGCGCCGCCGCGACCTCACGAAGCTCGTGAAGCACGAGGGCGAGGAGGCGAAGGTCGCCGTGCGCAACGTGCGCCGCGACGCGAACACGCACATCAAGGAAATGGCCAAGAAGCACGACGTTTCCGAGGACGACGAGAAGCGCGCCCAGGACGAGGTGCAGAAGCTCACCGACAAGTCGGTCGCGGACATCGACCGCATGATCGCCGAGAAGGAAAAGGAGCTGATGGCCGTCTGACGGCCGCGTCCTCGAGCCGCCGCCAGCCGCCATGGGAAACCTGCCGAGCACCACGACCGCGATCCCCGAATCGGGCGACGTGCCCCGGCACGTCGCCATCATCATGGACGGCAACGGGCGCTGGGCGAAGAAGCGCTTCCTGCCGCGCGTGGCCGGGCACCGCCGCGGGGTGGAGGCCGTGCGCGAGGTCGTGAAGGCCTGCACGGCGCGCGGCGTCGAGTGCCTCACGCTCTTCGCCTTCTCCAGCGAGAACTGGCGCCGGCCCACCGAGGAGGTGAACTTCCTCATGCAGCTCTTCCTCAAGGCGCTCGAGCAGGAGGTGGAGAAGCTGCACTCGAACGGCATCCGCTTCCGCGTGATCGGCGACCTCTCGGCCTTCGACCCGGTCATCGTGGAGCACATCCGCCGGGGCGAGCAGCTCACCGCGGCCAACACCCGCCTCGTGCTCACCGTCGCGGCCAACTACGGCGGGCGCTGGGACATCCTGCAGGCGGCCAACCGCTGCCGCGTGGAGCACCCCGGCGAGGAGATCACCGAGGAGCGCCTCTCGCGCTACCTCTCGCTCGCCGAGTGCCCGGAGCCGGACCTCTTCATGCGCACCGGCGGCGAGGAGCGGGTCTCCAACTTCCTGCTGTGGCAGCTCGCCTACACCGAGCTCTACTTCACGCCCGTGCTCTGGCCGGACTTCGGCGCCGAGGCGCTCGAGGAGGCCATCGCCTCCTACCGCGCCCGCGAGCGCCGGTTCGGGCGCACGAGCGAGCAGCTGGCCGCCACCCGCCCGCAGCCCAAGGCCGGCTAGGGGCCGCGGGCGCCGGCCGATGCTCAAGACTCGCGTCCTCACCGCGATCGCCCTGCTTCCCCTCGTCCTGGGGATGCTCTTCCTCTCGGGAAGAGGGGCGTGGGTCGGCTTCGCCAGCGCGGTCGCGCTCGTCTCCTGCTGGGAATGGTCGCGCCTTTGCGGCTTCGCGCCCCGGGGCCGCGGGGCGTTCCTGGCCGCCTCGGCCGCGATCGGCGCCGCGCTCGCGGCCGCGAGCCTCGCGGCGCCCGCGGCCGTCTTCGCCAACATCGCCCAGGCCTCGTTCGTCGCCGCGGCCTACTTCTGGATCTTCGCCGTTCCCGCGTGGCTGCTGCTGCGCCTGCGCCCCGAGCCGTGGGCCTGCGGCGTGGCCGGCTGGCTCGTGCTCTGGCCGATGTGGGCCGCGCTCGTCGTGCTGCGCGAGACGGGCCCGTGGCTCCCCCTTGCCTGCGCCGCGCTCGTGTGGGTGGCCGACATCGCGGCGTATTTCGCGGGCCGGCGCTTCGGCCGCCGCAAGCTCGCGCCGGCCATCAGCCCCGGCAAGACCTGGGAGGGCGTCGCGGGCGCCATCGTCGGCGTGCTCGCCTACGGCGTCGCGCTGCACGCGCTCGAGCGCGCCCGTCCCGGCCCGCTCGCGCCGATCTTCGAGGCCGGCCTCGGCGCGCCCGCCCTGGTCGCGATGGTGGCGCTCGCGGCCCTCTCGGTCCTGGGCGACCTCTTCGAGTCGTGGATGAAGCGCTGCGCCGGGCGCAAGGACTCGAGCGGCCTGCTGCCCGGCCACGGCGGCGTCCTCGACCGCGTCGACGCGCTCACGCCCACCCTTCCGGCGGCCGCGCTGCTACTCTCACTGGCATGAGACGGCTCACCATCCTCGGCTCCACGGGTTCCATCGGCGAGAGCACGCTGGACGTCGTGGCGCGCCACCCGGCGCGCTTCGAGGTGGTGGCGCTGGCGGCGAACGCGAGCCACGAGAAGCTCGCGGCGCAGTGCGAGCGCTTCGCGCCCCGCTACGCCGCGCTGGCCGACGAGGCCGCCGCCGAGCGGCTGCGCGCGCAGCTGCGCGCGCGCGGGGTCGCGACCGAGGTGCTCGCCGGGCCCGCCTCCCTGGAGCGCGTGGCCTCCCTTGCCGAGGTCGACGCGGTGATGGCGGCGATCGTGGGGGCCGCGGGCCTGCCCGCCACCCTCGCGGCCGCGCGCGCCGGCAAGACCGTCCTCCTCGCCAACAAGGAGGCGCTCGTCGTCTCGGGCTCGCTGTTCCTCGCCGCGCTGGCCGAGGGCGGCGGGACGATCCTGCCCATCGACAGCGAGCACTCGGCGGTGTTCCAGTCGCTGCCGCGCGGCTTCGTTTGCGGGCGCGCCGGCGAGACCGCCCGCGCGGGCGTGCGCCGCATCCTCCTCACCGCCTCGGGCGGGCCGTTCCGCGCCACGCCGCTCGAGCGCCTGGCCCGGGTGACGCCCGACGAGGCCTGCGCCCACCCCAACTGGGTGATGGGACGCAAGATCTCCGTGGACTCGGCCACCATGATGAACAAGGGGCTCGAGGTGATCGAGGCCCACTGGCTCTTCGGCGCGGCGCGCGGGACCATCGAGGTGGTCGTCCACCCGCAGAGCGTGATCCACTCGATGGTCGAGTACCACGACGGCTCGATCATCGCGCAGCTGGGCGCGCCCGACATGCGCACCCCCATCGCGTGCGCGCTCGCCTGGCCCGAGCGCATCGACGCGGGCGTGAGCCCGGTGGACTTCACCTCCCTGGGCCGGCTGGAGTTCGGGCGCGTCGACGAGACGCGGTTCCCCTGCGTCCGGCTCGCGTACTCCGCCCTGGACCGCGGCGGGACGGCGCCCGCCATCCTCAACGCCGCCAACGAGGTCGCGGTGGCGAGCTTCCTCGAGGGCAGGCTCGCCTTCACGGCGATCCCGGCCGTCATCGAGAACGTCCTGGGCGGCACCGCGGTCGAACCCCTGGACTCGCTCGAGGCCGCCTGGAGCGCGGACCGGCAGGCGCGCGAGGCGGCGCGCCGCGAAGTCTCGCGACTCGGGCGGCGCGCGGGCTGAATTTCCGCGAGAATCGAACCCATGTCCGGCGCGCTCATCACCATCGCCTCCTTCCTCGTCACCGTGGGCCTGCTCGTGGTCGTGCACGAGTGGGGGCACTACGCCGTGGCGCGCCTGGCGGGGGTGAAGATCCTGCGCTTCTCGGTGGGCTTCGGCCGGCCCCTGTGGGTCCGCCGCCTGGGCCCGGACCGCACCGAGTGGGTGATCGCCGCCTTCCCCCTCGGGGGCTACGTGAAGATGCTCGACTCGCGGGAGGACGCGGACGCGGACCGTTCCCCCGAGCCCGACATGTCGCGCGCCTTCGACCGGCAGCCGGTCGGCACGCGCATCGCGATCGCCCTCGCGGGCCCCGCGGCCAACTTCCTCGCCGCGTTCCTGCTCTACTGGGGCCTTTACGTGACGGGCCTGCCGGGCGTGAAGCCCGTGGTGGGCGACCCGCCGGCGGCGAGCGCGGCCGCGGCCGCGGGGCTGGCGAACGGCGACACCATCCGCTCGATCGGCGGCGAGCCCACGGCCACCTGGACGGACGTGCGCTGGCTCCTGCTCAAGGAGGCCGTGCGCGGCGGCGCCGTGGCCGTCGAGCTCCAGGGCGCCGGCGGCGGCAGCGCGACGCGCTCGCTGGACCTTTCCGTCCTCACGAAGGAGGACCTGGACCGCGATTTCCTGCAGAAGCTGGGCCTGAAGGCCTACGCGCCGCGCGTGCCGGCCACGCTGGGCCGCGTGCTGCCCGGCGGGGCGGGGGACCAGGCGGGGTTGCGGGAGGGCGATCGCATCGTCGCGATCGGCGGCGAGCCGGTGGCCACCTGGGGCCAGTTCACCGCGCGCGTGCGCGCATCCGCCGGGCGGCTCCTGGACCTCGAGGTCGTGCGCGGCGCCGAGCGGCTCGCGATCCGGGCGGTGCCGGAGCCCACGGGCGAGGGCGAGGCCCGGATCGGGCTGCTCCGGGTCGAGCCGGGCGCCGAGGTCCGCCGCGAGTGGGACCGCATGACCACCACGGTGCGCCACGGCCCGCTGGAGGCGGTGCCGAAGGCCGCGCACCGCGTGTGGGACCTCGCGGTGTTCAGCCTGCGGATGCTCGGGAAGATGCTGCTGGGCGAGGTTTCGTGGAAGAACCTCTCCGGCCCCATCACGATCGCCGACTACGCGGGCCAGTCGGCGCAGATGGGCTGGGTGTCCTTCGCGGGCTTCCTCGCGCTCGTGAGCGTGAGCCTCGGGGTGCTGAACCTCCTGCCGATCCCGCTGCTCGATGGGGGGCACCTGGTGTACTATTCGGCCGAGATCGTGAAGGGCTCGCCGGTGTCCGAGCGCGCCATGGAGGTCGGCCAGCGCGTGGGTCTCGCGATCCTCGCGGGGCTCACCTTCTTCGCCTTCTACAACGACATAACCCGGCTCCTCACGGGCTGACGCCTTGAAAAGACCCCGAATCCGCCGCCTGCGCCTCGCCATCGCCTGCGCGCTAGCCGCGGCGCTCCCCGCGCTCGCCATCCAGCCCTTCGTGGTGAAGGACATCCGCGTCGAGGGCGTGCAGCGCACCGAGGCGGGCACCGTCTTCACCTACCTGCCGGTGAAGGTGGGCGAGAGGATCGACGACGAGAAGGCCGCGCAGGCCGTCAAGGCCCTCTACGCGACGGGCTTCTACGCCGACGTGCGCCTCGAGGCCGACGGCGACGTGCTCATCGTCGCGGTGCAGGAGCGCCCCGCCATCTCCGCCATCGACATCGAGGGCGCCAAGGAATTCACCAAGGACAACCTCAAGGACGGCCTCAAGCAGGCCGGGATCTCGGAGTCGAAGATCTACGACAAGTCGCTCCTGGACCGCGCCGAGAAGGAGCTCAAGCGCCAGTACACCTCGCGCGGCTTCTACTCCTCGAAGGTGAGGACCACGGTGACCCCGCTCGAGAGGAACCGGGTGTCGCTGCGCTTCGACATCGAGGAAGGCGAGATCACCCGCATCGCGGACATCAACATCATCGGCGCGAAGGACTTCAGCGAGCGCGAGCTCCTGCGCCAGATGCAGCTCACCACGCCGGGATGGCTCACCTGGATCACCAAGGACGACCAGTACTCCAAGCAGAAGCTCACGGGGGACCTGGAGTCGCTGCGCTCGTTCTACCTGAACCGCGGCTACCTCGAGTCGACCATCGACTCCACGCAGGTCTCGATCACGCCGGACCGCGAGAAGATCTACATCACGGTCGCCCTGAACGAGGGGCCGGTCTACCGGCTGGGGGACATCAAGTTCAGCGGCGACCTCATCGTCCCGGAGCGCGAGCTGCGCGAGCTGGTCGCGATGAACCCGGGGGAGACCTTCTCGCGCGAGAAGGTCATCGAGAGCGTCAAGCGCATCACCGACCGCCTGAGCAACGACGGCTACTCCTTCGCCAACGTGAACCCCGTGCCCGACGTGGACCGGGAAAAGCGCGTGGCGAGCTTCACCTTCTTCGTCGAACCCGGGCGGCGGGTCTACGTCCGGCGCGTCAACATCGTGGGCAACTCGCGCTCGCAGGACGCGGTGATCCGGCGCGAGCTGCGCCAGCTCGAGGGCGCCTGGTACTCGCTCGACAAGATCGCGCGCTCCAAGGAGCGCCTGCAGCGCACGGGCTACTTCTCCGAGGTGAACGTCGAGACCCCGCCCGTGGCGGGCACCGCCGACCAGGTGGACGTCGTCGTCACGGTGACGGAGAAGAACACCGGGAGCCTCAACTTCGGCATCGGCTACTCCCAGGCCGACAGCCTCACGGTGTCGGCCTCCGTGTCCCAGTCGAACATCTTCGGCTCGGGCAACCAGCTCGCCTTCCAGGTGAACAGCGGCTCGGTCAACCAGATCTACTCCCTCACCTACATCAACCCGTACTGGACGGTGGACGGCGTCGCGGCGGGCATCGACATCTTCCGGCGCGACGTGGACACGAGCTCGCTCTCGGTGTCGTCCTACCAGACGACCTCCACGGGCATGGGCGTGAACTTCGGCATTCCCGTCTCCGAGTACGACACCATCCGCCTGGGGTTCACGGCCGAGACCACGGACCTCACGCTCGATCCGTTCTCCGCGCCGGCCCGCTACCTGGACTTCGTGAACATCTTCGGCGAGACGACGAGCACGTTCCGCACCAACATCGGCTACGCGCGCGACTCCCGCGACAGCCTCACCTACCCGACGCGCGGCTGGCTCACCGAGGCCACGCTGGAGGTGGGCATGCCGCCGGGCGACCTCACGTACTACCGCGTGTCGCTGCAGCAGCAGTACCTGTGGACCCCGGCGCGCATTCCCTGGCTCACCTTCCTCATGAACGCGGAGTTCGGCTACGCCGACGGCTACAACGACAAGCCGCTGCCGTTCTTCAAGAACTTCTACGCGGGCGGCGTGGGCTCCGTGCGCGGCTTCGAGGCGGCCTCGCTCGGCCCGGTGGACCTGAACGGCGACGTGCTCGGGGGCAACCGGCGCGTGATCGGCAACCTCGAGGTGCTCTTCCCGATGCCCGGCATCAAGGACAAGAGCGTGCGCCTGTCGACCTTCGTGGACGCGGGCAACGTCTGGGGCGCCGCGCAGGACGTGTCCGGCAGCGACATCCGCGCCGCGGCGGGCCTCGCGATGAGCTGGGATTCGCCCGTGGGGCCCCTCAAGTTCTCGTACGCGTATCCCTTCAAGACGAAGGAGATCGACCGCATCGAGCGCTTCCAATTCCAGCTCGGCAGGATCTTCTAGGCCAACGGAGCGAACACACGTGGACTGGCGCAGACAACTGGCGGTGGCGCTCGGCATGCTGGCGGTGGCCGGCGTCGCCGCGGAGGTGAAGATCGGTTTCGTGAACACGGAGCGCGTCTTCCGCGAGGCCGCGCCCGCCAAGCGCGCCCAGCAGAAGCTCGAGCGCGAGTTCTCGGCGAGGAACCTGGAGCTCGCCAAGCTCGAGAAGCAGGGCCGCGACCTGCAGGTCGAGCTCGAGAAGGACAGCGTGATGCTCCCCGAGGCGGCCCGGCGCGAGAAGGAAAGGCAGCTGGCCGACGTGAGCCGCAACTTCCAGCGCCTGCAGCGCGAGATCCGCGAGGACCTCAACCTGCGCCGCAACGAGGAGCTCGCCCAGGTGCAGGAGCGCGCCACGCGCGCGATAAACCAGATCGCGGAAGCCGAGAAGTTCGACCTGGTCGTGCAGGAGGCCGTCTTCGCGAGCTCCCGCATCGACATCACCGACAAGGTCATCAAGGCGCTCGCGGACAAGTAGCCGCGCTCCGGACAGCCTTGGCCCCCCCGAGCCTCACCCTGAAGCAGATCGCCGAGCGCCTAGGCGGCGAGGTCGCGGGCGATTCCTCGCGCGCGGTGACCGGCGTGGCGACCCTCGACGACGCCGGGCCGGGCGAGATCGCCTTCCTCGCGAACCCCCGCTACCGGGCGCGCCTGGCGACGACGCGCGCGGGCGCCGTCATCGTCGGCCCGCGCGACCGGGAGGCGACGGCCATCCCCCGGATCGTGGCGGACAACCCCTACGCCTACTACGCGCGCACCGTCGCCCTGTTCCACCCGCCGCACCGCGCCGCTCCGGGGATCCACCCGTCGGCGGTCGTCGACCCCACGGCGAGCGTGGCCGCCAGCGCGGAGATAGGCCCCGGGGCGGTGATCGGCGCCGGCGCGCGGGTGGGCGAGCGGGCCTCGATCGGCGCGGGCTCGGTGCTGGGCGAGGGGGCCTCGGTGGGAGAGGACACGCTCCTGCACGCCCGGGTCACGATCTACCACGGCTGCGTCGTCGGGGCCCGCTGCATCCTGCATTCCGGCGCGGTCATCGGCGCCGACGGCTTCGGCATGGCGCCCGACGCCGGCCGCTGGGTGAAGATCCCGCAGGTCGGGCGCGCGGTGCTGGGCGACGACGTCGAGGTCGGCGCCAACACGACGATCGACCGCGGGGCCCTCAGCGACACCGTGGTCGAGGAGGGCGTGAAGATCGACAACCAGGTGCAGGTCGCCCACAACTGCCGCATCGGGGCGCACACCGTCATCGCCGGCTGCGCCGGGATCGCGGGCAGCGTCGTGATCGGCCGCCACTGCGTGATCGGTGGCGCGGCCGGCATCATCGGCCACCTCACGATCGCCGACGGCGTCACCGTCTCGGCGATGACCCTCATCACCAAGTCCATCACGCAGCCGGGGGTCTATTCCTCGGGGCTGCCGATGATGCAGCACGCCGACTGGCTCAGGAACGCCGCGCACCTGCGCCGGCTCGACGAGATCGCGCGCCTCGCCCGCGGCAAGGGCGCGCCGGGAGCAGATGATGGAACCGATGAACATTGAGCAGATCAAGGAGTACCTCCCGCACCGCTATCCCTTCCTGCTCCTGGACCGCATCGTCGAGTGGGAGAAGGACAAGCGCATCGTGGCGCTCAAGAACGTCACCGCCAACGAGCCCTTCTTCCAGGGGCACTTCCCGCACTTCGCGGTGATGCCCGGCGTGCTCGTCGTCGAGGCGATGGCGCAGGCGGCCGCGATGCTCGGGCTCCTGTCGATGGGGCAGAAGAACGACGGGAAGAACGTGTACTACTTCGCCGGCATCGACAGCGCGCGCTTCAAGCGCCCGGTGCGGCCCGGCGACCAGCTCGTCTTCGAGGTCGAGCTGCTGCGGATGTCGCGCGGCCTGGGCAAGTTCCGGGCGGTGGCGCGCGTGGACGGGGAGATGGCCGCCGAGGCCGAGCTCCTGTGCATCCTGCGGCCGGTCGACGCGGGCGCGTGAGGCGATGACGTCCGTCCACCCCACGGCCATCGTCGATCCGCGCGCCAGGATCGGCGCGGGCGTGCGCGTGGGCCCCTACACCGTGATCGACGGCGACGTCGAGGTGGGCGAGGGCACCTCCATCGGGGCGCACTGCGTGCTGACGGGCCACACCACCATCGGCCGCGACAACCGCATCTTCCACTTCTGCTCCATCGGCGAGGCCAACCAGGACAAGAAGTACCGCGGCGAGCCCACGCGCCTCACGATCGGCGAGCGCAACACGATCCGCGAGTACTGCTCCATCAACCGCGGCACGGCGCAGGACCGCGGCGAGACGACGGTGGGCAACGACAACTGGATCATGGCCTACTGCCACATCGCCCACGACTGCGTGGTGGGCGACCACGCCGTCTTCGCCAACAACGCCACCCTCGCGGGCCACGTCTGGATCGGCGACCACACGGTGCTGGGCGGCTTCACGGGCGTGCACCAGTACGTGAAGGTGGGCGCGCACGTGATGGCGGGCGTCTCCTCGGTGGTGCTGCAGGACATCCCGCCGTTCGTGACCGTGGCCGGGCACCCGTGCGCGCCGCACGGCATCAACGCGGAGGGGCTCAAGCGCCGCGGCTTCACGCCGGAGGCGCTCGCGGCCCTCAAGCGCGCCTACAAGACGCTGTACAAGTCCGGGCTCACGCTCGCGCAGGCCCGCGAGGAGCTCGAGCGGCAGGCCGAGGCCGCCCCCGAGGTGCGCGCCATCACCGAGTTCCTCGCCACCTCCACGCGCGGGATCGTGCGCTGATGGCGGCTTCGGCGATCGCGGCGGCCGCGGCATGAAGCGCCGCGTGGCCATCGTCGCCGGGGAGGCCTCCGGCGACATGCTGGGCGCGGCCCTGGTCCGCGCGGTGCGCGAGCGCTTTCCCGGCACGGAGTTCTACGGCATCGCCGGCCCCCGGATGCTGGCCGCGGGCGCCACGACGCTCGTGCCGATGGAGAAGCTCTCGGTGCGCGGCTACGTCGAGGCGCTCAGGAGCCTGCCCGAGCTGCTGCGCATCCGCTCCTCGCTCGCCGCGCAGCTCGTGCGCGAGCGGCCGGACCTCTTCATCGGCGTCGACGCCCCGGACTTCAACCTGGGGCTGGAGGCGAAGCTCAAGCGCGCCGGCATTCCCACGGTGCACTACGTGAGCCCGTCGATCTGGGCGTGGCGCGCGGGGCGGCTGCCGGCCATCGGCCGCGCCGTCGACCGCGTCCTCACGATCTTTCCCTTCGAGGCGCCCCTCTACGAGAAGGCGGGGATCGCCGCCACCTACGTCGGGCACCCGCTCGCCGACCAGATCCCGCTCGTCCCCGACCGCGCGGACGCGCGCGCGCAGCTGCGCCTCGCGGACTCGGCGACCGCCGTGGCCCTGCTGCCCGGCAGCCGCCGCGGCGAGCTGCAGGCGCACGCCGACCTCTTCATCGACACGGCGCTGCGGCTCGCGGCCCGGCGCCCGGGCATCCGCTTCGTCGTGCCGCTCGCCACGCGCGAGACGCGCGACTGGTTCGAGACGCGCCTGTACGCGCGCGAGGCCCAGGCCCTCGACCTCACCATCCTCTTCGGGCACGCCCGCCTCGCGCTGCAGGCGGCCGACTGCGCGCTGGTGGCGAGCGGCACGGCCACCCTCGAGGCGGCGCTCGCGCGCTGCCCGATGGTGATCACCTACAAGGTGCCCGCGCTCACCTACCGCCTGATGATGAGGAAGCCGCTGCTCCCCTACGTGGGGCTTCCCAACATCCTCGCCGGCGAGTTCATCGTGCCCGAGCTGCTGCAGGACCACGCCACGCCCGAGAACCTCGAGCAGGCGCTCGGCAACTGGCTGGACCACAAGACGGCGCGCGCGAACCTGCTCGCGCGCTACGACGCGATCCACGCCGAGCTGCGCTGCGGCAACGACGAGCGCGTGGCGCAGGCGCTCTCCCCCTGGCTGTCCAGCGGCCCCCCCCATGCCTCGCCGGCAATCGCCCGCGAACCCGAACTCGCGGCTCTGCGGGGTCGATGAGGCCGGGCGCGGCCCGCTCGCCGGCGCGGTCTTCGCCGCGGCGGTGATCCTCGACCCGGCGCGGCCCGTGCACGGGCTCGCGGACTCCAAGCTCCTCGATCCGGCGCGCCGCGCGCGCCTGGCCGAAGCCATCCGCCGCGACGCGCTCGCCTGGGCCGTGGCGAGCGCCACCGTGGCGGAGATCGACGAGCTGAACATCCTGCGCGCGAGCCTCGCGGCCATGGCGCGCGCGATCGGGAGCCTCGGCACGGACCCGGGCGAGGTCGTCGTCGACGGCCTGCACGTGCCGGGAACGCGCTGGCCCGAGCGCGCCGTCGTGAAGGGCGACCGCCTCGTGCCCGCGATCTCGGCCGCCTCGATCCTCGCGAAGACGGCGCGCGACGAGGAGATGGCCCGGCTCGACCTGCGCTTCCCGGGCTACGGGTTCGCCAGGCACAAGGGCTACCCCACGCCGGAGCACCTCGCGGCGCTGCGGCTGCTTGGGCCCTGCGAGATCCACCGCCGCAGCTTCCGTCCCGTGCGCGAGGCGATTCGGCAGCGCCTGCTGGCCTTCTGACGATGAAGACCGTCGCCTCGCGGGACAACGCCGCCTACAAGTCGCTCGCGAAGCTCGCGTCGTCGGCCGCCGAGCGCCGGCGCCGGGGGCTCACCGTGATCGAGGGCGCGCACCTCGTCGAGGCCTGCCTCGATGCCGGGCACGGCGTGGCGCAGCTCTTCGTGAGCCGCTCGGCCGCCGCCTCGGCCCAGGCGCTCGTGCAGCGCGCGCGGGAGGGTTCGGCCGTCCTCGTGGAGCTCGCCGACCCGCTCTTCGACGCCGTGAGCGGCGTCGAGTCGCCGGCGGGAATCCTCGCCGTCGTGGCCACGCCGTCGGGGCGCCCGGTGCCGCCCTCGGCCCGCTTCTGCCTCGCCCTGGAAGACGTGCAGGATCCCGGCAACGTCGGCACGCTGCTGCGCAGCGCGGCCGCGGCGGGCGTCGAGCACGTGCTGCTGTCGCCCACCTGCGCCTTCGCCTGGTCGCCCAAGGTGCTGCGCGCGGGGCAGGGCGCCCACTTCGCGCTCAACATCGTCGAGGGCGCGGACCTCGGCGCCTTCGTCGCCTCCTTCGCGGGGACGACCGTGGCGCTGTGCGGCGAGGCGAAGGCCTCGATCCACGACGCCGACCTGCGCGGGCCGGTGGCCTTCCTCGTCGGGAACGAAGGGGCGGGGCTGTCGGCGCAGCTCGAGAAGGCGGCGAAGCTGCGCGCGCGCATCCCGATGCCCGGCAGGGCGGAGTCCCTCAACGCCGGCGTCGCCGGCTCGATCGCGCTCTTCGAGGCCGTGCGGCAGCGGGGGAGTGATGCGGGCCAAAGTCTTTGGAAACGCCGATGAACGCCGATGTCACGCCGATGAACGCCGATGAGATCGTGGTCGATGTTGCATCGTCGAACGCGATTGGCATCGCGGCGATCCATGTCCCTCGCAGTTCCACCATGACCTTATCGGCGTTCATCGGCGTGACATCGGCGTTCATCGGCGTTTCCAAAGATTTTCGTCTATCGTAGCCGCCCTGCATCCTGATCCACGACGCGCAGCCGCCCCCGGGAGCGGCCCGCGGCACCTGAAACCACCCGGATGAGTCGGAGCCCACCTCATGCAAAAAACTCCCGCGGCACCGCCGCACCCGCAGCGCCAGTACCGGTACTACGAGTTCGTGATGGCGGCCTTCGTGACCGTCCTCATCTGCTCGAACCTCATCGGCCCCGCCAAGATCTCGCAGGCGGAGCTCCCCGTCCTGGGGATCGTCACGTTCGGCGCGGGCGTCCTCTTCTTTCCCATCTCCTACGTCTTCGGCGACATCCTCACGGAGGTCTACGGCTACGCGCGCTCGCGGCGCGTGATCTGGGCGGGGTTCGCGGGGCTCGCGTTCGCCTCGTTCATGGCCTGGGTGGTGGTCGCGCTGCCGCCGGCGCCCTTCTGGAAGAACCAGGCGGCCTACGAGGTCGCGTTCGGCCAGGCCTGGCGCGTGGCGCTGGCCTCGATGTTCGCCTACTTCTGCGGGGAGTTCGTGAACTCGTTCACGCTCGCGAAGATGAAGATCCTCACGCAGGGGCGCTGGCTCTGGTCGCGGACCATCGGGTCGACGATCCTGGGCGAGGGCGTGGACTCGCTCCTGTTCTACCCGCTCGCCTTCTACGGCACGGGGATCATCCCCGACGAGAAGCTGCCCGTCGTGATGCTCGCGCAGTTCGTGATGAAGGTGGGGGTGGAGGCGCTCTTCACGCCGGTGACCTACGCCATCGTGGGCTGGCTCAAGCGCGCCGAGCACGAGGACTACTACGACCGCGACACGGACTTCACGCCCTTCTCCGTGAAGGCTGCTCGACCTACTTCTCCCGCGGGACGACCTTGCCGCGGTCGATGCGGACCTTGTCGCCCTCGCGCAGGCCGCCCGCGTCGTCCTGCACGACCAGCTGGAAGCGGCCGTCGTCCAGGCGCACCACCACCTCGTAGCTCACCACCGGGGGCTTGAGCTGCTCGCGCGCGTCCGTCGCCGACCCGACGACGGGCTTGTCCCCGCCTCCGGGCACCTGGACGACGAAGCCGGCGGTGGATTCGCGCTCCTTGGCCGTGATGCGCGGGGCCTTCTCGATCCGCTTCACGCTGCTCACGACGCCGCACCCGGCGCAGGCGGCCGGCGGCGAAGCCTTGAAGACGGGCGAGTCCGGAACCTTGCCCTGGGCGGCCGCGCCGGCGGGCAGGAAGGCGAGGGCGAGGCCGAGGGCGGCGAATAGTTGGCGGTTCAAGGCGGCTCCAGGAGTCTTCATGCCGCAATTCTAGTCCGTGAACCCGGGGAGTGTGCTGCGCCCCGCGTTCAATCGGGCCTGGCATCGGGCAGAATACGGGCTCCACGCCCCGCAGGACCTCCGCCGTGCGCACTGCCTTCCTTCCGATCGCCCTCGCCGCGTGCCTCGCCGCGACCTTCTCCACCGTTCCCGAGGCCACCGCCCAGTCTCCCGCCACGGCCTCGCGCCCCAAGGTGGGCCTGGTGCTGGGCGGCGGCGGCGCCCGCGGCGGCGCCCACCTGGGCGTCCTCGAGGTCCTGGAGGAACTGCGCGTGCCCTTCGACTGCGTGGCGGGCACCAGCATGGGGGCGCTCGCCGCCGGCGCCTACGTCGCCGGGGTGTCGCCGGCGGAGATGAAGGAGACGATCTCCAAGACCGACTGGGCGGGCATGTTCGACGACAGCGCCGGGCGCGATTCCGTGAGCCTGCGGCGCAAGCAGATCGACGACCGCTTCTACTCCGGGCTCGAGTTCGGCGTGACCAAGGACGGCCTGCGCTACCGCGAGGGCGCGGTGGCCGGCGAGAAGATCAAGCTCTTCTTCAACGCGCTCGTGCGCGCCGATCTCGGCGAGAGGAGCATCGAGGAACTTCCCATCCCGCTGACCCTCATCGCGACCGACATCGGGACGGGCGAGCGCGTGGCGATGCGCGAGGGCAACCTCACCTCCGCCATGCGCGCGAGCATGTCCGTGCCGGGGGCCATCGCCCCCGTGGTGCGGGACGGCAGGAAGCTCGTGGACGGCGGGCTGGTCGACAACGTGCCCATCCAGGAAGTCCGCGACCGCTGCGGCGCGCAGGTCGTCATCGCCGTGAACGTGGGCTCGCCGCTCATGAAGCCCGAGGAGGTGACGGGCGTGCTGAGCGTGGTGGGGCAGATGGTGAACCTGCTCACCGAGCAGAACGTGGCGAAGTCGCTCTCGCTGCTGCAGCCCCGGCGACATCTACATGCGCCCGGAGCTGGGCGACATCACGGCCGCGAGCTTCGAGCGCCAGATCGAGGCCTCCGTCATCGGCCGCAAGGCCGCCCTCGCGGTGGCCGACAGGCTGCGCGCGCTGTCGGTGTCGCCGGAGGCGTACCAGGCGTGGAAGGGCAAGGTGCGCCTCGAGCCCGGCCCGAAGCCGCCGGTGGTGGACGAGGTGCGCGTGGCGCAGACGCGATTCGTCAATCCCGGGGAGCTGCGCGCGGCGATGAGCCAGAAGGACGGCGAGGTCCTCGACTCGAAGGCGCTGGAGAAGGACCTCGTCCTCGTCTACAGCCGCGGCGACCTGATGTCGCTCGACTACTCGGTGCTCCAGGAGCGCGACAAGACCATCCTCAAGCTCACCCCGATCGAGAAATCCTGGGGGCCGGACTACCTGCGCTTCGGCATCAACCTGTCCTCGGACTTCCGCTCGGAGTCCCCCTACAACCTGCGCGCGCTGTACCGCAAGACCTGGATGAACCCCTTCGGCGGCGAGTGGCTCACCACCGCCCAGATGGGCAGCAACCAGGGGCTCGGGACGGAGTTCTACCAGCCGCTCGACTACCGGCAGCGCTTCTTCGTGCGCCCCTTCATCGGCATGGACCAGCAGAAGGTGGGCCTGTACTTCGACGACAACCGGCTGGCCGAGTACCGGACGCGCGAAGGCCGCGTGGGCGTGGACCTGGGCGTGAACCTCGGCGTCTACGGCCAGGCCAAGGTGGGCTGGCTCGAGCGGCAGCTGCGCGCCACCCTCGACACCGGCGATCCCGTCTTCCCCGACTCGAAGCAGCGAGGTCGGCGGCGCGCAGCGCCGCGCTCGCCCTCGACACGCAGGATTTCGCCTTCTTCCCCACGAAGGGCTACCAGGCGAACCTGGACTACTTCGAGGCCGTCCGCGAGTCGAACCTGCCGGGAAGTACGGCCGCGTCGAAGGGCGCCTGAGCGGCGCCTGGTCGCCCGGGCGACCTCATCTTCCTGGGCAGGGTGGAGGGCGGGCAGGCGACGAACGGCACCGTCCCGCTCGTCGACGCCTTCACCCTGGGCGGCCTCGGCCGCCTGTCGGCCTTCGCCCCGTCGCAGATCATCGGCAACGACGCCTACGGCCTCGTGACCGTGCAGGCGCAGTACCGGCTCACCAAGCCCATGCCGATCCTGGGGCTGTCGCTCCTCGCGGGGGTGTCCTACGAGGCGGGCTACATGAAGAACCCCATCACGGAGCCCAACCTCACCGGCGGGATCGACTCGTACGGCGTGTACCTGGCCTCGAACACCATCTTCGGCCCGATCTACCTGGGCTACGCGACGTCCAAGGACCGGTCCGGGCGCTTCTACCTCTTCATCGGGACGCCCTGAGCGCACGCTCGCGGCGCGCGGGGCATGGCGCCCCGCGGCCGGGGCGCGGCGTCAGTCCACCAGGGGGACCGCGACGGCGGCGTCGAACCGGAACAGGCTCAGGATCTTGGTCTCGATCTGGAAGTAGCGCGCCGCCTTCTTGCCCGGCAGCACCTTCGCGACGTCGCGGAAGCAGTTGGTGCGGGCCTTCGCCTCCTGGGCTTCCCCGGCGAGGACGTCGGCGAGGATCCGCTTGGCGTTCTCGTCCGTCATCTTGTCCCCCGCGCTCGCGTAGTCCGTCATCGCGCGGTTCACCTTGCTGTGGGAGGTGTCGAGGGACTTGCGGCACTTGTCGTAGACGGGCCAGAAGGCCTTCGCCTCCTCGTCGGTGAGCGGGAGGTTGGCGGCCACGAGCCCCTTGCGGTCCGTGCGGGCGCGCTCGCGCAGCTTCGCCAGCTTGGCGGGGTCGATCTCGCTCGCGTTGGCGGGCGGGGTGTCGGGGGCGGCCTTCTGCGCGGCGGGGGCGGTCTTCTTCGCGGCGGGCGCGGCCTTCTGCGCCGAGGGGCTGGATTGCTGCGCGAAAGCGGCGAGGGGAATCGAGAGCGCGATGGCGCAGGCAAGGGCCTGGAGAGGCTTCTTCTTCATGGCGGATTCAGTCCGGGGAGGGGTTGAAACCGGCGATTTTACACCCTCGACCTCCCGGGGCCGGTCACCCCGGCAGGCCCGTCCCGCAGGACCAGCACAGCTCGAAGGCCGGGGGATTCTCCTCGCCGCAGGCGGGGCAGCGCTTCGCGGGCCCCGTGCCCTGCGCGCGGAACTCCTCGAGGGCCCGGCGGGCCCGCTCCTCGTCGCCCGGCTCCTCGAGCCAGAGCTGCGGCGCGGCGGCGTCCACCGGGATCTCCCCGACCGCGCCCGCGGCGTTGGCGTTCAGGATGCGCACGCGGATGCCGCGCTGGGCGAGCCAGCCCGCGAGGATGTGGGCCTCGGGGAGGTTCGCGGCGCTGTAGAGGCGCTTCAGTAGACCCGGCGCACGAGCTGGGCCTCGTGCAGCATCGTGGTGGCGATCTCCTCGATGCTCTTGGTGGTCGAGTCGAGGAAGGGGATGTCGGCCTGGCGCATGAGCTTCTCGGCGGCGGACACCTCGTAGCGGCAGTTCTCCAGGGAGGCGTACTTCGAGTCGGGCCGGCGCTCCTTGCGGATCTGGTGCAGGCGCTCGGGCTGGATGGTGAGCCCCCAGACCTTCTCCTTGAGCGGGATGAGGGAGGGCGGCAGGCGGTTGGCCTCCAGGTCCTCGGGGATCAGCGGGTAGTTGGCCGCCTTGATCCCGAACTGCATCGCCATGTAGAGCGAGGTGGGGGTCTTGCCGCTGCGGGAGACGCCCACCAGGACGAGGTCGGCCTCCTCGAGCCCGCGGTGGGTCACGCCGTCGTCGTGCGACAGGGTGTAGTTGATCGCCTCGATGCGGTGGTTGTAGTCCTTGGCGTTGCCGGCGCTGTGGCTCATGCCCACGGCGTGCATGGACTTGTGCCCCAGCTCCTGCTCCAGGGGGACGATGAACTTGCCGAACACGTCCAGGACCAGCCCGTCCACCTTGTCGATCTCGGCGCGCACGGCGTCGTCCACCAGGGAGCTGAACACGAGGGGGCGCTTGCCCGAGTCGCGGTGGGCGGAGTTGATCTGGGAGACGGCGTCGCGGGCCTTGTCGGCGGAGTCGATGAAGGGCATGGTCACCCGGACGAAGTCGATGCCGTCGAACTGGGAGATGAGGGAGGAGCCGAGGGCCTCGACGGTGAGGCCGGTGCGGTCGGAGACGAAGAAGACGCGGCGGCGCTGGGGCATGGGGGGGGTCCGGATACGGTGGAGTCGGGCGCGGGGAATAGACTTCGGTTCGGCCTGCCGTCAGTTTGATGCAGCGCAGCATCGGCCGCAAGCCTCCGATATAATTGCAAATTCCGAAGCGTCCGTCACCCGAACCCCCGCGAGCGAGCATGGCCAACGCCTACGTACTCCCCCTCGAACAGCTGCGCGTGACCGACGTGGCGTCGGTCGGCGGCAAGAATTCCTCCCTGGGCGAACTCATCAGCCAGCTCTCGGCGGCCGGCGTGCGCGTGCCGGGGGGCTTCGCCACCACGGCGCAGGCCTTCACCGACTTCCTGCAGGCCGGCGGCCTGAAGGCGAAGATCGACAAGTCGCTCTCCGGCCTGGACGTGAACGACATGGGCCAGCTGTCCAGGACCGGCGCCGAGATCCGGCAGTGGGTCGTCACGGCCCCGTTCCAGCCCGAGCTCGAGAGCCAGATCCGCGAGGCCTACGCGCGGGTCGCGGGCGACGCCGAGGCGAGCTTCGCGGTGCGCTCCTCGGCCACGGCCGAGGACCTGCCCGACGCCTCCTTCGCCGGCCAGCAGGAGACCTTCCTCAACATCCGCGGCATCGACAACGTGCTCGATGCCGTGAAGCAGGTGTTCGCCTCGCTCTACAACGACCGCGCCATCGCGTACCGCGTGCACAAGGGCTTCGCGCACGCCGACGTCGCGCTCTCCGCGGGCGTGCAGCGCATGGTGCGCTCCGACACCGGCGCGGCCGGCGTGGTCTTCACGCTCGACACGGAGTCCGGCTTCCGCGACGTGGTCTTCGTCACCTCGAGCTACGGGCTGGGCGAGATGGTGGTGCAGGGCGCGGTGAACCCGGACGAGTTCTACGTCTCCAAGCCGTGCCTGGCGGCGGGACGCCCCGCGATCCTGCGCCGGGGGCTGGGCGGCAAGGCCATCAAGCTCGTCTTCACCGCCGACGCCAAGGCGCACAAGTCGGTCGTGCAGCGCGACGTCGAGCCCGCCGACCGCGACCGCTTCTCGCTCTCCGACGCCGACGTCGAGGAACTGGCGCGCTACGCCGTGGCGATCGAGAAGCACTACGGCCGCCCGATGGACATCGAGTGGGGCAAGGACGGCGGCGACGGCAGGATCTACATCCTGCAGGCCCGCCCCGAGACCGTGAAGAGCCAGGAGAAGAGGAAGGACCACCTCACGCGCTACCGCCTCGGCAAGCGCGGCGAGGTGCTCGCCTCGGGCCGGGCCATCGGCTCCAAGATCGGCCAGGGCCGGGTCCGCGTCGTCAAGGACGTGGCCGAGATCGCCCGGGTGCAGGAAGGCGACGTGCTCGTCACCGACATGACCGACCCCAACTGGGAGCCGGTGATGAAGCGGGCCTCCGCGATCGTCACCAACCGCGGTGGCCGCACCTGCCACGCCGCGATCATCGCGCGCGAGCTGGGCGTGCCGGCGGTGGTGGGCTGCGAGAACGCCACGCGCGTGCTCAGGGAAGGCGAGGAGGTCACCGTCTCCTGCGCCGAGGGCGACACGGGCTTCATCTACGCGGGCAAGCTCGAGTACGAGATCGTGGAAGTGAGCCTGGAGCGGATGCCCAGGATCCCGGTGAAGCTCGCGATGAACGTCGGCAACCCGCAGCTCGCCTTCGACTTCTGCCAGCTGCCCAACGACGGCGTGGGCCTCGCGCGGCTCGAGTTCATCATCTCCAACACCATCGGCATCCACCCGAAGGCCTGCCTCGAGTTCGACCGGCTCGCGCCGGATCTCAAGGCGCAGGTCGCGCGGCAGAGCCGCGGCTACGAGAACCCGAAGCGCTTCTACGTGGAGAAGATCGTCGAGGGCGTGGCCACCATCGCGGCGGCCTTCTGGCCCAAGAAGGTGATCGTGCGCCTGTCGGACTTCAAGTCCAACGAGTACCGCAACCTCATCGGAGGCAGCCAGTACGAGCCGCAGGAGGAGAACCCGATGCTCGGCTTCCGCGGGGCCTCGCGCTACATCGCGCGCTCCTTCCGCGACTGCTTCAAGCTCGAGTGCGAGGCGATGCGCAAGGTGCGCGACGACATGGGGCTCACCAACGTGGAGATCATGATCCCGTTCGTGCGCACGCTGAAGGAGGCCGAGCAGGTGCACGCGATCCTCAAGGACTACGGCCTGGAGCGCGGAAAGAACGGCCTCAAGGTGGTGATGATGTGCGAGATCCCGTCCAACGCCATCCTGGCCGACGAGTTCCTCAAGCACTTCGACGGCTTCTCCATCGGCTCGAACGACATGACCCAGCTCACCCTCGCGCTCGACCGCGACTCGGGCCTCGTGATGGAAGGCTTCGACGAGCGCGACCCCGCCGTGAAGCGCATGCTCTCGCTCGCCATCCAGGCCTGCCGCCGGCAGGGCAAGTACGTGGGCATCTGCGGGCAGGGCCCCAGCGACTACCCGGACCTCGCCGAGTGGCTGATGGCCGAGGGGATCGAGTCGATGTCGCTCAACCCGGACACGGTCGTCGAGACCTGGCTGCACCTGGCCAAGGCCGCCGACAGGGTCGCCACCGGCGCCTCATGACGGCCTGGCGCTTCGCGCCCTTCGACGAGCTCGGCGCGCGCGAGGTCCACGACATCCTCCAGGCCCGCTCCGCGGTGTTCGTGGTCGAGCAGAACTGCGTCTTCCAGGACATGGACGGCGCGGACCCCGCGAGCTGGCACCTCTTCGCGCGCAGGCAGGGAGCGATCGCGGCGTACTGCCGGCTCGTCCCGGCGGGCGTCAAGTTCGCCGAGCCCTCCATCGGGCGCGTGCTCACCGCGCAGGCCGCGCGCGGCACCGGGCTCGGCCGGAGCCTGATGCGCGAGGCGATCGGGCGCTGCGGGGCGCTGTGGCCGGGGGCGGCGATCCGCATCGGCGCGCAGCTGCACCTGGAGCGCTTCTACGGCGAGTTCGGCTTCGCGCGCGCCTCCGCCCCGTACGAGGAGGACGGCATTCCCCACATCGAGATGCTTCGGCCAGGAGAGAACCCATGACGCTCAGGATCTACGGAATCGCCGCCTCGCGCGCCATCCGCGCCCTCTGGATGGCCGAGGAGCTCGGGCTCGCCTACGAGCACGTCCCCATCCACTACCGGGACGACCCCGACGGGCCGCTCGGCAAGAACAACCCGGAGTTCCGCCGCGCCAACCCCCTGGGCCGGGTGCCCGCGATCGACGACGACGGCTGCACGCTGTGGGAGTCGATGGCGATCAACCTGTACCTCGCGCGCAAGCACGGCAAGGGGCTCTGGCCCGCCACCATCGAGGGCGAGGGGCTCGCCTTCCAGTGGTCGTTCTTCGCGGTCACGGAGATCGACCCGCCCATCAACGAGTGGGCGCGGCACGCGATCGTGCTGCCCGAGGCCGAGCGCGACCCGAAGGTCGCGTCCGCGGCGCTCGAGAAGCTGCAGCGGCCGCTGGCCGTGGTGGACGCGGCGCTCGCGCACCGGCCCTACCTCGCCGGGGGCGCCTTCACCGTGGCCGACCTGAACCTCGCGGCCGCGCTCTTCCGCGCGCGGCGCATGGACCACGCCGCGCGCCCGAACCTCGCGCGCTGGCTGGCGGACTGCTTCTCGCGACCGGCCGCACGGCGGGCGTGGGCGATGCGCGGCGAGTGAGCCGCCCTACCTGACGGAGGAAAGAGATGGCCGGGAAATTCGCGGGAAAGACGGTGCTGGTGACGGGATCCACGAGCGGCATCGGGCTGGGCATCGCCCGCGCCTTCGCCGCCGAGGGCGCCAACCTGATGCTGAACGGCCTGGGCGAGCCCAGGGCCATCGAGGCCCTGCTCGCGGGGATGGTGAAGGACCACGGCGTGCGCGCGCTCCACCATCCCGCGGACATGACGAAGCCGGCGCAGATCTTCGAGATGGTGAAGGCCACCGAGCAGGAGTTCGGCGCGGTCGACATCCTGGTGAACAACGCGGGCATCCAGCACGTCGCCCCCGTGGACGAGTTTCCCGTCGACCGGTGGGACGCGATCATCGCGATCAACCTCTCCTCGGCCTTCCACGCCACGCGCGCGGCGCTTCCGGGCATGAAGAAGCGCGGCTGGGGGCGCGTGATCAACGTCGCCTCGATCCACGGCCTGGTGGCCTCGCCCTTCAAGAGCGCCTACGTGGCCGCCAAGCACGGCGTCATCGGGCTCACGAAGACCGTCGCGCTCGAGGTGGCGGAGCTGGGGATCACGGTGAACGCGATCTGCCCCGGCTACGTCTGGACGTCCATCGTCGAGAAGCAGCTCGACGACCAGGTGAGGGTCCACGGCATGCCGAAGGAGAAGGTCATCTCCGACATCATGCTGGCGCCCCAGCCCACCAAGAGGTTCATCAAGATCGAGGAGGTGGCGCAGGTCGCGCTCAACCTCGCCGACGAGGCGGCCGGCCAGATCAACGGCGCGTCGATGGTGATCGACGGCGGCTGGACAGCGCGCTAGGAAACCCCTGTAACATCATCCATCGACCGCCCTCGAAAACAAGGAGACCTGTCATGAAAAGCTACATTTCCGGCCTGATCGCCGCCCTGGCCTGCCTGCCCGCGGCTGCCGCCGACCCCCTCTACGAGGAGGGCATCTCCTTCCGGATGTTGGGCTTCCAGTCGAACGCGGAAACGCGGATGCGCATCGATGCCGCCAACGGGGCGCTGGGGACCTCGATCTCGCTCGAGGACGACCTGGGCTTCTCCGACAGCGAGTTCCTGCCCTCGTTCGACGCCATCTGGCGCATCAACCCCCGCCACCGCGTCGAGCTGGGCTACCTGCGGTTCGGGCGCGACTCGCAGAAGACGATCTCGGGCGAGATCCGTTTCGGCGACAAGGTCTTCCCCGTGAGCTCGGACGTGCACTCGGAGTTCGATTCCGACGTCTGGCGCCTGACCTACGGCTGGTCGTTCTACCGCGAGGGCGGCAACGAGCTCTCCCTCCTGCTGGGCCTGCACACCACCAAGTTCACGACCAAGCTGGAGACCACCGGCGGCGCCATCGCGGAAGCCGCCGAGCGCACGATCCCGCTGCCCACCATCGGCATCCAGGGCTCCTGGGCGCTCACCCCGGCGTGGCGCATCAACGGCGCGGTGCAGGTCTTCTCGCTCGAGTACGACGACTACGAGGGCAGCTTCACGACCGGCTCCCTGGCCGCCGAGTACCGCATCAACCGCAACTTCGCGGTGGGCGCGGGCTACGCGCTGAACGACTACAACCTCGACGTGACCAAGGGCAAGGCCCGCGGCAGCTTCGACTACCAGTTCAACGGGCCGATGATCTACGTGACCGGCGGGTTCTGACCGATCGCATGGCCCGGCGGCGGCCCGTCCTCGTCACCGGGTTCGAGCCCTTCGGGGGCGAGGACGCCAATCCCTCCGGGGAGATTCTCCGCGCGCTCCCGGCGGCCATCGGGCGCTCGCCCCTCGAGACGCTCCTCGTCCCCACGCAGTTCCGCCGCGCCATCGAGGTGACGGCCGCGGCCATCGAGCGCGCCGACCCGCGGCTCGTGATCCTCCTGGGCCAGGCCGGGGGAAGGGCATGCCTGTCGGTGGAGCGCGTGGCGATCAACGTGGACGACGCGCGCATCGCCGACAACGCCGGCTGCCAGCCCGTCGACGAGCCCGTGGCCCCCGCCGGGCCCGCGGCCTATTTCGCCACCGTGCCCGTCAAGGCCATGACCGCCGCCATCCGCGATGCCGGCATACCGGCGGAAGTGTCCAATTCCGCCGGCACCTTCGTCTGCAACCACCTCTTCTACGGCGTGCTGCACTTCCTCGCCGCCAGCGGCCGCGACGCGCGCGCCGGGTTCATCCACGTGCCCTGGCTCGAGAGCCAGGCCGTCGCCCGCCCCGGGCAGCCGGCGATGGCGCTCGCGACGATGGTGCGCGGGGTGGAGGCCGCCATCGCCGCCGCCCTGGAAACCGCCGACGATGTGAAAATGGCGGCCGGCACCCTCGACTGAACCGCACCGGACCATGACCGACCGACCCCTCTGGAAGCCCTCGCCGGAACGCATCGCCGGCTCGAACATGACCGCGTTCATGAAGTTCCTGGACGAGCGGCACGGGACGGCGCTCGCCGACTACGACTCCCTGCACCGCTTCTCCGTCGAGCGCATGGAGGACTTCTGGGTCGCGGTGTGGGACTTCTGCGGCGTGGTGGCCCAGTCGCGCGGCGAGACCGTCATCGCCGACAAGGCGAAGATGCCCGGGGCGCGCTTCTTCCCCGAGGCGCGGCTCAACTTCGCCGAGAACCTGCTGCGGCATTCGGGCAAGCCCGGGGAAGCGATCGTCTTCCGGGGCGAGGACAAGGTGCGCTCGCGCCTCACGAACGCCGAGCTGCGCGACCAGGTCTCGCGCATGCAGCAGGCCCTCGCCGCAGCCGGCGTGAAATCGGGAGACCGCGTGGCGGCCTTCATGCCCAACATGCCCGAGACCGTCGTGGCGATGCTCGCCAGCGCGAGCCTGGGGGCGGCCTTCACCTCGTGCTCGCCGGACTTCGGCGTGCAGGGCGTGGTGGACCGCTTCGGCCAGGTGGAGCCGAAGGTGCTCCTGTGCTGCGACGGCTACCACTACAACGGGAAGGTGATCGAGTCGCTCCCGCGCATCGCCGAGATCGTGGCCCAGCTCCCGACGGTGGCGCGGGTGGTCGTCGTGCCCTACGCCTCGCCGCGGCCGGACGTCGCGTCGGTGCCGCGCGCGGTGCGCCTGGCGGACTTCCTCGCGCCGTTCGAGGCGAAGGCGCCGACCTTCGTGCCGCTGCCCTTCAACCACCCGCTCTACATCCTCTATTCCAGCGGGACCACCGGCGTGCCCAAGTGCATCGTGCACGGCGCCGGTGGCGTGCTCCTCATGCACCTGAAGGAGCACGTCCTGCACGGCGACGTGAAGCCCGGCGACCGCCTGTTCTACTTCACCACCTGCGGCTGGATGATGTGGAACTGGCTCGTCTCGGGCCTCGCCGCGGGCGCGACGCTGCTCCTGTACGACGGCTCGCCCTTCCTGGAGCGCGGCCGCGTGCTCTTCGACTACGCGGACGCCGAGGGCATGACCCACTTCGGCACCTCGGCCAAGTTCATCGACGCGCTGGCCAAGACGGGCCTCGAGCCGGCGAAGACGCACCGCCTGGAGCGGCTTCGCGCGATGTTCTCCACCGGCTCGCCGCTGGCGCCGGAGGGGTTCGACTACGTGTACGCGAAGGTGAAGGCGGACCTGTGCCTGTCGTCGATCAGCGGTGGCACGGACCTCGTGGCCTGCTTCGCCGGCGGCGCGCCCATCCTCCCGGTGTGGCGGGGGGAGCTGCAGTGCCGGATGCTGGGCATGAAGGTGGAGGTCTGGAGCGACGAGGGCCGCCCGCTCGAGGGGCACAAGGGCGAGCTCGTCTGCACGGCGCCGTTCCCGACGATGCCGCTGGGCTTCTGGAACGACCCCGACGGCCGCAAGTACCGCGCCGCCTACTACGAGAAGTACGAGAACGTGTGGCGCCACGGCGACTGGAGCGAGGTGACGGCGCACGGCGGCATGGTGATCTACGGCCGCTCGGACGCCGTCCTCAACCCCGGGGGCGTGCGCATCGGCACGGCCGAGATCTACCGCCAGGTCGAGCGCCTGGACGAGGTGGTGGAGTCGATCGTGATCGGCCAGGACTGGCAGGGCGACGTGCGCGTCGTCCTCTTCGTGAAGCTGCGCGAGGGGCTCGCCCTCGACGCGGCCCTCGTGAAGCGGATCAAGGACACGATCCGCAACAACACGACCCCGCGCCACGTCCCCGCCGTGATCGCGCAGGTGGACGACATCCCGCGCACCAAGTCCAACAAGATCGTGGAGCTCGCCGTGCGGGCGGCGATCCACGGCCAGCCGGTGAAGAACGTGGAGGCGCTGGCCAACCCCGAGGCGCTCGAGCAGTTCCGCAACCGGCCCGAGCTCTCCGCCTAGGGGCCGGGGCGCTAGGCGCGCGAGGCGGCCTCCATGCCCATGCGGGAATTGGCGGGCATCGCGAGGCGGCTCTCCACCAGCTGCGCGAGGAAGGCCGGGTCGTAGGCCGCGAGCAGGTGCGGCTGCCAGTTGCGCAGGTAGTAGGCGATCTGCGCCTCGAGGCCCTCCATCTGCACCAGCACCCCCCAGGTCGCCGCGTCCCACTGGAAGCGCAGCCCCAGGTCCCAGAATGCCGCGTTCAGGGCCTCGCGGCCCCCGGCGAGCCCCGCGCGGGCGGGTTCCTTCATGTCCATGGCGGCCTCCTGGAATCGATTCGGTCGGTCCCGAAGCTACTCGCCGCCATAGTTAAATGAAAGTAAAATGATCTTTGGTTAGAGTTAAGTGATCACTTAATGATGCGCAACGCCACCCTGCGCCAGCTGCGCGTCTTCGAGAGCGCCGCGAGGCACCTGTCCCTGACCCGCGCCGCCGAGGAGCTGCACCTCACGGCGCCGGCGGTGTCGATCCAGGTGAAGCAGCTCGAGGGCCACGCCGGGGCGGCGCTCTTCGAGCGCAGCGGCCGCGGCCTTCGCCTCACCCAGGAGGGGGAGGAGGTGCTGCGCCACGCCCGCGAGATCCTCGGCCACATCCGCGCCTCGGAGGAGGCGATCGCGGAGCTGGACGCCCTGGAGCGCGGGCTCCTCGACGTCGCCGTCATCAACGCGGGCGACCACTTCTTCCCGTGGATCGTCGCCGCCTTCCGCCGCGAGCATCCCGGCATCCGCGTGCGCATCACCGTGCAGAACCGCGACGGGCTGATTTCCCGCCTGGCGGCGCAGCAGACCGACCTCGCCGTCATCAGCCAGCCCCCGACCGAGCCCGGCCACGTCGCCACGGCCTTCGCGCCGCACCCGCACGTGATCGCCGCGGCGCCGGGCCACCCGCTCGCGGGCCGGCGCCGCATCCCCCTCACGCGCATCGCCGAGGAGCCCATCCTCACGCGCGAGCAGGGCTCCTCCACGCGCCTCGCCATGGACCAGGCCTTCGCCGAGGCCGGCCTCGTGCCCAGGATCGAGATGGAGATCCCGGCCAACGAGACCATCAAGCAGGCCGCGGCCGCGGGCCTGGGCGTGGGCTTCCTCTCGGCGCACGCATTGCGCCAGGAGCTCGCCCTCGGTAGCCTCGTCATACTGGACGTGGAGGGGTTCCCCGTGATGCGGCAGTGGTACGTGGTCCACCGGCAGGACCGGCGCCTGCCCCGGATCGCGCAGGCCTTCGAGCGCTTCCTGGTCGACAACGGCGCGCGGCTCATCGGCCGCGACGCGGTGAAGCCGAAGAGGCGCCCATGAGCGCGCGCTCTCCCACCTTCTACATCCTCTTCTCGGTGGCGACCTCGGTCCTCACCATGGCGCTCAAGTTCGGGGCCTACTCGCTCACCGGGTCCGTGGGCCTGCTGTCGGACGCGCTGGAGTCCTTCGTGAACCTCGCGGCGGCGCTCATCGCGCTGGCGGCGCTCACCTACGCGCACGCGGACGAGGACGAGGACCACAACTTCGGCCACCAGAAGGCCGAGTACTTCTCCAGCGGCATCGAGGGGGCGCTCATCTTCGTGGCCGCCGGCGCCATCGTCTGGAGCGCGGTGCCCCGCCTCCTCGATCCCCGGCCCCTGGAGCAGGTGGGCCTGGGCCTCGCCCTTTCCGTCGTCGCGGCCGGCGCCAACCTGCTCTGCGGATGGTTCCTGCTGAAGGGCGCGCGCGAGCACCGCTCGATCACGCTGGAGGCGGACGCGCACCACCTCCTGACGGACGTCTGGACCACGGTGGGGGTCATCGTCGCGGTGGCGATCGTGCACTTCACGGGCTGGCTCGTGCTGGACCCGGTCATCGCGATCGCGGTGGCGCTGCAGATCCTCTGGACCGGGTGGACCCTCATCCGGCGCTCCTTCGACGGGCTCATGGACCGCGCGATGCCCGTCGAGGAGCTCGGCCGCATCGTGGCCGTGCTGGAGCAGGTGAAGCGGCAGGGCGGCGACTACCACCGCCTGCGCACCCGCGTCTCCGGCAACAAGAGCTTCGTGGACGTGCACGTGCTCGTGCCGGGGACGATGAGCGTCCACGAGGGCCACGACCTCGTCCACCGGCTGGAGGAGGAGATCGAGTCGGCCATGCCCCACGTCGAGGTGCTCACCCACCTCGAGCCCCTGGAGGACCCGCGCAGCTGGGAGGACGGTGGACGTCCGGCCCATTGATTCCACGCGCCCGTTTCGGATGTAATCGCGGCGCGCCCGGACCTGTGAGCGGCGACACACGGGACAGGGCGCCACCCCGCGATACTGCCCGCACACGCCGTGACGGCCTCGCGGCCGCAATTCCGTCCGAACAACATGGGAATGACATGATCCGAACCGCCTCGCTTTCGCTCGCGCTCGCCTGCCTCGCCCTCGGGATCCCCGGCGGGGCCCGTGCCCAGCAGGACCCGATCCGCATCGCCCAGACGATCGGCCTCTCCGGCGGCATCGCGGAGCACGGCAACGCAGTCCAGCTCGGCGTCCGGGCCGCGTTCGCGCGCGCCAACGCGGAGGGCGGCATCCGCGGCCGCCGCATCGAGCTGAAGACGCTGGACGACGGCGGCGACGGCAAGAGGGCCGCCGAGAACGCCCGCACCCTGCTGAAGGATCCCGCGGTGGTGGCGCTCTTCGGGGGCATCGAGGGCGGGCCCTGCGTGGCGCAGATGCAGGTCGCCGTGGAAGCCAAGGTGCCGCTCGTGGCGTGCATGGGCGGATCGCCGGAGCTTCGCGACCCCCCGAACCACTGGGTCTTCCCGGTGCGCGCCGGCCACTACGAGGAGTTCGACCGCCTCATCGAGCAGTCCCTGCGCTACGGCATGGAGCGCATCGCCTTCGTGCACTCGGACAGCGACACCGGCCGCAAGCACCTGGCCAACGTGAAGAAGCTCCTGGCGGCCCGGGGCAAGGAGCTCACCCTCGCCATCGTCCTGCCGTCGAAGCCCGACCCGGCGGCGGTCGCGAAGCAGCTCCTGGCCAACCGGATCGAATCGGTCTTCAACCACGGCTCCTACTCCACCTACGTCGAGATCCTCCGGCAGGCGCGGGCGATCGGGGCGACGACCCAGTTCATGGCCGTCAATTCGGGCGCCCAGCAGATGGTGCGGCTCCTGGGCGAGGACGCCCGCGGCCTCATCTTCACGCAGGTGGTGCCCTTTCCGTGGAGCGCGCGCTACGGCATCGTGCGCGAGTACCAGGAGGCGCTCAAGAAGATCGACGCGGCCGCGCCGTATTCCTTCAGCGGCCTCGAGGGCTACATCAGCGCGAAGGTTCTCCTGGAGGGGCTCCGGCGCGCGAAGGGGCATTCGCGGGAAGGGCTGGTGCAGGCCCTGGAGGGAATGAACGCCGTGGACTTCGGCGGCTTCACGGTGTCCTACGGGCCCGGGCGCCGCGACGGATCGACCTTCGTGGATACCGTCGTCGCGACGTCGAAGGGGGGCTTCCGCAGCTAGGGGCGCGGTGGAAGCGGCTCCTCCAAGGCGCTATAGTGGAGCGCCATGGCGACCACCGCTCCCGCCCCCAGCCAGGCGCCCGCCCCGGGCGTCGACCGGAAACTCACGCTCAAGGAGGTGCTGGAGTGGGCCGTCCTGGACGGCCACGTGGCGCGCCAGGACGCGGCCAAGCTCCTCGCCGACCACGCGCGGGCCCGCGGCGGCAAGCACCCGATCACGTACATCGCCGAGGCGAGGCTGCGCTCGGCCGTCGTCGCGGGCGGCACGCTCAACGCGGAGGGGATCACGGCCTGGCTCGCCGCGCGCCTGCACATGCCCTTCTTCCACATCGACCCGCTCAAGATCGACCTGCGCGCGGTCACCGACGTGATGAGCTCGGAGTACGCCCAGCGCCGCGGCATCCTGCCGGTGGGCGTGAGCGGCAAGGAAGTGACGATCGCCACCTGCGAGCCGTTCGTGCGCGGCTGGGAGAAGGAGCTCTCCGAGATGCTCCGCCTCACGGTGAAGCGCGTGCTCGCGAACCCCGCGGACATCGAGCGCTACCAGGGGGAGTTCTACAACCTCGCCAAGAGCGTGAAGCGCGCCGAGAAGGCGGGCGTGCAGACGAGCGGGCTGTCCAACTTCGAGCAGCTGGTGGAGCTCGGCAAGGCCGGCCGCCAGCTCGACGCGAACGACCACCACATCGTCCACCTCGTCGACTGGCTCTGGCAGTACGCCTTCGACCAGCGGGCGAGCGACATCCACCTGGAGCCGCGGCGCGACGCCGGCGTGATCCGCTTCCGCATCGACGGCGTGCTGCACGAGGTCTACCAGATCCCGTACCCGGTGCTGGTGGCGATGACGGCGCGCATCAAGATCCTCGGGCGCATGGACGTCATGGAGAAGCGCCGCCCGCAGGACGGCCGCATCAAGACGCGCATGCCCGACGGCGAGGAGATCGAGCTGCGCCTGTCGACGCTGCCCACGGCCCACGGCGAGAAGGTGGTGATGCGCATCTTCGACCCCGAGGTGCTCACGCGCGACTTCTCGGACCTGGGCTTCACCAAGGACGAGCAGGAGACGTGGCGCCACCTCACCAGCCAGCCGGGAGGCATCCTGCTGGTGACGGGGCCGACCGGCTCGGGCAAGACGACGACGCTCTACACCACGCTCAAGCAGCTCGCGACCCCGGAGGTGAACGTCTGCACCATCGAGGACCCGATCGAGATGGTGGACCCGAAGTTCAACCAGATGCAGGTCAACCACGACATCGACCTCACCTTCTCGAACGGCGTGCGCGCCCTGATGCGCCAGGACCCGGACATCATCATGATCGGCGAGATCCGCGACCTCGAGACGGCGGACATGGCCGTGCAGGCGGCGCTCACCGGCCACCTCGTGCTCTCGACGCTGCACACGAACGACGCGCCCTCGGCGGTGACGCGCCTCATGGACCTGGGCGCGCCGCCGTACCTGCTCAGCGCCTCGCTGCTGGGCGTGATGGCGCAGCGCCTCGTGCGCACGCTCTGCCCGCACTGCAAGCAGAAGATCGCCTTCCAGCGCGAGGACGACCACGCGACGTGGAACGCGATCTGCGCGCCCTTCAAGGCCCCGCCG
Source organism: uncultured beta proteobacterium (assembly GCA_963824135.1). Taxonomy (GTDB): domain Bacteria; phylum Pseudomonadota; class Gammaproteobacteria; order Burkholderiales; family Usitatibacteraceae; genus FEB-7. Next base: position 38,620 of record CAWGOH010000014.1, on the reverse strand, counting down.
CCGGCGGAGGTGTACCGCTCCGTGGGCTGCCTGGAGTGCCGCAACACGGGCTACCTGGGCCGCATCGGCATCTACGAGATCCTCACCCTCACCGTGGACATCAAGCGCCTGCTCGTGGCCGCGCCGGACCTCGGCAAGCTCACCGAGGCCGCCTACCGCTCGGGGATGCGCCCGCTCCGCCTGTCGGGGCTGATGAAGGTGGCGCAGGGCGTCACGACCATCGAGGAAGTCCTCAAGGTCGCGCCGGTCTGAGTCAGCGCCCGTGAAGAAGAGCCTCTACGACCTGGTCGGCGTCCCTCCGGTGGCGCCGCGCGAGATGATCGGCATGGCGTGCAAGCGCCGCATCGCCAAGCTCGAGGCCGCCGGCACCGACGAGGCGAAGGCGGAGATCTACGCCATCCGGGAGGCCTGGTCCATCCTGGGCGACGAGAGCCTGCGCGCGGGCTACGACGCCTCGCTCGCCGCCGAAAAGCCGGGCCCGCAGGCCGCGGCCGATCCGCTGGCCGCCCGCATCTCGTCCGCCGCCCTCGCCACCGAGCTCCTCAAGCCGCGGCACCTCTGGGCCGAGAACTGGGAGCGCTACCGCAAGCTCGTCTTCGCGCTCCTCTTCGTGGGGCTCTTCGCCCTGTCGGCGACCTGGAACCAGGGCAACCGGGTCGCGGTGCAAAAGCGCCTGGAGGCCGCGACCTACGAGGCCGAGTACGGCGAGCCCATGCCGGGCACGAAGGCGGCCGGCAAGGCCGAGGCGGCCAAGCCCGCCTCCGAGGAGCCGTTCTCCGCGGAGAAGTTCGAGCGCGAGCTCAAGGAGCGCGAGGCGGCCATCCAGGAGCAGGTGGCGAAGGACCAGACGGCGAAGGAGGACGAGTTCCGCGACAAGCTGCAGCGGGACAACGACCCGTACTCCTCGCGCCGCCGCCGGCGCTAGCGCGGCGGCTCGCCGAGGATCTCCCGCACCAGCGCGGACTCGCGCGCGTAGAACCCCTCGGTATGGAAGGTCTCGGGCAGCTTGTAGAGCTCGTAGTCGAAGTGGTGGCACATCTCGTGCACCAGCGTGCGCAGGAACGTGCGGAACTTCACCACGTCGTCCCGCGCCGCCGTGCGCATCCACACGCTCACGCGCGCGACCTGGCCGCCGTTGTCCGGCTCGTAGAGGCCGTGCAGTTCCCCGCCCGCGTCGCTCGGCCGCCTGGCGAGGATGCGCGCGCGCACCGGGGGCGTGCCGAGCTGCCGATTGAGCGCGTCCACGAGCGCCTGGCAGGCCGCCTGCGCCGCGCGCGGCTCGCCCGTGGCGAGCGCGGGCTCGACGGCGCGCGCGAGCGGCACGAGGGAGGCGGGATCGGCAAGCGCCACCCGCGCGATGGCGTCGCTCTTGCGGTAGGTGCGCTGGCGGGCGGGGGAGAGGCGGTCGTAGTAGGCGAAGGGCATGGCCTCGTGAATTCTAATAGACTCGATTCCATGCAAGCGAGCCTGTTGCCGCGCCGGTTTCCCGCCCTCGTCGCCCTTGCCGCGCTCCTCGCCGGGTGCGCCGCCGCCCCGCCCGCCGCCGTCCCCGAGAGGCCGCGCCTCGTCGTGCTGTTCGTGGTGGACGGCGTCCCCGAGTCGCAGCTCGAGGCCTATCGCGACCAGTACGGGCCCGACGGCTTCAACCGCTTCCTGCAGCAGGGCGCGTGGTTCGCCGAAGCCCGCTACGGGCATGCCTACACGGTGACGGCCGCCGGCCACGCCACGATCCTCACGGGCGCCTATCCCCACCGCACGGGCATCATCGGCAACGAATGGCGCGACCGCGCCACGGGCGCGCCGGTGTACTGCACGGGGGATGCCGCGCACCGCTACCTCGGGCACGCGACCGCGCCCCTGGCGGGCACGAGCCCGAAGAACCTGCGCGCCGAGTCGCTGGGCGACGTGCTGCGGCGCTCCGACGCGCGCTCGAAGGTGATCGCGGTCTCCGGCAAGGACCGCGGCGCGATCCTCCCGGCCGGGCGCGAGGGCACGGCCTACATGTACATGGCGCAGACGGGGCGCTTCGCCTCGACGACCTGGTACATGAAGGAGCATCCCGCGTGGGTGGAGGCCTTCAACGGCGCCCGTCCCGCCGACCGCCATTTCGGCGCGAAGTGGGAGCCGCTGCTGCCGGCGATGGCCTACGCGCGCTCGGTGAGCGCCGGGCAGCCGTGGCAGGCGCCCGGCTCCTCGCTCCCGAAGACGATGGGCGAGGGCCAGGAGGGCCCCGGCCCGCTCTTCTACGCGAGCCTGCTTGCCAGCCCCTTCGGGGACGCGCTCACGCTGGACTTCGCGCGCGCGGCGATCGCGGGCGAGGCGCTCGGCGCGGACGAGGCCACCGACATCCTCTCCGTGAGCCTCTCCGGCCACGACTACGTGAACCACGCCTGGGGCATGGAATCGCGCATCTCCCACGACCACCTGCTCCAGCTCGACAACCTGCTCGCCGCGTTCCTGCGCGACCTCGACCGCAAGGTGGGCCGCGACCGCTACGTCGCGGTGGTCACCGCGGACCACGGCTTCATGCCGGTGCCCGAGTTCGCGAGGTCGCAGGGGCGCGACGCCGGCCGCCGCAAGGCGGGCGAGACCCTCGCGGCGCTGGAGGCGGGGCTCGCGGCGCGCTTCGGACCGGGGCCCTGGGTGCGCGGCTGGAGCGCGCACGGCATCCTCCTCGAGCGCGCACGGGCCGGCGAGCGCGGCATCGGCGCGCGGGCGCTGGACCAGGAAGCCAGGCGCGTTCTCGCCGCCGATCCCGCCGTGGCGGCCGCGTTCTCGCGCGCCGAGCTCGAGTCCGGCGCGGCGGCGGAACCTTACCTCGCGCAGGCGAGGAAGTCCTGGCATCCGGAACTCTCCGCGGACCTGCAGGTGATCCCGAAGCCGGGCTGGATGTTCGGCTCCTACCCCACGGGAACGACCCACGGCTCGCCGCACGACTACGACACGCACGTGCCCGTCCTCTTCTACGGCCCGAAGTGGGTGCGGCCGGGCCGGGTGGACGCGCGCGTGGAGGTGACGGACATCGCGCCGACGCTCGCGCGCCTCCTGGGCGTGCCGCCACCGTCCTCCTCCGAGGGCCGGCCCCTGCCGATCGCGCCTTGACGCCCTGCGACGCGACCGGCCCCGTGGAGCGGTGGTTCGAGGCCCGCGGCTGGCGGGCGTTCGACTTCCAGCGCGAGGTGTGGGAGGCCTACCTCGCGGGCGAGTCGGGGCTGGTGCACTCGGCCACCGGCACGGGGAAGACGCTCGCCGCCTTCCTGGGCCCCGTGGCCGAAGCGATCGCGGAGGGCGCGCAGAAGGCGCCGCCCCTTCGCGTGCTGTGGATCACGCCGATGCGCGCCCTCGCGGGCGACACGGCGCTCTCGCTCGAGAAGGCCGCGCAGGAGCTCGGGCTCGAATGGACGGTGGGGCTGCGCACGGGCGACACGCCGGCCGCGGAGCGGGCGCGGCAGGCAAGGCGCCTTCCGACGGCGCTCGTGACCACGCCCGAGAGCCTCGCGCTCATGCTCTCGCAGGCCGAGGCGCGCGAAAGGCTCGCCTCGGTGCGCTCGGTGGTCGTGGACGAATGGCACGAGCTCCTGGGCAACAAGCGCGGCGTGCAGGTCGAGCTCTCGCTCGCGCGATTGCGGCGCTGGAACCCGACGCTTCGCACCTGGGGGCTCTCCGCCACGCTCGGCAATCTCGACGAGGCGCTCTCGCGCCTGCTCGCGGGCGCGCCGGGGCGCGTGGTGCGCGGCGTCTGCGACAAGCCGGTCGTCATCGACACGCTCATCCCGGACGACGTGGACCGCTTCCCGTGGGCGGGGCACCTGGGGCTCGCGATGCTGGCGGAGGTGGTGGCGGTGCTGGAGTCCTCGCGCTCCACGCTCGTCTTCACCAACACGCGCTCGCAGGCGGAGATCTGGTACCAGGCGCTCCTCGAGGCGAGGCCCGACTGGGCGGGCGTCGTCGCGCTGCACCACGGCTCGCTCGACGCCGACGCGCGCCGCTGGGTCGAGGCCGGGCTCAAGGAAGGGCGCCTCAAGGCCGTGGTCGCCACCTCCAGCCTCGACCTCGGCGTCGACTTCTCGCCCGTGGAGCGCGTGCTGCAGATCGGCAGCCCCAAGGGCGTCGCCCGATTGCTGCAGCGGGCCGGCCGTTCCGGGCACGCGCCGGGGCAGACGAGCCGCGTGAGCTGCGTGCCCGCCGCACGCGCTGGAGTTCGTCGAGGCCGCCGCCGCCAGGCGCGCGGCGCAGGCCGGGCGGATCGAATCGCGGCGGCCGGTGGCGAGGCCCCTCGACGTGCTCACGCAGCACCTGGTCACCATCGCCGCGGGCGAGGGGTTCGTGGAGGCCGAGCTCAAGGCGGAGGTGATGTCGACGGACGCCTTCCGCGACCTCACGGACGACGAGTGGCGCTGGGCGCTCGACTTCGTCACGCGCGGCGGCGAGCCCCTCAAGGCCTATCCCGAGTACCGCCGCGTCGAGGAGGTGGACGGCTGGCACGTGGTCCGCGACGCGGCCATCGCGCGGCGCCACCGCATGTCGGTGGGCACCATCGTGGCGGACGCGTCGATCGACGTGCGCTACTTCAACGGCCGGCGGCTGGGCCACGTCGAGGAGTCGTTCATCGCCTGGCTCTCGCCGGGGGACGCGTTCGTCTTCGCCGGCCACGTGCTGGAGCTCGTCCGCGTGGAGGACATGACGGCGCTCGTGCGGCCCGCGAGGCCGGGGTCGGCCACCGTCCCGCGCTGGCAGGGCGGGCGCAGCCCGCTGTCGAGCGAGCTCTCGGAAGGCATCCGCGAGCTGCTGGAGGCGCACCTCGAGGGCCGCTGCCGCGAGCCGGAGATGCGCGCGGTGGAGCGCCTACTCGGCCTGCAGCGGCGCGTGGTCGCGCATCCCGCGGCGAAACGAGCTCCTGGTGGAGCAGTGCGAGACGCGCGAGGGCCACCACGTCTTCATCTACCCGTTCGAGGGCCGGCACGTGCACGTGGGCCTCGCGGCGCTCCTCGCCTGGCGGCTCGCGCGCACGCGGCCGGCCTCCTTCTCGATGGCCTTCAACGACTACGGCTTCGAGCTGCTGTCGCGCGAGCGCTTCGAGCTGCTGCCGCTGCTTCGCGCGGGCCTGCTGTCGCCGCGAGAACCTGCTCGAGGACGTGCTCGCGAGCCTCAACGCGGCCGAGCTCTCCAAGCGCCAGTTCCGCGAGATCGCGCGCGTGGCCGGGCTCGTGTTCCAGGGCTATCCCGGCCAGCCCAAGTCCGCGAAGCAGGTGCAGGCGACCAGCGGGCTCCTCTACGAGGTCTTCGCGCGCTGGGACGCGGGCAACCCGCTGCTGGCGCAGGCCGAGCGCGAGGTGCTGGAGCGCGAGCTCGAGTTCTCGCGGCTCGCCCGGGCGATCGGCAGGCTCTCGGACTCGCCGGTGGTGCTGCGCCAGACGCAAAGGCCCACGCCCTTCGCGTTTCCGCTCCTCGTCGCGAGGCTGCGCGAGAAGCTCACGAGCGAGAAGCTCGCCGACCGCGTGCGGCGCATGCAGCTCGAGTTCGACCGCGCCACGGAGGAGACGGGCGAGGACGCGCAGGCGGAGCTCTTCTGATGGCCGAGTGCGTCGTCGCCGGCGAGCGCCTCGTCCTGCTGCCCGAGCGCGCCGCGTGGTGGCCGGCGGCCGAGACGCTCTTCGTCGCCGACTTCCACCTGGGCAAGGCCGCGAGCTTCCGCCACGCCGGCATCCCGCTGCCCCCGGGGACGACGACGGAGAACATCGCGCGGCTGGAAGGCGCGTTCGCCGGGCGGCCGGTCGAGCACCTCGTGTTCCTGGGCGACTTCCTGCACAGCGCGCAGGGACGGGCTCCGGCCACGCTCGCGCGCGTTCGCGCAGTGGCGCGAGTCGCGCCCGGCCCTCGCGATGACGCTGGTGCGCGGCAACCACGACGACCGCGCGGGCGATCCCCCGGCCGAATGGGCGATGCGCTGCGTGAATCCCGGCGAGGCGCTGGGGCCCTTCGCGCTGGTGCACGAGCCGGCGCCGGTGCGCGGCGGCTACGCGCTCGCGGGCCACATCCATCCCGCGGTGCGCCTTTCGGAGCGCGGCGGGCAGTCGCTGCGCCTGCCGTGCTTCTGGTTCGGCCCGCGGGTGGGCGTGCTGCCGTCGTTCGGCGCCTTCACCGGCTCGGCGCTCGTGCGGCCGCGCGCGGGCGACCAGGTCTTCGTCGTCGCCGACGGCGAAGTGATTCGCGTGTAGGAAGTGGTGTCAGGTTACTTTTCGGTGTCAGGTTACTGTCGGGGCAGGTTCGCTCTGTAACCTGACACCGAAAAGTAACCTGACACCGTTTCCTAGCGCTCCGGGGGGCGGATCTCGCCGAAGCGCGGCAGGAACATGCCGGTGCGGCGGTCCTCGAAGAAGTGGGCCAGCGTCCGGCGCACGCACGCGAAGGCGAGCTCGTCCCAGGGGATCTCGTCCTCGCGCACGAGCTTCACCTCCAGGCTCTCCTCGCCCGGGGAGAAATCCAGGTCCAGCAGGCGCGCGCGGAAGAGCACGTACACCTGGCTGATGTGCGGCACGGAGAAGAGCGTGTAGAGCTGCTCCACCTCGATGCGCGCGTTGGCCTCCTCCAGCGCCTCGCGCGCCGCGCCCTCGGGCGCGGTCTCGTTGTTCTCCATGTAGCCCGCGGGCAGCGTCCACTTGCCGTGGCGCGGCTCGATGGCGCGCCGGCACAGCAGGATGCGGTCCTCCCACACGGGCACGGAGCCCACGACGACCTTGGGATTCTGGTACTGGATGTGCCCGCAGGCGGGGCAGACGGCGCGCGCATGCGTGTCGCCCGGCGGCACCTTGTAGTCCACCTTGGCGCCGCAGACGTTGCAGTGGTTGATGGGGACGACGTGGAGCGTCATGCGGCCACGCGGCGGGGCATCGAAGACATGCCGGCCATGTTATCATAAGCCTATGAAAACTCTCGGAAAAACCATCCTCCTCGGGGCGCTGGCCTGGGCCTTCGCGGCGCAGGCGGTGTTCGCCCCCGGCGAGAAGGTCATCGTCCTCAATTCCGGCGACGGCAGCATCTCCATCGTCGACCCGGTCACGAGGAAGGAAGAGAAGCGCGTTCCCGTGGGCAAGGAGCCGCACCACCTGATGGCCACGCCCGGACAACAAGGAGCTCATCGTCGCCAACGCCGCGAGCAACGACCTCGTGTTCCTCGACCCGAAGACGGGCGACATCCTGCGCCGCGTGCCCGACATCAGCGACCCGTACCAGATCGGCTACTCGCCCGACAAGAAGTGGTTCCTCGCCGCCTCCAACCGCCTGGACCGCGTGGACATCTACCACGGCGGCACCTTCAAGCTCGCCAAGCGCCTGCCCACCGGCAAGGTGCCCAGCCACATCGCGTTCTCGGCCGACAGCAAGCTCGCCTTCGTCACGCTGCAGGAATCCAACGAGTTCATCGCCATCGACCTGGAGAAGCAGGAGATCCTGTGGACGCTGGCCACGGGCAAGCAGCCCGCCGGCATCTGGATGACGCCCGACGACAGGCACCTGCTCGTCGGCATCACCGGCGAGAGCCACCTCGAGATCTACGACTGGCGCGCGAGGAAGCTCGTGAAGCGCATCCTGACCGGCCTGGGCGCGCACAACTTCGTCGCCCGGGGCGACGGCCGGCACGTGTTCCTCTCCAACCGCATGGCCAACACCATCTCGCTGGTCGACCAGCAGACGCTCGAGGTGAAGGAGACCTTCAGCGTCCCCGGCGGCCCCGACTGCATGGAGGTCACGAAGGACGGCAAGCAGCTCTGGACCACCACGCGCTGGATCCGCATGCTGACCGTCGTGGACCTCGAGACGAAGAAGGTCCTGCACCAGATCCCCGTGGGCAAGTCGCCGCACGGGCTCTACTTCCAGTCGCACGCGCCGCGCCAGTGAGGATCCGCGCCCTTCTCGCGCTGGCGACGCTGGCGGCCGCCAGCGCCGTCGCCGCCCCTTGCGCGGGCACCGTCTACCTCACCCTCGACACGGGCAACATGGAGCCCGCCGAGGGCATCGCCGCGATCCTCGACAAGCACCAGGTGAAGGCGACCTTCTTCCTCGCCAACGAGAAGACGAAGCGCGGCGACACCTCCCTGGACCCGTCGTGGGCCCCGTACTGGAAGCGCCTGGCCGAAGCCGGGCACGCGTTCGGCTCGCACACCTGGCGCCACTGGTACTTCGCCGGCGACACCGCGCGCGGCAAGATCCGCTACGCGCCCATGGGCGGCACGCAGGGCGAGCTCCTCGACGAGGCCGCCCTCTGCGCCGAGCTGAAGAAGCCCGAGGAGGCCTTCCGCGCGATGACGGGCCGCGGCTTCGACAGGATCTGGCGCGCGCCCGGGGGGCGCATCACGGCCAAGTCCGTCGAGTACGCGAAGGGCTGCGGCTTCACGCACGTGGGCTGGACGCCGGCGGGATTCAGCGGCGACGAGCTGCCCTCCGACCGCTTCCCGAGCGACAAGCTCATCGAGCGGCAGCTTCGCGACATCAAGGACGGCGACGTGCTGCTGTGGCACCTGGGCATCTGGTCGCGCCAGGACCCGCTCTGGCCGCACCTGGACCGCCTCATCGCGGGCCTCAAGGCGAAGGGGCTGTGCTTCGCGCGCATCACGGACGACAGGCGGTGGATGCGCTAGTGCTGCTCTGGGCGAAGCTGCACGCCGCGCTCTTCGAGTCGGTGGTGCAGCCGCTCGTCTTCCGCCTCGGCATGGTGACCTGGCTGGAGGCGGCCTTCGACGCCACGGAGATCTTCATGGTCGGCGCGCTGGAGGTCGGCCCTGCTCGCCGCCGTCCTGGGCGCGCTCGAGAAGTGGCGGCCCGTGGAAGTGTGGGCCGACCGCCGTCCCGTGCGCGTGGACGTGATCTACACGCTCCTCGTGCGCCTGGGCGTGCTGCCGCTCGCGATCTTCTTCCTGCTGCTGCCCGTGGTGGACGGCCTCGACGGATGGCTGCGCCTGCACGGGCTTCATCCCGCCGAAGATCGAGGACGCCTTCCCGGCGCTCTTCGCGCATCCGTTCGTCTCGTTCCTCGCGTACCTGGTCATCCTCGACTTCGTGCTCTACTGGGTGCACCGGGCGCAGCACGGCCTGGGCTTCTGGTGGGCGCTGCACGCGCTGCACCACAGCCAGCGCGAGATGACCTTCTGGACCGACGACCGCAACCACCTGCTCGACATGGTCCTCACCGACTTCATCCTGGCCGTCGTGGCCCTCGCCATCGGCGTCGCGCCCGGGCAGTTCGTGGCGATCGTCGCGGTGTCGCGCGCGCTCGAGAGCCTCGCCCACGCCAACGTGCGCCTGTCGTTCGGGCGGGTGGGCGAGCGGCTGCTGGTGAGCCCGCGCTTCCACCGCGTCCACCACGCCATCGGCCTGGGCCACGAGGGACACAGGCGCGGCTGCAATTTCGCGGTGCTCTTCCCGGTGTGGGACCACCTGTTCGGCACGGCCAACCCGGTGCGCGAGTTCCCGGCCACCGGCATCCGCGACCAGCTGCACGGGCGCGATTACGGCGAGGGCTTCTGGCGGCAGCAGTGGCTGGGGCTCAAGCGCCTGGCGGGGCGCGCGTGAGGCACGCCGCGCGCGCCTTCCTCGCGCTCCTCGGGCTTCCCCTGGCGGTCGCGGCCGCGCCGGAGATGGGCGAGCGCGAGTGGACGCTGCCGGAGAGCCGCCCGGCGCACCTGCGGATCGAGGCGCCGGCCGCCACCTACCGCTACGGCGGGACGCTTCCCAAGTCCGCCACCGACGCCGGCGACCGGCGCGCGCGCGTGGGCTTCGTGCTGGCTTCCCCGAAGGGCTTCTCGGCGCCCGAATGGCGCGCGCTGGCGGGCGGCTTCGTCGCCCGTTTCGACGTGGACTCCGCGGGCGCGCAAGGGCTGCGGGTGCGGCTCGCGCTCGCCTCGGCCGGCGCGATGGAAGTGCGCGTGCGGGGCGAGGACGGCCGGGTGGAGACCATGGCGGTGGCGGCGGGCGCGGAGGAAGCCTGGGGCCCCTGGACCGCGGGCGCGACCCAGGCGGTGGAAGTGTTCGCGCGCGAGCGGCCGGCGCCGGATGCCGTGCGGCTCGCGGGCGTCGTGCACTTCGACCGGCCGCTCGAGGCCAAGGCGGCGGCCGAGTGCACGGTGGACGCTTCCTGCAGCACGAACAACGCGGTCCTCGACGCCGCCATCGCCCGGCGCAAGGCGGGCATCGCGCGCATCAACTTCGTCGACGGCGGCCGGGCCTTCGTGTGCACGGGCACGCTCGTCAACACGGAGAAGTTCCCGACGCCGTACTTCCTCACCGCCAACCACTGCATCGGGCGGGCGCAGGTGGCCGCGAGCATCACGAGCTTCTGGTTCTACGAGGCCACGGCCTGCGGGTCGGGCGCCAAGAGCCCGAACTCGAAGCAGGTGGCCGGCGGCATGACGATCGAGTTCGCCGATCCCAACACCGACCACACGCTGCTCGTGATGAACGCGAGCCCGCCCACGGGCACGGTTTTCTCCGGTTGGAACGCCGCGCCGCTCGCGAGCGGCGAGTCCGTCACGAGCCTTTCGCACCCGACGGGCGACGTGCTCAAGCTCGCGCTGGGCCAGGTGGGCGGCAGGATCCGCTTCGACGACTGGGAGCAGGCCGAGCTGGCTCGTGGGCTTCACGCGCGGGATCATCCAGGGCGGCTCGAGCGGATCGGGGCTCTTCACGCTCTCCGGCGGCGCGCTGCAGCTGCGCGGCATCCTCTCGGCCTCGACCACGAGCGGGGACGGCAGCCTCTCCTGCACCAACCTCGACGAGAAGGGCGTCTACAGCCGGCTCGACGTCTTCTACCCGCAGGTCGCGCGCCGCCTCATGGCGAACCCGCCGCCCGTGGCCGACGACCACGGCGACCGCCCGACGGAGGCCACGCCGGTTGCGCTCGGCGCGCTGCCCGCGATGATCGCCGGCCGCATCGACTACGCGGGCGATACGGACGTCTTCCGCGTTGCCGTCCCGGCCGCCGGCACGCTCATCGTGCGCTCCTCGGGCGGGACGGACACCGTGGGCCTGCTCCTCAACGCGGACGGCGTGCGCCTCGCCTCCAACGACGACGCCCAGACCTCCGGCGTGGACTTCGGCCTCACGCAGCGCGTGGGGCCGGGCACCTACTACGTCGCGGTGACGCGCTGGGAGTCGGCCGGCACCGGGCCGTATTCGCTCGCCCTCGAGTTCTCGCCGGTCACGGAGAACTACACCGACCTGTGGTGGAACCCGGAGGAGTCCGGCTGGGGCATCAACTTCACCCACCAGGGCGAGATCCTGTTCGCCACGCTGTTCACCTACGGCGCGGACGGCGAGCCCGACTGGTTCGCGATGTCCCGGGGGGAGCGCCAGGAGGACGGCAGCTACCTCGGGCGACCTCTACCGCACGCGCGGGCCGGCGTTCGACGCGAACCCGTGGTCTCCCGTCGCGGTCCACGCGCGTGGGCACGATGCGCGTCGCGTTCCCGCCGACGGGCCCGGCCACGCTCACCTACACCGTCGACGGCGTCACCGTGACCAAGCAGATCCAGCGCCAGCGCTTCTCGACCAGCACGACCTGCTCGTGGTCCGCCTTCGACCGCAGCTTCGCGCGCAACTTCCAGGACCTGTGGTGGAACCCGGCCGAGTCCGGGCTGGGGCATCAACTTCACCCACCAGGGCGACATCCTCTTCGCCACCCTCTTCACCTATGCCGCGGACGGGCGCCCGCTCTGGTTCGTGATGTCGCGCGGCGACCGCGTCCCCCAGACGTCGATCTTCGCGGGAACGCTCTACCGCACCGCGGGCCCGCCGTTCGACGCGAGCCCCTGGCGCCCGATCACGTTCCGGGAGGTGGGCACGATGCAGGTCGAGTTCACCGACGGCAACTCGGCGACGCTCTCCTACTCGGTGGACGGCATCGAGGTGCGCAAGCAGATCATCCGCCAGGTGTTCGCCGTCCCCGCCCCGGAATGCGCGAGCGATGAGTGAGGCGCCGCGCGCCGCGTCCACCGGGGTGGCGTTGATCGAGTCCATCGACCACGAGGGCGTGGGGGTGGCCCACGTGGACGGCAAGGTCACCTTCATCGAGGGCGGCATCACCGGCGAGCGCGTGGCCTTCGTCGCGGCGCCGCAGCCGCGGAAACTTCGACCTGGGCACCGTGACCGAGGTGCTGCGCCGAATCCAGCCAGCGCGTGACGCCGCGCTGCCCCTGGTTCGGCACCTGCGGCGGGTGCGCCATGCAGCACGTGGAAGCCTCCGCCCAGGTGGCGGCCAAGCAGCGCGTGCTGGAGGACAACCTGGCGCGCCTCGGGAAGGTCGTTCCCGAATCCGTGCTGCCGCCCATCCAGGGCCCGGCGTGGGGCTACCGCCACCGCGCGCGGCTGTCGGTGCACTACGTCGCGAAGAAGGGCGGGGTGCTGGTGGGCTTCCACGAGCGCAAGTCGAGCTTCGTGGCCGACGTGCGCTCCTGCGAGGTGCTGCCGCCCGCGGTCTCGCGGCTCATCGTGCCGCTGCGCGAGATGTTCACGACGATGGCGCTGCGCGAGCGCCTGCCCCAGGTGGAGCTCGCCGTGGGCGAATCCGTCACCGTGCTCGTGCTGCGCCACCTCGAGCCCGTGGGGGAGGAGGACCAGGCGAAGCTCAGGACCTTCGCGGACCGCCACGGCATCCAGTGGTGGTTCCAGCCCAAGGGGCCGGAGACCGCGCACCCGTTCTACCCGGAGGACGCGCCCGCGCTCGACTACCGGCTTCCCGAGTTCGGCCTGTCCATCGGCTTCCGGCCCACGGAGTTCACGCAGGTGAACGCGGCGGTGAACCGCGTGCTCGTGAAGCGCGCCGTGGACCTCCTCGACCCGCGGCCGGGCGAGCGCGTGGGCGACCTCTTCTGCGGCCTGGGCAACTTCACGCTCGCCATCGCCGCGCGCGGCGCCACGTGTCGTGGGCATGGAAGGGGCGGCGTCGCTCACGGCCCGCGGCGAGGAGAACGCGCGCGCCAACGGGCTCGAGGCCCTGGCGAGCTTCGTCACCTACGACCTCTACAAGGATGCGCCGGGCGCGATCGCGCGCCTGGGCCGGGTGGACAAGCTCCTCATCGACCCGCCGCGCGACGGCGCGATGGAGATCTGCAAGGCGCTGCCCGACGCCGGCGCCCCCTCGCGCATCGTCTACGTCTCCTGCAGCCCCTCGACCCTCGCGCGCGACGCGGGCGTGCTGGTGAACGTGAAGGGCTACCGGCTCCTCGCGGCGGGGGTGGTCAACATGTTCCCGCACACGGGGCACGTGGAGAGCATCGCGGTTTTCTCACGCTAGCGCGGTGCTTCGCGGTGTGTAAGGCGGTTGGAACGCCGATGAACGCCGATAACTGCACGCCGATTGACCGCCGATAGATGCTTGCGGGAATGCGTTCGTGCTGCAATGCCGGCGTCGACGCCGGCAATCGCAGCACGAATTCATCCGACATGCATCTATCGGCGTGCAATCGGCGTGCAGTTATCGGCGTTCATCGGCGTTAACCGCCTTACCCCGCGCCAGCGGAAAAAACAAAAGGGGCGGCCGAAGCCGCCCCTCTTGAGCGAAGCGAGTGAAGCCTAGTCGCGGTCGCCGCCGAAGATGCCCAGCAGCGCGAGCAGGTTCGCGAAGATGTTGTACAGGCTCAGGTACACCGCGAGCGTCGCCGAGATGTAGTTCGTCTCGCCGCCGGTGATCACGCGGTTCAGGTCGTAGAGCAGGAAGGCCGAGAAGATGCCGATCGCGATGACCGAGATCGCGATCATGAGCGCGGGCATCTGCAGGAAGATGTTCGCGAAGGCCGCCACCAGCAGCATGATCATGCCGATGAAGAGCGCCTTGCCCATCCCGGAGAGGTCGCGCTTGATCGTGCTGGCGATCGAGGCCATCACCGCGAAGATCACGGCCGTGCCGCCGCCGGCGATGCCGATGAGGGCCGCGCCGTTCCTGAAGCCCAGCACCACGCCGAGCATGCGCGAGAGCATGAGGCCCATGAAGAACGTGAAGCCGAGCAGCACCACGACGCCCATCGCGCTGTTCTTCGTCTTCTCGATGGCGAACATGAAGCCGAAGGCGATCGCGAGGAACGCGATGAAGCCGATGGCCGGGCTGCCCTGGAAGAAGGAGAAGTTCATCTGCACGCCGATCCAGGCGCCGAGGACGGTCGGCACCAGCGACAGGGCGAGCAGCGCGTAGGTGTTGCGCAGTACCCGGTTCTGCGCCAGCGCGATCGTCTGCGACGGCGAGGCGGGCGTCATCATCGGGGTCTGTTGCATAGTCTTTGGCTCCAGTTTCGGGTGTCTGCCGGTCGAAATTGACCGAGCGTTAGAGTAGGGATTAAGCGGGGAAGTTTCAAGGCAGCCGCCATTGTGCTGTGCAATGGCGCCGGGCGCGGGCGACGAATTCCGTCGACCTCGAAAAGCCTCAGTTGCTACAATGGGTTACGAACGAGGAGGGTTGGCCGAGCGGTTTAAGGCACCGGTCTTGAAAACCGGCAACAGGGAAACCTGTTCGTGAGTTCGAATCTCACACCCTCCGCCACGGCCTCCCGGGAGAAGCCATGCGCCGCATCCTCGCCGCCCTCGCTCCCTCGCCCTCGTCGTGCCCGGCCGTCCACGCCGCGCCGCCCGCCCCGGCGGCCCCGCCGGACAGCAAGTCCTGGCTCGAGTCGCAGGGGCTGGAGGCCGGCCGACGCGAAGGAATTCCAGGAGTTCGAGGCCATCGTCGCCCGCGTGAAGGGCGCGAAGGATGCGGCGTCGCGCCGAGGAGCGCGTCGTCGTCTTCGCCAAGGGCAAGCTCGCCTGGCAGTCCGGCCCCAAGGACCTCGTGGAGCCGGCGCGTGAAGCTCACGCTGCACTCGCTGGGCCGCGACCTCGACGGCAGCGGCCAGCCGCAGCTGCACTTCTCGGGCTACTCGGGCGGGGCGCACTGCTGCACGACGCACTACGTCTACAAGCTGAAGCCGCAGGTGAGGCGCCACGCCGTCGTACCCCGCGAAGAACGTGGGCGGCACCGACTTCATGGACCTGCCGGGCCGCAAGACGCCGATCATGATCTCGGCCGACGACTCGAGCGCCACCGTCTTCGCGCCGTACTCCAATTCCTACTTTCCGCTGGTGGTGCTGGAGCTCTCGCCCAAGGGCAAGTTCCAGTTCGCCGGCGACCTCATGCGCACGCGCCTGCCGGGGATGCCGCCGCCCGTGTGCGCGCAGCCGGCCGCCACCGCCAACCCGTGGCTCAAGGAGCGCTGCGGCGAGTTCGCCGGCGCCAAGCGGAAGACCCGCACCACCGAGATCCAGGCGAAGCTCCAGGAGATCAAGGGCTCGCGCTCGGCCGACAAGATCAAGTGGGACGACTACTACGCCACGGGCGTGCTCTCGGCCGTCGCCGCGGAGATGAACCGCCACGCCTACACGGGCTACGGCGCGGCCGGCATGAACTGGCTGGAGACCGTCTGGCCCGGCAACGACACCGTGAAGGTCACCTTCCTCGACAAGCTGCGCGAGTCGCGCGCCAAGAGCGTCTTCGCCGACGAGCTGCGCGTCCTCGCGACCGACACCCGCTAAGGTGTCAGACACCGGGTCTGACACCGCGATTGTGCAGTGCACCAATCCGGGGCCTTCCGGGGTAGAATAACGGCTCGATTTCACCGTCCGACAGCAGGTTTCCCCGTGTCCCTCATCGTCCAGAAGTACGGCGGCACCTCCATGGGCAGCCCCGAGCGCATCCGCGAGGTCGCGCGCCGGGTCGAGCGGTTCGTGAAGGAAGGCCACCAGGTCGTCGTCGTGGTCTCGGCCATGTCCGGCGAGACGAACCGCCTCCTCGCCCTCGCGAAGGAGCTGAACCCCGATCCCGATCCGCGCGAGCTCGACGTCATCGCCTCCACGGGCGAGCAGGTCTCCATCGGCCTGCTCTCGCTCGCGCTGCACAAGCTGGGCGTCAAGGCGAAGAGCTACACCGGCTTCCAGGTGCGCATCCTCACCGACGACGCCTACTCCAAGGCCCGCATCCTCTCCATCGACGAGGAGAACATCCGCCGCGACCTCGCCACGGGGCACGTGGTGGTGGTGGCGGGCTTCCAGGGCATCGACGCCAAGGGCAACATCACGACGCTCGGGCCGCGGCGGCTCGGACACGACCGGGGTCGCGCTCGCGGCCGCGCTCAAGGCCGACGAGTGCCAGATCTACACCGACGTGGACGGCGTCTACACCACCGACCCGCGCGTCGTCCCCGAGGCGCGCCGCCTGGACACGGTCACCTTCGAGGAGATGCTCGAGCTCGCCTCCCTCGGCTCCAAGGTGCTGCAGATCCGCTCGGTGGAGTTCGCCGGCAAGTACAAGGTCAAGCTGCGGGTGCTGTCGTCGTTCACGGACGTGAACTCGACCGACATGGGCACCCTCATCACGTTCGAGGAAGACCAGAACATGGAACAGGCCATCATCAGCGGCATCGCCTTCAACCGCGACGAGGCCAAGATCACCGTCGTGGGCGTGCCCGACCGCCCGGGCATCGCCTTCGCGATCCTCGGCCCCGTGGCGGACGCGAACATCGAGGTGGACATGATCATCCAGAACGCCTCGATCGAGGGGCTGACGGACTTCTCGTTCACCGTGCACCGCAACGACTTCAAGCGCGCGATGCAGATCCTCGAGGCGAGCGTGAAGCCGGCCATCGGCGCGCGCGCGATCGTCGGCGACGACAAGATCGCCAAGGTCTCGCTCGTGGGCATCGGCATGCGCACCCACGCCGGCATCGCCTCCAAGATGTTCCGGGCGCTCTCCGAGGAGCGCATCAACATCCAGATGATCTCCACCTCGGAGATCAAGACGTCGGTCGTCGTGGACGAGAAGTACATGGAGCTCGCCGTGCGCGTGCTGCACAAGGCCTTCGAGCTCGACAAGCCCGCCCACGAGGAGCGCATGAAGTCCTGACGGGCCGTTTGCCCTACAATCCGGCGCGAGCGGATCTGCGAGTCCGCCTCGCGCCGTTTCGTTTCCGGAGCCCCTGCCCATGAAGCGCTTCCTCGCCGCCCTCGCCATGACCGCCGCCACCGCCGCCTTCGCGCAGGACGATCCCTACCTCTGGCTGGAGGACGTCTCCGGCGAGAAGTCGATGGCGTGGGTCAAGGACGCAGAACGCGAAGAGCCGGCCCGTGATCGAGAAGGACGCCGGGCTTCCACCCGCTCCTCGAGCCGCTTCACCGAGATCGCCAACTCGCGCGAGCGCATTCCCGCCATCTCGAAGCTGGGCGCCTTCGTCTACAACTTCTGGCAGGACGCGGCCAACCCGCGCGGCCTGTGGCGGCGCACGACGCTCGACGAGTACCGCAAGGCGCAGCCCGCCTGGGAGGCGGTGCTGGACCTCGACAAGCTCTCGGCGGCCGAGAACGAGCAGTGGGCCTGGAAGGGCGCCACGTGCCTCTACCCGAAGTACGAGCGCTGCCTCCTGTCCCTCTCCCGCGGCGGCAGCGACGCGGTGGAGGTGCGCGAGTTCGACCTCGCGAAGAAGGCCTTCGTCGCGGGCGGCTTCCGGCTGCCGGAGTCGAAGGGCGGCGTCGCCTGGATCGACGAGGACACGATCTACCTCTCGCGCGACTTCGGCCCCGGCACGATGACGCGCTCGGGCTACCCGCGGCAGGTGAAGAGGCTGAAGCGCGGCCAGGCCATCGCCGACGCCGCGCCCGTCTTCGAGGTCTCCGAGGAGGACGTCGGCGCCTGGCCCTCGGTGACGCACGAGAAGGACTCGCGCGTCGAGATGATGACGCGCGTCATCTCGACGCGCCGCAACGAGGGCTTCGTCGTCCGGGGCGGCAAGCTCGTCGAAGCTGGACCTGCCGCGACACGGTCGACGCGTCGGTGTCGGCGGGCCTGCTCTACGTGAAGCTTCGCGAGGACTGGAAGCCCGCGGCGCGCCGCCTACCCGGCGGGCGCGCTGCTCGCGCTGGACCTGGAGAAGTTCCTGGCCGGCGGGCGCGACTTCGACGTGCTCTTCACGCCCCGGCCCGCGCCTCTACCCTCGACTCCTTCGTCGCCGATGAAGTCGATGGTGCTCCTGGACCTGCTGGACAACGTCGCGAGCCGGCTCGTGGAGGTGCGCCGCGGCGCGGACGGGCGCTGGACGAAGCGCGAGGTGGACGCGCCGCGGCTCGCGAACCTCAACGCCGCGGCCTACGACCGCCGCGAGTCGCGACGAGTACTTCCTCTTCGCCTCACGGGCTTCACGATGCCCACCACGCTCTACTTCGCCAGGGGCGGGACCGACGAGCGCGAGAAGATGAAGAGCCTGCCCGCGTTCTTCGACGCCGCGGGACTGGAGGTCACCCAGCACGAGGCCACCTCGAAGGACGGCACGAAGATCCCGTACTTCCAGGTGATGCGCAAGGACGCGAAGCTCGACGGCAGGAACCCGACGATCCTCTACGGCTACGGCGGCTTCGAGGTCTCGATGGTGCCCTCCTACAGCGGCTTCGTCGGCAACGGCTGGCTGGCCAAGGGCGGCGTCTGGGTGCTCTCGAACCTGCGCGGCGGCGGCGAGTTCGGCCCGGCCTGGAACCAGGTCGCGCGCCGCGAGGGCCGGCAGAAGACCCACGACGACTTCGCCGCGGTGGCCGAGGACCTCATCCGGCGCAAGGTCACCTCGCCCGCGAAGCTGGGCATCCTCGGCGGCAGCCAGGGCGGGCTCCTGGTGAGCGCGACCATGCTGCAGCGCCCGGAGCTCTTCGGCGCCGTGGTGGCCACCGTCCCGCTCATGGACATGAAGCGCTACCACAAGCTGCTCGCGGGCGCACTCCTGGATGGGCGAGTACGGCGACCCCGACATTCCCGCGGACTGGGCCTTCATCTCGAAGTACTCGCCGTACCAGAACGTGCTGCGCGGCCGGCCGTACCCGAAGATGCTCATCACCACCTCCACGCGCGACGACCGCGTCCACCCGGGCCACGCCCGCAAGATGGCCGCGCGCATGCAGCAGTACGGCCACGACACCACCTACTTCGAGTACACCGAGGGCGGCCACGGCTCGGGCACCACGCCGGCGCAGACCGCCTACACCTGGGCCTTCATCTACACCTGGTTCGCCCGGGCGCTGATGTAGCCGCCCCCCGTCCGGCCCTGAACTGGTGCGTGGTAGAATTCGCGTTCCCGGAGAGATGACCGAGTGGCCGAAGGTGGCGCCCTGCTAAGGCGTTATGTGGGCTTAAACCTGCATCGAGGGTTCGAATCCCTCTCTCTCCGCCAGTATCCTGATTTCCAAAAGTCTCTCGACGATTGGAAGTCGCACAGAACCCCGCGCCACGCGGGGTTTTTTGCGTCAACCTCCTGACTGCCCCGTTCCGTTGGGGCCCCGAAACCCGGTCTCAGCCCCCGCTATTCTCACGACCTCGTGACTTGTTGGGGGGTGGTGCGGAAGTACAGCTGGCCGCCGCCGTCGGCAACTCACCGCCACATTCACAAGGACAAGTGAAAGGGCAAAAACAACCATCAATTCAGTGCGTTGGGTTAGTTATCCTAATTAGTCAGGAGGTTGAGGTGTGTACTTGCGAATTCGAACGCCTGTTGTTTTGTCTCAACCAACCCAAAGCGTCGGCGCCGCGGTGAACATGCCGGACTATGCGGCAAACCGACTTGTACGCCTCAGACAACAGTGTGCGATTCGAAAGGCGGCATTTGATGCGTGGACACTGGGGGGGCACACTTAGCTGAATCTGAAATCAAACCATTGGTAGGTACAGAAAATGAGCGGAGTGGCGAAGGACACGATTGCACTGCTTCAGTACCTTTTGCCTGGGTTCCTTGCAGCCTGGGCGTTCTACTCACTGACATCCTTTCCGAAGCCGAGCCAATTTGAACGGGTCGTCCAAGCACTGATTTTCACGTTAATTTCGCAGGCGTTGGTAGCCGTTCAAAAGGCTGCGCTGCTATTGGCTGGCCGCTACGCAAGTTTGGGCCTTTGGACGTCAGATTCAGAAGTCGTTGCGTCTACCATCACGGGTTTAGCGATTGGGATCGTTGCTTCGTATTGTGCGAACAACGACACGCTTCATCGATATCTTCGCAGGATGCGGATTACCCGTGAGACCTCTTATCCATCGCAGTGGTATCGCGCCTTTCTTATCGGGAAAACGTTTGTTGTACTGCACTTGAAAGACGAACGTCGAATATATGGTTGGCCCCAGGAGTGGCCATCCGATCCAACTAAGGGCCATGTCATATTGCAGTGTGCGTCATGGTTAGAGGGAACCGCGAGCCAACCGATGACGGGTGTTGAGTCCGTGCTCATCAATGTTGAAGACGTCGAGCTAGTGGAATTCATGGAACTGCAGAAGGAGAGGGAAAATGTCTGAATCCAAGAAACCCAGCCCCCCCAGGCCGGGAACAACACAACCTACGAGCAAGAAGGGCCTCAATGAAGGATTTGGCGCTAGCCCACCGCCTGGCATCGTGAAGCCGCCGCCACCACCACCTCCACCGCCCAAGGTGAAGAAGTAATGTTCGTCTAGACGTCGCATTTAGACGGATCAGGAAAATTGACTGCGATGCATGGTGCTAGCTCAGTTCTTGTCCAATAGATGCAAGAACTGATGGCAAAATTGTGGAGCCGATGACTTCACAGAAATAGCCGAACCGTTGGCCGACTGAAGAACGAAGCTATCTTCAATCGAAACACCTTACATCGCGCATTGCTCCGAATGAGAGCAGGTGAATTCATTCACTGAGGGACAAATGATGGCGAAACAGCGTGCGTTCATTAGCTTCGACTACGACCACGACGAAGGGGCAAAAATCATGCTTGCCGGTCAGGCAAAGCACCCCGATAGTCCATTCGACTTCACCGACGCATCCGTCAAAGAGCACCTGATTGGCGATTGGAAGGAGAAGGTTCGTCGCCGGATGGCAAATGTCGACATTGTCATTGTCCTCTGCGGTGAATGGACACACACAGCCAAGGGAGTAGCTGAGGAGCTGACGATCGCGCGAGAAGGAGGCAAGCCGTACTTCCTGCTGGCGGCATACGGCGAGAGAAACTGCATTAAGCCGACTGCCGCCCTGGATTCGGACAAAGTGTACAAGTGGACTTGGGACAACTTGAAGGCCCTGGTGGGCGGCGCGAGGTAAGGCAACATGCGTCGGGCCCTATGTGTAGGTATTGACCACTACCCCTTCGGCGCGCTTCGAGGGTGCGTGAGCGACGCTGAACGACTTGCTGCGCTCCTAAGGTCACATCAGGACGGAACACCAAACTTTGAGTGTAGGAATATGGTGGCACCGCAGGAGGGGGCTGCAGATGTTGTCACCCGAGCCAAACTAAAACAGGCAGTTGAGCAGCTGTTTAAGGAATGGGCCGAAGTGGCTCTACTGCATTTCTCTGGACATGGAACAGAGAATGATCTTGGCGGCTATCTGGTTACTCAAGACGCGACGCGCTACGACGAAGGTCTATCAATGACCGACGTCCTGAAAATGGCGAACGATTCTAAGGCCGACGAAGTGGTTGTTCTGCTCGATTGCTGCAATTCCGGGCATATGGGAGGTGTTCCGGCCATCAATAACAACACAACAATGCTTCGCGAAGGCGTATCGATAATCGCATCCAGTCGGGGTGATCAACCCTCGGTCGAAGTAGGCGGTGGTGGCTTATTCACCTCCCTCGTAGTGGACGCGCTTGAAGGCGGGGCTGCTGATCTACTCGGTCATGTAACTATCCCTGCGATATATGCCAAGGTCGAGGCCGCACTCGGAGCATGGGATCAACGTCCCTTGTATAAATCCCATGTCTCGAAGGTGATTGCGATCAGAAAGTGTGAACCTCCTATCAGCATCGCAACTCTACGGGAACTGCCGATGCTGTTTCCACTTCCTGCTGAAGACTTTGGTTTGTCGCCTGAATATGAGGACACGTGCGACGACAAGGACGTAGCCAAAGTTGCGGTTTTCCAAAAGCTTCAGAATCTGAATCGTGTTCACCTGGTTGTGCCAATTCATGCCAAGCACATGTATGACGCTGCAATGCAATCGAGGGGATGCCGGTTGACGGCTGCGGGTCGTTATTATTGGAGGCTCGCTCGGAATGGGAGAATCTGATGACTCCAGTAGCGAAGGTGCATTAAGGATAATGACCTTTCGCTTCTATGCCGGAGGGATCATGTCTGGACCTTGATGCCGTTAGCGACTGACCGCATCGTCTTGCCGATACCCAAAGGCGTTCACGTGGCAAGGGTAGTGCACCGCTTGGATTCGTGAGAAGTGGGATGAGAAAAGCTCAGGTCATGCTCGGTAAGAACGTTCATGACCTCCATCTCTTCTCCAGAATCCTTGCTTCCACCAATCGGACTTGCCCACGTAGTGGGCATCATCCTGGCCCTTGGCGTGATCCGATTGCACGAGCGGCGCAGCAGCGAAGATCTAGTTGATAGCCTGACCGAACAGAGCGTTAGTACTGGCGTCCTGACCACCACGGAGAACGCCAGTGACTAACAGCGTTGTATCCCGGGTCGCTGCCCTGAAGTCCGCGCCCGTGAAAGACTTGAAGCAGATGTGGCGCGAGCTCTTCCAGCAGGAGCCGCCGCCGTTCAATCGCCGATTCCTTGAAAGCCGCCTGGCCTACCGCATCCAGGAGCTTGCCTACGGCGGATTGAAGAGGGAGACCATCAAACGCCTGGAGCGGCTTGGCGAGCAACTGGATGGAGGGAAGGCCACGCTGCGCCGCCGCAGGGTCGACGGTCGACCAATCGCCGGCACACGCCTCATTCGCGAATGGGATGGCGTGCGCCATGAGGTGACGGTTGGCATCGACTACTTCGAGTACCAGGGGCGGCATTACACGTCGCTTTCGAGTGTCGCCCGGGCGATCACTGGCACGCAATGGAACGGGTGGAAGTTCTTCGGGTTCCCGTCGTCGCGAGGCTTTTCATGACGGCGCCGCGGAAACTCTGTTGCGCGATCTACACCCGCAAGTCCACCGATGAAGGGCTCGAGCAGAACTTCAATTCGCTGGACGCCCAGCGCGATGCCTGCGAGAACTACATCGCCAGCCAGAAATCTGAAGGCTGGCTGATGCTGCGGGAGCGCTACGACGATGGTGGTTACTCGGGCGGCAACATGGAGCGGCCAGGCCTCAAGCAGCTGCTGGCTGACGTTCGCCGAGGGATGGTCGACATCATCGTCGTCTACAAGATCGACCGGCTGTCGCGCTCCCTCGCCGACTTTGCCAAGCTGGTCGAGATCTTCGACGAGCACAAGGTGACTTTCGTTTCCGTCACCCAGGCCTTCAACACGACAACCTCGATGGGGCGGCTCACGCTCAACATCCTCCTATCGTTCGCGCAGTTCGAGCGCGAGCTCTCCGGCGAGCGGGTGCGCGACAAAATCGCCGCCTCACGGCAGCGCGGCATGTGGATGGGAGGCATGCCCCCGCTGGGCTACGACGTCGTCGAGCGGAAACTTATTCCCAACTCGGAAGAGGCGAGAATCGTCCGGGAGATGTTCACCCGCTTCGCGCAGGTGCCCTCCATGGCCACCCTGGTGAGGGATCTGCGCGCCCGGGGAATCACTACTAAGGCCTGGACGACCGCGACGGGGAAGGTCCGAACTGGGCGGCTCGTCGACAAGGGATTCATCTACAAGATCTTCAACAACCCGGTGTATATCGGCATCGCCGCTCACAAGGGGCGACACTTTCCGGGGGAGCACGACGCGATTGTGGATAAGGCTCTTTGGGACCAAGTCCACGAGCACCTTACCAACGGCGACTCGCTCAAGAAGGCCTGGCGGGGCGCCCGCATCTCCAAGCCGGAGGCCATGTCGAAGGCGCCTTCCCTACTTCGCGGGCTGCTGTATTCCGACCAGGGACGAGCATTCACGCCGGGTTACACGGTCAAAGGCCCGAAGTACTACCGGTACTACATCAATACGCAGGCCATAAAGCAGGGCGCCGCGAACCTGCGAGGTTCGCAGGATGCCTGCTGGCGAAATCGAGACTGTCGTTGTCGAAAAGCTCCGACGCGTACTGTGCTCGCCGGAGGTATTGGCCCACGCGGTCCGCGAGGTCTGCGCTCAGCGCCCGGACATTGGCGAAGAAGCCGCGATTCAGGCACTGAGATCGATCGATGCAGTGTGGAGTGAGCTCTTCCCCGCCGAGCAGGCGAGAATCGTCCAAGCCGTTATCGAGCGGATCACCGTGCGCTTAGATGGCATCACCATCAAGTGGAAGACCGAAGGCCTCACGAAACTTCTTCGTGACACCCTCACTCCGGTGCCAATGCGAAAGGCCGCGTAATGGGAACCGTGACGAAGAGCATGACGACCGATGTCCCGATGAGCTTCCGTCGCCGGGGAGGGAAGGCGGTCATCGTGCTGCCGGATGGGACCCGGGCCGCCAGGCAACAGGAAGCGACGGTCGACAACACGATGATCAAGGTAATTGCTAGAGCCTTCCGCTGGCAGCGTCTATTGAATGAGGGCGCCTACACCAGCATGGATGCGCTCGCCAACGCCGAGAAGATCAGCCCTTCCTACATCAGCCGCACCGTGCGGCTCGCCTACCTTGCTCCCGAAATCGTTGACGCGATCGTTGAGGGGCGGCATCCCGCCCGCTTGACGACGAAGGACCTCCTAGAGCCGTTTCCGCTGGAGTGGGGAAGCCAGGTCGACTACTTCCTGCGCCGCGACTGATTCCGGCCTGTGCGGGCTGGGTAGGCGCCCGGCTAAGTGCCAGGCAATATTGAAATAATTAGTAAAAACAGTTGGTTACGAAATTTCTGGCGTGCCTGGTGCGATACTGATCACCGCGACACAGGAATCGCGCCGCCCGGGATGGGGGATTGACAATGCGATAATTTATAGCAAATATATCAAACATGACAAATCACACAAGCCGTTGCCGCTCACCCTTCGCGCCATCCGCGCCAAGCTCAACCTCACCCAGGAGCAGCTCGCCGAGCGGCTCGGGCGTGTCCTTCGCCACCGTCAACCGCTGGGAAGGCGGCGACACCAAGCCGCAGAAGGCGGCGCGGGAGGCCATCGCCGCGCTGGCGCACGAGGCCGGCGTCGACGACGAGCTGCCGATGCGCACGCTTCAACGCCGTGCCGCAGTCGCGGCGCCGCCGCGGCGCGTGCCGCGCGCGGCGGCTGCGCCCACGACCAAGCCGATGGAGCAGATGCTCTGGGACGCCGCCTGCTCGATCCGCGGCGAGAAGGACGCGGCCAAGTTCAAGGACTACCTGCTGCCGCTGCTGTTCCTGAAGCGGCTGTCCGATGTCTTCGACGACGAGATCGCGCGCCTGGCCGAAGAGTACGGCGACCGCGCCACGGCGCTGGAGATCGCCGAGGCCGACCACTCGCTGCTGCGCTTCTACCTGCCGCCCGAAGCGCGCTGGGCGCGTGATCAGCGGGCGCGAGGCGTATCGACTGGCCGCTGGACGACGAGGGCCAGAGCACCGCGCCGAAGGACATCGGCGAGCACCTGACCAAGGCCGTGCGCGCCGTCGTCAAGCAGAACCCGTCGCTCTCGGGCGTGATCGACGTGGTCGACTTCGCCGCCGAGCGCAACGGCGAGCGCGACATCAACCCGGCCAAGCTGCGCGGCGTGGTCGAGACGTTCTCCGATCCGCGCTACCGCCTGGGCCTGGCCGACGTGCAGCCCGACTTCCTCGGCCGCGCCTACGAATACCTGCTGCGGAAGTTCGCCGAAGGCTCGGGCCAGAGCGCCGGCGAGTTCTTCACGCCGACCGAGGTCGGCTTCCTGATGGCGCACATCCTGCGCCCGCGGCCCGGCGAGGACTGCCACGACTACGCCTGCGGCTCGGCGGGCCTGCTGATCAAGCTGCAGCTCGTCGCGCGCGAGCTCGACCCGACCAGCAAGGTGCCGCTCAAGCTCTACCGGCCAGGAGCTTCAGGCCGAGAGCTACGCCGTCGCGCAGATGAACGCGCATCATCCACGACATGGAGGTCGAGATCGCGCGCGGCGACACGATGATCAATCCGAAGTTCCGCACCGCCGACGGCAAGATCCGCACGCTACGACATCGTCGTCGCCAACCCGATGTGGAACCAGCCGTTCGCGCCGGACGTCTTCGCCAACGATCCGTTCGACCGCTTCCGCACCGCCGGGCGGCGTCACCACCGGCAAGGGCGATTGGGCCTGGCTGCAGCACACGCTGGCCTGCCTGAACGACCATGGCCGCGCGGCGGTCGTGCTCGACACCGGCGCGGTCACGCGCGGCTCGGGCTCGAAGAACGAGGACAAGGAGCGCAACATCCGCAAGTGGTTCGTCGATCGCGACCTGATCGACGGCGTGATCCTGCTGCCGGACAACCTCTTCTACAACACCACCGCCGCCGGCGTGATCGTGGTGCTGAACAAGCGCAAGCCCGCCGCGCGCAAGGACAAGATCGTGCTGCTCAACGCCAGCAGGCGGTTCAAGAAGGGCACGGCCGAAGAACTACCTGCCCGAGGAAGACATCCGGCCGCTGGCGGCGGCGTACCTCAAGGGCGAGCCGGTCGAGGGCGAGATCGCCGTCATCACCCGGCAGCAGGCCGAGGAGGCGGACTACAACCTGAGCCCGAGCCGGTGGGTCGGCGCAGAGCGACGACGCCGAGCACGCGACCGATCAAGGATATCGTCGCCGACCTGCTGACGCTGGACGACGCAGGCGCGCGGAATCGACGAGTCGCTTGCGAAGATGCTGGCGCGCGCTATGACGAACGCTGCTTGGACACTGGCGGCCGCTCGGCGAGCTGTTCGAAATCGGCGCCGGTAAGACCATGTCGGCCGCTGCGCGAGCGGCGCGAACAAGGTGCCGTTCCTGCGCACGTCGAACGTGCTGCTGGGACGAGATCGATCTGACCAACGTCGACGAGATGTCGATGTCCGCAGCACGAGCTTGCCGAGAAGCGTCTGGACGTCGCGGCGACCTGCTGCGTCTGCGAAGGCGGCGAAATCGGACGGGCCGCGATCTGGGATCGTCGCATCGCGACGCATGTCGTTCCAGAACCACCTGCATCGGCTTCGCCCGATGCGGACGACGTCGAGCCACGTTTCTACGTCTACTTTCTGCAACGCGCGTTCACCCAGCTCGGCATCTTCGAGGGTGCAGGCAACAAGACGACGATCCCGAACCTGTCGCGTAACCGGCTCGCCGCGCTTGACGTTCCGCATCCACCGCTGAGCAGAGCAGCGAGCGATCGCAGACGTCGCTTGCGGCGGTGCGCGAAGCTGCCATCGAGATCATGCAGCGATGCACGGACTGCACGAGACCTCAAGCGCGCCGCGATGCGCGAGCTGTTCACGCGCGGCCTGCGCGGCGAGGCGCAGAAGGAAACCGAGATCGGCCCGGTGCCGGAGAGCTGGGACGCTAGTGACGCTTCGGTGACGTTGCGTACGCTCGCAACGTGGAACTCACACCAGCGACGAAATCGACACGCACTACTACGGACGGCGGATATCCGTTCATCGAGACCGCGGACGTCGTCAATCGACATGGATCATCACGGCGACACGTTCGTCCGCAGCACGCCGGACGAGTACGGCTTGATAGCGCGATCTCCAGCATGGCATTCGCATCGATGGCGATGTATGGTCAAGGACAGACTCGCGGTCAAGTTGCGCTGTCTTGCAGTGACCGTAGACAGCGTCAATTACGCGTCGCTGCCGTCATCCAGCCGCAGGCGACGCATGAACTCCGATTCCTCAGGCACTACCTCGATGACGCTGCATACGAGCACCTGCGTCGGTTGCGGTCGCGCAACGGCAGCACGAATGTCGCAACTTGAACTTCGGCTATCGACGCGAACTGCCGATCCGTCTGCCTCCACGCTCGACGAACAGCGCGAGATCGTCGCCATCCTCGACGCCATCGACCGCAAGATCGACCTGCACCAGCGCAAGCGCGCCGTGCTCGAAGAGCTCTTCAAGGCGCTGCTGCACAAGCTGATGACCGGCGAAATCCGCGTCGCCGATCTCGATCTCTCGGCGCTCGGCCGAGCCCCAGCTACGCGGAGGCCGCCGCATGAGCGACCCTCAAGATCAGCGAAGCCGGCACCGTCCAGTTCCCGATGGTGAAGCACGCCGTCGAAATCGGCTGGACGCCGATCACGCCCGAGGTCGCCAAGCAGAAGCGCGGCGGCGAAGCCGGCATGCTGCTTCCGCGACGAGCTCGAGGCGAAGCTCGCCGCAGTTCAACCCGTGGCTGACGGCCGACGCGGTGCGCTCGATCATCGAGACGCTCGACGCGATGCCCGCCGACGATCGAGGGCAACCGCGAGATGCTGGCGTGGCTGCGCGGCGAGCGGCAGTGGTACGACGAGGCCGAGAAGCGCCATCGCCGCGTGCAGCTCATCGACTTCGAGCACGCCGGCGAGCAACGACTTCCACGTCACCTGGGAATGGAAGCTCAAGCCGCCCGCCCGCAAGGGCAACCGCGCCGACGTGATGTTCGTGGTCAACGGCGTGCCGGTCTGCATCGTCGAGCACAAGAACCCGAAGGACGGCGACGCCATCGAGCGCGGCGATCAAGCAGCTGCGCCGCTACGAGATCGAGACGCCGGAGCTGATCGGCGCGCCGCAGCTCTTCAACGTCACGCACCTGCTCGACTACTGGTACGGCGTCACCTGGAACGCGACCCGCCGCGACATGGCGCGCTGGAAGCAGACGCCGCGAGGAGACCTACCGCTTCGCGGTGCAGGCGTTCTTCGAGCCGCACCGACTTCCTGCGCACGCTCCAGCACTGGATTCTGTTCTACGTCGCAGGACGGCGAGACGCGGAAGTCCATCCTGCGCCAGCACCAGCGGCGCGCCATCGACGCGATCGTCGCGCGCTGCGCCGACCCCGACCAAGACGCGCGGCCTGGTCTGGCACACGCAGGGCTCGGGCAAGACCTTCACGCTGCTGACGGCCGCGCGGCTGATCCTGGAGGACAAGGAGCGCTTCGAGAACGCGACCGTGATCCTGGTCGTCGACCGCACCGAGCTCGAGGGCCAGCTCAAGGGCTGGGTCGAGCGGCTGCTCGGCGAAATGCAGCAGCCAGGACATCGCCGTCAGGCGGGCCAACACCAAGGCCGAGCTGCAGGCAGCTGCTCGACGCCGACTTCCGCGGCCTGATCATCTCGATGATCCACAAGTTCGAGGCGATCCGGAAGGACAGCTGCACCGCGCGACAACATCTACGTGTTCATCGACGAGGCGCACCGCTCGGTCGCCAAGGACCTCGGCACCTACCTGATGGCGGCGGTGCCGAACGCGACGATCATCGGCTTCACCGGCACGCCGATCGCCGAGACGGCGCAGGGCGAAGGCACGTTCAAGATCTTCGGCGCGGAGGACGAGCAGGGCTACCTCGACAAGTACTCGATCGCCGAATCGATCGAGGACGAGACCACGCTGCCGATCAAGCACGTCATGGCGCCGAGCGAGATGACGGTGCCGGCCGAGCGGCTGGACAAGGAGTTCTTCGAGCTCGCCGCAGCCGAAGGCGTCACCGACATCGAGGAGCTGAACAAGGTGCTCGACCGCGCGGTGGGCCTGCGCACCTTCCTGACGGCCGATGATCGCGTCGAGAAGGTCGCCGCGTTCGTCGCCGAGCACTTCAGGGAGAACGTGCTGCCGCTCGGCTACAAGGCGTTCGTGGTCGCGGTGAATCGCGAGGCCTGCGCCAAGTACAAGCAGGCGCTCGACAAGCTCCTGCCGCCGGAATGGACGGAGGCCGTCTACACCGAGAACGCCGCGGACGTGGTCGATCGGCCGCTGGTCGCCGAGCTGCAGCTCTCGCGACGAGCGCGAGGAGGATGTCCGACTGCTGTTCAAGAAGCCGGCCGAGGACCCGAAGATCCTCATCGTCACCGACAAGCTGCTGACCGGCTACGACGCGCCGCTGCTCTACTGCCTGTATCTCGACAAGCCGATGCGCGACCACGTGCTGCTGCAGGCGATCGCGCGTGTGAACCGGCCCTATGTCGACGCGCAAGGCGTCCAGAAGCGCGTCGGCCTCGTCGTCGACTTCGTCGGCGTGCTGCGCGAACTGAAGAAGGCGCTGCAGTTCGACTCCGCGGACGTCAGCGGCGTGATCGAGGATCTCGATCGTGCTGCTGCAGGACTTCCTGCAAAGGATCGCGAAGGCGGAGCAGGACTACCTCGACGCTGGCGAAGGCGGCGACGCCGACGAGCGGCTGGAGCGGCTCGTCTACGGTCGCTTCCTCGACCCGGAGGCCGCGCAAGGCGTTCTTCGAGGCCTACAAGGAGATCGAGAGCCTGTGGGAAATCCTGTCGCCGTCGCCGGAGCTGCGCGACCACATCGACACCTACAAGCGGCTGGCCCAGCTCTACGCGGCCGTGCGCAACGCCTACGCCGACAAGGTCGGGTTCATCGCCGACCTCGCCTACAAGACGCGCCGGCTGATCGAGGAGAATGCGACGCAGGAGGGGCTCGGCCGCCTGACCAAGAGCGTCACCTTCGACGTCGAAGACGCTCGAGGCGCTCCGCGGCGACAAGGGGTCGGACGAAGGGCAAGGTCTTCAACCTCGTGCGCGGCCTGCAGAAGGAGATCGACGACGACCCGGACGCCGCGCCGGTGCTCCAGCCGCTGAAGGAGCGCGCCGAGCGCATCCTCAAGGACCTCGAGAAGCGCAAGACCACCGGCCTGGCCGCGATGGACCTGCTGGCGGCGCTGGCCGCGGAGAAGGACGCGGCGATGAAGGCGGCGAAGGACAGCGGACTTGTCGACGCGGGCGTTCGCGGTGTTCTGGGTGCTGCGTGACGACGCCGCAGTGAAGGCCGCCGCCATCGATCCGATGGGACTCGCGAAAGAAGCCGAGGACCTGCTGGCCCGTTTCCCGAACGCTGCGGTCAACGCTGACGAGCAGCGGCGGTTGCGCGCTGCCCTGTACAAGCCCCTGCTTGCCCTGAGCTCCGGAGGAGAGGGCCCGCGTCGTCGACCTGGTGACGCGGATCCTTCTGGTGGA
The DNA here is from genome assembly GCA_963824135.1 of uncultured beta proteobacterium. GTDB lineage: Bacteria > Pseudomonadota > Gammaproteobacteria > Burkholderiales > Usitatibacteraceae > FEB-7. The sequence continues at coordinate 7,681 of CAWGOH010000014.1, read as the reverse complement.
GGCGGAGGCATGAAGTCGTCGCTCTATCCCGCGCAAGAACTTGCGTCGACAGGCGCAGACCTGGGCGGTGAAGTTGCGCGTCAATCCGCGTGTCATCCGCGTCCAAGAGATGAGGCGGAAGTGGGGATCGTGCTCGTCGAAGGGAACGGTGACGTTGGCATCGGACCTGGTGCGCCGAGATAAGGCATTTCAGGACTTCGTCATCGTCCATGAGCTACTGCACCTGCGGGTCGCGACGCACGGGCGATTGTTCAAGGCACTGATGAGCGCACATGTGCCCGGCTGGCGGGAAATGGAAACTCGCCAACGCGAGGTCTAAAGAAAGAGCACCCAGGACGCTCCGCGGGGACCGATATGGCGGGGCAATTGAGGTGAAGCGGCCCAGAGGCCCATCACCAGAATCGTGAGAAGGATCTGACATGAACGATGCCGAAAACCTTTCAAAGCTCCTGACGCACCTTCCGCCCGCCGTGTTTCACGGGTTCATGAAAAGCGAGTTCGGTCTGGAGATGGCCGCGCTAGACCCGAAGCAGGGCAAGCGAGAGCAGCGAGCGGCAATGCAGGCCGAGCTTTCCAGCCTCTCGGCTGAAGGAGCGTCAGCAGATCGAGGAGGTGGCCGAGCGGCTCGTTCTGCTGTCCGACCCGGCCGGGCAGGATGTGGTGAACGGGTTCGGCAAGAACATCTTCGATCAGATTGCCGCCGCTGAGTTTGCCGCGATCGACAATCAGTACCAGCGTTCCTTGTGGCTCTACGTCCACGAGCGTGCCCTCTTTGATGAAGCGCTTCAGGCGCGGCAGGCCGATGTCTTTCGCCAGAGTGCCTCGTGCTACTCGGGATTTGTCGCCCCGAAGGGCCTTACCGTCGCGGAAGACGAGGCCATCCGGAAGAAGTTTCACGAAGCGATCGCGGGGATACTCGTGTGTGCACCTGATCAGGTTGCAGTCCAGGTGTTCAGGCGGCCCCGCGCCGGGGCGGAGTCGGGCGCCGACGTGGAACTGCACCAGATCAGCATCCACTACAACCAACCGCCGGAGGTCGTCGACCGGGTCGAGCACAGCCAGCTTGTACCCCAGGACCTCGTTCGGGCCATTTCCTCGTACGTTACCTACGAGCCCGGTACTGGTTACCTCGAGGTCCTCTCCAAGGACGCCACCAACCGGCAGGCAATCGTCTGCCTGGTGGCCGACACGCTGCTGCAATCCCCGATCAATGGGGAGAAGATCCCCCTGAAGCAGTACGACTACCAGAGCCTGGCGGCCCCGCGGAATTTCGACGTGGGGGGCGAGAGCATTTCGTCGGTGAAGGTTACCGAACTTGGCTACTCGGCACCGGGGCACCGGTCGATGCGTGTCGCGATGTGGTCCAACGATCCGGACGACATTCACGCCGCCGCACGAACGCTCATCAGCCCGACATTCGCGTTCAGCAACTACCACGTCGACTATGCCAAGGTGGCGATCCATACAAAGAAGGTGGGCAAGGATCGGGCGCGGACCATCGTCGTAGTGCTGCGCGACCAGAACAAGTGCAATGTCAAGACCAAGCGGGAGCGCGACCGTGCACTCTGTGACCGCCTGCTGGCGAAGTGGAATCTGGTGAAGGAGATCGCGGTTGCCGGCCAAGCGCCTGCCGACCAGCTCGCTGCGTGAGCTGATCTCACTCTTCGAGAGGGCACATCACCTGGTCGGTGATGGAGACGGGCGGCGTGTGCGCGGCCTGCCCGCGTGGGAGGTTACGGGCAGGACGGGTCTATCAGCCGCGGAGCTCGCGTCCTGGACTGAGTGCGTGGGCTACGCCGGTGAATGCCCGGTGCCCTGGCGGGACGAGCAGGTTCTCGTGCCGCTCACGGAGACCGACGACCCATCGCAGTACGAGTACCAGTGCCCCGAGACGTTCAGGAAGAAGCGCGTTGCGGCTGCCGACGTCGCTATTCTCGCCGTGGACGAGGGGCGCTTCCTGAACGGGATTGCTGATCTCCTCGACATAGTCAAAGCCACGAGAGGCGGTATCCAGGTGGCGGCGGTGGAGGGGATGCTCTGGAAGCTCGGCCAGGCGTCGATCGCCAACGCACGCGTGGACGTCTGGATCGCGCGCGGCCTTGGAACCTCACTCGGGGAAGTCTTCAAGTACTTCCAGAAGAGTGACCTTCCTGACATGGGTCTCATCCTGACCACCGGACAGGCGCTGCCAGAGTTCACACGGTCGCCGCGGGCATACAGGGTAGTCGCGCTGGGCGATGTCCTGGTTGATGACGCCGGTAGCCCGCGAATTGACATTGACCACCTCCACCGCGTGCTCGTGTCCGCGCCCGGTCAGCCTGTCGAAAAGTCATTGCCAGTGAAGTTCGACAAGCAGTCCGGGAATCTCGTCTTCACAACCAAGTCTCCCGGTCGGTGGCAGATCAAGGGAACGCGCCAACGCGCCGTATTGGGTTATCCTCCTCGAGCCATACTGCCAAGGTCGTCGCTGGGTCAAGGCGGCTGAAATCCTGACCGCCGCCTAAACCGACAGACCTGGACGGAGCCAACGGATCCAGGACATCTTTAGCGGGCACCCGACCTGGCGAGAGTTCATCGCCAGAAAGGGCCGCGGGGTCTACGGATTCAACCTGGACTAAAAAGTAGTATGGGCTCGAAGTAGCCGCCCATGGTTGCCGGGGCCGGCAGAGTCTACCTCTGACGGCCCCGGGCGGTGGGGTTAGGCGGCGTTCGCGAGCACCACCTCCGGATCCTTTGCCTTCTTGCGCACGACGATCATTGCCGCACGTTCGAAGCGGTCTTGTGCGATCAGGTCGGCGATAGCAGACCAGAGCTCCGGGTGGTACGTCTTGAGCACCAGCGTCACGAAATAGGCCTCGTCCGCGCCGACCGAACGCGCCAGGATGCGCGCCCGCTCGATGGGCACCTTGCTGCACCCGGTCTTCATCATGCTCACCATGTTGACGCTTTCGAATCCAGTCTCGGCTGCGATGGCACGCTGCGTCTTTCCACAGGTTTCGATATGCGCCTTGAGAAACTCCGTCACTTCGTTTGGTACTTTCATGGGCGATTCCTTTCACGGTTCCCGACCGGGACATTCCGGATTTCGGTTGTTACTGAGGTCATTGTAGTCAGGGCGTACGTATCGCTAGAAAAATAAAGTCGTTCCCCTATGAAGTTCTGTCCACGGCGGTACAATAGGGTCTGAAAACTAGACTGGTGAGCCAGGATGCCCGACCGTCGAACACCCGTGCCCGATGCCGAGATCTTCGGGAAATTCCTTGAGCACTGCCGAAGGGACAAGGGCCTGACCCTGGAGGACGTTGCGAGCGAGCGCTGGGGTCTCCAAGCAGTTCGTCGCACGACCTCATGACGGGCAAGCCCAACACCGGGCTCGCGAAAGCGTTGCGCGTGGCCTCTGCGGTCGGGCTCACGCTCTATTCGCATCGCCGTCCGCCGGGAGTGACTGTGCCGCAGCGCGAAAGCGAGCCGGAGGACTCAACCACCGCGCTGGAACTCGAGAAGTGGCCCCTCCCCGACTTCACGGATGTCCTGGGGCTGGAAGAAGAGTTGTAGCCCAGAACGGTGGGAGGCTTCCGGGCGCGGGCGTTCATCGCCAGCAAGGACCGCAGCGCTCTACGGATTCAACCTGGACTCGATGATCGGTGGGCTCGCCCGCTGGTTACCTTTCCGGCATCATGGGTGTGTGTCGCACAACCGCTTGAAAATGCCGATGCGCCTCTTCCTCGCCGCTCTTGTCATGACCGTGTTCCCCATGACGGCAGCCGTTGCTCGCACCTGCGAGGTCGACGCCGATTGCGATGCGGGAAGCATTTGCCAGAAGAACCTGAAGGCTCCGGCAACACGGCCCGGTCTTTGCCAACACGATCCGCGTGTGCCCCAGGTTCTCCTCGCGCCGCAGGGTGTGGCCGTACCGCGTTCTGACCGCGATCCATCTACCCGGGTGCCTACCAATGCGCGCAACCCTACCGGGTATGCGCAGTGTGCTGCCGACCGGGACTGCCCGGACGGATTTACCTGCACGCGACGGAACACCAGCGAAAGCTGGTACTGCCGGAAACGCTGACTGCCATCTAGAGAAGGTCAGTCTGGGCGGAGGAGCCGTGCCATCTACGGCCGGCCGGCTCTGGATTGGGATTGCCTAGTTTGTGCTGGCGCCCACCTTCCGGCTTTGCAGCCCACCGCTGCGACCCATCCCATACATGAGCCCATACATCGGGGTGGCAGACGCCCATACATGACATTTCGGACGATGCACTCGTGATCTTGATGCTGTGCACGAGGTGCAAACGTGAGTCTGAAATGTACATCCGAGGGCGCGCTCGCGGCAGTTCGCGAAGCGCTAGATGAGCAGCCTAATGCTGCGTTCCTGAAAGCCGCGGTCAACGCTGCCGCCACCCGATCGTTTCGGGCGGACGTCAGCTTCGGCTTGATGCATGCCGACCGTGAGGACCTCTATCAGGAGGTGATCCTCGACCTGCTCGAGCGGGCCGAGCGTTTCGACCCTGCGAGGGGTGGGGCCGGGACGTTCACCGGCGTGGTGTCCGAGCACCGGACAGCGGATTTCCTGAATGACCTGAAGAAGGACCGCGCCCGCCTGAGCCTCTTCTCCGATGGCGAGGCTGCCAACGATTCGGAGACGTCTGGGCGAATCGGACCCGCGCGACGAGATCGTGGTGTCCCTGTGGGCCGAGGACCGGGACTTCTTCGAAGACAGCAACACCCTTCACGACGTGGAGGCGGCGCTCGCGTATATGGACGGCGAGCAGCTTGCCCTCTTCGATCTCCTCCAGGCACACCAAGACCTCCCCGGCGCCTGCCGAGCCTCCGGGCTCTCTTCGGCCACCTTCTACCGGCGTGTCGCTGATCTGCAGATGCACCTGCGGATGTTCGGCTTCCGTTCGGCTGCCTAGATCGCGATGACCGTCATGAGAAAGCCCCGCGCCACGCCCGGTATGAATCTGAAGCACCCCGAAGCCCCCGAGCCCAACCCCTCCACGGAGAACAACTTGACCGCAGCGCAGACATCCCAGATCACCCAGCCGGACCCCCGTGGTCTGGTAGCCGATGTCGGCCGCGCAGGGCTGCGTTCGCTGTACAAGCCCGTCGTGCCGCTGACCGAGGGCGGATTCTGCGACTGGATCGCCAACGCGATGGTGGGGCAGTCGATCGAGTACCACGAGGGCTTCCTGCTGCTCGACCGCTCCGAGACGGTGAGCGAGTTGCCGACCAAGGAGCGCGCCCGCCTGCACGCCGTCGCGCGGCGCGCGTGGATCGCCTGCGAGCTGGGGCTCGTGCACCTCGTGAGCCTCAAGGTCGAGGAGGCCCGCTACCGCTACATCGCCGTCCGCTCCACCAGCACCCTGAAGCCACCCGAAATCCGTACGCGGCTTCGCGTCGCGAGGACCGCGCCGTCACAACGCAAGTCCCACTAAGAGGAAATCTTCATGATTCATGAGCCTGAAGTTCTGGACGAGGTCGGCCAGGTGTTCCTGGCGGAGCTCGAAACCATGCCGCTCGCCGAGCTCGACCGGCTGATCAAGCGGGTCACGGCCGCCAAGGAGGCCGCTCGCGAGTACGAGCAGTTCCTGCAGGCCACGCTGAACCACCGGTTCAGCGAGCGTGCCCAGGAGCTCCGCCGGCAAGCGGGCAAGACGACCGGCGTTGTTCGCCTCGAGGAAGACGGCTACGTGGTCATCGCCGACCTCCCGAAGAAGCCCGAGTACGACCAGGCCAAGCTCCGGCAGGCGGTCGAGGCCCTGCGCAAGTGGGGCGAAAAGCCCGAGGACTACGTCGGCATCGAGATCAAGGTCGCGGAGACCAAGTACACCGCATGGCCGCCGGCGGTCCGCGAGCTGTTCGAGCCGGCGCGCACCCTCAAGACCGGGAAGCCCACCTACCGGCTGGAACAGGTGAAGCCGGACTCGGTTCCCGCTGCTGCCAACGACAGCATGTACTGCGAGGAGCGCTGATGGCCATCTCGCTCACGCAACTCACCCGCGCCAACGCGCCGAAGCCGCCGCGCATCCTGATCCACGGCGTGGCGGGCGTCGGGAAGACGACGTTCGCGTCCGAGGCCGACAAGGCGGTGTTCGTGCAGACCGAGGATGGTCTCGGGACCCTGGCGTCCGCCCACTTCCCGCTCGCGCGCACCTACGAAGAGGTGATCGAGGCCCTGGCAGCGCTCTACACGGAGCCCCACGACTTCAAGACCGTCGTGATCGACAGCGTCGACTGGCTGGAGCCGCTGGTCTGGGCGAAGGCCTGCCGCGACAACGGCTGGGCCTCCATCGAGGACGCCGGCTACGGGAAGGGTTACGTCGCAGCACTCACGTTCTGGCGCCAGTACATCGACGGGCTGAACGCCCTGCGGGACGACCGTGGCATGACGGTGGTGCAGATCGCCCACACCGACATCAAGCGGTTCGACAGCCCCGAGCACGACCCCTACGACCGCTACGTCATCAAGCTGCACACCCGAGCCGCCGCGCTCCTGCAAGAGCACTCCGATGTCGTGCTGTTCGCGAACTACCGCATCAGCACCGTCAAGGCCGACGTCGGGTTCAACAAGAAGGTGAACCGCGCCCTGGGCTCTGGTGAACGCGTGATCCACACCGCCGAGCGCCCGGCCTACCTCGCCAAGAACCGTTACGGCTTGCCGGAGACCTTGCCCCTCAATTGGCAGGCGTTCGCGCAGGCCATGCCGGACACCTTGAAACCGATGCTTCTCGAAACCGAAGCCGCGCCGGACGCCGCGGCCAACAGCCTCTGACCCTGAAACGGAGATTCCCCTATGTCCTCACTCGGCCAAACTTTCGATGCCACCGCTGTCGAGCCCCTGGGCACCTACGAGGTCCTGCCGCCCGGCAAGTACCTGGTCCAGATCGTCGCGAGCGAGATGCGCGTGACCAAGGACGGTCGCGGCCAGTACCTGTACCTCGAGCTCGACGTGCTTGAGGGCAAGTACACGGGCCGCAAGCTCTTCGATCGTCTGAACCTGGTGAACGCCAACCCCGACACGGTGCAGATCGCGCAGCGGACGCTGTCTTCCATCTGCCGTGCGGTCGGGAAGATGCAGGTCAGCAACTCCGAACAGTTGCACCTCGTCCCCATGATCGCCGACGTGCGGGTGCGCCCGCCGAACGGCCAGTACGGCGAGTCCAACTCCATGCGTTACCTGCCCGTGTCGGCGCCCACGGCGCCCAACGTGGCGCCCACGACTGCGGTTGGGCCCAAGGTCGCCACCGCCACCGCGCCGGCCCCGACGCCGCCCGTGGGTGGCTTCCCTGGAAGCGCCAGGCCTGAGCATGACCGAGCACACCGTGCCGGCGGCGCCGATCACCATGCCGGACACCGTGGAGGGATGTCAGCGGCTCCTCGCTGCCCTGCAGGATGACGTCGCCTCCATCCGGGTCCAGATCGCGACCAACGACATCAGGCGGCAGACGGCCCGGAAGGGGCTCGACCCGGACTGGTTTCACCGGGCGAGGACGGCGCTGCGCTTGAAGCAGCACGAGATCGCGCAGGTCACCGTCCACATGGCGAGCCTAATCCGGGAGGCGCGGCGCGATCGGTTCAAGGACACGTTGATCGAAGTGCTGCGCAGCGACTACGACAATGACGAGTGGGCGAGTGCGCTCGACGAGGCCCGTGCCCGTCAGCGTGACGGTGGCGATGCGCG